>NZ_CP042169.1:0-1261351 GCF_002008305.4 Micrococcus sp. KBS0714
GTGGTGGCAGACCAGGCCGTGCTCAGCTCGTGGCGCTCCGTCGTGGGCTCCCTCGAGGACGACGCGCGGGTCAGCGCCCGCCTCATGGGCTTCGTCTACCTGGCCCAGCCGCAGGGCCTCATCGGCAATACGCTCCTGCTGGCCGTGCCGAACGAGACCACCCGCGAGACGCTCCAGGGCACCCAGGTGGCCGACGCCCTCACGGACGCCCTGACCCAGGAGTTCCGCGAGGAGATCCTGCTGGCCATCTCGATCGACGCGAACCTGCAGCCGCCGCGGACCCCCTCCTCCGAGGCCCGCCGCTCCTCCCTCGCCGGCGGGCCGTCCGGCGCCGCGGCGCCGGACGTCGAGCTGCCCCCGGCCGCGACCGCCGCCACCTCCCGCCGCGCCGTCGCCGAGGAGCTGCCGGGTTTCCGCATCGAGCCGCCGGCCGACGTCGTGCCCGCCGCGAACGCGGCCCCGAACGGGAACGGCAAGCCGACCCCCGCGCCGCCGTCGACGTCCGCGGAGACCAGCCGCCTCAACGACCGCTACCACTTCGAGACGTTCGTGATCGGCTCGTCCAACCGGTTCGCGCATGCGGCCGCGAACGCGGTGGCCGAGGCGCCGGCGAAGGCGTACAACCCGCTGTTCATCTACGGCGAGTCCGGCCTGGGCAAGACGCACCTGCTGCACGCGATCGGGCACTACGCCCGCCGCCTCTACCCAGGCCTGCGGGTGCGGTACGTGAACTCGGAGGAGTTCACCAACGACTTCATCAACTCCATCCGCCACGACGAGGGCGCCTCGTTCAAGCAGGTCTACCGCAACGTGGACATCCTGCTGATCGACGACATCCAGTTCCTGGCGGACAAGGAGGCGACGGTCGAGGAGTTCTTCCACACCTTCAACACGCTCTACAACAACAACAAGCAGGTGGTCATCACCTCGGACCTGCCGCCCAAGCAGCTCTCCGGGTTCGAGGACCGGCTGCGCTCCCGCTTCGAGTGGGGGCTGATCACGGACATCCAGCCGCCGGACCTCGAGACGCGCATCGCGATCCTCCGGAAGAAGGCGGAGGCCGAGGGACTCGTGGCCCCGCCGGAGGCGCTGGAGTACATCGCCTCGCGCATCTCCACGAACATCCGGGAGCTCGAGGGCGCGCTGATCCGCGTGACCGCGTTCGCCTCGCTCAACCGGCAGACCGTGGACATCGAGCTGGCCGAGCATGTGCTCAAGGACCTGATCACGGACGAGACGGCGCACGAGATCACGCCGGAGCTGATCCTGCACGCCACGGGGGAGTACTTCAATCTCACCCTCGAGGAGCTGACCAGCAAGTCCCGCACCCGCACGCTGGTGACGGCGCGGCAGATCGCCATGTACCTGCTGCGCGAGCTGACCGAGATGTCGCTGCCCAAGATCGGTCAGGTCCTGGGCGGCCGCGACCACACCACCGTCATCCACGCGGACCGCAAGATCCGCGAGCTGATGGCCGAGCGGCGGACGATCTACAACCAGGTCACCGAGCTCACCAACGAGATCAAGCGGAAGCAGCGCGGCGCCTGAGCCACCCACTGCCCCCTCGAGTCCCGGTTCGAACCTTCGACCGGGACTCGAGTCTTCTTCCACATTGTCCACCGGTGTGGACAACTCTGTGGAGAACCCCCGGTGCTGTGGACAACCTCCGCCCCTGTGGATGGCGGAATCAGGCCGCTCACGCCGCGTCCACGCCCCTGGGGACGACGACGGTGCACAGGCTGGTGAATCACACGGATGTCATTCGGTTGCCCACATGTATCCACAGGTCTCCACAGCCGAAAACCGCATGATCTCGCGGGTTTCGACGGGTGTGGACGTGCCCTGTGGACAGGAATGTGGACAACTGGGGGGTGGATCCGGGGACGAGTCTGGACAACTCCGGTCGGGCCTGTGCAGAGCGGGGGAGGGCCTCCGGGGCTCGTCCACACCGGATGCACACCCCGAACGAGCGGGCGTCCACACGGTTCCCCCAACCGGATCCGCATGTCGGCGCGGCAGAACGGCGTTCTCCACAGGATCCACACCCGCTACCACTCCTTCTGATCCCCCTGGAGAGATCCCGCCAAGCAACATCATCTCCGCCGCCCCGCACCGAGCTGAGCGCCTCGAGGGCCCGGGCTGCGCCCGTGCCCCCGTGCGCCCGAGATCCTTGGAATTACACCGCTGTCATTCGTCGGCGACCTGACACCCGCCGCGCGGACCGCCTATGCTGAGGCCCGCGTGTCGCCGTTCCCCCCGGGCCCGCAACCCCCGTCATCACCCCCAGAGAGGCAGTGCAGCTCGTGAAGTTCACCGTCGAACGCGACATCCTCACCGACGCCGTCTCCTGGGCCGCACGCTCCCTGTCCCCGCGCCCGCCGGTGCCGGTGCTCTCGGGCCTGCTGATCACGGCCGAGGCCGGCGTCGTGTCCATCGCGAGCTTCGACTACGAGACCTCCGCGCGCCTGGAGATCGAGGCCGACGTCGAGACCGCGGGCCAGGTGCTCGTCTCCGGCCGCCTGCTGAACGACATCGTCCGCTCCCTGCCGCAGGCCCAGGTCACGGTGGAGCTCGACGGCGGCAAGGTGCTCGTCACCTGCCGCTCCTCCCGCTTCGCCCTGGCCACGATGCCCGTGGGCGACTACCCGGCCCTGCCCGAGCTGCCGGCCCCCGCGGGCACCGTGGACGGCGCCGCGTTCGCCCACGCCGTCGCCCAGGTCACCGTCGCCGCCTCCAAGGACGACACCCTGCCGATCCTCACCGCCGTGAAGGTGGAGATCGAGGGCGACACCATGACCTTCCTGGCCACGGACCGCTACCGGCTGGCCATGAAGGAGATCCGCTGGACCCCGGCGGACCCGTCCCTCTCGACGTCGCTGCTCATCAAGGCGCGCACGCTCACCGAGGTCGCCAAGTCCCTCGGCTCCGGTGGCGACCTGGAGATCCTGCTCGGCCAGACCGCCGACCTCGTGGGCTTCGCCTCCGGCGGCCGCCGCACCACCTCCGTGCTCGTGGACGGCGAGTACCCCAAGATCCGCTCGCTCTTCCCCGAGTCCAGCCCCATCCAGGCCGTGGTGGACACCGCCGCCCTGGTCGAGGCGTCCCGCCGCGTGGCCCTCGTCGCCGAGCGCAACACCGCCCTGCGCATGGTGTTCACGGACGGCCAGGTCACCCTGGACGCCGGCACCGGCGACGACGCGAGCGCCAACGAGTCCGTGCCGTGCACGCTCGAGGGCGAGGACATCACCGTGGCGTTCAACCCGTCCTACCTCTCCGAGGGCCTGGCCGTGGTGGACCAGCCGCAGGTGCGCTTCGCGTTCACGTCCGCGCCCAAGCCCGCCCTGCTCACCGGCGTGAACCAGGAGGACGGCGTCGTCTCCGACTACCGCTACCTCGTGATGCCGGTGCGCATCGCCTGACGCAGGGGGCTGGACGCTCCCGTGTACCTGTCCCACCTCACCGTCGCGGACTTCCGGTCCTACCGCTGGGCCGACCTGGAGCTGACGCCGGGGTCCACGGTGCTGCTCGGGGCCAACGGGGTGGGCAAGACCAACCTCGTGGAGGCGATCGGCTACCTCGGCGCCCAGCAGTCCCACCGGGTCAGCTCGGACGCGCAGCTCGTGCGCTTCGGCCGGGACCGGGCCCGGATCGCCGGACGCGTGCACCGCGGGTCGCGCGCCGTCGCCCTCGAGCTGGAGATCCTGCCGGGCCGGTCCAACCGGGTGGCCATCAACCGCGGCGCCCCCGTGCGGGCGAAGGAGGGCCTCGGGATCCTGCGCACCGTGGTCTTCGCCCCGGAGGACCTGAGCCTCGTGACGGGGGAGCCCGGTGGCCGCCGTCGTCTCCTCGACCAGCTCATGGTGCAGCTGCGTCCGGCCCTCGGCGAGGCCGCCGCCGACTACGAACGCGTGCTGCGCCAGCGCAACGCCCTGCTCAAGTCGAGCCGCGGC
Organism: Micrococcus sp. KBS0714; assembly: GCF_002008305.4. Taxonomy (GTDB): domain Bacteria; phylum Actinomycetota; class Actinomycetes; order Actinomycetales; family Micrococcaceae; genus Micrococcus; species Micrococcus luteus. Next base: position 3,951 of record NZ_CP042169.1, read on the forward strand.
TCTCGCCGCTGGGGCCCCGAGGAGGACGCGACCCTCGCCGTCTGGGACGAGCACCTCTGCGCCGCCGGCGCCCGCCTGCTCCACGGCCGCCTGCACGTGCTGCGCCTGCTGGCCCGCCCCCTCCAGGAGATGTACGCGGCGCTGACCAACGGCTCCAAGGCGGCGGCCTACGCCTACGAGTCCACCGTCCCGCTGGCCCGCGGCACCCACGCGGAGGTCCCGGCCGTGGCGGACCTGGCCGTGGACATGCGCCGGACGCTCGAGACCCAGCGGGAGGAGGAGCGGGCGCGGGCGCTCACCCTGGTGGGCCCCCACCGGGACGAGCTCGCCCTCTTCCTGGGCCCGGCGCCCGCGCGCGGCTACGCCTCCCACGGGGAGACGTGGTCGCTGGCGCTGGCCCTGCGCATGGCGGCCTACGACGTGCTCGTGGCCGACGACCCGGACCCCGACGCCCGCCCCGTCCTGATCCTGGACGACGTGTTCGCGGAGCTCGACGCCGCCCGTCGCCGCCGCCTCGCCGCGCTCGTGCACCGGGCCGAGCAGGTGATCGTCACGGCCGCCGCGCTCGAGGACGTCCCCGAGGAGCTCACGGCCCACCGCGTGCTCATCCGCCAGGACGCGGAGGGCTCCGAGGCCGTGGCCGCCGCGGCCCCCGTGGAGGGCGACATCCGCGAGCCCCGGCGCGAGGGCGGCGCCGATGGCTGAGACCCCCGCCCCGTTCGAGCCGGACCGGCCGGACCTGGCGCTCGTGCAGCTGCGTCGGGTCCGCGAGGCCGCCCGGGAGCGGGGCGAGGCGCCGCTGCGGGCGCGGGGGACGGGCGCGGGCCTGGCCGGGGCCATGGCGGGCACGCCGTCGGCCGGCCGGGAGCGGCAGGACCGTCGGCGCCCGTTCGGGGGTGCGGACCGGGACCCGGCCACGGTGTCCACCGTGTTCGGCCGGCTCATCCGCGACCGCGGCTGGTCCACCCCCGTGGCGGTCGGCTCCGTGCTCACCCGCTGGGCCGAGCTGGTGGGGCCGGAGATCGCGCTGCACTGCCGCCCGGAGAGCTTCGAGGACTCCGTGGTGCGGGTCCGGACGAGCTCCACCGCGTGGGCCACGCAGCTGCGCCTGATGAGCCCCGTGCTCCTGCAGCGCTTCGACGAGGCGCTCGGGCCCGGCGTCGTGACCCGCATCGAGGTGGCGGGGCCGCAGGCCCCGAGCTGGCGCAAGGGGCCGCGCACCGTGCGCGGCGGCCGCGGGCCACGCGACACCTACGGCTGAGTCCGGGGCCGCCCCCCGCGGCGCACGACGGCGTCCCGGACGCGGCGAGGCCATGGGTGCCGCTCTGGCGCGCTCACAGGGTCGGTGACGGCCCGGGAGGCATGGGCGGTCTCCTGCGCACGTCCTGAGCCGTGTCCCTGGCCGCTGAGCGGGTGTTCTCCCGCGGCGGACCCCCGTCGATGCGGGCCCTCGGGGTGTCAGGCGGTACACTGGGACCAGTGAAAGGGGGCCGGCCGTCGTCCGTCCCCCGCCCCCGTGGATCTGCGGGAGCGTGTCGCGTGCCGGTTATGTCCGGGCGGCGGCGCGCGCCTGCGCGCGGGTCGACCCTGCCGCCGACGTCCGAGGAAGTGAGCCACCCGTGGTTGACGCCATGCCCGAGAACCCCGCGGAGGAGCCGACCGCCGCGTCGGCCGCGCCGAACCCGGAGGCCGTGCCGGACGCCGTCGGGCAGCCCGAGACCCCCGTGAAGGACCGGAAGGTGCCCGGTGAGTACGGCGCCAGCGCCATCACCGTGCTCGAGGGCCTCGAGGCCGTCCGCAAGCGCCCCGGCATGTACATCGGCTCCACCGGCCCGCGGGGCCTGCATCACCTCGTGTACGAGGTCGTGGACAACTCCGTGGACGAGGCGCTGGCCGGCTACGCCACCGGCATCGACGTCACGCTGCAGGCCGACGGCGGCGTGCGCGTGGCGGACGACGGCCGCGGCATCCCCGTGGACCTGCACCCCACCGAGGGGAGGCCGACCGTCGAGGTCGTCATGACGATCCTGCACGCCGGCGGCAAGTTCGGCGGCGGCGGCTACGCCGTCTCGGGCGGCCTGCACGGCGTGGGCATCTCCGTGGTCAACGCGCTCTCCCGCCGCGTGGACACCGAGGTCCGCCGTCAGGGGCACGTGTGGCGCATGTCCTTCGCGGACGGCGGCGTGCCCCAGGGCGAGCTGGTGAAGGGTGAGGCCACGGACGCCACGGGCACCGTGCAGACGTTCTACCCGGACCCGGAGATCTTCGACTCGATCGAGTTCGACTACGAGACCCTGCGTGCCCGCTTCCAGCAGATGGCCTTCCTCAACAGGGGCCTGCGCATCACCCTCACGGACGAGCGCGTCCAGGAGTCCAACGAGGTCGTCGACGACGAGATCGCGGGCGAGGGCGCCGCCGGTGAGGACGTCGCGGAGAACGGCCTGGCGGAGGACGCGGAGCAGGAGCCCCAGCGCCGCTCCGTCACCTACCTGTACGAGAACGGCCTGCTCGACTACGTCCAGCACCTCAACTCCGCCAAGAAGGTCGAGTACGTCCACGACAACGTCATCGCCTTCGAGGCCGAGGACGTCTCGGACGGCCGCTCCATGGCCGTCGAGGTGGCCATGCAGTGGACCTCCGCCTACTCGGAGTCCGTGCACACCTACGCGAACACGATCAACACCCACGAGGGCGGCACCCACGAGGAGGGCTTCCGCGCCGCGCTGACCTCCCTGGTCAACCGCTACGCGCGGGAGAAGGAGATCCTCAAGCCCAAGGAGGACAACCTCACGGGCGAGGACATCCGCGAGGGCCTGACCGCCGTGATCTCCGTGAAGCTCTCCGAGCCGCAGTTCGAGGGCCAGACCAAGACCAAGCTCGGCAACTCCGAGGCCCGCGGGTTCGTGTCCAAGGCGGTCACGGACCACCTCGGCGACTGGTTCGAGCGCAATCCGGGCCCGGCCAAGGAGATCATCCGCAAGGCCATCATGGCCTCGCACGCCCGCCTGGCCGCCCGCAAGGCCCGGGACAACGCGCGCCGCAAGTCCCCGCTGGAGTCCTTCGGCATGCCCGGCAAGCTGGCCGACTGCTCCTCGAAGGACCCCGAACGCTGCGAGGTGTACATCGTGGAGGGCGACTCCGCCGGCGGCTCGGCCAAGCAGGGCCGCAACCCGGAGACGCAGGCCATCCTGCCGCTGCGCGGCAAGATCCTGAACGTGGAGCGCGCCCGCCTGGACAAGGCCCTCGGCAACGCCGAGATCCAGTCGATGATCACGGCGTTCGGCACCAACATCGGCGAGGAGTTCGACATCTCCAAGCTGCGGTACCACAAGATCGTGCTCATGGCGGACGCGGACGTGGACGGCCAGCACATCACCACGCTGCTGCTGACCGTCCTGTTCCGGTACATGCGCCCGCTCATCGAGGCCGGCCACGTGTTCCTCGCGCAGCCGCCGCTGTACCGCATCAAGTGGTCCAACGCCCCGCACGACTACGTGTTCTCGGACGAGGAGCGCGACGCCGCCGTCGAGGCCGGCCTGGCCAAGGGCTGGCGCTACCCCAAGGACAACGGGGTGCAGCGCTACAAGGGCCTGGGCGAGATGAACTACCAGGAGCTGTGGGACACCACCATGGACCCGGAGCACCGCACCCTGCTGCAGGTGACCATGGAGGACGCCGCCGCCGCGGACGCCGTCTTCTCCATGCTCATGGGCGAGGACGTGGAGTCCCGCCGCACCTTCATCCAGCAGAACGCCAAGGATATCCGCTTCCTGGACGTCTGAGCCGGACCCGCAGACCTGCCTGAGCCGACCATCCTCCCCGCCGTCGCGGGGAGCACGAGAGGACCCGCGTGAGCGACGAGACCACCCCCCAGACCCCGGACGAGCCCGTCGAGGGCGCCCCGACCCCGCAGCCCCCGCAGACCGGCCTGGACATCGAGGTGGAGCACTACGTGCTCCCCGAGGGCGCCGCCGACAAGGTCGAGCCCGTCGACCTCGAGTCGGAGATGAAGCGCTCGTACCTGGACTACGCGATGGCCGTGATCGTCGGCCGCGCGCTGCCGGACGTGCGCGACGGCCTCAAGCCCGTGCACCGTCGCGTGCTCTACGCGATGTACGACGGCGGCTACCGCCCGGACCGTGCGTTCAACAAGTCCGCCCGCGTGGTGGGCGACGTGATGGGCAACTACCACCCGCACGGCGACACCGCGATCTACGACGCCCTCGTGCGCCTCATCCAGGACTGGGTCCAGCGCTACCCGCTGGCGCTCGGCCAGGGCAACTTCGGCTCCCCGGGCAACGACGGCGCGGCCGCCCAGCGCTACACCGAGACCAAGATGGCCCCGCTGGCCATGGAGATGGTCCGGGACATCGACGAGGACACCGTCGACATGCAGGACAACTACGACGGCAAGCAGCAGGAGCCCGTCGTCCTGCCCGCCCGGTATCCGAACCTGCTGGTCAACGGCTCCTCGGGCATCGCCGTCGGCATGGCCACGAACATCCCGCCGCACAACATGCGCGAGGTGGCCGCGGGCGTGCAGTGGTACCTCGAGCACCCCGAGGCCACCCGCGAGGAGCTGCTCGAGGCGCTCCTGGCCCGCGTGCACGGCCCCGACTTCCCCACGGGCGCCCAGATCCTGGGCCGCAAGGGCATCGAGGAGGTCTACCGGACCGGCCGCGGCCCCATCACCATGCGCGCCGTGGTCAACGTGGAGGAGATCCAGGGCCGCACGTGCCTCGTGGTCACCGAGCTGCCCTACATGACCAACCCGGACAACCTCGCCGCGAAGATCGCGGAGATGGTGCGGGACGGTAAGATCAACGGCATCGCGGACATGCGCGACGAGACCTCCGGCCGCACCGGCCAGCGCCTGGTGATCGTGCTCAAGCGCGACGCCGTCGCCAAGGTGGTGCTGAACAACCTCTACAAGCACACCGAGCTGCAGTCGAACTTCTCGGCCAACATGCTCGCGCTCGTGGACGGCGTGCCGCGCACCCTGTCCCTGGACGGCTTCGTGCACCACTGGGTGAAGCACCAGATCGACGTGATCGTGCGCCGCACCGCGTTCCGCAAGCGCAAGGCCGAGGAGCGCGCGCACATCCTGCGCGGCCTGCTCAAGGCCCTGGACATGCTGGACGAGGTCATCGCGACCATCCGCCGTTCGGCCTCGGCGGAGGTGGCCCGCGAGGCCCTCAAGGAGCTCCTGGACATCGACGACGTCCAGGCCCAGGCCATCCTGCAGATGCAGCTGCGCCAGCTCGCCGCCCTGGAGTCCCAGAAGATCCAGGACGAGTACGACGACCTCATGGCGAAGATCGCCGAGTACAACCGGATCCTGGAGTCCCCGCAGCGTCAGCGCGAGGTCATCTCCGAGGAGCTCGCCGAGATCGTGGCCAAGCACGGCGACGACCGCCGCACCGAGATCATGGCCGGCTTCGACGGCGACATGTCCATCGAGGACCTGATCCCCGAGGAGGAGATGGTCGTCTCCATCACCCGCGGCGGCTACGTCAAGCGCACCCGGATCGACCAGTACAGGTCCCAGGCGCGCGGCGGCAAGGGCGTGCGCGGGGCGACGCTGCGCGGCGACGACGTCGTCGAGCACTTCCTGACCGTCTCCACGCACCACTGGCTGCTGTTCTTCACGAACTTCGGCCGCGTGTACCGCATCAAGACGTACGAGCTGCTCGAGGCCGGCCGCGACGCGAAGGGCCAGCACGTGGCCAACCTGCTCGCGTTCCAGCCGGACGAGCGGATCGCCCAGATCCAGCCGCTCGTGGACTACGGCCGGGCCCCGTACCTCGTGCTCGCCACGCGCGGCGGCCTCGTGAAGAAGACGCCGCTGCTGGACTACGACACGAACCGCACCGCCGGCCTGATCGCCATCAAGCTGCGTGAGGGGGACGAGCTGGTCTCGGCCCGCGTGGTCTCGCCCGACGACGACCTCATCCTGATCTCGCACAAGGGCCAGTCCCTGCGGTTCACCGCCACGGACGAGGCGCTGCGTCCCATGGGCCGTGCGACCTCGGGCGTGACCGGCATGAAGTTCCGCGACGACGACTCCCTGCTGACGATGGACGTGGTGGAGGAGGACGGCTACGTCTTCACCGTCACGGACGGCGGCTTCGCCAAGCGCACCCACGTGGACGAGTACCGCCCGCAGAACCGCGGCGGCCTCGGCATCAAGGTCGCCAAGCTCGTGGACGACCGCGGCGAGCTCGCCGGCGGTCTCGTGGTGCGCGAGGACCAGGAGGTCCTCGTGGTGATGGCCTCGGGCAAGGTGGTGCGCTCCGCCGTCGCCGGTGTGCCGGCCAAGGGCCGCGACACGATGGGCGTGATCTTCGCCAAGCCGGACAAGCGGGACCGGATCGTCGCCGTCACCCTGAACAACGAGCAGGAGATGGAGGCGAAGGCGGACGCCGAGGCCGAGGCGGGGCCGGATGTACCCTTGGACGCAGACATCGACCCGACCGACCCCGTAGCCGCACCGGAGGACGCCCTGACGCAGGACGCCGGTGAGGGTGCAGACGGAGGAGAGCAGTGAGCACGTCCGCGTCGTCGCGTCCCGGCCAGGGACGGAGCACCGGGAAGGCCGCCGAGCCGCGGTCCGGCCGCCCGGTGCGCAAGGCCAGCGGGTCCTCGCAGGAGGACCTGGTCCGCGCCGTCCCGAAGGCCAAGGTGCGCCGCGCCCGCCTGGTGCTGACCCGGGTGGACCCGTGGTCCGTGCTGAAGCTGGCGTTCCTGCTCTCGGTGGCGCTGGGCATCCTCACGGTGGTGGCGGCGGTGGCGCTGTACTCGCTGTCCGACGTCCTCGGGATCTTCGACAGGGTCAACGACGTGATCGGCACCGTGCTCGGCTCCGAGGCCGGGCGCTACACCGTGGCGTCCCTGGCCCCGCTGAGCACCGTGACCTCGCTGGCCACCGTGCTGGCCGTGGTCAACGTCATCCTGCTGACCGCCCTGGCCACCGTGGCCGCGCTGCTCTACAACCTCTGCGCGAGCCTCGTGGGCGGCATCGGCGTCACGCTGACGGACGACTGAGCCGACCTTCGCCGACGCCCCGCGCGGATTTGCGCGGGGCGTCGGCGTTCCTGTACAGTCATCTCCTGTTGTGAACGGCGTCAGCCGTGAGCGACGGTGAGGGCGTATAGCTCAGGCGGTTAGAGCGCTTCGCTGATAACGAAGAGGTCCCAAGTTCAAGTCTTGGTACGCCCACTCCCACCACACAGAGCCCCGGTCCGCTGGGGCTCCGTTCGTCTCCGGAGGTCTTCCCATGGGTCGACTGGCACGCGTGGCCCTCGTGGTCAGCGCCGCGGCAGCCGCCTATGGGGCGCGTCTCTGGCGGGAGAACAGTGCGCGGAAGGACGTCTGGGCCACGGCCACGGACGACCTGCCGGAGGACGCCGACGGCGTCGAGCCGGCACCGGAGGACTGACCGGTCCTCACGGGGGCATGGCGCAATTGGTAGCGCACCTGCTTTGCAAGCAGGGGGTTAGGGGTTCGAGTCCCCTTGCCTCCACCGAAGAAGGGCCCGGGAGTCGTGAGACTCCCGGGCCCTTTCGTATGCCCAGGGTGGCCGCCGGCGCCGGCACCGTGGGCAGAAACCGGCGACCCGGGGGCTCCTGGGGCACAAACCGCAGGACTTCGGGCCCCGTGGGCAGAAGAGAGGGCGTTTCTGCCCACGGAGGGACGGGGATGGCCTGCCCCGAACCCCCGCCGCCGGACCCGCCCACCGTGCCCGCCGTCGTCGTGCGTGGTGTTGGATGGTCCGGTGAACACCACCATCGACACCCCGTCCCCCGACCGACCCGCCTCTGGGCAGGGCACTCCGGCCTACGCCCGGGTGCCCGCGAGCTACTACGACATCTTCGTGGGCGTCTTCATCGCCCTCCTCATCCTCTCCGGCGTCACCGCGGCCAAGCTCTTCTACGGCCCCACCGTCCCGGTCATCTCCGACCTCTTCTACGACGGCGGCCCCCTCATCTTCGACGGCGGCGCCTTCCTGTTCCCGTTCGCGTACATCGTCGGCGACATCCTCGCCGAGGTGTACGGCTGGCGCCGGGCCCGCCGCGCCATCGTCCTCGGCTTCGCGATGCTCGTGCTCGCCGCCCTCACCTACACGGTGGTCTCCTGGACCACGCCCGTCGAGGGCTTCGAGGTGTGGGACCAGGCCCTCGCGCCCATGCTGCGGATCACCGTGGCCGGCGTCGTCGCGTTCCTCGTGGGCTCCCTGCTCAACGCGTCCATCGTGGTCCGCCTCAAGGAGCGCATGAAGGAACGGCACGTGGCGTTCCGGCTCATCCTCTCGACCGTGGTCGGCCAGTTCTTCGACACCCTGATCTTCTGCACCATCGCCTACGCCGGCACCATCTCGCTGCTGGAACTGGCGAACTACACGGTGACCGGCTTCGCGTACAAGACGCTCGTGGAGATCCTCATCGTGCCGGTGACCCTGCTCGTCATCCGCGCCCTCAAGCGCCGGGAGCCCACCTACCGGGCACCCGGCTTCGAGATCCACCGCGACGACGATCCCGCCCTCGCCCCGGCCGCGTCCCGCTGACCCGCGCGGGCCCCGGCGCGGCCGCGCCGGGGCCCGTCCGTCGCGCGCACCCCGCCCAGCGACTACCGTCGGTGCCATGGGCAAGGACCTCTTTGAGCACGAGCAGCAGCAGACCCTCAGCCGTGAGCAGGCCGCCGCACGCCTGCGCGACCTCGCCGACCAGCTCTCCCGGCAGAACGAGGTGCGGGTCGAGCACGGCGGCCGCGACGTCGTCGTCACCGTCCCGGACCGCGTGGGCCTCGAGGTGGAGCTCGAGGTCGAGGACGGCGGCGACGCCGAGCTGGAGATCACCCTCAGCTGGTGACCGGCCCCGGGGCGGCCGCCGTCGCCTCCCCGTGCCTCAGAACGTCCAGGGCTCCCCGGGGGCCAGGCGCCGGTAGTCGGTCACGCCCTCGGCGAGGCCCGAGAGCACCCCGTCCACCACGCCCTTGCCGTCCTCGCTGAGGATGCCGTCGTGGATGGGGCGGGTGTGCGTCGCCGCGATGGCCCGCATCTGGTCCACCACGTCCGCGATGCGCAGCCACGGCGCCGCGGCGGGCAGCAGGAGCACCTCGACGTCGGCGTCCGGCACCGTGAACGAGTCGCCCGGGTGCAGCACGGCCCCGTCCACGAGGTAGGACACGTTGACCGGGCGCGGCACCTCGGCGTGGATCACCGCGTGCTCCCCGCCGAGCACCTCCACCCGGAAGCCGGCGGCCTCGAACGTCTCCCCGGGCACGGCCGTGTGCACGTGCCCGGCGTCGAGCCCCGCCTCCGCTAGCGGCCCCGTCAGATCCCGTGGCGCCCACACGTGCGCCTCCGTGCCGGCCACGGCCCTGGCCAGCTGCTCGGGGACCACGTGGTCCGGGTGGCCGTGCGTCACGAGGACGGCATCCGCGCCGTCCAGCACCGCCGCGTCGCTGAACGCGCCGGGGTCGAACGCGAGGCGCCGACCGGCCTTCTCGAGGCGGACGGCCGAGTGGCCGAAGAGGGTCAGGGTCGTGCTCATGCAGATCACTCCTCCGCCCGGCGTCGGGATCCCGGGCGCTCCCAGCCTCCCGCGCGCTCCCGGCGGTGGACAAGGCCCGCGCCCCGTTCGACGGCGGCCCACCGGCTCCCGCCCCGACCTGCGCCCGGACGCGCGCCGGCCCGCGCCCCCTCGGTCCTGCCGAGGATGCGCGGGCCGGTCGCCGTCCGCGGCGCGCTCAGAGCGCGGGGGAGCGGGTCAGCGCTGCTGCCCGGGCTGGACGCCCAGCACCTTCGCGTTGGCGGCGGCCACCGGGTCCGGCGTGGCGGTGTCCACCCGCACGCCCTGACCCGCCGCGGCCGAGCCGGCCTCGGCCACGACCTTCTGCTGCTGGGCGTAGGGGTTGTTGGCCTCCACCACCGGGATGTTCGCGGTGATCGGGCCCGGCACCGGGGCGGTCCACGGATCCTGCACCGGCTTGGTCAGGCGCCACAGGGCGAAGCCGGCGCCGGCGGCGGCGGCCGCCATGCCCGCGACGATCCAGGCGCGGCCGCCCGAGCGGGAGGCCCGGCGACCGGCGGCACGGTTCAGGTCCTTCTCGGCGGCGCCGGCGTACTGCTCGGCGCCCTGGCGCAGGCGCTGCACGATCGCCTTGTCCCCGGTGAGCTTGATCAGGGCCTGCTCCAGGGCGTCCGGGACCTCGACGTCGTGGGCGGTCTTGCGGGCGTGCGCGGCGCCGTCGGCCAGGCGGGCGGCGGCCACGGGGAGGACCTCCTCCTTGCGGCGCTGGGCGTAGTCGCCGGCGTCGGCCAGGCGGGCCTGCACCTGCGGGGCCACCTTCCCGCCCTGCTCCTGCAGCGCGGACAGACCCGTGGCGAGGAGGCCGGCGAGGGTCAGGCCGCCCGCCGCGGCGGCGTCCTTGGCCTGACCGGCACGGTCGCTGAACAGGGCGGCGGACCGCTGCGCGTCCTTGCGGGCGCCCTTGGCGGCCTTCTTCGCGTCCTTGCGCAGGCCCTTGGCGGCCTGGCGGCCGTCCCGGCGCAGCTGCTTGGCCTTGCGGCCCCCACGACGGCGGCCCTTCTTCGCGGCCTTCTCAGCGTCCTTGCGCGCCGCGGCGAACTGCTGCTGCACCTCGTGGCCGGCGTCCTGCGCCTGGGCCTGCAGGTGCTCGAGGAAGTCCTGGACGGTGTCCACGCCCTTGGCGACGGCGGGGGCCAGCAGCCCGTACTGGTGCGCGACGGCCTCGCCGGCCTTCCGCGCCCCGCGCTCGACCACGGGGCCGTACTCCTTCTTGGCGTCCTGGGCCTTGCGGCGGCCCTCCTCGGCCGCGGCGGAGCCGCCGATCAGCCCGTAGGCCGCCGCCACCTCGCTCCAGGCGCGGGTGGACTCCACCTTCGGGGCGGCCCAGTGGCGCAGGTTCTCCGCCTGGCGTGCGACGAACGCGTTCGCGCCGCCGTCGTGCTGGATCTCGTCGTGCAGGGTCTTGCGAGCCATGTGATGCCTCCCGTGAGTTCTGGATGGTCGTTGAACGCGGTGGTCCTCGAGGCCCAGCCTAGTGGCCGACCCCCGCCGTGGCACGGGTCCCGGCACGCCGGGAGTGCGTACGCCGATCGCGGAAGACCCGCCCCCGGACGGCGGGATCCGGACGACCCGCCGCCGCGGATGGAACAATGGGGCGCATGGCGAACAAGACGCACACCGCGACCATCCACACGAACCACGGCGACATCGTCGTCGAGCTGTTCGGCAACCACGCCCCGAAGACCGTGAAGAACTTCGTGGGTCTCGCCACCGGCGAGCAGGAGTGGACCCACCCGCAGACCGGTGAGAAGAACAACGGCGCCCCGCTGTACTCCGGCACCGTGTTCCACCGCATCATCAAGGACTTCATGATCCAGGGCGGCGACCCGCTCGGCATGGGCATCGGCGGCCCCGGCTACCAGTTCGGCGACGAGATCCACCCCGAGCTGCAGTTCGACCGTCCCTACCTGCTGGCCATGGCCAACGCCGGCCCCGGCACCAACGGCTCGCAGTTCTTCATCACCTCCGTGCCCACCGGCTGGCTCAACGGCAAGCACACCATCTTCGGCGAGGTGAAGGACGAGGCCTCCCAGAAGGTCGTGGACGAGCTCAACGCCGTCGCCACCGATCCCCGTGACCGCCCGCTCGAGGACGTCGTCATCGAGTCCATCGACATCGACGAGGCCTGAGCAGCCCCTCGGTGAGCACCACCCCCTCTGACCCGCACGGCCCGGACTCCGCGGACGGCACACCCCCGGTGTGCCCGCGGCATCCGGGCCGTGCCGCGTATGTGCGCTGCGCCGTCTGCCGGCGCCCCGCGTGCCTCGACTGCCAGCGTCCCGGCTCCGCGGCCGGACCGGTCTGCGTGGACTGTGCGTCCGGCGTCGTGGCCGGCCCTGCTCCGACGGTGGCCCCCGCCGGCGCCGCCGCGTCGGTCCCGGCCCGACGGCGGACGGGCTTCACCGCCTCGCCCGTCACCTGGATCCTGCTGGCGGTCACGACGGTGGTCTATGCGGCGCAGTGGATGACCCGGGATCAGGCGTCCGGCGTGACCGAGGCGCTCTGGTACGCCGGGCTCTACACGTCCCCGTACGGCATGGAGCCGTGGCGGATGGCCTCCTACGCGCTCGTGCACGACGTCTCCGGCCCCACGCACCTGCTGCTGAACATGCTCGCGCTGTGGGTGATCGGGCGCGTGCTCGAGCCCGCGCTGGGCTGGTGGCGGTTCCTCGCCCTCTACGTGCTCTCCGCCGTGGGCGGTGCGGTGTTCGCACTGTGGGTCTCGGACCCGCTGCAGCCCGTCGTCGGGGCGTCCGGCGCCGTGTACGGCATGTTCGCGGCCCTGTTCCTGCTCACCCGGGTGCGGGGCGGGCAGGTGCGCTCGATCGCCGTGCTGATCGGCCTGAACCTCGTGTTCTCGTTCCTGCTGCCCGGGGTGGCCTGGCAGGTGCACATGGGCGGGCTGCTGACGGGCGCCGTCGTCGCCGTCGTGTTCTCCCTGGCCGGCGGGCTGCGGCCCGGCCGCGCGCGCGTGCCGTCCGTGGGCGCCCAGGTGGCCGGCCTCGTGGTCGTGGCGGCGGCGCTGGCGGCGCTCACGGTGCTCGGCGCCGCACGGGTCACGGTGGCCGGCCTGCTCGGGTAGGCCGTCTTCCCCGACCGTCCCCGGAGTTCTCCACAGGTGGGTGTGCACTTCTTCCCACAGGGGTGTCCACACCTGTGGACAACTCCGGGGACAACTCGTCTCCGGGCCGGATCGTGCGGATCCCCCATCCACAGGGTTGTCCACCGCTGTGGAGAACTACACGCGTGTCATTCGCTCCAGCGGGACATCATCAGGAACCCGACGAGCGCGATGCCGAAGCCCACGAGGATGTTCCAGCCGCCGATCTGCACGATCGGGAGGAGGCCCTGGGTCAGGTAGTAGACGATGATCCAGAGCAGGCCGAGGATCAGCAGGCCGAACATCACGGCCTTGTACACGGGGGAGAGGGGCTTCGGACCCGGGTCCACGTCCCCGAGGTCCGTCCGCACGGCGGAGCGGCTGCGGCGCGCGGCCTCGAGCTCCTCGCGCTTCCGACGGGCCGAGTCCTTGCGCTTGCCGGCGGGTGCTGCCACGGGTCTTCTCCTCGGGTGGGGGGGTGGTGGGCGCCCCCACCGGCGGAGACCGGGGCGGGGACGGTATCCTGCTGACCTGCCCAGGACCGGGGTCAGCGACGTGCCCGGCCAGTCTATGCACCCCGCTCCCACGCGGCGGGGAGGAAAGAGCGCCCCCGTGCAGAGCCCCGAGGTCTCCGTCCTCGTCGTCGACAACTACGACAGCTTCGTCTACACCCTGGTGGGCTACCTCGAGCAGCTCGGGGCCCGCACCACCGTGATCCGCAACGACGAGGTCACCCCCGCCCGCGCCCTCGAGCTCGCGGCCGAGCACACGGCCGTGCTCATCTCGCCCGGGCCGGGCGCGCCCGCCGACGCCGGTGTCTCCCTCGACCTCATCCGCTCCGCCGCCGACGGCGGCCGCCCGCTCTTCGGGGTGTGCCTGGGGCACCAGGCCATCGCGGAGGCGTTCGGCGCGACCGTGACGCACGCGGAGTCCCTCATGCACGGCAAGACGTCCCTGGTCCGCCACGGCGAGCACCCCATGTTCGAGGGCGTCCCCTCGCCGTTCACCGCCACCCGCTACCACTCGCTGGCCACCGTGCGGCCCACCGTGGACGAGGCGGTCCTGGAGATCACCGCCGAGACCGAGGACGGCGTCGTGATGGGTCTGGCCCACCGCACCGCGCCCCTGTGGGGCGTGCAGTTCCACCCCGAGTCCGTCCTCACCGAGGGCGGGTACCGGATGCTCGGCAACTGGCTCGAGTCCGTGGGGCTCTCCGGGGCCGCCGAGCGCGGCGGCCGGCTCTCGCCCCTCGTCCGCCAGGACTGACCGGTCCCGGGGCCCGGTTCGCGGGTCCGACGGCGCCCCGTCCGCTCAGGTGGACGGCGGCGGGTCGATCGAGGGCTCGGGGTCCGGCGTCAGCGTCGGCAGCGGGTCCACCGGCGTCGCGGTGGGCGAGGTGCTCGGCGACTGCTCGGTCGGCTCCGACGAGGTCGACGGGGCCGCCGACGGCGGCGACGGGCTCTGCGTCGGCGACGGCGTCGCGGTCGTCGTCGGCTCGGGGCTGGGCGTGGCCGAGGCGGACGGCGAGGGCGACGGCTCCGCGCTCTCGGAGGGCTCGGGGCTCTCGGAGGGCTCGGGGCTCTCCGACGACGGGGGGCTCGGTGACGTGGACGCCGACGGCGTGGGCTCGGGCGCCTCGCTGGACGGCGGCGCCGGCTCGGAGGGCTCGGCCGTGGGCGCGATCCACGAGGAAGTCGTCAGGGTCAGGGACGAACGGTTGTCCACGCGGACGCCGGCGGGCGGATCCTGGGCCACGACCGTGCCGGTGTCGGTGGTCGCGCCGTCCTCGTCCTGGATCCGCACGCGCAGCTCGGGGGCACTCAGCGCCAGCTGACGCCGCGCGTCCGGAGCGCTCATCCCCACCACGTCCGGCACGGCGACCATGCCGCTGGACAGGTGCAGCACCACGGAGGAGCCGGGCGGCACGTGGGTGCCCATCGCGGGGTCGGTGCGGGCGAGCAGCCCGCGCTCGAGTCGGCCGTCGTCCTGGTACTGCACGGAGGAGACGCGCAGGCCCAGCCGTTCCAGCTCGCGGCGGGCCGCGTCCTCGGACAGCCCGTGCAGGGAGTCGGACAGCGCGATGCCCTCCTCGCCGCGGGACACCCGGATCCGCACCTCGGCCCCGCGGGGCACCTCCGTGCCCGTCGGCGGGTCGCTCTGGGTGACGGTCCCGTCCGGGGCGTCGGCCATGTACGCGGACGAGACGACGGCCACCAGGCCTGCGTCCTCGAGCGCCGCGACCGCCTCATCCTGCTGCAGCCCCACCACCGCGGGCACCTCCGCGGTGGTGCGCAGGGCCGCCGCGAGCCACGGCGCCAGGACCAGGGCCAGCGCGACCAGGACCACGCCGGCCGCCAGGAGCGTGCGCCGGCGGACGCGACGGCGGACACGACGGGGTGTGGCCGTCGCCGGTGCCGGCGTGTCTCGGGGCGGCGGTTCGGGCCGGGGCGTCGCGGCTGCACCGGGCGTCACCGGCTGGCCGCCGGTCACCGGTCGGGGGCCGTCCATGGCGGCGGCGGCGGCCAGCTGCGCGGCCGAGGCGGCGCCGGGCAGTCCCGCACCCGCCACGGCGTGGTTCACCGCCTGGGGCTGCGCGGTGTCCGGCTCGGCCGGGACGGAGGGCGCCGGCCGGGTCAGCGGGACCGCGGCCGTCGGCACGTCGGCGACGTCGGCCCCGTGCTCCGCGGGCGTGGCGCCCAGCACCGCGCCACCCGCGCCGACGAGGGCGGGATGGACGGCATCGAGCGGCGGGGTGTGACGGCCGGGGCCGGCGTGCGGATCCGCGGCGGCCTCCTCGAGGGCCGCGAGGAACGCGGCGCCGGTGGGGAACCGGTCCTGTGGATCCTTGCGCAGGGCGCGCAGCACCACGGGGTCGAACGCGGGCGGCAGGTCGGGGTCGACGTCGGAGGGCGCCGGCGGCTCCTCGCGCACGTGCTGGTAGGCCACGGCCAGCGGCGTGTCGCCCGTGAAGGGGGGCCGGCCCGTGAGCAGCTCGAACAGCAGGCAGCCGGCCGCGTAGAGGTCGGCGCGGCCGTCCACGGTGCGGCCCGTCGCCTGCTCCGGGGCCAGATAGAGGGCCGTGCCCACCACGGCCTGGGTCTGCGACGTGGTGGCGGAGGTGTCTGCCAGCGCGTGGGCGATCCCGAAGTCCATCACCTTCACGGTGCCCGTGTCCGTGACCATGACGTTCGCGGGCTTCACGTCGCGGTGGACGATGTCCTCCTCGTGCGCGTGCTCGAGCGCTTCCAGCACGCCCCGGGTCCAGGCCACGGCGCGGTCCGGGCCCACGGCGCCCTCGGCGTGCAGGATCTCCCGCAGCGTCCGGCCGGAGACGAGCTCCATCACCAGGAACGGGCAGTCCACCGGATGGAGGCCGTCCTCGAGGGAGACCTCGCCCGTGTCGTACACGGAGACGATCGAGGGGTGGTTCAGGGAGGCCGCCGAGCGCGCCTCCTTGCGGAAGCGCGCCTGGAAGTGCGGGTCGCGCGCCAGATCCCGGCGCATCAGCTTCACCGCCACCGGGCGGTGCAGCCGCAGGTCCTCGCCGCGGAAGACGTCCGCCATGCCGCCGCGCCCGATCAGCTCACCGATCCGGTACCGCCCGTTCAGGGTCCTCTGCTCATCCACAGACACGTCCGCGTGCCCGTCCCGCCCGCCGCTCAAGCGGAGGGCGTGGCGTCGGCGGACGAGGCCTCCGCACCACGCGCGTCAGCGGACGGGTCGGTGGTGGGCTCGCCCGTCGGCGCCGTGGACTCCCCGGAGGACTCCGTCGTCGGATCCCCCGTGGGTGTCGTCGGCTCCTCGGTCGGCTCCTGCGTGGGCTCCGGGTCGGCGGTGGCCGTCGGGGATTCGGCGGTGGGGGACGGGCTGGGCTCGTCCGAGGCCGACGGGCTCGGCTCGCTGCTCGGCTCCTCCGACGCGCTGGGCACCGGCTCCGAGGCGGGCTGGGAGGCCTCGCGGGTCGGCGCGGCGTCGGACCCGCCGGTGGCCACGATCAGCTGCACGTGCGTGTCGTAGCGGTGACGCTCGCCCTCGCCGGGCACCACGCGCACCACCTCGCCGTCGGCGCCGTCGGCGGACGGGTCGTCCACCCGGTCCACGGTGAAGCCGCGGTCGCGCAGCGTCTGGATCGCGCTGTCCACGGGCTGGCCCACGAGGCCCTCCGGGATGACGCCCTCCCCGGTGGAGACGGCCAGCGTGACGGTCTCACCGCGCTGCAGCGCCCCCACGGGGTTGATCTCCTCGACGGTGCCCTGCGGGCTCTGCGCGTCGCGGTCCTCCTCGCGCACCGCCAGGCCGAGGCCCTCGAGCTCGGCGCGCACCTCGCTCACGGGGCGACCCTTGTACGCCTCCGGGTCCACGTTCACGGACGACTCCTCCTGCGAGGTCGCCGGCGCCGAGCCGCCGTCGCCGCGGCCACCCGTGAGCAGCGGCCACAGCAGCGCCCCCAGCAGGGCGAACACCACGAGACCGAGCAGCGCCCACAGCGGCCAGGGGTTGGCGCGTCGCCGGCGGGCGGGCGCGGAGCCGCCCCCGGCGGGCGGGCCCGGGTCCACGACGTCGCCCGGGCGGGTCTGCTGGTCGCGCACGGCGGCGATCTCGTGGTCGCGCGTGCTCGCGCTCGCGGCGGCGCCGGCCGCGCCCACGGCCGCCGCACCGGCGGCGCCGGGGCCGCGGGCGGCGTCGTCGGTGCGGGGCTGGGCCGCGGTCACCGGCAGCGCCGCGGTGGCGGGAGAGCCGTCCGTCCGGATGCCCTCGGTGCGCGGGTGGGTGGTGCGCAGGCCGTCGTAGTCCAGGGGAGCGGTCTCGGCGCCCGAGGGGTCGGCCACGCCCTGCTCCTCGAGGAAGACGGCCAGGCCGGGCACGGCCTCCACGGCGCCGCGGGTGTCCTTGCGACGCAGCGCGTCGGCGGCCTCCGAGAGCGCGGTCGCATCCGAGGGCCGCTCCTTGGGGTCCTTCGAGAGCATGCACATGATCAGGGCGCGCACCGGGGCCGGGACGGTGTCCGGCAGGGGCGGCGGGGTGTCGTTGACCTGGGCGAGGGCGATCGCGATCTGGGACTCGCCCGTGAACGGGCGATGCCCGGCGAGGGCCTCGTAGCCGATGATGCCCAGCGAGTAGAGGTCGGAGGAGCCGGTGGCCTGCTGCCCCGTGGCCTGCTCGGGCGCGAGGTACTGGGCGGTGCCCATCACCTGGCCGGTGGCCGTGAGCGGGACCTGGTCCGCCAGGCGCGCGATGCCGAAGTCCGTCACCTTCACCCGGCCGGTGGGCGTGATCATGAGGTTGCCGGGCTTGACGTCGCGGTGCACGAGCCCCTGGGCGTGGGCCGCCGAGAGCGCGGCCGCCGTCTGCGCGATGATCCGCAGGGTCCGCTCGGGGGAGAGCACCTTCTCCTTCTCGAGGATGGAGGACAGCGGCTGGCCCGGCACGAGCTCCATGACGAGGTAGGCGGAGCCCTTCTCCTCGCCGTAGTCGTAGACGTTGGCGACGCCGGGGTGGTTCAGCAGCGCGGTGTGCTGGGCCTCCGCCCGGAAGCGGCGCAGGAAGTTGGGGTCACCTGTGTACTCCTCCTTGAGGATCTTCACGGCGGTGATCCGGCCCAGGACCTTGTCCCGGGCCTTCCACACCTCGCCCATGCCGCCGATCGCGATGCGATCGGTCAACTGGTACCTGCCGCCGAGGGTGATGCCCGATGTCGGCCTCATTCCGTGACCACCGCTTCCATGATTGCCTTCATGCCACTGACGATTGTCTGATGTCCAACCCCCGGCGGCTCGTCCTCCACCACGATCGTCACGGCCGCCCGGGGGTTCTCGCTCGCGTCGAAGCCGGTGATCCAGGAGTGCACGTTGCCCGTGTCCCCGACCTCGGCCGTGCCCGACTTCGCCGCGATCCGCACCGTGTCCGACTGCACGGATCCCAGGATGCCGTCCTCCACCGCCGAGACCATCATGTCCGAGACCTGCCCGGCCACCTCGGGGGTCGTGGCCCGGCCGCGCTCACGGGGGCTGAACTCCTGCACCGTGGTGAGGTCCGAACGGCGAACCGCCTTGATCAGCTGCGGCTCCATGACCACGCCGTCGTTCGCGATGCCGGCGGCCACCATGGCCATCTGCAGCGCGGTGGCCTGCACGTCCCGCTGGCCGATCGAGGACTGCGCCAGCGCGGCGTCGTCCAGGTCGGAGGGGAACACGGAGCCGGTCACGGGCAGCGGGTAGTCGAAGGAGTCGTTGAAGCCGAACCGCTCGGCGACCTCCCGGATCCGGTCCTGGCCCAGCTCGACGGCGGCCATGGCGAACGGCGTGTTGCAGGACTGCGCCAGCGCCCACGTGAGGGTCTGACGCCCCACGGTGTTGCACGGTGAGCCGTCGTAGTTGGGCAGCTCCGTGGTCGTGCCGGGCAGCGTCCACGCGGCGGGGATGTCCACCGTCCCGTCCGGGGTGTAGTCACCGGACTCGAGCATGGCCACCGCGTCGATCAGCTTGAACGTGGAGCCGGGGGACACGAGCTGCTCCGCGGCGCGGTTGCGGTACGCGCTGGCACCGGGGATCTGGTCGATCGCGGCCATGGCCGCCTGCGCCTCGGCCGGGCTGTGCGAGGAGAGCGCGTTGGAGTCGAAGCTCGGCTTCGACACCATGGCCAGGATCTCGCCTGTCGTCGGGTCCGTGACCACGGCGGAGGCGCGCACGCCGTCCGGGAGCGCGTCGTACGCCAGGCGCTGCAGCTCGGGGTCGATCGTCAGCTCCACCTGGTCGCCCTCAGGCGTGGCACCCGTGATGATCTCCATGGCGCGGTCCACGAACTGGGACGTGGGGGTGCCGGAGAGCTGCTCGTTCATGGCCGCCTCCAGCCCGTCGGTGCCGTAGGTGAGCGAATAGAAGCCCGTGAGCGGGGCGTACAGCTCGGGCTCGTGGTAGACGCGCTGGTAGTGGTACGCGTCGTCGGAGGGGACGGACTCGGCAATCGGCTCGCCGTCCACGAGGATCGGCCCGCGCGGGGCGCCGAACTCCAGGAACATCTGCCGCGAGTTCAGGGCGTGCGTCTTGAGCTGGTCCGCGGCCAGCACCTGGATGACGGACGCGGCCAGCGCGAGCACCAGGATCATGGCCGCCATGACGGTCCACGTGCGTCGGATCGCCTCGTTCACCGCTCCTCACCTCCTCCCGGGGGCACGGCCGCCGCCGGGAGCGCCGTGCCGGGGTCGAGGTGGCCGGCGCCGGGCCCGGACGCGTTGACCATCCCGTCCACGACCACGGGACGGCGGGCGGCGTTCGAGATGCGCAGCACGAGCCCCACGATGATCCAGTTGGCCAGCAGCGACGAGCCGCCGGCGGCGAGGAACGGCGTCGTGAGGCCGGTGAGCGGCAGCACGAGGGTCACGCCGCCCATCACCACGAACACCTGCCACGCCATGGTGAAGGCCAGGCCGGAGGCGAGCACCTTGCCGAACGCGTCGCGCACGCCGAGGGCGGCGCGCATCATGCGGGTGACGAGCAGGAGGTACAGGACGAGCACGGCGGCCAGGCCCACGAAGCCGAGCTCCTCGCCGATGGCCGTGAGGATCATGTCCGAGAAGGACAGCGGCACCTGGGTGGGGTTGCCCGCGCCCAGGCCGGTGCCCATCAGCCCGCCCGAGGCCATCGCGAACAGGCCCTGGACGACCTGGTAGGAGCCGCCGAAGTCGCGATGGTAGATCTCGGGGTCGAAGGCCCTCAGCCAGATCTCGAACCTGGCGGTCACGTGCGGCATGAACAGGAACGCCAGCGCCGCGCCGAAGGCGATCAGGCCCAGGCCGAGGAGGATCCAGGAGGCGCGGGACGTGGCGATGTAGAGCATCGCCATGAACATGCCGAAGAACAGCAGGGCCGAGCCCAGGTCGCGCTGGAACACGAGCACGCCGAGCGCCAGGAGCCAGCCGGCCAGCAACGGGCCGAGGTCCCGGGCTCGGGGGAAGGTCACCGGGCCCACACGGCGGCCGGCCAGCAGGATCAGGTCGCGGTTCGCGGAGAGGTAGCCGGCGAAGAAGATGGCCAGCGTGATCTTGGCGATCTCGCCGGGCTGGAAGGTGCCGAATCCGACGTCGATCCAGATCCGCGCCCCGTACATGCTCAGGCCCAGCCCGGGCACGAGCGGCAGGAGCAGCAGCACGCCGGACGCGGCGAGGAACAGGTAGGGCCAGCGCCGCAGCACCCGGTGGTCGCGCACCAGGAACACCAGGGCGGAGGCCACCAGGACGGCCAGGACGGACCACACGAGCTGCGAGGTGGGGTTGGCCATCGCGGCGTCCTGGCTCAGCCGGTGGATCATGGCCAGGCCCAGCCCGTTGAGCAGGGCGGTGATCGGCAGCATGAACGGGTCCGCGTAGGGGGCCCGCAGCCGCAGGACCACGTGCAGCACGAGGGTGGCGGCGCCGAAGATGCCCAGCGGCACCCAGGCGGTGGAGTCCAGCGGGGCATCCGTGCCGATCATGCCCAGCAGGTCCGCCCCCAGGGCGATGGTCAGGGCGGCCAGCAGCAGGACCAGTTCGATGTTCCGGCGCGGGCGTGCGGGGGAGATCACCTCGGTCACGGGGCCTCACCTCCCGTCGCGCTCGGGGACGACGCCGGGCTCGTCGGCGCGGTGGAGCCGGACGCGTCCGAGGGGCGGGCGGAGGACGACGACGGCGTCGTGCTCGGCCGGGCCCGCTCGGAGGGCTCACCGGCGGGGGCGGGGGCGTTCGGGTGCAGCGAGTCGCGCAGCTCGGCGACGATCTGCTCCGCGTGGTCCACGTCCCGGGCGGGCATGCCGGCGTTCACGCGGTCGCGTGCGTACGCGGGCAGCGCGTCCACCGGGAGGTCGGTCTGGCGGTCCACGTGGGACAGCTCGAGCGGGCCCAGCCGCTGGGAGACGCCCTTGAACACGGCGATCCGGCCGTCGTTGGCCCCCACGTAGTACTGCGTCTGGGTCCACAGGTAGCCCCACACGGCCACGGCCGCGAGGGTGAGGGCGAGCAGCGTGGTGAACACGGGGATGAACCAGCCGCGGCGGTACTGCACCGGGCGGTCGTCCTTTCCACGCCGCCGACGCGCGGCCCCGTCCTCGGGGCCGCCGGCGGGCCCGGAGGTCGCCGGGGCCGGGGTGGGGGCCGTGGCCGACGCCTCGGCGGCCTCGTCGGACGGCTGGTCGGCAGCGGTGGCGGCCGGTGTGGCGGCGGAGGAGGAGCCGACGGCGGCCGCGGTGCCGCGCGGCGCGGCGGGCGGGGCGGACGGGTCCGGGCGCGCGGCGACGTCGGGATCCGGCCCGTCCGTGAGGACGGCCGCGGTGCGCCGGGGACGGTTCTCCGGCACGGGCGTCTCGCCGAGCAGGGCAGCGGCGCGGCGGCGCGTGGAGCTGCGGGTGACCACGGGGATGCGATCGGTCCTCACAGCGTTGGAGGCCGCGCCGACGAGCAGGTGGGGTCGTGCGTCCAGGTCCTCGCGCAGCAGCAGGCCGGAGACCGGGCCGACCTCGGGCGGGTGGGCCGCGGCGAGGGCCTGCTCGGACAGGTGGAC
Organism: Micrococcus sp. KBS0714; assembly: GCF_002008305.4. GTDB lineage: Bacteria > Actinomycetota > Actinomycetes > Actinomycetales > Micrococcaceae > Micrococcus > Micrococcus luteus. The sequence goes on from NZ_CP042169.1 coordinate 26,171, forward strand.
GTCCGGGACGGGGGCCAGCTCCTCCGCCGTGCCCTCCGCGATCTCGAACGCCACCACGGTGACGTTGTCCGGGGCGCCGCCCTTGAGGGTCAGGTCCACGAGGGTGTCGACGGCCTGGTTGAGAGCCTCCGAGTCCCGCAGCACCTCGTGGATCTTCTCGGGGGAGACCACGTCCGTGAGGCCGTCCGAGCAGAACAGCCAGCGCTCTCCGGGGGCGACGGGCACCTCGAACACGTCCAGCTCGGGGGAGGCGTCCACGTCGCCGAGCACGCGCATGAGCACGTTCTTGTTCGGATGGAACGGGGCCTCCCCGGCCTCGAGACGCCCCTCGTCCACGAGCTTCTGCACGAACGTGTGGTCCGTGGTGACCTGGGAGAACTCGCCGTTCGCGAGCCGGTAGGCACGGGAGTCGCCGATGTGCGCGATGTGCAGCGTGGTCCCCGCGAGCAGGGCGGCGGTGCACGTGGTGCCCATGCCGGCGAGCTTGGGGTTGGCGTGCACCAGCTCGTTGAGGATCAGGTTGGCGTTCTGGATCTCGTCCGGCAGCACCGTGGCCGGGTCCTCGTAGCCCACCGCATCCAGCGGGGCCAGGTCCAGCACCGTGGACGCGCTTGCCACGTCGCCGCCCACGTGCCCGCCCATGCCGTCCGCGAGCACGACCAGATGACGGCCCACGTAGGCGGAGTCGTCGTTCTTGGCACGGACGCGGCCGACGTCGGAGCGGGCGGCGTAGCGGAGGACGAGGGTCATGGGTCAGGCCTCGAGCTCCATGACGGTCTTGCCGATGCGGATGGCCGTGCCGGGGCCCACGGGCACCGCGCGGGTGACGGGGGCGCCGTTGACGTAGGTGCCGTTCGTGGAGCCGAGGTCCTCGAGGAACCAGCGGGTGCCCTGGGGGAACAGCCGGGCGTGGCGGCCGGAGGCGTAGTCGTCCACGAGCACCAGGTCGGCGTCCTGGGCGCGGCCCATCAGCAGGGGACGGCCCTCCAGGGCGATGGTCTGCCCGGCCTTCGGGCCCTCGACCACCCGCAGAGTCCGGGACAGCCGCGGGGCCGGCGTCGTCGGCGCGGACGCGGCGGGGGACGGCGTCGACGCGGGCGCGGGGCGGTCGACCGCGGACGAGCCCGCCCCGGCGGCCCCGGCCGCGGGCACCGCGGTGACCAGGCCGGCGTCGCGCTGGGCCTGCTGGAGGCGCGTCTTGTTCCGCCGGCCGACCACGAGGTCGCGGCCCTGCGCCATGACGATGGAGATGATCAGCACCCACAGGGCCAGCAGCAGGCCCATGCGGAGCACGGCGACGGCGAGCTCGCTCATGCGCGGCCCCCCGTCCCGCCGAAGAACAGCAGCTCGGTCTGGCCGACGGTCACCACGTCCCCGTCGCGCAGGGTGACGGAGCCGTCCACGCGGCGGCCGTTGACGAGCACGCCGTTGCGGCTGCCCAGGTCCAGGAGCGTGACCGTGGAGCCGACGGTGAGCAGGCGCAGGTGCTCGCGGGACACCGAGGAGTCCGGGATCACGAGGTCGGCACGCTCGGCCGAGCGGCCGAGGATCAGGTCGTCCCCGTCCAGGGGGAGCATGCGGCCGTCCAGCTCGAGTGCCGGGCCGGCGGGCTCGGTCACGGGGCGGCCCATCACGACGGTCGGCTGGTCGGCGTGGGAGGGGGCGGCGGGCGCGGCCGGGGCGGCGGCCCGGCGGGGCGCCGGACGGGGCCCGACGCGCGGGGCGGGGGAGGGCTCGCGGGGCGCGGCCGCCGGCGGGTCCTCGACCAGTCGGTCCGGCGCCGGGGCGGTGGCTCCCGGGCCGTGGGCGGTGGCGGGCGAGGCGCCGTCGTCGTGGGGGGCCGGGGCGGTGAGCGAGCCGTCGTCCAGGCGGGTGACCACGCGCAGGTCCCCGCCGCGCACGTCCGCGTCCGGGTGGAAGGCGACCCGGACCGTGCCGGGCAGTGCATAGCCCTGGGAGTCGGCGTGGCGGATGACCTCATCGCACAGCTCGCTGGCGAGGGTGGACCCCCACGAGCGGGCGCGCTCGAAGTCGGCGGGGGAGAAGTGGACCACGTAGCTGTTGGGCGCGACCGTGTGGCCCTCGGACAGCGCGATCGACTCGTCGTCCATCGCCTGTCGCAGGGCCGAGGCGATCTCCACCGGCTTGACCGCCCGCGGACCGCCGGCCGAGAAGGCCGAGCGCACGGCCCGCTCCAGGCCGCGTTCGAGGTTGTCCAGAAGTCCCACGACGGGGCCCCTTTCCACAGTTGTCCGTCCCGATACTACGGGCCGGGCTGGGAGACCGCCGAGAACAGCGGGATTCTGCGGGGTGGAGCGCGGGTGGGAGAGGTGCCGGAGGGGGCGAGCCACGGGCGTGGCGGGGACGCGGGGGTGGGCGTCGGGGTCGATTTGCACGCCCGGGCGGCCGGGGGTTAGAGTGTTCCTCGCTGCCTGTGACGGTCGCCGGATGTCCGGAGCCGAGATCAGGAAGCCGCTCGCGCGAGTGGCGGAATTGGTAGACGCGCTGGCTTCAGGTGCCAGTGTTCGCAAGAACGTGGGGGTTCAAGTCCCCCCTCGCGCACCGAGGACGAAGGCCCCGGAACCACACGGTTCCGGGGCCTTCGGCGTTCCCGGGCTGGTCCCACTCACCCGTTGGGGGCGGTTTCGGGCGGTATCCACGCCGAATACCGCCCGAAACCGCCCCCAAACGCCGCGGGGTGGGCCGGGCGCGGGGCCGCCCGCCCGACGTCGGCCCTCACGGCTTGACGCACACCACCGGGACGCGCGCCTCGAGGATGATCTGCTGCGCGGCCGATCCCAGCAGCAGCTTGCCCACGGGGGAGCGGTGCTTCACGCCCACCACGATCCGGCTCGCGCCCACGCGCTCGGCATGCTCGAGCAGGTCGCCGACGGCGTCCCGGCCGCGCTCCTGGGCGTGCGCCACGGACACGGCGACGCCGGCCTCGCGCGCCTCCGCCTCGTCCGGCTCGGTCCCGTCGAGGGAGAACCAGACCACGTCCTCTCCGCGCAGGGCCGCCTCGGCCAGAGCGGCCCGCCAGGCCGCGGCGCTCTCGGGGGTGCTGGTTCCGGTGCTGATGATCGTCATGGGGACCACTGTGCGTCATGGGCGCGGCCCCCGTCACCACCCGGACCGGTTGTCGTCGGTCACTCTGCGGACGCGGAGCGCACGCGGCCCCGCCGCGCTGTTACCGTGACCCCCACCACTCGCACCTGTCCCCGCCGCCACTCCCTGGCGGCGGGGTGTCTCTGTTAGGAACCGCCATGTCCTCCACCTCCCCCGACGGCCCCCCGCGCCGACGCACGGGGATCGGCCGGATCGTCTTCAGTGTGATCGCGGTGCTCACCGTGCTCGCGGCCTCCGCCTTCTCCATCCGCTCGGCCTCGGGAGGCAACGACATCCGCACCAACCTGACCCTCATCGCCCCCGCGGCCGCCGGCGGCGGCTGGGACTCGTTCCAGCGCGAGCTGCAGCAGACCATGCGCGTCAACGGGCTCGTGAACAACGTCCAGGTGGTCAACATCCCCGGCGCCGGTGGCACCATCGCCCTCGGTCAGCTGACCACGCTCGAGGACGCGAACAACCTCATGGTGGGCGGCACCGGCCAGATCGCTGCCCACGCGGCCCGTGGCACCGGCCCCGAGCTCTCCCAGGTCACCGCGGTCAGCCGCGTCGTCGAGGAGTACAGCCTCGTGGTGGTCCCGGCGGACTCGCCGTACCAGAGCATGGACGACCTGGTGACCGCCTGGCGCGCCGATCCCGCCCACGTGGCGTGGACCGGCGGCGGCTCCTTCGACCAGCTCGTCATGGCGGACATCGCCCGCACGGCCGACGTGCCGGTCGCGGACACCACCTACATCCCGTCCGACGGCGGCGGCGAGGCCATCCAGGCCCTGCTCAACGGCACCGCCCAGGCCTCCGCCGGCGGCTTCGCGGACATCTACCCGCAGGTCGAGGCCGGCCGACTGCGCGCCCTCGGCGTGGTGGCGGCCGAGCCACTGGCCGGTGTGGAGGAGATCCCGACCCTGCGCTCCCAGGGCTACGACGTCACGCTCACCAACTGGCGCGCCCTGTTCGCGCCACCGGGCATCTCCGCGGAGGAGCGCACCGAGCTCGAGGCCCTCATCGCCGAGGCGGTCGACACCCCCGAGTGGAAGGAGGCGGTGCAGCGCAACTACTGGAACCCCGTGCCCCTCTCCGGCACCGAACTCGAGGAGTTCATCGCCGCCGAGAAGGAGCGCATCGGCACGCTGACGGAGGAGATCAAGTGAGCCACGCATCCACCGTCCCCCCCGCCGCCGACGCCCCCTCCCGCTGGGGACGCGCCGCCGGGCTCTCCGGACTCGTCATGCCGGCCGTGCTGGCCGCGTTCAGCCTCTACCTGCTGCTGGGGTCCCTGACCATGGACACCGACGGCGCCGACTTCCCCGGCCCGGACTTCTTCCCGCTGATCCTCTCGGTCGCGGGCCTCGTGATCGCCGCCGCGCTCGCGGTGGAGGTCGTGCGCGTGCGCCAGGCCCCCGAGGGTTAGGCCGACGCGGACGGCGAGGTCGGCCAGGCGGCCGGCCCGCTGACCCTGTTCCACTCGGACTTCGGCGCGCTGGCCTGGTGCTTCCTCGGCTTCCTCGCGTTCGCCGTCCTGCTGCCCTGGCTGGGGTGGATCCTCGCCGGGGCGCTGCTGTTCTGGTGCATCACGCGCGCGTTCGGTGCCCCGCACCCCGTGTTCGACATCCTCGTCGCCCTGTTCGTCTCCTCGCTGGCCTACCTCGGCTTCGCGGTGGCCCTGGGCCTGACCCTGCCCTCGGGCATCCTGGGAGGTGGCTTCTGACATGGAGACCCTCGGACTCCTCATGGAGGGCTTCGCCGGAGCCCTCACCCCCATGAACCTGCTCTGGGTGGTGCTGGGCTGTCTGCTCGGCACCGCGGTCGGCGTGATGCCCGGCCTCGGCTCCTCGATGGCCGTGGCCCTGCTGCTGCCCATGACCTTCGCCCTCGATCCCACCGCCGCGTTCATCATGTTCTCCGGCGTGTACTTCGGCGGTCTCTTCGGCGACTCCACCATGGCCATCCTCATGAACACCCCCGGCCAGGCCTCGGCCATCGCCTCCACGTTCGAGGGGCACCGCATGGCCCAGGACGGCCGGGCGGCCCAGGCCCTGGCGACGGCGGCGCTCGGCGCCTTCATCGGCGGCATGGCGGCCTCGGTGTGCGTCGTGTTCCTCGCCCCCGTCCTGGCGGAGTTCTCCACGAGCTTCGGGCCCGCGGAGTACTTCGCGCTCGCGCTCTTCGCGTTCGTGGCCACCTCCTCGGTGGTCGCCGACTCGGTGCTGCGCGGCCTGGCCTCCCTGGTGCTGGGACTGGGCATCGCCGTCGTCGGGATCGATGCGGTGACCGGCACCGAGCGCTTCACGATGGGCTCGCCGCAGCTGTTCGACGGCATCCCGCTGGTGACCGTCACGGTGGCGATCCTCGCGCTCGGCGAGGTGTTCCACGTGGCCTCCCGGGTGCGCCGCGAGCACGAGGACCTGCGCATCCGCCGCACCGGCCGGCCGTGGCTCTCGGGCGCCGAGTTCCGCGAGGCCGCCCCTGCGTGGCTGCGCGGCACGGCGATCGGCCTGCCGTTCGGCATCGTGCCGGTGGGTGGCTCCGAGGTGCCGACGTTCCTGGCGTACTCGGTCAAGCGGCGCCTGGACCGACGCCGAGCGCATCCGCAGTTCGGCCGCGGCGCGATCCGCGGGCTGGCGGCCCCCGAGGCGGCGGGCAACTCGACCACCGGCATGGCGATGGGCGCCCTGCTTACGCTCGGCCTGCCCGTCTCCGCGACGGCGGCCATCATGCTGGCGGCGTTCCGCCAGTACGGGCTGCAGCCCGGCCCCCTGCTGTTCGACCGCAGCCCGGACCTCGTGTGGGCGCTGCTGGCGAGCTTCTTCATCGCGATGATCGTGCTGCTGGCGATCAACCTGCCGTTCGCGCAGCTGTGGGCCAAGCTCCTGCTCATCCCGAAGCACTACCTCTATGCGGGGATCACGCTGTTCTGCGGGCTGGGCATCTACGCCACCACGGGCGCGGTGTTCGACCTGCTGATGCTCCTGGGGATCGGCGTGCTGGGCTTCCTGATGCGGCGGTACGGCTACCCGCTGGCGCCGCTGATGATCGGCATGGTGCTCGGCCCGCTCGCGGAGACCAGCCTGCGCGACGCCCTGCTCAGCTCGGTGGGCGACCCGGCCGTGCTCGTCTCCACCCCCATCACGTGGGTGATCTACGGGATCCTGGCGATCGTGCTGGCGTTCTCGGTGCGGGCCGCCGTCGTGCGCCGGACGCGCCAGGACGTGTGAGCGGAGGCGGGATCCGCGCCCCCCGAGGCAACGCGGGTTGAGTTGTCACCGGTGTGCGGCCTCCGCACCCGTGACAACTCAACCCGCGTTTCTGGTGGGCGGCGGCCCCGCTCAGTAGTGGTACGTGTCCGACGGCGCCGTGATCGCGTTGTCCTGGTCCGGATACCGCGTGGAGTGCACCCCGAACGCGGCGGCCAGCCCGAGGATCTTCTCCGCGCGCGCCTTGCGGGGCAGGTCGGAGCCGTTGCGGATCTCGCCGCCGTCGGCCTCGAAGTCCGCGAGGAACTCGTGGGCCCACGCCAGCTCCTCCTGGGACGGGCTGAGTCCTTCGTTCACGGCCGCGCACTGCTCCGGCGCGAGGCACAGCTTGCCGGTCATGCCGAACTCCGCGGTCACCGCCGTCGCCTCGGCGAGCTTCACGCCGGTGGAGCCCACGGTGGGCCCGTCGATCGCGCCCGGCAGCCCCGTGGCCTTCGCCGCGATCGTGAACTGGGACCGCGTGTACGCCAGCGCCATCGGCGACTCGCCCAGGCCGGTGTCACGGCGGAAGTCGCCGATCCCGAAGGCCAGCCGGAACGTGCCCTTCGCGGCGGCGATCGAGTCGATCCGCTGCAGCCCGCGCGCCGTCTCCACGAGCGCCACGACGGGCACCCCGGGCAGCCGTCGGGCGGTCTCGTTCACGTGGTCCGTGGACTCCACCATCGCCAGCACGACGCCGGCCAGGCCGCCCTCGGAGACCGGCCCGCCCAGGTGCGCGGGCAGGGCCGCGGCGAGCGCCTCGACGTCCTGCTCCCACCACCGTGAGCCGTAGCCGTTGAGCCGCACCCAGCCGGTGTGCCCGGAGGTCAGCCAGGCGACGGCGTCCGCGCGGGCCTGGTCCTTGTCCTTGGGGGCCACGGCGTCCTCGATGTCGAGGATGACGATGTCCGCGGCCGAGTCCTCGGCGGGCTGGAACCGTTCGGGCTGGGCGGCGTTGACCAGCAGCCAGGAGCGGGCGAGCTCCGGGTCGATGCGCTGGCCGGGCACGGGCTGGAACGCGGGGGAGGGGGTGATCGCGGCGGGCAGGGTCACGGTCATGAGGGGCTCCTTCACGGGGCTGGGGCGTCGGGCCGAGGTCGCGGGCGGGGTGCCTTGCGCGGCGGACGGCCGGGGGACGGACCAGGTGGGCCCTGAGCGAGCGGCGTCGGTTCGACGCCGAAGGGCGCCGCGGGTGTGCGGCGCATCCACAGCACAGTACACGCCGCTGTGTCCGACGTCACCCGGGTGGGCGTGGATCTCGGCTCAGAAGGGGTGACGGGTGCGGGGGGAGCGCGTAGCGTTCATCGGGGTCCGGACGACGTCGGCCGCGCAATGGGGCGCGGCCCTCCGCGCGTCGGTCGGGCCGCGACACACCCCTGCCCACCGGACCACGAGGACGCTCAATGACGAGGATCCCCGCCGAGGACGAGGCCGTGACGGCGCCGTCCTCCCCACTCGACAACGCCCTGGCCCAGCTCTCCGCCGCCGTGAAGACGCTCGGCTACGACGAGGGCCTGCACCAGATGCTCGCCGCCCCCCGCCGCGAGATGGCCGTCTCCATCCCCCTGCGCCGCGACGACGGCTCCACCGAGGTGCTCCGCGGCTACCGCGTGCAGCACAACTTCTCCCGCGGCCCGGCCAAGGGCGGCGTGCGCTTCAGTCAGGACGTGGACCTGGACGAGGTCCGCGCGCTGGCCATGTGGATGACCTGGAAGTGCGCCCTGTTGGACGTGCCCTATGGCGGCGCCAAGGGCGGGGTGGCCATCGACCCCCGCCAGTACTCGAAGGCCGAGCTCGAGCGCGTCACCCGCCGCTACACCTCCGAGATCCAGCCGATCATCGGCCCCGAGGTGGACATCCCCGCCCCGGACGTGGGCACGGACGAGCAGACCATGGCCTGGATGATGGACACCTACTCGGTGAACGTCGGCCACACCACGCTCGGCGTGGTCACCGGCAAGCCCGTCTCGCTCGGCGGCTCGCTGGGCCGCGCCTCCGCCACCTCGGCGGGCGTGGTCCACGTGGCGCTCGCCGCGCTCGAGCACCTCGGCATCGAGCCGTCGCAGGCGACGGCGGCGGTCCAGGGCTTCGGCAAGGTCGGCGCCGGCACGGTCGAGCTGCTCGAGGCGGCCGGCGTGAAGGTCGTGGCCGTGTCGGACCAGTACGGCGCCGTGCGCGACGACGAGGGCCTGCACTACGACGCCCTGCAGAGGCAGCTCTGGGACACCGGCTCCGTGAAGGACACCCCCGGCACCGCGTCCATGGACGCGGACGAGCTGCTCGAGATGGACGTGGACCTCGTGGTCCCGGCCGCCGTGCAGTCCGTGCTGACCGAGGACAACGCCCCGCGCGTGCGCGCCCGGCTGGTCGTGGAGGGCGCCAACGGCCCCACCACGGGCGAGGCCGACCGCATCCTCTCCGAGAAGGGCGTCCTGGTCGTCCCGGACATCCTGGCCAACGCCGGCGGCGTGATCGTCTCCTACTTCGAGTGGGTCCAGGCGAACCAGGCCTACTGGTGGAGCCGCGAGGAGGTGGACGAGCGCCTGAAGCGGCGCATGGTCGCCGCGTGGCAGGCCGTGCTGGCCACCTCCGAGAGCCGCCGCGTGAGCCTGCGCGAGGCCGCCACCCTGACCGCCGTCCAGCGCGTGGCCGAGGCCCACCGCACCCGCGGCCTCTACCCGTGACGGGGGGCGGCCCCGCCGCCTGACCCCGTCCGGCCGCCCGAGCGCGGCCCCGCTGCCCGACCGCGGGCCGGCGGCCCGGAACCCCCGGAGGTTCCGGGCCGTCGTCGTGGGCGGACTCGTCCCTGATGTGCCCCCGGCCCGTGACGTCCGTCTCTATTTCGAATTTTGACGATCGAGCGTGGACGGACCGCCCGGATGATGTTTGAATTTGAAACAAGTTCGGAGGCCGAGGCGCCGCCCGCCGTGGCGGCCCACCCCGGACACACCAGACAGACCCGCTGAAAAGGAGCACCCCATGCACGCCATCACCCCCGGAACCTGGAACCTGGACCCCGCGCACTCGGACGTCGACTTCGTCGTCCGCCACGCCGGCATCTCCAAGGTCCGCGGCACCTTCCACGCCGTGGAGGGCCAGCTCGTCATCGCCGAGGAGTTCACCCAGTCCTCCGTCGAAGTGACCGTCGACGTCGCCTCCATCAGCACCAAGAACGAGGGCCGCGACGCCCACCTGCGCTCCGCCGATTTCTTCGACGTGGAGCAGTTCCCCACCATGACCTTCCGCTCCACCGAGGTCCGCGGCGAGCCCGAGGAGTTCACCCTGGTCGGCGAGCTGACGCTGCACGGCGTCACCCGGACCGTGGAGCTTGAGGCCGAGTTCGGCGGCCAGGACAAGGATCCCTTCGGCGCGACCCGCGTGGGCTTCGAGGCCACCGGCGAGATCTCCCGCAAGGACTTCGGTCTGACCTGGAACGCCGCCACCGAGGCCGGCGGCGTCCTGGTCTCGGACAAGGTGAAGCTCGAGATCGGCGCCGCCTTCGTGCTGTCCGAGGCCGACGCCCAGGCCTGAGCCCGAGCACCGCACAGGTCGCTGTGCACCCGTCTGAATGAGACGCATCCCCCGGACCGGGCCCCTCGATGAGGGGCCCGGTCTGCTCACGCTATTCTCAGCTTTCATGGACACACCTTCGGATGCCGCCAGGGTCGCCGCCGAGGAGCGGGCCAGGGCTCTCATCGACGAGCAGTTCCGGCGCGCTGGTTGGTCCGTGCAGGACGGCGCTCAGAAGAACCTCATGGCGTCGGCGGGCGTCGCCGTTCGCGAGGTGACCATGCGGGCCGGCCACGGACGTGTCGACTACCTGCTGTACGTCGATCGCCGCCCAGTCGGCGTGATCGAGGCCAAGCCGGTGGGGACGACGCTGGCCGGAGTGGAGTGGCAGTCCGGCATGTACGCCGACGGCCTGCCGGATGACGCACTCAAGCGGGCGGTCGTGGTCGACGGCCGCCTGCCGTTCGTCTTCGAGTCCACGGGGTCCGAGTCATACCTGACCAATGGATACGATCCGAACCCGCGCGCGCGACGGGTCTTCTCGATCCCCCGGCCGGAGTACTTCTCTCAGCTGATGCGGGACGCGGAGGCCGACCCGGACGCGCCGACCTGGCGCGGCAAGGTGCGCGCCATGCCGCCCCTGCAGACGGAGGGCCTGCGCCCGGCGCAGATCGACGCCGTCCGCGGGCTGGAGCGGTCTCTGGCAGAGCAGCGGCATGATCGTTCACTGATCCAGATGGCCACCGGCGCCGGCAAGACGTTCACGGCCATCACGGCGGCGTACCGACTGCTCGCGCACGGCGGGTTCCGCCGCATCCTGTTCCTGGTGGACCGCAACAACCTGGCGGACCAGACACTGGCGGAGTTCGAGAACTACCGCCTGCCGGGTGACGGCCGGCGGTTCACCGAGGTCTACCCGGTGGACAAGCTGCGTCGCGCGGGGATGAGGGACTCCGCCAACGTGGTGATCTCCACGATCCAGCGGGTGTACGCGGGGTTGCAGGGCAAGGAGGTGCCGGACTCGGACGATCCGATGCTGGACGAGTTCGTCCCGGACCGCCCGGTGACCGTGGACTACAGCGCAGACCTTCCCCCGGAGTCCTTCGACCTGGTGATCGTGGATGAGGCGCACCGGTCGATCTACGGCGTGTGGCGGGGCGTGCTGGAGTACTTCGACGCCCACGTGGTGGGGCTGACGGCCACCCCGGGGAAGCAGACGCTCGGCTTCTTCCGCCAGAACCTCGTCTCCGAGTACACCTACCCCCAGTCGGTCGCCGACGGCGTGAACGTGGACTTCGACCTCTACCGGATCCGAACTCAGATCTCGGAGGAGGGGTCGACCATCGAGGCCGGGACGGTGGTTCCGGTGCAGGACAAGTCGACTCGGATCGAGCGCTTCGAGACGCTCGACGAGGACCTCGACTACACGCGCACGCAGCTGGACCGCGCGGTCGTGTCCACGAACCAGATCCGCCTGGTCCTGGAGGTGTTCCGGGATCGGCTGTTCACGGAGATCTTCCCGGGACGCACCGAGGTGCCCAAGACGCTGATCTTCGCCAAGGACGACAACCACGCGGAGAGCATCGTCCGCACGGTCCGCGAGGTGTTCGGCAGGGGCAACGAGTTCGCGGCCAAGATCACCTACAGCGCCCGAGACCCCAAGGGCCAGTTGCAGGCGTTCAGGAACTCGCCGGCCCTGCGTGTGGCCGTGACGGTGGACATGATCGCCACCGGCACGGACGTGAAGCCGCTGGAGTGCGTGCTGTTCATGCGCGATGTCCGCTCGGCCCAATACTTCGAGCAGATGAAGGGCCGTGGCGCCCGCACCATCCCGGATGCCGACTTCCAGGCGGTGACGCCGGACGCCGCGACGAAGACGCGGTTCGTGATCGTGGACGCCGTCGGCGTGACCGAGCACGACTTCGTGGACCCGCCGCTCAACCGCCAGAAGGCCGTCCCACTGAAGAAGCTCCTGGAGAAGGCCGCGTCACTGACGATCACCGAGGACGAAGCCGCCACCTTGGCCTCGCGGCTGGCCAAGCTCGAACTGGAGCTCTCCGACTCCGAGCGGCAGGAGCTGGACGACGTGGCCGGCGGCTCCGTCCGTCAGATGGTGAAGGACCTCGTGGCAGCCGTGGACGCCGATGAGCAGGCGTCGGTGCGTGCGGAGGCCGCCGCCCGGGGTGAGGACGAAGACAGGGCGCTCGAGGAGCACATCGAGCGGGCCGTGACACCCTTGGCCGCGAATCCGGACCTGCGGATGCGCATCCTCGAGCTGCGCCGGGCGCATGATCGTGTGATCGACGAGGTGAGTGCCGATGTGCTCCTCGACGCCTACGGCGTGGTGGATGCGGACAAAGCCCGTTCCGTGGTCGAGTCCTGGTCCGCCTACCTGGAAGAGCACCGTGATGAGATCACGGCGGTGCAGGTGATGTTCGAGGCGGGTGAGGGGCGGCTGCAGTACGCGCAGGTGGCCGAGCTCGCCGAACGGATCAAGCGCCCGCCGTATTCGTGGACGCCCGAGATCCTCTGGAAGGCGTACGAGTCCCTCGACGCCGGCCGGGTGCGGAGGAGCGATCACCACACCCTCACGGATCTCGTCTCCCTGCTGCGGTTCGCCACGGGCACCGATGACGAGCTCGTGCCCTTCGCCGACCGCGTGCGGGAGAACTACGCCGGCTGGCTGCTGGCCCAGGAGCAGGCCGGAGCCGAGTTCTCCGACACGCAGCGGTGGTGGCTGGACCGGATGGTGGAGGTGATCGGCGCGTCCGCCGAGCTGACCGTGGACGATCTGGAGGGCGCGCCCTTCACCGACCGCGGGGGCATCGACGGTGCCGTCCGCGACCTCGGCCCGCGGGCAGGGTTGCTGATCGAGGAACTGAACGAGGAGTTGACGGCGTGACGGGGCAGTGGGAGTGGACGACGCTCCGGGAGGTTCTCGTCCCGCAGCCGAACAAGAAGCCGTTGCAACAGGGCTGGAGTCCGAAGTGCATCCCCTCTCCGTCGCCCGACTCCGAGACGTGGGGCGTCTTGAAGACCACTGCGATTCAACCGGGCCGATTCGACGAGACACAGAACAAGGAGCTCCCAGCGACTCTTGCGCCCCGCCCGGCGATCGAAGTGCAGCAAGGTGACCTGTTGATGACGTGCGCGGGCCCGCGATCTCGCTGCGGCATTCCTGCCCTGGTGCGATCGACTCGCCCGCGGCTCATGATGTCCGGCAAGATGTACCGCTTCCGCCCGGTGGAGGGTGTGGACTCTGCCTTTCTTGAGAAGTGGTTGCTCTCTGCTGAGGCACAGGCGCGGATTGACGCGATGAAGACGGGGATCAGCGATAGCGGCCTGAACCTGACTCAGGATCGGTTCCTCGCGCTTCCTGTCCCTATGCCGGGCATGGAGGAGCAACGTCGGATCGTGGACATCGTCGAGGAGCACTTCGCGCGGCTCGACGTTGCTGAGGGGTCTTTAGATGTGGCTGACAAGCGCTTGGAAGGTTTGGTAGAGAGTGCAATTCAGTTATGCCTGGACTGGGGCAGTGTGCGGCAGGTTGAATTGAGAAGTCTCCTTGCGGAGCCCCTTGCGAATGGCCGCTCGGTTCCTACGCGGGAGGATGGATTCCCTGTAATTCGATTGACCGCGATTCGCGACGGGTGGGTTGACCCATTGCAGAGAAAGGGAGGTGACTGGAGTCGAAACGACGCCAAGAAGTGGCTGATTCGTCCGGGTGACTTTCTGCTGTCGCGCGGTAACGGTTCTTTGGGCCTTGTCGGACGAGGGGGGCTTGTTCTGGATGATCCTGGTGAGGTTGCATTTCCCGACACCATTGTTCGCCTTCGCCCGAATAGAGAGAAGATCGATCTGGACTACCTTTCCATGTTGTGGAACTCGCGATTAGTTCGTCGACAAATTGAGTCCAGGGTCAGGACTACCGCGGGGATCTACAAGATCAATCAAGAAGCGCTCAAGTCCATCGAGATTCCCGTGCCCAGTCTTGAAGTCCAGGGCCGCCTGGCATCCTCAATCGGAGGAGTTCGCTTGGCGGGACGACGCATTGCAGGCGTGGTGGAAGCCGAGCGGCGGCGCACCGCGGCCCTCCGCCGCGCGATCCTCACCGCTGCCTTCGCCGGCCGCCTGAGCGGACGCTCGACGGACACGGAGGTCATCGAGGAGCTGGTGGCGTCGAGGTGAGTCGCCCGCTGCTGCTCACGGCGCGTCGTCATTGCAGTCGTCATTGCACGTATCATTGCAACGTTGCAATGAGGGAGGGGTGTTGATGCTCGACGAGGTCCTCGCGCAGCTCCGCAGCACGGGTTCGGAGACCGCGCTGATCGAGGTCAAGTCTGCCGCAGGGGGGTGTCCGAGGTCGGTGCGCGAGACCCTCAGCGCCTTCGCCAACGCCCGTGGCGGCGTCGTCGTACTCGGCCTGGACGACTCCACCTTCGAGCCCACGGGCGCCGATGCGCCCGCCCTCCGGGACGCGCTGGCAGGGATGGCCGCGGATGACATGACGCCCCCCGTGCGAGGAGTCATCAGCATCGAGAACGCGGAGGGCGGCCACCAGGTGGTGGTCATGGAGGTCCCCGAGTTCGCCCCTGACCAGAAGCCCTGCTACATCACCGCCGCCGGCCGCTACCAGGGCTCCTACACCCGGAGCGACGAGGGTGACCGGCGCCTGACGGCCTATGAGATCGACCGGCTCATCGAAGGCCAGGGGCAGCCGCAGCATGACCGCGAACCGGTGCACGGAGCCACGGCGGATGACCTGCGGCCGGACCTCGTGGAGGCCCTCACCGGCCGACTGCGGACCGTTCAGCCGCGCGCCTTCGGCTCCCTGACGGATCAGGAGTGCCTGCGGCGGGCCAACGTCCTCGTCGACGCAGACGGGGTCCTCGTCCCCACTCTCGCCGGGCTGCTGGCGTGCGGCGAATACCCCCAGGGATTCTTCCCCCAGCTCAGCATCTCCGTCGTGGTCCTCCCCGGAACGACGTTCGGCGACACCGGGCCGCACGGCGAGCGCTTCGTGGACAACCGCACGTGCGAGGGGCCCCTCGTGGACATGATCGCGGATGCCCGCGACGTGCTCGTCCGGCACATGTCCCGGGCCTCCGTCATCGACGGGACAGGCAGGGCGGACCGCCTCGAATACCCACTCGAGGTGATCCGCGAGCTGCTCGTCAACGCCGTGATGCACCGGGACTACTCGGCGGGGGCCCGGGGGACCCAAGTGCAGGTGGAGCTCTACCCCGACCGCCTCGTGGTGCGGAGCCCGGGCGGCTTCTTCGGCCCCGTGGACCCGTCTTCCTTCGGCGAGCCGGACGTCTCCTCCTCCCGGAACAGCGTCCTGGCACGGCTCCTCTCCGACCTGCCGGGCTCCGACGGCAGGATGATCGCCGAGAACCGCGGATCCGGAATCCCGACCGTGCTGAAGGTGCTCGAGGCCGCCGGCATGGTCCCGCCCGAGTTCCACAGCACGCTGACGCGAGTCGAGGTGGACGTGGCCCACGACTCCCTCCTCACGGCGGAGACCCACGAATGGATTCAGGGGCTGGGCCAGGACGGACTGACGCAGTGGCAGATCCAGGCACTCGCCCTGGCCCGCAGCGGGCGGACCGTGCGGAACCAGACGCTGCAGGGATGGGGCGCCCATCAGGCGGACGCCACGCGGGAGCTGTCCGACCTCGTGCGGCGCGGGCTCACCGTCAAGCTGGGCGACCGCCGGGGTGCCAGGTACACGCTGAACCCCGACTACGTGCCGCCGGCCGCCGAGACGGGTGCGGGAGGGCTGAGCGAGCGGCAGCAGGCCATCCTCCGTGCCCTTGCCGACGGCCCCATGAAGGCCACGGAGGTGGGTGACGCCGTCGGCACCTCCTACCGGACCGCCATGAACGCGCTGAACGACCTCATCGAGGCCGGGCTGGTCGAACCCACCGCCCCGCCCCGCAGCAGAAGACGCCGCTACCGGCTCACCCCCCAGGAGGAAACCGCATGACCGTCGACGCCCGCCGCCTGGTGGACAAGCTCTGGTCCTACGTCCACGTCCTGCGGGACGACGGCGTGGGCGTGCTGGACTACACCGAACAGCTCACCTACCTGCTGTTCCTCAAGATGGCCCACGAGCGCGCCACCCGCCCGCTCAAGCCGGAGCAGGTGCTGCCGGAGCAGTACTCGTGGCAGCGCCTCATGGATGCGCGCGGACAGGACCTCGAAGCGGTCTACACCGGCATGCTCCAGGGGCTCTCCCGTGAGCCCGGTGTCGTCGGCACCATCTTCCGGAAGGCGCAGAACCGCATCCAGGACCCGGCCAAGCTCCGCAGGATCATCGTGGACCTCATCGGCGCACAGCAGTGGTCCCAGTCCGGCACGGACCTCAACGGCGACGCCTACGAGGCCATCCTCGCGCGCAGCGCGTCCGACGGAAGCTCCGGTGCCGGCCAGTACTTCACCCCCCGTGCTCTCATCGAGGCGATCGTGGACGCGGTGGACCCCACGGTGGAGGACACCGTGGTGGACCCGGCCGCCGGCACCGGCGGATTCCTCCTCGTGGCGCATGACCACGCCTCCCGGGAGGCGAGTTCCATGACGCCCACCCAGCGGGAGAAGCTGAGGGACGACTTCGTCCACGGCTACGAGCTGGTGGACGCCACCGCGCGGCTCGCCGCGATGAACCTCCTGCTCCACGGCATGGGCCGCTATGACGGAGACTCGCTGATCGACGTCCGGGACTCCCTGACGTCCGCGCCCAGCCGCCGCTGGTCCGTGGTCCTCTCCAACCCGCCTTTCGGGCGCAAGTCCTCCATGACCGTGGTGGGCGACGACGGCCGTGAGGTGCGGGAGGACCGCGAGATCGTCCGCCAGGACTTCGTGGCCACCACCAGCAACAAGCAGCTGAACTTCGTCCAGCACATCATGACGATCCTGGACGTGAATGGGCGGGCCGCCGTCGTGCTCCCTGACAACGTGCTGTTCGAAGGCGGTGCCGGCGAGGTGATCCGACGCAAGCTCCTCACGGACTTCCACCTCCACACGCTCCTGCGCCTGCCCACGGGCATCTTCTACGCCCAGGGCGTCAAGGCGAACGTGATCTTCTTCGACAAGAAGCCGGCCCGTCCCGGCGAGGTCTGGACCGATGCGATGGCCGTGTACGACCTCCGGACCAACAAGCACTTCACCCTCAAGCAGAGCCCCCTCCGCAGAGCCGACCTGGATGAGTTCGTGTCCGGATACCGGCGTCCGGAGGCGCAGGTCGGGGAACGGTGGAAGACCTTCACCTACGACGAGCTCATCGCCCGCGACAAGGCCAACCTGGACATCACGTGGCTGCGCGACGAGACCCTCGAGGACATGGACAACCTGCCGTCCCCGGACGTTCTGGCCCGGGAGATCGTCGAGGACCTCACCGCAGCTCTCGCCGAGTTCGAAGCCGTGGCCGTCTCGCTGGAGGAGCAGCTCTCGTCAGCGGACGGAACGCAGGAGGACCGCTGACCCCTCGCAGAGGGGCCCGGTCCGCTCGTAGTGTGGGGCCCATGATGGCTTCGAAGACCCCGCACCAGAACGTCACGTTCGACCTGCCCACCAAGGACGCCGGCCAGGACGGCGACCGGACGGGCCACGGCTACCTCGCGCTGCCCGCCTCCGGGAAGGGCCCCGGCGTGATCGTGATCCAGGAGTGGTGGGGCCTGGTGGACCACATCAAGGATGTGTGCGACCGCCTCGCCGACCTCGGCTTCGTCGCGCTCGCCCCCGACCTCTACGGAGGCTGGATCGCCCACGACGGCGACGAGGCCGGCGAGATGATGCAGAATCTGCCCGCCGAGGAGGGCGCCCGCCAGCTCGCCGGTGCCGTCGACTGGCTCCTGGCCCGGGACGAGGTGACCTCGCAGACCGTGGGCGCGATCGGCTTCTGCATGGGCGGCGGCTTCGTGCTCGCCCTCGCGGCCCAGCAGGGGGACAAGGTCTCCGCCGCCGTGCCCTTCTACGGCGTGGGCCAGGGCGTGCCCGGTGACTTCTCCGGCGTCACCGCCGCCGTCCAGGGCCACTACGCCGAGCAGGACGACTCCTTCCCCGTCGAGGACGCGCGGAGGCAGGAGCAGCAGATCCGCGAGGAGTCCGGGGCCGACGTCGAGTACTTCTACTACGACGCCCCGCACGCCTTCCACAACGACGAGAACCCCCAGGGCAACTACCGGCCCGAGGCCGCCGCCCTCGCCTGGGACCGCGCGGTCTCCTTCCTGAAGGAGAAGGTCCGCTGAGCGGCTCCCGTGGCGGCCGGGGCGGGAAGTCCCGCGCGAGCAGGGGCGGCCCCGCCCGGTCCACCCGCTCCGGCGGGCGTGGCGTGGCCAAGGGCGTGAAGCCCGCGGGCCGCGCCGGGGGCGAGGGCCGGCGTCGTCCCGCGCCCGCGCCGCCGGCCGACCTGCCCGTCCCGCCCGAGACCCTCTTCCTGGCCACCATCCCCGGGGCCACGCCGTCCACGTGGGTGGAGCGGTTCACCACGCGTCAGCGCACGGTGCAGCTCGTCAACCACGACGACGCGGCCCAGCTGGCCCACCTCGCCCACGACGACGCCGGTCAGCCCCGCCACTTCCTGCCGCAGCTGGGCTACGTGCGGCGCCGGCGCGACGTGTCCGCCGAGGAGTTCCTGCGCGCCGGCGACGTCGACCCGCGGCACGTGCACCTCGTGGGCGTCTACTCCGAGCTGCCGGTGGTGTGCGTGGGCAGGGACCACCTGCTCGCCGCGTGGGACGTGGACGCGGACGGCCCGGTGCCGCCCGCCGAGCTCGACCCGGACGAGGAGCTGGATCCCGCCCGCTTCGCCCCGGCCCCCAGCCCGGAGCCGATGGACGCCGCCGAGCTGCCCGGCGCGGGCGAGCGGATGGCCCTGGAGATCGCCGCGTCCGGCGCCGGCCACGTCGTGCTGCCGATGTCCGTGGCCCGCATGTTCGGCCGCAAGGACGTGATCGTGCTGCCGCTGGCCTCCACCCTCGACGACACCGTGGGCCTGTCCCGCGCCGACCGCGAGGCCGCCGCCACGCGGTCCGCGCTCGCGGACGAGCAGGCGCGGGCCGAGGCGGAGGCGGGCGCCGCCGTCGTCGACGGGGCGGATCCCGCGGGCCACGGCGACGACGACGCCCGCCACCCCGTCTGGGACGTCGCCCTGGCCTGGCTCAAGGCGGCCGACTCGGAGCTCGTGCAGGCGTTCGTGGGGGTGGCGCGCGGGCGGCGGGGCGCCAGCTCGCGCTGAGGGCGGGCGCCCGGACGTCGGGGCACGGATCGGGGGCGAGGTCATCAGCCGGACGCGCCGGGACGCGCCCCGGCGGGCCTGCCTATGCTCGGAATGACCCGCATCACACCAAGGAGGGCGCATGTCCGAGCATCAGCAGCACGTCGGTCGCCGGGACCCCCGGATCAGCGACGAGGCCATCGAGCGGGGCCGCCGCGCCCACGAGCTCGACCGCGCGCACGTGTTCCACTCGTGGAGCGCGCAGCGCGATCTGAATCCGATGACCATCCTCGACGCCGAGGGGTCGTGGGTGTGGGACGGCGAGGGTCGGCCCATGGTCGACTTCAGCGGGCAGCTCGTCTTCACGAACGTCGGCCACCGCCACCCGAAGATCGTGGCCGCGATCCGCGAACAGGCCGAGACGCTGGCCACCGTGGCCCCGCAGCACGTCAACGACGCCCGGTCCGAGGCGGCCCGGCTGATCACCGAGTGGCTGCCGGAGTCCATCAACCACGTGTTCTTCACGAACGCGGGCGCGGAGGCCAACGATCACGCGGTGCGGATGGCGCGCCTGCACACGGGCCGGCACAAGGTGCTCTCCGCATACCTCTCGTACCACGGCGCCACGCGCCTGACGGCGAACCTGACCGGCTCCCTGCGGCGCGTGGGCTCGGACTCGGCCTCCGACGGCGTCGTGCACTTCCAGCCCGCGTACACGTACCGCTCCGCGTTCGGCTCGGAGAACGATGAGCAGGAGGCCGAGCGCGCGCTGGCCCACCTGCGCGACGTGATCGAGCTCGAGGGCCCCTCCACCGTGGCCGCCGTGGTCCTCGAGGCCGTCCCCGGCACCGCGGGCATCTTCATGCCGCCGCCCGGTTACATGGCCGGCGTCAAGGAGCTGTGCCGCGAGCACGGGATCCTGCTGATCATCGACGAGGTCATGGTCGGCTTCGGCCGCGTGGGCGAGTGGTTCGGCCACCAGCTCACGGGCGTCACCCCGGACATCGTCACGTTCGCCAAGGGGGTCAACTCCGGGTACGTGCCGCTGGGCGGCGTCGCCATGAGCGACGACGTCTACGAGAGCTTCGCGACCACGCCCTACCCCGGCGGCCTGACCTACTCGGGCCACCCCCTCGCGTGCGCGGCCGCCGTCGCCGCGATCACCGCGATGGAGGAGGAGTGCATGGTGGCCAACGCGAAGCGGATCGGCGAGGAGATCATCGGGCCGCGGCTGGCCGAGATCGCCGCGGCCCATCCGAGCGTGGGCGATGTGCGCGGCGCCGGCGCGTTCTGGGCCGTCGAGCTGGTGAAGGACCGGCAGACCCGGGAGCGGCTGGCCCCGCTCGGTCAGGTCGCGCCCGTGATGGGGCGGATGATGGCCGAGGCGAAGGACCGGGGGCTGCTGCTGTTCATGGCCGAGAACCGGTTCCACCTGTGCCCACCGCTGAACATCTCGGACGAGGACCTGCGCTTCGGCCTCGACGTGCTCGACCAGGTCCTCGCCCTCGCCGACGAGGAGGTCGCGGCCGGCTGACGGGCACTGCCCCCAGCCCCGCCCCGCCCCGCGCAGCCGACCCCCGCGTTTTCGAACGTGAAAGGGGGGTTCTGAGCGCTTTCGGTCGTGGGATTGGCCCTATCTCACGACCGAAAGGGCGCGAGGCGGGGTCGGGGTCAGCCGAGCCGGCCGGCCTCCGAGGCCTCGAACTGCTCCTCGTCCTCGGGCACCGGCTCGGTGCCGCGGGCGCGGGCGATCGCCGTCATGAGGTGGTACACCACCAGGGCGGCGACCGTGCCG
This sequence comes from Micrococcus sp. KBS0714, assembly GCF_002008305.4. Lineage (GTDB taxonomy): Bacteria > Actinomycetota > Actinomycetes > Actinomycetales > Micrococcaceae > Micrococcus > Micrococcus luteus. Next base: position 47,046 of record NZ_CP042169.1, read on the forward strand.
AGCGTGATGCCACCGAACACGAGCCCGCCCACCACGAGCTGGGGGTCGGCGATCGCGATGATCAGCCCCGCACCCGCCGCCATGAGGTTCACGGTGTTGGAGAAGTCCACACGGTTCTGCACCCAGATGCGCACGCCCATCATGCCGATCATCCCGTAGAGGATGATGCCCGCGCCGCCGGCCACCCCGGCCGGGATGGTGGCGACGGCGGCCCCGAACTTCGGCAGGAACGCGAGGGCGATCGCGGTGAGGCCGGCTACCCAGTACGCCGCCGTCGAGTAGACCCGCGAGCTGGCCATCACGCCGATGTTCTCCGCATACGTGGTGGTGCCGACGCCGCCGCCCGCGCCGGAGAGCATGGTGGACAGGCCGTCCGCGATCAGGGCACGGCCGGTGAGCGGGTCCAGGTCGCGCTTGGTCATCAGCCCGACGGTCCTGACATGGCCGATGTTCTCCGCGACCAGCACGAGCACCACGGGCAGGAACAGGGGCAGCAGGTCCCAGCGAAGCTCCGGGCCGTGGAAGGGCGGCAGCCCGATCCAGGCGGCCTCCCGGACGGCGGCGAAGTCCACCTGGCCCTGCGCGAGGGCCAGCACGTAGCCCACCACGATGCCCACGAGGATGGACAGGCGGCCCAGGAGCCCCCGGAACGCCACCGCCGTGAGCACCACCGCCAGGGCCGTGCCGAACGTGGTGACGGGCACCTCCTGCATGGCCGTCGTCGTGGCGCCGGCGAGGTTGAGGCCGATCAGGGCCACGATCGTGCCCATCACCGCCGGTGGCATGAGCGCGTGGATCCAGCCGGTGCCGGCGCGGTGCACGATCACGCCGATCACCGTGAGCAGCAGGCCCGTCACGAGGATGCCGCCGAGCGCGGCCCCCGTGCCGCCGATCGTGGTGGCTGCAGTCAGCGGTGCGATGAACGCGAACGAGCTGCCCAGGTACGAGGGCAGACGATTGCCCGTGATGACCAGGAAGAGCAGGGTGCCGAGGCCGGAGAAGAGCAGCGCCGTCGTCGCGGGCATGCCGGTCAGGGCGGGCACGAGCACGGTGGCGCCGAACATGGCCATCACGTGCTGCACGCCGATGCCCACGGTCCGCGGCCAGCTCAGCCGCTCGTCCGGGGCGACGACGGTGCCCGGGGTGATGGTGCGGCCGTCGCCGTGGAGGCGCCAGCCGGGGCCGCGTGAGGGCCGGGTGGGGGTGGGGGACATGGCCGCCTGCCGAGGGGTCGGGGATGGGGGGTGTCGGGCGTTTCTCGGGGGCCTGGAAGCCTGCGCACAGCCCCGGTTCCGCGCCGGTGATTAGGGTACCGTGGGGCGTGTGGCTCAGTACTGTGGTGTGATCGGAGAGGCGCTCGTCGACGTCGTGGTCTCGGACACCGCGACCCCCCGCGTGCACGTCGGTGGCAGCCCCCTGAACGTGGCCGTGGGCCTGAGCCGACTGGAGCGGCCCGTCCTGTTCGCCGGCCGCCTCGGCCGCGATGCGCACGGGGACATGGTCGCCTCGCATCTGCGGGAGAACGGCGTGCGCTGCCTGCTCGAGCCGGATGCCGCCGCCACCTCCGTGGCCACCGCCCGCCTGGATCCCACGGGCGCCGCCAGCTACGAGTTCGAGCTGGACTGGACGCTGCCGCCCGCCGCCGCGCTCGCCCGGGACTTCGACGACGCCGCCGGCGGTCCGCTGCACCACATGCATGCCGGCTCCATCGCCACCATGCTCGCCCCCGGCGACGCCGAGGTGATGGCCCTGCTCGAGCGGATCTCCGCGGTCACGACCATCAGCTACGACCCCAACGTGCGGCCCACGATCGTGCCGGACCGGGCGTTCGCCCGCGCCCGCGCGGAGGAGTCCGTGCGGCTGGCGGACGTGGTGCACGCCTCGGACGAGGACATCGCGTGGCTGTACCCGGACCGCCCGCTGCGCGAGTCGCTGCAGGCGTGGCAGCAGATGGGCCCGGCGTTCGTGGTGATGACCCGCGGCGCCGAGGACATCGTGGCCGTCACCGCGCACGGCGTGGTGGAGCGCCCGATCGTGCCCGTGGACGTCGCGGACACCGTGGGCGCCGGTGACTCGTTCACCGCCGCCCTGCTCGCCGCCCTCGACGACCGCTCCCTGCTGGGCGCCGCGAACCGCGGCCGCCTGCACGCGATGGACCCGGCCGACGTCGAGTCGGTGCTGATCTACGCCTCCCGCGCGTCGGCGATCACGGCCTCCCGCCCGGGGGCGGACCCGCCCACGCGGGCCGAGCTGGCGGACTGATCCCACGCCCGCCCGTCCCCGCACGAATCTGTTGCGCATCCGACCCTTCCGGCGGGCGGGGACGCCCCCAGAAGGGTCAGAGACGCAGAAGATCACGGCCGCCTCAGAGCAGGCCCAGCCCCCGCACGGCGTCGCGCTCGGCCTCCAGCTCGGCGACGGTCGCGGCCAGCCGCCCGCCCTCACCCGGCAGCACGGACTCGTCCGGCTCCAGCCCCGGCACGATCCGCCACGCGGTGCCGCCGTCGGAGGTCACGGGGAACGAGCTGATCAGCCCCTCCGGCACCCCGTAGGAGCCGTCCGAGACCACCGCGGCCGACGTCCGGCGCGACGCACCGTCCGCGTCCACACCGGTGCCGAGGGTCCAGTCGCACATGTGATCGATCGCCGCGGACGCCGCCGAGGCCGCCGAGCTCGCCCCGCGCACCTCGATGATCTCCGCGCCCCGCCTCGCCACGCGCGGCACGAACTCCTCGCCCGCCCACACCGGGTCCACCACCTCGAGCGCCGGCCGCCACGTCCCGTCCACCCGCACGCGGGCGTGGGTGAGGTCCGGGAACTGGGTCGCGGAGTGGTTGCCCCAGATCGTCACGCCGGCCACGTCCGTCACCGCGACGCCGGCCCGGGCCGCCAGCTGCGCCACGGCCCGGTTGTGGTCCAGCCGGGTCAGCGCCGTGAAGCGCTCGGCCGGCACGTCCGGGGCGTGCGCGGCGGCGATCAGGGCGTTGGTGTTGGCCGGGTTCCCGACGACGACGACCCGCACGTCCTGCGCCGCGTGGTCGTTGATCGCGCGGCCCTGCGGCCCGAAGATCCCGCCGTTCGCCTCGAGCAGGTCGCTGCGCTCCATGCCCTTCGTGCGCGGCCGCGCGCCGACGAGCAGGGCGTGCTGGACGCCGTCGAAGGCGCGGGCCGGTTCGTCCGTGACCTCCACGTCGGCCAGCAGCGGGAAGGCCGCGTCGGCGAGCTCCATGGCGGTGCCCTCCGCGGCGCCCAAGGCGGCCGGGATCTCGAGCAGGCGCAGCCGGACCGAGGTGTCCGGGCCGAGCATCCCGCCGGCGGCGATGCGGAAGAGCAGCGCGTAGCCGATGTTGCCGGCGGCGCCGGTGACGGTGACCGTGCGGGGCGTCGTCGACGCGGGGTCCTGGGCGGTGTCCTGTGCGGTGGTCTGCTGTGCGGTGTCCACGCCCCCCATCGTGCCCCCGCTCGCCCGCGGAGGACACCCCGGCCCGCCGCACTGCCCCGGCCTAGACTGGGCGCATGCCCGCCCTGTCCCTGCCCTCGCGCCGTCCGCGGATGATCGCGACGGACCTGGACGGCACCATCATCGGGTACCGGCACACGCGGTCGGGGCGTCTGAGCCCGCGCACTATCGTGGCGCTGCGGGACGCCCGCGACGCCGGCGTCGAGGTGGTGTTCGTGACCGGCCGTCCCCTCCGCTGGCTCGGCCCGCTGAGCGCGCAGCTCGGTCCCGTCGGACCGGTGATCTGCTCCAACGGCGCCGTCGTCGTGGACACCGCCACGGACGACGTCCTGATCGCCCACCCCATGCGCGTCGAGGCCGTGTGGACTGCCACGGACCGGCTGCGCGCCCTGGACCGCACCGTGTCCTTCGGCGCCGAGACCCTCGAGGGCTTCTTCTGGGAGCACGCGTTCTCCGAGCGCGCCGAGTTCCGGGCCGAGGTCCACGCGGCGGCCACGCTCGAGGCCGCGCTGCCGGGTCGGCTGGGCGTGGTGAAGCTGATGGCCCGCTCGGACACCCTGGCCCCGGACGCCTTCCTCGCCGCGGCCCGCGCCGAGCTGGACGAGCTCGTGAGTGCCACGCACTCCGCGCCCGGCATCGCGCTCGTGGAGATGTCCGCCCCGGGCGTGCACAAGGCCGCGACCCTCGCCGAGTTCGCCGCGAGCCGGGGGGTCGCGCCGGCCGACGTCGTCGCGTTCGGGGACATGCCCAACGACCTGGAGATGCTCCAGTGGGCCGGTCTCGGTCTGGCCGTGGCCTCGGGGCACCCGTCGCTGCTGGCCGCGGCGGACGGCGTGGTCGGGGCGTGCGACGACGACGGGGTGGCCGCCACCGTCGAACGCCTGCTGGAGCTGCCCACGGACTGAGCCGCGGGCCACCCCCGGCGGGTCAGAGGAACTCGTACGGGTCGAACGCCTCGACGTCGATCACGCGCAGGCGCGGCAGGGACGAGTCGAACGCGCCCACCGCGTGCTCCAGGTCGAAGAACTCGACCCCGGGGATGCGGCGCAGCTCGTGGGAGAGGAACTCCTCGAAGCCCATGATCCCGGTGCGTCGGCCCGGCGTGGCCGCGAGGTCGGTGAGCTGGGGGGCGAAGTCGGCGTCGTGGCTGACGAGGACGACGTCGTCCTCCCGGCCCAGCAGCGCCTCCGCGGTGCGCTGGATGCCGATGTCCACGACCTTGCCCTCGCCCCGCAGCATGATCGGCTGGAAGCCGAGGGCGGTGAGCGCCTGGACGAACGGGATGGGGATCTCACCGTCGATGGCGAGGAAGAACAGGCCCTTGACCGGCTGGTCCCAGCGGTCCTCGAGGTAGCCGAGCAGGCGCTTCCAGCGTGGCCGCTCGTCGGGCTGGGGGCGCCGCTGCAGGATGGACGTGCCGAGGGTGGCGTCGATGTTCTCGCCGTCGATCAGCAGGTAGGTGGTTCGCTCGCTCACGCTCTCGAGGCTACCCGCTGGGGTGGACGTCGGTCAGCGCGCGCGGTCGAACGGGGCCGTCAGCAGGCGGACGACGCCCTCCAGCGGCCCCGCGCGGAACGGGCCGATACGCACGACGGCCCGCCACAGCAGCGGCAGCAGCAGCGCGCCGGCCACCAGCACGGCCAGGTTGAACCACGTGTCGTCCGTGCCCGTGGCGCTGCGCCACGGCCCGGGTCCGAGCCGCCGCACCCAGCCGAGGTACCACAGGTGCGCCACGTACACGGACAGCGTCATCGCGCCGGGCACGGCCAGCAGCCCGGCCCGCCGCGGCGCGAGGGCCGCGCACGCGCCGAGCACGGTCAGCACGAGGCCCGTGTCCAGCAGGGCCTCCGCGGGGGTCGCCGTGTAGGGCACGGGGGCGGCGCCGGTCTGCGTCCGGGACAGGGCGAGCACGACGCCGGCCAGCGCGATCCCCCCGGCCGCCCAGGCGAGCCCCGTGAGCCGTGCGCTCCGGGCCGGGGCCGCCGTCGTCGTGCCGTGGACGGTGCGGACCAGCACCGCCCCCAGCAGCGCCCACGTGAGGAACAGGGGGAGACGGTACGGGCCGTCCGTGAGGAACGCGGAGACATACGGGGTCAGCGTCGCGCGGCTCAGCCCGAGGGCTTGAGCGAGGGGGACGAGCCGGTCGACGACGTCGGCCGTCGGTGTGGCGGCGAGCAGGAGGCCGCCTCCGCCGGCCAGGACGGCGAGCACGAGGTGCGCGGCGAGGGGGAGGGCGGCCAGCAGTGCCATGATCACCGTGAGCACGGCCAGGTGTGCCAGCACGTTCACGACGGCCGCCCCGAAGTGCCCGGTCAGCCACGCCGCCCCGCACAGGGCGGCCGCCCGGACGAGCGCGCGGGGCACGGCCCGGCCACGGCCCAGCCACTCTGCCTCGAGGCGCGCGCCCACGCCCACGAGCGCCGCGAACAGGGGCGCGGTGAGGTGCTCGGAGAGGTGGAGCACCCCACCCGGGCCGCCGGCGGGCGCCGTGTGGGCGACCATCATCGCGACCAGGGCCAGGCCGCGCGCGACGTCCACCCAGACCAGGCGGCCCCGGGCGGTGTGGGTGGCGGCGGGAGCGTGGGAGGAGGGGGCGGGCACGGCGACCTCCGAGGTGGGGGACTCAGTCCAGGACGCGGGTGAGGTCGGCGTCCTCGTAGCGGACCGGCTTCGAGCCGGTGACGAGCTTGTGGCCGAGCCACAGCGCGAGGAACAGGGGCAGGCCGATGTACGCGCTGGCCACGGCCACGAGGTCCACGTCGCCCATGAACGCCTGGTAGTTCTGGCCGAGGATCACGACGGCGCACATGACCAGCGCGACGATCGGGCCCAGGGGGAACAGGAAGGCGCGGTAGGGCAGGTCCTTCGGGTCGTGGCCCTGCGCGACGTAGGCCCGCCGGAACCGGTAGTGGCTCCAGGCGATGCCCATCCACACGATGAACCCGGCCAGGCCCGAGGCGGAGACGAGCCACACGTAGGCGGCGCCGTCCCCGATGAACGTGGTCAGGAAGCACGCCGCGCCCACCGCGGTGGTGGCGTAGAGGGCGTTCATGGGCACGCCGCGCCGGTTCACCTTCGCCAGGAAGCGCGGGGCCTTGCCGGAGTCGGCCAGGGCCCAGAGCATGCGGGTGGAGGCGTACAGGCCCGAGTTGCCCGCGGAGAGGATGGCTGTGAGGATCACGGCGTTCATCACGGAGGCGGCGGCGAGCACGCCCGCGTTCTCGAAGACGAGCGTGAACGGGGAGATCGAGATGTCCTCGACGTCGCTGCCCAGCAGGTGGGGGCTGGTGTAGGGGATGAGGAAGCCGACGACGGTGATCGCGCCGACGTAGAAGAGCAGGATGCGCACGAACACGGTGCGGATCGCCTTGGGCACGTTCTTCTCCGGGTCCTCGGCCTCGCCCGCGGCCACGCCGACCAGCTCGGTGCCCTGGAAGGAGAAGCCGGCCACCATGAAGATCGCCAGGATGCCGGCGCCGCCGCCCACGAAGGGGGCCTCGCCGTCGGTCCAGTTGTGGAAGCCGGGGGAGGAGCCGCCGAGGATGCCGACGATCATCAGGACGCCGAGCACCAGGAAGATCACCACGGTGGCGACCTTGATGAGCGAGAACCAGAACTCGCTCTCGCCGTAGGCGCGCGTGGAGAGGGCGTTGAGGCCGAAGAGCAGCGCGAGGAAGGTCGCGGACCAGATCCACGAGGGCACGTCCGGGAGCCAGTACCGCATGATCAGGGCCGCCGCGACGAGCTCGGCGGCCACCGTGATCGCCCAGTTGTACCAGTAGTTCCAGCCGATGGCGAAGCCGAACGAGGGGCTCACGAAGCGCGTCGAGTACTCCTCGAACGCGCCGGAGACCGGCAGGTACGTGGACATCTCACCGAGCGACTGCATCAGCAGGAACACCATGAAGCCGATGGCCACGTAGGCCGCAAGGGCGCCACCGGGGCCGGCGGTCGCGATGGTGTTGCCCGAGGCCACGAACAGGCCCGTGCCGATGGCGCCGCCCATCGCGATCATCGTCAGGTGCCGGGATTTGAGGGTGCGCCGCAGGGAGCCGCCCTCGGGGGTGATGTGGGCGGCGGAGGCGGGCGGCGTCGACGGGGACGTCCGGGGTGCGCTGGTGTCCACGGTGGCCTTTCGGTGGAGGAGCGGTCGGACGCGCGTCGAACGCCGCGGCGTCCCACCCTGCTGCACGGTGGTAGAAGGGTATCCCGGATGCTCGGGCCGGCGGGTGGTCCCCGCCGGCCGGGTGCGGTCGTCAGGCGGCGGGGACGAGTTCGGCGCGCAGCGCCGCCGTGAACGCGTCCACGTCCTCCTCGGTCGTGTCGAAGCCGCACACCCAGCGCACCTCGCGGCGCGCCGCGTCCCAGTCGTAGAACCGGAAGCGGGCGCGCAGCCGGTCGGCCACGCCCTCGGGCAGGACGGCGAACACGGCGTTGGCGTCCGTGGCCTGCGTGAACTCGACGCCGGCCAGCGAGCCGTCGGCGACCCCCGCCTCGATGCCGGCGCGCAGCCGGGCGGCCATGGCGTTGGCGTGGCGGGCGGAGCGCAGGTACAGGTCGCCGTCGAACAGCGCGAGCAGCTGCGCCGAGACGAAGCGCATCTTCGAGGCCAGCTGCATCTGGTTCTTGCGCAGGTACACGAGGCCGTCCGCGGCGTCCGGGTCGAGCACGACGACGGCCTCGGCCAGCAGCGCCCCGTTCTTGGTGCCGCCGAGGGAGAGCACGTCCACGCCGACGTCGGTGGTGAAGGCGCGCAGCGGCAGGCCCAGGGAGGCCGCGGCATTGGCGATGCGGGCGCCGTCCATGTAGACGCGCATCCCGTGCTCGTGGGCGTAGTCCGTGATGGCCTTGACCTCGTCCGGGGTGTAGACCGTGCCGAGCTCGGTGGACTGGGTGAGGTAGACGACCAGGGGCTGGGCACGGTGCTCATCGCCCCAGCCCCAGGCCTCGGCGGCGATCAGCTCGGGGGTGAGCTTGCCGTCGTCGGTGGCCACGGGCAGCAGCTTGATGCCGGCGGACTTCTCCGGCGCGCCGCCCTCGTCCACGTGGATGTGCGCGGTGTCCGCGCAGATCACCGCGCCCCAGCGGGGCAGCATGGCCTGGAGCCCGACGACGTTCGCCCCGGTCCCGTTGAACATCGGCCACACGGTGGCGTCCTCGCCGAAGTGCTGGGCCACGACCTCCTGGAGACGCGCCGTGTACACGTCCTCGCCGTAGGCGACCTGGTGGCCCCCGTTGGCCTCGGCGATCGCCGCGAGCACCTCCGGGTGGACGCCGGAGTAGTTGTCCGAGGCGAAGCCCCGCTCCTGCGGATCGTGGATCCTCTGCATGTCAGTTACGTTCCCTTCTCCTGGAGCGTGAGGACGGCGTCGTTCAGCGCGCCCGCCTCAGCCTTCCACAGTCGCGCGTACTCCTCGGCCAGCCGTTCCTCGAGCCCGGCGAGGGACTTCACGCGGAACACGACGGCCGCCGAGCGCAGCGGGGTCTCCGCGTCCCGGGTGGCCTTGGCCCAGCCCTGCGCCACCGCGCGGGTCCATGCCTCGCTCGCCGCCTTCACCGCGGCGTAGTTCGCGCCGCCGGCGAGCGGCCGGGTCACCGCCGTGGACGAGACGATCGCGAGGCGACCGGCGGACGAGGCCCGCAGGTCGTCGTCGAGGGCCCGGCTCACGTGCCGCAGCGCCGTGAACGAGGCCTCCAGGGCGCGGTAGTCCGCCTCGGTCTGACCGGCGAGGCCTCCGCCGCCGCGCCAGCCTCCCACCAGGTGGAGCAGGCCGTCAATCCGGGTGCCGCGGGCGTGCAGGTCCTCGACGAGGCCGCGGACGGCGGTCTCGTCCGTGAGGTCCAGGGTCGCGGTCTCGGCGCCGAGGCCGGCGAGGGGGGCGAGCTTCGCGGCGTCGCGCCCGGTCGCGACGACGTGTGCGCCGGCGTCGAGGAGCGTGCGGGCGGCGGCCCGGCCCGAGGCGCTCGTGGCGCCCGCGATCAGGACGGCGCGGTCGGTCAGGGCGGCCACGGGTCAGGCGTCCGTGCCGCGGATCCCGGCGGTGGACTCGATGACGCCGCGCATCTTCTTCTCGAGGGCCTCGAAGAACATGGACAGCGGGAACTCGTCGTCGAGCACGAGGTCGGTGTAGCCCTTGGGCGGGCCGGCGAGGACCTCACGGGGCAGGCCCTGCGCCCACACGGAGGCGGGGTGCGGGGTGACCACGGAGGCGACGAGCTCGTAGGCCTGGAGCCAGTGCACGGTCTTGGGGCGGTCGATGGACTCCCAGTAGAGCGTGTCGATGGCGTCGCCCAGCTCGACGACGGCGTCGGCGAGCCGGTCCCAGTCCACGCTGAGCTCGACGTCGCGCCACTGGATCACGTCCTTGCGGTGCAGCCAGGCGAAGAGCAGCTGGCCGCCGAGGCCGTCGTAGTTGCGGACGCGGGAGCCCGTGAGGGCGAAGCGGAAGACCCGGTCGAACAGGACCGCGTGCTGGACGAGCCCGGCGTGGCGGCGGGTCTGCTCCTCGAGCCCGGTGAGCTGCTCGCCGGCGGCGGCGCGCGCCGTGAGGCGGCGCTCGATCGCCACGCACTCGCGGAAGGCGGTCATGTCGCAGCGCATCTCCTCGAGCGTGTAGAGGAAGAAGGGCATGCGCTGCTTGATCATGAACGGGTCGAAGGGCAGGTCGCCGCGCATGTGCGTGCGGTCGTGGATGAGGTCCCACATCACGAAGGTGCCCTCGGCGAGCTCCTGGCTGGAGAGCAGTTCGGCGAGCTCGGCCGGGAGCTCGAGCTGGGTGACCTCGGCGGCGGCGGTGACGACCCGGCGGAAGCGGGCGGCCTCGCGGTCCTGGAAGATGGCGCCCCACGTGAAGGTGGGGATCTCGCGCATGGCCACGGTCTCGGGGAAGAGCACCGCCGAGTTCGTGTCGTAGCCGGGGGTGAAGTCGATCAGGCGCAGGGAGACGAAGAGGCGGTTGCCGTAGTCGCCGGCCTCGAGCTCGGCGATGAACTCGGGCCAGATGGTCTCGACGACGAGGGCCTCTACGTGCCGGTCCGGGGAGCCGTTCTGCGTGTACATCGGGAAGACCACGAGGTGCCGGACGCCGTCGACGCGGTGCTCCTGCGGCTGGAAGGCGACGAGGGAGTCCAGGAAGTCGGGTTCGGCGAAGCCGCCGTCAGCCCAGCGCGCGAAGTCGCGGGGCAGGGCGGCGAGGTAGGCGGCGTCGTGCGGGAAGAGCGGGGCGAGCTCCTCGACGGCGGCGACGATGGTCTCCACGTGCTCGCGCGCGGCGGCGTGGTCCGCCGGGTCCGGGATGGAGCCGTCCTTGACCTGCAGAGGCTGCAGGGCGGTGGCGGCGGCCTTGAGGCGGAGCCAGGCCGGGTGGGTCTCGACGGTGCGCGCGTCGGCCGGGGCCTCCGAGGCAACGCCGTCGGTCCGGGCGGGCTGCAGAGTGGTGGACATGGAACCTTCCTGAGGTCGAATCGCCGGAAAATATCCGGTGAGGCGGATCACTTGCCGGAAGGTTTCCATGAGCGCACGGGGCTGTCAACCCGGCGGCCGGGGCCGGCTGATAGCGTGCGGCGCATGGACGACCCTGTCGACGCGCGGCTCGCGGCCGCCGTCTCCCATGACCCGCGCGCCACGCTCGCCCAGCTCTCCGAGCGGGTCGGCCTCTCGACCTCCGCGGTGCAGGCGCGCCTGCGCCGGCTCGAGAGCACGGGCGTGATCACGGGCTACCGTGCGCTGCTCGACCCCGAGGCCGTGGGCAGGCCGCTCTCCGCGTTCATCGAGATCAGCCCGCTGGACCCGCGCCAGCCCGACGACGCCCCCGAGCTCCTCGAGTCCATCGCGGCGATCGAGGCATGCCACTCCGTGGCCGGCGACGCCGCGTACATACTCTTCGTGCGCGTGGGCTCGCCGCGCGAGCTCGAGGCCCTCGTGACGGAGATCCGCCAGACGGCGTCGGTGGCCACCCGGACCACCGTGGTGCTGCAGACCTTCTACGAGCACCGCCCCATGCTGGAGCTGCCGGCGGAGGACTGAGGGCGGGCGCTTCGGCCCCTCCTGTCACGCGAGCGGTCGGAATGAGGGCCGATCTGACGCTCATTCCGACCTCTCGCGTTCCCGGCTGCGGCAGCGGGCACCCCACCGCCCGTCCCCGCTACGGTGATCCCGTGCGTCCGACCTCGCCCCGTCCTGCCCCCGCCTACCTCACCGACTCCGTTCCCGCCCGTCGCGGCCACCCGCTGGGGTTCGCGCACCGGGGCGCCGCCGTCGATCGGGAGAACTCGCTGGCCGCGTTCGTGGACGCCCACGCCGCCGGGTTCACCTACCTCGAGCTGGACGTGCGCACCACGGCGGACGGCGAGCTCCTCGTCTTCCACGACGACACCCTGGACCGCGTCAGCACCGGCCGCGGCCGGCTGCGCGACCACACGTGGGAGCGACTGGCGGACGTCACGGTCGGCGGGGAGCCGCTGCTGCGCTTCACGGAACTGCTCACGGCGCTCCCCGAAGCCCGCCTGAACGTGGACCTCAAGGACCGCGCGTCGGCCCCGGCCCTGGCCCGCATCCTCGCCGAGCACGGCGCCTGGGACCGCGTGCTCGTCGCCTCGTTCCATGACTCGCGGCGCCGCCTCTTCCGGCGCGCCCTCGCCCGCCTCGGCCACCCCGAGCGGGCGTACGGGCCGGAGCGGGTGGCGACGTCGGGCGGGGCGGCCGCCATCGCGGCGCTCGTGACGCTGGGCCCGCTGGGACTGACCCGCTGGCTGCGCCGGTGCGCCCTCGACGTCGACTGCGTGCAGGTGCCCGTCCGGCACGGCCGCGTGCCCGTGGCCACCGCCGACTTCGTGCGGCGGTGCCACGCGGCGGGCCTGCCGGTGCACGTGTGGGTCGTGGACGAGCCCGCGGAGATCGAGCGCCTGCTCGACCTCGGCGTCGACGGCGTCATGACCGACCGTGCCGACGTCCTCGCCGAGGTCTACGCCCGCCGCGGCTTCTGGCCGCAGCGCTGACCCCCGCCCGCCCCCGGCCCGCGGCTCGCGGCCCGCGGCCGACCTTCGAGCGTGAAATCGGGGCTATGGGCGCTTTCGAACGTGAGTTAGGCCCCATGTCACGTTCGAAAGCGCGGGCCCAGCCGGGCCCGGCCAGCCCCGCCCCCACCCACCCCTCAGAGCATCTTCGGCAGCAGCGCCCGCTTCATCCGCCCGTACGGCGGGTACGCGGTCTTGAGCGTGTCCACCTGGTCCGACTTCGTGATGGACGGGCGCAGGTGGGAGAACGTCTCGAAGCCGTGGATGCCGTGGTACGCGCCCATCCCGGACGCGCCGATCCCGCCGAACGGCAGCGTCGCGATGCCAGCGTGCAGCAGGCCGACGTCGTAGCCGAGGCCGCCGGCCTGCACCTGGTCGTCGAACGCGCGGTGGTAGCTCGGCCGGTCCGTGAACAGGTACGCGGCCAGCGGGTGCGGGCGCTCCGCGATGAAGTCCAGGGCGTCCTGGAAGGTGTCCACGGTCAGCACGGGCAGGATCGGGCCGAACAGCTCCTCCTGCATGAGCGCGCCGTCCGGCTTGACGCCCGTCACCACGGTCGGCGCCATGTACCGCCCCGCCACGTCCACGTCGCCGCCGACGAGCAGCTCGGCGCCGGCGTCGAGGTCCGCCTGGAGCATCTCCCGCAGCCGCTCCGCGTGCTCGGCGGAGATGAGGCGGCCGTAGTCCTTCGACGCGCGGGGGTCGTCGCCGTAGAACTCGCGCAGGGCTGCGGGGAGCTCGGCGGTCACCTGACGCAGCGCGGCCTCGCCGACGGCCAGCACGTAGTCCGGGGCCACGCACGTCTGACCCGCGTTGGTGAACTTCGCCCACGCGATCCGGCGGGCCATCGCGCCCGTGTTCCGGGACGGCGTCACCACCGCCGGCGACTTGCCGCCCAGCTCGAGCGTCACGGGGGAGAGGGTCTTCGCCGCCGCCTCGTAGACGATCCGGCCCACGCGCTCCCCGCCGGTGTAGAGGATGTGGTCCCACGGCTCCGCCAGCAGCGCGGTGTTGCACTCCTTGCCGCCCGCCACCACGGAGACCAGTGCGGAGTCCAGGTACTGCGGCACCAGCTCCCGCAGCGCCGCCGCCGTGGCCGGGGCCTTCTCCGACGGGCTGAGCACCACCGTGTTGCCGGCCGCCAGCGCGCCCACGACCGGGGCGAGCGCGAGCTGCACCGGATAGTTCCACGCGCCGATGACCAGCACGAGACCCTTGGGTCGCGGCCGGACCTCCGCGCTCGCGGGCCGCAGGGCCAGCGGCAGCTTCACGGGCCGCGGCTCCATCCAGTCGGTCAGGTGCAGCAGCGCGTGGTCCACCTCGGAGCGCACCGAGACGATCTCCGTGATCAGCGCCTCGGTGGCCGGCTTGCCCAGGTCCGTGCCGAGCGCCGCGACGAACCGGTCCGCGTGCTCCGTCAGCATCCGCTTCAGGCCCTTGAGCTGGCGCACCCGCACCGCGCGCGGGTGGGCGGCGCGGGAGCGGGCGGCGGCGCGCAGACGCTCGACGGCGGCCCGCGGCTCCTCGGGTCGGGGCCCGGCCGGCGCGATCGGCAGGGCCTCGGTGGGCAACGGCTCGCGAACCGGATCGTCGTCGGGGGTGTCGGGGGCGTCGGTGGTCAGACCGGGGGGCTGCGTGCTCATGTCGGCCACGCTACCGAGCCGCCCTGTGCGACGGCAGGGCGGGGCGCCGTCGTCGTCCCCCGCGCGACCCGCGCACTTTCGTTCGGAAGAGGGCGCCCCCAGGGTCTTTTCGTTCGGGAAACGGCGCGCGCGCCCGTCCGTTTCCCGAACGAAAGCGGTGCGACACGCCGCCGTTTCCCGAACGAAAGCGGACGGGGGCGGGTGTCAGCCGATGACCGCGTCCACCAGCTTCTGCGCCTCCGCCTGCACCTGCTTCAGGTGCTCGGGGCCGCGGAAGGACTCCGCGTAGATCTTGTAGACGTCCTCGGTGCCGGAGGGCCGCGCCGCGAACCACGCGTGCTGCGTGACCACCTTGAGCCCGCCGATCGGGGCGTCGTTGCCCGGGGCGTTGGTCAGCGTCGCGAGGATGGTCTCACCGGCCAGCTCGGTCACGGGGACGTCGTCGGGGGAGAGGGTCTTCAGCTTCGCCTTCTGCTCGGCGGTCGCGGGGGCGTCGATGCGCGCGTACGCCGGGTCGCCGTGCAGGGCGACGAGGTCGCGGTACCGCTCGGACGGGGACTGGCCCGTCACGGCGATGATCTCCGCGGCCAGCAGGCACAGCAGCAGCCCGTCCTTGTCCGTGGACCACGGGCTGCCGTCGAACTGCACGAAGGACGCGCCCGCGGACTCCTCGCCGCCGAACACGCCGGTGCCCGTCAGCAGGCCCGGCACGAACCACTTGAAGCCCACCGGCACCTCCACGAGCTCGCGGCCCAGGTCCCCGGCCACGCGGTCGATCATCGACGAGCTCACCAGGGTCTTGCCCACGCCCGCGCTCTGGGGCCACTGCTGGCGGTGGCGGTACAGGTAGTCGATGGCCACGGCGAGGTAGTGGTTCGGGTTCATCAGCCCGCCGTCGGGGGTGACGATCCCGTGCCGGTCCGCGTCGGCGTCGTTGCCGGTGGCGACGTCGAAGGGCGCGTGCCCGTCCGCGTCCGGGGTCATCCGCTCGATCAGCGAGGCCATCGCGTTCGGCGACGAGCAGTCCATGCGGATCTTGCCGTCCCAGTCCAGGGTCATGAACCCGAACCGCGGGTCCACCTCCGGGTTCACCACGGTCAGATCCAGCCCGTGGCGGTCGGCGATCTCGCCCCAGTACGCCACGGACGCCCCGCCCATGGGGTCGGCGCCGATGCGCACGCCCGCCTCGCGGATCGCCTCCACGTCGATCACCTGCGGCAGATCGGACACGTACCGGTCCAGGAAGTCGAAGCCGCCCAGCTTCGCGTGGCCGGCGACATCGGCGCTCGCCACCCGGTGCACGCCCGCCAGCCCGGCGGCGAGCAGCTCGTTGGCGCGGTCGGCGATCCACGTGGTCGCCTCGGTGTCCGCGGGGCCGCCGTGGGGCGGGTTGTACTTGAAGCCGCCGTCCGCGGGCGGGTTGTGCGAGGGGGTGATCACGAGGCCGTCCACGAGGCCGGCGTTGTCCCCGTCCACCGCGAAGCCCGACGGCGACAGCTCGCGCCCGGCGTTCAGGTGCAGGATCGCGTGGGACACGGCGGGGGTGGGCGTGTAGCCGCCGCGGGAGTCGACGAGCACCTCGACGTCGTTGCCGAGCAGCACCTCGACGGCGGTGTCCTGCGCGGGCCCGGACAGGGCGTGCGTGTCCCTGCCGACGAGGACCGGCCCCGTGATCCCGTGGTGCGCGCGGTACTCGACCACGGCCTGCGTGATGGCGGCGATGTGGTCGTCGTTGAACGAGGTCGTGAACGCGGAGCCGCGGTGGCCGGAGGTGCCGAACACGACCTTCTGCGCCGGGTCCGTCACGTCCGGGTGACCGGTGTGGTACGCCTCCAGGAGGGCGTCGACGTCGATCAGGTCCTGCGGCAGGGCGGGGGTGCCGGGACGCTCGGCGGCGGGCAGGGCGGCGGTGTTCTCGGTCATGTGCCACACCTTGGCACGGGCGGGCGGACGGGGGAAGACGCGCGGCCCACCGGGGCGACGCCGGCGGTCACTCCCGGCAGCCGGCGCACAGCCCCCAGTAGTAGACCTCGGCCTCGTCGACCGCGAAGCCGTGGCCCTCGGGGGCGTCGAGGCACGGGGCAGAGCCGGTGCGGCACGGCACGTCCACGACCGTGCCGCAGCCGCGGCACACGAGGTGGTGGTGGTTGTCGCCCGTGCAGATCTCGTAGCGGGCCGGGGAGCCGGCGGGCTGCAGGGAGCGCACGAGCCCGGCCTCGGTGAGCGCGTGGAGGCAGTCGTAGACGGCCTGGTGCGAGGTGCCGGGCAGGGCCCGACGCACGGCGGCCAGCACGGTGGACGCGTCCGCGTGGGGGTGGTCGGCGAGGGCGGTCAGCACCGCCAGGCGGGGCCGGGTCACGCGCAGGCCGACGCCGCGCAGCAGCGTGCGCTCGTCCTCGTCCCGCGTCGTGGTCTCCATGCCAGTCGATCCCATCCGGTTCTCTGGAACATGTCAAGAAAGAGCGGGCCGCTTCGCCCCCGGCGCACCGGCCATTCCCCGCCGTGCCCGTGCTGACTACGGTGAATCCTCGACCCCGGGGCGCACCGGCCCGGGCGCCGTCGACGAGGAGGTCCCCACCCATGGCCCAGCCCGAGCCCGTCCGTCTCGTCCCGGGTGGAGCCGTGGACCGCCCGGCCGAGCAGGCCCTCCTCGCGGCCGCCGCGGCCTGCGACGGCGACGTCGATGCGATGGTCGAGCTGCTCCGTGCGGCGTCCGGCGCCCCGTCCGGCGAGGACGCCGCCCCGCTCGACCTGCCGCTGACCGGCGCGGGGCGCACCCGGGAGCAGTGGGAGCTGCTCGCCTCCGTCGCCGCGCAGGACCTCTCGGCCGCCCGCGTGCTCGAGCCCCATCTGGACGCGCTCTCGATCCTGTCCCAGGCCGGCGTCCCCGCCCCGGCCGGGCTGCTCGGCGTCTACGCCTCCGAGTCCGGCGGCCGCACCCCGGCCCTGCGCCCCGCCCCGGACGGCCCCGACACCGCCTGGCTGCTCGACGGCGAGAAGCCGTGGTGCTCGCTCGCGGACCGGTGCGCGGCCGCCGTCGTGACCGGCCGGGAGGCGGACGGCACCCGCCGCGCCGTGCTCGTGGACCTGTCCCACCCCGGCGTGGCCGAGACCGACTCGGCCTGGCCCGCGCTCGGCCTCGCCCCGATCCGCACGGTGGGCCTGGCCTTCGACGCCGTCCCCGGCAGCGCCGTCGGCGGCGCCGAGTGGTACCTGCGCCGGCCCGGCTTCGCGTGGGGCGGCATCGGCGTGGCGGCGGTGTGGTTCGGCGGCGCCGTCGGCATCGCCCGCACCCTGCGGAACGCCACCGCCGCCCGCGCGGCCGCCGAGGCCGAGGGTCGCGGACCGGGCCCGGACCAGATCGGCCAGGCCGCGCTCGGCCGCGTCGACCGGCTGCTCCACGCGATGGCCGCCCTGCTCGCCCGTGCCGCCGACGACGTGGACGCCGGCCGCCTGGACCACGGCCGCGGCATGGTCGAGGCCGACCGGATCCGCGGCACCGTGGCACAGCTGTGCACCGAGGTGATGGACGTCGTCGGGCAGGCCACCGGCCCCGGCCCGCTCACCGGCAGCGCCGCGCACGCCCGCGCCGTGGCCGACCTGCAGGTCTACCTGCGCCAGCACCACGGACACCGCGACGACGCCCGGCTGGGCGCCGCGCTCCTGACCGGCGAGACCGACGGCGGCTGGACGTGGTGAGCTTCTCCCACACCGACGACGGCACGTCCGAGGCGGCCTGGGCCGAGGGCGGCGTCGGCGAGCTGCCGGAGCTGCGCCTGCCCGTCTGGGACGCGCAGACGCTGCTGCTCGTGGCCGTGGCGCACCCGGACGACGAGACCCTCGCCGCCACCGGCCTGATCCGCTCCGCCCTGCGCGACGGGGCACGCGTGCACGTGCTGGTCGCCACCGCCGGCGAGGCCTCCCACCCGCACTCGCCCACGCACACGCCCGAGGACCTGGTCCGGCTGCGCCGGGACGAGATGGAGCACGCCCTCGACGCCCTCGCCGCCGGCCTGCCCGCCTCCGCAGGCCCCGGCTCTCCGGCGCGGGACCGGCTGACGTGGGCGTCCCTGGCCCTGCCCGACTCCGGCGTGGCCGAGCACGAGGACGCCGTGCGCGACGCCGTCGCCGCGGCCCTCGACGCCCACCCCGGCCCCGCCGTGCTCGCCTCCCACGACCCCGGCGACGGCCACGCGGACCACGAGGCCGTGGGCCGCGCCGTCGGCGCGGTCGCGGGCGAGTGCGACCTGCCGCTCTACGCCTTCCCCATCTGGTTCTGGCACTGGGCCGACCCGGCCGACCTGCCCGCCCGCCGCTACCGGCGGCTGCCGCTCACCGACGACGACCGTGCCGCCCGCCGTGCCGCCCTCGACGCGCACGCCTCCCAGGTCCGGCCCCTCTCCGCCGCGCCCGGCGACGAGGCGATCCTCGGCCCCGCCGTGCTCGCCCACCACGAGCGCCCGTTCGAGGCCCACCGCGTCTCCGGCCCCGACGACGCCGACGCCCACCGGGCCGCCGCCGTCTTCGACCGGCTCTACCGGGCCCAGGAGGACCCGTGGCGCTACCTCAGCTCGTCCTACGAGGCCCGCAAGCGGGCGCTCACCCTCGCCGCCCTGCCCCGGCCCCGCTACGGGACCGTGGTCGAGGCGGGCGCGTCCATCGGCGTGCTCACCGCGGACGTGGCCGCGCGCGCGGACCGCGTGGTCGGCCTCGAGGCGTCCTCCACCGCCGTCGAGCGCGCCGCCGCCCGGCTGGCCGGCGCGCCGCA
Organism: Micrococcus sp. KBS0714; assembly: GCF_002008305.4. Taxonomy (GTDB): domain Bacteria; phylum Actinomycetota; class Actinomycetes; order Actinomycetales; family Micrococcaceae; genus Micrococcus; species Micrococcus luteus. The sequence continues at coordinate 65,932 of NZ_CP042169.1, forward strand.
CGCCGAGGTGCGCCGAGCCGTGCTGCCCGCGGACTGGCCGGCCGACGTCGCCGGCGCGGACCTCGTGATCGCCTCTGAGATCGGCTACTTCCTGCAGCCCGAGGAGCTCGACGCGCTGATCGACGACGCCGACGCCGCGCTCGCCCCCGGTGGCGAGCTGCTGCTGTGCCACTGGCGCCACCCCATCGAGGGCTGGCCGCTGGACGGGGACGCCGTGCACGCGCGCGTCGCCGCGGACCCGCGCTGGCGGCTGCGCACCGAGCTCGTGGAGGACGACTTCCGGCTCAGCCTCCACGTGCGGGCCGCCGCCGCGACCCACGCCGTCGTCGTGGTGCCCGCCAAGGACGAACAGGAGCGGCTGCCGGCCGCGCTCGCGGCCCTCGCCGCCGCCCTGGACCGCTGGGAGGAGCACCACGCGCAGGGCACGGCCGCGGTCGTGGTCGCCGCGGACCGCTGCGACGACGCCACGGTGGCCGCCGCCCTCGAGGCCCGCGCCGCCGACCCGCGCATCCACGTCCTCGAACTGGGGGAGCCGACCGCCGGGCAGGCTGGCGTCGGGCGGGCCCGCCTCGAGGGCGCCCGCCGGGCCCGCGCGCTGTTCCCCGACGTGCCGGCCGAGCGCCTCTGGCTCGCCTCCACCGACGCGGACAGCCGCGTCCCCGCCGACTGGCTGCTGGCGCAGACCGTGGCCGCCGGCCACGACGAGGTGCTCGTGCTGGGCACGGTGGACGTGCACCAGGGGCCGCTGCGGCAGGCCTGGCTCCGCGGCTACCGGCACGAGGAGGGGCACCCGCACGTGCACGGGGCCAACCTGGGACTGCCGTGGTCGCTGTACGAGGCCGTGGGCGGGTTCCCGCCGGTGGCCGAGCACGAGGACGTCGGCCTGGCCGAGGCCGTGCGGGCCCTGGCGGGGGAGCGCGACGGCGGTGACGGCCGCCGGGTGCGCGTGATCGCCACCGACACCACCCGCGTGCTCACCTCGTCCCGCCTGGAGGGGCGGACCCCCGGCGGGTTCTCCGGGTACCTCAAGGCGGTGGGCCGGCCCGGGTGAGGCCGGCCGGGGAGCAGGGGCGCGGGGCCGGGCCGGGTCCGGGGGGCACCGCCTAGACTCGGCACCGGACCGCGACGCCCCGAACCGGAAGGACCGTCATGACCGACCCCCACGCCTCCCACGACCCGCGCCGTGAGGCCGCCCGGCCGAGCTGGTACGGGTCCGAGGCCGGTGCGGGCTCCTCCGGCACCGGCTCCTCCGCCGCCGGCTGGCCCGACGCCCCGGCCGGCGACGCCGACCGCGCCGCCTGGGACCGGGCCCCCTCGTACGCCGAGCAGGAGGGGCAGACCCGCCCCGCCTACGGGCAGCCGTACGGCTACGGCCAGGACGCGAACACCGTCCCCGCCTACGGCTACGGGCAGGGCACGCCCGGCCACGGCTTCGGAGCCCCGCTGCAGCCCGGCCAGACCGAGGGCATCGGCCGCTCGGTGGCGTCCATGATCCTCGGCATCATCTCCGTGGTGGGCGGGTTCACGTTCCTCCTCCCGCCGATCGTGGGCGTGGTCCTCGGCCACATCGGCCTCAAGCGCGAGCCCCACGGCCGCGGCATGGCGATCGCCGGCCTCGTGATGAACTACGTGTCCCTCGCCCTGCTGCTGCTCGCCGTCGTGTTCCTCGTGATCCTGGTGATCGCCGGCATGTCCCTGGGCGACTACACCTCGACCTGACCGGCCGGCTCAGCCGGCCAGCAGCAGCTCGAGATGCGCGGCCAGGGCGAGCAGGGGCGCGGACGTGCCGGGCCGGCCGATGAGCTGGACGGACCAGTTCAGGCCCCGCTCGTCCCGGAGCACGGGCACCGCGACCGCGGGCAGGCCGAGCACGTTGACCATCGAGGTGTAGGGCGTGAACGCGCACTGCGCCTCGTAGTTGGCCTCGGGCTCCATCGCCAGGAAGTGGCCGACCGGCGGGGGCGCGGTGGCCAGCACCGGGGTCATCACCACGTCGACGGCGGCGAACTGCGCCCGCACCCCGCGCGCCCACTCCTCGAGCCGGTGGGCGGCGTCGTCGAGCTCGGCGCGCCCTGCGGCCCGGGCCGTGCGCAGGAAGTGCGCGGCCACCGCGCCCACGTGGGCCTCGGCGTCCTCCGGCAGCGGCGCCCGGAGCAGCCCGGCGGTCCACACCGTGCGGAAGTCCCGGTGATAGTCCTCGCCGTAGTAGGGGGAGAGGTCCTCGACCGCGTGGCCGCCCGCGTCCAGGGCGGCGGCGGCCTTCGTCAGGGCGGTGACGGCGGGCCGGGCCAGGGAGATCTCGAGGTCGGAGGCGAAGGGCGAGGCCGTGGTGACGCCGATCCGGCGGGCGTCGACGGCGCCCCCGGCCCGGGCGGTCTCCACGGTGCGGCGCAGGTCCGGCAGCACCCGGCCGGGCAGGCCCTCGGGGGAGAGCAGCACGTCGTAGAGCAGGGCGGCGTCCTCGACCGTGTGGGCCAGCGGGCCCGACACCGTGAGGTTGCGGACCGTGTCCGCGTGCTCGTCCATCGGCAGCTCCCCGCGGCCGGGCTTGAGGCCCACGAGCCCGCACGCCGCGGCGGGGATGCGGATGGACCCGCCCCCGTCCGAGCCCGGGGCGAACGGCAGGATCCCCGCGGCGACGGCGGCCGCGGCCCCGCCCGAGGAGCCTCCCGCGGTGCGGGTGGGGTCCAGGGGGTTGCGGGCCGGCGCCGTGACGAGGTTCTCCGAGTAGGAGTCCAGGCCGAACTCGGGCACGGTCGTCTTGCCGAGGGTGACGGTGCCGGCCGCGCGCAGGCGGAGCGCGAGCGGGTCGTCCTGCGCGGCCGGCGGCGCGTCGGCCAGCAGGGCGGAGCCGAACCGCGTGGGCATCCCGCGCACGTCGATCAGGTCCTTGTACGCCAGCGGAAGGCCGTGCAGGGAGGCGGGGGCGCCGTCGTCGTCCGGGGCGGGGGAGGTGCGCGGACCGGGCACGGCCCGGGGCGCGACGCGCGGGTGGGCCGCGTCCAGCTCGGCGGCACGGGCCCGGGCCCCCTCGGCGTCGAGGAGGGCGAACGCGCCGAGGTCCGCGTGGGTCTGGGCCGCGGCGAGGGCCGCCTCCGTGACCTCCCGGGCGCTCAGCTCCCCGGCGGCGAGGTCCTCCCGCAGGCGCACGGCCGAGCGGTCCAGGAGCCGGGCCGGGCCGGGGGCGGAGGGGGTGCGGTCGTCGTCGGCGGCGGGTGCGGCGTCGGAGGTCTGCATGCGGCCGAGCCTAACGGGCGTGGGCAGGGTCATGGACGGCGGGGCCTTCCTGGGACGTCCGGGCGGGTGGCTACGCTGAAGCCATGAGCGCCTTCGAGACCGTCGATGTGAACGAGATCCCCGCCGATGCGGCCATCCTGGACGTCCGCGAGGACGACGAGTGGGCCCTGGGCCGCGCCGCCGGCGCCCAGCACATCCCGCTGGGCCAGCTGCCGGACCGGCTCGAGGAGCTGGACCCGGACACGGACTACTACCTGATCTGCCGCACCGGCGGCCGCTCCGCCCGCGCCGCCGAGTTCATGACCGGCCGCGGCTACTCGGCCATCAACGTGGCCGGCGGCTCCGGCGCGTGGCTCGAGGCCGGCAAGCCGATGGAGGCCGACGGCGACGCCGAGCCCACCGTCAAGTGACGGGGACGGACTCCGCTGACGCGACGCCGTCGCGCCTGCGCTACGCCTTCCTCGGCCCGGCCGGCACCTTCACCGAGGCCGCCCTGCGGAAGGTGGCGGACCCGGCCGAGGCCGAGTTCGTGCCTGCGGGCTCCGTGCTGAGCGCCGTGGCGGCGCTGCGCAGGGGGGAGGTGGACCGCGCCGTCGTGCCCATCGAGAACTCGGTGGAGGGCGGCGTCTCCGCCACCGTGGACGAGATCGCCCTCGGGGAGACGCTGCAGATCCTCGCGGAGGTGCACGTGGCCATCAGCTTCGTGCTCGTGGGTCGGCCCGGCGTCGCGATCGAGGACGTGCGGCGCGTGACCACGCACCCCCACGCCTGGGCGCAGGTGCGCGGCTGGGCCGAGACGGCGCTGCCGGGCGTGGAGTTCACGCCCGCCCCGTCGACGGCGGCCGGGGCCGGCCTCGTGGCCCAGGGCGACTTCGACGCCGCCGTGTGCGCCCCGCTCGTGGCCGAGCAGACCGGGCTGCCGGTGCTCGCCGAGCGGATCGAGGACGTGCCGGGCGCCGTGACGCGCTTCGTGCTGCTCTCTCGGCCGACGGCCCTGCCCGCGCCCACGGGGGCGGACAAGACCACGCTCGTGGTGCCGCTGCCGGAGGACCGGCCCGGCGCCCTCGGGCAGATCCTGGCCGAGTTCACCACGCGCGGGGTGAACCTCTCCCGCATCGAGTCCCGGCCGACCGGCGAGGGCATCGGGCGGTACTTCTTCTCCCTCGACCTCGAGGGCCACCTGGCGGAGGCCCGCGTGGGTGATGCGCTCGCGGCCCTGTACCGGGAGTACCCCGACCTGCGGTTCCTGGGCTCGTACGCGCAGGCCGAGCCCGTGCCCACGAGGGTGCCGGCCGAGTTCACGGACGCCGCGTATCGCTCCGGCCGCGCCTGGGTGGAGTCCCTCCGCTCCCGCTGAGGCGGTACAGCACTTTCGTTCGGGAAACGGCGGCCCCAGGGTCACTTTCGTTCGGGAAACGGCGGCCTCGAGAGACTTTCGTTGACGAAACGGGACGATCACCGCGACGACGGGCCGTCGTCGCGCTTCCCGTCCGCGCGTCGCCCCGGCGCCCGTTTCCCGAACGAAAGTGGTGGTGAGGCGTCCGTTTCCCGAACGAAAGCGCTGGGGAAGCCGCCGTTTCCCGAACGAAAGCGGGGACGGGGGGTCAGATGTGCGGGGCCGGTTCCGGGACGGGGGCGGCGGCGGAGACGCCGTCGTCGCGGACGGAGGCGTCGTCCTCGGCCACGAGCATCACGACGAGCGAGTCCGGCTGCACGCGGGCGTCGAGGGCGGTGATGACCCCGGTGGCGTCGCCGTCGAGCTGGGAGGGCATCGGCTCGGCGAACTCGACCTTCACGCGCTGGGCCTGCTCCGTGTGCATCGCGGGGACGGAGCTGCGGTGCCGGGTCACGGTCTTCACGGCGATCCGCGCCCAGTCGAGCGCGTGCCGGGGCGAGAGGACCATGACGTCGAGGAGGCCGTCGTCGAGCTTGGCCTGGGGCAGCAGCTCGACGCCGCCCGTGAGCATCCCGCAGTTGGCCACCATCACGGTGCGCACCTTGAACCGGCGGGGCTGACCGCCGTCGAGGGCCACGGTCACCTCGTGCCGCTTGCCGCGCAGGTGCCGCATGCCGGCCTCGCTGTAGGCCAGCCAGCCGGCCAGGCTCTTCAGCTCGTCCTTGGTGTCGCCCATGATGTCCGCGTCATAGCCGGCGCCGCCGATCACGGTGAAGGTCTGCCGGGTGACGCGCCCGTCCTCGTGCGTGAAGCGGACGTCCACGGTGTCGATGCGCCGCTGCCGGCCCCCCACGGCGATCCGCAGGCACTGCTCGACGTCGTTGATCGGCAGGTCCAGGTTGCGGGCCAGCAGGTTCCCGGTGCCCAGCGGCACCACGCCGAGGGCGACGTCGGTGCCGGCCAGCTGCTCGGCCACGGTGCGGACCGTGCCGTCGCCGCCCGCGGCGATCACGAGCCGGGCGCCGGCGTCGAGGGCCTGCCGCGCCATGGCGGTGCCGGGGTCGTCCTCCTGCGTCTCGAGCACGAGCACCTCGCCGAGACCCTCCGCCTCCGCGAGCCGCTCGAGCTCGCGCCGCACCCGGTCCGCGTGCGTCTTGATGGGGTTCAGTACCAGCGCGACCTCGTGGCGGCCCGTGCCGATGCCGGGCACCTCCTCCAGCCGGCGCTGCACGCCGCCCACCCGCGCGTCGAGGGCGTCCACCAGGAGACGCGTCCGCTCGTGCTGCACGCCGAGGCGGACCTGGCGCACCGCCAGCACCACCACGACGACGACCAGCAGGGCCAGGAGCACCAGGGCGGCCAGCGCCATCCACCACTCGGGAGTCATGCCCCGAGTCTAGGTGTAAGAGGTCATGACGTTGTTGACTCGGGCCGGGGCCAACGAGGCCGGAGGGGCGTCTCCGCAGGAGGTATGAGGCCGATGGTAGTTGTAGTGGTTCACCCACACTGCCAACGCCTCACGCCGGGCCGTCTCTGAGGAGTACGGGCGGGCGTAGAGGACCTCATCGACCATCAGCCGGTTGTAGCGTTCGACCTTCCCGTTATGGCGGGGCGTGTAGGGCCGGATCCGGTGGTGCCGGCCCCCGAGCGAGACCACCTTGGCGGTGAAGTCCACGGCCCGGTAGTTGTTCCCGTTGTCCGTGACCACCCGGTCCACGGTGATGCCGTGCGCGGCGAAGAACGCCCGCGCCCGGCAGAAGAACCCGATCGTGGTCACCGTCCGCTCATCCTCCAACGCCTCGGTGTAGGCCAGGCGGGTGAACCCGTCGATCGCCGAGTGCAGGTAGGTGTAGCCGACCCGTCGGCCAGGCCCGCGCTTGGCTGCTCGCGCGTTCTCGGAGTCCCGGCCGTGAGCACGCCAGCCGCCCCCGTCAGGGATGCGCCCGATCTTCTTCACGTCCAGGTGCACCATGTGCCCCGGCCCTCTCGCGGTGATCTTCTGGGGTCGTTGGCGCAGGTCTTCTCCGGCCGGGGTCAGGTCCCGTAGGCGGGAGATCCCGGCCCGGTGCAGCCACCGTCCCACGGTACGAAGACACACCCGGTGGCCCTCGGAGACGAGGTGGTGATGGATGCGCCGTGCGGACCACTTGCGCTCCCGCCGCAGGGCGTGGATCTGGGCGACCAGGACCGGATCGAGCTGGGCAGGTGAACGGTGCGGCCGGCTGGGCAGGTCCTGAAGGCCGGCTTCTCCCTGGGCGCGGTAGCGGGCGACCCAGGTGGCCACCGTGGGCCGGCTCACCCGGAACTCGGCGGCGACATGGGCTTGCGGGATGCCGTCGTGCAGGTGGCGGTGGACCATCCTGAGACGGCCGGTGGGGGTCAGGGGTGCGTTAGCGTGAGTCATGAGTGGGTCTTTTCGGGCAGGTGGGTTGTTGAGGAACTTCCATCCTGCGGGAGAGGCCCGCTCGTCTCATCTCAGCCCGGCCCTCGTGCCAAGAACCTCATGACCCACAACATCTAGGCGTCGGCCCCGCCCGCTAGGCTGGCGCACGTGATCGACGTCAAGGACCTCATCGAGCAGCCCGAGAAGTACCGCGCCTCCCAGGAGGCCCGCGGGGAGGACGCATCCCTCGTGGACCGTCTGGTGGAGGCGGACGCGTCCCGCCGCTCGTCCATCGCGGGCTTCGAGCAGCTGCGCGCGGAGCAGAAGGCCTTCGGCAAGCGCGTCGCCCAGGCGAAGGGCGAGGAGAAGCAGGCCCTGCTGGCCGAGGTGAAGGACCTGGCCGCGCGCGTGAAGGAGGCCGAGTCGGCCGCCGGCGCCGCCGAGGCCCGCCTCGCGGAGCTGCAGCGCGCGTTCCCGAACCTGATCGTCGACGGCGTCCCGGCCGGCGGCGAGGACGACTTCGTGGTTCTCAAGGAGGTCGGCACCCCGCGCGACTTCGCCGCCGAGGGCTTCGAGCCGCGCGACCACCTCGAGCTCGGCGAGCTGCTCGGGGCGATCGACATGGAGCGCGGCGCGAAGGTCTCCGGCGCCCGGTTCAGCTTCCTCAAGGGCGTGGGCGCGCGTCTCGAGCTCGCCCTGATGCAGCTGGGCCTGGACTTGGCCCTGGAGAACGGCTTCGTGCCGGTCATCCCGCCCACCCTGGTGCGTCCGGAGACCATGCAGGGCACCGGCTTCGACGTCGAGCACGACGACGAGATCTACCGCCTCGAGCGCGACGACCTGTATCTGGTGGGCACCTCCGAGGTGGCCCTGGCCGGCTTCCACGCGGGCGAGATCATGGACGTGTCCGCCCCCGTCCGGTACGCCGGCTGGTCCACGTGCTACCGGCGTGAGGCGGGCTCGGCGGGCAAGGACACCCGCGGCATCATCCGCGTGCACCAGTTCAACAAGCTGGAGATGTTCATCTACGCCGCCCAGGAGGAAGCGGAGGCGGAGCACGAGCGTCTGCTGGCGTGGGAGGAGCGGATGCTCGCCGCGATCGAGGTGCCGTACCGGGTGATCGACATCGCCGCCGGCGACCTCGGCCTCTCCGCCGCCCGCAAGTTCGACTGCGAGGCCTGGGTCCCCACGCAGGGCACCTATCGCGAGCTGACGTCCACCTCGAACTGCACCACGTTCCAGGCCCGCCGCCTGAACATCCGCGAGCGGGTCCGCACGGAGGACGGCTCCAAGGGCGGCACCCGCATGGTGGCCACGCTCAACGGCACCCTGGCCACCACCCGCTGGATCGTGGCGATCCTGGAGAACCACCAGAACGCGGACGGCTCGGTCACCGTGCCCGCCGCGCTGCGCCCCTACCTCGGCGGGATGGAGCGCTTCGAGCTGGTCTGAGCGGACGACGTCGTCCCCCGCGGCGCCGGTCGCCTCGCCCGCCCGCCCCGCGGCCCCGGCCGCCTCGCCCGCCTGTCCCGCGGCGCCCCTGCGGCGCCCTCGCCGTTCACCCGCGCGTCGCCGTCGTGTCCGGGCCGTGTGGTTGGGTGGGGGTCATGACGAAGAAGCTCGTGTGCCTGGACGTGGACGGAACGATCGTGGACCATGACGGCCATCTGCATGAGCCCGTGCGCGCGGCCGTGCGGGCCGTGCTGGACGCCGGGCATCACGTGGTCATCGCGACGGGCCGCTCCCGCGGGGCCACCCTGCCCGTGGCCCGCTCCCTGGGGATCGGCGCCGGCTTCATGGTGTGCTCCAACGGCGGGGTCACGCTGCGCCTGGACCCCGAGCTGGAGGAGGGCTACGAGGTCACGGACCTGCGCACCTTCGACCCGCGCTCGGTGCTGACCCAGCTGCGCCACCGCCTGCCCAGCGCCAAGTACGCGCTCGAGCTGCCGGACGGCACCTTCCGCTCCACCGAGCGGTTCCAGGACATGTCCTTCGGCGTGGCCGCGGAGGGCGTCACGTTCGAGGAGCTGATGGACACCACGGCCGTGCGCCTCGTGGTGTTCTCCACGGACTCCTCCGCCGAGGAGTTCGGCCGCGCGGTGGAGGGCATCGGCCTGTCCGGCGTGACCTACTCCGTGGGCTGGACGGCGTGGCTTGACGTCGCCGCGGCGGGCGTGACCAAGGCGTCCGGGCTCGAGGCGCTGCGCACCGTGCTGAAGGTGGCCCCCGAGGACACCGTGGCCGTGGGCGACGGCCGCAACGACATCGAGATGCTGCGCTGGGCCGGCCGCGGCGTGGCCATGGGCCAGGCCGTGGAGGAGGTCGTGGCAGCCGCGGACGAGGTCACCGGGCACGTGGACGAGCACGGGCTCGCCACGGTGCTGCGCTCGCTCCTCGAGGAGCCGGCCGCGGCCTGAGCGGCGCGACCGGCCCGGGCCGCCGGGTCAGCCCCCCGCCAGCGTGAGCAGGCGCGCGGCGGCGGGGCGGCAGGCGTGCTCCTCGTTCCAGTAGGAGCGCTGCACCGCCTGCGAGACGGCCTGCGCCGTGATCCCGAGCGCGGCGGCCGCCGGCTTCTGCTGGCCGCGCACGCCGGGCACCAGCAGGTCCAGCACCGCCCACTCGGCGTCGGTCCGGGACCACACGAGCTGCCCGACGAGTCGCAGCACGGCCTCGGCCTCGGCGGCCGCCTCCTCGTCCCGGCCGCGCACGGCCAACGGGATCCGCGCGGTGGACACGGCCGCCGCCTCCACGGCCCGCCGCGCCGCCGCGAGACCGGGCCCGCCGGCGTCGTGCAGGTCCCCGGAGGCGGGCGCGCCCGCCGCACCGTCCGCGTGCGTCACCGTCCCGACGCCGACCCCCACGTTCCAGCGGCGCTGCCGCAGGGCGCGCAGCGCCACGTCCACGGCGACGCGCGGGTCCTCGACGGCGCCGATCAGCTCGTCGCCCACGGCGCGCTGGAACGGGAGCACGACGGCGTCGTCCAGCCCCGGCACGTCCTGGAGGGCGCGCAGGAACGTGTCCACGCGGTCGCCGGCGTCGAGGGTGTCCCGCTGGTTGATGGTGAGCACGAACATGGTCGTCGATTCTGCCAGCCCGCAGACGACGCCGGCCGCCCACCCCGAGGGGTGAGCGGCCGGCGTCGCGCGCGTGGGCGGTGCGGGGATCAGCGGCCCTGGGGCTCGTCCGTCGCCTCGCCCTCCTCGGTGGCCGGCTGCGCCTCCTCGGTGTCCACCGCGCGGCCCTGGGGCTCGTCGGTCGGGGACTCCTCGCCCTCGGCGTCGAAGCGCTGGATGGAGGCCTCGAGCTCGGCCTCGGCCGCCGCGCGGCCCTCCCAGCCCTCGGCCTTGACCCACTTGCCCGGCTCCAGGTCCTTGTAGCGGGTGAAGAAGTGCTCGATCTCCTGCTTGAGCGACTCCTCCACGTGCTCGAGCTCGGTGATGTGGTCGTAGCGCTTGTCCGCCGGGACGCACAGCAGCTTGGCGTCGCCGCCGCCGTCGTCGGTCATGTTGAACACGCCGATCGGGCGGGCCTCGACGACGCAGCCCGGCACCAGGTCGAAGCCCGGCAGGTACACGAGGGCGTCCAGCGGGTCGCCGTCCTCGCCGAGGGTGTTCTCGAAGTAGCCGTAGTGCGTGGGGTACTGCATGGAGGTGAAGAGCACACGGTCCAGGCGCAGGCGGCCGGTCTCGTGGTCGAACTCGTACTTCACGCGGGAGCCCGCGGGGATCTCGATGGTGACGTCGTGCGCCATGACTCTCCTTCGCACAGAGGGTGGGGTGTCCGGGCGGCGCGGCGCCGACCGGCGGTGCTGCCGTCAGCCTACCGGGGGCGTCCGTCATGATGGACGCATGGGACAGGTGGACACGGGGCGCACTGGGCGTCGGGATCGACGCACGGAACGCCCCCGGAGCCGCTCGCTCCACGCCGTCCTCCTGGCCGCGCTCGCGGCCGTCCTGGTCGCCTGCGGGCCCGTGACCGCGCCGCCGGCCCCGTCGAGCGCGCCCGCCTCGTCGACGACCGCCGCGCCGACGTCGTCGTCCCCGTCCGCCGGCCCCACCGCGGCCGAGGTGGCGGCCGCCGTCGAGCCGGGGCTGGAGACGTCCCCGGGCACGGCCTCCGCCGAGTTCCGCGACCTGGCCACCGGCGAGGTGCTGTACGCGCGGGACGCGGACGAGCCCGTGGCCCCCGCGTCCTCGCTCAAGGTGCTCGCCGCCGCGGCCATCGTCTCCGCCCTGGGTCCTGAGACGACCCTGCAGACCACCGTGGTGGCCCAGCCCACCGCGGACGACGCGGCCACCGAGCTGGTGCTCGTGGGCGGCGGCGACGTGCTGCTGGGCACGGGCGCCTCGGACTCGACGCACGTCTCCGGCCGCGCGGGCCTGCGCACCCTCGCGCAGCGGACCGTGGCCGGGCTGGTCGAGGACGGCGTCACCGGGCAGGTGGTGGTCAGCACGGACCTGCGGCTCTTCACGGACCGCACGGCCCTGAACCCGCGCTGGACGTCGGACATCCCGGAGAGCGGCAACATCGCGCCGGTGCAGCCGTTGGCCACCTACGGCGGCCGTGAGGCCCCTGGCACCGGGGAGGACCGCATCGAGGACCCGGCGCAGTTCGCCGCGCTCACCTTCCAGGCCGCGCTCGACGACGCGGTGGCCGCCTCCGGCGCCGACCTCGAGGTGGGCCTGCGGGACACGCTCCCGGCCACCGAGGTGCCGCGCGCCACGGTCCTCGCCGCCGCCCCCGTCGCGGCGGTGGAGTCCGCGTCCGTGGGGGAGCAGGTCGCGTACCTGCTGGCCCACTCGGAGAACCAGGTGGTCGAGGCCCTGGCCCACACGGCCGCGCCCGCCACGGACCTGCCGGCCACCCACGAGGGCGCCACGCGGCTGCTGACGGCCACCGTTGAGGACCTCGGCGTGGACACCGCCGGGATGGCGCTCGTGGACTCCTCGGGCCTGTCCCCGGACAACCGCGTCAGTGCGGGCCAGCTGGCCGGCGTCGTGGCCGGGGTGGCCCGCACGCCCGCCCTGGCCACCGTGCTGGAGGGCCTGCCGCGGCCCGGCGAAGACTCCACCCTGGGCGACCGGTTCCCGGATGCCCCCGCGCGGCAGGCCGTGGCCGCGAAGACCGGCACGCTCGACCAGACGGTCTCCCTCACCGGCACCGTCACCACGACGTCCGGGCGGGTCCTCGCGTTCAGCATCATCTGCTCGGATCTGCAGTGGAAGCTGGAGCCCGCGCGCGCGGCGGTCGACGAGGCCGTCAGCGCCGTCGCCGGGCTCTGATCCGAGGCCCGGGCCCTGTGGTCTGATGGAGCCCATGAGCGACGACCACGCGACCGACCGCCCCCGCACCGCCGCGGACGCCGAGCCGGGCGCCCCCGCCGAGCCGGGCCCCGCCGTCGCCCACCCGGTGGACTGGGCCTTCGCAGCACGGACCGCACGGTCCCTCGCCGCCGCCGGCCCCCGGTTCACGCCGCGCGAGGCGACGCGCGAGGCGGAGGGCCTGCGCGCCGCCGCGGAGGCCGCCGTGCCGCACGTCCACCGCCTGACCGGGCTCGAGGCGGCACGGGACCTGCGCGACTCGCAGGTGCTCGTGGTGGACCGCCCCACCTGGTCGCGCGCCGCCACCCAGTCCTTCGCCACGCTGCTGGACCCCACGTTCGCGCATCTGCGGGACACCCGGCCCCGTGAGCACGCCGCCACCACCCGCGTCACCCGGCACGCCACCGCCCTGGAGATGGGCGGGATCCTCGCCTGGATGTCCGGGAAGATCCTCGGCCAGTACGACCCGTTCATCGCGCTGCCCGGCCCCGGGGGGACGGCGGCCGGCCCCGCCGGCGGACGCCTGCTGCTCGTGGCCCCGAACGTCGCGCAGGTGCGCGCGGAGATCAACGTCGACCCGGCGGATTTCCGCCTCTGGGTCTGCCTGCACGAGCAGACCCACCGCGTGCAGTTCGCGGCCGCGCCCTGGCTGCGCGAGCACCTGCGGGGCGAGATCACGGCGCTCACCGTCGGCCTGTTCGACAAGGCCGAGTCCCTGCCCGAGCGCCTGCGCACTGCGCTCGCGGCGGCGAACCCGCTGGGTCGGGAGGCCGACGCCGGCCGGACCGGGACACGGGACGGACACGACGCGCAGGACGCGGTCGCGGCCCGACCCGCGCCGGGCCTGCTCGGCGCGATCCAGGACGAGGAGGACCGGGAGCGCCTGTCCCGGCTGACGGCCGTGATGTCCCTGCTCGAGGGGCACGCGAACGTGGTGATGGACGGTGTCGACTCCTCCGTCGTGTCCTCCGTCAAGACCATCCGCCGCCGCTTCGACGAGCGCGGCGACCGCCGCTCGCCCCTGGACCGCATGCTCCGCCGTCTGCTGGGCATGGACGCCAAGATGGCCCAGTATCGCGACGGTCAGAGGTTCGTGGCCGCCGCCGTGGCCGAGCTCGGCATGGCCGGGTTCAACGTGGTCTGGGACGCCCCCGAGCTGCTGCCGAGCGAGGCCGAGCTCCACGCCCCCGAGACGTGGGTGGCGCGCATCCGTGCCCAGGCCTGAGGCGCGGGACCCGGGGCCGACGCCGGCGGGCGGGGTCGGCGGCCTTCCCGCGGTCGGCGCATGGCCGCCGCGCACCCGCTGGCCCGAGCCCCTGCACCGGGCCGTCGCGGCGGTGCGGGAGGCCCTGGCGGGCGACGGGCCCCGTCGCGCGGATGTCGTGCCGGGCCGGGCGGGGAGTCGTCCCCGCGGCCTCGTCGCCCTCTCCGGTGGCGCCGACTCCCTCGCGCTCGCCGTGGCCTGCGCCGTCCTCGTGGGCACCCGGGAGGGTGCGCGGCTCGGTCCGATCGGCGCGGCCGTGGTGGACCACGGGCTGCAGTCGGGCAGCGACGCGGTGGCGGCGGCCGCCGCCGACGTCGCCCGCATCCTCGGTCTGACCCCGGTCACCGTCACGCGGGTCGAGGTGGCCCGCACCGGCGACGGCCCCGAGGCCGACGCCCGGCGTGCCCGCCGGGTGGCCCTCGCCGCCGCCGCCCGGGAGGCGGGGCAGGGGGGCGCCGCCCCGGGGGCGGGCACCGCCGTCGTCCTCACCGCCCACACCGCCGACGATCAGGCTGAACAGGTCCTCCTCGGGCTCGCCCGCGGGTCCGGCACGCGGTCCCTCGCGGGGATCCCGGCGCGCGGGACGCTGCCGGGCGGGGCCGCCGTCGCCCGCCCGCTGCTGGGCCTGACCCGCGCGGACACCGAGACGATCTGCCGCTGGGCCGGGCTGACCTGGTTCGAGGACCCGCACAACCGCGATCCCGCGCTGCTGCGTTCGCGGGTCCGCACCCGCGTGCTGCCCGCGCTCGAGGACCCCGACGCCGGCCTCGGCCCCGGCGTGCGGGCCGGGCTGGTGCGCACCGCGGCCATCGCGGCCGAGGACGCCGCGGCCCTCGAGGCATGGGCCGGCGACGAGTTCACCCGGCTGCGCGTCGACCCGCCCGGCCGGGACCCGCGCGTCGTCTCCCTGGACCTGGACACCCTGGCCGCGCTGCCCGCCGCCGTGCGCCACCGCGTGATCGCGCGCGCCGCCCGCGCCGCGGGAGGGCAGGCCCCGCCCCGCGAACGGATCCTCGCGGTGGACACCCTCGTGACGGGCGCCCGCGCGGGGGGCACGTCGGCCGGTCCGGTGGAGCTGCCCGGCGGGGTGGCCGCGCATCGGGCGTGTGCCAGACTGGACCTCATCCCCTGCCTGCCCGGTCCCTGACTGCGGCCCGGCCCGGCATTCCCGCACGAGCACTCACCAGGAGCGGCGCATGGACGCACAGGATGTCCAGAACGACCTCACCCACGTCCTCATGTCCCGCGAGGACGTGCAGGACACGATCACGGACCTGGCCCGCCAGATCGACCGCGACTACGCGGACAAGGACCTGCTCATCGTCGCCGTGCTCAAGGGCGCCGTGATGGTGGTCGCCGACCTCACCCGTGCCCTGCACTCCCACGTGGAGCTGGACTTCATGGCGGTCTCCTCCTACGGCTCCGGCACCAAGTCCTCCGGCGTGGTGCGCATCCTCAAGGACCTCGACGCGGACCTCACGGGCCGGCACGTCCTGATCGTCGAGGACATCATCGACTCCGGTCTGACCCTGTCCTGGCTCAAGGCCAACCTCGAATCCCGCGGCCCCGCCTCGGTCGAGATCTGCACCCTGCTGCGCAAGCCGGAGGCCATGAAGGTGGACATCGACGTGAAGTACGTCGGGCGGGACATCCCCAACGAGTTCGTGGTGGGCTACGGCCTGGACTACGCGGAGAAGTACCGCAACCTGGACTTCGTGGGCACCCTCGCCCCGCACGTGTACAGCTGACCGGGGGCCCGGCCCGGCGTGGCCGCCGCAGCAGCGACCTGTCACGTGAGCGGTCGCTCTGAGGTGCCATTCACGCCCCATTCCGACTCCTTGCGTGACAGGTCGCCGGCGTCCCCGAGGTGACGGCGCACCTCCACGATCACGCGCGTGAATCCGCGGCGAGCGTCGGAGGAGGACACGGTGATGTTCCGGTAGCCCCGTCGCTCGAAGGCCGCGTTGCGCTGCACGTCGCGATCGATCTGGCGATCCGCACCGTGGTGGCCGCCGTCGTAGTGCAGGGCCACTCTCGCCTGCCGATAGCCCAGGTCCGCCGTCGCGGGGTGGTGCAGGGAGAACTCCGGGTCCCGGGCCTCGAGCTGCAGTGCGGGCTCGGGGAGCCCGGCGGCCGTCAGTGCGAGCCGGAGCCGCGTCTCCTTCGGGGAGTGTGCACCGACCCGGACCAGCGTGGCGGCAGTGCGGAGCCGTCGTCGCCGGTTGTGCGCGGACGGGCTTGCCTCGGCCGCCTGGGCCAGGGCCGCCCGGGCCCGCTCGGCGGCGCCCGGACCGCCGGACAGCTTCGCCCGGCGGACGAGATGGTCGCCGAGGATGACGAGCTCGTCGTCGTCGAGCAGGGCGGCGAGGTCGACCCAGAGACGGGGCGGGGCGGTGACGTGCCAGGCCAGGCCGCCGATCCGCACGCGCTCCACATCCGCGGGCGGGAGCGCCGTCCGGTGGGAGATGACGCCGGGGAGGGCGAGACGGCCACGGTCTCGCGGGCGGCTCACGTGGACGCCGTCCCCCGCGTCCAGTCGCTCCGGCAGCCAGATCTCCCGGGCGCGGGCCGCGGTCTGGTGCGACACCACCGTGGTGGCGCGGTGCCGGGCGAGTCGCAGCAGGAGCTCGTGTTGGGTGGCCGAGAGCGGGGTGCTCCACCGGTAGGGGGAGGAGCCGGCCGCGGGGCGCTCGACGGCGGCCGGGGTGGCCTCACGCCGGCGGTAGAGGCCCCGGGCGAGGCGTTCGACGTCGGAGCGACGCAGCCGGTTGCGGTCGATGCCGGCGGCCCTCGCCTGCGCGGCGGTGAAGGGGCCGTGAAGCAAGGCCGCGGGAAGCGGGGCGGGGTGACGCATGGTGCCAGCCTGGCGCGGTAAAGCGGGCGGCGTCCTGAGCCGCCGCCGGCCTGGGGAGGGATGCGGGTGCACGGGGGTCTGTGCAGGCGGGGACGCAGGGGCGCGGTCGCAGCGCCAGCGTTCCTGTCACGCGAGCGGTCGCTCTGAGGTGCGATCCACGCGCCATTCCGACCCCTCGCATTCCCGGTGGGTGCCAGGACGGTGCTGGCCGACGTCGGCGCCGGCTGACCGCCCGCGCCCTGTCCACCTGACGCGAACAGTCAGCGGACACCCGGGCGGGGCCGGTACCGTGGAGGCTTGACCCGGGCGCGACGTCGGCCCTGCGCCGGCCCCGGCTGCACGGCGGCCGCCCCGGGGAGCCCGGCCCCCGCGGCAGACCAGGAGACACTCGGACCGTGAAGAAGCTGTTCAACAAGCCCTACGTCTGGATCCTGCTGGGCCTGCTGGTCCTCGCCGTCGCGATCCCGCTGACCACGTCACAGAGCGGCCGCACCATGGTGGACACCAACGTGGGCATGGCCCTGCTGAAGGACGACAAGGCCGCGCAGGCCCGCGTGGTGGACGGGGACCAGCGCGTGGACCTCACCCTGCGTGAGCCCTACAAGCAGGACGACCGGGACCTCGGCAAGGAGGTCTACTTCTACTTCGCCACCGCGCGCGCCACGGACGTGGTCACCGCGGTGGACGACTCGGCCCTGGACGGCTACACGGACGAGCCGGTGCGGAGCAACTGGTTCCTCTCGCTGCTCGGCTTCATGGTTCCGTTCCTGCTCATCGCACTGCTGTTCTGGTTCCTGATGTCCCGCATGCAGGGCGGCGGTGGCAAGGTCATGCAGTTCGGCAAGTCCCGCGCCAAGCTGATCAACAAGGACAACCCGGACGTGCTGTTCAAGGACGTCGCGGGCGCGGACGAGGCCGTGGAGGAGCTCCAGGAGATCAAGGAGTTCCTCACCGTGCCGGACCGCTTCCGCGCGGTGGGCGCCAAGATCCCCAAGGGCGTGCTGCTCTACGGCCCGCCCGGCACGGGCAAGACCCTCCTGGCCAAGGCCGTGGCCGGTGAGGCCGGCGTGCCGTTCTACTCGATCTCCGGCTCGGACTTCGTGGAGATGTTCGTGGGCGTCGGCGCCTCGCGCGTGCGCGACCTCTTCGAGCAGGCCAAGTCCAACGCCCCCGCCATCATCTTCGTGGACGAGATCGACGCCGTCGGCCGGCACCGCGGCGCAGGCATCGGCGGCGGCAACGACGAGCGCGAGCAGACCCTGAACCAGATGCTCGTGGAGATGGACGGCTTCGACGCCTCCACGAACGTCATCATGATCGCCGCGACCAACCGCCCGGACGTCCTGGACCCGGCGCTGCTGCGCCCGGGCCGCTTCGACCGCCAGATCCCCGTGGACGCCCCGGACCTCGAGGGCCGCGCCAAGATCCTCGAGGTGCACGCGCAGGGCAAGCCGATCGCCCTGGACGTGGACCTGCGCTCCCTGGCCAAGCGCACCCCCGGCTACACGGGTGCGGACCTGGCCAACGTGATCAACGAGGCCGCGCTGCTCACGGCGCGCTCGAACAACAACGTGATCGACAACCACGCCCTGGACGAGGCCGTGGACCGCGTGATGGCCGGCCCGCAGAAGCGCACCCGCCTGATGAACGAGCACGAGCGCAAGGTCACCGCCTACCACGAGGGCGGCCACGCGCTCGTCGCGGCCGGGCTGCGCAACTCCGCCCCGGTCACCAAGATCACGATCCTGCCCCGCGGCCGCGCCCTGGGCTACACGATGGTGGTCCCGGAGGACGACAAGTACTCCGTCACCCGCAACGAGCTCCTGGACCAGCTCGCGTACGCGATGGGCGGGCGCGTGGCGGAGGAGATCGTGTTCAAGGACCCGTCCACGGGCGCCGCGAACGACATCCAGAAGGCCACGGACACGGCCCGCAAGATGGTCACCGAGTACGGCATGTCCGCCAAGGTGGGCGCGGTCAAGCTCGGCGGCGGCAGCTCCGAGCCCTTCGTGGGCGGCGCCGCCGGCGGCTCCTCCCGTGAGTACTCCGAGGAGCTCGCGTACCTGGTGGACGCCGAGGTCCGCACCCTGCTGGACCAGGCCCACGCCGAGGCCCACTGGGTGCTCACGGAGAACCGGGACGTCCTGGACCGGCTGGCCTACGAGCTGCTCGAGAAGGAGACGCTGACCCAGGAGGCCATCGCCGCCATCTTCGCGGACGTGCGCAAGCGGCCCGAGCGCGGCGTGTGGCTGGCCTCGGACGACCGGCTCCCGCAGGACATCCCGCCCGTCCTCTCCCCCTCCGAGCGCCGCTCGCGCCACGACGGCGGGGAGCAGACCCCCGTCGGCGTCGAGGGCACCACGGTGCCGGTGCGTCCGGAGGGTGCGCCGCCGTCGTCGCTGGGCGGGGACGCGGCCGGCCCCGGCCTGCCGCCGCACGGCGGTCCGAGCAACACGCCGGGCCCCGGCGAGGGACCGACCTTTTGACCGCGCAGGAGACCCGCATGACAGCCCACACCCCCGACGACGCCGTCCCCGGCACGTTCGACCCGGACTCGACCGCGGTGGACCGGCCGCGCATCGAGGCGGCGGTGCGGGAGATCCTGCTGGCGATCGGTGAGGACCCGGACCGCGAGGGCCTGGCGGACACCCCGGCGCGGGTGGCCAAGGCGTACGCGGAGTTCTTCGCGGGCCTGCACCAGAGCCCGGACCAGGTGCTCGGCACCACGTTCGACATCGCGCACGAGGAGCTCGTGCTGGTGAAGGACATCCCGTTCTACTCGACCTGCGAGCACCACCTGGTGCCGTTCCACGGCACCGCGCACATCGGCTACATACCCTCCGCCGAGGGCCGCGTGACGGGGCTGTCCAAGCTGGCCCGTCTCGTGGAGCTGTACGCGCGGCGTCCGCAGGTGCAGGAGCGGCTGACCACGCAGGTGGTGGAGGCGCTCATGGAGCACCTGGCCCCGCGCGGGGCGATCGTGGTGGTGGAGGCCGAGCACATGTGCATGTCCATGCGCGGCGTGCGCAAGCCGGGCGCGAAGACCGTCACCTCGGCGGTGCGCGGCCAGCTGCGGGATCCGTCCACGCGCTCGGAGGCGATGAGCCTCATCATGCACGGCTGAGGACCACCGACGGCGGAGGAGGACACGTGGACGAGAGCATCGACGCGGCGGCGCGGGAGGCGAACCGCGCCCTGCTGGGGCGGCTGCCCGCGGACCGGACCCTGGTCATGGGCATCCTCAACGTCACCCCTGACTCGTTCTCGGACGGCGGGGAGCACGCCACCGTCCGCGCGGCCGTCGAGCACGCCCGGCGCATGGTCGCGGACGGCGCGGACATCGTGGACGTGGGCGGGGAGTCCACCCGCCCCGGGGCCCGCGCCGTGCCGCCGGCCGAGGAGCAGGAGCGCATCCTGCCCGTGATCGAGGCGCTGCTGGCCGAGGACGTCGTCCTCTCCGTGGACACGCGCCACACCGCCACCGCCCGGGCTGCCCTGGCGCTGGGGCCGGTGATCGTCAACGACGTCTCCGGCCTCGCCCACGAGCCGGATATGCCGGCGCTGATCGCCGCGTCGGGCGCGCCGTACATCCTCATGCACAACCGCGGGAACCCGCAGACCATGGACGGGCTGGCCGTCTACGAGGACACCGTCCCGGACGTCGTGTGCGAGCTGCGGGACGTGGCCGGCCGCTTCCTCGCCGCGGGCGTCGAGCCCGCGCAGCTGATCGTCGACCCGGGCCTGGGCTTCGCGAAGGCCGGCGAGCAGAACTGGGAGCTGCTGCGCGGCCTCGAGTGGCTCCGCGCCATGGGCCACCCGGTGCTCGTCGCCGCCTCGCGCAAGCGGTTCCTGGGCACGCTGCTGGCGGACGACGACGGCACCCCGGCCCCGCCCGCCGCGCGCGACGCCGCCACCGCGGCCATCTCCGCCCTCGCCGCCGCCCAGGGCGCGTGGGGCGTGCGCGTGCACGACGTGCGCGCCAGCGCCGACGCCGTCCGCACCGCCGCGGCCTGGGCCGGGGCCCACGCCCCGGGTGAGCCCGTCTCCGAGGACGTGCTGCCGTGAGCGCCCGGGACCGCATCCGCCTGGCCGGACTGTCCGCCGTCGGGCACCACGGGGTCTTCGACCACGAGCGCCGGGACGGGCAGCCGTTCGTCACGGACGTCGTCCTCCACCTCGACGCCGGCCCCGCCGCGGCCGGCGACGACCTCGCCCGCACCGCCAACTACGCCGAGGTCGCGGACACGGTGGTCCGCCTGGTCACCGGGGAGCCGGTGGACCTGATCGAGACCCTCGCCGACCGGATCGCCCGCGCCGTCCTCGCCGAGCAGCCCGTGGTGACCGCCGTCGAGGTCACCGTGCACAAGCCGCAGGCGCCCATCCCGCACGACTTCGCGGACGCCGCCGTCACCGTGCACCGCACCCGGGAGGACCTCGCGTGAGCACCGTCGACTGGTCGCACCTGGCCGAGGGCCCCGCGCCCGTCCCCGCGCTGGGCGCCCGCCCGGACGCGCCCGTCGCGGCCGTGCTGGCCCTCGGCGCCAACCTGCGCGAGCCCGCGCAGACGCTCGACGCCGCCGTCGCCGCCCTGTCCGCGCTGCCGCACATCACGGACGTCCGGGCTTCGCCCCGGGCCGTCACCGCGCCCGTGGGCGGGCCGCCGGGCCAGCCCGACTACCTCAACCAGGTGGTCACCCTGCGCACGGACCTCGCGCCGTGGGAGCTGCTCGCGGTGGCGCACCGGCTCGAGCAGGACCACCATCGGCGGCGTGAGGTCCGCTGGGGCGCGCGCACCCTGGACGTGGACGTGATCGCCTACGGGGACGTGCGCAGCGACCACCCGGACCTCACCCTGCCGCACCCCCGCGCGGCCGAGCGGGCCTTCGTGCTGCTGCCGTGGCTGTGGCTCGACGCGGACGCCACGCTCGCCGGCACGCCCGTCGCCGACCTCGCCGCCGTCGCCGCGGACGCCCCCGGGGTGCGCCGCCAGGAGCCCGAGCGGCACCGGCTGCTGGCCGGCACCGACGACGTCGTCCCGCTCCGCCCGGCATGCCCGGACGCCCTCGGGAGGGAGGACACGTGATCGCGCTGCGCTCCGGGTGGACCCTGCTCGTGGTGCTGGCGGCCGCCGTGCTCGGCTGGCTGGCCGGGCTCGCCGCGCCGTCCCTGGGCTGGCCGGCGCCCGTGGTGGGTCGCGGCGGCCTGATCACCGTGGCCGCGGTCTCCGTGCTGTGCATCGGGCTGGGCTGGCGGGTGCGCCGGGACCGGGAGAAGCCCGCCGCCGCGCGGATGGACCCGCTCGCCGCGGCCCGCACGCTCGTGCTCGGCCAGGCCTCCGGCTTCGCGGGAGCGGCCCTCGGCGGCTGGCACGCCGGTGTGGCGGTGCAGGTGCTGCTGCGGGCCGGCGTCGGGGCGCCGACCGTGCGGGAGGCCGCCCTGCAGGCCGCCGGCGGTCTCGTCCTGCTGGTGGTGGGGCTGATCGTCGAACGGTGGTGCCGGATCCCCCCTGAGGAGGATGCGCCCGAGGGCGGCCGTGGGCAGGATGGGTCCCCGGGCCGCGGCCGACCGGTCCGTCCCGAGACCGAAGGAGGGTATGCCCGTGCCCGGCATTGACCTGAGCGGCGTGGCCTTCACGCCGGCCTCGCCGCGGCTGACCACGGTGAAGCTCATCGCCACGACCATCGGCCACCTGATCTGGCTCGCCGCGTTCTCCGTGCCGCTGATCCTCAAGCTCACCGGCCCGTGGGCGGGGATGGCCGCGTGGGTCGCGTGGGGGCTGCCGGCCGTCGTCGTCGTGTCCTGGATCGTGGACCTGATCCTGATCCCGCGGCGCGTGCGCGCGATGGGCTGGGCCGAGCGCGAGGACGACGTCCTGTGGCGCGAGGGCATCCTGTTCCGCAGCGTGCACGCGGTGCCGTACGGCCGCCTGCAGTACGTGGACGTGTCGGACGGTCCGCTGCTGCGCCGGGTCGGGCTGCAGACCCTCACCCTGAAGACCGCCGCCGCGGGCGGGGACGTCACCCTGGAGGGCGTGCCCCGCGAGAGGGCCGAGGAGCTGCGCGAGGTCCTCATGGCGCGCGGCCAGGCGCGGCTGGCGGGCCTGTGAGCGCGGCCGCCCCGCCCCCCGCCGACGACGCCGGCTGGGTCCGCGTCCACCCCGCCTCGCCCTGGGTGCGGGGCTGGACCTTCCTGCTGCTGATCCTGTTCTTCGCGGGCCGCAACGCGGTGGAGGACTTCGCGGCGGGCCGGCTCAGCGGGGAGGACGCCCCGGGCGGCGGCGACGGCAGCCTGCTCGTGGCCGGCGGCATCCTGCTGGGGGTCACCCTGCTGATCAGCCTCGTGTTCTTCTTCTCCTGGTGGTTCACCCGGTTCCGCTGCGGGGAGGACCGGATCGAGCTGCGCCAGGGCTGGCTCTTCCGCAGCCGCCGGCAGATGCGCTACGACCGCATCCAGGCGGTGGACCTGCAGCACCCCCTCGTGGCTCGGCTGCTCGGGCTGGCCACGGTGAAGGTCGAGGCGGCCGACGGCGGCGAGTCCGCGCTCGAGCTGTCCTTCCTGCGCCGCGCCGAGGCCGAAGCGGTGCGCCGGGAGATCCTGGACCGCGCGTCGGGGATGCTCGGGGGAGCCGGGGCGGACGCGTCCGCGCCGGAGCGGGCGGCCGAGCCCGGCCTCCCCGACGCCGACGCCGCGGACGCCGGCGAACTCATGCTGCAGGTGCCCGCGGGGCGGCTCCTCGGCTCCGTCCTGCTCTCCGGAGGCGTGCTGGGGGTGCTGGCCGGGTCCCTGATCTGGCTGGGCGGCCTCGCCCTCGTGGTCGCGCTGCTGCCCGAGGCGGTGCTGGACGAGGGGGAGACCCTGACCGGGATCGGCGCGGCCGCGTCCCTGCCCGCCCTGTTCTCCGTGGCCGGCGTCGCGTGGTCCCGGTTGAACGCCGGCTGGGGTTTCCAGGTGCGCCGCTCCACCGACGGGCTGCGACTGCGGCACGGGCTCACCGAGACCACCCACCAGACCGTCCCGCCGGGGCGGGTGCAGGGGGTGACCGTCTCCCAGCCCCTGTTCTGGCGGCCCTTCGGCTGGTATCGGGTGAACATGGCGGTGGCCGGGTACCTGCAGGAGTCCGACGGCGCCCGGGACGTCGCGCTGCCCGTCGGCCCGTGGGAGGACGTGCTCCGCGTCCTCACGGTCGTGGCCCCGGACCCGGGCCTGGACGGCGATCCGCGCGCCGCGCAGGGGCTGACCCCCGCCGGGCTCATGCACCTCGGCGTGCACGGCACCGGCACGGAGGGCGGCTTCCAGCACGTGCCGCGGCGCGGCAGGTGGTGGTTCAACTGGTTCGCCTGGCGGCGGACCGGCTTCACGACGACGCGGTCCCTGCTGGTGGTGCGCAGCGGCTGGTTGAACCGCCGGCTGCAGACCCTCCAGCACGAGCGCATGCAGGCGGCCGAGCTGGCGCAGGGCCCGGTGCAGCGACGCCTGGGCCTGGCCACGGTGCGCGTGTGGGTCGCGGGGGCGAACGCCGTGGTCCGCGACCTCGACGAGGACGTGGCCGTGGACCTGTACGCCCGGGAGGCCCGGCACGCGGCCGTCTCGCGTCGCCTCGCCGACCGCGACCAGTGGATGCGCCCCGAGGAGCTGGCCCGCTTCGAGCAGCGCACGCGCGAGGTCGCGGCCACCGAGGTGGGCCGCCGCGAACTGGCCCGGGCCGGCGTCGTCGGCGGCGCCGTCGTCGGGGAGGAGAGCGGGGCGCACGTCCCCGCCGTGCGCGGCGAGGAGGAGCGATGACCGGCGGACTCGACCTGAGCCTGGACCCGCATGACCCGGCGCAGCGGCCCGGGCGGCTGGGCGTCGGCGTGGTGAGCGCGGGTCGAGTGGGGGCCGTGCTGGGCTCGGCGCTGCGGGCTGCGGGCCACACGATCACGGGCGTGCACGCCGTCTCCGAGGCCTCGCGGGACCGCGCGGAGATGCTCCTGCCGGGCGTGCCCGTCCTGGAGATCCCCGAGATCCTGCGCCGCTCCGAGATGGTCGTCTTCGCCGTCCCGGACGACGCGCTGGGCGAGCTCGTGGCCGGCCTGGCCGCCGCGGGCCACGTGCAGACCGGCCACCTGCTCGTGCACACCTCCGGCCGCTACGGGGTGGGGGTGATGGAGCCGGTGCGCGCGCACGGGGCGATCCCCCTGGCGATCCACCCGGCCATGACGTTCACGGGGCTGAGCCTCGACGTCGCCCGGCTGCAGGACTGCGTGTTCGGCGTGACCGCGGACCCCGTGGTGCTGCCCGTGGCCCAGGCGCTCGTGGTGGAGATGGGCGGCGAGCCC
Source organism: Micrococcus sp. KBS0714 (assembly GCF_002008305.4). Taxonomy (GTDB): domain Bacteria; phylum Actinomycetota; class Actinomycetes; order Actinomycetales; family Micrococcaceae; genus Micrococcus; species Micrococcus luteus. The sequence continues at coordinate 90,702 of NZ_CP042169.1, forward strand.
GTGGTCGTGAAGGAGGCCGACCGGGCGGCCTACCACCTGGCGCTGTCCCACGGGTCGAACCACCTGGTGACGCTGACGGCGCAGGCCCGCCAGATCCTGGAGACGATCGGGGTGGCCGACCCGGAGCGGGTGCTGCGCTCACTGATGACCGCCGCGCTGGAGAACGCGCTCACGGACGGCGACGGCGCCCTCACCGGCCCCGTGGCCCGCGGTGACGTCGACACGCTGCGGACCCACCGTGAGACCCTCGGGGAGCTCGAGGCCGGGGGACTGCCCCCGGACGTGCGGGCCGTGTGGGAGACCCTCGCCCGCGCGACGACCGACCGCGCCGAGACCCGCGGCACCCTGCGCGCGGACACGGCGGCGCGGCTGCGAGAGGTCCTCGACGACTCCGACGACCCCCACGACGACTGATCGACCCCCGCCGCCACCCCGCTTTCGTTCGGGAAACGGCGGGTCCCAGACCGTTTTCGTTCGAGAAACGGCCGCTTCCGGCGGCGTTCGCGTGGCGGGGACGGGACCCCGGGACCGCGCCCCGGCCGTCAGAGGCGCCCGTCGCGGATCGCGGCGACGACGCCGTCTGCCGCGTCCTCGATCTGCCGGTACATCTCCTCGAACTGCGGCCGCGGATACCCGTACGGATCGGGGACCTCGCGCACCCCGGCGCTGTCCGCATCCGACGCGAACTCGCCCATCAGGTGGATCCGGTCCCGCTGCTCGTCCGTGGTCGCGAGCCGCCGCGCGTCGGCGAGGTTGGCCTCGTCCATCACCAGGATCAGGTCGGCCTCGTCCACGAGGTCGGCGGACAGCTGCACCCCCACCGTCGGGAACTCGTACCCCAGTTCCCCGCCGACCTCGCGGGTGAGGTGATGCGGCCGGGCGCCCACGTGCTCGTCGGACGTGCCGGCGGAGGTGACCTCGACGTCGTGGAGACCGGCCTCCGCGAGCTTGCGGTTCAGCACGGCCTCGGCGGCGGGCGAGCGGCAGATGTTCCCCAGGCAGACGGTCATGATGCGCATGGGGACAGTGTCTCAAGTCCGGGCGAGGGCGGCGGACGACGACGGCCCGCACGCTCGGCTCGTCGCCGGCGGGGCGGCATCGGGTGCGTCCACGAGTGGTCCCTCTGGAGGGTCGGAGGCCTCCGGCGGTGTGTCCCCCCGGTTCCTCGCCGTTTCTCGAACGAAAGCGCTGCGACACGCCGCCGTTTCGCGAACGAAAGCGCGGCCGCCACCGTCCGTTCCGGCGACGGCGGCGCCCGACGCGCCTGGCAGGATGGAGGCCATGACCGACCAGCCCGAGATGAGCCCCCTGACCGAGCCCGAGCGGGAGTGGGTGCGCGTCCGTCGCGACTTCGCCGCGCAGGAGGGCGTGGACCACCTGGACCTGGACGCGGTCGCCGCGTACTACGACGCCGTGCTGGCCCGCTCGCAGGCGGAGGCCGACGAGTTGGACCCCGAGGAGCTGGCGGTGCTGCTGGACGTCGTCGCGGTGCTGCTCGGCGAGCACCTGGGCGCGCGCCACGGCATGCAGTGGGTGACGGTCGCGGACGAGGAGGGGCCCGCCCTCGCGCTGCGGGACACCCTCTCGGACGCCGTCGTCTTCCCGCAGCCGGTGGTCGGCCAGAGCTGGAACGACCAGGCCACGGGGGAGTGGATGGGCGGGTACGTCGACTGGCTCGGCGAGCAGCTCCAGCAGATCCGGGCCGACGCCGGCACGCTGCCCGGCGCCTGAGGCGCGGCGGGCACCGGGGCGGCCCGCCGTCGAGGCCACCACCCCGCCGCCCTCCGTGTTGCCCGGATCACGTGCGGGCCGATAGAAACGAACGCATGACCTCCACCCCGGACACCCCGGACAACACCCCCGCCACCCCCTTCCACGACCTCGACGCCTTCACCGCCCTGCCGCGCGTCGCCGGTCTCACCCTCAGCCCGGACGGCGCCCGCCTGGTGACCACCGTCGCCACCCGGGACGCGAAGGGCACCGGCTACGCCACCGCCCTCTGGGAGGTCGACCCCGCGGGCGAGCGCCCCGCCCACCGCCTGACCCGCTCCCGCGAGGGCGAGGCCGGCGCGCAGTTCGCCGCGGACGGCACCCTCTTCTTCACCTCCGCCCGTCCCGACCCCGCCGACGCCGAGGCCGAGAAGCGCAGCGCCCTGTGGGCCCTGCCGGCCCGGGGCGGCGAGGCGCGCGTGGTGCTCTCCCGCCCGGGCGGCGTCGCCGCGGTCACGTGCGCCTCCGCGGCGGACCGCGTCGTCGTCACGGCGGACCGGCTGCTCGGCGCCACCACCGAGGCCGAGCACGCGACCCTCGCGCAGACCCGCAAGGACGCCGGCGTGGACGCCATCCTGCACACCGGCTACCCCATCCGCTTCTGGGACCACGACCTTGGCCCCGCCCGCCCCGAGCTCTTCGTCCTCGAGCCCGGCCCGGACCCGCAGGGCGAGCCCGCCACGGACGCGGACGCCGCCGAGCCCGGCCCCGCCGCCTCCGGCCTGGCTCCCGAGGCCGACGACGTGGCGCACCACCTGCGCCACGTCTCCGGATTCCCGCGCTCCCACGCGTTCGGGATCGGCGCGCAGGTGGCCCCGGACGGCTCGTTCCTGCTCACCACGGCCGCCACCGCCGAGGCCCGCGGCAACGTGCGGGAGGGCACGGTGGTGCGCGTGGACCTGGCCACGGGCGAGCACCACGTCCTGCACGACGTCCCCGGTGAGGACGTGGCCGTCGGCCCCGTCAGCCATGACGGCACGCGCGCCGTCGTCGTCCGCACCCCTGACTCCACCCCGCACTCCGCCGTGCACCCGCGCCTGTACGTGATGGACACGGCCACGGGCCAGACCACGCCCCTGGCCCACGGCTGGGACCGCTGGGCCGACGTCGTCGCGTGGCTGCCGGACGACTCCGCGGTGATCGCGCTCGCGGACTCGGAGGGTCGCCGCCCGGTGTTCCGCATCGAGGTGGCCACCGGCGCCGTCGCGCAGGTGACCCGGGAGGACGAGGCGTGGACCGACGTCGTGCTCTCCCCGGACGGGGCCACGGCCTACGGCGTCCGCTCCTCCTACCTGTTCCCGCCGGAGGTGGCGCGGATCGACCTGGCCACGGGTGAGACCACGCGCCTGCCGAACCCCGTGGAGCGCCCCGCGATCCCGGGCACGCTCGAGGACGTGGAGACCGTCGCCGAGGACGGCACGCGCGTGCGCGGCTGGCTCGTGCTCCCCGAGGGGGAGGCGCCGGCCGGCGGCCACCCGCTGCTGCTGTGGATCCACGGCGGGCCGCTGGGCTCGTGGAACGCGTGGAGCTGGCGCTGGACCCCGTGGATCATGGCGGCGCGCGGCTACGCGGTGCTGCTGCCGGACCCGGCGCTGTCCACGGGCTACGGCCAGGACTTCATCGAACGCGGCTGGGGTCGCTGGGGTCAGGCGCCCTACACGGACCTGATGGCGCTCACGGACGCCGTCGTGGCGCGTGAGGACGTCGACGGCGACCGCACCGCCGCCATGGGCGGCTCGTTCGGCGGCTACATGGCGAACTGGGTGGCCGGGCACACCGATCGGTTCCGGTGCGTGGTCACGCACGCCTCGCTGTGGGCGCTGGACGGCTTCGGCCCGACGACGGACGCCGCGTTCTACTGGGCCCGCGAGATGGACGAGCAGATGCAGCAGGAGAACTCTCCGCACCGGTTCGTGGGCGAGATCGTCTCCCCGATGCTCGTCATCCACGGCGACAAGGATTACCGCGTGCCGATCGGCGAGGGGCTGCGCCTGTGGTCGGACCTGCTGGCGAAGTCCGGGCGGCCGGCCGCCGCGGACGGCACCACCGACCACCGGTTCCTCTACTTCCCCCACGAGAACCACTGGATCCTCGCCCCGCAGCACGCGAAGGTCTGGTACGAGGTCGTCCTCGGCTTCCTGGGCGAGCACGTCCTCGGCGACGGCGCCCCGTCGGCCCCGGAGACGCTGGGACTGACGCGGCCGTCGTCGACGGCGGGCTGAGCCGCCGGGCCCGGCGCCGCGCATCGTGACGGGCGGCTGAACCTCTCGGATCAGCCCCCGTCACCGGCTGTTCACCGGGCGGGCCGGCTGTGGCCGGTGGGGGGCCACCCGGTCGACACCCGGATCTGGCCCACTGGAGCGGTCATCCCCCTCCCGGAAAGGACCGTTCCATGACCTCCGTCCGTCGTCACGCCGCCCGCGGCCTCGTGGCCCTCGCCGCCGCCGTCGCCGTCAGCGCCCCGCTGGCCGCCCCGGCCGCCGCCGCCCCCGCCGCACCGACGACCCCGGCCGCAGCGCAGTCCGTCACGGGCAAGCCCGTGGTGCGCCCCGACGTCGTGGGTCACCGTGGTGCCTCCGGCTACCGCCCCGAGCACACCCTGGCCGCCTACGAGCTGGCCGCCGCCCAGGGCGCGGATGTGATCGAGCCGGACCTGGTCTCCACCAAGGACGGCGTGCTCGTGGTCCGCCACGAGAACCTGATCGACGGCACCACGGACGTCGCCCAGCGGCCCGAGTTCGCGGACCGCAAGACCACCAAGGTCGTCGACGGCGTGGCCCTCACCGGCTGGTTCACCGAGGACTTCACCCTCGCCGAGCTCAAGACCCTGCGCGCCAAGGAGCGCCTGCCGCAGGTCCGCCCCGAGTCCGCGTCCTACGACGGCCGGTACCAGGTGCCCACCTTCGAGGAGGTGCTCGAGCTGCGGGAGCGCCTCTCTGCCCGGTACGGCCGCGAGATCGGCGTCATCCCCGAGATCAAGCACCCCACCTACTTCGACTCCATCGGCCTGTCCATGGAGGAGCGCGTCGTCGAGCTGCTCGACGAGTACGGCCTGAACAAGCGCAACGCCCCCGCCACCGTGCAGTCCTTCGAGCTCGCCAACCTGCGCGATCTCAACGAGAACCTCGGCCTCAAGGCCGAGACGGTGTTCCTCTCCAGCGTCACCGGCGCGCCCTATGACTCCGTGGCCGCCGGCGACGGGCTCCGCGACTACGACTTCTACGAGACCGCCGCGGGCATGCGCGAGGTCCGCGCGGCCGGCGTCGACACGCTCGGCCCGGCCTTCGCGCAGATCATCACCAAGGAGAAGGACGGCTCGATGGGCGAGGAGACCGCGTTCGTCTCCCTCGCCCACCGCGCGGGCCTTGAGGTGGTGCCGTACACCTTCCGCGCCGAGAACCAGTTCCTCTACACGGAGTTCCGCTCCTCCACGGACCCGAACGCGCGGGGCGACATGGTCGGCATGATCCAGCCGTTCCTCGACGCCGGCATCGACGGCTTCTTCACCGACCACCCCGACCTCGGCGTGCAGGCCGTGGACACCTGGATGCAGGGCAAGAAGGAGCACCCGGGCCGGGGCGTCGGCAAGACCGCCCAGCGGGGCCTGAAGGTGCGCTGACCCCGTCCCGACCGGAGACGATCCCGGCGGACCCGAGGTCTTCCGGCACGTCCGTCGCGGTGCTTACCTTGGCCCTCAGGACCGGTGGACCCGGTGACGTGGACGGCCAGAAGGGCTGGCCATGAGGGGCCGCCGACCCGGACGAAGGAAGGCACAGCATGACGACGAACACGCCGAAGAACGCCCACGGCTCCTCAGCCGAGGGCCGTGACGCCAAGGACCAGGCGAAGGACAAGGCCCAGCAGGCCGCGGGCGAGGCCCAGGGCCAGGCGAAGGCCGTGGCCCAGGACGCCAAGGACAAGGCCCAGGACCTCGCGGCCACCGCCAAGCACGAGGCCGGCCAGGTGAAGGACGAGGCCGCTGACCAGGTGCAGTCGCTGGTCGGCTCCGCCCAGGAGCAGGTCGGCGCGCAGGTGCAGACCCAGCAGGAGCGGTTCGCGGGCCAGGTGCGCAGCTACACCGACGACCTGCACCGCGTGGTCTCCGGTGAGCAGCCGCAGACCGACCTGGTGCGCCAGGGCGTCGCCTCGGTGGCGGACCGTGCCGAGGCCCTGACGCAGCGCCTGGAGACCGCTTCCCCGCAGGACCTGCTGCAGGACGTGCGCGGCTTCGCCGCTCGCCGTCCGGGCACGTTCCTGGCCCTCGCCCTGGGCGCCGGGCTGGTGGCCGGTCGACTGACGCGCGGCATCCGCGACGCCGTCCAGCCCGACTCCGCCGCCTCCACCTCGCCGCGCCGTCACACGACCCGTCCGGACGCGGTGCACGCGGACGTGACCCCGCACCACCTGGACTCGCAGGCCCCGGCCTACTCGAGCGATTCGCTCTCCCAGGCCGACGGCCGCGTCGCGGACGGCGCCGGGCCCCGCCGCGCGGCCGGCGTCGGGGACACCCCGTATGGCACGCAGGCGCCGGTCCAGCAGGGCCTGACCGCCGAGCGGCCGTTCGACCAGACCCGGCCCGGGGGTGACGCATGAGCACCGCCCACGAACCGTTCCGCGACGCGACGCCGCACTCCGGCGCGCACACCCCGCCGCCCACGCAGGCGGAGTTCCGCGCCGAGCACGAGAGCCTCGGCGAGATGTTCCAGAGCCTGTCGGCCAAGCTGTCGACGCTGGTCAGCCAGGAGATCGCCCTGGCCAAGGCTGAGGCCACCGAGTCCGCGAAGAAGGCCGGCAAGGGGGCGGGGCTGCTGGCCGGCGCCGCCGTCGGCGGCTTCTTCCTGCTGATGTTCCTGTCCCTCGCCCTGATGCACCTGCTCGACGTGTTCCTGCCGATCGGCTGGGCCGCGCTGATCGTGGCCGTGCTGTGGGGCGTCGTGGCGGCCGTGCTGGCCGTGCAGGGCAAGAAGGACATCGAGAAGATCAAGGGTCTGCCGCAGACCCAGGAGACGCTTCAGGAGATCCCCGAGACCCTGAACCCCGCGAAGGAGACGCGATGACCACGAGCAACAACCCCGATGAGATCCGCGCCGACATCGAGCGCACGCGCCGCGAGCTCGGCCAGGACGTGGACGCCCTCGCCGAGAAGGTGAGCCCCACGAAGGCCGTGTCCCGGCAGACCAACCGCATCAAGGACGGCTTCATCCACGCGAAGGAGAACATCATGGGCTCCCCGGAGCAGCACCGCCACGAGCCCTCGCTGGGCGATCGCGCCCACGCGGTGGTCGACGACGCCCGGGCCTCCGCGTATGACGCGGCCGGCCAGGCCCAGGACCGCCTGGGCGACGCCGGCGACCGGGTGTCCGAGTGGGCCGACGACGCCCAGCACGCCCTGCACCAGGCCCCGGCTCAGCTGCGCGGCCGCACCGCGGGCAACCCGTTGGCCGCCGGGCTGATCGCCTTCGGTGCCGGCCTGCTGCTCAGCTCGCTGATCCCCGCCTCACGCGCGGAGCAGCGCGCCGCGGAGGGCCTCAAGGACCAGGCCGCCCCGCTGGTGGACGAGGCCAAGCAGGCCGCCCAGCAGCTGCGCGAGGACCTCGAGCCCGCCGCCCGCGAGGCCGCCGGGAGCGTGAAGGAGTCGGCCGCCGAGGCCGCTTCCCACCTCAAGGAGCAGGGCACGGACACGGCGCAGGGCCTCAAGGCGGAGTCCCAGGACGCCGCCCGCCAGGTGAAGGACACCGCGAAGGACGCCTGAGCCCGACTCGAGCACGACGCCGGCCGGTCCCGTTGACGGGACCGGCCGGCGTCGCGCGTGGCGGGGCCGAATCCGGCCCGCGGCTCAGGCCTTGGACCAGATGCGCGTGGTGAGGCGGAAGTCCTCCCCGAGGCCCCGTGCCTAGACTCGGAGGGTGACCCCTCTCGACCGCGTCCCCGACCAGCGCCCCGTCCCCGCCGGCACCGGCCTGACCCTCGAGGACGCCCTCCCCGCTCCCGTGACGGCCGAGGCCGACGGCGTCTCCGCGCGCCCGCGTCTGGCCCGGACCGTCGCCGAGATGCGCTCCGCTCTCCGTGAGCTCGTCGCCCACGCCACGGACGACGGCGACGCCGAGCCCGTCACCGTCGGCCTGATCCCCACGATGGGCGCCCTCCACGGCGGCCACGCGGCCCTGGTGCGGCGGGCCCGCGCCGAGAACGACGTCGTCGCGGTCAGCATCTTCGTGAACCCGCTCCAGTTCGGCGATCCGGCCGACCTGGAGCACTATCCGCGCACCCTGGACGCGGACCTGGACCTGCTGGCGGCGGCGGGCGCCGACGTCGTGTTCGCCCCGGACGTGCAGGAGATGTACCCGGGCTACCCGGACGCGCCGATCGTCACCGTCTCCGCCGGCCGCATGGGGGAGGTCCTCGAGGGCGCCTCCCGCCCGGGCCACTTCGACGGCGTGGCCACCGTCGTGGCGAAGCTGTGGAACATCGTGCGCCCGGCGGTGCCGGCCCTGCGCAGCTACTTCGGCCAGAAGGACGCGCAGCAGCTCACCGTCCTGCGCCGCCTGGCCACGGACCTGGACATCGACGTCGACGTCCGCGCCGTACCCATCGTCCGCTCGCCCGAGGGCCTCGCGCTCTCCAGCCGCAACACCCGCCTGGACGCCGCGGGCCTGGAGCACGCGCTCGTCCTCAGCCGCGCCCTGCGCTCCCTGGCCGACGCCGCGGCGGCCGGTGAGCCCGTCGACGTCCAGGCCGCTCGCCGGATGGTCGAGGACGAGCCGGGCGTCGAGCTGGACCACCTCGTGGTGGTGGACCGGGACACCTTCGCCGAGCTCGGTCCGGAGCTGCTGTGCCAGCCGCTGCGCCGCGAGGCCCTCGCCCTCGTGGCCGCGCACGTGCCGCCCGTCCGGCTGATCGACACCATGGTGCTGCCCGTCGCGGGGCCGCTGCCGTGACCCCGGAGCGTCTCGCCGCCGCCTTCGACGGCCCCTCGCCCGCGCTCGCCGCGACGCTGCTGGGGTGCCGGCTGACCGTCGTCGCCCCGGACGGCGCCGTCACCGTGCGGCTGACCGAGACCGAGGCGTACGGGAACGCGGGAGCGGACCCCGGCGCCCACTCGTTCCGCGGCCGCACCGAGCGCAATGCCGCGCTGTTCGGGCCGCCGCGGCGCACGTACGTGTACCTGAACTACGGCATCCACCGCTGCCTGAACCTGGTGGGCCACCCCGAGGGGGAGGCCGGCGGTGTGCTGCTGCGTGCGGCCGAGGTGCTTGCAGGAGGGGACCTCGCGGTGGCCCGCCGTGGCCGGGACACCGGCCCCAAGCTGCTCTCCGGCCCGGGCAACCTCGGCCAGGGCCTCGGCATCACCCTGGAGATGGGCCACGCGCCCGTGGAGATCGTCGCCGCGCCGCCGGAGGTGGCCGACGACGGTGGCACCTCGGCCCGCCTCGCCGCGCCGGCCGCGCCCGCCCGCTTCCTCCTGGCCCCGCCCGCGCCCCGCGATCCGGCCGAGCCGCCGATCGAGGTCGTGACGGGCCCGCGCGTCGGCGTCTCGGGGGAGGGCGGCTCCGTGCGCTTCCCGTGGCGGTTCAGCGTGGCCGGCCACCGCAGCGTGTCCGCGTTCCGGCGTGGCCGCAACGTGCCGGACTGACCCCCAGACCTTGTCGACCGCCCCGGCCCCGTGCCTAGGTTGATCCCATGACCGAGATGAACAAGACCGCCCACGGCGAGACCCAGCAGACCGTCACCCGGACCATCGACGCGTCCGCCAAGGACGTGTTCGACTTCCTGACCCTGCCCGCGAACCACGCGAAGTTCGACGGCTCGGGCATGGTGCAGTCCGACGACAAGACCCAGCGCATCCAGAAGGTCGGCGACGTGTTCACCATGAACATGCACGCGGAGCACATGGGTGGCGACTACCAGACCGACAATCACGTGGTCGCCTACGACCCGAACAAGCTGGTCGGCTGGAAGACCGCCCCCGCCGGCACCGAGCCCAAGGGTTGGCAGTGGGTCTACCGGCTCGAGGACAACGGCTCCGGCAGCACGGTCGTGTCCCTCACCTACGACTGGACCGCCGTGACCGACCCGGAGCTGCTGGCGAAGAACCTCTTCCCGATGGTGTCCGAGGAGCAGATGGAGGAGTCGCTCGCGAAGCTGGCCGCCGAGGTCGGCTGACCCCCGCCTCCCGACGGCGGCCTCCGGGCTGGCCGTCCCCTCGACGACGGGCACGCACCCGGCCAGGGTGCGGTGCCCGTCGTCGTGTCCGGTGTCACGGCTAGAGTGCCGTGCGAGACCGTCCACCCCCACGTCCAGGAGGATCCGCCGTGACCGCCACCGCCGAGCCCGAAGTCCCGTCGCCGCGCGAGGACCTGTACCGCCACGTCAACGCCGGGTGGCTGGACACCCATGAGATCCCCGCGGACCAGGGCGCCTACGGCGCGTTCCTCGAGCTGCGGGACGCGGCCGAGCTCGCCGTCCGGCACCTGTGCGAGGACGCCGTGCGCGAGGTCGGCACGGGCTTCGACCCCGCCCAGGCGCGCGTGCAGGCCACGGCCGCGGCCGGCGCGCACCGGGACGTCCCGCTCGCCCCGCTGGACGAGGAGGACGCGGAGGGCACGGAGCATCCGGAGCTCAAGCGCCGGATCGCCGCGCTGTACGCCTCGTTCATGGACGACGAGACCGTGGAGGCCCGCGGCCTCGAGCCGATCGCCTCGGACCTGGCGGCGGTGGCCACCGTGTCCACCCCCGCGGAGCTGCTCGCCCTGTCCGGGCGACTGCAGCGCCAGGGCGTCTCCGGCCTCATCAACACCGGCGCCCTCAACGACGCCGGGAACCCGGACCGCATGCTCCTGCACCTGCTCCAGGGCGGCCTGGGCCTGCCGGACGAGTCCTACTACCGGGACGAGGCCTACGCCGAGATCCTCGAGCAGTACACCGAGCACACCGGCCGTCTGCTGGCGCTGGCCGGGATCGGCGCGGACCGGGACGAGGCCGCCGCGCTGGGCGTCCGGGTGGTGGAGCTGGAGAAGCGCATCGCCGCCCTGCACTGGGACCTGGTCCGCAGCCGGGACGCCGTGGCCCGCTACAACCCCATGACCCACGACCGGCTGACGGAGCTCTTCCCCCTGGCCGACGCGTGGCTCGAGGGCGTGGACGCCGCCGGCGAGCGCGCCGCGGAGGTCGTGGTGTGGCAGCCGGACTTCCTCTCCGGTGTGCAGGGGCTGCTCGAGGGACCCGAGGCCGCCGACCTCGAGGACTGGCGTCACTGGCTGATCCTGCAGGTGCTGCGCTCCTTCGCCGGCTTCCTGCCGGACGCGTTCGTGCAGGAGAACTTCTCCTTCTACGGCCGCCGCCTGGCCGGCACCGAGGAGGTCCGCCCCCGCTGGAAGCGCGCGGTCGCGTTCGTCAACGGGGCGGCCGGCGAGGACGTGGCGCAGCTCTACGTGGCCCGCCATTTCCCGCAGGGCCACGTGGCCGCGATGGACGAGCTCGTGGGCCTGCTCCAGGAGGCCTATCGCCGGTCCATCGAGGAGCTCGAGTGGATGGGCGAGGAGACCCGTCAGCGGGCGCTCGAGAAGCTGGCGATGTTCCGCCCCATGGTGGGCTACCCCTCGAAGTGGCTGGACTACTCCGCCCTCGAGGTCCACGCCGGCGACCTGCTGGGCAACGCCCGCTCCTCCTCGGAGCTCGAGTGGGAGCGGGACCTGCGCAAGATCGCGGACGGGCCGGACCCGGAGGAGTGGCACATCACGCCGCAGACGGTGAACGCGTACTACTCCCCGCTCGAGAACGCGATCGTCTTCCCGGCCGCCATTTTGCAGCCCCCGTTCTTCGACCCCGAGGCCTCGATGGCCGCGAACCTGGGGGCGATCGGCGCCGTGATCGGCCACGAGATCGGCCACGGCTTCGACGACCAGGGCTCGCGGTACGACGGCGCCGGTCGGCTCGAGGACTGGTGGACCGAGGAGGACCGCGCGGCGTTCACCGAGCGCACCTCCCGGCTGGTGGCCCAGTACAACGCGCTCTCCCCGGCCGAGGCCCCGGACCACCGCGTCAACGGCGAGTTCACCCTGGGGGAGAACATCGGCGACCTCGGCGGCCTGGGCATCGCCCACCGCGCCTTGGAGATCTGGCGGGACGAGGGCGACGGCGCCTCCCTCGACGCCGCGGCGGGGGACCGCGAGTTCTTCACCGCCTGGGCCACCGTGTGGCGTCAGCTCACGCGACCGGAGGCCATGGTCACCCGCATCGCCTCGGACCCGCACTCGCCCAACGAGTTCCGCTGCAACCAGGTGGTCAAGAACCTCGACGCCTTCCACGAGGCGTTCGGCACGCGCGAGGGGGATCCCATGTGGCTGGCCCCGGAGGAGCGCGTCACCATCTGGTGATCCCGCCCGCCGGCCGGGCCCCGCGGGTCCGGCCGGCGGCTCACTCGGATTCGGCGGGGTCCTGCATCCGGGTCTGACGCTCGGCGGCCAGCCGGTCCAGCAGGCGCGTCAGCGTCCGGATGTCCTCGCGGTCCCAGCGCGCCAGGTCGTCGCGCAGCCCGCGACCCGCCGGGCCGCCGCGCACCGCGTCGAGGCGGGCGAGCCCCTCGGGGCTGGCGCTCAGGAGGGCGGAGCGGCGGTCCCGCGGGTCCGGCTCTCGGGTGATCAGCCCGGCGGCCTCGAGGTCGCGGACCATGCGGGAGACCTGCGCGCGGTCCACCAGCAGGCCCTCGGCCACGGCCGAGGGCGTCATGGTCCCCTCGTTGGCCAGCATCATGAACGCCTTCATCGCCCCGACGGACAGGGCCGGGCTGAGGGCCGCCGCGTAGCGGACCATCACCTGGCGGTGCTGCAGGACCAGACGCGAGAACGCCTGCTCGAGCCCCTGGACGGCGGCCTCGAAGCCCGCGTCGTCGCCGCCTCCGCCCGGGTCCGGGGCGCCGTCAGCCACGGCGGGCCCGGACCAGCGCGGTGACGACGGCCGCCAGCAGGGCCGTCCCTGCCACGGCCAGCGCCGCGGGGACGACGGGCCGGTCGGCCACCGCCGTCGCCGGGCGCTCGGCCGACACCGACCGGGACTCCTCCGGGTCCTCGGCCGGATGCTGCCCCTGCGCCGCGGTCACCACGGGGATCGGGCCGGTCGCGGGCAGCGTCTGCATGGCCTCGGCCGTGGCATGGGTGGCCAGGTCGGCGCGGGTGGCGTGGAGGCGCTCGGAGGTGGTCATGCGGCCCAGTGGGAGGTTCGGCAGGAACAGGATCGCGATCAACGCGACGATCGCGAGCGGCACGGCCACGAGGAAGGCGAGGGCGATGCCCTGCGCGTAGACGTCCTCGAAGATCACCCGCAGCGAGTCGGGCATCTCTGCCACGCGTGGCAGGGTGCTGGACTGCAGGCTCTCGGACCACTCGGCGGCGTCCGGGCCCAGGCTGCGCAGGGCCGCGGCGAGGTCCGCGCGGCGCTCCTCGATGCGGTCCGGGACCACGTTGGAGACCACGGCGCCCATCACGGCGACACCGATGCTGCCGCCCAGGGTGCGGAAGAAGGTGACGCCGGAGCTGGCGACGCCCATCTGCCGCGGGTCGGTGGTGTTCTGCACCACGAGCACGAGGTTCTGCATGGTCATGCCGACGCCGGCGCCGAGCAGGAACATGTAGAGGGACACCAGCCAGAAGGAGGTGTCGTAGTGCAGGGTGCCGAGCAGGGCGGTGCCGGCGATCAGCAGGACGGCGCCGATCACGAGCCAGCGCTTCCACACGCCGGTGCGGGTGATGAGGCCGCCGATCACCGTGGAGGACACGAGCAGGCCGAGGATCATCGGGATGGTCATGAGGCCGGCCTGGGTCGGCGTCGCGCCGCGGGCCAGCTGCATGTACTGGGCCAGGTAGACGGAGGAGCCGAACATGGCCAGGCCCGTGGCGATCGAGGCGATCGTCGCGAGGGTGAAGGTGCGGTCGCGGAAGAGGGTGAGCGGGATGAGCGGCTCGGCGACGCGCAGCTCGGTCACGACGAACAGGACGGTGGCGACGGCGGCGCCGCCGAGCATCCACGCGGAGGTGGTGCTGGCCCAGTCGAAGTCGCGACCGGCGCTGGTGACCCAGATCAGCAGCAGCGCGGTGGCCGCGGTCAGGAACACGATGCCGAGGTAGTCGATGGACACCTTCTGGCGCTCGCGGTGCGGGAGGTGGAGGGTGCGCTGCACCATCACCAGGGCGACGACGGCGAAGGGCACCGCCACGAAGAAGTTCCAGCGCCAGCCCCACAGGTCGGTGATCACGCCGCCGGCGAGCGGGCCGCCCACCGTGGCCACGGCCATCACGGCGCCGAACAGGCCCATGTAGCGGCCGCGCTCACGCGGGCTGATGATGTCCGCCATGATCACCTGGCTGAGCGCGACGAGGCCGCCGCCGCCCAGGCCCTGCACGGTGCGGCAGACGATCAGGAAGGTCGGATCGTGGGTGAACCCGGCCGCCGCGGAGGCGGCGACGAAGATCGCCAGGGCGACCTGGAAGAGGACCTTGCGGTTGACGAGGTCGGCCAGCTTGCCCCAGATCGGGGTGGCGATGGCCGTGGCGAGCAGGGCCGAGGTGATGACCCAGGTGTAGGCGGTCTGGTCGCCGCCGATGTCGTGGATGATCACCGGCATCGAGGTCGAGACCACCGTGTTGGCGATCATCGAGACGAACATGCCCAGCAGGAGGCCGGTCAGGGCCTGGAGCACGGAGCGGTGGCGCGCGGCGTCGGCGGCGGCGCGCTCGAGCGAGGGGGCGCCGGCCGGCGCGACGGCCTCGGGGGCGGGGGAGGTTGGGGTCATGGGGTCCTTCGGCGGGAGGGGCGGCGCGGTGATTGACATAAGTCAATGATTGACGAGAGTCAATCATAAGGGGCGTCGGCCCGGGCCGCACCCGCCGTCCGCGGTTAGCCTGGTCACGCCGGACGACGCCGCGTCCTCCCCGCCCCGATCCGAGAGTGAGGCCCGCCGTGACCCCCCGTTTCCTGCTCATGACCCGCCTCCCTGAGCCCGGGCTCGGAATGCTGCGCGAGGCCGGAGAGGTGGTGGACGGCGCCGACGTCGGAGGGGACGCCGCGCTCGCGCGGCTGGTGGCCTCGGGGGACTACGACGTCGTCGTCGCGGCCCTGGACCAGAAGTTCACCGCCGACGTGCTCGCCGACGCGCGGATCAGGGGCATCGCCAACTACGCGGTCGGCTACAACAACGTGGACGTGGCCGCCGCGACGCGGCGGGGGATCGCCGTCGGCAACACCCCGGACGTGCTCACGGACGCCACCGCGGACATCGCGATGCTCCTGATCCTCGGGGTGACCCGCCGTGCCCCCGAGGGTGAGCGGATGGTGCGCGAGGGACGCTTCCACGGCTGGGCGCCGGACCTGCTCGTGGGCCGGGACGTGCGTGGCGCGACCCTGGGCCTGGCCGGTTTCGGGCGGATCGGCAAGGCGGTGGCCGAGCGTGCGCTCGCCTTCGGCATGGAGGTCGTGTTCGCGCCGCGGCCGCCCGCGCACCGGGAGGTCGCGGCCGCGGAGCTCGGCGACCTCGCCGGCCGCGTCCGTCAGGTCCGCTGGGAGGAGCTCGTCGAGGTCGCGGACGTCCTGTCCCTCCACGTGCCCCTGACGGACGACACCCATCACCTCGTGGATGCGGACGTGATCGCGAAGATGAAGGACGACGCCGTCCTCGTCAACACGGCCCGGGGGCCCGTGGTGGACGAGGCGGCCCTCGTCACCGCCCTGCGCGAGGGGCGGCTCTTCGGCGCCGGTCTGGACGTCTACGAGGACGAGCCCGCCCTCGCCCCGGGCCTGGCCGAGCTGGAGAACGTGATGCTCCTGCCGCATCTGGGCTCCGCCACCCGGGACACCCGCGCCGCGATGGCCGAGCTGGCCGCGCGCAACGCGATCGCCATGGCCACGGGCGCGGAGGCCCCGGCCCTCGTCAACCCCGAGGTGCGCGGCTGACCGGCGGGGCGCCGTCGGTAGACTCGGGGACCGTGACCACCCAGAACTCCGCCTCCGCCGCCGTCGACCACCACGATCAGCAGGCCGTCCGCGCCGCCAAGCGTGAGCAGCTGCTCGCCTCGGGCCGCGAGGCCTACCCCGTGCAGGTGCCGCGCACCCACGCGCTGGCCGAGGTGCGTGAGCGGTTCGACGGCCACGAGCCCGACTGGACCTCGGGCGAGACCGTGTCGGTGACCGGGCGCGTCGTCTTCCTCCGCAACACCGGCAAGCTCTGCTTCGCCACCCTGCAGGAGTCCGGCGCGGACGGGGAGGCCGTCCGCCTCCAGGTCATGGTGTCCCTGGCCGCCGTCGGTGAGGAGTCCCTGGCCGAGTGGAAGAAGGTCGTGGACCTGGGCGACTTCCTCTCCGTCACCGGCGAGGTGATCGTCTCGCGCCGCGGCGAGCTGTCCATCATGGCCTCGGCGTGGGAGATGGCCTCCAAGGCGCTGCGCCCCCTGCCCGTGCTGCACGCGGACCTGAACGAGGAGACCCGCGTCCGCCAGCGCTACGCGGACCTGATCGTGCGCGAGGAGGCCCGCCGCATGGTCTACACCCGGGCCAAGGTCACCTCGGCGGTGCGGCGCACCCTCGAGGGCCACGGCTACGTGGAGGTGGAGACCCCGATGCTCCAGCTGGTCCACGGCGGCGCCCTCGCACGTCCCTTCGAGACGCACCTCAACGCGTTCGACCAGCCGATGACCCTGCGCATCGCCACCGAGCTGTACCTCAAGCGCGCCGTCGTCGGCGGCATCGACCGCGTGTTCGAGATCGGCCGCGTGTTCCGCAACGAGGGCGTGGACTCGACCCACTCGCCCGAGTTCACCACCCTCGAGTCCTATGAGGCGTGGGCGGACATGCACGTCATGGCCGAGCGCATGCAGGAGATCATCCTCAACGCCGCGGACGCGGTGGGCGCCGGGCGTCGGCTCGAGACCGCGAAGGGCGTCATCGACCTCGACGGCGAGTGGGCCTGGGTCGCCGTGTACCCGGGGCTGTCCGAGGCCGTGGGCCGCGAGATCACCCCGGAGACGGACGCCGAGACGCTGCGGGCGATCGCCGCGGAGCACGAGGTCAAGGTGGACCCCGCGTGGGACGCGGAGAAGCTCGTGATCGAGCTGTTCGGCGAGATCGTGGAGCCCACCCTGATGAACCCCACGTTCGTGTACGACTACCCGCCGGCCGCCCAGCCGCTCGCGCGCCCGCACCGCTCGGACGACCGGGTCATCGAGGCCTGGGACCTGATCATCGGCGGCATGGAGCGCGGCACCGCGTTCTCCGAGCTGATCGACCCCGTCATCCAGCGCGAGCGCCTGACCGCCCAGTCGGCGATGGCGGCCGCCGGCGACGACGAGGCGATGCAGCTGGACGAGGACTTCCTGCGCGCCCTCGAGTACGGCGCCCCGCCCATGGGCGGCATCGGCCTGGGCATCGACCGCCTGGTGATGCTGTTCACGGACGCCGGCATCCGCGAGACCATCCTCTTCCCGCTGCTCAAGCCGGAGGCCTGACATGGCCGCCTTCTGGGACTACTTCTCCGTCCTCGCCCCCTCGATCGGCCTCGGGCTCATCTTCTGGCTGGTGATGCGCTCCCTGCTGCGTTCGGACACGGGTGAGCGCGAGAGTCAGGCCCGCCGGCTCTCGGGCGCGGACGCGCGGGCGGCCCGCGAGGAGGCCGAGGCCCGTGAGTGGGCGGCCCGACGCCGAGCCGAGGGAGGGCCGGGGGCTGATCCGGAGGACCGCGCCCGGTGAGATTCCTTCCCCGGCGTTGAAGAATCCTTCTGCCCGGCTTCGTTGCGGTATTCTTGAATCACCACAAGTGCACGGCCGGAATCGTGAGCACGCGGGAAAGAACCCCGAGAGCGAAGACCGGAACCCAGGGACACGCGCACGAGAGAAGAAAGTGGGAATCACCGTTGGCACAGAAGGTAGAAGTGGTCCTCGTGGATGATCTTGACAGTTCGCCTGCAGATGAGACCGTGAACTTTGCATTGGACGGTCGCAATTACGAGATCGACCTGTCGAAGGAGCACGCTGCGGAACTCCGTGAGTTCCTGAAGCCCTACATGAAGAAGGGCCGCGCCGTGGCGCCGCCGTCGCCCAAGGTCGAGGCCGCCCAGATCCGCAAGTGGGCGGCCGAGAACGGCTACGAGGTCTCGAGCCGCGGTCGCCTGCACCGCGACGTGGTGGAGGCCTACCGCAACGCGAAGCGCAAGTGAGCGTCCCGCCCGGGTGCGTCGAGGAATCGGCGTCCCCGGGCCTCGTTCCGGCCCCTCCCGAGGACGGCCGGGCCGCTTCTCCCGCTGGCGAACAGCCGCGCGGCACGCGGTCCGGGTGCGTAGTGTCGACCACGACCGTACGCAAGGAGTGTGCCCATGTTCGAGAGATTCACCGACCGCGCCCGGCGGGTGGTCGTGCTCGCCCAGGAAGAGGCGCGCATGCTCAACCACAGCTACATCGGCACCGAGCACATCCTGCTCGGTCTGATCCACGAGGGTGAGGGCGTCGCAGCCAAGGCACTGGAGTCCATGGACATCTCCCTGGGCGCCGTGCGAGAGAAGGTGCAGGAGGACATCGGCCAGGGTCAGCAGAACCCGCCCGGCCACATCCCCTTCACGCCGCGCGCCAAGAAGGTGCTCGAGCTGTCCCTGCGCGAGGCGCTGCAGCTCGGCCACAACTACATCGGCACCGAGCACATCCTGCTCGGCCTGATCCGCGAGGGCGAGGGCGTGGCCGCCCAGGTCCTCGTGCAGCTCGGCGCGGACCTGAACCGCGTCCGTCAGACGGTCATCCAGCTGCTCTCCGGCTACCAGGGCGGCGCCCAGGGTGGCAAGGAGACCGCGGGTGCCGGGGTGGGCCAGGGCGGCGAGGCCGGCCAGAACGCCGGCTCCGTGGTGCTGGACCAGTTCGGACGCAACCTCACCGCGGCCGCGCACGACGGCAAGCTGGATCCCGTCATCGGGCGTGCGGGTGAGATGGAGCGCGTCATGCAGGTGCTCTCCCGCCGCACCAAGAACAACCCCGTGCTCATCGGCGAGCCCGGCGTCGGCAAGACCGCCGTCGTCGAGGGCCTGGCCCAGGCGATCGACCGCGGCGACGTCCCGGAGACGCTCAGGGACAAGCAGCTCTACTCGCTGGACCTCGGCTCCCTCGTGGCCGGCTCCCGCTACCGCGGCGACTTCGAGGAGCGCCTGAAGAAGGTGCTCAAGGAGATCCGCACGCGCGGGGACATCATCCTGTTCATCGACGAGATCCACACCCTCGTCGGGGCGGGTGCGGCCGAGGGCGCGATCGACGCCGCCAGCATCCTCAAGCCGATGCTGGCCCGCGGTGAGCTGCAGACCATCGGCGCCACCACGCTGGACGAGTACCGCAAGCACATCGAGAAGGACGCCGCGCTCGAGCGCCGCTTCCAGCCGATCCAGGTCGCCGAGCCGTCCGTCGAGGACGCCACGGAGATCCTGCGCGGCCTGCGGGACCGCTACGAGGCGCACCACAAGGTCTCCATCACCGACGGCGCGCTCAAGGCCGCCGCCGGCCTGGCGGACCGCTACGTCTCCGACCGGCACCTGCCGGACAAGGCCATCGACCTGATCGACGAGGCCGGCGCGCGTCTGCGCATCCGTCGCATGACCGTGCCGCCGGAGATCAAGGCCTACGAGTCCCGGATCGCGGAGGTGCGCACCCAGAAGGAGGCCGCCATCGACGGCCAGGACTTCGAGGGCGCCGCCCGCCTGCGGGACCAGGAGCAGCAGCTCGGGGACGAGCGCCGCGAGAAGGAGCAGGCGTGGCGCACCGGCGCGGACGCCGACGTCGCCACGGTGGACGAGGACCTCATCGCCGAGGTGCTCTCCAAGTCCACCGGCATCCCGGTGTTCAAGCTCACCGAGGAGGAGACGGACCGCCTGCGCAACATGGAGGACGAGCTCCACCGCCGCGTGATCGGCCAGGACGAGGCCATCAAGTCCCTGTCCCGCGCCATCCGCCGCACCCGCGCGGGCCTGAAGGACCCGAACCGCCCCTCGGGGTCGTTCATCTTCGCCGGCCCCACCGGCGTCGGCAAGACGGAGCTGGCCAAGTCCCTCGCGGAGTTCCTCTTCGGGGACGAGGACGCGCTCATCACGCTGGACATGTCCGAGTTCCAGGAGAAGCACACCGTCTCGCGTCTGTTCGGCGCCCCTCCCGGCTACGTGGGCTACGAGGAGGGCGGCCAGCTCACCGAGAAGGTCCGCCGCCGTCCGTTCTCCGTGGTGCTGTTCGACGAGGTGGAGAAGGCCCATCAGGACCTGTTCAACTCCCTGCTGCAGATCCTCGAGGACGGTCGCCTGACCGACTCGCAGGGCCGTGTGGTGGACTTCAAGAACACCGTGATCATCATGACCACGAACCTCGGCACCCGGGACATCTCCAAGGGCGTCATGACCGGCTTCCAGTCGGCCACGGACACCACCACCGGGTACGAGCGGATGAAGGGCAAGGTCAAGGAGGAGCTGCGCCAGCACTTCCGCCCCGAGTTCCTCAACCGTGTGGACGACGTGATCGTGTTCCCGCAGCTGCAGAAGCACGAGATCGTGGAGATCGTGGACCTGTTCGTCTCCCGCCTCGGCAAGCGCCTGGCGGAGCAGGACCTGTCCATCGAGCTCACCCAGTCCGCCAAGGATCTGCTCGCGGACCGCGGCTACGATCCGGCCATGGGCGCCCGCCCGCTGCGCCGCACCATCCAGCAGATGGTGGAGGACCAGCTCTCGGAGAAGATCCTCTTCGGCGAGATCCCGGCCGGCTCCCTCATCACCGTGGACGCCACGGGCGAGGGGGAGGGCGCCGAGCTGACGTTCGCGTTCTCCGGCGGCCGGGAGGCCCTGGAGGGTGCGGACCTGGCCGAGCTCGAGTCCGGTGCCGGCGATCCGGTGGACGCCGACCGCTCCGTGTGACCTGCGGGGTCTGACCCACGACGCCGGACCGCGCGTCCGGTGGCCACGGCCCGTCGCCCCTCCCCCTCGGGGAGGAGGCGGCGGGCCGTCGTCGTGCCCCCGCGGGGACGCCGGGGCCGAGGTCCGCGACACCGCCGCCGGCATCAAGGACGGCCTCGCGAAGGACCGCTGAACCGGCCCGCCTCTCCGGAGGCACGAGAGGGGTTCCCTCGCGGCGGGATCGGTGCCACTGTGGTCTGTGACCGCTCGACGGTGGTCCTGTCTCCGCTTCGACCCGGCGCTCGCCGGGACGGCTGCGGGGCAGCCCCGAGAAGAAGGAGGCCGCCCATGGGTATCGGTGACCTGAACAACCTCGCAAACCAGCACTCGGACAAGATCGACGAGGCCGTGGACAACGCTCAGGAGCAGCACGGCGACAAGCTCGGCGAGCACGGCGACACCGTGAACAAGGGTGTCGACGGCGCGCAGGAGAAGTTCCTGTCCGGGGACGAGGGCGAGCAGCAGGCCTGAGCCTGCCGTCGACGCCGCGGGAGCCCCCGCCCGGTCCGCCGGGACGGGGGCTCCCGTCTGTCCGGGGTCGGGATGTCCGTGCCTAGACTGGACCCCATGCCTGCCGACCGCCCCCTCACCCTCCGCTCGGCGCGGACCCAGGACGTCCCGGTCATCCAGGCGCTCGTGGAGCCGCTGGCGCGGGAGCGCGTGCTGCTCCAGAAGGAGGCGGTGGCCTACTACGAGGCCATCCAGGAGTTCGTGGTCGCCGAGGAGGCGGACGGGACCCTGGCCGGCTTCGGCGCCCTCCACGTGATGTGGCAGGACATCGCCGAGGTCCGCACCCTCGCCGTCTCGGAGGCCCACCGGGGGACCGGCGTCGGGCACCTGATCATCGAGGAGCTGCTGGACCGTGCGCGGGCCGTGGGCGTCGAGCGGGTCTTCTGCCTGACCTTCGAGGTCGAGTTCTTCCGCCGGCACGGTTTCGAGGTGATGGCGGACCAGTCCGCCGTGGACCCGGAGGTCTACGCGGAACTGCTGCGCTCCACGGACGAGGGCGTCGCCGAGTTCCTGGACCTCGCCCGGGTCAAGCCGAACACGCTCGGCAACACGCGGATGATCCGCCGCCTCTGAGCCGCCGCACCGCGGGCCGCCCCAGGCCCCGGCGAGGTCAGGCCGGGAAGGTGAGGCCGCCGTCGTCGTCCCGGGCCAGCAGCCCGTCCGACACGAGCCCGGCGACGCACCGCGCCCACTGCGCGTCGTCGGGGCGGTGCGACCCGAGCCGCCCCCCGGCCACGACGACGGCGGGCACCTCCGCCTCGGCCACGCGCCCGTGCTCGCGGACGGCGGCCATCACGGCCCCGCGCACCTGACGGTCCGTGCCGGCCCAGGCCTGGCCGCGCGGCACCTCCACCGGCGGCGGGGAGCCCGCTGCGACCCACGCGCACGTCTCCGCCAGCGGGCAGCGGTCGCAGGCGGGGGAGCGGGCGGTGCAGACGAGGGCCCCGAGTTCCATGACGGCCGCGTTCCACGCGTTGGCGCGGGCGGGGTCCTCGGGCATGAGGGCCTGGGCGCGGCGCATCTCGGCGCGGGTCAGCGACCTGCCGGGCAGGGCCTCACCCGCGACCGCGCGCGCGATCACCCGGCGCACGTTGGTGTCCACGACGGTCTCGGGGACGCCGAACGCGAAGCTCGCGACCGCCGCGGCCGTGTACTCGCCGATGCCGGGCAGGGCGCGCAGGGCGGCGGGGTCGGCCGGCACCCGGCCGTCGTGGCGCCCGACGACGGCCCGGGCGGCCTCCTGGAGGCGCAGGGCCCGGCGCGGGTAGCCGAGTCGGTCCCAGGCCGTGAGCACGTCTGCGGTGGGGGCGGCGGCCAGGTCCGCGGGGGTGGGCCAGCGCTCCAGCCACTCCCGCCAGCGGGGCAGCACCCGCACGACCGGGGTCTGCTGGAGCATGATCTCCGAGACGAGCACGCCCCACGGGGAGCAGTCCGGGCTGCGCCAGGGCAGGTCCCGGGCGTGGACGGCGAACCAGCCCAGCATCGCGTCGTGCAGGTGCGGCACGTCCACCGTGGGCGGGACGAGGGGGGCGGGCGCGGGCATGGCGTCCACTGTAGGGTGCGCCGCCGCCTACCCTGGATCGCATGCCGTCTCGTCCGACTTCCCCCGGGTCGAAGCCGTCCCCCGCCGTCTACCGCCGCCGGCGGCTCGTGGCCGCCCTGCTCGCCCTCGTGCTCCTGCTCCTGGTGGGGTGGGCCGTCGTGGCGCTCGTCCGAGCCGGGATCGGCGCCTTCTCCTCCGAGGACGCCGACCCCTCCGCCGCCCCGACGCCGGTGCACTCCCCGTCGCCCGCCCCGGCCACGGACGCCGAGTCCAGTTCCGCCTCGCCTACCGTGGCCCTCGAGGACGCCGCCGAGTGCCAGCCCTCGGATCTGCGGATCGCCGCCTCCGCGGACCGGTCCGAGTACCAGCGGGGCGAGGAGGCCGAGCTGCGCCTGGGCATCACGAACCTCTCCTCGACCCCGTGCCGCACGGATGTGGGCACGGCCCGGCAGGAGTTCACGATCCGCACGGCCGAGGGCGACGACGTCTTCTCCACCCGCATCTGCCAGGCGGACCCCGCGGAGGCCCAGCGGGTGCTGTACCCGCACGAGGAGCTCACCGCCGTGTACCGCTGGTCCGGCCGCGCCTCGAGCCAGGACTGCGGCCGCCTCGGCGCTCTCGCGGAGCCCGGGCCCCATCTGCTGACGGTCAGCCTCGGCGACGTCACCTCCCGCCCCGTCGCGCTGAAGATCCTCGAGGAGCTCGCCCCGGGGGCCCAGGACAGCAGCTCCTCGGCCGCCCCCTCCTCGGCCACCCCCTCCTCGGCCACCCCCTCCTCGAGCGGCAGCGCCTCCCCGTCGGGGTCCGCCTCCGACCCGGCGTCGGCCTCGACCACCGACCCGTCGCCGTCATCGTCCCGCTGAGCCGGCCGCGCCGTCAGCGGCCGGGGCCGGCCTCCGGATGCGCGGCCGGGCCGCCGCCGGTCCACGTGGGGATCGTGGCGAGGGCCTCGCCGATCGAGCCGACCTCCGCCACCGTGAAGCCCGCGGGGACGTCCCCGAGCGGCTCGGGGGAGCGGGGGACCAGGGCGCGGGTGAAGCCCAGGCGGGCGGCCTCGCGCACCCGTCGCCCGATGCCGGGCACGGGGCGCACCTCCCCGGCCAGCCCGAGCTCACCGACGGCGATCATCCCCTGCGGGACGGGGGCCGAGAGCTTCGCCGAGGCCACGGCGACGGCCACGGCCAGGTCCGAGGCGGGCTCCGAGAGTCGCACGCCGCCCACGGTGGCCACGTAGCAGTCGTCCTGGGCGAGGGCGAAACGGGCCCGGCGCTGGAGCACGGCCAGGAGCATGTTCACGCGCGCCGCGTCCACGCCGGAGACGGTGCGGCGCGGGCTGCCGCCGGCGGACGGGGTGAGCAGGGACTGCACCTCGGCCACGAGCGGGCGCCGGCCCTCGAGCGTCACCGTCACGCACGTGCCCTCGACCGGCTCCGAGACGCCCGAGAGGAACAGACCGGAGGGGTCGTCCAGGGACTCGATGCCGTCCTCCCGCAGGTCGAAGCAGCCGACCTCGTCCGTGGGCCCGAAGCGGTTCTTCACCGCACGCACCAGGCGCAGCCGTGAGTGGCGGTCCCCCTCGAACTGGCAGACCACGTCCACGAGGTGCTCGAGCAGCCGCGGGCCGGCGATGGTCCCGTCCTTCGTCACGTGGCCCACCAGGACCGTGGTGATCCCCTTCTCCTTGGCCGTGCGGATGAGGCTGGCCGCCACCTCGCGCACCTGGCTGACGCCCCCGGCGATCCCGTCCACCTCGGTGGACTGCAGGGTCTGCACGGAGTCCACGATCACCAGCTCCGGGTCCGTCCGCTCGATCTGCCCCAGTGCCCGGCCCAGGTCCGTCTCCGCCGTCAGACGCAGGGTGTCCGCGATCGCCCCGATCCGGTCTGCGCGGGAGCGCACCTGCGCCGCCGACTCCTCGCCCGTCAGGTACAGCACCGAGCGCGGACCGCCGCCGCCCGCGCCGCGCGCCGTCTGGGCGGCCACGTCCAACAGCAGCGTGGACTTGCCGATGCCCGGCTCGCCGGCCAGCAGGATCACCGCGCCCGGCACGAGGCCGCCGCCGAGCACGCGGTCCAGCTCACGCACCCCCGTGGAGCGGAACGAGGCCAGCGTGGCGTCCACGTCCGCGATGCGCGGCGCGACCTCCGCGACCGTGGCCGCGCGCGTGCGACCGGTGGTCGACGTCAGCCCGATCTCCTCGACCGTGCCCCACGACTGGCACTCCCCGCAGCGGCCGACCCACTTCACGGTGGTCCAGCCGCACTCGGTGCAGCGGTATCCGGGGGCACGCTTCGGGGCGGTCTTGGTGGCCATGCGCCCACTCTAGGAGCCGAGGCGGACGCGTTAGCCGGCACCGCGCGCGGTCCGACGTCGGCCGCCGGGGCCGTGCGCCGCCGTCGGGCTCAGACGCGGGGCAGGTAGCCGCGCGCCTCGTCGTGCTCGGCGCCCGTGGCCTCGATGAGGTCCACCATCATGGGCCGCAGCAGCATCACGAGCGCCTCGCCGTGCACGGACCCGCCGCCCAGCTGGTGCGGGTCCAGCGCGGACGCGGACGCCCCCAGGGCGTCCCGCGCCACGGACAGCGAGCGATGGCGGCCCTCGGCCTGCGGCTCCACGAGGGAGCGGTGCAGGATCTCGACGGCGTCCGCGGCGTCGTCGAACCAGGCGGCCAGGCGCTCGCGGTCGTCGTCGTCGAACACACCCTCGTCCAGGACCGAGACCACCCGCCGGGCCACGATCCGCAGGGAGCGCACCGCCAGGTCCGAGCGGTCCGCCGCGTTCACCGCGTCCTCCACGAAGGAGCGCGAGGAGCGGTGCAGCGGGTTGAACACGGTCTGCTCATGCGTGACGCGCAGCTCCTTGCGCAGCGCCTCCAGCGTGGTGTGCGTGCCGCGGCTGGCCACGAGCGCCATCCAGGCGGTGCGGGAGTCGTTCTCCCGCAGGGCCCGGGAGAGGTCGCGCAGCACCGTGGCGATCGAGTCGTAGAGTCCACCCAGCTGACGCACCGCGGGACGGCGCACGTCCTGGGGCGAGAGGAACGTGACGAGCAGGGCCAGGACGCCGCCCACGATCGCGTCCTGGCTGCGGACGAACGGCCCTCCCGTGCCGGTGGGCAGGAGGACCACGAGGACGGACTGCAGGGACATCTGCATCGTGAATGTGGCGCCGGAGTCCAGGAACCGGGCCACCATCACGGACACGAACAGGACCACCGAGGCCTGCCACAGGCCGCGGCCGAGCCCGACCATGAGCAGGTCCCCGATCAGGATGCCGACGGTGCAGCCGACGGCGACCTCGGCCACCTTGCGCAGCTTCGGCTCCCGTTGGAAGCCGAGGGCGATCAGTAGGGCGGTGGAGGCGAACAGGGGCTGCTGGTGGCCCAGGACGGCCTCCGCGAACCAGTAGGCGCCCACCGCGCAGACAGCGACGAGGGCGGCCTGGCCCACGGAGGAGCGGACGCGGGACCAGCCCGCACGGGCGCGCCGACGCAGGAAGCGGCCGAGACGTTCCCCGCGGGTCTGGGGGTCGACCATCGGCACCGTGCCCGTGGCGGTGGCGAAGCGGTCCGTCATGCGGCCAGCCTAGTCCGACGCCGCGGTGCCCCCGCCGTGCGAGGCTCAACCAAGCATTGTGGCCCACGGCACAGATCATTCCTGCGAATGCCGCTCCCGTTCACCATCTGTTCACCCCGGCCGAGCACTCGATTCACCTCTGGACCGTACGGTCGGGTGCGGTGCAGAACCGGGCCAGCCGGACGCTCTGCCCTCACCGTCGTCATCCGATTGAAAGAGGCTCTTCGTGAAGGCTCTCCGCTTCGGCCGCTCCGCCGCCCTCCTGTCCGTGGCCGCCATCGCCCTGACCGCCTGCTCCTCCGCGGACAGCGGCAACGGCGGCTCCGATGCCTCCGGCTCCGCCGGCGGCGAGCAGGGCACCACCTCCGAGGTCCAGGGCAACCTGGTCGGCGCCGGCGCCTCCTCGCAGGAGGCGGCCATGACCGCCTGGACCCAGGGTGTCACCGAGACCGCTCCGAACCTGACCGTGCAGTACTCCCCGGACGGCTCCGGTGCCGGTCGTGAGAAGTTCCTCGCCGGTGCCACCTCCTTCGCCGGCTCCGACGCCGCCCTCAAGGAGGAGGAGGCTGAGTCCGCCAAGGAGAACTGCGGCGACGAGGGCGCGTTCCACGTGCCGGCCTACATCTCCCCGATCGCCGTGGCCTACAACCTGCCGGGCGTCGATGACGTCAAGATGGACGCCGAGACCATCGCCAAGGTGTTCTCCGGCGAGATCAAGAACTGGAACGACGAGGCCATCGCCGCGCAGAACGAGGGCGTCGAGCTGCCCGACACCCCGATCACCGTCGTGCACCGTTCCGACGACTCGGGCACCACCGAGAACTTCACCGCCTACCTCACCGAGGCCGCCGGCGATGCCTGGTCCTACGACGAGGTCGAGACCTGGCCGTCCGACATCACCGCCGAGTCCGCCCAGGGCACCAAGGGTGTCGTGGGCCTGGCCTCCCAGACCGAAGGCGCCATCACCTACGCCGACGCCTCCGCCGTGGGCGAGCTGGGCACCGTGTCCGTGAAGGTCGGCGAGGAGTACGTGAAGTACTCCGCCGAGGCCGCGGCCGCGACCGTCGAGAAGTCCGAGGCCAAGGAGGACGGCTCGATCGAGCTCGACCGCGCCACCGACGAGTCCGGCGTGTACCCCGTCGTGCTGGTCTCCTACCACATCTACTGCAACCAGTACGAGTCGCAGGAGACCGTGGACCAGGTCAAGGCCTTCGCCGAGTACGTCGTGTCCGAGGACGGTCAGAAGACCGCCGAGGAGTCCGCGGGCAACGCCCCGATCTCCGAGGACACCCGCAAGAAGGCCATGGAGCGCATCGAGGCCATCTCGGTCAAGGGCTGATGTCGCTTCTTGTCGGCTGACCCACCGCCGCTTCGGCCGCCGGGCCCCACGGGCCCGGCGGCTGAAGCCGCGTCAGGGCACTCGTTCGTCGCGGCCCGTCCATCACCACGCACGTCGATCTGAGGGAAGGCACCGTGTCCTCAACCACCAACGAGGCGGCACCGAAGCCGTCCAGCCTGCGCGGCCCCCGCCGCGGAGCCGCCGGAGACAAGCTCCTCTCCGGCGGGGCCCTGGCGGCCGCCGTCCTGATCCTGCTCGTGCTCGCCTTCGTGGCGGTCTTCCTCCTGACGGAGGCATGGCCTGCCCTGCAGCCGGGCGCGGAGCTCGTGTCTGCGGACTCCTTCTTCCAGTACGTGTGGCCGCTCATGGCCGGCACCGTGATGGTGTCGATCATCGCTCTGCTCATCGCCACCCCGGTCGCGATCGGTGTCGCCCTGTTCATCTCGCACTATGCGCCCCCGCGCATCGCGCAGTCGGTGGGCTTCGTGATCGATCTGCTGGCCGCGATCCCCTCCGTGGTCTACGGCGTGTGGGGCTGGCTGACGCTCGCTCCGCTGATGGTGCCGATCTACGGCTGGCTCAACGAGAACCTGGGCTTCATCCCGTTCTTCGGCGGCTCGGCCACCACCACGGGCCGCACCCTGCTGACCTCGGGCGTCGTGCTGGCCGTGATGGTCCTGCCGATCATCACCGCGCTCTGCCGTGAGATCTTCACCCAGACCCCGAAGCTCCACGAGGAGGCCGCGCTCGGCCTCGGCGCCACGCGCTGGGAGATGATCAAGATGACCGTGTTCCCGTTCGCCCGGGCCGGCATCATCTCCTCGATCATGCTCGGCCTCGGCCGCGCGCTCGGCGAGACCATGGCGGTCACCATGGTGCTCTCCGGCGGCGTCTTCTCCTGGTCGCTCGTGGAGTCCGGCAGGAACCAGACGATCCCGTCGGAGATCGCGCTCAACTTCCCCGAGGCGTTCAACATGCGCCTGCACGAGCTGATCGCTGCCGGTCTCATGCTCTTCATCATCACCCTGGCGGTGAACATGATCGCCCGCGCGATCGTGAACAAGCACAAGGAATTCTCGGGAGCCAACTGACATGAGCACTGTCTCGACTTCTCCCCGGGCCACCGAGGACAGCGTGACGCCGCGGCGTCACTCCCTGACCGAGGGTCAGAAGCCCGGCTGGACCTGGATGGCCGTCGCAGCTGCCGCGGCCGTCGTCGCCGCCGGCCTGACCGTGCTGCTCAGCGGCGCCTTCAACGTCGTCGGTTTCGTGATCATCGCCGCCATCCTCTACATCGCGGGGCTCTACGTGGCCACCCGCGTGATGGAGAACCGGCGCCGCGCCGCAGACGGCCTGTGCCGCAACCTCGTGTGGCTGGCGTTCCTCGTGGCCCTGGTGCCGCTGGTCTCCGTGCTGTGGTCGGTCCTCTCCGCCGGTCTGCCGACCCTGATCGCCAACCCGCAGATCATGGCGTACGACATGAAGGGCATCACCGGCATCGACGACTCGGCGTGGGTGGAGGACGGCAAGCCCGCCGGCGGGCTCGCGGGCGGTTTCGGCCACGCCCTGATCGGCACCGTCGTGATCACGATCATCGCGACCCTGATCTCCGTGCCGATCGGCATGCTCACCTCCATCTACCTGGTGGAGTACAGCCGCGGCGGCTGGTTCTCCCGCGCCATCGTGTTCTTCGTGGACGTCATGACCGGCATCCCCTCGATCGTGGCCGGCCTCTTCGCCTACGCCGCGATCACGTGGGTCCTGACCCTGGTCACCGGCAGCAAGTCCACCGCACTGCAGTCCGTGCAGATGGGTCTCACGGCCGCGATCGCGCTCTCGGTGCTCATGATCCCCGTGGTCGTGCGATCCACGGAGGAGATGCTCCGTGTGGTGCCCAACGAGCTGCGCGAGGGCGCCTACGCCCTCGGCGTGCGCAAGTGGCAGACCATCGCCAAGGTGGTCCTGCCCACCGCGATCTCCGGCATCGCCTCCGGCGTCACCCTGGCCATCGCCCGCGTGGCGGGCGAGACCGCGCCGATCCTCGTGACGGCCGGCTTCGCCACCAGCATCAACTGGAACCCGTTCGACAACTGGATGACCGCGCTGCCGGTGTACATCTACCGCCAGCTGGTCGCCCCGACCTCGCCTACGGCGGCGGACCCCTCGACCGCCCGCGCCTGGGCAGCCGCCCTGCTGCTCGTCACCATCGTCATGCTGCTCAACCTGGCGGCACGGTTCATCGCCAAGGCGTTCGCCCCCAAGAAGGGCCGGTGAGGCCCGGCCGCCCGGAATCCCCCGGGCGGCCGGCCCCGACCCCGTCGCACCCCCCCCAGAGACTTCCACGAAGGAACAGAACCACTCATGTCCAAGCGCATCCAGGCCATCGACGTCGATGTCTTCTACGGCAAGTTCAAGGCCGTCGAGGGCGTCAACATCGACATCGCCCCCCGCTCCGTCACCGCCTTCATCGGCCCCTCCGGCTGCGGCAAGACCACCTTCCTGCGCAGCATCAACCGCATGCACGAGGTGCTCCCCGGCGCCACCGTGGACGGCCAGCTCCTGCTCGACGGCGAGGACATCTACGGGCCCGGTGTGGACCCGGTCCGCGTCCGTTCCCAGATCGGCATGGTCTTCCAGCGCCCGAACCCGTTCCCCACGATGTCCATCCGCGACAACGTGCTGGCCGGCTACAAGCTCAACGGCACCCGCCTGAACAAGTCCCGTGCGGACGAGCTCGTGGAGAAGTCCCTGCGCGGCGCCAACCTGTGGAACGAGGTCAAGGACCGCCTCGACAAGCCCGGCTCCGGCCTCTCCGGCGGTCAGCAGCAGCGTCTGTGCATCGCCCGCTCCATCGCGGTGCAGCCCGACGTGATCCTCATGGACGAGCCCTGCTCCGCGCTCGACCCGATCTCCACCCTCGCCGTCGAGGACCTGATCAACGAGCTCAAGGAGGAGTACACGGTCATCATCGTCACGCACAACATGCAGCAGGCCGCGCGCGTGGCGGACAAGACCGCGTTCTTCAACATCCAGGGCGTCGGCAAGCCCGGCAAGCTGATCGAGTACGACGACACCAACGTCATCTTCAACAACCCCTCGAGCCAGCAGACCGAGGACTACGTCTCCGGCCGTTTCGGCTGAGCCGCCCCGCGCTCCGTCCCCGACCCCGTCCGGCCGCACGCCGGGCGGGGTCGCGGCGTCTGCGGGGCCGGGCGTCGTCGTCGGGCGCGGCCTCAGGCCAGCGGGAGGAGGGCCAGCGTGCCGAGGAGGCCGAGGAGGGCGCAGGCCACCGGCGTGAGCAGCCACCAGCCGACCACGCGCAGCACGGTGGGCCAGCGCACGGACGCGTAGGTCTGCGTCTGGCCGGCGCCCACGATGGCCGCCGTCGCCGTGTGGGTGGAGGACAGGGGCAGGTGGAACACCAGGGATCCGACGAACAGCAGGCCCGCGGGGATGACGGCGGCCACGGACGCCCGCAGGGGGTCGAGGCGCACGAGACGCTCGGTGAGGGTCCAGGCGATCCGCCAGGCGCCGCCCAGCGTGCCGAGCCCGACCGCGAGGGCGAACAGGAACGCGCCCCCCACGAACTCGGCCGTCAGGGCGTCCGGCGCCAGGACGGACCCGGACCCCACCAGCACGGCGGCCCACAGCACCCCCATGCGCTGACCGGCCTGCAGGCCGTGGCCCATGGCCATGGCGCTGGCGGAGATGCCCAACGCGACGCGGGCCCGGTGCTGGACGTTGACCGTGGTGCCGCGGGTGGCGAGCCGCATGGCGGGGGCGGTGAGCAGGCGGGCGAGCGCCCACGCGATCAGGGGCGAGAGCAACAGGCTGAGCAGCACCTCGGCGCGGACGAGGTCGAAGATGGTGTGGGCGACGTCGATGTGCAGGCTCAGGCGCACGGCGAGGTGGCTGCCCGCCAGCGCGGAGATCAGCGCGTGCGTGCTGGAGCCGGGCAGGCGCCGCCACCACAGCAGCAGACCCCACACGAGGGTCACCGCGCAGGACACGCCCACGGCCAGGGGGCCGATCTCGCTGCGCACCGCGGGCGAGGTGAAGTAGTGCACGCTCAGCGTGATGAGCCCGATGCCCAGCAGGGCGCCCACGGTGTTGACCGCTCCGGTCAGGAGGAGGGCTCCGCGCGGGGTCAGCGCCCGGTACCGGACAGGCAGCGCCGCGGCGTTGGGGGCGTCACGGAACCCCATCAGCGCGCCGACGGCGCACAGCAGCACGAGGACGACGGCGAGCCCCGCGGTCACGGCGCCTCCACCGGCTCAGGACTCACGGACGAGCACCATGCCCAGGTCCATGTTCACGCGGGAGAGGGCCTCGAGCGCCGCGTGCAGCGCCCAGGCGACCTCGCGCTGGCGGTTGTAGTCGCGCTGCAGCAGGTCCATGCCGAGGTCGGCGAGCCACTCGACCATGATCCGCTCCGTGCGGCGGGAGGCGCGCAGCAGCTGCATCCACGTGGCCTCCAGGGCGTCGAGGTCGCGCATCTCGGCGGCGCCGCGGGCGAGCAGCTCGGCCTGACGACCCACGGTCTCGAGGACGTCGAGGGCGTGCGTCGGCAGCTCCTCGAGGTCGGCCCGCTGGATCAGCACGCCCGCCGACACGACGCGCCGGGTGGTCGCGTGCACGCCGCTGGCCAGCCGGTAGAGGTCCTGACGGGGCAGCGGAGTCACGTAGGCGCTGCGCAGCGCGGTGAGGAAGGCCATGAGGGTGGCGCTCGAGGACGAGTCGAGCTCCTCGAGCTCACGGGCGGCACGGTCCGCCTCGGGTCCGCGGGTCCCCGCGACCTGGGCCACCAGATGCACGGACCGGTGCAGGGCCTCGGCGAGGTCCGCCATGTGGCGCAGCGCCGGGGTGTCGCGCGTGACGAGCCAGGGCATGCGGGGGGACATGGGCAGCGGTCGCTCTCTCGTCGACGGGTGGCGAAGGGGTCGACGACGACGCCGGACCGGGAACGCCTCTCGGCGGAAGGCCGCTCGCAGCGGCTATGTGTTGGAGCCCGGGGTTACCAGCGGCCCGGCGCCGTCCCCATCAGTCTAGCGATCCGTCCCGAAACGCTCGACCCGCCGCCTCCAGGGCGTCGGCGGTGCTGACCAGGCGCGCGGCCCGGCGGGTGAGGGCGGCGGCGCGGTCCGGGGCGGCGGCCTCGGAGCCCTCGGCGTGCTCGACCTGGCCCAGAGCCACGACGCGGGCGTAGGCCGCGGCGCGCTCGAACGCGACGTCGATCTCGGAGCGGTAGGCGCCCGTGAGGATCGTGTCCGTGAGGCGGCGCAGCTCGGCCGGCCCCGGCGGCTCGACGGCGCCCGCCACGACGCGCGAGGCGTAGGCGGCATGCCCGGCGCGGTACCAGGCGGCCCAGCGCTCGCCGTCGCGGGTCGTCGCCTCCTGGAGCGCGTACAGGCGCCACAGGGCGCCGGCGAGCGAGACGGGCGGGGCGTCCGCCCACAGCTCGGCGAGCGTCTCGACGCCCAGCTCGCGGACCAGCCCGACCAGCCGCTCGACGATGGCCGGGTCCTCCTCCGCGCGGCCGCCGGCCACGAGGGCGTGGGCCAGGCGCGAGGCCGCCGCGGCCACTTCCTGCGGGTCTTCGCCGCCGGCGAAGTGCGTGAGCTCCTGCGGTTCCGAGAGGCGGGGCCGGTGGGGGCGCAGCACGCCCGAGGCGCTCGAGCTGGCGCCGCGGCCGGCGGGCAGGCGGTGACGTGCCATGGGCGGGCTCCCTTCGAGGGCGCATCGGGGTGGGGATGTGGTCGCCGGAGGCGGCGGCCCCGTCCACGGTAGTGCCCCGGACGCCTGGGCTACCATCGGAGGGCACCCGTGAGGGTCGCCGTCGTCGGCCGCGCGCCGTCGTCGTCGGCCGCGGGTGGGGGCCTTTAGCTCAGCTGGCAGAGCATCGGACTTTTAATCCGCCGGTCGCGGGTTCGATCCCCGCAGGGCCCACGCGAAAACGGCCCCTGACCAGGCATGACGCCCGGTCGGGGGTCCTCCCTAGGATGGAGCCATGAGCCCCACGCCCCCACCAGTCACCGAGACGATCAGTTCCGGCCACAGCGTGGTGTGGTCGCGCCCGCCGGCGGAGCGCGCGGGCACGGACCTGGTGCTCGTGTTCCACGGCTACGGCTCCAACGAGGTCCGCGCGGCGCGCCGCCACTTCCCGATGCTCCCGGAGCGGTGCACCGGCCTGGCGGTGCGCGGCGGCTTCGAGATCGACGAGACGGCGTCCGAAGGCCCGGGCGACCCCGGCGCGCACGGCTGGTTCCTGCTCGACCTGCTGCTGCAGTCCGACTTCGCCCAGGTGCTCGCCGCCGCCCACCGCGTGTTCGACGTGCTCTCCGCCGAGGAGGTCGTGGCGGCCGGCTTCCGCACGGTCTCGGTGCTCGGCTTCTCCCAGGGCATGGCCATGGCGACGACGGTCCTGCGTCTGCGCCCCGAGGCGTTCACCTGCGGTGTGGGCCTGAGCGGCTTCGCCGTCGACAACGAGCTGCTGGCCATGCTCGACTCCCCGGCCGAGGGACCGGGCCCGCGCCCGTTCTTCTGGGGCCGGGACGCCGAGGATCCCGTGATCCATCCGGACGCCGTCGCCCACACCCGCGCGTGGGCCGAGGAGCACACCCGCCTGACCGTGCGCACCTACCCCGGGATCCTGCACGGGACCGGCCCCGACGAGGTCCGTGACGTGCGCATCTTCCTCGAGCACTCCCTGCGCGCGGCGACGCCCGGGTCCTGACCGCGGGGGTCGCGCGCCGATACTGTGGCGCGCATGGCAAAGAACTCGACGATCGGCCGGTACGCGTCCGGGAAGGTGAAGGACTTCGGGCTGAAGTCGGCACTCGATGAGAACGGCGAGCCCACGGAGGGCTTCGAGAAGGCCCTCTCCACGGTGTTGGCGGTCCAGCGCCCCCTGGTCCTGAAGAACATCCAGCGCATGGCGGCGAAGCACCCGGGGGAGAGCCCGGAGCGTCTCGCCGAGCGGCTCGGGCAGCAGTACCTGACCACCGTCACGGGGGCCGGTGCCGCCGTGGGCGGCACCGCGATCGTCCCGGGCATCGGCACCGTGGCCGCGCTCGGCCTGTCCGGTGCCGCGGTCGCCGGCTTCATGGAGGCCACCGCCCTCTACGCGCAGTCCCTCGCCGAGCTGCACGGCATCACCACGCAGGACCCGCAGCGCGCCCAGGCCCTCGTCATGGGCCTCATGCTCGGCGACGACGCCAAGGAGCTGCTCCGCGAGGCCGCCGCCAAGGCCGGCCGTCCCTACGACCCGCAGTCCAGCCTCAACGCGCTCGCGGGCACCGCATCGGGCACCGGCATCAGCGCGTTCGTGGTGGATCGCCTCAAGAGGACGTTCATGCGCAAGATGCTCCTGCGGCAGGGTGCCGGCTTCGTGGGCCGCGCCGTGCCGTTCGGCGTGGGCGCCGTGATCGGCGGCGTGGGCAACCGCGCCATGGGCAAGGCCGTGATGGAGAACGCCGCGGAGCTCTTCGGCCCCCTGCCGATGGTGATCCCCGGCGAGATCCGCGAGGGCGTCGCACAGGGGCGCGCCGGGGGGGAGTCGGCGGGCGCCAAGGACGACGGCGGCGTCCTCGGCGCGATCCGTCGCGCCCTGCCCGGCGGCAAGGACGAGAAGGACGACAGGCAGAAGAAGGGCAAGCCCGCCGCCTGACGGCCCCGCCCCCGCATCCTTCGGCTCCGCCCCCGCGCTTTCGAACGTGAGATAGGCCCTATCTCACGTTCGAAAGCGCCCATTCGCCCCATCTCGCGTTCGAAAGTGCGGGGCGGGCGCGGCGGCTCAGAGGAACAGCGTGGCCACCCCGTGGATCGCCAGGCCCGCGAGCGCGCCGACGACCGAGCCGTTGATGCGGATGAACTGCAGGTCCTTGCCCACGAACAGCTCGAGGGTGCGCGCGGTCTGCTCGCCGTCCCAGCGGGCGACCGTCTCCTCGATCACCCCGGTGAGCGCCGGGCCGTAGGAGCTCAGCGCATACGCCGCGGCGCGGCGGGCGTGGCCGTCCACGCGGTCGCGCAGCTCGGGGTCCTCCTGCAGGCGGGCGCCGAGGTCGCGCAGGGCGGCCACGAGCGCGCGATGCAGGTCGGAGGACGGGTCCTCGAGCGCGTCCAGGAGCGAGTCCCGCAGGGAGACCCAGGCCCGCCCGGCCCACGCGCGCAGCCGTTCGTCCGCGAAAAGGTTCCGCTTGAACCGTTCCACCGAGGCGCGGGTGGCGGGCTCGTTCCGCATCTCGTCGGCGAGGCGGTCGAGCCAGTCGTCGACGGCGCGGCGGGCCTCGTGCTCCCGGTCGCGGCGGATGCCGGCGAGATACTTGAGGGTCTCGGCGTGCAGTCTCTCGGCGAGGAGGCGGTCCACGAGGTCCGGGCTCCACTCGGGGGAGCGACGGCGCACCGTCTCGACGAACAGCTCGGGGTGGGCGGCCACCCAGTCCCCGGTGTGGGCGACCACGAGGTCCACCACGCGCTCGTGGTGCCGTCCGGCCACCACGTCCTCCAGCACGCCTGCGAGCGTGGGGGACCAGTCCGGGGCCACCATGTGGCGTTCCATCAGCTGGCGCAGCAGCTCCTGGACGGCGTCGTCGTCGGCCGCGGCCATGGCGCCCCGGGCCGCCGTCGCGATCTCCCGGGCGGTGCGAGCCGCGTTCTCCTCACGGCGCAGCCAGCCGCCGGCGGCCTCGGCCACCTTCAGTCCGTCGACCTTCTCGTGGGCGACCTCCGAGTCCAGGAAGTTCTCCTGCACGAACTCGGTCAGCGCGGCGCCGAGCTGGTCCTTCTTCCGCGGGATCAGGGCGGTGTGCGGCACGGGCACACCCATCGGGTGGCGGAACAGCGCCGTGACCGCGAACCAGTCCGCCAGTGCGCCGACCATGCCGCCCTCCGCGGCGGCGCGCACGTAGCCCCACACCGGGTGGGTGTCCTGCAACGGGAACGCGACCACGAACACCACGGCCAGCAGGATGAGCAGCCCCAGGGCGACGGCCTTCATGCGCCGCAGGCCCGCCGCGCGTTCGAGGGCGCCGGCGCTGAGCAGCTGCTGGGCGGGGTCGGGGGAGAGGGACACGGGAGGCTCCTGATCGCGCGCACCGAATGGTCCCCACCAGTTAACCAGCCGGGCACCCTGCGGTGACGTGGCCGGCACTCGCGCTCCCTAGCCTGGCCGCGTGCCCGCTCTCGTGATCGCCCACCGCGGTGCCTCCGCCGCCTTCCCCGAGCACACCCGCGCCGCCATGCTCCACGCCCTCGCCGTGGGCGCGGACGGTCTCGAATGCGACGTCCAGCTCACGCGGGACCGCGAGGTCGTCTGCTGGCACGACCCCACCGTGGACCGCACCTCGGACGGGCGCGGCGCCGTCGCGGACCACACGCTGGATCGTCTGCGCGGCCTCGACGTCGTCTCGTGGCACGCCCGGCGTCCGGGGGCCGAGCCCGCCACGACGACGGCGCCGCCCGCCGTGTACGGCGGCGCGGGGGAGCAGGTGCTCACCCTGGCCGACCTCCTGGCGATCGCGGCGGCCGCGGACCGGCCGCTGCGCCTGGCCGTGGAGCTCAAGCACCCCTCCCCGTTCGGGCATGAGCTCGAGGAGCGGGTGCTGCGGGAGCTGCTGCGGGCCGGTTGGGACCCGGAGACCGGCCGACTGGGTCAGGTGCAGGTGTCCCTCATGAGCTTCCATCCGGACGCGCTGCGCCACGTGGCGCCGCTGGCCGGCACGGACCCCCTCTGCCCCCTGATGGACCTCATGCCGACGGAGCTGCCGACCCGGCTCGCGCGGGGGCCGCTGAGCCGGGCGGCGGTGCGTGCGGCGGCGCGTCAGTCGCTGGCCGGGTCCGAGGCGCTCGTCTGGCGCGGCCGGGCCGGGATGGCGGGGCCCTCCGTGGCCTACGTGCGGGAGCACCTGGCGGACGTGAAGGCGTGGCTGGCGGCGGGGCGGCGGCTGCGCGTGTGGACCGTCGACGAGCGCGAGGACGCCGATTCTCTCCTCGCCCAGGGGGTGCAGGAGCTCACCACCAACCGTCCGGAGGACGTGCTGCGCTGGGTCCGCGAGCGGGCCGCCGCGCGTCGGGAGCGGATGCCCACCGGGGCCTGAGGGCGCCGACGACGGCGCGCATGCTGCTCAAGCTGATCGAGCCGACCTCGGGCGAGATCAGCTTCGAGGGCAGGGACGTGCTGGCGCTGAAGGGGGAGGGGCTCAAGGACTTCCGGCAGCGCGTGCAGGCCGTGTTCCAGGACCCCTTCTCCTCGCTCAACCCCTCGTTCACGGTGGGCCGGATCATCGAGGAGCCGCTGCAGACGTACCGGCGGGGCAACGCCACGCAGCGGCGGGCACGTGTGCTCGAGCTCATGGACCAGGTGGCCCTGCCCTCGCACTTCCACCGCCGGTACCCCGCCGAGCTCTCGGGCGGGCAGCGCCAGCGCGTGGCGATCGCCCGGGCGCTCGCGCTGAACCCGGAGCTGATCGTGTGCGACGAGCCGGTCTCCGCGCTGGACGTGCTCGTGCAGGACCAGATCCTCACGCTGCTGCGCCGCCTGCAGGACGAGCTGGGGCTGAGGAGCTACCTGTTCATCTCGCACGACCTGGCGGTGGTGCGGCTCATCTCCGACTACGTGTGCGTCATGAAGGACGGCCGGGTGGTGGAGGCGGCCAGCTCCGAGGAGGTCTTCACCAACCCCCGACACCCGTACACGCGGCGGCTGCTCGCCTCGATCCCGGGCAACGAGCTGGGGATCGCGGTGGAGGCGGACGGCACCCACGTCTGAGCGCTGACCGGGCCGGACGGTCGGGTGCAGAAGCGCCCCGTTCGTGTCGACCGAGCCGCAGCGACATCACTGCCGGGCGGACCGGCGGCGATGTCGCTGGGCGTCGGTCGGACGGTCGGGCGCGGTGCTCAGCGGGCGAGCTCCCACGTCAAGCGGGCGATCGCCTGCTCCTCGTCCGTGGGGACCACGAGGACCGGGATCGCCGACTCCGGCGCGGAGATCGTGTGGGGCCCGGCCACGCGGGCGCGGTTGGCCTCGGCGTCGTAGGCCACCCCGAGCGCCTCGAGCCGGTCGAGCACGCGCGCCCGGAACGGAGCCGAGTTCTCGCCGATCCCGGCGGTGAACACGATCGCCTGCGCCCCGCCCACGGCCACGTGGTAGCCGCCCACGTACTTGGCCAGCCGGTAGGAGGCCACGTCCAGGGCGTTGCGGGCGCGGCCGTCCCCGGAGGCGGCGTTCTCCAGCACCTGGCGCATGTCCGCCTCCCCGGCCAGGCCCAGCAGGCCCGAGCGCCTGTTCATGAGGGTGTCCAGCTCCTCGGCGTCGTAGCCGTGGTTCCGCATGAGGTGGGTGACCACGGAGGGGTCCAGGTCGCCGGAGCGGGTGCCCATCACCAGGCCGGCCAGCGGGGTGTAGCCCATGGAGGTGTCCACGGAGACGCCGTCGCGGATGGCGGTGGCGGAGGCGCCGTTGCCCAGGTGCAGCACCACGGCCCGGAACTCCCCCCGCGGGATGCCCAGATGCTCCGCGGCGAGGCCGGTGACGAGGTCGTCGCTGGTGCCGTGGAAGCCGTAGCGGCGGATGCCGTGCTCCGTGTAGACCTCGTCCGGCAGGGCGTACTGCCAGGCCTCGCGGGGCATGGTCTGGTGGAACGAGGTGTCGAACACGACCACCTGGGGCATGTCCGGCCAGCGCTCGGCCATGGCGCGCAGCCCCTGGGCGGCGGCGGGGTTGTGCAGCGGGGCCAGCGGGGCGAGGCGCTCGATCGCGCGGATCACCTCGTTGGTCACCCGGGCCGGGGCGGTGAACCGCTCGCCGCCGTGGACCACGCGGTGGCCGGCGGCGTCGATGGTGCGCCCGCCGGTCGCCTCGGCCAGCTCGGCCTCCACCTGCTCGAGGGCGGCGGCGTGGTCCGGCACGCCGGAGCCGGGGACGCCGATGCGCTCCACCAGGCCCTGGGCGAGGACGGGCACCGGGGCGTCCGTGCCGTCGTCGGCCAGCTCACGGAGCTGGTACTTCAGGGACGACGAGCCGGAGTTGATGACAAGGACGAGCACGGGGGACTCCTTCCGGGGCGTCAGCCCTGGGCCTGGGCCTGGATGGCGGTGATGGCGACGGTGTTGACGATGTCCTCCACGGTGGTGCCGCGGGAGAGGTCGTTGACGGGCTTGTTCAGGCCCTGCAGCACGGGCCCGACGGCGACCGCCCCGGAGGACTGCTGGACGGCCTTGTAGGTGTTGTTGCCGGTGTTCAGGTCCGGGAACACGAACACGGTGGCCTGGCCGGCCACCTCGGAGCCGGGCATCTTCGAGGCCGCGACGGAGGCGTTGACGGCGGCGTCGTACTGCAGCGGGCCCTCCACCTTCAGCTCGGGGGCACGCTCCCTCACGAGCTCCGTGGCGGCGCGGACCTTGTCCACGGACTGCCCGGAGCCGGAGGCGCCCGTGGAGTAGGAGAGCATGGCGACGCGCGGGTCCACCCCGAACTGGGCGGCGGTGGCCGCGGACGCCACGGCGATGTCCGCGAGCTGCTGCGCGTCCGGGTCCGGGTTCACGGCGCAGTCGCCGTACACGAGGGCGCGGTCCGGCAGCAGCATGAAGAACACCGATGAGACGATCGAGACGCCCGGCTTCGTCTTCACGAACTCCAGCGCGGGGCGGATGGTGTTGGCGGTGGTGTGGGCGGCGCCGGAGACCATGCCGTCCACGTCGCCCAGGTGGACCATCATCGTGCCGAAGTAGGCGCCCTCCTGCATGACCTCGCGGGCGCGCTCGGCGTCCACGCCCTTGTGGGCGCGCAGCCGGGCGTACTCCTGCGCGTAGCGCTCCAGGTCCGGGGAGTCGGCGGGGTCCACGAGCTCGATCCCGCTCAGGTCCACGCCCTCGCGGGAGGCCAGCTCCCGCACGGCGGCGGCCGGGCCGAGCACCACGAGGTCGCAGACGTCGCGGCGCTGGAGGATCTCGGCGGCGCGCAGCACGCGGGCATCCTCGCCCTCGGGCAGCACGATCCGGCGGCGGTCCGCGCGGGCGCGGGAGATCAGCTCGTGCAGGAAGCGCAGAGGGGTGACGACGTCGGTGCGTGGCAGGTCGAAGCGGGCCAGCAGCTCGTCCCCGTCCACGCGCTGGTGCCAGGTGCCCAGGGCGGCGGCGGTCTTGCGGGGCTGGGCGCTGGAGAGCTCGGAGCGCACCCGGGAGACCTTCGCGGCGGTGGTGAACGTGTCGTCGTGGGTGACGAACACGGGGAAGGCCGCGCCCAGGTAGAGCCGCTGGAGCTGGCGGTTCGGGAGGATGCCGTTGGTGAGGATCATGCCGGAGGGGGTGGGGAAGTCCGGGGTCAGCGAGGAGGCCACGGTGGCCAGGATCGCGTCGGAGCGGTCGCCGGAGACGATCACGAGCGCGCCCTCGCGCAGGACCTCGAGGAAGTTGCCGCCCTCCATGGAGACGGCCTTGACCTCGGCGACGTCGCGGTCCAGCGTCTCCTGCCCGGCCATCTGCTCGAGCCCGAGCGCGTCCGCCACCTCGGCCACCGAGGGGTGCGCGAGCTCGGTCAGCTCGGGCAGCACGTACACGGGCCAGGCGTGGCGGCCGGGGCGCACGGCCGCGCCGACGGCGTCGAGGTCACGGGGGTCCGCGCGGTTGACCATGACGGCCAGCAGCTCGACGCCGGCGTCGTCGAGGGTGCGCCGGGCCAGGTCCACGACGTCGGCCGCCTGCTCGGGTGTCAGGTCCGCGCCGGAGACCACGGCGACCACGGGGGTGCCGAGGTTGCGGGCGAGCTGGGCGTTGAGGTCGAGGTCGGCGGCCGGGTCCGGGCTGATCAGGTCGGTGCCCTCCACCACCACGACGCCGCCCGCCGCCCGCATGGCGTCGTACTGCTCCACGCAGCGCTGCTGGACCTCGTCGCCGCGGCCCTCGGCCATGAGGGTGCGGGCCTCGGCCGCGGTGAGGCCGCCGCGGGCCTGCTCCGGGGAGAGGCCGTACTGCTCGCGCATCAGCAGCACCATGGGGTCGGTCTCCACGTCGTCGCCGGGCACCACGGGGCGGAAGTAGCCCACCGTGCCGGAGCGCCGGTACAGCGAGTCGGCCAGGCCCAGGCTGACGAGGGACTTGCCGGCGCCGGTGGACGTGGTGGAGACGAAGATTCCCTGGGGCATGGCGGACCTTCCGGTGGAGGACGGGGCTCGTCGTTCACGGTACCGAGGCCGCGGCGTCGGGGCCCGTCCCGGCCGACGCGGATCGACGTGAGTGAGGCGTGTCTCTCACGCGCGTAATACACATGACTGCACTCGCCCCGTCAAGCATTAAGGACCCTCCCATGGCAACGAGAGCCGACCGCGGCCGCCCCGTGCACAACCCCGACATCATCGGGTTCACGGACGCCGAGCTCAACGAGACCCCCATCCGGCCGAAGTGGAACTCGCTGGGACCCGGCATCGTGGCGGCCGCCACGGGCGTGGGCGCCGCGGACCTCGTGGCCACCCTCACCGCCGGCTCCCGCTACGGCTACATGCTCCTGTGGGCCGTGATCCTGGGCGTGATCTTCAAGATCGTGCTCGTGGAGGGCGTGGGCCGCTGGTACCTGTCCACCGGCAAGACGATCTTCCAGGGCTGGCGCTCGCTGGGCTCCTGGACCTCCTGGTACTTCGGCCCCTACATCCTGATCTGGGGCTTCGTGTACGGCGCCACCGCCATGAGCTCGGCCGCGCTGCCCCTGGCCGCGCTGTTCCCGGGCGTGGACATGAAGGTCTACGCGATCGGCCTGGGCCTCGTGGGCCTGGGCCTGGTGTGGCTGAACCGGTACGGGCTGATCGAGAAGCTCATGGCGGTGCTGATCGGCGTCATGTTCCTGACCGTCCTGCTCTCCGCGGCGCTCACCGCCCCCAACGTGGGCGACATCCTCGCCGGCCTGGTCCCGCGCATCCCGTCCGGCGACCCGGACGTCATGTTCTACGTGCTCGGCCTGGCCGGCGGCGTGGGCGGCACCATCACCCTCGGCGCGTACGCCTACTGGCTGCGGGAGAAGGGCTGGAACGTCCCGAAGTACATGCGGGTGATGAAGTTCGACAACGCGACGTCGTACATCCTCACCGGCATCTTCGTGATCGCCACCATGATCATGGGCGTCGAGCTGCTCCACTCGGCCGGCCTGGCGATCTCCTCCGGTGACCGCGGCCTGCTCGACGTCGGCAACGTGCTCGCCGAGCGCTACGGCCAGGCGTACTCCGTGGTGTTCCTGGTGGGCTTCTTCGCCGCGTCCTTCTCCTCGCTTCTGGGCGTGTGGCACGGCGTCTCCCTGATGTTCGCGGACTTCTGGACGAACTTCCGCCGCCCCGCGGACGAGCTCGACCAGGACGACGCCCCCTCGCTGGCCTCGAAGCCGGGCCGCTTCTTCCTGCTGTGGCTGACCTTCCCGCCGATGACCCTGCTGTTCCTGGATCGCCCGATCTTCCTGATCCTGCTCTACGGCACGCTCGGCGCCTTGTTCATGCCGTTCCTGGCCGTGACGCTGCTGTTCCTGAACAACAAGAAGGAGGTGCCGGCCCAGTTCCGCAACGGCTGGATCCGCAACACGCTGCTGGGCCTGACGGCCGCCGTGTTCGTGGCGATCGGCGTGAACGAGCTGTGGAAGGCCCTGCAGCCGCTGATCGGGGGCTGACCGGGTGGCCGGCCGGGTGGGCTCCGACTCGGCCGGCCCTGGCCGGTGACCACGGGCGGCGCAGCGGGCACACTGGTGCCATGATCGTCGCCTTCTCCGTCGCTCCCTCCGGCCAGCCCGCCGACTCCGCCCACCTGCCCGGGGACGCGGACACCGCCTCCGTGCACCGGGCGGTGGCCGCCGCCGTCGCCGTGGTCCGCGCCTCCGGCCTGCCCCACCGCACCTCCTCGATGTTCACGGAGATCGAGGGCGACTGGGACGAGGTGATGGAGGTCGTGCGCGGCGCCGTGGACGCGGTCTCCTCGTACGGCTCCCGGGTCTCGCTCGTGCTCAAGGCGGACATCCGCCCCGGCCACTCGGGCGAGCTGGACGGCAAGCTCGAGCGCCTCGAGGCGGCGCTCGCCGAGGACGGGAACGGGGACGCGGCGGACGCCCGCTGATCCCGGCTGACCCCCAGCCCCCCACCCCCGCCCACCCCCACTTCCGTTCGAGAAACGGGAGCCTCGGGAGGCACCTTCGTTCGAGGAACGGGAGGTCCCCCGACCGCTTTCGTTCGAGGAACGGGAGCCCCACATGCCCAGGAGGTCCGCCATGGCCGTCACCGTGCGACCGGCCACGTCCGACGACGTCGAGCCCCTGCTGCGCGTCAAGGCACAGGCCTGGCGCGAGGCCTACGGCGGGCTGCTGCCCGCCGCGCACCTGGACGCCGTGGACGCGGGCGTGCCGGA
Source organism: Micrococcus sp. KBS0714 (assembly GCF_002008305.4). Classification (GTDB taxonomy): domain Bacteria; phylum Actinomycetota; class Actinomycetes; order Actinomycetales; family Micrococcaceae; genus Micrococcus; species Micrococcus luteus. Next base: position 134,754 of record NZ_CP042169.1, read on the forward strand.
GCAGGTCCCGGGGTGGGCCGCGCTGGTCGGCTCGGACCGGGAGCTGTGGGTCGCCGACGACGGCGGCCGGCTGCTCGGCATGGCGCTCGCGGGCCCGCGGCGCAGCCAGGGCGGGGGCCTGCCCGACCTCGAGCTCATGGCGCTCTACGTCCTGGCTGAGGCGTACGGCACGGGCCTGGGTGCGCTCCTGCTGGACGCCGTCGTCGGGAAGCGTCCGGCGGTCCTGCGCGTGCTCGCCGAGAATCCGCGCGCGGTGGCCTTCTACGCGAAGCACGGCTTCGCGCCCGAGGGTGGGCCCGAGCCCATGACCGGGCCGTGGGCGGGCTTGCACGAGCAGTTGATGGTGCGTCGTGGCTGAGCGGCGGACTCGCTCCGGGCGGGCGTCGGGCTCCCGTTCCTCGAACGGAAGCGGTCGGGGGACCTCCCGTTCCCCGAACGAAGGCGCCTCTGGAGGCTCCCGTTTCCCGAACGAAGGCGTGGGGGCGTGAGCCGGCGGTCGGGTCGGTCGTCGGGTCGGTCGTCGGCGGCGTCCTCGTCGTCGCGGGGGTCGGCCGCCCGGCGCGGCCGGGCCGCGGAGCCGGAGGGGATCGTCCCCGGCGTCCACGAGATCAGCCACGGCACCGCGGAGATCCGCGAGGACCCGTACGAGCCCGGCGCGTTCGTGCTGTACGTCAACGGGGTCGAGTCCTCCCCGCTGGACCCCGACCACCCCGAGCGGATGGGCTTCGAGTACATGCGCTGGGCCGTCGCGGCCGTCCGCGCGCACTGGCCGGAGCCCACGCCGCTGCGGGCCCTGCACCTGGGCGGCGCGGGCTGCGCCCTCGCCCGCTGGGTGGACCACGCGCACCCCGGCTCCCATCAGACCGCGGTGGAGATCGACGCCGGCCTGGCCGCCCTCGCGCGTGAGCGCTTCGGCCTGCCCCGCGCCCCGGCCCTGCGCATCCGCGTGGCCGACGCCGCCGAGGTCCTGGCCACGGCCCACCCGGCCAGCCGCGACCTGATCATCCGCGACGTCTTCGCCCCGGACCCCACGGACCTGACGGGCGCCCGCCACATCACCCCGCCGGGCCTCACCGGCCTGGACGCGGCCCGCGCCGCCGCGCGGGTCCTCGCCCCCGGCGGGCTGTACGTGCTCAACGTGGGCGGCGGGCCGGACCTGACGTCGGTGCGGGCGGACGTGGCCGCCGTCGTCGCCGCGTTCGAGCACGTCGAGGTGATCGCGGATCCGCCCATGCTCAAGGGGCGGCGCCGCGGCAACGTCATCGTGGCGGCCTCGGACGCCCCCGTGGCCCGCCCCGCCGCGGACGCCCCGCCCGGCTCCGACCCCCGCGACCGCCTGGCCCGTGCCCTGCGCATGGACGCCTTCCCGGCCCGGCTCGCGGAGGATCCACGCGGCTTCCCCGCGGGCGTCGCGCCCGGGATCACGGGACTCGTCCCGGGCCCCGAGGCGTAGACTGGAGGCACTCGGCCGGGTCCGCCCGGGGCCCGTCGAGTCCGACTCGAGGAGGTCGCCATGTCCGCCCAGACCCAGCCCGCCGCCACCCGCCGTGAGGACGCACCGCTCGGCGTCCTGGTGGGTGTGGACGGCTCCGACCAGTCCGTCTCCGCCGCCCGCTGGGCCCAGCGCGAGGCCGGCCTGCGCGGCGAGCCGCTGACCCTCGTCACCGCCTACTCGATCCCCGCGTACTGGGGTTACGGCGCGGACGCCAGCGGCGCCGTCCTGGACGACTCCCGTCTCCGCGAGGGCGTGCAGGCCCTCCTGGAGGAGGTCGCCGGCAAGCTCGACGCCGACGGGGTGCGTCCGGAGCTGCGTGTGGAGATCGGGGACGCGGCCGGCGTCCTCGTGGAGCTCTCCGCCGAGGCCTCCCTGCTCGTCTCGGGCGCGCGCGGCCGCGGCGGCTTCATGGGCCGCCTGCTCGGCTCGGTGGCCGCCGCGCTGCCCGGCCACGCGCACTGCCCGGTCGCCATCATCCCCGCCGGGGTCGAGGCCAGCCGCGCGGGGGACAGGACCGCCGTCGTGGTGGGCGTCGACGGTTCCGAGCAGGGCCGTGCCGCCGCTCTCGAGGCCGCTGAGGAGGCCCGCCTCCGCCAGGCCCCGCTGAAGCTCGTGTGCGCCGTCCCGCCCCTGGGCGCGAATGCCGCGTGGCTGGCGGTCAGCCTGGACGAGGAGGCCCGCGAGCGGGAGCTGCGGGAGCGTCTCGAGGCCGGCGCCGCGTGGATCAGCTCCGAGTTCCCCGGTCTCGAGGTCCTCACCGAGCTCGTGGACGGCACCCCCGTGGACGTGTTGGTGGACCAGACCGCCACCGCCCGCCTCACCGTGGTGGGCACGCGCGGTCTGGGCGGCTTCGCCGGTGCGATCGTCGGCTCCACCAGCCGCGGCGTCGCGGACCACGCGAAGGGTCCGGTGCTCGTCGTCCCGTTCCGCGAGGACGTCCGCCTCGGCCGCCGCGCCTCGTTCGGCCCGGTCCAGGACCAGTCGGGGTCCTGACCGGCGCTCAGCCCCAGCCGAGCTCGTGGAGGCGCTCCTCGGAGATGCCGAAGAAATGCCCCACCTCGTGCATGACGGTGACGGTGATCTCGTCCTCGAGCTCGGCGCGGGAGGTGCAGTGGCGGGTGAGCGGGCCGCGGAACACCACGATCCGGTCCGGCATCTGCCACGCGAACTCGGCGCGCTCGGTCAGCGGCACGCCCTCGTAGAGGCCGAACAGCTCGGTGGCCGGGTCCTCCCAGCGCTGCGGCTCGTACTCGTCCTCCACCACCACGACGACGTTCGTCAGCAGCCGTGCCAGCTCGTCCGGGATGCGGGTGAGGGCCGCGGAGACGGCGTCGTCGAACTCCTGCTCGCTCATCCACGTGGCGGCGGGCTGCTCGGGCGACGGGCGGTGGTCCACGGCGGCTCCTGGGTGTGCGGGGCTCCGCGGCGCGGAGGGCGGCCGGCCGGCGGCCGGACTTGCCGGAGGGTCTGCGGCCACCATAGACTCCCAGGGTCCACCTCGGGAATCTCGACACCGGACCTGCCCCTATCGTCTAGAGGCCTAGGACACCGCCCTTTCACGGCGGCGACACGGGTTCGAATCCCGTTGGGGGTACGCAGAACAGCCGCCTTCGGCAGCCGGAACGGCACATGGAGCGTGGATTTGCACGACGCTCGGAGGCTCTGCTAGAGTTTCCACTCGTTGCGAAAGCGGCGAGAACAACAGAACATGGCCCTGTAGCGCAGTTGGTTAGCGCGCCGCCCTGTCACGGCGGAGGTCGCGGGTTCAAGTCCCGTCAGGGTCGCTCGGATCGTCCGATCACCGGCATTCGGAAACGGAGTCCGGTGACGCATGGTCCTGGTGACGAAGGTCGCCGGGCTCTGTAGCTCAGTTGGTAGAGCGTACGACTGAAAATCGTAAGGTCACCGGATCGACGCCGGTCGGAGCCACCACTTCGAGAAGGCCCCCCGCAGACGCGGGGGGCCTTCGTCGTCCGGGGCGACGAGCCACTGACAGGCGGCGACGCGGTGGGCACACTGGTTCGATGCCCGATTCCCCCTCCGCCCGCGCGACCGGCGGCGAGACCGCGCTCGTGGTGATCGACGTCCAGCACAGCTACTTCGAGCATCCCGCGCTGGCTGCCCAGCAGGCCGAGCTGACGGCGGCGGTCGTGGAACTGCTCCGGACCGCGCGCGAGGCCGGCCGTCCCGTCTTCCTGGTGCGGACCGAGCACGCGCGGGACCGCTCCACGTGGACGTTGAACATGCTGGCCGACGGCGAGGGCTTCGCCTTCCCGGGCACCCGGCAGGCGGCTCTGCTCGACGGGGTCGCGGCGGCCGCCCCGGACGCCGTCGAGGTCGTGAAGACCCGGGACTCCGCCTTCCACGGCACGGGACTGGCGGCCGAGCTGCGGGGCCGCGGGGTGGATCGGCTCCTGCTGTGCGGCGTCTCCACCCACAGCTGCATCGCCGAGACCGCCACGGCCGCGTTCGCCCTCGACTTCCACGCCGCGATCGCGACGGACGCGATCGCCTCCGAAGAGCCGGCGCTGGCCGCGGCGATGCTCGACTTCCTCCGCGACGAGATGCGTCAGCCGCTCCTCGGGCAGGACGAGGCACTCACCCTCCTGCGCACCGGCCTCGTCCCCGACCGGGGCTGAGGGGCGTTCACAGGATCTCGACGTCGCCCTCGTCCGCACGCGTGCGGTCCTGGGCGTCCTCCTCGATGTGCATGGCGGCGGACTCCGCATTGCGCAGGGAGTCCGGGGCACGTCCCTCCCCGGCCCAGTGCTGCGGGTCGTCCGAGCCGCCGCGCACGGGCTGGCCGTCGCGGCCGTCCTCCGGCTCGGGGTCGCCGGCGGCGTTGGGATCGGCGAGCAGGTCCGTCTCGAGCTCTCGTTCGTCCTCGCGGTCCTCGAAGGGGACGTCGGTCATGGTGCGGGTCCTTCCTCTCACGGGCGGGTCCGTCCGGCGCCGCCGTCGTCGTGGTGCCCCACACCCTAGTGAGGCCGCCCACGCGTCACCAGGGGGCGCCCGCGCCGGGGCCGTGGGCGCGGTCACCCGGCCGGGTGAGACCGTCCACTCGGCCGCGTCTCAGGCGGGGAGCCGGCGTGCGGGACCACGTAGGGTCGGGAGGATGAGCGATCCGACACCGCCCTCGACCGAGCCCATGATCCCCGAGCAACCCGGGAACCATCCGTCCTCGGCGACCGCCCCCGACGCCGGCGTCGCCCCTGCCACCTCCGCCGCGGCCGGCCGCGACCGCGTCCTGTTGCCGTGGGTGTTCTGGCCCTCTGCAGTCATCGTGCTCTCCTTCGTGGGGGCCACGCTGCTCGCCCCCGCGCAGATGACCGTGGGCATCGGCCTGGTCCAGCAGGCCATCATCACGAACTTCTCGTGGTGGTACGCCCTCGTCGCCCTGTTCTTCGTGCTGTTCTGCGGCTACCTCGCGTTCTCCCGCAAGGGCGACATCACCCTGGGCAAGCCCGATGAGAAGCCCGAGTTCTCCACGCTGTCCTGGTTCTCCCTGCTCTTCGCGGCGGGCATGGGCATCGGCCTCGTGTTCTTCGGCATGACCGAGCCGCTCATGCACTTCACCTCGCCGCGGCCCGACCTGGCGGCCGCCAACCCCACCCAGGCGGAGGCCGCCCAGTCGGCGCTGGCCACCACGTTCCTGCACTGGGGCCTGCAGCCCTGGGCGATCTACGCGGTGGTGGGCGTGGCGGTCGCGCTGGCCATCCACCGGCGTGGCCGTCCCCTCGCGCTGCGCTGGGCCTTCGAGCCGCTGATCGGCGAGCGCCGCGTGCGCGGCGGCTGGGGCCACCTGATCGACAACATCGCCCTCATCGGCACCGTCTTCGGCGTGGCCACCTCGCTGGGCCTCGGCGTCACCCAGATGTCCGCGGGCCTGCGTGCGCTGGGCATCGTGCCCGAGGACAGCCCCTGGCTCGAGTACGTCATGATCGGCGCGGTCACCTGCGTGGTGCTCTACACCGTGGTCTCCGGCGTGGAGCGCGGCATGAAGTGGCTGTCCAACACCAACCTGATCCTGGCCGCCGGCCTGCTGCTGTTCATCGCGATCGTGGGGCCCACCGCGTTCCTGTTCAAGGAGATGGTGCAGTCCCTCGGCTCTTACATGCAGTACTTCTTCGCGAACTCGCTCAACGTCTCCGCGTTCTATGGCGCCGAGGGCGACGCGTGGCAGGCTGGCTGGAGCGCGTACTACTGGGGCTGGTGGATGTCCTGGACGCCGTTCGTCGGCATCTTCATCGCCCGCATCTCGCGCGGTCGCACCGTGCGCGAGTTCATCGCCGGCGTGCTGCTGGTGCCCACCCTGGTCTGCGTGGTCTGGTTCGGCATCCTGGGCGGCACCGCGATCTTCCTCGAGACCACCCGCCCGGCCGGGTACACCTCCGTGGTGGGCGCGGACGGCGCCATCGACTCGAACACCGCGCTGTTCCAGGTGCTCGAGCAGCTGCCCGCGGGCATGATGCTCGTGGTCGGCGCCATCATCCTCTCGGGCATCTTCTTCATCACCTCCGCCGACTCGGGCTCGCTCGTGATGGGCATGCTCGCCACCGGCGGCGACGTGAACCCGAAGGCCACGGTGAAGATCTTCTTCGCCATCGCCACCTCGCTCATGGCCGCGGCACTGCTGGCCGCGGGCGGCCTGTCCGCGATCCAGGTCCTGGCCATCACCATCGGCCTGCCGTTCTCCGTGCTGATGCTGCTGATCTGCCTGGCCACGTTCCGCTCGCTCGGCTACTCCGTGGCGCGGGTGGAGGCGGTGCGCCGCCAGGCCATGCTGGCCTCCATCAAGGACCGCCTGGGCCTCGAGTCCGACGACGACGAGGTGGTCGACGCCGGCCCCGTGGCGGCCTCGCAGTGGTGGGCCTCGCTCAGCCGGGACCACCAGCAGCGGATCGCCGATGCGGCCGCCGGCGTCCCGGCCTCAGAGGGGCCCCGCCGCCCCCGGCTGCGCCGCCACGAGCACTGACGTCCGGCCTACCGGGCGACCTCCCGGCCCCGACGAGAACGGCCCCTGTCCCGCGCGGGACAGGGGCCGTCGTCGTCGTGGGGGTCAGTCCTCGTGGGACTGGCGGGTGCGGACCACCGGCAGGGTGCCGGTGCGGTCGTGGGCCGCGGCCGACGTGCGGGTGCCCGTGACGAACCAGGCGAGGGTCAGGACCGCGACCCACACGAGACCGATGATGAGCGCCTGGCGCGAATCCGGGATGGTGGCCATGGTGATCACCACGGTGGCCACGAACGCCAGGCCCAGGTAGGTGCCGACGCCGCCCAGCGGCATGGGGAAGGGGGACGGCTCCGCGCCCTGCTCCGCGACGCGCCTGCGCATGGCGCGGTGGGACAGGAAGATCATGGCCCAGGTCAGCACCACGGCGAACGAGGCGACGCCGGCCACCAGGCTGAAGGCGTTCGGGTCCACGGTGATCAGCACCGCGCCGAGCACCATCACGCCCAGCATCACGGCCACGGACAGCCACGGCACGCCGCCGCGGTTGGTGTGGGTGAAGGCCCGGGGTGCCTGGCCGTCGTGGGCCATCGCGTAGAGCAGGCGACCGGACGCGTAGATGCAGGCGTTGATCGCGGAGACGGCGGCGGTGAGCACCACGAAGTTCAGCAGGTGCGGGGCGAAGGGGACGCCGAGGCCCTCGAAGATCTGCACGAACGGGCTGGCCTTGCCGTCCACCTGGTTCCAGGGGACGAGGGCCATGATGACCGCCATCGTCAGCACGTAGAACAACAGGATGCGGATCGGCACCGTGTTGATGGCCTTGGGCAGCACCTTCTCCGGGTTCTTGGCCTCGCCCGCGGCCACGCCGAGGGTCTCGATGCCGCCGAAGGAGAACGTCACGATGGTGAGCGCGGTCAGCACGCCCAGGATGCCGTGCGGCAGGAATCCGCCGTGGTCCACGAGGTTCGCCAGGCTGGCCTGGGTGCCGTCCGCGGTGGAGGCGCCGGTGAAGAGCAGGATCACACCGCCGAAGATCATCGCCACGATGGCCCCGACCTTCACGAGCGTCAGCCAGAACTCGGCCTCACCGAAGTTGCCGACGTGCGTGAAGTTGATCAGGCCGACCACGAGGATCGTGGCCGCGACCCAGGCCCAGGCCGGGACCCCCGGGAACCAGAACGCCATGTACGTGGTGATGGCGGCGGTGTCCGCGACGATCACGACGGCCAGCTCGAAGACGAAGGTCCAGCCGGTCACGTAGCCGGCGAAGGGGCCGAGATAACGGGAGGCGTAGGCGGCGAAGGACCCGGAGACGGGCTCCCGGAGCGTCATCTCGCCGAGGGCGCGCATCACGAGGAACACGGCGGCGCCCGCGACGAGGAAGGACAGGATCACGCCCGGCCCGGCGGCCTGGATGCCGCCGGCCGAGCCGTAGAAGAGGCCGGTGCCCACCGCCGTGCCCAGGGCGATGAACATGATGTGCCGCTGGCTCAGGCCGCGGTGCAGCTGCCCGCGGTCCGCGGTGGCCGCGCCGGTCTCGGCGACGCGGGAGCCGGAGGGGGAGGTGCTCACGTGAAGTCTCCGCTCGAAGGGGGGGTGGATCAGGACACGCCATGGTGACTCGTGATACAGCGTTCATGCCACTTTGTCCGGTGTGATGCAAGTCATCGTGGACGTTACGTCGCGTTCGTCCGGCCAGGCCGGATGATGTGACCTCGCCCACCGCGGATTCCCCGCGGAAGGTCCGTGGCGCCCCGGCGGGTCCCGGGGCGCGCCGGGCTCAGTCCATGAGCAGCCACGCGGCGGCGTCGTGCGCGAGCCGCCCGTCCTGCACGGCCTCCGCCTCCTCGAGGGAGAACAGGGCCCGGGAATGGTTCGCGGGCAGGTCGACGGGCTCGGTCGACAGGTTCGCCATCACGAGCACGGTGCGCGCCGGGATCGGCTCGCCCGAGCCCAGGTGCCGGCCACCGCCCGAGGTGACCGTGAACGCCAGCACGCCGCGTGTGGGGTCGTGGTGCTCGGACCACGCGAACGTGCCCGTGCCCAGGTCGAGCTCGCCGCGGATCTGCAGCAGACGCCGGTACAGCTCGAACACGGAGCCCTCGACGCCGACCTGCCGGTCCGCCGCCAGCGCTCGGAAGGACGCGGGCTGGGGCAGCCACGGCGCGGCGACGCCCTCGGCGGCGGACGCGGGGCCGTCGTCGTCCGCGGGGGTCGAGAAGCCGTAGGACGGCTCGTCGGCGGCCCACGGCAGAGGGATGCGGCAGCCGTCGCGGCCGGGCTCCTTGCCGTCCGTGCGGAAGAAGTACGGGTCCTGGCGGTGCTCGGCGGCGAGGGTGGTGTGCTCGGGCAGGCCCAGCTCGTCGCCCTGGTAGATGTACGCGGAGCCGGGCAGGCCCAGCTCCACCATCGCGGCGGCGCGGGCCCGACGGCGACCGACCGCCTCGTCTGGCTGCTCGTCCTCGGCCGTGATGCCGGCGGGGTAGGAGCTCGGGTCGGCGAGGCCGTAGCGGGAGGCGTGGCGCACCGTGTCGTGGTTCGAGAGCACCCAGGTGTTCGGGGCGCCGACCCGGCCGGCCTGCTCGAAGGACCGGTCGATCGCGTGGGTCAGCGAGGCGGCGTCCCAGCCGGCCATGAGGTAGGTGAAGTTGAAGGTCTGGTGCATCTCGCCGGGGCGGACGTACCGGAACATCCGCGAGAGCGGGGCCACCCACGCCTCGGCCACCATCATCGGCTCGTGGTCGTAGGAGTCCAGGACCCGCCGCCAGTCCCGGTAGACCTCGTGGACGCGGTCCTGGTCCATGAACGGGGTGAGCGGCTCGAAGGTGTCCGGGTCGAACGTGGGGTCGGCGTCCTCGCCCGCGTCCGTGACCATGCCCATGCGGGAGTGCTCGGCGTCCGGGTAGCCGGGCTGCTTGATGAGCCCGTGGGCCACGTCCACCCGGAAGCCGTCCACGCCGCGGTCCAGCCAGAACCGCAGGATGGAGCGGAACTCCTCACGCACCTCCTCGTTCTCCCAGTTCAGGTCCGGCTGCGTGGTGTCGAACAGGTGCAGGTACCACTGGCCCGGGGTGCCGTCCGCCTCGGTCACGCGGGTCCAGGCCCCGCCGCCGAACGTGGACTCCCAGTTGTTGGGGGGCAGCTCGCCGTGCTCGCCGCGGCCCTCGGCGAAGTGGTAGCGGGCGCGCTCGGGGGAGCCGGGGCCGGCGGCCAGGGCGGCCTGGAACCACGCGTGCTCGGACGAGGTGTGGTTCGGCACGAGGTCCACGACCACGCGGATGCCGGCCTCGTGCGCGGCGGCGATCATCTCGTCCGCGTCCGCGAGCGTGCCGAACCGCGGGTCCACGGCGCGGTAGTCCGCGACGTCGTAGCCGGCGTCGTGCTGCGGGGAGAGGTAGAAGGGCGAGAGCCAGATCGCGTCCACGCCGAGCTGGGCCAGGTAGTCGAGGCGCGAGGTGACGCCGCGCAGGTCGCCCATGCCATCCCCGTCCGCGTCCGCGAAGGAGCGCGGGTACACCTGGTAGATCACGGCGTCCACCCACCACGGGGTGACGGGTCGGTTCCGGGCTTCCGAGGGCGGGGTGCTCAGGCGCTGCGTGGTCATGGGATCCACCCTAGGCCCGACGCCGGGGCCGCGCGCCCCGCGTGGGCGGCGTCGGCGGCGTGGTGTGCGTCTCGGGCGCCCGGGGCAGCCCCACCCCGGTGCGCCGGGCCGGCTCAGGTCAGCCGGGCCAGCATCCCGACGGTGGCCCAGCGACGGTTCAGCCGTTCCTGCGCGACGCCGGCGGTCGCCTCGTCGCCCTCCTCGAGGGCGTCGATGAGCGTCCACAGGTCGAAGACGGAGTCGTCCGGCCACACGTGCCGCGTGAGGCCGCCGTAGTCCAGCTCGACCCACGAGTCGGGGTGGAACGCGCCGAGCCACTCCACCATCACCGTGAGCTCGCCGATCAGCTCCGCGTCCGGGGCGTGGCGCGCGAGCACCGCCGCCGCGTGCCCGGCCCGCTCCCGGGCGGCCACGATCGGCGCGCGCCGGTACGCCGTGCGCTCGCCGTCCACGAGGCGCTGCACGGGCTCCTCGGGGTCGAACACCGTGAGCCAGCCGTGCGGCACACCCCACGTGGCCGTGCGCGTCTGCACGCGGTGGTGCTCCGGCGCACCGTCCTCGTCCTGCGGGTCCTCGACCGCCGCGTCCGGGTCGGGGGAGAGGCCCCACTCGTCCTCGAGCGCCACGAGCGCGCGGCCGCGGTTCATGGCGCGCGCCGCCGGCGGGATGGCGGCCGAGTGCAGCCGCGGCAGCATCGTCTCCTCGAGCATGGCTGCGGCCATCTCGGCGCGCAGGCCCCGCTCGTCCGGGCAGTAGAAGGCGGAGCGGTGCTCGTCCTGGAGGACCCGCACGAGGTCGTCCTCACCGGGCTCCGGGAACGGGTCGGCCACGGGCCGGGCCAGGCGACGCCGGGCCCGCTCCGCCGCCTCGGCCTCCACCTCGGCACGGGTGCGGTGGCCGCCGGCGATCAGCCGCGCCTGGACCGCGTCCGGGAACGCGGCCAGCGGCTGGAAGACGCGCAGGTGCGCGGTGCCGCGCGCGACACCCGGGGGCGGGCCGCCGTCGTCGTGGGTCATCGCGGGCTCGTCCGTGGTTCAGCCCAGCTCGACGACCACGGGCGCGTGGTCCGAGGCGCCCTTGCCCTTGCGCTCCTCGCGGTCGATCCAGGCGTCCGTGACCGTCCGTGCGAGGGCGGGGGAGCACAGCTGGAAGTCGATGCGCATGCCCTTCTTCTTGGGGAAGGCCAGGCCCGTGTAGTCCCAGTACGTGTACACGCCGGGGCCGGGGTGGCGCGGGCGCACCACGTCCACCAGCCCGGCGTCCTCGAACGCGCGGAACGCCGCGCGCTCGGGCGGGGAGACGTGCGTGTAGCCCTCGCGCTGGAACAGCTCGATGTCCCACACGTCCTCGTCCTGCGGAGCGATGTTCCAGTCGCCGGTCAGGGCGAGCCGGGTGTCCGGGTCCTCGGCGAGGCGAGCGGCCGCGTGCTCCTGGAGCACGCGCAGCCACTCGAGCTTGTAGCCCATGTGCTCGTTCTCCAGGCCGCGCCCGTTGGGCACGTAGAGGCTCCACAGGCGCACCGGGGCGACGCCGTCGGCCGCCTCGGCGCCCACGGTCGCCCCGATGGCACGGGACTCCTCCTGCGGGTCCACGCCGCCCTTGCCGAAGTGCGGCTGGCCGGGGAAGCCGCGCTGCACGTCGCTCAGGCCGACGCGGGAGGCGATGGCCACGCCGTTCCACTGCGAGGTGCCGTTGTGGACCACCTCGTAGCCGGCGCGCTCGAAGAGCTCCCACGGGAAGTTCTCGTCCCGGCACTTGGTCTCCTGGATGGCCAGGACGTCGATGTCATGGCGCTCGAGGAAGGCCTCGACGCGGTCGGCGCGGGCACGGAGGGAGTTGACGTTCCAGGTGGCGATCTTCACCCGGCCAGGCTATCGAAGGGCGCGGACACCGTGGGATCGGCGCCTCAGCGCCACCAGTCGTCGTGGATCGTCACCGGCGTGGTGCGCTTGTGGCGGCTGCGGAGCCAGATGCCCTCGAGCTTCTCCGCGACCTCGGTCGGGACGTCCTTGCCCTCGAGGTAGTCGTCGATGTCCTCGTACGTCATCCCGAGTTCGGCCTCGTCCGTCTGGCCCGGCGTGCCGTCCAGCAGGTCCGCGGTGGGCACCTTGTTCCACAGGGGCTCGGGGGCTCCGAGTTCGCGGCCCAGCGCCCGCACCTGCCGCTTGTTCAGGCCGGCCAGCGGCAGGACGTCCGCGCCGCCGTCGCCGAACTTCGTGTAGAACCCGGTGACGGCCTCGGCCGCGTGGTCCGTGCCGATCACCAGCTGCCCGTGGGCGCCGGCCACCGCGTACTGGGCCGTCATGCGGATGCGGGCCTTCACGTTGCCCTGGTTGTAGTCCGAGATCGGCTCCCCCACGGCCTCAGCGAAGGCGGCGGCCAGACCCTGCACGGCCTCCGCGATGTTCAGGGTGACGTCCTGATCCGCACCCACGAAGTCCATGGCCGCCCGGGCATCCGCCTCGTCGTGCTGCACCTTGTAGGGCAGGCGCACGGCGGTGAACCGGGGGTTCTCGCGGGAGGGCACGACGTCGGCGCCCACCCCCGCCTCACCCGGCGGAGTGGTGTCGGGGCCGCCCAGGGCGACGGCGTCCGTGACGCCGAGCTGGGCGCGGCGACGCTCGACGGCGAGCTGGGCCAGCCGGCCACCCACCGTGGAGTCCACGCCGCCGGAGATGCCCAGGACGAAGCCGGACGCGCCCGTGGCCGCGAGGTAGTCGGCGAGGAAGGCCACGCGCCGTTCGACTTCGGCCGCCGGGTCGATCTCGGGGAGGACGCCCTGCTGGGCGATGATCCGCTGCTGGAGTTCACGCATGCCGGTCAGCGTAGGACCGGCCCCGCGCACGGGGACAGGGTCGGTCGGCGACGACGGCTCACGCGTCCGGGTGCCCCAGGTTGCGGGCGATGCGGCGCAGGACGCGGACGGCGTCGTCGATCTGGTCCCGCGGGACGTCCGCCGTCGCCTCGGCACGCAGGGCCTCGACCGCCTCGCCGACGCGGGCGCCCGCGGTGCGGCCCGTGGCGGTGAGGGTGTAGAGGTCGCCCTCGACCGTCACCCAGCGGGACTCGACCAGCTCCTCGATCTGACCGGACACCGCGCCGCGCTGCTCCTCCTCGAAGCCGGCCTCGAGCTCGGCGCGGGACTGCGGGGCCACCGTGAGGGTGTTCAGCAGCTGCCACTGGGCGCGGGTGAGGCCGTGCTCCTCGAGGCTCTCGGCCACGCGCGCCGCGATCAGGCCCTCGGTGAGGGTGAGCCAGTGCGCCAGGGGCAGGCCGGAGGGATGCTGGACGGCGTCGTCGTGCTGGATCTCGCTCATGGCCTGAGCCTAGCCAGTCCGGGACGGAAGCGGCAGGGGCGGTCGGGCCCGCACTAGCATGGGCGGCATGACCGACGCGCAGACCCCCACCGTCCCCACGCCCGAGCAGGACCGCGAGCGGCTCAAGCAGCTCATCCAGGATCTGGCTGTGGTGCACGGCCGGGTGACCCTGTCCTCCGGCAAGGAGGCGGACTACTACGTGGACCTGCGTCGGGTCACCCTGCACCACGAGGCCGCCCCGCTGATCGGCCGCGTGATGCTGCGCCTGCTCGAGGAGAACGGGATCGGGTGCGACGCGGTGGGCGGGCTGACCATGGGTGCGGACCCCGTGGCCACCGCGATGATGCACCAGGCCGGCGCCGCAGGCCGCGCGCTCGACGCCTTCGTGGTGCGCAAGGCGCAGAAGTCGTACGGCATGGGCCGGCAGGTGGAGGGCCCGGGCGTGGACGGTCGCCGCGTCGTCGTGCTGGAGGACACCTCGACGACGGGCGGCTCCGCGCTGACCGCCGTCGAGGGCGTGCGCAACGCCGGCGGCGACGTCCAGGCCGTGGCCGTGATCGTGGACCGTGCGACCGGCGCCGCCGAACGCGTGGCCGAGGAAGCGGGGGTGCCGTACCTGTACGCGTTCGGCAAGGACGAGCTCGGCCTCGACTGAGCCTCGGACGGCCCCGCGCGCCGCCCGCCTAGAGCCAGTCCGCGCGCTTGAACAGCACGAACAGCGTGAGGGCCACCGCCAGCATGAGTCCCAGGGCGAACGGATAGCCGAACGCCCAGTGCAGCTCGGGCATGCCGTCGAAGTTCATGCCGTACACCGAGCCCACCAGCTGCGGCGCGAAGATGATCGCCGCCCAGGACGAGATCTGCTTGACCTGCTCGTTCTGGGCGATCGACTGCTCGGCCAGCCGCTTCGAGGCCAGCGTCGAGTCCAGCTCGAGGGCGCTGTTGAGCATCTGGCGCATGGTCATCACGCGCTCGTTGATCTGGACGGCGTGGTCGTGGACGTCGCGCAGGCGGCGCAGGTTCTCCACCTCGAGACGCGCCTGCTCGCTGAGCTCCTCGTCCTCCCAGGCGTGGGCGTCGTCGCGCCGGGGCAGGCCGTCGGCGTCGAGGCGGCGGGTGTCCTCGTGCAGGCGGGTGCGCACCTCCTCCTGGAGCTGCTCCACGATGGACGGCAGCGCGCGGATGGCGTGCTGGAAGTTCAGCACCTCGCGGGAGAGCTCGTAGATGCGCCGGGAGACGTGCCCGTCGCCGGCGAAGACCTGGTCCTCGATCTCCGCGATGTCCTGTTCGAGGCCGTCGGCCACCGGGAAGTAGTCGTCCACGACCCGGTCCAGGATTTCCAGGGTGACCTGCCACGGCCCCATCGCGAGACGCTCGCGGCCCTCCGTCTCCAGGGACCGACGCACGGCGGCCAGGTCCGGCTCCTCCGCGTGGCGCACCGTCACCACGTAGTGCTCGCCGGTGAAGACGCTCAGCTCGCCGAACTCCACGGTCTCGGTGCGGTCGATGTAGCGGGCCGGGTGCAGGACCATGAACGAGTCCTCGCCGTAGCGGTCCAGCTTGGCGCGCTCGCCTCCGGCGAGGGCGTCCTCGACGGCGAGCGGGTGCAGGCGCAGCTCCTCCGCGACCGCTTGGAGCTCGGCCACGTCCGGGCGGTACAGGCCCAGCCAGGCCATGCCGCCGGTGCGCTCGCACTCCTCCCAGGTGTCCTCGAGGGTGGAGGGGGCGTGGACGCGCCGCCCGTCCACGTACACGGCGTTGTCGATCATGCTCACCAGGACATTCTCCCCGACGGTGGCCCCCGGCGTATTCCAGGATGCGCGCGCTACGGTGGCGCCATGAAGACTCCGCGCCATGCCCCGCCCGTCGTCCGCGACGGCAAGACCCTGCTCCCCGCCCACGCCGTCTCCACGGCCCCGGTCACCGCATTCGGTCTGATCGGCGGCTACCTGACCGCCCGTGAGACCGGCATCCGCCCGCTCGGCGGCGTCGTGCTGGCCGCCGCCGGCCTGTACGCCGGGCGCACGTGGCTGGCCAAGCGTGGGCCCGCCGTCGCCGGTGGCCTGGCCGCCCTGTACCTCGGCGGCTTCGGCGCCTCCCACCCGCTGGCCAAGAAGATCGGTGCGTGGCCGGCGGTGCTCTCCGTGGCCGCGGTGTCCGCCGGGGCCGCCTGGGCCGCCGTCGACCGGTCCGAGGCCGGCCGCTGAGCGAGCCCGCGCCGGCCGAGGACGGCGCCGCGCCCCGCGAGGTCGGCGTCGGCCCGTGGACCGGCCCGTGGCCGGAGGACCCCCGCTACGACCCGGAGCTGCTCGCGCACGGCGACCGCCGCAACGTCCTCGACCACTACCGCTACTGGAGCCTCGAGGCGATCGTCGCGGACCTCGACGCGCGGCGCCACCCGTTCCACGTGGCCATCGAGAACTGGCAGCACGACCTGAACATCGGCACCGTCGTGCGCACCGCCAACGCGTTCAACGCCGCCGGGGTGCACATCATCGGGCGGCGCCGCTGGAACCGGCGCGGCGCCATGGTCACCGACCGCTACCTGCACGTGCGCCACCACGAGACGGTGGCGGCGTTCACGGAGTGGGCGGCGGGGGAGGGGCTGCCCGTGCTCGGCGTGGACCTGTTCCCCGAGTCGGTGCCGGTGGAGACCTTCGACTTCCCGCGTGCCTGCGTGCTCGTCTTCGGGCAGGAGGGGCCGGGGCTCTCGGCGGAGGTGCGAGCGGCGTCGAGCGCGGTGTTGTCCATCGCGCAGTACGGCTCCACCCGTTCGATCAACGCGGGCGTGGCCGCCGGCATCGCGATGCACGCGTGGATCCGGCAGCACGCGGCCGTCCCCTGAGTCCGGCGCGAGCCAGACGATTCCGCGCTGAAACGAGCCTCTGGACCGCAGATTCGTCTGGCTCGCGGCGCAAGACGGCGCAGGACCGCGCAGGGTGGCGTCGACGACGTGCGGCGTGACGGCGTCAGCCCGCGAAGGGGCGGGCCGGCAGGCCCGTCACCCCCGGGCGGACGGCGAACAGGGCCCCGGCCAGCGGGTCCTCGCCGCGCTCCAGGTTCTCCCAGGAGGTGGTGATGTAGAGGGTGCCGAGGTCGTCGCCGCCGAAGGTGCACGCCGTGGTCTTCTGCACGGGCACCTCGACCACCTCGTCGAGCGTCCCCTCGGGCGTGTACCGGTGGATCTGCCCGTGGCTGATCACGGCCACCCAGATCCCGCCCTCGGCGTCCACGGTGAGTCCGTCCGGCTTGCCCTCCCCGTCGAGCACGTCCACGAGCACGCGCCGATTCGTCAGGCCCTCCTCGCGGGAGTAGTCGAACACGGCCACCTGCCGCGTGGGGGTGTCGTTGTAGTAGGCCAGCGTGCCGTCCGGGCTCCACTCCAGGCCGTTGGACGTCGTCGCGCCGGTCAGCACGACGTCCACCTCGCCGGCGCCGCCGTCGGGTCCGGGGGCGAGCCGGTAGAGGTTCGCGGCGCCGGGGGTCTTGGCGTACGCCATGGTGCCGCAGTGGAACCGGCCGTCCGGGTCGCAGCCGCCCTCGTTCATGCGGATCCCGGCGTCCGCGCCCCACAGCTCGGGCAGCGTCGTCAGCTCGCCCTCGGGCGAGATCAGGGCGAAGCCCCGCTCCACCGCGACGACGGCGCCGCCCCCGGCACGCGGGCGCAGCGCGGCGGCCACGTCGCCGACGTGCGTGCGGTCCACCGTCCCGTCGGCGCGCAGGGACAGGACGTCCCCGGCGAGCATGTCCACCCAGCGCAGGCCGCCGCCGGCGGTCACGCCCTCGGCGGCGGCGCCCCAGGAGGCGGCCCAGACGGGGCCCTCGCCGTGGTAGGCGATGGGATCGGTGACCTGCTCGGCGCGCATGACTGCTCCTTCGGTGGGCGGGACGGTCCTGGCCCCGACGCTAGCCGAGGCTCAGAACCACCCGCACGAGTCGGCGGTCCAGCGGTCGGCGAGGGTCGCGTCCAGGAACGCCCCCATCCGCGGCAGGGAGGCCACGTGGCCGCCCACGTGGGTCGGGGTGAGGAGCGGGTCGAAGCGCACCCGCGCGCCCTCCGCGCACCAGCGGCGGCCCAGGTCGCGGCCGGCGCGGTACGGGATGACGTCGTCCGTGACGGAGTGCGCGATCATCACCGGCACATCGGGACGGCGGCCCTGCGCGCCGATCCGCTGCTCGGCGAGGATCCCGGCCAGCTCGGCGTCGGAGCGGACGAGCTCAGGGAAGTCCTGCCCCGTGTGGGTCAGCGTGGCGGAGTCGAGGTGCGCGTAGGCGAGGCTGCCTGCCAGGCAGGTCTCGGCCGCGCCGTCGAGGGCCGTCAGGCCGGTCTCGTTGAGGTGCGTGGCCGGGTCCACGTCGTACGCGGCGAGCTGCCCGGCCATCGCGTAGAGCAGGAAGGCCGCGTAGAGACCGCCGTCGATCCGGCCCGCGACCTGCACGAGGTCGGCCGGCGGGGCGCCCGCGTAGGCGCCCTTGAGGTCCAGCTCCGGGGCGTAGTCGGGCGCGAGCTCGGCCGCGGCCGCGGCCGCCCCGCCGCCCTGCGAGTAGCCCGCGAGCGCGACCGGCGCGGTCGCGGTGACGCCCGACCCCGCCACCTGGGCGGCCGCGCGCACCGCGTCGAGGACGGCGTGCGCCTGGGCCTCCCGGACCATGTAGGTGTGCGTGCCCGGGGTGCCCAGGCCCTCGTAGTCGGTGACCACCACGGCGTGGCCGCGGCTCAGCAGGGACGTGATCCCGACGCCCTCGTACTGCACGCCGGTGGAGAGGGTGCGGGAGGGGGCGCAGCGGTCCGCCGCGCCCTGGGTGCCCACCGCGTAGCCGATCACGGGGCGCTCGCCGGCGCCCGTCCACGGGGCGGTGGGGGTCAGCACGGTGCCGGTCACGGCGATGGGTCGGCCCTGGGCGTCCTGCGAGGCGTACATGATGCGCGTGGCGTGCGCCGGCACCTGCACCAGTCGCACCGGGTCCAGGTAGAAGGCGGTGGGCTCGGTGCGGATCAGGGCGCCGGGGGTCGAGGGCAGGGTGGTGGGCGGCAGGTAGAAGGGGTCGTCGGCCGAGGCGGCCGCCAGGGCGTCCCGGGCCGCGTTCCAGCGGGCGTCCTCGGCCGTCGTGGCCGGCTGCGAGAGGTCCTCGACGGCGGAGCTCACCTCCGGCGCGTCGGGGGCCGGGGCGGACTCCTGGGCCAGGGCCGCGTGCGGCGCGCCGAACCCGGCGACGACGGCCACGGCGGCGGCCAGGGCGAGGGGGCGGGAGGGGCGGCGTACGGGGGCCATGGTGGTCTCCGGTCTCTGGGATGCAGATGTGA
Organism: Micrococcus sp. KBS0714; assembly: GCF_002008305.4. Lineage (GTDB taxonomy): Bacteria > Actinomycetota > Actinomycetes > Actinomycetales > Micrococcaceae > Micrococcus > Micrococcus luteus. The sequence continues at coordinate 153,429 of NZ_CP042169.1, forward strand.
CGCAGCTCACCCTAGGCCAGCGACGGGGCCGTGCCCAGGTTGGCGTCGCCGTCGGGCCCGGGGCCCTGGGGCGGGTCCGGCCGCGCGGATAGGATGAGCCCGAGGGTGTCGCGCCCGCCGCGCTCCCCCGCCTGCCTGAGTCGACGACGCCTAGGAGCTGCAGCATGCCCATCGCATCCCCGGAGAAGTACGCCGAGATGATCGACGCCGCCAAGAACGGCGCCTTCGCCTACCCGGCGATCAACGTCACCAGCTCCCAGACCCTGAACGCCGCCATCCGCGGCTTCGCCGAGGCCGGCTCGGACGGCATCATCCAGGTCTCCACCGGCGGTGCCGCCTACTTCTCCGGCTCCTCCGTGAAGGACATGGTCGCCGGCTCGCTGGCGTTCGCCGCGTTCGCGCGCGAGGTCGCCAAGAAGCACTCCGTGAACATCGCCCTGCACACGGACCACTGCCCCCAGGACAAGCTCGAGGACTTCGTCCTGCCCCTGCTGGACGCCTCCGAGGCCGAGGTGAAGGCCGGGCGCGACCCGATCTTCAACTCCCACATGTGGGACGGCTCCGCCGAGACCCTCGAGGAGAACCTGCGGATCGGCCGCGAGCTGCTCGCCCGCACCCACGCCAACAAGCAGATCCTCGAGGTGGAGATCGGCGTCGTGGGCGGCGAGGAGGACGGCGTGGCCCACGAGATCAACGAGAAGCTCTACACCACCGTGGCGGACGGCATCGCCACGGTGGAGGCACTCGGCCTCGGCGAGAACGGTCGCTACCTCACCGCGCTGACCTTCGGCAACGTGCACGGTGTCTACAAGCCAGGCAACGTGAAGCTGCGCCCGGAGATCCTGCAGGAGATCCAGCAGGCCGTGGGTGAGAAGTTCGGCAGGGAGCGCCCGTTCGACCTCGTGTTCCACGGCGGCTCCGGCTCCGCCGCCCAGGAGATCGCCGACTCGGTGGAGTACGGCGTCGTGAAGATGAACGTGGACACGGACACCCAGTACGCGTTCACCCGCCCCGTGGCCGGGCACATGTTCGAGAACTACGACGGCGTCCTGAAGGTCGACGGCGAGGTCGGCGACAAGAAGCAGTACGACCCCCGCGTGTGGGGCGCCAAGGCCGAGGAGGCCATGGCCGCCCGCGTGGTCCAGGCCTGCACCGAGCTGAACTCGGCCGGCAAGAGCATCGGCTGACCCCGCCGTCCGCCGCACCGGCCCGCACCCTCGCGTGAGGGTGCGGGCCGGCGTCGTCCTCAGCCCTCCCGCTCCTCCTGGGCCTGGAGGAACTCGAAGACCTCGCGCTCGTCCACACCGGGGAAGGTCTGCGTGGGCATGGCCGCCAGCAGATGCGCGTGCATGCGGGCCGCGGGCCACACGTGCCCGCCCCACGCGGCCTCGAGCTCGGGGTCGGGGCGGCGGCAGCAGCGCGGATCCGGGCACGTGGAGGTGACCCGGTGGCGGGTGTCCGCGCCGCGGAAGTACCGGGCATGCTCGAACGGGGTGCCCACGGAGAGGGCGAACAGTCCGTCGGGGCCGTTCTCGATCATCGAGGTGCACCAGAACGTCCCGTTGGGCGAGTCCGTGTACTGGGCGTGGGCGCGGAACCGGTCGTTGCGGGAGAACGCCTGCCGTGCGCCCCACTTCCGGCACGCCTGCTGGCCCTCGATCGCACCGGTGTGGTCGGCGGGGAACACGATCCCGTCATTCTCGTAGGCCTTGTGGATCACCCCGGTCTCGTGGACCTTCTGGAAGTGGCAGCGGATGCCCAGGTCCACGGTGGCCAGGTTGGTGAACCGGTGCGCGGCGGCCTCATAGGAGACGCCGAACGCGTCCTTCAGGTCGTCCACGGACAGGTCCCGGCGCTTCTGGGCGGCCCGCAGCAGCGACGACGCCGCCCGCTGCGGCATGAGCAGCGCGCCCGCCAGGTAGTTCACCGCCACACGCTGGGCGAGGAAGTCCTCGTAGTCCCGCGGCTCGCCGTGGCCCAGGACGGCGGCGGCGAGGGCCTGGAGCACCACGGTGCGGCGGTCGTGGTCCGAGGAGCGGGAGCCGCTGATGTGGATGCGCCCGTGCTTGAGGTCCGTGACGGAGCGCGTGGAGTGCGGCAGGTCCGGGACGAAGCGCAGGGTGAAGCCGAGGTGCTCGGCCAGCTCCGAGACCGCGTGCAGGCCCAGCGGCCCGCCCGTGTGGCCGATCGCGTCGAGCAGCCGATGCGCCTCGGCCTCGAGGTCGGGGTAGTGGTTGTCCACCGCGCGCATCCGGGCGCGCAGCTGGGCGTTGGCGCGGCGCGCCTCCTCGGGGGTGGCGGCCTGCTCCTCCAGGCGACGGCGCAGCTCGGCCTCCAGCCCCGCGATCACCTCGAGGACCTCGGTGGGGGTGCGGGGCCCGATGCGCAGCGGCGGCAGGCCGAGGGAGGCGTAGTGCTCCGAGCGCGCGAACCGTTCGACCTCGATCTCCAGTTCGGCCCGACGGGTGGGGGCCCGGCCGGTCAGCAGGTCCTCGACCGGCACGCCCAGGACCTCCGCGATCCGCTGGACCAGCGAGAGCCGCGGCTCGCGGCGGGCGTTCTCCACGAGGGACAGGTGCGAGCCGCTGACTCCCGTGCGCTCCGCGAGCTGGTCCAGGGTGAGGCCGGCCTGCTTGCGCAGGTGCCGGACGCGGCGGCCCAGCGCGACGGTGTCCACGGTCGCGCTGTCCTCGGGAAGCGGGCGGGTCATCATGCGCGGAACTGTAGACGGAACCGGGGAGGAGATCACGTGTTTCGGAAAGAAAGTCACATTCTTGACAAGCGGGGGGCCGTTGCCGTGATCCATGCCACATGGGGGCGCAAGGACTGTCACGTTCTGACCCAGTGGCAGGAACGGCCGGAGTTTCCACCGATTTTGTGCTCCAGAGGGCCTTGCCCGGGGCCAAGGTGGATGTCAACGGCAGCGACGGACACGTCGCACCGAACCCTTCACGAACCGGACCGATCCTCAGGAGGACGTCATGACCACCCAGCCCCACCACTCCACTCCCGCCTCCGCCGAACAGCTCCAGCACGACTGGGACAACAACCCCCGCTGGGCCGGCGTCGAGCGCAGCTTCACCGCCGAGGACGTCGTCCGTCTCCGCGGCCGCATCCAGGAGGAGCACACGCTGGCCCGCCGCGGCGCCGAGAAGCTGTGGACCCAGCTGAAGGACGAGAACGCCCGCGGTGAGTTCACCAACGCCCTCGGCGCCCTCACCGGCAACCAGGCCGTCCAGCAGGTCAAGGCCGGGCTGCGCGCCATCTACCTCTCCGGCTGGCAGGTCGCCGCGGACGCCAACCTCTCTGGCCACACGTACCCGGACCAGTCCCTGTACCCGGCCAACTCCGTGCCGCAGGTGGTGCGCCGCATCAACAACGCCCTGCTGCGCGCGGACCAGATCGAGCACGCCGAGGGCGTCAGCAGCGTCGAGGACTGGCTCGTGCCGATCGTGGCCGACGCCGAGGCCGGCTTCGGCGGCCCGCTCAACGCCTACGAGCTCATGAAGTCGATGATCACCGCCGGCGCCTCCGGTGTGCACTGGGAGGACCAGCTGGCCTCCGAGAAGAAGTGCGGCCACCTCGGCGGCAAGGTGCTCATCCCCACCGGCCAGCACATCCGCACGCTCAACGCCGCCCGCCTGGCCGCCGACGTCGCCGACGTGCCCAGCGTGATCATCGCCCGCACTGATGCCGAGGCGGCCACCCTGATCACCTCGGACGTGGACGAGCGCGACGCCGAGTTCATCACCGGTGAGCGCACCGCGGAGGGCTTCTACAAGGTCCGCAACGGCGTCGAGCCCTGCATCGCCCGCGCCAAGGCCTACGCCCCCCACGCGGACCTGATCTGGATGGAGACCGGCACGCCGGACCTCGAGCTGGCCCGGAAGTTCGCCGAGGCCGTCAAGGCCGAGTTCCCGGACCAGATGCTGGCCTACAACTGCTCGCCGTCCTTCAACTGGAAGAAGAACCTCGACGACGACACCATCGCCAAGTTCCAGCGCGAGCTGGGCGCCATGGGCTACACCTTCCAGTTCATCACGCTGGCCGGCTTCCACGCCCTGAACCACTCGATGTTCGACCTGGCCAAGGGATACAACGAGCGCCAGATGTCCGCGTACGTCGAGCTGCAGGAGCGCGAGTTCGCCGACGAGGCCCGCGGCTACACCGCGACCAAGCACCAGCGCGAGGTCGGCACCGGCTACTTCGACGCCGTGTCCACCGCCATCAACCCGGACAGCTCCACGGTGGCCCTGGCGGGCTCCACGGAGTCCGGCCAGTTCCACTGATCCGCTCAGCCGAGACCGCGAGGAGGCAGTCCCATGAGCCCGCAGACCACGACCCCCACCCTGCACGAGATCCATGCCGACGACGTTCGGGAGCACACGCCCCTGCCGCATGACGTGAGCACCCAGGCCATCCCCGTCGTCATCCCCGAGGGCGCCGCCCCCGTGGTGACCGTCCACGGGCCGGTCGACGGGCGGCAGGCCGAGATCCTCACGGACGAGGCGCTGGCGTTCCTCGGCCGCCTGCACCGGCTGGCCGAGGACCGCCGTCGGCGGCTGCTCGAGGAGCGGGAGTACACCCGGCGCCGCATCACCGACGGCTGGAACCCGCACTACCTGCGGTCCACCCGCCGGGTCCGCGAGGACGACTCCTGGCGTGTGGCGCCGCTGGCCCCCGGCCTGCAGGACCGCCGCGTGGAGATCACCGGCCCCGTGGATCGGAAGATGACGATCAACGCCCTCAACTCGGGCGCCTCGGGCTGGCTCGCCGACTTCGAGGACTCCTCGACGCCGTCCTGGGACCGGATGCTGGACGGGCAGGTCAACCTGTTCGACGCGATCCGCGACCAGATCGACTTCACCTCCCCCGAGGGCAAGGAGTACCGGCTGCGCGAGCGCGAGCTCACGGACCGGCCGACCATCATCGTCCGCCCGCGCGGCTGGCACCTCCTCGAGGACCACATCCGCGTGGACGGCGAGCCGATGGCCGGCGCCCTCGTGGACTTCGGCCTGTACTTCTTCCACAACGCCGACGAGCTGATCCGCCGCGGCCACGGCCCGTACTTCTACCTGCCCAAGCTCGAGTCCCATCTCGAGGCGCGGCTGTGGAACTGCGTGTTCGTGGCGGCGCAGGACGAGCTGGGCATCCCCCAGGGCACCATCCGGGCCACCGTGCTGATCGAGACGATCACCGCGGCGTTCCAGATGGAGGAGATCCTGTACCAGCTGCGCAACCACGCCGCGGGCCTCAACGCCGGCCGCTGGGACTACATCTTCTCCATCATCAAGAACTTCCGGGACCGCGGGGCCGAGTTCGTCCTCCCGGACCGCTCGGAGGTGACCATGACCCAGCCGATGATGCGGGCCTACACGGAGCAGCTGGTCCGGGCCTGCCACCGGCGCGGCGCCTCGGCGATCGGCGGCATGTCTGCCGTGATCCCGGACCGCCGGAACGAGGAGGCCAACGCCGCCGCGCTGGAGAAGGTGCGCGCGGACAAGGCCCGCGAGGCCGGCGACGGCTTCGACGGCTCGTGGGTGGCGCACCCGGACCTCGTGCCGGTCGCCCGGGAGGAGTTCGACGCCGTGCTCGGCGAGGCCCCGAACCAGATCCGCACCCGCCGTCGCGAGGACGTGGAGCCGGACGAGGCCGCCCTGCTCGACGTCGCCGCGACCACGGGCTCGGTGACCGAGGCCGGCGTGCGGATGAACATCGAGGTCGGGATCCGCTACATCGAGTCCTGGCTGCGGGGGAACGGCGCCGCCGCGATCCACGGACTCATGGAGGACGCCGCCACGGCGGAGATCTCCCGGTCCCAGATCTGGCAGTGGGCCCACAACGGCACCGGTGTGCAGCTGACCGAGGGCGGCGTGCGGACCGCCAACCGCGGCTGGATGGAGCAGCTGATCCGCGAGGAGCACGCTCGGATCCTCGCCGGCCCGCTGCCCGAGGGCCACCGGTTCGAGGACGCGGTGCGCGTGTTCTGCGAGTCGGCCCTGCCGCCGGAGTACCCGGCGTTCCTCACCCTGGGCGCGTACCGCCGGCACTTCGCCAGTCAGGACGACGCCGCGGCGAAGGCCTGATCCGCCGGGCCCCACGACGACGGCCGGTCACCTCACGAGGTGACCGGCCGTCGTCGTGCCGGGACGTCAGTCCCCGGACGTGGAGGGGGACGGCGAGGCCGAGGCCGAGGCCGACTTCGTCGGTGACGGGCTGGCCGACGCCGAGGCGGACGCCTCCGCGGCCCGCTGGGATTCGGCGGCCTCCCGCGCGGCGCCCTGGAACGGCCGCGGCGGCTGGCCGGGGGCCACGGGGCCGGGGGCGCCCTCGGGGCGGTCGATCGTGGACTGGTTGTTCAGCAGCTCGTCGGGCACGCGGCCGGTGGGGATCTCCCGGGCCTGGGCCAGGGTCTCCTCGTCCATCTGCGCGTTCAGGAAGAACGGCGAGCTGAGCTTGATGACCTCCTGGAAGTCCCCGGCGTCCTTCAGCACGGTGTCCGCGAGGTGGTCGCGGGTCTCGGTGACGAGGGTGGTGCTCTGCGCGACCGGCGAGTTCTTCACCTGGGTGAGGCCGCCGTTGGCGTCGCCGAAGCCCTCCATGGAGCCCATGGTCACGGAGACCATCTCGCTGCCGTCCTCGGAGCAGGCCCACGCGGTGCGCTGGGGCAGCAGGGGGGCGCCGTCCTGGCCGCCGACCATGCCGGGGCGCAGCAGGGCGAGCAGCCCCTTGCCGGTCTTCGGGTCGAACGTGTACTCGTCCGCCACGGCGGCGGGCTCCTCCTGGCACCACTCCAGGCGGGAGCCGTCGAGGTTGTGCTGGTAGTGGACCTGCGCCAGGGGCATGCCGGGGCTGTACTCGAAGTAGCCGTTGTAGACGCAGGTGAGGAACTCGTGGGTCTCGTCCTGCGAGGCGAACAGCTGCACGATCTCGATGTTCGAGCTGTCCGGGATGTGCGTGGCGACGGCGTCCAGGGTGCGCTGGTCCAGGACGTCGCGCGTGCAGTCCATCACGGAGACGGTGTCGTTGCGGACCGCGGCCGTGTTCTTCCAGGCCTCGGTGGCGGCGCCGTCCTTGATGCCCGGGCCGACGGTCTCGAACGCCTGACGCGGCTCGGCGCGCGGGGTGCCCTCGGCGGACTCCGACGCGAGGGCCTCACGGACGCGGGACGCCGCGGCGGACGCGGGGTCGGTGGGGCTCTCCGTGGCCGAGCCGGCCGCGGCCGAGGCCGCCGATCCGCTGGGCGCCGCGGCGGTCGACGAGGCGGGCTCACCGGACTGGCCGGCCGAGCCGCAGCCGGCCAGGGCGAGGGCGAGGGCGGCGACGCCGACGGCCAGCGGGGCACGGCGGCGGGCGGGCGCGGGGTGGGTCATGGAGGCTCCTTCGACGGCATCGGCGGCCCGGCCCCGGGAGCGTGGGGCTGCGGACGGACGCTGCGCCTACGGTACCGGACCGTCCTGGACGCGGGGACGGCGATCCGTCCGGCGTCCGGCGCCGTCGATAGACTCGGCCGCGACCGCATCGTCCGCGAGGAGAAGAGGCATCCCATGTCCGAGTCCCTGATCGGCAAGAACCTGATGGAGCCGCCGGCCACGCGCCTGCCGGAGGAGCCGGAGGTGCTGGCCCGGCTCGAGGCAGGTGACCTGCCCGAGGACATCGTGCCGGTGGCGCCCGAGTCCTCCCTGGTGTGGGCGCTCATGGCGGAGGACGCGTGGGCCGAGGGCCGGACCGTGGACTCCTATGCGTACGCCCGCGTCGGCTACCACCGGGGTCTGGACGCGCTGCGCCGGGCGGGGTGGCGCGGCGCCGGCCCGGTGCCGTACGCCCACGAGCCCAACCGCGGCTTCCTGCGCGCCCTGTACGCGCTGGGCCGCGCGGCCGCCGGGATCGGGGAGTCCGAGGAGGTCGAGCGCATCCGCACCTTCCTGCGGGACTCGGACCCCACGGCCGCAGAGCAGATCGAGGCCGGCCAGGGCCGCGCCCGGGGCTGAGCGGGGCCGTGGCCAAGCTCTACTTCCGCTACGGGGCCATGAACTCCGGCAAGTCCACGGGCCTGCTGCAGGCCGCCTTCAACTACGAGGAGCGCGGCCAGCGGGTGCTGCTGGCCAAGCCGGAGGTGGACGTGAAGGGGGAGGGCGACGTCGTCTCCCGCCTCGGTGTGACCCGCGCCGTGGACTTCCTCGTCCCGGCGGGCGCGGACGTGCGGGAGCTGTTCCGCCGGCACGCCACCGGTGACGACCCGGACGCCCTCGTGGGGCACGTGGAGGCCCCGCCCGTGGCGTGTCTGCTCGTGGACGAGGCACAGTTCCTCGAGCCGGCGCAGGTGGACGACCTGCTACGCATCGCCGTGCTCGACGGCGTCCCCGTGATCGCCTACGGACTGCGCACCGACTTCCGCACCCGCTCCTTCCCGGGCTCCGCGCGGCTGCTGGAGCTGGCGCACTCCCTCGAGGAGCTGAAGACCATCTGCCGGTGCGGCCGGAAGGCGGTGTTCAACACGCGCAAGGTCGTTGACCCGGCCACGGGCGCCGAGCACTTCGTGTTCGAGGGGGACCAGGTGGCGATCGACGGTGTCCAGGTGACCTACGAGTCCCTGTGCGGCACGTGCTACCTGGCGGAGTCCGGCGGTGCCCTGGGCTGAGGCGGCCATTGCCAGGCAACTGCCAGGCTGCGTGACGGCTGCGCCCATGCTCGGTTCGTACGGTGGAACCACTTCATCGAGGTGCGAGTGATGAAGGTGCGAGTGATGACAGGCGAAGGGCCCCGGTGATCCCGGGGCCCTTCGTCTGTCCTGCCACGTCCGGCATCGGCCGATCGGGTCAGAGCGAGACGAGCAGGAGCGTGCCGCCGAAGACGAGCCCCGACGCGAGCAGCACGACCGTGGTGTACCCCAGGATGTCGCGCATCTTCAGCCCGGCGATCGCCAGAAGGGGGATTGCCCAGAACGGCTGGATCATGTTGGTCCACTGGTCGCCGTAGGAGACGGCCATGATGGTGATGGCCGGGTCCACGCCGAGCGCGTCGCCGGCCTGGAGCATGATCGGGCCCTGCACGGCGAACTGTCCGCCGCCGGAGGGGACGAAGAAGTTCACGAGGCCCGCGGCCAGAAATGCCAGCAGGCCGAACGTCACCGGGTTCGAGATCGCCACGAAGGCGTCCGAGAGCACCGCCACCAGGCCGGTGGTCGTCATCATGCCGAGGATGCCCGCGTAGAGGGGGAACTGCAGCAGGATCTCGCCCACGTTGGACGCGGCCGACTGGGTGAGGCCGATCAGCTCGTGCGGGCTGCGCACCAGCAGCAGGATCAGCGCGAGGAAGGACCAGTTGACGATGTCCAGGGTGAGGGTGCCGCCGCCGACGAAGTGCATCACCAGATAGACCACGAGCATGGCGCCCACGAGGAGCGTGGGGACACGGGAGGCGTCGAGGCGGTCCGCCGGCGTCTCGATCTCCGGTGCGGGCACGGCGTCCTGGTCCCGCGCGTCGATCTCCAGCTCCACGATCCGGTCCCCGGCGCGCGGGGCGACGAGGAACAGGGCCAGGGCCACGACGAGCACGGTCACCACGGCGGCGGTGATGTTCCACCAGGAGAAGGTGGTCTCCGAGACCGGGACCGTCCGGCCGTCCAGGCTCTCCGTGAGGAACGAACCGGGGGTGGCGGCCGTCAGCGGGCCGGAGCCCGAGTACCCCATGTGCCACACCACGAACCCGGAGAACCCGGCGGCCACCAGCATCGGGAAGTGCAGGACCAGCCCGCGCTCACGGGCCTGCGCCGCGACCTCCTTGGCCAGCAGCGCACCGACCACCAGGCCCAGGCCCCACGTGATGAGGGAGGCCGCCGCCGCCACCACGAACACGAAGATGTAGGCGGCCAGGGGCGTGCGGGGAATGCTGGCGAGCCTGGCGAGCAGACGGCGCACCGGGCCGGTGTTCGCCAGGATGTGTCCGAGCATGAGCACGAGCGCCATCTGCGTGATGAACGCCAGCAGTCCGGACAGACCGTCACCCCAGCCCACGACGACGTCGGCCGGCCCGGCCGGAGTGAGCAGCGAGGACCTCCTCTGTTGTGAGGCGGGCCTCGGCGCTGGAGATGGCCTAGGGCGTGTCTGAGAATGGCTCCAGGGACCCGCTGAGATCCGGGGAGCCATGTCCCGGTTGCACGTCGTCTCCGATGCCCGATCGGAGCTGATCGCCCCGCTGCTCCAGACCGCACGGGCCGGCAGGGTCGACCCTTCTCGAATGTCCACACGATGGTCGAAGCGATCATCTGCCGGTGCAGGTGCGGGACTCCGTGGCGGGATCTGCCCGAGGTCAACGGGCCCTGGCAGACCGCGTGGACCTGGCATCGACGCAGGGTGTGGGCACTGGTCTGTCCGGGGGCTGACTCGAGGACTCTTGTTCGTACCCTGTCTGTCATGGCCACCCCTCTCCTGGAGCTCGCCGCGAGTCGAGGCGTCTGCTTCCCGCTGCGAGCCCGCCGGCTGACCCTCACTCCGTTCCGGGGTCTCGATGCGCCCGCCGTGTGGAGCTTCTGCCGTCTCGAGCAGGTGTGGTCGTGGACCTCCGGCCGCCCGGAGAGTGAGAACGCGCTGCGCGAGTCCTACCTCGGGGCGGGGGACCGCCTCACCGTGCGGGCCGGAGACGTCATCGTCGGTGTCGGGAAGGTCGCGGTGCAGGACGCGTGGAGTCAGGACGGCCCGCAGGAGGAAGCCCGGGACGCCCAGGCCGAGCTCGGCTGGACGATCGATCCGCGCCAGGCCGGGCAGGGCTATGGCACCGAGCTTGCGCGAGCCCTGCTGGGCTTCGCGTTCGACGATCTGGGTGTGCGACGCGTGGAGGCTCATGCCTTCGCGGACAACGCTCCGAGTCTGCGCATCATGGAGAAGGTGGGGATGCGTCACGAGGGCACGTTCAAGGAGGAGTCTCTGCATCTCACGCGCGGCTGGGTGGATGGCGCCACCTACGCGATGCTCGCCTCGGAGTTCCATTCGCCCCTTACGCAGGAGTGATCCCGGCGGCCACGACCGCATGATCTGCCGCTCCGCCTCCGAGGGCCGTGTGCCAGCAGGGGGCTGTGAGCGGGGTGGGGAATGAGCGTGAGTGGCGGTGGCGCATCGGTGTGGCGTCTCCCCTGGTGGGTTCGGCTGGTGTGTTCGCGGGGCTGCGGCAGGATCTGGGACTGGGGTGGGGTTTGACGCTGGTGGCCGTCACGGCCCTCGGGGCGATGCTCGCCTTGCGAGGGGTGCATCACCGGGTCGAGGCGGAGCAGGCTCGCCGCAACGTGTTTGACGCCGGAGCCGGCTCCACCGCGTGGGTGATGCTGCTGATGGGGGCCGCGGTCATTCCGGGGCTGGTGCTGAACGCGATCGACGACGCCGGCGTCCGGGCGGTCGTGGCCGGTCTGCTCGGCGCGGTTGTCGAGATGCAGCGAAGAGTTCACACGACGCGCGGTGAACTCTTCGCATATCAGGCGGGATCCGGTCGGCGTGAAAACTGGGTGTCCAGGTGGGCGCCCCCGCGGGCCCCAGGGATCGCCAGAAACGTAGGGGCGGTTGCCGCTCTGGCGGGTTGGTTGTGGCGAGTCATGTGGCGGGCGGACAGGGCCGGAGGTAGCGCACACGACGCATGGCGGGACCCCTCGCCACAAACGACCGATAAAGGCAGTGGCCCATCGCCGTCCTTAGCGGGGGCGCGTCTCTCGGTGTGGCTTGCGCCGCTATATGGCGGGGTTCTGTCGGAGCTCAGTGGCGGCCTCCAAGCACGCGGGCAAGAGGGCGCTGCGAGTGAGGCTCACGTTCCGCAAGCCGATCCTTCACCGGGACAGCGGCCGACGGCAGGCCGGAGGAATAGGCGTCGCGATAGGGTGCACCCCGCGCAACAGAACCGTTGCGAAAGGTCTAACACCCCAACGCAACAGAGTGGGCCGCCATGCGCTGCCACGGGCCCGTGAACTTCGGTGTCACAGGTAGCGGCAGACATCCTCGGGGGAGCACGTGGCCGGGTCGCCGGCGGCGGCGTCCTCGCGCAGGTCGGCGATCGTGGTGCGTAGCTGCGCGAGCTCGGCGAGTTGCCGGTCGATCACATCAAGGCGGGTGTCGAGCAGGTCGGTGACGTGCCGGCAGGGGGCCTGCCCCCGGTCGCGGATGTCCAGCACCTGACCGATCTGGGCCAGGGTCAGCCCGACCGCTTGCCCCCGGCGGATGAAGTCCAGCTGAGCCGCCCCCTTCATTCGGTCCGGACGTTCTGTGAGTCGTCGGTTTCCATTTGATGGGTGCACTGCCGAGCGTACTCGGCTGGGGTTAGGTAGCCGAGCGAGGAGTGCCGGCGGTGGTGGTTGTACTCGTCCTTCCAGTCGCCGATGATGACCTGTGCGTGCAGCAGCGAGTAGAAGCTGTTGATGTTGAGGCACTCGTCGCGGATCCGGCTGTTGAACGACTCGACGTACCCGTTGCGCCACGGCGAGCCCGGAGGGATGTAGGACAGGCCGGTGCGGGTGCCGGCCCAGTCGGCCATCGCCTCGCTGATGAACTCCGGCCCGTTGTCCGACCTGAGCACCGCCGGGGCGCCCCGGGCGGCGACGAGGTCCTCGAGGTGGGCGGTGAGTCGGTCGGCGGTAATCGAGCGCTCCACGAGGCCGCCGATGCACTCCCGGGTGTGTTCGTCGACGATCGAGCAGATCTTGATCGGCCGTCCGTGCTCGTCGGCGTCGAACTGGAAGTCCACCGCCCACACCACGTTCGGCGCGTCCGCCGTCGGCGCGTCGACGGTCGAGGACCCGACGCGCTTGCGTCGACGCCGCTGCGGGACCCGGAGCCCTTCGTCACGCCACAGGCGTTGGATCTTCTTGTGGTTCACCACCCACCCCTCGGCGCGGGCGTCGTGATACGCCCGCCGATACCCGTAGCGGGGATGGTCCTTCGCCCAGGCGCGCAGCCACTCCCTGAGCGCCCGATCCGGGTCCGCGACCGTGTCGCCCTTGAGCGGTCGCCGGTACGCGGAGCGGCTCAGCCCGACCAGACGGCACGCCATCCGTTCGCTCACCCGCAACTTGCCCTTGAGGTGATCGACGGCGACGCGGCGCCTGTCCGGGCTTAGAAGTTTCCCTCAGCCAGCTCCTTGAGCGCGGCCTTCTCCAGCTCCGCTTCCGCGAGCAGACGCTTCAGGGTCGCGTTCTGCTTCTCCAGCTCCTTCAGGCGCTTTGCGTCGTCGGCCTTGAGGCCGCCGTACTGGTTCCGCCACCGGTAGTACGTCTGCTCGGACACCCCGAGCTCCCGGCACACCGCCGCGACGTCCTGACCATCGGCGAGCATCCTGTCGGCCTGCCCGAGCTTACGGACGACCTGCTCGGGGGTGTGACGCTTCCTGCTGTTCGTCATGATCTGACCAGTCTCCCTGCCCGCGACCGCGGGCAACAGGACGACTCTCATAACGACTGGACCTACGAAACGGGGTCAGCCCACAGCCGGGCCGAGCACCTCGGCGCCGTAGTCCCGGTAGCCCGCCGGGGTGCGGTCCGCGGCGGGTAGCAGCCCGACCTCCTCGTAGTACCGCAGGGTCTTGCTCGTCGTGCCCGACGCCCGAGCCACCTCACCGATCCGCATGCCACTCATTCTCCCCCTTGACCTTCCAGTGCACTGGAAGGTCGATCCTGAGGGCGATGAAGGAGGAGTTCATGACGGCAACGGCTAACAGCAGGTCGTATGACCTGGCAATGATCGGGTCCGGTGGGGCGGCGTTCGCGGCCGCGATCCGCGCCACCAACCTCGGCAGACGGGTGGTGATGATCGAGCGTGGCACCGTCGGCGGTACCTGCGTGAACACCGGGTGCGTGCCCTCCAAGGCCTTGCTCGCGACCGCCGAGGCCCGCCACGTCACACTCGACGCCTCCCGGTTCCCCGGCCTGCCGTTCCCCGAAGTCCGGCCGGTCGACATGCCCGCCTTGATCGCCGGCAAGGATCGGCTCGTCGGGTCACTGCGTGGCGAGAAGTACCTGGACCTGGCCACCGAGTACGGATGGGATCTCCACCCCGGGGACGCCACGTTCGTCGGCACACCCAGCGAGCCGGCACTGCGCGTCACCGGCCCTGACGGCACGGTGGAGACGGTCCGGGCCGCGCACTACCTCATCGCCACCGGCTCCAGGCCCTGGGCGCCGCCGGTCCCCGGCCTGCAGGAGGCCGGTTACCTGACCTCGACCACCGCGATGGAACTGGACCACGTCCCGGAGTCGCTGCTGGTCATCGGCGGCGGCTACGTCGCGATGGAGCAGGCCCAGCTCTTCGCTCGGCTCGGCGTCCGGGTCACCATGCTGGTCCGCTCACGGCTGGCGTCCCAGGAAGAACCCGAGGCGTCCACCGCCCTGGATGAGATCTTCACGGACGAAGGCATCCAGATCATCCGCGGCGCGGTGCCCAGCGCGGTCCGCCGCGACCCGGCCACCGGCGAGGTCACGGTCACTGCCACCACCACTGACGGCTCACAGGAACTCCGGGCGGCCGAGGTACTCGTCGCCACCGGGCGCCGCCCGGTCACCGCCACGCTCGGTCTCGACACCGTCGACGTGCGCACCGGCGACCACGGCGAGGTGGTTGTCGACAGCCATCTGCGCAGCACCAACCCGCGCGTCTGGGCTGCCGGTGACGTCACCGCCCACCGTCAGTTCGTGTACGTCGCCGCGGCCCACGGCGCCCTCGTCGCCGACAACGCCCTCACCGGCGCCGGCCTCGAGGTCGACTACCGCCACCTGCCCCGGGTCGTGTTCACCAGCCCCGCCCTGGCCGCCGTCGGGATGACCGAACGGCAGGCCTCCGCTGCCGGGATCCGCTACGACAGCCGTGTCCTGTCACTCGCGCACGTCCCACGCGCGATCGTCAACCGCGACACCCGCGGGTTCATCAAGATGGTCACCGACGCCGACACCGGCCGCATCATCGGCATTACCGCCCTGGCCCAGGACGCCGGCGACCTCGCCGCCGCCGGGGTCTACATGCTCGAGGCCGGCATGACCACCAGCCAGGTCGCCAACCTCTGGAGCCCCTACCTGACCATGGCCGAAGGCCTCAAGCTCACCGCGCAGGCCTTCACCACCGACATCGCCAAGCTCTCCTGCTGCGCGGCGTGAACCTGCCCCGCACACAGGGACACCGATAGGGGACCGCCTCGCCCCGGGGCGCGAGACAAGAAAATGGGCGCCGATCAGCCCTACTTACTGGCACCCCTGCGTATCGGACCTGCAACCACCGGGGAGTTCAGTCGATGCAAGAACTCCCGTCCCAGGCCTATATCTGGACGTCTTCACGACCTCTACGTGCTCGACCCGACGAGGACAGCACTGGACGACGCGATGACCGCCTTGCGGCGCCGCCATGAGGCCGCGGTCCGTTTGGGCCGCGTCACCGCACCACCATGACCACGATCGTCACCACGTAAGCCGCGGCGACCAGACCGATCCCCAGCAGGGTGAGCACCACCCCGCGCCGGGCCGGCCGCTGGCCCTCGTCCGGCCCGGGGCCCTTGCCGTGCTTCGCGGTCATCGCGCGCTCCTAAGACGTTGCTCAAGCATGTGCGGCTCTCGCGAGCGGGCTTCCGTGCCGAGTGCTACCAGCTCAGGTCGTGACAGCCGTCGCTGCCGGCGCCCTCCACCTGCAAGGTGGCATGGGCGATACCGTAACGGTCGCGCAGCACCCGGCGCGCGCCGGCAAGCACGGCGCCGTGGTCCGCGCCCTGGTCAGCGACCAGGTGGGCCGTGGCCACGTTCATCCCCGACGTCAGGGTCCACAGGTGCAGGTCGTGGACCTCCTCCACCCCCTCGACCGCGTCCAGGTCACCGGCGACGTCCTCCGGGTCCACCCCTTCCGGGGCGTGCTGGCCCAGCACCGCGATCACCTGCCTGCCCAGAACCACCGCCCGGATGATGACGAAGACCGCGATGAGCGCCGCGACCACGACGTCCCAGATCGGCTGGCCGGTGAGGATGATCAGCACGCCGGCGACCATGACACCCACCGACCCGGCGGCGTCGGCGATCACCTCGTAGTAGGCGCCCTTGACGTTCAGGCTGTCCTTGGCCCCGCTGCGCAGCAGCAGCATGGAGATGATGTTGATCACCAGG
The DNA here is from genome assembly GCF_002008305.4 of Micrococcus sp. KBS0714. Taxonomy (GTDB): domain Bacteria; phylum Actinomycetota; class Actinomycetes; order Actinomycetales; family Micrococcaceae; genus Micrococcus; species Micrococcus luteus. Next base: position 169,540 of record NZ_CP042169.1, read on the forward strand.
CCGGCGAAGCCGACCGCGAGCATGGCGCCGGAGGCCACCTCCGGCGCGTCGCCCAGCCGGCTGATGGCCTCGACCACCACGTACACCCCGACCGCGAGCATCGCCAGCACCGCCAACGCCGAGGCGAACACCTCGGCCCGGTAGGAGCCATAGGTGCGTCGCCCTGTGGAGTCCGGCCGGCTCGCGATGCGCGTCGCCAGCAGCGCCGCACCCAGCACCACCACATCGGCAGCCATGTGCCCGGCATCCGACAGCAGCGCCAACGACCCCGACACCAGCCCCGCGACCAGCTCGATCAGGAAGAAGCCCGCCGTCAGGGCGAACGCCCCCGCCAGCCGCCGACGGTAGCGGCCACCGGCATGCCCGGTCGCCGGGGCATGGCTGTGTCCCGCCCCCCCATCAGCCCTGCCCCTCGTGGCGGGCGTGCTCACGGGAGACGTCCAGCAGCATCCGCACATGCCCGTCAGCGAGGCGGTAGTACACCATCCGCCCCTCCCGGCGGTTCTCGACCACCCCAGCGGTACGCAGCACCCGCAGCACCTGGGACACCGACGCCTCCGCGACATCGACCGACGCCGCCAGGTCACACACGCACAGCTCGCCGGCCTCCAGCAACGCATACAGCGCCCGGGCACGGCGCGGGTCCCCCAGGAGCTTGAACAGCCCGGCCAACCTGCCGGCCTCGCGCTCGTCGGGGATCCTCTCCCGGGTCAGCGCCACCTTCTCCGGATGGACGGCGGTGACCTGACACGAATCCAACGGCGTCACACTCATGCCACGACCATACACCTATGCAGATATCAGCAGCGGGGGCCACACACGAGAGGTCAGCAGGTTCTGTATGGTCAGCGCATGCTGACTATTGCTTCGCGGCTGGACGTGATGAACCGGCTGGGCCGGGCGATGGCCGACCCGACCCGCTCCCGCATCCTCATGACACTCCTCGAGGGCCCGAGCTACCCGGCGGTACTCGCCCGCGACCTAGGGCGTGTCTGAGAATGGATCCAGGGCCTTAGCCAAACCCTCGAAGCATTATCAGACACGCCCTAGGGCCAGGTAGTGCTGGAGATCGGCGATGGGCATTCCTGCCGTGCGCATGCGGGTGATGAAGACCAGGCGGCGGATGGCCGGCGAGTCATAGCGGCGGTGCCCGGCATCGTCTCGGGGGACGCTCACCATGCCGATGCGTTCGTAGTAGCGCAGCGTGTGGGCGGTGACGTTGAGGTGAGTGGCGGCCTCCGAGATGTCCCACCAGGTCGTCGGATCATCCCGAACGAGATCTTCCAATGCTTCCAGCGAGACGCCACCGGGAGGGTCCGTAGCCAGGCGCAGGGCTTGCTCCAGCTCTGGGTTCATGTCCGCGACGCTAGGGCTTCGCGTGCGCTCGAACGCAACACGTGCCCGGGTAGCACATCTAGGACCCAGGCTCTTGCCCGTGCTAGAGTCTCAAGCATCATGATCAGCCCGTTGCCGCAAGGCGCGGGCTGATTTTCTTTGTGTGGGAGAGACGCGTGGAGTACACGAAGAAGTGGTTGCCTCTCGAGGCGCAGGTAGAGCGGCTAGTCCAGCGCGGTCTGGAGGTCGATGACCTGACGCGGGCTCTCCGACTGCTCGAGTCCGTGGGCTACTACCGAGTAACCGGCTACCTGTACCCGTTCCTGGAGTCCGAGAAGCAGGTCGATGACCAAGGGCACACCAAGATCCGGGTGCTGAATAGGTACCAACCGGGCACAGCCCTGCATCATGCCGAGGAGATCATCGACTTCGATCGGCAACTGCGCATGCTGGTCATGGAGGGTGTGGAGCGCATCGAGGTAGCAGTGCGTATGCGCATCGGCTACGTGTTGGGGCGGACCTCACCGTTCGCGCACGAGAACCCCACCTGCTTCGACGACTCGTTCACGCGGGCGAACACTGACAGTCGTGACCCACGCCCCAGCAAGCAGGTGTTGTGGCTGGAGCGGGTCAAGCAACGCCGGGACGGCTCGGACGAACAGTTCGTCGCCCACTTCCGGCAGAAGTACGACGACCACATGCCGGTCTGGGCGTTGACCGAGCTGCTGGAGCTGGGACACCTGTCGAACCTCTACCAGGGCATGCTTCAGAAGGATGCCGAGGAAGTCGCCACGGCCTTTGGGATCCCCCAGAAGAAGATGATGGGCAGTTGGCTGGCCAGCTTGAACTACGTGCGCAACGTGGCCGCGCATCATGCTCGGCTCTTCAACCGCAAGCTCCAGAACGCCCCGTCCCGGCCGGCGGCAGGCATGGTGCCCCTCCTCGACCATCTGCGGGAACCCGCCGCCCCCAAAGGGGACTTCGGCACCTACAACGCCTTGGCGATCATCGCCTACATGCTGCGGCCCATCGAGGCGGAGCGGTCCTGGGCGCCGCGCCTGGCCGAGCTGTTCCGCACCTTCCCCACATCGCATGCCCTCTCAGTCCAATCGATGGGTGTTCCGGAAGACTGGCACACGCTTGACCTGTGGCGGGGGTGAACTTCGGACGCGAGCTGAGGCCTTGGTAGCGGGTCGCAGTCGGTGGCGTGCATCGCTTCCTAATCTCCTCCGGCGGCCCGGGAGCGGGCCCATCCGGTTACGGGACAGGCCGACCCGGCGCCCTGAGAGGCTGTCTCGGATTTCGTGAAGGATGAGGGCAGTGATGAACTGTTCGGCTGTCAAGCTGGGTATGGGTGGGCCACCACCACGACCTGTTGGCGAGGGTTGTGGCGAGGATCAGGTCTGCCACAAACGACCGTTTAAGCCGTGTGCCTCTGAGAGTCACCTACCCGCCGCATCCGCAGGCGAAGGACGGCGAAAGCGCTCATCCCCCAGAGTGGGGCTGGCATCCATGGCGCAGGTGGCGACCGATGCAGTTCCGGCGTGGGTCAGCACTACACGGGTCGGTCAGACCCGCGTAGCGTCGAAGCTGTCCGGCGCGGCGGCCCCTCGGGCCTTCACGCATCCGACTTGATCGAGGGGAGTCCTCCTTGTACATCCACAAGCAGAAGCTTCAACACGTCTCCAGCCCCGAGAAGCCTGACGCGGTCTACGCCCGCAAGCTGCAGGAGGTGATCGGCGGGCAGTACGGCGAGATCACCGTGGCCATGCAGTACAGCTTCCAGGCATGGAACGCCCACATTCCGGGCAAGTACCGGGACCTGCTCTTCAGCACGGCGGCCGAGGAGTTCGGCCACGTCGAGATGCTGGCAACGATGGTGGCCCAGCTGCTGGAGAAGGCCCCGGTGGGGATCACCACCGATGCCATCCAGGATGACCCGGCCGTGGCCGCCGTCATCGGGGGCACCGATCTGCAGCAGGCCATCGTGGCCGGTGCCGGTGCTCGCCCCGTGGACAGCATGGGGAATCCGTGGACCGGAGCGTATGTCACGGCCAGCGGCAACCTGCTGGCCGACATGACCGCCAACCTCAACGCGGAGATGCAGGGGCGGACCCAGGTGGCCCGGCTCTACCACATGACCGATGACCCGGGCATCCGGGAGCTGCTCTCCTTCTTGCTGGCCCGGGACACGATGCACCAGAACCAGTGGGCGGCGGCTGTGAAGGAGCTGCAGGAGGACGGCCTGGAGGAGATGCCGGTGCCGAGCAACTTCCCGCAGAAGAAGGAGGCCACGGAGCACTCGTACACGCACTATGAGTTCTCTGACGGTCAGGCCACTGCGGAGGGTTCGTGGGCTGCAGGCCCCACCCCGGACGGCAAGGGCGAGTTCTCCTACTCGTCCGAGCCGCCGGCGGGGGTCCCCATGCCCCCGCCCACCCACCCGGACTCCCGTTTCTACGGGACCACGGAGGTGCCCAACCGCGTCGAGAAGCTGGCGGGCACGGTGCAGGACAAGCTGCACCGCGAGTGACCCGACCTTCCCGATGAGGCAGTGCACGGGCCCGTCTGCTCCGGCAGGCGGGCCCGTGTCGTCTGTCCATGTAAGAGGCCGCATCTCCCTGGCATGGATTGTGACGAGACTGCGTCTCACCACTCTTGAGGGGCTGCGGGCGCTTCGGACAGGGCTGCGGGGCGCGCGGGGTGCCCTTGACCCACGTCCACGCGGGTATACCCACTAGGCGCATGTGTCAGAGCTAGTTGGGTGCTGCTGGACAGAGGTGCCAGGGTGCGATCTTGCTTGACAGGGTTGCCCATCATCGCGCTCGACGGATTCGTCGATCCGGCCTTCTCCAACCGCGCGCTGGCTCGCTTACCCGTTGGGCTTGGCCTCGGATTCATGGACGTCATTCTGGAGTAGCGCGATGATCTGCTTTGCGGTTTCACTCCGGTGGTCCTGTGAGATGGGCCTGCTTCCGATCAGGTCGTTGACCCAGAGCCCGTCAGCAGCGAGCAGGGCGAGCGAGGTCATCTGGTCGCGCTCAGCTTCGTCGCGTTCGCTACGTCCGGTCCATCGGTCGATGAGGTCTTCCCAGATCGCCATGTGCTGGGTGTGCTGGCTGTCGAGAATCATCTGGAACTCGGCGCGGGAGGCGGCTGTCGAACAAGTGAGTATGTAGGCGGTCAGGCGCTCCATCGACGTTGCCTCAGCGGTCGGCTTTCCACAGGCGATCTCTAACTGCCGCTCCCAGCGATCAGCGAGTCTCTGGTGGATCGCAGCGATCAAGTCGTCTCGTGATGGGAAGTGGTAGATGATCCCGGCCCTGGTGATCCCCGCAGCGGCCGCGACAGAGTCAAACGTGACTGCTGTGATCCCGTCTTCCTCGATCACTTGGATCGCGGCGTCGAGGATCATGGTCTTCTTGCTCTCACGCACCATCATGCGCCCCTCCGATTGGTTCAGTGGTTTTCGGCGTACTCCATTGCCTCGCTGCCGCGCCCGTAAGCGCGGAGCAGCCGATTGGTCAGAGCGGCTCCACTAGCCAGCATGACAGCGAGGACGATCATCGTGACCAAATAGGCCGTGTCGTAGGCGGAGGTGGCGGCTGCGATCACGTCGAGATCTCCGTCGGCGATCCCGAGGGCATCGGCAATGCTCTCCCCCGCTGCGGCGGGAGTGCCATCCGGGAGTCGGACGACTGTGGCGTAGACGAAGGTCAGGAGGCTCCCGAGGAGTGCTACAGCCGAGAGGGAGCCCATCTCGTAGGAGACTTCTTCGATCGAGGCCGCCATGCCGGCCTTTCGCGGAGGCGCGTTGCCCATAATGGCGGCGGAAGCGACGGCGAAGGTGCCGCCCAGGCCGAAGCCGGTCACGATGAAGCTGACGACCAGCAGGGGTAGTGATCCGTTCGCAGAGGCCAGCACGGCGAGAGCTAGTCCTAGGGCGGCGATGGCGAGGCTGCCGGAGATAATGATCCGCAGGCCCACGATATGCAGGATCGCGGCCCCTAGGACACCTGAGGGCAGGGCGCCAAGCGCGCTGGCTGCGACTAGAAGGCCTGCTTGCAGGGGGGTGAAGCCCTCGACGAGCTGGAAGCGCTGTGTGGTCGCGAGCTGGGCGCCAGCGATGGTGAACATCGCGAAGAAGGCTGCCAGAGAGCCGCCAGCGAAGGCGCGGTTGCGGAAGATGGAGAACTCGATGAGTGGTTCTTCCAATCGGCCCTGGCGTCGCACGAAGAGGACGAACCCGATGACTGCTGACGCCAGCGCCCCTGCGATCAGAACCCAGTTCTGTGGAATATGGGCCAGTTCCTTGATGACGAGCACGGTGCCCACCAGCCCGACCATCGCATAGAGGGATGAGACGAGATCCCACTTCTTCGACGGATCGGGATCGTTGTGCGGCGCGATGATTGCGGTCGCCACAAGTGCGATGACAACAACGGGGACATTGATGAGGAAAACAGATCCCCACCAGAACCGTTCGAGAAGGGCGCCGCCGAGAATGGGTCCGAGCGCTGCCCCCGCGATCGACAGGCTCCCCCAGATGGCGATGGCAATGTTGCGCTCACGAGGATCGTTGAACGCGAGGCGGATCAGAGCAAGCGTGGCGGGCATCATCGCTGCGGCCCCCACAGCGAGGAGTGCCCTGGCGCCGATCAGGAAGGCAGGGTTGGGCGAGAGTGCCGCTGCCAGTGATGCGGCACCGAAGATCCACAGGCCGACGACGAACATTCGGCGGTGGCCGATGCGATCGCCCAGTGTGCCTGCTCCCAAGAGGAGGCCAGCCATGACCAAGGGGTAGGCGTTGATGATCCACAGTGTCGAGGATCCGGACGCGCCGAGGTCTGCGGTCAACGTAGGCAAGGCGGTGTAGAGGATCGAATTGTCGAGGGTGATGAGTAGCAGGCCGGCACCCACGGTCATGAGCAGCCACCACCGCCGCGGCGATGATCCAACGTCGTTCACTGTTGTACCCCTGTCCTCTGCCTGTAGTCGCATCAACGAAACTATACTAACAGGTTAGTTAAGTAAACGTCAGCGCTCCGACAGTGGGATGCCCCACGATCCAGCGGGGTGGCCATTGCCCCATCCCGGCGTCAAGCCGGGTATACCCCTTTACACACCCGGCCCGGCCACGAGAGCATCACGTCAGAGACGGTCCCAAACCGGGCCGTTGGACACAATCGTCGGAGGGTCTTAGACGTGGTTGGACAGACTGTGGCCTACGTGCGGGTCAGCTCGGCGGAGCAGAACCTGGACCGTCAGCTCGAGGCGGTGGGGGAGTGCGACCGGATCTTCGAAGACAAGATCTCCGGCAGCTCCCGAGCCAAGCGCACCGGGCTGGCGGAGCTGATGACGTACGTCCGGGCGGGGGGGACCTGGTGAAGGTCGCCTCGATGGACCGGCTGGGAAGAGACACCCGGGACCTGTACGCGATCGTGGACGAGCTCACGGACAAGGGGTGCGCGGTGCAGTTCGTGTCCGAGCGGATCACCGTGGACAAGTCCGGCACCTCCCCGGTCGATGGGCTGATGCTGGGGATCCTGGCGGCGTTCGCGGAGTTCGAGCGCCGGCGGATCAAGGAGCGCCAGGCCGAAGGCATCGCCTTGGCCAAGGCGAGGGGCAAGTATGTGCAGGCCCCGAAGCTCTCGGACACCGACGTGGAGCAGGCGCGCGTGATGATCGAGATGGGGATCCCGAAGGCTGAGGTGGCACGCACGTTCGAGGTCAGCCGGCAGACGCTGTACACCTCGCTGCGCCGCGTGGTGTCGAGTTGACCTGGGCGAGTGACGCGCAGAGCCGCTGGTACTGGCCTCGCAATCGAACGGATCTGATCCCAGGGCAAGGGCTTGGTCTGCACGCGCGAAGCCTCTCGATGGTGACCGCGCCATCATCCCTCGGGAGGGGTGGTGCCCGGTCGATTGATCGGGTGGCCCCGCAAGCCGACCCTGCTGGAACTGTTGTTTGGCCTTGCCATGTGGGAGCATGCAGTTATGCAGATTATTTCGTTCTTTAACCACAAGGGTGGGGTAGGCAAGACCACCATGCTCTTCAATGCGGCAGTCGAGATGGGCCGTCTCGGCAAGCGCATCCTTATGGTCGACTTTGACGCGCAGGCCAACCTCACCGCTATTTCGATTGACGATGACATGTTGAGCATGATCTATGCCCCCGATGAGGATGGCAAGACCGTTGCTCACGCGTTTGCTCCGCTGGTAGGTGGCTCCGGAGACGTGTTCGCGCCCGAGGCAATCGAGGTGCGCGAGGGGAAGGTATGGCTCGCCGCAGGCGATCTTCGTCTATCTGAGTTCGACGCAATTCTTCCCTCCGCATGGACTGAAGCCCTCGCGGGTAATGAGCGCGGGTTCCGAGTTACCAGTGCGCCTTACCGACTGATCTGCGAGATTGCTGAGGAGATTAAAGCGGACTACGTGTTCGTAGATCTAGGGCCGAACGTTGGGGCCCTGAATCGGGCGGTACTCCTCGGCAGCGACTACATGATTATCCCGATGGCGGCCGACCTCTTCTCGATCCGCGCTCTCCCTAGCGTTGGCAACAGCGTCGATACCTGGGTGCGGCAGTGGAATACGGCTAGGTCCGTGGCTCCGCGACTGAACTTCGATATCCAAAAAGGGCTCCCCAAGGTCCTTGGTTATGTATCCCAGCAGTTCAATATTTACCGGGGTGAAGCAACTCTGGCATTCTCACACTGGATTGATGAAATGCCTGCGCAAATTCAGTCTGGCCTCCTGGAGCCTCTGGCTGTGCACTCCGATGGGAAGGGGGCTACTCTGGCTGATCCTGCACAGTCGAAAGGTCCCGGCGTAGGAGACCTCAAGAACTTCCATAGTCTTGTTCCCCATGCGCAGACTTTGAGAAAAGCAATATTTGAGCTCCGGGCCGACGATGTGGTTCGTGGGGGGCAGGTCACGAGGGCACGCCAAAGCGAGGAGCAGTTCAAGGAACTATGCGCGAATATCATCGCGCGCGCAGTGTAATTCATAAATGGTATTAAAACACGCTCCGGTGGTCAACATCCGGCATGAATCGATGGATTCCCCGCCCATCGATAGATGGGCTGACTGTGCTCCAGTCTCACAACGGCGACTTACCATTGGCTCCTGCGCTACCCGCCGTCGATAAGACCCCATCGCCCCAATGGCGCGACGTACTGCGCATCTCCCCTGGCTCATCCGCGGTTACCTCTATGGTGCGTGCGGGGCTTGTGGGCGGTGCGCGAAGGTCTATGCCTGGCTGGTCCTGGTTTTGCTCACGCTGATGCTACCGGCCCTGCTGATCGGGTTCATGCTCTTTCCAGCCATGCTGGGTTGGAGTCGACGGCCGGTCCTACTGTCGTTGGTGGGTGCTTTAGTTGGGGTATTTCTGCTGATGTTTCCGGTGGCTGGGGCGGCCATGCTCTTCGGGCGTGGTCGGCGGGCCTACATGTCGTCGTCTCGCGATGCTGTGCTGGTGGTTCGCGCCGCGGGTGGCCGCTGGAAGGTGGAGAACTTCTTCGCGGCGCACCCGAAGACGTCGGAGACGGAGTCGTTGTGGGACTTCACGGTGCCCGCGCTGCTCGAGGCCGCGGATCGCGCTGGCGTGCACATTGAAGCAACAGCCATGAACGAGAAGCTGGCGAGGCACTACAAGCGCAAAATTCCTGATCTGCGCAGACTCGGTGTGGTGTGTACGGGGCAGGTGAAGCTGCTCCGGGTACCGCGGCCCCACCCGACCAGCTGAATACAGGGAATGATGGGGCGGTCACCGTCGAAAGGCTCCGTTCATGCAGACCAAGCCCCTGTCCTGGGATCAGATCCGAGCGAACGCGGCCGCGTTCGTGCACGAGTGGGCCGGGGAGTCCTACGAGCGGGGCGAGTCCCAGTCGTTCTGGACGGAGCTGTTCGCGGTCTACGGAATCCGCCGCCGCAAGGTGGCCCAGTACGAGAGCCGGGCGAAGAAGGCCGACGGCGGGGCCGGGTTCATCGACGTGTTCTGGCCCGGCATGCTCATCGCCGAGCAGAAGTCGCTGGGCAAGGACCTGGTCGCCGCCGAGGATCAGGCGCTGACGTACCTGGCGAACGTGCCCGAGGCTGAGCAGCCCCGCTACGTGATCACCTGCGACTTCGAGACGTTCCGTCTGCGTGATCTGGAGGCTCCGGCCGGGGATACGGATGCCGTGGTGGAGTTCCCGTTGGAGCAGCTGCCGGTGGAGGCCGAGCGGTTCGGATTCATCGCCGGCTACCAGAAGCGCACGTTCGGCTCAGCAGAGCAGGCCGCGGCCTCCGTGAAGGCCGCCCAGCTGATGGCCGACCTCTACGTGGAGCTGGAGGGCTCCGGATACGACGAACACGAGGCATCCGTGTTCCTGGTGAGGACCCTGTTCGCCCTCTTCGCCGACGACTCTGGGCTGTGGGAGCGGGACCTGTTCCTGGAGTTCATCCAGACCCGTACTGCCGAGGACGGATCCGACCTTGGCGCGCAGCTGACTGCCTTGTTCCAGGTGCTGAACCGGCCGGTGAACAAGCGCATGGCCGGCACCGACGAGCTGATGCTGCGCTTCCCGTACGTGAACGGGTCCGTGTTCGGGGAGCCGGTGTCGATCCCGTACTTCACCGCCTCGATGCGTCAGAAGCTGATCGCGGCCTGCCACTTCAACTGGGGCGGGATCTCCCCGGCGATCTTCGGGTCCCTGTTCCAGGCGGTGAAGTCCAAGGAAGCCCGCCGGGAGCTGGGGGAGCACTACACGACCGAGGAGAACATCCTCAAGCTCATCGGCCCGCTGTTCCTGGACGAGCTGCGTGCCGAGTTCGTGGCGAACATCCACTCCCGGCCGGGGCTGCGCAAGCTGCACGAGCGACTGGGGCAGATGCGATTCCTAGACCCGGCGTGCGGGTGCGGCAACTTCCTGATCGTGGCCTACCGAGAGCTGCGCGCCCTGGAGCTGCAGATCCTGGTGCGTCTGCAGGAGCTGTCGGGCAAACAGGTGCAGACCTCGCTGGTGATGGACGAGGACGAGAGAGTACGGGTGCGGATGTCGCACTTCAGCGGGATCGAGCTGGAAGAGTGGCCGGCAACCATCGCCCGCACCGCGATGTTCCTGGTGAACCACCAGGCGAACCAGGACATGTCGCTGAAGATCGGCGTGTCCCCGGAGCAGCTGCCGTTGACCGAGTCGGCGCACATCGTGGTCGGCAACGCATTGCGCGGTCAAGTCCCTGGAAGTGGTGTAGCCGTCTTCGAGGTTGTAGGGGGCTTGTACCTGTCAGGTCTGCAGGGTCGGCATCACCTCCGTGCTCATCACGGTCTCTTGCTCCGTGGTCAGGGGCTCACGGCACCGGGCGAGCAGTTCCAGGCCGAGATACCGGCGGCCTTCGGCCCACTCATCGGTCTGCTCGGCCAACACAGCCCCGACCAGACGCACCACGGCATCCCGGTTCGGGAAGATCCCCACCGAGTCCGTGCGGCGCCGGATCTCCCGGTTCAGCCGCTCGGCAGGGTTGTTCGACCAGATCTGGGACCACACGTCCCTCGGGAACGAGGTGAACGCGAGGATGTCCTCTCGTGCTGCATCGAGGTGCCCAGCCACCGCGGGCAACCTGTCCTGCACGTAGTCCAACAGGCGCTCGAACTGGGCCTGCACGGCCGGCCCGTCGGGCTGGTCGTACACGCTGTGCAGCATGGCCTTCACCGCCGGCCACATGCTCTTCGGGGTCACGGCCATCAGATTCGCCGCGTAATGGGTGCGGCAGCGTTGCCACACGGCCCCGGGCAGGTTCGCCGCCACGGCTTCCACGAGGCCGCGATGGGAGTCCGAGGTCACCAGTGCCACCCCGGCCAGCCCCCGGGCCACCAGGTCCGCGAAGAACTCGTTCCACCCCGCCCCGGACTCCGTGGTGGCCACCCTCAGCCCGAGGACCTCGCGGCGCCCGTCCGCGTTGACCCCGGTGGCGACCATGGCCACCGCGTTGACCACACGCCCGCCCTCACGCACCTTCATGGTCAGGGCGTCGGCGGCGAGGAACACGAACGGGCCGGCCTCGCCCAGCGGCCGGTGACGGAAAGCCTCGATGTGCTCGTCCAACTCCTGTGCCATCCGGCTGACCTGGGACTTCGAGAGCGAGTCGATGCCCAGCTGCCGTACGAGCTTGTCCATGCGCCGGGTCGAGACCCCGGCCAGGTAGCAGTCCGCGACCACGGTGATCAGTGCGGACTCGGCCCGTTTGCGGCGCTCGAGCAGCCATTCGGGGAAGTACGTGCCGGCCCGGAGTTTGGGGATGGCCACATCGATCGTGCCGGCGCGGGTGTCCAGGGGTCGGTGGCGGTAGCCGTTGCGCTGCGCTGTCCGGTGTTCGGAGGGCTTGCCGTACTCGGCCCCGCAGACCGCGTCAGCGTCGGCGGAGAGCAGTGCGTTGATCACGGTCTGCAGCAGGTGGCGCAGCAGGTCTGGGGAGGCCTCCCCGAGAGCTTCGCGCAGCAGGCGTTCAGGGTCGACAATGTGTGGAGCGGTCATCGTGGTGATGTCCTTTCGAGAGTGCTGTGGAAGGTTCGCTCGAAGGCTCCCACGGTGACCGCGTCCGTCTCGAAGATGGTCGTGGCCACCGGGGAGGGTTACACCACTATCCGGGACTCAACTCCATGCGCGTTCGTAGGCGGTCCGGTAGGTATCAAACCAGGCCAACGCGCTGGTGCGGTCCAGTCGGGTGCGGCCGTAGTGGGCCAGGAACGCGCGGACGCGGCGCACCCGCTGTTCCTCGAACGTGGTCTGCCCGTCCAGGTACTCCTGGAAATGGATCCGCTCCAGCTCACCCCACAGCAACAGAGCGGAAGAGTGGTCCGCATCAGTCAGACCCGCCTCCTGCATTGCCTGGCCGAGCGCGATGCGGGCGGCGCGACCATGATCCAGGAGGGTCCCGTCCAGGTCGAGCAACAGGGCTGCTGGTGGGGTCATCCCAGCCCGAGGAACCGTCGCAGCTCCTCGGCTCCCGTGATCCGTACCGGCTCGTCCCCGCGGACGAATCCCTCGGGCCGCAGCTCGAAGAACACCTCGCCGGTCGGCACGCCGCGACGCTCAGCCTGGCCGCGGCCGGTCTCCAGGTAGCCGACCTTCTCGCTGACCCGCCGGGAGGCGGCGTTGTCTTCCCAGGCGGAGGAGGTGACGGCGTCGAGGCCCAGGCCGTCGAACGCGAGCGCGCACATCATGCGCCGCATCCGAGTGCCCAGCCCCTGGCCTTGGAACGGTAGGCCCAGCCAGGAGCCGGTCTCCAGGCGGCGGGTGCCAGCGACGTCGGGACCGTTCATGCCCTGCATGCCGATCACCTGGCCGTTCCGCCGCACCACAAGCTCGAGGCTCACGTCGCCGTCCACAGTGCGGGTGAGGGTGGAGGCGTAGAACCGTAGGTAGTTCGCGGGCATCTCCTCGGCCGGGGCGTCCGTCCACGGGAACAGGAACGGCGTCCAGGAGGGGTCGTGGATTCCGCCCGCCACGACGTCGAGCACCTCCGGCACGTCGGCCTCGCGCAGCGCGGTCATCCGCAGGTCACCGGCCTCGACGACGAGTCCGTAGGGCGGCCAGATCTCCTCGAGAGTGCGCGTCATGGGTGAAACCTACCGAAGTGATGCCTGACCGAGGGCACCTCCGTGGTGCGTGCACTCGTCAAGAGGTGGAGTGCTCCAAGCCGTATGAAACATATTCGCGCGTTTGTGAAATCTTCGCTGCATCTCGACATCGATCGAGGTTCAAATGTCAATACCTAAGTGACTGGTGGTCGCATGAAACATATCTGCGCGTTTGTGAAATCTTCGCTGCATCTCGACAGCGGTGCTCGCTGCCGCCGCCCACGGCATCCTCGCGGCGACGACGACGCTCGAGGAGCAGCCTCGGCCCGAGCCGGTCCCTCTGGACCGGCACGGGCGCTGACGTCGGGGTCATGGCCCCCCGCTCCTGAACACTGTTCAATGAACACTGTTAGAGTCCCTCGAGTCAGACCCACCCGGGGCCGAGCCCCGCCCACCGGAGAGGCCCGCATGACCGCCACCCAGGACGCCCCCGCCGTCGACCCCCGCCCCGCCGCCGCCCTCGACCCCGAGGCCCTCGTGGACCGCATCGAGGCGGGCCACCGCCTCACCGCTGACGAGGCCGTCGCTGTGCTGGACGCCCCGGACGCGGACACGTTCCGCATCGTCGCGGCGGCCTCGCGCCTGCGCGAGAAGCACTTCGGCCGCACGGTCAAGGTCAACTACCTGGTCAGCCTCAAGACCGGCCTCTGCCCGGAGAACTGCACCTACTGCTCCCAGCGTCTCGGCACCGAGGCCGAGATCCTGCGCTACACGTGGCTCAAGCCGGAGGAGGCCGTCCGCCAGGCGGGCCTGGGCATCGCCGGCGGCGCCTCGCGCGTATGCATGGTCGCCTCCGGCACCGGCCCCACGGACCGCGACGTCGACCGCGTGGCCGGCATGGTCGGCGACCTCAAGGCCCAGCACCCGGACGTCGAGGTGTGCGCGTGCCTCGGCTTCCTCAAGGACGGCCAGGCCGAGAAGCTCAAGGACGCCGGCGTCGACGCCTACAACCACAACCTCAACACGGCCGAGTCCCACTACGAGTCCATCTGCACCTCCCACACCTACGAGCAGCGCGTGGACACCGTGCAGCGCGCCGGCGCCGCCGGCCTGTCCTCCTGCAGCGGCCTGATCGCGGGCATGGGGGAGACGCACGAGCAGCTCGTCGAGGCCGTCCTCGCGCTCCGCGACCTGGACTCCGACTCCATCCCCGTCAACTTCCTCATGCCCTTCGACGGCACCCCGCTGCAGGGCCACCAGCAGCTCACCCCGCTCGAGTGCCTCCGGATCCTCGCCATGGTCCGCCTGGCCTGCCCGGACAAGGAGCTGCGCATCGCCGGCGGCCGCGAGATGCACCTGCGCTCCCTGCAGCCGGTCGGCCTGCAGGTGGCCAACTCGATCTTCCTCGGCGACTACCTCACCTCCGAGGGCCAGGACGCCGAGGCGGACCTGCAGATGATCGCCGACGCCGGCTTCACCGTGCTCGGCGCCGAGGAGCGTGCGCGGCGGGCCACGGCCGACGACGGCGCCCCGGCCGGCGGCTGCTGCGCCGGCACGGACGACGCCGGCCCGTGCGGCTCCGGTGCGGCCGTCGCCGCGGAGGACGTCCGCCCCGACACGGGCGCCGAGGGCGCCGTGAAGCCCGAGCTGCGCCGCCGGGGCGCGGGCACGGCCGAGCCCGCCAACGCCTGAGCGCGCCGTGACCGTGACGGTCAGCGCGTCATGTCGGCGCGCTGACCGCCGTCGTCGGGAGCGTGCTCAGCGAACGGCGCGGATCCGCCGCACCACGCACACCACGATCACCGCGAGACCGGTGAGCGCACTGACGGCCACGAGGGCGAGGCCGCCCACGATGCCGACGTCCATCGCGGTGCTCTTGCCGAGCAGGTCCATGAGCACCGGGGTCGTGGCGCCGGAGTCCGGGTGGTCGCCGCCGTCGGGGAAGATGATCGCGGCCAGCGCGAAGGACCCCCAGGAGACGCCCAGCAGCGTGTGCAGCAGGCGCCCCAGCCGGATGCCGCCCCGCTGCTCATCCTGCGGGTTCACGCGGGGCAGGAGGAACAGGCTTCCCACCAGGACCATGAGGACGAGTTCGTGGGGCAGGGCGCCGAAGACCATGTAGATGACCGTCATCCAGCCGTTCGCGCCGAAGTTGGAGCGCAGGGCGAGCGCGATCAAGGGCAGGGCGAGGAGGGCCAGCGCCCACGGCAGCACGGCCCAGGGACGCCACGTGCCCACGCTCGGACCCTTGCGGGTGGGGGTCGGGGAGGGGAAGTCCGAGTGCTGGGTGTGGGGCGCTGCGGTGCTCATGGCGTCAGCGTAGCCAGAGGGTGGCATCCGTCACGCTGGTAGGATTCGGGGGTACGGCCTCCGTGCGCACCGCAAGGGGGCGTTTTCCATGTACGGGCCGGTCCGGGACGACCCGCCGCCCTGAGGAGAGATGCAGATGCCAGCGATCGCGATCGTCGGAGCCCAGTGGGGCGACGAGGGCAAGGGCAAGGCCACCGACCTGCTGGGCGGGCGAGTGGACTACGTCGTCAAGCCGAACGGCGGCAACAACGCCGGGCACACCGTCGTCGTCAACGGGGAGAAGTTCGAGCTCAAGCTGCTGCCCGCCGGCATCCTCTCGCCCAACGCGGTGCCGGTGATCGGCAACGGCGTGGTGGTGAACCTGGAGGCGCTGTTCGAGGAGATCGACGGGCTCGAGTCCCGCGGCCACTCGTGCGAGCACCTGAAGATCTCCGCCAACGCCCACCTCGTGGCGCCGTACCACCAGACCATGGACAAGGTGACCGAGCGGTTCCTGGGCAAGCGTGCGATCGGCACCACCGGCCGCGGCATCGGCCCCACCTACATGGACAAGGTGGCCCGCCTGGGCATCCGCGTGCAGGACATCTTCGACGAGTCGATCCTGCGCCAGAAGATCGAGGGCGCCCTGCGGCAGAAGAACGAGCTGCTGGTGAAGCTCTACAACCGCCGCGCCGTCACCGTGGACGAGATCGCCGAGTACTTCCTGGGCTACGCGGACCGCCTGCGCCCCATGGTCGTGGACTCCGTGAACCTGCTCAACGACGCCCTGGACGAGGGCAAGGTGGTGCTCATGGAGGGCGGCCAGGCCACCTACCTGGACGTGGACCACGGCACCTACCCGTTCGTGACCTCGTCCAACCCGACCGCCGGCGGCGCGGCCGTGGGCGCGGGCATCGGCCCCACCCGCTTCTCCCGCACCATCGGCATCGTGAAGGCCTACACCACGCGCGTCGGCGCCGGCCCGTTCCCCACGGAGCTCTTCGACGAGATGGGCGAGCAGCTGCGCACCACCGGCGGCGAGTTCGGCGTGAACACCGGCCGCCCGCGGCGCACCGGCTGGTACGACGCCGTCATGGCCCACTACGCCGCGCGGATCAACGGCTTCACGGACTACTTCCTCACCAAGCTGGACGTGCTCACCGGCATCGAGAAGATCCCGGTGTGCGTGGCCTACGAGGTGGACGGCGTGCGCCACGACCGCATGCCCATGACCCAGACCGAGTTCCATCACGCGAAGCCGGTGTACGAGCACTTCGACGGGTGGACCGAGGACATCTCCGGCGCCCGCGCGTTCACGGATCTGCCGCTGAACGCCCAGCGCTACGTGGAGGCCCTCGAGAAGCTCTCCGGCTGCAGGATCTCCGCGATCGGCGTGGGCCCGGGCCGCGACCAGGTGGTCCAGGTCCGGGACCTCATCCAGGACTGACCCGGCCCGCCGCCCCGCCCCGGGCCCACCCCGGCCCGCGTTTTCGAACGTGAAAGAGGGCGAATGGGCGCTTTCGAACGTGAGATAGGCCCTATCTCACGTTCGAAAGCGCCCGGGGGCCCGCCGGGTCAGTCGGCCAGGCGGCCCGTCGTCGGGAAACGGTCCCACACGCGGTGCGCGGGCAGCAGCTCCGTCAGCCGGCTGACGGCGGAGGCGCCGTCCGCCGCGGACTCGACGCCCTTGCCGGACACCTGGGCGGCCGCGAGGACGGCCTCCGCCGGCTCGAGGGCGAGGATCGCCTTGGAGTGGCGCCACATCTCCTGCAGCACCTTGATGACGCGCGGGTCCACCGCCTCGGGGTCGGCGGCGCCGGCCTTCTGGTCCAGGCCGGGGGCGGCGTCGGCGGCGGGGGCCGCCGGCGAGGCCACGACCACGGCATCCAGCTCGATGGACGCGGCGGTCAGGTAGGTCCGCTGGGCCACGATCTCCCCGGCCACGGGGCCGCCCTTCGGCGCGATGACCAGCGGGACCATGCCCGCACCGTGGATGCCCTGCACGAGGGCGTCCAGCTCCTTCTCGTCCACGGACTCGCCCACCACGACGCCGACCTGACGGCCGTCGAGCGGCCACGCGCCGCCGATCTGGGACAGCACGGGGGAGGGCTGCACGTCGGCCGGGGTCTCGGTCGGCGCGGGAACGGGGATGCCCAGGCCGTCCGCGACCTGCTGGGCCAGTCGCGTGTCGATCGCGGCGAGGTGGGCCAGCTGGCGCTCGCGGATGGTCTGCTCGTAGCACTTGCCGAGCTCGAACGTGTACGCCTGCGCCACGTGCTCGCGCTCCACCTCGGAGAGGGAGAGGAAGAACAGGCGCGCCTGCGAGAAGTGGTCGTCGAAGGACGCGGCGTGCGCGCGCTCCTTCACCGAGGCCGGCAGCGGCTCCGGGTGCTCGATGAACGCGTGGTCGTCCGCGGGGGTTTCGTACGGCAGGCCGCCGTCGAGCGAGTTGGGCC
Organism: Micrococcus sp. KBS0714; assembly: GCF_002008305.4. Lineage (GTDB taxonomy): Bacteria > Actinomycetota > Actinomycetes > Actinomycetales > Micrococcaceae > Micrococcus > Micrococcus luteus. The sequence continues at coordinate 187,179 of NZ_CP042169.1, forward strand.
GGTACGGCGCCACGCCGCGATGCACGGCGCTCTGGTGGAAGCCGTCACGCAGCATGTCGTTGACCGGGGCGTGCGGGCGGTTGATGGGCAGCTGGTTCCAGTTCGGCCCGCCGAGGCGGGTGAGCTGCGTGTCCAGGTAGGAGAAGAGGCGGCCCTGCAGGAGTGGGTCGTTGGTGACGTCGATGCCGGGCACGAGGTTGGCCGGGTTGAAGGCCACCTGCTCCGTCTCCGCGAAGTAGTTGGACGGGTTGGCGTTCAGCGTCATGCGGCCGAGGGGCTGCACGGGGGCGAGCTCCTCCGGGACCAGCTTCGTGGGGTCGAGCAGGTCGATGCCCTCGAACATCTGCTCCTCGTTGTCCTCGAACACCTGCACGCCGAGCTCCCACTCGGGGAAGGCGCCGGCCTCGATGGCGTCGGCGAGGTCACGCCGGTGGAAGTCCGGGTCCATGCCGTTGGTGAGCAGCGCCTCCTCCCAGGTCACGGAGTGCACGCCGAGCATCGGCTTCCAGTGGAACTTGACCAGCACGGTGGAGCCGTCCGCCGCGATCAGGCGGTAGGTGTGGACGCCGAAGCCCTCCATCATGCGGTAGGAGCGCGGGATGCCGCGGTCGGACATGTTCCACAGGGTGTGGTGCTGGGCCTCGGTGTGCAGGGACACGAAGTCCCAGAACGTGTCGTGCGCGGACTGCGCCTGCGGGATCTCGCGGTCCGGGTGCGGCTTCACCGAGTGCACCACGTCCGGGAACTTGATGGCGTCCTGCACGAAGAACACGGGGATGTTGTTGCCCACCAGGTCCCACGTGCCCTCGTCCGTGTAGAACTTGGTGGCGAAGCCGCGGGTGTCGCGGGCCAGGTCCATGGAGCCGCGGGAGCCGGCCACGGTGGAGAAGCGGACGAACACCTCCGTCTCCTTGTCCTTGGCGAAGAGCCCGGCCCGGCTGATCTTCGCGGCGGTGCCGTAGCCGCGGAACACGCCGTGGGCGCCGGCGCCGCGGGCGTGGACCACGCGCTCGGGGATGCGCTCGTGGTCGAAGTGGCTGAGCTTCTCCCGCAGGTGGTGGTCCTGCAGCAGGGTGGGGCCGCGGCGGCCGGCCTTGAGCGAGTGGTCCGAGTCCTGCAGGCGGACGCCGTGCGCGGTGGTCAGGTACGGGCAGCCCTGCGCGGCGGTCGCGGGGTCGGCGCCGGTGTCCTGGCCGGTGGGGGAGACCTGTGCCGGACCGCGCTGGTCCGGGGCCGGGACGGCCACGGGCTGGTCCGGGTGGGTGAGGGCGGTGTGCTCCTCGAGGTCGGGGGTGATCGGCCCCGGCGTGCCGGGGATGTCGGGCTGCTGGGTGGTCATCGCGTCTGCTCCTGTGGTGTCGACGTGCCGCGCGGTGCCGCGCGGATCGGGGGCGGAGGACGACGGCGGCCGATGCGGGCCGACGTCGTGCCCGGTCCCCAGCGTGGCGGCTGGCCCCAGCGCTGACCAGGGCTGACGGCCACCGGCAGGGGCCTGGCTACCCTGGGGGCATGAGGATCAGCGTCGGACAGTTCGGGCCCGTGGGCGACGTCGAGGAGAACCTGGCCGTGATGGCCCGCCTCGCCGCCCGCGCCGCGGGCGAGGGGGCGGACCTCCTGGTGCTGCCCGAGGAGGCCATGCTCGGGGCCCGCGAGGTGGGGGAGGAGTTCCCCGACGCCGTCGCCGCGGCCTGGGAGCCGTTCGCCGCGGGCCTGGCCGCGCTGGCGCGGGAGCACGGGATCGCCGTCGTCGCGGGCGGCTACGAGCCGGGACCGGACCGGCGTCCCTACAACACGCTGCTGGCGGTGGGCGCGGACGGCGCCCGGCTGGGCGCGTACCGCAAACTCCACCTCTACGACGCGTTCGCGCACCGCGAGTCGGACCGGATCACCCCCGGCGACGGCGGCGTCGCCGCGATCGAGCTCGGCGGGCTCCGCCTGGGCCTGCTCACCTGCTACGACCTGCGCTTCCCCGAGCTGTCCCGGCGTCTCGCGGTGGAGGGCGCGGACGTGCTCGTGATCCCCGCGGCGTGGTTCTCCGGCGAGCACAAGGTGGAGCACTGGCGCACCCTGCTCAAGGCCCGCGCGGTGGAGAACACCGTGTGGGTGGCCGCGGCGGACACGTGCTCGGACGGCACCGTGGGCCACTCGATGATCGTGGACCCGCTGGCGCTGCCCGTCGCCGAGCTCGCCGACGAGCGGGAGGCCGTGGCGACCGCGGAGGTCACCCGCGAGAGGATCGACGAGGTCCGGGAGTTCCTCCCCTCGCTCGCCAACCGCCGCACCGACGTCCTCTGAGCCGTCCCCGCCCGGCGGACGGGTCACCATTACCCCCTCGGGCTGGGAAAAGCCTAAAATCACGTCAGACGTGCAACCAGACGGGCGCCCCGGCGCTCGGAACGCGCCCCGCCCGGGGCGGGACGGGAGATCAGAGATGACCATCAACGCCGACGGCAGCCACGCCGTCCAGCCCCACACCGCGAACGCCCACACCACCCCGGCCCGCCCCGTGCGCCACGCCGTGGTGGAGGAGGAGGTGCTCGAGCCGCTGCGCCCGGTGGACGGCTGGGGCTTCACCAACCGCGTCATCCTCGTCTCGGTGCTCGTCGTGATCATCGGCAACGTCGTGCGCGTGCTCACCGGCGGCCTGGGTGATCCCAACGGCTCCGTGGCGCTGGGCGAGACCGGCCACGGCTGGGTCGTGCTGGTGCAGTCGTTCATGTTCGGCCTGGTGGGCGGCGCCCTGGCGGGCGCGGCCGGCTACCTGGTCGTGCTGCTGATGGGCGGGGCCGCCCGCTCCGTCGTGCGCTACGTGGTCGGTGGCGTGGTCGGTGGCTTCCTCGGTGCCGTGGGCCTGTTCGCGGTGTTCTCCAACACCGTCGTCTACGGGTCGGGCGTGCACCTGTTCTGGATGCTGCCGGTGGCCGGCCTGCTCGGCGGCCTCTGGGCGGGTCTCGTCTCCTCCCGCCGCTGATCCCGGACCCGGCGCCTCGGGCGCCGGGCACAGAGAAAGGCCCCGGTTCCGGCTCTCGCCGGGCCCGGGGCCTTCTCCGTCATCACTCGCACCTTCGATGAGGTGGCTTCAGCCTACGAACGCGCCTTGGGCTTTCCAGGGGAGTCGGCTGGGCGTTCCCTGGGAGTGTCGGCCGCCCCGAGCAGGTGCGCCAGCTCGTGGGTGGCGGCGACGAGGGCCGCCCCGCACCGGTCCGCCAGCTCGTCCGTGCAGCGGTAGGCCGGCACGAGCGTGCTGAGCGCCCCGACCACCGTGCCCGCCACGCTGATGGGGGCGGACAGCGAGGTGACGTCCTTCTCGACGGAACGGGTGCGCAGCGTGTAGTCCCCCGCGGCCACGCTGCCGCGCAGGGCGTCGCCCACGGCCGTGCCCGCCAGGGGGACGGTGCGTCCGACCCAGTTCGTGTGGCGGACCGAATGCGTGCCCTCCACGATCGCCAGGTAGACGGCGGAGTCCGGAGGGGTCGCCACCGAGAGGTAGACGGATTCGCCCGTGGCGGCCACGACGTGGTCCATCGGCCCGCGGGCCAGCTGCACGAGCGAGTCCCGGGAGAAGGCCCGCGCCCCGAGCTGGATGAGGCGCACGCCGGGGCGGTAGGCGCCGTCGTCGTCGCGGGCCACGAAGCCGGATCCCTCGAGGCTGCGCAGCAGGCGCAGCGCCGTGGACGCCGGCAGCTCCGTGGCGCGGGCGGCCTCGGTCAGGCTCAGTCGGGGCTGCTCGGTGACGGCGGCGAGCAGGTCCAGGGCCCGGTCCACGGTGCGCGTCGAGGCGGTGGGGGTGGTGGTCATGACAGGGAGCGTAACGGGTGCGGGACACGCAGATCGGGCTTGCGCGTGAGCCGAGTCACTGTTTCAATGTTCGGAAAGTGCATGCCGAGCTGTGAAATCACCGGGGCCACCCGTCCCGGCGGCGCACGCACCCCGTCGAGAGGAACTGCCATGGCCGTGGGCTTCACCCAGCACGACCCGTCCCGCACCATCCGCGCCCCACGCGGCACCGAGCTCTCCGCCAAGTCCTGGCAGACCGAGGCCCCGCTGCGGATGCTCATGAACAACCTCGACCCCGAGGTCGCCGAGCGTCCCGAGGACCTCGTCGTCTACGGCGGCACCGGCCGCGCGGCCCGCTCCTGGGAGGCCTACGACGCCATCGTCGCCACCCTCAAGGACCTCGAGGAGGACGAGACCCTCCTGGTGCAGTCGGGCAAGCCGGTGGGCGTGTTCCGCACCAACAAGTGGGCCCCGCGCGTGCTGATCGCCAACTCCAACCTCGTGGGCGACTGGGCCACGTGGCCGGAGTTCCGCGAGCTCGAGGCCGAGGGCCTGATGATGTACGGCCAGATGACCGCCGGCTCGTGGATCTACATCGCCACCCAGGGCATCCTGCAGGGCACCTACGAGACCTTCGCCGCGATCGGCCGCAAGCGCTACGACGGCTCCCTCCAGGGCACCCTGACCCTCACCGGCGGCTGCGGCGGCATGGGCGGCGCCCAGCCGCTGGCCGTCACCCTCAACGGCGGCGTCTGCCTGATCGTGGACGTCTCGGAGGACCGCCTGCGCCGCCGCATGGGCAAGCGCTACCTGGACGAGGTGGAGACGGACATCGACAAGGCCGTCGAGCGCGTCATGCAGGCCAAGAACGACGGCGAGGCCGTCTCCGTGGGCCTCGTGGGCAACGCCGCCGAGGTGTTCCCCGAGCTGCTCGAGCGCCAGAAGGCCGGCACCGTCGAGATCGACATCGTCACCGACCAGACCTCCGCGCACGACCCGCTGTCCTACCTGCCGATCGAGATCGACGAGAAGGACTGGCACGCCGAGGCCGAGGCCGACCCGGACACCTTCACCAAGAAGGCCCAGGAGTCCATGGCCCGCCAGGTCGAGGCCATGGTCGGCTTCCAGGACATCGGCGCCGAGGTGTTCGACTACGGCAACTCCATCCGCGACGAGGCCCGCAAGGCCGGCTACTCCCGCGCGTTCGAGTTCCCGGGCTTCGTCCCGGCCTACATCCGCCCGCTGTTCTGCGAGGGCCTCGGCCCCTTCCGCTGGGCCGCGCTCTCGGGCGACCCGGAGGACATCCGCGTGACCGACGAGGCCCTGAAGGAGCTGTTCCCCGAGAACGAGCACCTGCACCGCTGGCTCGACGGCGCCGCCGAGTTCGTGGAGTTCGAGGGCCTGCCGGCCCGCATCTGCTGGCTGGGCTACGGCGAGCGCCACAAGGCCGGCCTGCTCTTCAACCAGCTCGTGGCCGAGGGCAAGGTCAAGGCGCCGATCGTGATCGGCCGCGACCACCTCGACTCGGGCTCCGTGGCCTCCCCGTACCGCGAGACCGAGTCCATGCTGGACGGCTCCGACGCGATCGCCGACTGGCCGCTGCTGAACGCGCTGACCGCCACCTCCTCGGGTGCCACCTGGGTGTCGATCCACCACGGCGGCGGCGTCGGCATCGGCCGGTCCATCCACGCCGGCCAGGTGGGCGTGGCCGACGGCACCGAGCTGGCCGCGGCCAAGCTCGAGGCGCTGCTCACCAACGACCCGGGCATGGGCGTCATCCGCCACGTCGACGCCGGCTACTCCCGCGCCGCCGAGGTGGCGAAGGAGCGCGGCGTCCGTGTGCCCATGGAGGCCACGATCCGGGACTGACCCCGGTCACGTCGTCGGACGACGACGGTGCCGCCGCGCCGTCGCCGTCCGACGACTTCACCGCCGCGAGCCGGACGGGCGGACGCCCGTCCGGCTCGCGATCGAAAGGACACCACGATGGACTCGTCCCGCCCCGCAGACCACGAGCTGCACACCGACACCACCGCGATGGCCGCGATCGAGGCCGACGCGCCCCGCCCGCCGGCGCGCTGGCGCATGATCGTCTACTCGGCGATCGGCATCGTCATGTTCTTCGTGCCCATCACGATCAACGGGGCGAGCTCCATCCCGCTGGACCACCTGGTGACCTGGGTGCGCGGGCTGCTCGGCCCGGCCGACCGCTGGGTGGGCCTGGCCATCATCGCCGCAGGCGCCGTGTACCCGTTCGCCTCGGGTCGCTGGCGGACCAGCACCACGCGGGCGGTGTTCGCGTTCCTCGCCGTGCTCGGCCTGGTCGCCTCGGCGATGGTCGTGTTCGGCGTGGGCCCGAGCTGGATCCTGGACGAGAGCATCGGTCCGTTCCTGATGGACAAGCTCGTGGTGCCCGTGGGCCTGATCGTGCCCATCGGCGGCGTCTTCCTGGCCCTCGTGATCGGCTACGGCCTCATGGAGTTCGTGGGCGTCTACCTGCGCCCGGCCATGCGGCCGATCTGGCGCGTGCCCGGCCGCGCCGCCGTCGACGCCGTGGCCTCCTTCGTGGGCTCCTACGCCCTGGGCCTGCTGCTGACGAACCGCATGTACACCGGGGGCCGCTACACGGCCCGTGAGGCGGCGATCATCGCCGTCGGGTTCTCCACGGTGTCCGCGACCTTCATGGTGATCGTGGCCAAGACGCTGGGCCTGATGGACATCTGGCTCTGGTACTTCTTCGGCACCCTCGCGGTGACGTTCGCGGTCACCGCCATCACGGTGCGCATCCCGCCGCTGAGCCGCATCCCGGACGAGTGCTACCCGGGCGTCACCCACTCGCCCGAGCAGGCCGTCACCCGGGACCGCTTCCGCGTGGCCCGTCGCGCCGCCGAGCAGACCCTCGCCGAGGCCCCGTCCCTGCCGAAGAACATCTGGGTCAACTTCCGGGATGGACTCGTGATGGTGCTCCAGATCCTGCCGTCCATCATGTCCGTGGGCCTGATCGCCCTGGTCCTGGCCACGTACACGCCCGTGTTCGAGTGGATCGGCGTGATCTTCTACCCGCTGTTCTGGGCGCTCGGCTACTCCGACCCCGGCCTGCTGGCCTCGGCCTCCGCCACCTCGATCGCCGAGATGTTCATCCCGGCCACGATGGCGGCCGGTCACGAGGACCTCGGCGCCCGGTTCGTGATCGGCGTCGTCTGCGTCTCCGCGATCATCTTCTTCTCCGCGGTGGTTCCTGCCATCCTGGCCACGGACATCCCCGTGAAGATGTGGCACCTCCTGGTGATCTGGGTCGAGCGCGTGGCGCTCACCATCGTGCTGGCCACGCCGCTGGCCCACCTGGTGGCCGCGCTCACCTGAGGCCCGCCCCACCGGCCCACCCCCGTCCGTCCCGCAGAGAGGCCCCCATGCGCTCCACGCTCATCACCGACATCGCCGAGCTGACCACCGTCGACCCCGAAGGGCGGGTGCTCACGGACGCGGCCGTCGTCGTCGAGGACGAGCGCATCGCCTGGATCGGCCCCGCCGCGGACGCCCCGGAGGCGGACGACCGGGTGTCCGTCGAGGGCCGCGCCGTGCTGCCGGGCTGGGTGGACTCCCACACGCATCTCGTGTTCGACGGGGACCGCTCCGCCGAGTTCGAGGCCCGCATGGCCGGCGAGTCCTACGCGGCCGGCGGCATCGGCGTGACCACCTCCGCCACCCGCGCCGCCTCGGACGCTCGCCTGGCCGAGCTGGTCCGCGGCCGGGTGGCCGACGCGGTGGCCGGCGGCACCACCTACCTCGAGACCAAGACCGGCTACGGGCTCACCGTGGAGGAGGAGGCGCGCCACGCGCGCCTGCTGGCCGGGCTGCGCGAGGAGGGCCTCGTGGACGAGGTGACCTTCCTCGGCGCCCACCTCGTGCCCCCGGGCCGGGATGCGGAGGACTACCTGGACGACGTCGTCGGGCCGATGCTCGCGGCCGTGCGGGAGCACGTGGGCTGGGTGGACGTGTTCTGCGACACCGGCGCCTTCGACGCCGAGCAGACCCGCCGCGTGCTCGCCGCGGGTGTGGCGGCGGGCCTGGGCGTGCGCCTGCACGGCAACCAGATCGAGCAGGGCCCGGGGGTGGGCGTGGCCGTGGAGTTCGGCGCCGCCTCCGTGGACCACGTCAACCACCTCTCCGACGCGGACGTCGAGGCCCTGGCCGGCACCTGGGCCGACTGGGACCGCGCCTCCGCCACCGGGACGCCCGGCACCGTGGCCGGCTGCCTGCCCGCGTGCGACCTGTCCACCCGCGCCCCGCTGGCGCCCGCGCGCCGCCTGCTCGACGCCGGCATCGAGGTCTCCCTGGCCTCGAACTGCAACCCGGGCACCAGCTACACCACGTCCATGAACTTCAACGTGGGCACCGCCGTGCTGCAGATGCACCTGACCCTCGCCGAGGCCGTGCGCGCCGCCACCCTCGGCGGGGCCCTCGGCCTGCGCGCGCAGGACCGCGTCGGCAGCCTCGAGGTCGGCAAGCGCGCCGACCTGCACGTGCTCGACGCCCCCGCCGCCATCCACCTGGCCTACCGCCCCGGCATGCCGCTGACCCACGCGGTCTGGCGCGCGGGCCGCCGGGCCGTCTGATCGACCGACAGCAAGGAGAACGCATCACCATGACCACCCCTCCCGTCACCGTCACGCTCGGCACGTCCGGGGCCACCCTGGACGACGTCGTCGCCGTGGCCCGCCACGACGCCCGCGTGGTGCTCGCCGACGACGTGCTCGAGACCGTCGGCGCGGTGCGCCGCCACGTCGAGGCGCTGGCCGAGGCCGAGACCCCCACCTACGGCGTGTCCACCGGCTTCGGCGCGCTCGCGGACAAGCACATCCCGCTCGAGTCCCGCGCGCAGCTGCAGAAGTCCCTGATCCGCTCCCACGCCGCCGGCATGGGCCCCGTGGTGGAGCGCGAGGTCGTCCGCGCGCTGATGTTCCTGCGGGCCACCACGCTGGCCTCCGGCCGCACGGGCGTGCGCCCCGTGGTGGTCGAGACCTTCGTGGCCATGCTCAACGCGGGCATCACCCCCGCCGTGCGCGAGTTCGGCTCCCTGGGCTGCTCCGGTGACCTCGCACCGCTCTCCCACGTGGCCCTGGCGCTGATGGGCGAGGGCGACGTCGTCGGGACGGACGGCGCGCTGCGTCCGGCCGGCGAGGCGCTCGCCGAGGCCGGGATCGAGCCGGTCGAGCTGCGGGAGAAGGAGGGCCTGGCCCTCGTCAACGGCACCGAGGGCATGCTCGGCATGCTCATCATGGCGCTGGCCGACCTCGAGGAGCTCGCCGACACCGTGGACCTCACCGCCGCGATGTCCGTGGAGGCGCTGCTCGGCACCGACCGCGTGTTCGTGCCGGAGCTGCACCTGCCGCTGCGCCCCCACCCGGGCCAGGCGACCTCCGCCGACCGGATGCTGAAGATCCTGGCGGGCTCGCCGATCGTGGCCAGCCACAAGGAGGGCGACTCCCGCGTGCAGGACGCCTACTCGCTGCGCTGCGCCCCGCAGGTGGCCGGCGGCCTGCGCGACACCCTCGCGTACGTGCGCACCGTGGCCGAGCGCGAGCTCGCCGCCACCGTGGACAACCCGGTGGTGCTCGACGACGGCCGGGTGAGCTCGAACGGCAACTTCCACGGGGCGCCCGTGGCGTACGTGCTGGACTTCCTGGCCATCCCGGTGGCCGACGTCGCGAGCATGTCCGAGCGCCGCACCGACCGCATGCTGGACCCGGCCCGCTCGCACGGGCTGCCCGCGTTCCTCGTGGACGACCCGGGCGTGGACTCCGGCATGATGATCGCCCAGTACACGCAGGCCGGGCTCGTCTCGGACATGAAGCGCCTGGCCGTGCCCGCGTCCGTGGACTCCATCCCGTCCTCCGCGATGCAGGAGGACCACGTCTCCATGGGCTGGCATGCCGCCCGCAAGCTGCGCTCGGCCGTGGAGAACTTCCGCCGTGTGCTCGCCGTCGAGCTCGTGGCCGCCGCCCGCGCGATCGAGCTGCGCGCCCCGCTGCAGCCCTCCGCCGCGACCGGTGCCGCCGTCCGCGTGATCCGCGAGGCCGGCGTGCCCGGCCCCGGCCCGGACCAGTACATGGCCCCGCAGCTGGCCGCCGCCGAGCAGGCCCTGCGCGACGGGTCCGTGCTGGCCGCCGTGGCGGAGGCGCTCGCGGGCGTATCCGCCGATGCCGAGCCGCAGGACCTGGCCGAGGAGTCCGAGGGCGCCGAGGCCGAGGGGCACTGACGCCACAGAGTGGTCAGACGCCACAGAGTGGTCACGACATGCCGCGTGCGTCTGCACGGGACGGCGTGTCGTGACCACTCTGTGTGTGGAGGGGGCGGCCTGCGGGTCGGGCCCGGTCGCCTCGGCTCAGGTGAGGAGCACCGTCGTCGTCCTGTGCCGGCCGACGATCGTATGGATCAGGCGGGAGACAATCCGGGCAACGCCATGTGGTTGGTGTCGTGCGGTGAAGCCGGAACGGCGCGATCAGTCCGATTGCAGCACGACACCAGCTAAGGGCTTATCCCAGGAGTCCCTGTTGTTCGGCCCAGCACTTGAATCCCCCTGGGCCGAAGGGAAGCCGGTAATCGCCCATGATGAGATCGTCAGCGAGGCTCTCAACCATGGGAACGGTGAGTTGCTCCTTGCGGATCGCCTCACAGAGCAACCCGAGGGTGCCGGTGCACTCGAGCTTCTCGCGCTTGGCCAGGACGCGGGGCACGTTGTCGTCGATCACGATGCGATACCCGTGCGTCCGACCGAGGGCTAGAACGCCGCATTCGCCCCGGTTCCGACCGCCCGCCACAAGGTGCTCCTCGTATCGGGCGAAGGCCGCGAGGAACTCGAGGTCCTCGCTGCGGTCCACGACGATCCATTCGGCGTCCAAGATCTGCCGGAGATCTGGGTGCTGGTACTGCTGGTCCCTGATCTCCTGCTCCACACTCTCCGGAATCACGGCATGGCCGGCTGTCAGGAACTTGAGCACACCGAGCCATCCTTTCAGGGTGAAATGGCGCAGTGGTCCCGTATCGAAGACGTAGGTCTCCGGAACGGCGGTCACGAGACGTACTCCCAGATCTCCTGTTCCTGACGTGGGGGAAGGTCCGGAAGGTCGTCGTCGTCGAAAGTCCCATCCAAGAGGTCGAGTGTGCGTTCACGCGAGAGCTTCTCGGCCTCGAACAGCGCGATGACGTGCTTCTGGTACACCCGGGGCTGGGTAGTGCCTGCCATCTCGTCAGACGGGTACAGATCGTGGGTGATGATGTCCGTCTGCGTGGTCTGCACAGCGCGGATGTCGTTTGCCGTGGAAGCGTCCACCAATTCCAGGTCGTGGAGTCGGCGGGCCAGGGTCGACATGTCCACCAGGTAGGTGCCGGCGATCTTCACAGCGGCAGTGCGGACATCGCCTGAGTGAGCTGCGGCGGGCCATTCCTGTAAAAGGACAGCTGCTGGCAGGAGAAATGCTCGAGCGAACCGATCGAGGCGACCCTCGATGTCCGGGCCGGTGTGGGCGGTGCGCCAGTCCACCGTGTATTCATCGGCAAGTAGGTAGTGCCCAAGCTCGTGCACGGCGGAGAGGCGGCGTCGCCCGACCTTGGGGGTGGAATTCACCAGGGAGATGCCGCCCTCGGCGAGGAGCACCGTTCCCGCGTCAGCGGCGTCCACGCCGAAGTTGCGGGAGAACAGGAGCAGGCCAGCAGTGGCCAGGTGCGCCTGGAGGTCCTTTACGGGTTCCGTTGCTGTATACCCGACGTGCTCGCGTGCCCGGGCGGCCATGTCGTCGGCCTCGTGAACGGACTTGGGCTGCTCCCAGGGGTCCCGCACGCCGAACCCCTCGATGGGATGCAGGCCGTGCAGGAACTCGACGTCTGCGAGGAGTTCGGCCAGCAGGTGGTCCACGGCCGACTCGGTGGTATCCAACCCCTGGGCGGAACGGTGCGAGACGAGCGCTGGCGCAGGCTCGGTGAAGAACGACTGCATTCGGGTTCCCAGGGCATCGGCGATGGAGGCCAGCTCCAGGGCAGTGACCTTCCGTTGTCCGCCTTCGATCCGGTTGACCATGGTGCGCTCGAGGCCAACGGCGGTAGCTAGGTCCTGCTGGGACATCCCGCGACGCTCCCGCGCGGCACGTACACGGGCACCCAGCGAATGAGGAGTGGTCGGCGACATGTGTGCGATTCTCGCACACATGGCACTGGCGGTGAACCCTCGTCGCATACGCTGATGCGTTCGAGAACAAGCGCCGCGCCGCACTGCTGGTGATGGCCACCGGCACCGGGAAGACGTGCACCGCCGTCGCCCTGGTGGACCAGATGGCCCGCGCCGGATGGGTCAAGCGCGTGCTCTTCCTGGCGGACCGGCAGGCCCTCGTGAAGCAGGCCGCGGACGCCTTCGTGGAGCACGGCTTCGTCGGCACCACCGTGAACCTGCTGAAGAACCGGCACGGGGAGGGACGCGTCTACGCCTCCACCTACCCCACCATGCTCGGCCTCATCCAGGAGTCCACCGGCCAGGGCGCCCGCTTCGACCCCGGATACTTCGACCTGGTGATCGTGGACGAGGCCCACCGGTCCGTATACGCCAAGTACGGCGAGATCTTCCGCCACTTCGATGCCCTTCTCGTGGGCCTCACCGCCACCCCCAAGGACGAGATCGACCGGAACACCTACGGCCTCTTCGGCCTCGAGCCCGGCGTGCCGACTGATGCCTACACCCTCGACGAGGCCGTGGCGGACGGGTTCCTGGTGCCGCCGCGGGGCGTCTCCGTGGGCACCACCTTCCTGCGTCGCGGCACCCGGTACGATCAGCTTCCCGCCGAGGAGCAGGAGGCCTGGGACGCGCTGGACTGGGGCGAGGACGAGGCGCCCGAGGAGGTTTCGAGCGAGGAGATCAACCGGTTCCTCTTCAATGCGGACACCGTGGACCGCGTGCTCTCCACCCTCAGGGAGCACGGCCACAAGGTGGCCGGCAGCGAACGGCTCGGCAAGACCATCGTCTTCGCCAAGAACCAGCCGCACGCCGAGTTCATCCTGCAGCGGTTCGACGCCCAGTGGCCGGAGCTCGGCGGCCGGTACGCCCAGATCATCACCCACGCCAGCCGCTACCCGGACGCCCTGCTGGACGACTTCAAGACCCCCGGCAAGGCCCCGCACATCGCCATCAGCGTGGACATGCTGGACACGGGGGTGGACGTGCCCGACGTCGTCAACCTCGTGTTCTTCAAGCTCATCCGCTCCAAGACCAAGTTCTGGCAGATGATCGGCCGCGGCACCCGCCTGCGCCCGGACCTCTACGGGCCGGGGAGGGACAAGGAGGACTTCCTCGTCTTCGACTGGTGCCAGAACCTCGAGTTCTTCAACCAGGACCTCCCGGAGTCCGACGGCTTCACCCAGAGGTCCCTCACCCAGCGGTTGTTCGAGGACCGGCTCGCGCTCGTCGTCGCCCTCGACGCCCTGGACGATGACGCTGGGGCGCCCGCCGCCGTCGGGCCGGAGGAACGCGCGGTGCGCGAGCTGCGCCGCACCGCCGCCGAGGAGCTGCAGGCGGCCATCGCCCGCCTGACCCTCGAGAACGTCCTGGCCCGCCCTCTCCGCCGGGAGGTCGAGGAGTTCCAGCGGCCTGAGGCGTGGACGTCCCTGAGCGCCCAGGCCGCCGAACGGGCACGTGCGCTGGCCGGGGTGGTCACCGGGTTGCCGGGGGAGGACGTCGACGCCAAGCGCTTCGACCTGCTCATCGTGCGCCGGCAGCTGGCAGACCTCACCGGGGAGGCTGGCACGGCCGAGCGCATCCGGGCCACGGTGCAGTCCCTCGGGGAGAACCTGCTCTCCAAGGACGCCATCCCCGCCGTGAAGGAACAGATCATCCTCCTCGAGGCCGTGGCCGGGGAGGAATGGTGGGAGGGCGTCACTCTCGGCATGCTCGAGCACGCCCGGAAGAAGCTGCGCGGGCTCGTCCAGTTCATCGAGAAGGTCCGCCGCTCCCGCGTATACACGGACTTTGCGGACACGCTCACGCAGCTTGAGGAGGTCGACGTCGTGCGGCCGACGCCCGGCGTGGACATCGAACGGTTCTGGGCCAAGGTCAGCGAGCCGCTGCGCCACAACGAGTCCTCGCTGGCGCTGCAGAAGCTGCGCCACGGCAAGCAGCTCACCGAGCCGGACCTGGAGTCGCTCGAACAGCTGCTCCGGAGCATCGGGGCCGAGGACGCGCACCTGGCCGCGGCGAAGTCCGAGGGCGAGGGACAGTTGGGCCTGTTCGTGCGCATGCTAGTGGGGATGGATCGTGCCGCCGCGCAGGGCGTGGTCGCGGACTTCGTCCAGGACCGGACGCTCACCCAGGCGCGGATCCGCTTCCTGGGTCACATGGTGGAGGAGCTGACCGCCAACGGCGTCCTGGACGCCGGCCGGCTGTTCGAGTCCCCCTACACGGACGACGCCCCCGAGGGGCCGTTCGGCCTGTTCGAGGAGGCGCAGGTGTACTCCCTGCGCGAGCGGCTGGACTTCGTCCGGACGTCTGCGATGGTGCCGGGACCAGAAGCGAACGCGGGCGGGGACGAGGCGCGCGGCGTCGTCGCATGACCTGACCGGACGGTGAGCCGAGTCGTGATATCCGCCCTTCTGCGAGCCTCCAGTTTCTATGACTGCTCACATAGTGTTCAGACATGACTCCCGTCACCTGCCCCAGGGCCGGAGGGTGCCGATAGACAGACTTCCCCAATGGAATGTGAGCGACGTCGTCGAATCGATGAAGTGCTTCAGTTGGCTGGTGACCTTCTGGTCACGGAAAGCATCCGGGAAGTTCGTACGCACCTTCTCGATTTTGCCGTAGCCTACGGCGAACAGGGGCGTGGACGAGTGCGGCGCCATGCTATGTGCCAGGTACTTGCCGAGGTGGCGAATGCGCTAGATCCAGGCGAATACATCGATGAAGCAGCCGCTCGCATCAGGACAGCCCTCGCCACGGCAGGTCTTCCTCGACCGGTCGTCGCCTTGGCAATCGCAGCGACAAAGAAGATTGCAGCGGGAGCCGTGGAGGGGATCAATCCGACTGGGCAGATTCGTTTGGCGATCTGGATGCTCATCTCTGTGCTCTGCCCGAGGCCGGAGGTGTGCCCGGCTCAGCCAAAATCAGGCGTGGAGGTTCTTAAAGAAGCTCTGGAAGATGCAGAGTCTGCTTTCTGATCATCACAGAGGCTGAGTGACCCTCAACGCACCTCGCTACCTCAGCGGCGGTGGCGGCCGACGATCGTGTGGATCAGCCGCACCGCGGCCCTCGCGGTGCGGCCCCCGCGCCCGAATGGACCCCGGCCCGCTCAGGCCAGCAGCGACGCGTCCGTCCGGTGACGGCTGACGATCGTGTGGATCAGCCGGGCCGCGGCCTTCGCCGTGCGGCCGTCCACGTCCAGGGCGGGGTTGAGCTCCACGACGTCGGCCAGGGCCAGCTTCCCGGACTGGGTGGCCTCCAGCGCGCACGCGTGGATCACCTCGTACGGCACGCCGAAGCCGGCCGGTGCGCTCACCCCTGGGGCGACGGCGGCCGGCAGCACATCCAGGTCGATCGTCAGGTAGAGCACGTCCACGGCGTTGATGAAGGAGCGCACCCAGCGGCGCACGCCGGTGACGTCGGCGGTCTGGGCCTGCTCGTCGGTCACCCACGTGACCCCGCGTTCGCGCGCGGTGTCGAACAGGGCCCGGGTGTTGTTGGCCTCGCTGATGCCCACCACCGCGTAGGAGAGCTGATGCTCCGCCCCCTCGGCGTCCCGCAGCGCCTGCAGGAACGGGGTGCCGGAGCTGGGCCGCGGCGCCTCGCGCAGGTCGAAGTGCGCGTCCAGGTTGAGGATGCCCACGCGGGTGCCAGCAGCCACGCGCGTGGAGCCGGTCAGGCCCGTGATCGAGGCGTAGGCGGTCTCGTGTCCGCCGCCGAGCACCACGGCCAGGTCGTGGGCGTTCAGCAGCCCGCTGACCACTGTGCCCAGCTCGGCCTGGCCCGCCTCGAGTTCGCCCGGGGCGTCGTCGTCGCCGCGGTCCACGGACACGTCGCCCGCGTCCACGAGCGCGCCCGTGCCCTCGAGGTACGCGAGCGAGGCGAGCGCACCGCGCAGCGCCTCCGGGCCGTCCTCGGCTCCCACGCGGCCGTGGTTCCGGCGCACGCCCTCGTCCGAGGCGAAGCCGATGAGCGCCGTGGACCGCGCGCCCGACGTCGGAGCGCCGGCGCCGGGGTCGCGCTGCGGCGTCGTGGGCTCGCCGCGGCCGTCGGCGGGGCGGACGACCTGGTGCCAGCGCAGGTGCTCGGGGGTGTCACCGTCGGTGCGGCCGGTCCAGGCGGGGGAGAGGGACGAGGAGGGGAGCTCGGAGGTCATGGGACCATCCCACGCCATCGACGGGCGGGTGCGCAACGACGGCCGGACGACGCCCGACACGGGGCGTCGCCCGCCTAGCGGTCCAGTTCCTGGCGCCGCGAGCTGATCACGCCGGTGACGAAGCCGGCGAGGTTGAGCCCGCCGTGGAAGCGGGCGTGCTCGATCTTCACGCAGCGGTCCATCACGACCTCCAGGCCCGCGGCCTCGGCCTGGCGCGCGGCGTCCTCGTTCCAGATGCCCAGCTGCAGCCACACGGTCCGGGCGCCCACGCGGGCGGCGTCCGCCACCACCTCGGGGGCGTCGGAGGACTTGCGGAACACCTCCACGAGGTCCGGGGTGACGGGCAGGCCGTCCAGCGAGGCGTACACGCGGTGGCCGAGGATCTCCTTGCCGGCCGCGGCGAGCACGGGATTCACGAAGTAGACGTCGTACGTGGTCGAGCTCAGCAGGTACGTGGCCACGAAGTAGGACGCACGGGCCGGCTTGTCCGAGGCGCCGACGATCGCGATCGACCGGGTGCGCCGCAGGATCGCCAGGCGCTCGGGGGCGCCGGGGCCGGTCCAGGTGCGCTCGGGGTGGGTGGTGCTCATGGCTCAGGCCTCCTTCGGCGCGGCCGGGGCGCCGTCGTCGTCGCGGGTGCGGCCGGTGGCCTCGGTCAGGGCCTGGTCCAGGTCCCAGAGGATGTCCTCGGTGTCCTCGATGCCCACCGAGATGCGGATGAGGTCCTCCGGGATGCCCGCGGCCACGAGCTGCTCGGCGGTGAGCTGCTGATGGGTCGTCGTGGCGGGGTGCAGCACGAGCGTCTTCGCGTCGCCGATGTTGGCCAGGTGGCTGGCCAGCTGCAGGGCGGAGATGAAGCGCGACGCCGTCGCACGCCCGGCCTCCGGACCGGAGGCGCCGTCGTCGGTGTCTGTGGCTGCCGGGGCCACGCCGATGCTGAACACCGAGCCGACGCCCCGGGGCAGCAGCTGCTGCGCGCGGGCGTGGTGCGGGTGGTCGGGCAGGCCGGCGTAGCGGACCCAGGAGACGCGCGGGTCCTCGTCCAGCCACTGCGCCACGGCCTGCGCATTCGCCAGGTGGGCGTCCATGCGCGGGGCCAGCGTCTCGACGCCGAGCAGCAGCTGGAACGCCGACTGGGGGGCCAGCGACGGGCCGAAGTCGCGCAGCTGCTCCGAGCGGAGCTTGGTGAGGAAACCGTATTCGCCGAAGTTGCCCCACCAGGAGACGCCGCCGTACGACGGCACGGGCTCGGTCATCGACGGGAACTTGCCGTTGTCCCACGGGAAGCGGCCGGACTCCACCACGACGCCGCCGAGCGTGGTGCCCTGCCCGCCGAGGAACTTCGTGGCCGAATGGATGACGATGTCCGCCCCGTGCTCGATCGGCCGGATCAGGTAGGGCGGGGTGAGGGTCGCGTCCACGACGAGCGGCACGCCGTGCCGGTGGGCGACGTCGGCCAGGCCGGGCAGGTCCACGACGTCACCGGAGGGGTTGGCGACGATCTCCGTGTAGACGGTCTTGGTGTTGGGCTGGAGGGCGGCCTCGAAGTCCGCGGCCTCGGCGGAGTCCACGAACGTGGTCTCGACGCCGAACCGGCGCAGGGAGACGTCCAGCTGGGTGATCGTGCCGCCGTACAGCTTGGAGGACGCCACGATGTGGTCGCCGGCCGCGGCGAGGGCCGCGAAGGTGACGAACTCGGCGGCCATGCCGGACGCCGTCGCGACGGCCCCGATCCCGCCCTCGAGCGTGGCGACCCGCTCCTCGAACGCGGCGACCGTGGGGTTGCCGATCCGCGAGTAGATGTTGCCGTACTTCTGCAGCGCGAAGAGGTTGGCGGCGTCTTCGGCGGACTCGAACACGAAGGAGCTGGTCTGGTGGATCGGCACCGCGCGGGAGCCGTGGACGGCGTCCGGGACGGCGCCCGCGTGCAGCGCCTGGGTGCGGAAGCCGAACTCGTGGTCAGCCACGGGGGTCCTTTCGATGGAGGCTTCGGGACAGTCCGCCCCATTGTCCCGGGCGAGGCGCGCCGGGGGCAGGGTGGGCACGTCGCAGAGCGTCACGCGGCGCCGGCCGGTGGCATGCAACGCGGGTTGAGTTATCACCGGTTACGCGGGCCTGGACCCGTGACAACTCAACCCGCGTTGGACGGGACCCATGACAACTCAACCCGCGTTGGACGGGCGGGGGCGGATCAGCGCGTGCGGGCGAGCCGACGCCGGACCAGCCCCACGATCCGCCCGAACCCAGCGCGCTGGTCCTCCCAGGTGCAGCGCAGGGTCGTCCATTCCCGTTCGAGGCAGTACGCGTCCCGACGGGCGTCCCTCGCCTGCTGCTGAGCCGTGCGGTGGCCGGCGCCGTCGTACTGGAGGGCCAGGCGCGCCCCCCGGTACCCGAGGTCCACGACGGGCGAGGCCGGGTCGGCCGGGTCGACGGCGACCTGCAGCTCCGGCTCCGGCAGCCCGGCCCGGATCAGCGCGAGCCGGAGGAAGGTCTCGGGCGGGGAGTCGGCCCCGACGCGCACCTCCGCCAGCGCGGCACGTGCGAGACGGACACCCGGCCGGCCACGGCAGCGGGCGAGCACCTCCGACAGCTCGGACACGGTGGCCACGGGGTCCGCCCGGCCCGTCGGCGTCCACGGCGGACGCACCAGGTGGTCGCCGTCCGCGATGAGCCAGTCCACCTCGTGGGGGCGGAGCATCCCGGCGAGGTCGAACCAGGTGCGCGCCGCCGTCGTGACGCGCTGGCCGTCGGGAAGCTCGAGCACGTGGTCGGAGGGCAGCCGCACCCGGTGGCTGACGACGCCGTCCAGGTCGGTCCGGTGCGTGCGCGCGGAGCGGTCGAAGGTCAGGTGCAGTCCGGCGGGCCGCGCGAGGCGGGGCGGCAGCGGCAGTCCGTGCCAGAGGGCGGCAGAGACGTGGGAGACCACCCCGCCCGTGAGGCGGACCAGCGCGGCCGCGCCGTCCGGGGCGCACGGGTCGGGGATGCCCGCGGTGTGCACGCCGCGGCAGATCCGGGCGAGGTCTGCCGCGAGGGTGCGGCGCCACGGCAGGCCGGCGGCGTGCAGCTCGGCCGTCGTGAAGGCGCCCGCGGCGAGGGTGGACGGCAGGGGCGTGCGCGCGGTCATGGGGTGAGCCTGCCGCCCCCCGGCCCTGCGACGGGCCGAACCGACGCGCCCTGGGGAGGGCCGCCGTCGTCGTGGTGGCTGTGCAGGAGCGGCCGGCCCGCCGGTCATGGTGGCACCGGCGCGACGCGGGTTGAGTTATCACGGGCGCGAGCCGCCTGGACCCGTGATAACTCAACCAGCGTTGCAGGGGGGAGCGGCCGGCCCGTCGGTCACGGCGTGCGGTCCACGGACACCAGCTCCACGTCCTCGAGCCGCCCGCCCCGCACCACCGCGCGCATCAGGGTGCACACCGGCTGCCGCCTCCGGTCCGTGCAGGAGCCGGGGTTGAGCAGCCGCAGCCCCGGGTTCGCGGTGTCCGGACCGGCCACGGTGTCCCACGGGATGTGGCTGTGCCCGAAGACCAGCACGTCCGCGTCCGGGAACGCCGCGGCCATGCGGCGCTCGCGGCCGGCCGCCGGGCCCGTCTCGTGGACCATCGCGATCCGCACCCCGCCGAGCTCCACGCGCGCCACCTCGGGCAGCCGCGCCCGCAGCTTCGGCCCGTCGTTGTTGCCCCACACGCCCACCAACCGGGCGGCCCGCGCGTCGAGGTCGTCGAGCACGTCCTCGGTCACCCAGTCGCCGGCGTGGAGCACGACGTCGGCCCGCGCCACCTCGGCCCACACCTGCGCGGGCAGGGCACGGGCACGCCGCGGGATGTGGGTGTCGGCGATCAGGAGCAGGCGGACGGCGACGTCGTCGGGCACGGTCCGCCTCACCGCGCCGCGAACGCGCCGAGCCAGAGCGCCAGCGGCAGGCCGACGATGACCACGACCACGAATCCGCGCACCAGCCACCGGCCCGCCGGGGTGGCGAGGTTGACCGTCACGCCCACGCCGTAGCCGGGGCGCTTGGTGGGGAAGACGGCCGGGTCGTCGGGGTCGCGCTTGAGCCCCAGGGGCGTCCACACCTCGTCCTCGGCGCGTTCCGCGGCCGTGGGCCGGTACCCGAGCTCCGCCGCGACGCGGTCCGACCAACGCGTCCACCGCCGCGTGCTGGCCCGCATCGCCGGGAAGACGCCCACCATGAGCACGGTCAGCGTGAGGGGCAGGATCCACCACGGCATCGTCCACGCCCCGGCGGCGAGCACCTCGGCCGTCGTCGGGGCCAGCACCAGCACGATGAGCACGCACGACCACCCGAGGCACTCCTGGACCCCGCGGTGCACCCCCGCCTGGCGCACGCGCCGCCACGGGGACAGCCCCGGATCCGTGGGGACGAGGACGGTGACCATCGCGGAGACCAGGGCCAGGAACCCCGTCACGCCGAGGCCGATCAGCGGCCCCGTCGCCACCGTGCCGAACGAGGCGTCCTCCCACGCATCCGGCCGCCCGTCGACGCCCCAGTGCGTGGGCACCCGCTCCGGCAGGCCCGGCAGGGCGACGAGGGCCCACCCCAGCAGCGCCAGGCACAGTGCGGCCGCGAGCAGGAACGGCAGCCACGGACGCAGCCGGCCACGGCGCAGGGCGGCGCGCTCGGCGGCGGGGACGTCGTCGGGAGTGGGACGGGGCGGGTGGGGCATCGACCCAGGCTAGCCGCGGCCCCCGCCCGCCACACCCGGTGACCGGCTCGTCCAGACGGCGGCCGCGCACGCCGCGATCACCAGCAGCATCCCCGCCAGGTCCAGCGGGGTGAGCTCCTGCCCGCGCACGGCCCACGCGGTCAGCGCCGCTGCGATCGGCGAGAGGCACGTCAGCAGGGAGAACAGCGCGGTCGGCATGCGGCGCAGCACCTGCAGGTCGATCCCGTACGGCACCGCTGTGGACAGCAACGCCACGGCCAGCCCCACGCCCAGCACCACGGGGGAGAGCAGGGCCGCCCCCGCCGTCGCGACGCCGACCGGCAGCGCCACGAGGGACCCGGCCGCCGTCGCCAGGGCCAGCCCCTGCACCCCCGGCAGGTGGGTCCCCGCGCGCCGCGAGAGCAGGATGTACCCCGCCCAGCACGCCGCCGCGGCCAGCGCGAGCGCCACCCCCACCGGGTCCAGCCCCGCCCCGCCGATCCCGCCGTCCGCGCTGAACCCCTCCCGGCCGAGCACCCCGATCCCGGCGAGCGCGAGGGCCGCCCACGCCGCCGATCGCCACGACGGCCGCGCCGCCACGGACAGCGCCAGCGGCCCGAGCACCTCGAACGTCACGGCCACGCCCTGCGGGATCCGCGCGAACGCCTCGTAGATGGCCAGGTTCATGCCGGTCATGGCCGCGCCCAGCCCGACGACGGCGGCCCACCCCCGGGGGCCCAGGCCGGCGAGGGCGGCGCGGCTCGGCCGGGTGACGAGCAGCAGCACGGCCGCGGAGAACACCACGCGCAGGGCGACCATGGCGGACGCGCCGACGTCGTCGAACAGCAGGCCCGCCACGGACGCGCCGAGCTGCTGGCTCAGCAGCGAGAGCAGGACGAGCAGGACGAGACGCACGCCCACAGCCTAGGGGCGCGCCGCGCCACCCCGGCCCCGGCCGGCGCGGGAGCGCTGCTGCCCGAGGACCACCGGGGGGCCCGGTTCCGCTGACCCCGAGGCCGCGGAAAACAACACGCTGACGTGCGCTAATCCGCCTCGTCGTGGGAAAGTGGGGGACGCGCGCCCGCGCAGACCCCGCCCCGATCCCAGGAGGCCCGCATGGCCCGGCCCCAGACCGTCCTCACCGTGGTGGCCGCCCGCCGGCTCACCCCGCACCTCGTGCGCCTGACCCTCGGCGGCGAGCAGTTCGACGCCGTCCACGCCCGCTGGGCGGAGAAGGGCGCCACGGACCAGTACGTGAAGCTGCTCTTCGCCGACCCCGCGCTCGGCCTCGAGCCCCCGTACGACCTGGACGCCCTCCGCGAGCGCCTCGCCCCGGAGCAGCTGCCGGTCCGCCGCACCTACACGGTGCGCCACATGGACGCGGCCGCCCGCACCATGGATGTCGACTTCGTGGTCCACGGTGCGTCCGACGGCGGCGCCGCCCCCGGGCACGACGGTGGCCTGGCCGGGGCGTGGGCGGCGTCCGAGCCGGTGGGGCAGCAGGTCGCGTTCCTGGGTCCCGGCGGCGCCTACCGGCCCGACCCCACCGCCGACTGGCACCTGCTCGCCGGCGACGAGGCCGCGCTGCCGGCGATCGCCGCCGCCCTCGAGGACCTCGCCGCCACGGACGCCGCGGCGGCCGGCGTCGCGCTGATCGAGGTGACCGACGCCGGGGACGAGGTGCCCCTGACCGCGCCGGCCGGCGTCGAGGTGCGCTGGCTGCACCGCGGCGGCCCCTTCACCCCGGAGACGACGAGGTTCGCCGCCGCCGTCGAGGGCGCGGCGTGGCGGGACGGACGGGTGCACGCGTTCGTGCACGGCGAGCGGGAGCAGGTCAAGCGCGTCCGGGCGTACCTCACGGACGTGCGCGGCGTGGACCGGCGACAGCTGTCGGTGAGCGCGTACTGGGCCTACGGCCGTGCCGAGGATGTGTTCCAGGCGGAGAAGCAGACCCCGGTGGGGCAGATCTTCGAGGACGGCGCCACCGGCGGCTGACCCGCACAGGTTCGGCACAGCAGCAGCTTCGCCGCCCCTCAGGGCCTGACGGGCCAGGGGTGACGTGAGACGGTCGAGGGGTCATCGTCCGGCGGTGCCCGGCCGCCGGCACGTCCGCACCTCTGTGAAGGAGTCCCCATGAAGACGCCCGCACGCCTCGCCGTCGGCATGCTCGCCGCCTCCGGTCTGCTGCTCACCGGCTGCGCCTCCGACCCGACGCTGGACGAGAGCTGGCCCGAGATCCGCCAGAAGGTCGTGGACGCCGAGAGCCTGCGCCTGAGGGTGGAGGGCACCGCCGCCGACAAGGAGGAGGAGAAGGACGACGCGTCGGCCTCGGCGGCGCCCTCCGCCTCCCTGGGCACGGACGCCAGCCAGTCCCTGAACGTGGACCTCGCCGGCGCCACCGACGACTCCCACCTCAAGGGCACCATGAACATGGACATGGGGGCGGCCACCATGGACATCGAGGTCCTGCGCCGGGACGCCGACGTGTTCTTCAAGCTCAAGGCCGACGGTGACGATCTGCCCCAGGAGATGGGCATGTTCTCCACCCTCGTGGGCGACCGCTGGATCAAGACGAGCGCCGATCAGGCCGCGCAGATGGACATCTCACTCCAGGAGATCATGTCCGACCTCGAGGAGGACATGCCCGCCGCGGACGCCTTCGACGGCAAGGACCTGAAGGCCGAGGAGGTGGAGCTCGAGGGCAGGACGTACCTCAAGTACGCGCTGCCCGAGGAGCACCACGAGTTCGGCCGGACGATGCTGATCGACCCGGAGAGCACGACCCTCTACCGTCTCGAGGACGTGAACTCGGAGGACGAGGACGTGGACGCGAACGCCACCTTCACCGAGTGGAACGCGGTCGAGGCGCCCGAGGCCCCCGCCAAGGAGGACGTCTTCGACCTGGCCGAGCTGCAGGAGCTGGCCGGCTGACCCGCTGCGCGATCCGGGTGGGCTGGCGGGCCGCCACGGCATGATGTCCTGATGGACCGCACCGCCCCCACCCCGCCCGCGAACGCCCTCGCCCCGGACCTGCCGGAGGACATCGCCCGGGAGGCGATCGCCTTCCGCCGCCTCCTCCACGGACATCCGGAGCTGGACCTGCACCTGCCCCGCACCCAGGCCGCCGTCCTCGAGCGGCTCGAGGCCCTGCGCGCTGAGGCGGGGGAGGATGCCGCCACCGGTCGCCCCGCGCTGGAGACGAGCGTGGGCCGGGCGCTGAGCTCCGTCGTCGTGGTGTTGCGCGGCGGGGCCCCGCTGCCGGAGGGGGCCCGGCGGCCGGTCGTGCTGCTGCGGGGGGACATGGACGCCCTGCCCGTCACGGAGGAGACCGGGCTGGAGTACGCCCCCGCCGTGCCGGGCACCATGCACGCCTGCGGCCACGACCTGCACACCGCCGGCCTCTACGGCGCGCTGGCGTGGCTGGTGCGCCGTCGCGGGGAGCTCACCGCCGACGTGGTGGCCATGTTCCAGCCCGGGGAGGAGACCGGCGGCGGCGCCCTGCACATGATCCAGGAGGGACTGCTGGAGGCGGCCGGGCGACCGGTGGACGCCGCCTACGCGATCCATGTCTCCTCGGGCACGTACCCGCGCGGCGTCCTGCGCAGCCGCCCGGGGGCGATCCAGGCCGGCTGCGACGACCTGGTGGTGACGGTGCACGGTCGAGGCGGGCACGGCTCCGTGCCGCACCTGGCCCAGGATCCGGTGCCCGTGGCCGCCGAGATGGTGCTGGCGCTGCAGTCCGTGGTCACCCGGCAGTTCGACGCCTTCGACACGGTGGTCGCGACCGTCGGGCACCTGAGCGCGGGCACGGCGGCCAACATCATCCCGGACAGCGCCACCCTCGCCCTCACCCTGCGGACCTTCTCCGCGGACGCCCGCGCCCGGCTGCGCGCGGCCGTGGAGCGCATGGTGCACGGGATCGCCGCGGCGCACGGCATGAGCGCGCAGGTCCGGGCGGACTGCGCGTTCCCGGTGACGGCCAACGACGCGGACGCGGTGGCCTTCGCCCGCGGGGTCGTGGAGGACCTCTACGGGGCCGACGCCTACCGGGAGCTGCCCGAGCCTGAGCCCGGCAGCGAGGACTTCTCCGAGGTCCTCCAGCGGGTGCCCGGGGCCTACGTCCTGCTCGGGGCGGTCCCGGAGGGCGTGGACCCGGACGAGGCCCCGGTCAACCACTCCCCGCAGGCCGTGTTCGACGACGCCGTGGTGCCGCGGGCCGCTCAGGTGCTGGCCGAGCTGGCGCTGCGGACGGCGCCGGTGCCGGCGTCCTGAGCGCGGCGGCCGGCCCGGAGCACCTCGGCGATCTGCCCGACGCACGGCTCGTTCTGCAGGCTCGTGGTGTCCCCGAGCGCGGTGCCCTGGTGCAGCTGCGTCAGCAGCCGCCGCATGATCTTGCCCGAACGGGTCTTGGGCACGTCGGGGACGAAGACCACCTCGGCGGGCTTGGCCACCGGCCCGATCACCCGCCCCACATGCCGCCGCAGCTCCTCGGCGCGGTCGGCGGCGGAGGCGCCGGGGCCGTCGTCGCCGGCCAGCCAGCTCTCGTGCGCCACGACGAAGGCGACGGCGGCGTGCCCGGTGGTCTCGTGCGGCACGGGGCACACCCCCGCCTCGATCACCTCCGGGTGCGCCACGAGGGCGGACTCGATCTCGATGGTGCTCAGCCGGTGCCCGGAGATGTTGATGACGTCGTCCACGCGCCCGAGGATCCAGACGTCGCCGTCCTCGTCCCGCTTGGCGCCGTCGCCGGCGAGGAACCAGCCCGCCTCGCCCTGGTCCGCGTAGTCCTCCCAGTACGAGTGGAAGTAGCGGGCCGGGTTCCGCCACACGGTCCGCGCCATCGCCGGCGAGGTGCGGGTGACCACGATCCGGCCCTGCAGGCCCTCGGGCGTGGGGGCGCCGTCGTCGTCGACCACGGCCACGTCCACCCCCGGCAGGGGCCGGGAGCCGCAGCCCGGCTTGAAGGCCGTGTCCGTGGGGCGGGGGGAGAGCACGGTGGCGCCCGTCTCGGACTGCCACCACGTGTCCACCATCGGCAGGTCCGGGGTGTCCCGGCCGATCTGGGTGCGGGCCCACGTCCAGGCCTCCGGGTTCACGGACTCGCCCACGGTCCCGATCAGGCGGATCGAGGACAGGTCCGGACCGCCGTCCGCGTGCGCCGGGATCCCGTCCGGATGCCAGCCCTTGAGCGAGCGGATCAGGGTGGGCGCCGTGTAGTAGCTCGTCACCCGGTAGCGCTCGATCACCTCGAAGTGCCGGCCCGGGTGCGGGGCGTTCGGCACACCCTCGTAGATCACCTGCGTGACCCCGTTCGAGAGCGGACCGTAGATCTCGTAGGTGTGCGCGGTGACCCAGGCCAGGTCCGCGGTGCACCAGTGGACGTCGTCGTCGCGCCGTGCCGGGTTCGGGTGGGAGAACAGGAAGTCGTGCGTCCACGAGGCCGCGGCGAGGTACCCGCCGGAGGTGTGCACGAGCCCCTTGGGCTGTCCCGTGGTGCCGGAGGTGTACATGATGAACAGCGGGTGCTCCGCGTCGAAGGCGCGCGGGGTGTGGGTGTCCGGCTGGCGGTCCACGACGTCGTGCCACCACAGGTCTCGGCCCTCGGTCCACGGGATGTCCCGGTGGCCCGTGCGGTCCAGGACGAGGATGTGCTCGATCGCGTTGTCCCCGGACACGGCCTCGTCCGCGTTGGCCTTCACGGGGACGGCGGCACCGCGGCGGAACTGGCCGTCGGTGGTGACGAGCAGCTTGGCGCCCGTGTCCTCGACGCGGAACCGCAGCGCCTCCGCCGAGAACCCGCCGAACACGAGCGAGTGCACGGCGCCGATCCGCGCGCACGCCAGCGTGATGACGATCGTCTCGACGAGCACGGGCAGGTACACGACGACGCGGTCGCCCGCCTCGATGCCCAGCTCCTCGAGGGCGTTCGCGGCCTGGGCGACCTCGCGCTGCAGCTGTGCGTAGGTGACGGCGCGGCGGTCGCCGGGCTCGCCCTCGAAGTACAGGGCGACCTTCTCCCCGCGCCCCGCCGCCACGTGGCGGTCCACGCAGTTCACGGCCACGTTCAGGGTGCCGTCCTCGTACCAGCGGATCTCCGGGCCGCGCTCGGCGGCCGGGTCCGGGGCGGTGAGGGAGCGTGTCCGGGTGAAGGGTCGCTCCCAGCTCAGACGTCGGCCGGCCGCCTCCCAGAACGCGAGCCGGTCCGCCTCGGCCACCGGGCGGCCGTCGCCGCGCCCGCCGTGCAGCCGGTCCGCCGGGCGGCCGGGGTGGACGTCCGGGTCGGCGGCGTCGACGAGCGCCTGCGGGAGGGGGCCGGGCAGCGTGGCGAGGGCCGCGGCGGGCACGCCGTCGTTCGGTCCGCGGACGGCCCCGGAGGCGCCCTCCTCGGCCGGGTCGGGGCGGGCGGGGTCCTCGGTGGGCGTCATGGGCGGCGGTTCCTCCTGGTCGGCGGGTCCGACCAGGGTAGGGACGCCGACGACGGCGCCCCGCCCGCCGTCGTCACCGGCGGTCATGCTCGGCCCGCCGGACCCCCGCGGGCGCCCGGCGCGGGCCAGGGCGACGGCGGCCGGTGTGGATCCCGTCCCACGGCCGGGTCGCCCCGGCCGCCGGCCCGCCCGCGCGTGTCAGAGTAGGGCCATGACCACCTACGCCACCCTCGCCGCCCGGTACGCCGACGCCTTCGACTCCGTCGCCCACGGCGAGCGGGCCCGCGAGGCGGGCCGGCACCTGCCGTTCGCCGCCCTCGGGGAGCTGCAGGCCGCCGGGTTCGGCAAGGTCGGTGTCCCCGAGGACGCGGGCGGCGAGGGCGGCGGCAGCGAGACCGTGCTGCGCCTGCTCATGGACCTGGCCGCCCGGGACGTGAACACCGCGCACGTCTGGCGCTCCCACCTCGTGTTCATCGCCACGGCCATGGACCAGGCGCCCGCCCGTCGGGAGCGGTGGCTGCGGCACATCGTCGACGGGGACTGGGCCGGCTCCGCCCTGGCCGAACGCGCCGGCGGGGCCGCGCCGGGCCGTGCCGCCACCCTGGCCAGCCGGGACGAGGGCGGCACCTGGGTCGTGCGGGGGCAGAAGTACTACGCGACCGGCTCGGCCTTCGCCACGTGGACCGCCGCGACCGTGGGCATCGAGGGGGCGGACCTCGTCTCCCGCCGGAACTCCAAGCGGGCCGGGGGCGCGGTCCGCGAGCCGGACCGGGCCGTCGCCGTCGTGCGCGTGCGTCAGCCGCGCGTGGGCATCAAGG
This sequence comes from Micrococcus sp. KBS0714, assembly GCF_002008305.4. Classification (GTDB taxonomy): domain Bacteria; phylum Actinomycetota; class Actinomycetes; order Actinomycetales; family Micrococcaceae; genus Micrococcus; species Micrococcus luteus. The sequence goes on from NZ_CP042169.1 coordinate 215,237, forward strand.
ACGACTGGGACGGCTTCGGCCAGCGCCTGACCGCCACCGGGTCCGTGGTGCTCGACGACGCCGCGGCCGAGGAGCTGCTCGAGGTGCCGCGGCAGGACGGGCCCGTGCCCGTGCTCATGGAGGCGACCCTGCTGGCGCTGCAGGCCGGGATCGGCCGGGCGGCGCTCACGGAGGGCACGCAGCTGCTGCGGCAGCGGCGCCGCACCTTCAACACCGGCACGGCCGCGCTGCCCAAGGACGACCCCCAGCTCCTCGAGATCATGGGGCAGCTGGCCGGGCGGCAGGCCGCGGCCGAGCTGATGGTGCGCGAGATCGGGCGGCTGCTCGACGAGGGGCAGGACGGCGCCGACGGGGCCGGCCCGGCGGAGGCCGACGTCGTGGCGGCGTCCGCCGAGGCGATGGCCGCCGCGTACCGGGCCCAGGCCGTGGTGCCGGAGGCCGTCCTCGAGGTGTGCACCCGCATCTTCGACACGCTCGGCGCGTCGGCGACGTCGGCCACGCTGCGGCTCGACCGGCACTGGCGCAACGCCCGCACCCTCGCCACCCACGACCCGGCGGCGTTCAAGGTGCGCATGGCCGGCGACTGGCTCGTGAACGGCACCCCGCCGACCGCCTACACGTCGGCCGGCGAGGTCCCCGAGGGGGACTGACCCGACGACCGGGCGGCCGGACGTGCCGGGCTCAGGCCCAGCGGCGCAGGGCCCGGCGCTCCAGCAGGCCGAGCAGCCAGTCGGTGAGCTTGCCGAGCACGGCGAGCAGGATGATCGCCAGGATCAGGCGGTCCGTGCGTCCGTTGTTCTGCGAGTCGGTGAGCAGGAAGCCCAGGCCCATCGAGGAGGCGATCAGCTCCGCGGCCACCAGGAACAGCCAGGCCTGGGCCAGGGCCAGCCGCAGGCCGGAGAACACGGCCGGCACCACGGCGGGCAGCTGCACCGTCCGCAGCAGGGACAGCCCGTGGTAGCCGAAGGCCCGACCGGCCTCCACCAGGTGCGGGTCCACATGGCGCAGGGCGGCGTAGACGGTGGTGAACACCGGGAAGAACGCGCCGATCGCGATGAGGGTGACCTTGGACTCCTCGCCGATCTGCATCCACAGGATCAGCAGCGGCACCCAGGCCAGCGAGGGCACCGCGCGCAGCGCCCCGATCAGCGGGGCGAACAGCGCGTCCGCCCACCGGGACAGCCCGAGCGCGGACCCCACGGCCAGCCCGAGTGCGGCGCCGAGCAGGAAGCCCAGCAGCACGCGCTGGGTGGAGATCCCCACGTGCAGCCACAGGTCGCCCCGCTCCAGCAGGTTGACGCCGGCGCTCAGCACCGCGCCGGGGGAGGGCAGCTGCACCGCGGAGAGCAGCCCGGCGGCCGTCACCGCCCACCACAGCACCAGGAGGACAGCGGGCGCGGCCAGCCCCACCACCGCCCGGGCGCCGGGCCGGTCCAGCACCCGGGGCCGCTGCCGTCGGCGCGCCCCTGTGTCGCCGTCGTCGTGACCCGACCGCTCGCGCGCCTCGGGGCCCGTCGTCGCGGCGGGGGTGGTCAGGGCGGCGCTCATCGGATGGCCTCCTCGGCGAAACGGGTGTCCAGGATGCTCGCCAGCGCGGCGTCCACCTGGTGCTGGTAGTCGACGGACCCGGTGCCGACCAGGATCCGTCCGACCCCCGTCAGGGCGTCGAGCAGCTCCTGGCCCGGCACGGGGCTGACGTCCGCGTTGGTGCGTTCGAGGATCACGGTGCGGGCGACGTCGGGAGAGATCTTCGCGGCCTCGGCCAGGATCCCGACGGTCTCGTCCGGGTGCTCGAGCGCCCAGGCGCGGGCGCGTTCGTACGTGTCCAGGACGGTCTGGGCCGTCTCCGGGTCCGCCTCGAGGAAGGACTCCGTGGCGTTGAGGACGGAGAACGTGTTCAGGGCGAGGTCCCGGTACAGGAAGCGGGCGCCCTCGGCCTCGGCCTTGGCCATGATCGGGTCGAGCCCGGACCACGCGGCCACCGATCCGCCGGCGAGGGCGGCGCGGCCGTCGGCGTGCTGCAGGTTCTGGATCTCGACGTCGGCCGGGTCCACCCCGGCGGCCTCGAGCGCCTGCACGGCGAAGAAGTACGGGTCCGTCCCGCGCGTGGCGGCCACCGTGCGGCCCGCGAGCTGGGCGACGTCCGTGATGTCCGAGCCGGGCGGGACCATGAGCGCGGACCACTCCGGCCGCGAGGCGACGCCCACGATGCGCGTGGGCGCTCCGTTGGCCCGGTTCAGCAGCGCGGCCGAGCCGGCCGTCGACCCGATGTCCACGGAGTTCGAGCGCAGGAGCTCGTTGGCCTTGTTGGAGCCGGCGGAGAACACCCAGTTCACCCGGACGCCGCGGGGCGCGAGCGTCTCCTCCAGCCATCCCTGGTGGCGGATCACGAGGGAGAGCGGGTTGTAGGTGGCGTAGTCGATGCTCAGCGTGTCCGGACCGTTCACCGGCCCGGTCGTCGCCTCACCCTGCAGGACGCATCCGCTCAGGCCCAGGGGCAGGGACGCGGCCAGCAGGCCGAGCGCCGTGCGACGGGTCAGGCGTGCGGAGCCGGCGCCGCTCATCGGGCGTGGCTCTCGACGCCGAGGCCCTCGAGGAGCTCGGCGCGCAGCCGGGCCAGGCGGGCGTCCGCGCGGTCGCGGGGACGGGCCCCCGGCACGTCCACGATCCGCCCCACGGTCGCTCCGGGGCGGGCCCCGCCGTCGGGCGCGGGGACGTCACGGGCGAGCAGCAGCACGCGGTCGGCGAGCTGCAGGGCCTCCTCCACGTCATGGGTGATGAGCAGGACGGTGGTGCCGGTGGCGGCGTGCACGTCCAGCAGCAGGTCCTGCATCTTCAGGCGCGTCAGGGCGTCGAGGGCGCCGAAGGGCTCGTCGAGCAGCAGCACGCCGGGGCGGCGCGCCAGGGCGCGGGCGAGCGAGGCCCGCTGGGCCATGCCGCCGGAGACCTCCCGGGGGCGGTGCTCCGCGAAGGGCGCGAGGCCCACGAGCTCGAGCAGCTCCTGCACGCGGTCCCGGCCCGCGGCGCGGTCCAGCTCCCGGGGCAGGCCGAGTTCCACGTTGCGGCGCAGGGTGCGCCAGGGCAGCAGGCGCGGCTCCTGGAAGCCGACGGCGGTGCGCTCGTCGTAGGGTCGCACGGGCGAGCCGTCGATCAGCAGCTCTCCGTCGAAGTCCGGGTCCAGGCCGGCCACGGCGCGCAGCAGCGTGGACTTGCCGCAGCCGGAGGCGCCGATCACGGCGAGCACCTCGCCGGGCGCCACGGTCAGGTCCACGTCGCGCAGGACGACGCGTGGTCCGTCCGCGGTGGGGAACGTGCGCCCGACGCCGCGGAAGACGACGTCGAGGCTGTGGCGGTCCTCGTCCCGGACCGGGGTGGAGGCGGTGGCACGGGAAGGCGCGTGCACGCTCATGGAGGGCTCCCATCGTCGCTTCGTCGTCGGTGTCGGACGGATACGGATGCCAGTAGACCACCGCGGGCCCGGTCGGCCGCGCGGTCGCCCGGCCGCCGGCGCCGGAGGGTCACACGGGCGTCACACCGGGGGCGCCGCCGGTCCTGGCCCGGCCGGCCGTCACGGCCCGAGCCCAGCGCCGAGCCAGACGTTTCGGTCGTCTCTGCAGGGTGGAGGCAGCAGATTTCTCTGGCTCAGCGCTGGGGTGCCACTGGGCCGCAACAGGGCCGCCGCCCGCGGACGTGTCCTCCGTCATGGTCGGGGCATGTCACGAACCGGGCGCCGGACGCGTGGCCGGGCCCGGCGGGGCCGTCATGAACCCCTGGGCCGGACCGGCTTCCACCGCCGGCCGCGTCAGCGTTGCATGGTGCGGAACCGTCGCTCGCCCGGCCGCGCCCCTGCGACCGGGCGGCCCTGGAAAGGAGACCCATGAGCACCGCCGAGAACGCCGGGGCCGGAGCACCCACCCGCCCGGACGAGCACCGCGCGATCCTCTTCAACGCATTCGACATGAACTGCGTCGCCCACCAGTCCCCGGGTCTCTGGCGTCACCCCGACGACCACGCCCGGGACTACAACACCCTGGGCTACTGGACGCACCTGGCGCAGACGCTGGAGAAGGGCCTGTTCGACGGCCTGTTCATCGCCGACGTCCTCGGCCCGTACTCCGTGTACGGCGGCACCTCCGAGGCCGCCATCAGGACCGGCGCGCAGACCCCCGTGAACGACCCGTTCCTGCTCGTCTCCGCGATGGCCGCGGTCACCGAGCACCTCGGCTTCGGCGTCACCGCCGGCACCGCCTACGAGCACCCCTACCCGTTCGCCCGCCGCCTCGCCACGCTCGACCACCTCACGGGCGGCCGCGTGGGCTGGAACGTGGTCACCGGCTACCTGCCCTCCGCCGCCCAGAACATGGGCCAGGACGACCAGATGGAGCACGACGAGCGCTACGAGCACGCCGACGAGTACCTCGACGTCGTCTACAAGCTCCTCGAGGGCTCGTGGGAGGACGACGCCGTCGTCTACGACAAGGAGTCCGGCGTGTTCGCGGACCCGGCCAAGGTCCACGACATCGCCCACGAGGGCCGGTACTTCACCGTGCCCGGCCACGCCGTCACCGAGCCGTCCGTGCAGCGCACCCCCGTGATCTACCAGGCCGGCGCCTCGACGCGCGGCCGCGCCTTCGCCGGCAAGCACGCCGAGGCCGTGTTCATCAACTCCCCCACGAAGGAGCTGGCGGCCGCCACCGTGAAGAAGATCCGCCAGGCCCTGGTGGACGCCGGCCGTGACCCGTACGACGTGAAGATCTTCGCGATGCAGACGATCGTCACCGGGGCCACCGACGAGGACGCGCGGGCCAAGTACGACGACCTGGCGCAGTACGTGGACCCGCTGGGCGGCCTCGTGCTCATGTCCGGCTGGATGGGCATCGACCTGTCCCAGTACGACCTGGACGAGCCGATCGGGGACGTGAAGTCGAACGCCATCCAGTCCGCCGTGGAGACCTTCCAGAAGGCCTCCGGCACGGATGAGGAGTGGACCGTGCGCAAGCTCGCCGAATGGGTGGGCATCGGCGGCTTCGGCCCCGTGATCGTGGGCGGCGGCGAGTCCGCGGCCCGTCAGCTCGTCGAGTGGGCCGACGAGACCGACGTGGACGGCTTCAACCTCGCCTACCACATCACCCCGGGCGCCTTCGAGGACGTCGTGGAGTTCGTGGTGCCGGCGCTGCAGAAGCTCGGCCGCTACAAGACCGCGTACACGGACGGCACGCTGCGCCACAAGCTCTTCGGCCGCGGCGACCACCTGCCGCAGAACCACCACGGCGCATCCTTCGCCCTGCGCCGCCGGTAGGGTGACGCCAATGGCCGCGGCGCCCTGCCTCGGCCGGCAGCAGCCCCAGGAGGAGAACATGCAGCGCAGACGTGCCGTCCGCGCGGCCGGGCTCGGCGTCGTGGGCGCCCTGGCCTTGGCCGGGTGCGCATCCGAGCCGCAGTCGGCGGGGGAGGCCTGGCATCAGGCCCGCACCCAGTTGGACGAGGCCGAGACCGTCCGACTCGAGACCGCCTACACCACCGGCCGTCAGGGCCCGCACTCGGTCCGCTGGGACATCGCCGGCCGGCTCGACGGCGGCGACGCCGAGTCGAAGGGCGTCATGCAGGTCGGCCGGGACTCGCACATCACCATGGAGTCCCGCCAGGTCGGCGAGGATGTGTTCGTCCGGGTCGACGTGGACGGCTCCGACGTCCCGGACGACGTCCAGGTGATGTACTCCGACCCGCAGTGGCGCCGTGTCCCGGCCGGTGAGGGGCAGGAGCCGCCCCTGAAGGCCCTCCTCGACCAGGTGGGCTTCCCCGCGGCGGACGCCCTCGACGGCGCCGAGGTGCGCGCCGAGGAGGTCGACTGGGACGACGGCACGGCCTACCGCTACGCCGTGCCCGAGGAGGTCGCCGACGCCGCAATGGTCGAGGGCGACGCCACCCGGGTGCACTCCTTCACGGTGGACGACGACGGCGAGCTGGTCGCGCTCACCGTCGACGACGGCCGGGCCACCCAGCAGTACGCCCTGAGCGACTGGAACCAGATCGAGCCGGCCGAGGCGCCGGAGGAGGTGGCCGAGTGAGGCAGCGCCAGACCCAGACCCGCCGCACCCGCCGCGGCCTGTCCCTCGCCGCCCTCGGGGCGGCCGCCCTGCTGCTGACCGGCTGCGCCTCGGGCGACGACGCCCCCGGCGCCTGGGACCGCGCCCGCACCCAGCTCGAGGAGGCCGACTCCGTCCGCATGGTCACCGAGCTGCGGTCCGAGGCCCCGAGCAACGGCCGCGCGGTCCCGGACGCGGTGGACATCTCCGGTCCCGTGGACGGCTCGTCCATGCGGTACGTGTCCGTGTACAAGGACGACGGTCTGATCACCCGGGACGAGTCCCGGATCGTGGACGGCACCGCGTACTCCCGGTTCACGGTGGAGCGCGTCGGCGCGAGCGGTGAGGACCATCCCGCCTATGCGGAGCGCTGGACCGCCACCCCGTACGAGGGCGATCCCAGCGCCACCGGCATGGGCGCGATGGTGAGCTCCCTGCTGGGCTCCCTGCCGGAGTCGGGCGGCCTGGACGACGTCGAGGCGGACGCGGACGGCATCCGCCGCAGCGGTCAGGATGCGATCCGCTACGTGCTGGACGAGCCCGTCTCGGGCCCGCAGGAGGGCGTGGAGCTGACCGCGTTCACGGTGTCCAAGGAGGACGGCCGCCTGCTCACCGTGGAGACCGAGTCCGCCGGCACGAAGGCCGTGGTGACCCTCTCCGAGATGGGCGGGGTGGATCCGGTGCAGGCCCCGCCGGCCGACGAGGTCCTGAAGCAGGACGGCTGACCCGGCCCACGGCGGCGGCGGCCCGCCTCCCCTCGGGGAGGCGGGCCGCCGTGTCTGCGCGGGTCAGCGCGTCAGCGGACCCTCGTCACCCAGCGGGGTGGACGGGTCCGAGATGGTGTCCGGCTCGGCACCGTGGCGGGCCGCCGAGGTGATGTTGTCGTTGTTGGACTCGGTCACGCGATCTTCGCGGACGTCGTTCTTCTTGTCGTTGCCCTGCATGGCATCCTCCACCTTCGTCGTGGCCTTCTGCACCGGATCGGACTTCTTCACCTCAGCGAACTTCTGCTGGGCGGTCTCCTGGACCTGGCCGACCTTCTCCTGGGTCTTGGGGTCGTTCCAGAGCTTCTGGGCGTTCTGGGTCATCTTCTCGAGGTTCTTGCGGCCCTCGGCGGAGCCGAGCAGGTAGCCGAGTGCGGCGCCGAGGCCCAGGGTGATGAGGCGCATGGGTGGTCTCCTTCATGTGTCGGGACCGCGCCGACCCTCTTGGACGGGCCGGGCGGCGCGCTGGCGCGCTGTCCTGGGATCACTCTGGTCATCGGAGCCCGCCGCGTCAACGACTGAGGCGCACGGCCGTGCGAGGGTCGGCGGCGTTCGTCCCCGCCGTCCCGCCCCACGACGACGGCCGCCCACCCCGGAGGTGAGCGGCCGTCGTCGTGCCGGGGCCCGTGGGCCCACGGGGTCAGCCGAAGTGCTTCGGCAGGGTGGCCTCCCAGGCCTCGCGCAGCTCCGCGATCGGCAGGGTGAAGGCGTCCTGGACCTCGAGGGCCGCGGAGTCGGCGTCCACCACGCCGATGCGCACGGCCGCGTAGCCGCGGGCCGTGGTCATGTCCGTGAACCGGACCTCCTCGGTGCGGGGCACGGCCACGACGGCGCGCGCCTGCGTCTCGGAGAACAGTGCGGTGAACAGGTCCACGCCGGCGCGGCGCAGCACCTCGTCCAGCACCACGCGGGCGCCCACGCCGAAGCGCAGCACCATCTCGGACAGGGTGGCCGCGAGGCCGCCGCCGGAGACGTCGTGGGCGGCGTCGATCATGCCGTCCCGGGACATGTTGACCAGCAGCTCGCCGAGCAGGCGCTCCTTCTTCAGGTCGACCTTCGGGGGCAGGCCGCCGAGGTGGCCGCGCAGGCGCGCGAACTCGGAGCCGTCCAGCTCGTCCGCGGTCTCGCCCAGCAGGTAGATCGCCTGGCCGTCCGCGTCCGGGGCGAAGCCGGACGGGGTGCGGCGCAGGACGTCGTCGAGCTGGCCGAGCACCGCCACCGTGGGGGTGGGGTGGATCGGGGTGCTGCCCGTCTGGTTGTACAGGGACACGTTGCCGCCGGTCACCGGGATGCCGAGGGTCTGGCAGCCGTCCGCCAGGCCGCGCACGGCCTCCGCGAACTGCCACATCACGTCCGGGTCCTCGGGGGAGCCGAAGTTCAGGCAGTCGGAGACGGCCAGGGGCACGGCCCCGGCGGTGGTGACGTTGCGGTACGCCTCGGCCAGGGAGGCCTGCGCGCCCGTGTACGGGTCCAGGTAGGTGAACCGGTCGTTGCAGTCCGTGGCCAGGGCCACGCCTATGCCGGTCTCCTCGTCCACGCGCACCACACCCGCGTCGTCCGGGGCCGCCAGGGCGGTGTTGCCGCGGACGTAGCGGTCGTACTGGCGGGTGATCCAAGAGGTGTCCGCCAGGTTCGGGGAGCTCATCAGCTCCACGACGGCGGCGCGCAGCTCCTCGCCCGTGGCGGGCAGGTCCTGACCGGCCTCGGAGGAGCGGAACGTGTCCGCCTGGAGCTCGTCCTGCCAGGCCGGACGCGCGTACGGGCGCTCGTAGACCGGGCCGTCGTGGGCCACGGTGCGCGGGTCCACGTCGACGATGACCTCGCCGTCCCAGGTGATGATCAGGCGGCCGTCGCCGGTGACCTCGCCCAGCCAGGAGTACTCGACGTCCCACTTTGCCATGACGGCCTCGAACGCGGCGACGTTCTCCGGCGTCACCACGGCCATCATGCGCTCCTGCGACTCGGACATGAGGATCTCGCCCGGGGTCAGCGTGGAGTCGCGCAGCAGCACGTCGGTCAGCTCCACGCGCATGCCGCCCTCGCCGTTGGAGGCGAGCTCGGAGGTGGCGCAGGAGATGCCGGCGGCGCCGAGGTCCTGGATGCCCTCGACGAGGGAGTCGCGGAACAGCTCGAGGCAGCACTCGATGAGCACCTTCTCGGAGAAGGGGTCGCCGACCTGCACCGAGGGGCGCTTGGCGGGCTTGCCGTCGCCGTCGAAGGACTCGGAGGCCAGCACGGAGGCGCCGCCGATCCCGTCACCGCCGGTGCGGGCGCCGAACAGAACTACCTTGTTGCCCACGCCGGAGGCGTTGGCCAGACGCAGGTCCTCGTGCTTGAGCACGCCCACGGCGAGGGCGTTGACGAGCGGGTTGCCCTGGTAGATCGGGTCGAAGCGGGTCTCGCCGCCGATGTTCGGCAGGCCCAGGGAGTTGCCGTAGCCGCCGATGCCGGCCACCACGCCGTGGAACACGCGGGCGGTGTCCGGGTGGTCGATCGCGCCGAAGCGCAGCGGGTCCATCACGGCCACCGGGCGGGCACCCATGGAGATGATGTCGCGCACGATGCCGCCGATGCCCGTGGCCGCGCCCTGGTAGGGCTCCACGTAGGAGGGCGAGTTGTGGGACTCGACCTTGAACGTCACGGCCCAGCCGTCACCGAGGTCGGTCACGCCGGCGTTCTCGCCGATGCCCACCATCATGTGCTGCTTCATCTCGTCGGTGAGCTTCTCGCCGAACTGGCGCAGGTGCACCTTAGAGGACTTGTACGAGCAGTGCTCGGACCACATGACCGAGTACATGGCCAGCTCGGCCGCGGTGGGGCGGCGGCCGAGGATCTTCTTGATCTCGGCGTACTCGTTCTCCTTCAGGCCCAGCTCGGCCCAGGGCTGCTCGACGTCCGGCGTCGCCTGGGCGTCCGCGACCGTCTCGATGTTGAACTGCTGGCTCATGCATGGCCTCCACGGCTGGCGAGGGTGGTCAGGACGGAGGTGAAGAAGCCGAGGCCGTCCACGCCGGAGCGGGGGCCGGCGGCGGTGTCCGGGCCGAAGCCCGTCTCCACGGCGTGCTCCGGGTGCGGCATCAGACCGACGACGTTGCCGGCCGGGTTCGCGATGCCCGCGATGTCCCGGCGCGAGCCGTTCGGGTTCCAGCCCTGATAGCGGAACACCACGCGGCCCTCGGCCTCGAGGGCGTCGAGGGTCGTCTCGTCCGCCACGTACTGGCCGTCCTGGTTCTTCAGGGGCACGGTGATGGTCTGGCCCTGCTCGAAGTCGCGGGTCCACACGGTGTCCGTGCTCTCCACGACCAGCTCCTGGTCGCGGCAGATGAAGTGCAGGTGGTCGTTCTTGATCATCGAGCCCGGCAGCAGGTGTGACTCGGTGAGGATCTGGAAGCCGTTGCAGATGCCGAGCACCGGCAGGCCGTCCGCCTCGCCCTCGGGGCCGCCGGCCGCCGTCGCCACCGCGTCCATCATGGGGGCGAAGCGCGCGATCGCGCCGGCGCGCAGGTAGTCGCCGTAGGAGAAGCCGCCCGGGATCACGACGGCGTCCACGCCGGCGAGCGTCCGCTGCGGGTCCGCGTCGGCGTGCCACAGGGAGACGGGCTCGGCGCCGGCGAGGCGGACGGCGCGCAGCGCGTCCACGTCGTCCAGGGTGCCGGGGAAGGTGATGACGCCGATGCGCGCGCCGCTGAGCGGCGTCGCCGGCGTCGAGTAGTCGCCGATGAGGGGGAGCTCGGTCATCGGGCGCCCTCGGCCTCGTCCAGGACGGCCACGTTCACGACGTCCTCGATGACGGGGTTGGACAGCATTTCCTCGGCGGCCGTGCGCGCCTGGGCGAGGATCTCGTCGGTGACCTCGCCCTCCACGGTGAGCTCGAAGCGCTTGCCCTGGCGGACCTGGCTGAACTCGGTGAAGCCGAGGCGGGGCAGGGCCCCGTTGATCGCCTTGCCCTGCGGATCGAGGATCTCGGGCTTGGGCATGACGTCGACGACGATGATGGGCATGAACACGCTCCTGGGTGCGGGACGATGCCGCGGAGCATGACGGTGTAGATGCCGTCTCACGCCCGGCCCTGGGCGCTCCGCGTGCTTGCCCGCCCAGTCTACTCGGCCGCCCGGACGCGGGATCGTGGGTGTGATGGGGGCGGCACGCGGCAGCCGGCCCGGCGTAGCCTGGCGGCATGAGACCTCAGCAGACCCGTGTGTCCCCGCTCGGTCGACGTCGGCCGATCAGCCCGCTCGGCCCCGCGCTGCTCGCCGCGGCGGCCGGCGTCGTGCTGACGGGAGTGCGCCGCATCACGGCCCGGTCCGCCCGGCGTCGCGCGACCGGGCGCCCGCGCCGGTGAGCCGTCCCGAGCCCTGCCCCTGCGGGTCCGGAGCCGGGCTCGCGGCGTGCTGCGGTCGCCTGCACGCGCGTTTCGCCCAGGACGGCGCCCTGACCGCGCCCACCGCCGAGGCACTCATGCGCTCCCGGTACACGGCGTTCGCGCGGCTGGGCGAGGCCGGGCCGGCAGAGGCGCAGGCGATGGCCGACTACCTCGCCGCGACCTGGGCTCCCGAGCACCGGCCCCCCGCGGCCGAGCTGCTGCCGGCCGCGGGGGAACAGGCGCCGCGGTTCACCCGCCTGGCGGTGCTGGACGTGCGGGACGGCGGGCCGTTCCAGGACGCCGGGACCGTGGAGTTCGTGGCCGTCGGCGCGGGGGCCGAGGGGCGGTTCCGACTCCATGAGGTCAGCCGGTTCCGCCGTGAGGACGGGGTCTGGCGCTACGTGGACGGCGACGTGCGCTGAGGCCGGGGCGGCGCGTCGGACGGCGGCCGGCGGTGCCGCGTCAGAAGGCGGAGAAGATCCCGGCGCCCACGCTGAGGACCAGACCCAGGATGGCGATCCACGCCACCAGGGTGACGATCGGGCGGGGGCGACGCGGGGCGTCGTCGTGCCAGTCCACGCCCTCCAGCTCCGGAGGGGTGCGCAGCTCTCGATCCATGGCCCCAGCCTCTCACGCCCCACGCCGCCCCGGGCTCAACGCGGGTTGACTTGTCACGGGTGCTGGGCGCCCGGACCCGCGACAACTCAACCCGCGTTGCCGTCCGGGGTGAACAGGTCCTCGATCCGCCGCCCGAACACGGCCGCGAGGCGGAAGGCGAGGGGGAGCGAGGGGTCGTAGCGGCCCTTCTCGAGGGAGATGACGGTCTGCCGGGAGACGCCGAGCTCGTCGGCGAGCCGCTGCTGCGACCAGCCGAGGCGGGCACGCTCGTCGGGGATGGTGTTCTCCACGGCTCAGCCCCGGCGCTTCTGGATCTGGTACCGGATCGCGGCGGCGCAGCCCATGAGGACGAACAGGGCGGCACCCACGGCCGCGGGCGAGATCACGTACCCGCCGAACGAGAGGATCGCGGCGCCGAGGCCGACGACGACGAGGGTGTCATGGAAGGCGCCCGAGGTGGCCTTCTCGTACCAGCGTCCCTCGATCGACTCCTCCGGGTTCGTGTCGGCGCCGCGGATCGAGTGACGGTCCACGAGCGCGAGCCAGGTCAGGAGGAGGCCGAAGAGCAGGCCGTTGAGCGCCATCGCACCGGCGGCGATCCAGGCAAGGGAGTCTGCGTGGCCGGCCGCGACGGTGGTGGCCCAGGCCGCCGAGCCGAGTCCCAGGGCGCCCACGACGCCGACGGCCAGGCTCACGCCCATCAGTCGTCCGGTGCCGCCGCCGAGACGGGAGGAGCAGCCCCAGCGGGAGCGGGTGTCTCGGCGCGGATCGGTGGTGGCGGTGCCTGTGCCGGCGTGCTCCGCCGCGGCGCCCTGGCCGTCCGCGGCGGCGGTGTGGCGGGAGTGGTTCGCGGTCATGGGGCCCTCCTGTGGTCGATGCCCTGGGCCGGTGGCCCGGCCCGCCTCGGAGGCTCTGTGGGGGCTGTCCGACCGGACATTGTGAAGCAAGCGTGACAGTCAAGTGACCTTGTCGTCAAGGGAGCTTGACGCCGGAGCCCGTGCGAACTCTTCCCACGTCATGGGCGGGGTCAGCCCGAGCCAGGCAGGTTCGAGACGGAACCCGAGGGCCGTGTTCATCCGCAGGGACGCCGCGTTGGCCTCGGCGCCGCCGGTGCCCCACTGGCGCCCACCGCGGGCATGGGTCGCCAGGAGGGTCGCCGCCTTGACGGCCTTCGCCACGCCACGGTTCTCGTGCTCGGACGCGACCGCGGTGCGGTCGACCTCCCACCGGTCAGGGGAGCGGAACGTCAGGGTGAATCCGATGAGCACTCCTCCCTCGAAGGCCCCCACGGCAAGCCCTGCTGGGGTGGACAGTCGGGCCTCGAGGTCGTCCGGCAGCGGCTCGTGACGGGAGCCGTCGGTGCGCGGGAATCGGGGAGCCGCTTCCTCGTCGAGGGCGCGCAGGGCAGGCAGGTCGACGGCGGTCAGTCTCCGCACCTCGATTCCCCGCGCTTCGGCCGCCGCGACGTGGCCACGGTAGGGCGCCAGGTCGGCGTCGTCGTCGAGGTGGAGGCGCGCGCCCCAGGAGCGGGAGCGCACGCTCCACCCGGCGTCGAGCAGCGCGGCGGCCTCGGCCGAGTCTTCGCGGTGCACGCGGGCGTCCGCCCGTGGGTCGGTCACGGGGGTGAGCATCGAGCACGGGATGTGCCCGGAGACGGCCTCGTCCGGATAGACGTGCGGGAACTCGGCCGAGTGGGGATCGGAGGGGTCTCCCGGCTCGCGCCGCACCCGCAGGCCGGCCCCCGCCAGTTCGTCCTCGTCCAGGCCGCAGACGAACGCGTCCGGCCGGTCCGGGTAGATCGCCGCGCCGACGACTCCTACCTGGGCGGCGTCGTCGGAGGCGTGGAGGAAGCCGACGTCGTCGATCGAGGCGCCGCGCGTCGATGCCGTGTAGCGGCCGGTGCGACGCGCGGCGGCCCAGTCCTCCGGGAGGGTGATGTGCAGGATCATGGCGCGAGGCTATCGGCCTCGGCGTCGACGCCACCCCTCCGGCTGCCCATCGCGGGTCGAGTTGTCGGGGGTGTGGGGCGGGGGCACCCGCGATAACTCAACCAGCGTTGCAGGGCCGCCCCGGGCGCGACGACGGCCCGGCGTCTCCGCGGGGGAGTCGCCGGGCCGTCGGGGGCGGACCGGGTTCCGGGTGCCCGGGCCGTCAGTCCTCCAGGAAGGCCTCGACGTCCGGGGTCACCGCGCGGGAGTCGATCAGCTGACGCTCGATCGCGTCGTGGGTGATCCGGTTGGCCTCGCGCACGGCGTCGGTGCGCATCGAGATCTTGATGTCGCCCTTGTGCGTCGGGGTCCCGGCCACCTGGACCGGCTGGGTCTCGAGCGGCAGCGGGACGGCGTCGCACAGCGACTTCTCGGCCGGCTGGGCGCCGGTCAGGAAGTAGTCACGGATGGGCGCGTCCACGCACTCGGTGCGGTACGGGAACAGGCCGTGGGTGCCCTCGTTGTCCACGGAGATCAGGGACGTGTTGCGCAGCACGCCGGCGGCGCGGTGGCCGCCCTCGTACGGGGTCGCCGCGTCCAGCTCGGACTGCACGATCACGGTGTTCGGGGCGCCCTTGCCACCGGGCTGGGCGGGCATGGAGGTCTGGGCGGGCCAGTACATGCACTCCGACGGGCCCATCAGCACACCGATCCACGGGGCCTTGCGGCCGAGGTCGTCCACCCACGAGGTCCAGTATCCCTGCGAGGTGTTCCACTGGCCGTCCTGGCAGCGGATCGCCGAGAACGCGCCCTCGAAGGTGACGGCGTCACCGGCCTGGGTGGCGGCGACGAGCTGCTCGCGCTCGCCCACGGTCTCCAGGCCGCGGGCGGCGAAGCGGTCGAAGGAGTCGCGCTCCTCGGCCGGCAGCGACGCACGGGCCTCGGCCAGGATGCGCTCGATCTGGGTGCGCTGCCCCGCGGGGTCCGTGGCCGCGGCCTCGGACTCCATGATGCGGATGTAGGCGGCGATGACGGACCCGGCGTCGAGGTACTGGGACGTGTCGTACATGGCCGGCAGCAGGAACGAGCCGGCGACGATCATGCCGAGCTGGGTGCGGGTGCCGCCCACGTCCTCCCAGCGCTGCCGGATCTGCATCGGGTTGTCCCCGAGGCCGAAGATCTCGTCGTGCCGGGCCACGTAGGGGAGCATCGCGTCCTGGAACTGGCGGTCGCGGGAGCGCGGCTGCAGGTCCCAGGTGGTCTGGAGCCCGTCGCGGGAGATGTCGACGGCGGAGTCCAGCAGGAACCGGTGCGTGTGCTGGGGGAAGACGCGCTGGTACCAGCTGCCCAGCCAGGTGCCGTACGAGTAGCCGATGTAGGAGGTCTTCTCCTCGCCCAGGACGGCGCGGATGAAGTCCATGTCGTACACGGTCTGCTCGGTGGTGATGTAGGGGGTGAGCTCGTTCTCGAGGCACGCGTCGACCTGGGCCTTCGTGTCCTGCCACACGTCGTGCTCGGGGTTCGGCGTGTAGGTGCACTCCAGGGCGGTGGACTGGCCCACGCCGCGGGGGTCGAAGCCGATGAAGTCGTACTGCTCGGCGAGCTCCGGGGCGCGCTCGGCCATGGCGGGGCCCCAGGGCAGGCCGGAGCCGCCCGGGCCGCCGGGGTTCACCAGTGCGATGCCCTGGCGCTCCGGGTTGCCCTTCGAGGTCTCGGTCTTGGCCACGCGCAGGGTGATGGTGTGGCCGTCCTCGGGGTTCTTCCAGTCCCGCGGCACCGTGACGTCGGCGCACGCGGTGCCGGGGATCGCGTTGAACCGGGCGTTGAGGCGCTCGCTGCCGAAGTCGCAGGCCTCCCAGTCCAGCGTCTGGCCCACGAGGTGCGGCGCGAGCGCGGCGGCGTCGTTGACCTTGTTGCCGCGCGTGGCGGAGAGGTCGTTGGAGCGGGCCTGACCCTGCGATGCGGACCCGTTGCCGTTGCCGTTGCCGTTGCCGTTGCCGGGCGCGGAGAGCGCGGGGGCGGCGGCCGTGACGGCGAGCGAGACGGCCGCGACGGCGGCGGCGAGCGTGGTGCGGCGGCGAGCTGGAACGGTTCTGGTCACGTCAGGTCCTCGAGTCGTTCGGTGCGGAGAGGGCCGGGGCGGTCACCGGATGACGCGAGTGATGCGCCTCACAGCCTGTATAGCGGCCATCCTAATCATGGACGTGCGCTGGACGTCCACTCCGTGTCCGGCCGGGCCCCGGGGGCCGCCCCCGCGGCCGCGTCCAGCACCGCCAGCAGCCGCACCCGCAGCGACTGGCCCCGCGCGGCGAACTCGCGCTGTCGCCGCGCGTACTCGGCACGCCCGGCCGGCTCCTCGATCCGCACGGCCGCGTAGCCGCCGCGCCCGTCGGAGAGGTCGTCCACTCCGGTCAGGTCGTACGGCGAGGCCTCCATGTCCAGCCGGCGGATGTCCCACGCGAGGTCGAAGCAGTCCGCGAGCAGGTCCGAGTCGACCACCGGCACCAGCTTGTACGCCCACTTGTACAGGTCCATCCCCGCGTGCAGGCAGCCGGGCTGCTCCATCTTCCGCATCCCGGCGCGCGTGGGCAGGACGCCGTCGTCGCCCTCGTTGCGGTCGCGGGCCTCGGGCGCGAAGAACCGGAACGCGTCGAAGTGCGTGCACCGGATCCGCGAGCCCTCCACCACCGCGTCCGTCCCCTCGGCCCCGAGCCGCAGCGGCAGCTGGGAGTGCCGCACCCCGTGCACGTCCGAGCGGTACGCCATCGCCCACTCGTGCAGCCCGAAGCAGCCCAGGCGCGGCGCCCGCTCCGCCGTGCGCGCGAGCAGTTCCCGCGTGAACGCCACCCCTGACGCGCGGTCGGCGAGCACCGCCGCCACGTCCACCAGCCAGCCGCCCACCGGGCGGCCGTCGACGACGGCGCCTGCCACCTCACCGGCCTCGACGCGCCGGTAGTGCTTCCACTCGCCCCGTGGGGTCGCGCCCAGCTCGGCCGCCTCGGCGCGGGCCGCGGCGCCGTCGTCGTCCGCGAGGAGGACCCCCGGCCCGGGGTGCCAGCGCTGCAGCGCGGCGGGGGAGTGCGTGTAGTAGCCGAAGAGGAAGTCCTGCACCGGGTGCTTCTGGCCGCGCATCCGCAGGGCCACCAGCGGGTCCGTGCGTCGGGCGATGCGCTCGCGGTGTGCCCGCGCGTGGGCCCGCCACACGTCGGCGGGCAGGGCGACGACGGCGGGCGGCAGGGTCTCGGAGGGCGCGGGGGCGGTGTGTGGCTCGGGCATGACCCCACCATCCTCCCCCGTGGCGCCCCTCATGAGCGAGCGGGCCCACGTGATGCCGACGCGGGGAGCGCACTCCGGCGGCCCCAATTCGACGGTCCTGGACGTTGCCTGGCAAAGATCTGGTCAAACGCCCTACCGGACGGTAGATTGCACATGTCTCGCTGTGGTGCCCATCACATGGGCGCCGATCTCCCCGTCCCCCGGCGTCATCCCCGCCGGCGTGCCGCGGGCGAGAGCTGGGCGGACCTTGATGAGAAAGGCGGAGGCAATGCCTCAGAACCCCACCCCTGCCCGGCGCCGTCGGGCCCTGGCCGCGGCCGTCGCCGGCGCGAGCCTCGTGGCCGCTCCCGCGCTCGCGGTGTCGGCCACCGCCGTCGAACTGCCCGACGGCAGCACCGTCTCCAGCCCGCAGGGCGAGGTGCAGGTCCAGCAGCAGTTCGAGGACGGCCGCTACTTCGTGGTCCTGAAGGACCAGCCGTCGGTGACCGCCCCCGAGGCCGGCGCCGTTCCGGGCGCCGCTCCGAAGGCGAAGTTCGACCCCTCGCACCCGCGCGTGAAGAACTACGAGGCCAAGCTCCAGCGCCAGCAGGCGAAGGTCGCGAAGGCCCACGGCGCCAAGGCCGAGATCTCCTTCCAGCGCGCCGTGAACGCGTTCGTCGCCGAGCTGACCGCCGAGGAGGCCCAGTCGATCGCGAAGGACCCGGCCGTGCTCGGCGTCGCGCCGGACGAGCAGGTGGCCCCGGACTACAGCTCCACCGAATTCCTCGGCCTGCCCGGCAAGAAGGGCACCTGGAAGTCCGTGTACGGCAAGGCCGAGAACGCGGGCAAGGGCGTGGTGGTCGGCGTCATCGACTCCGGCATCCACCCGGACAACCCGTTCATCGACGGTCAGCCCGTCCAGCCGCTCAAGGGCAAGGCCAAGGTCGGCGTGCCGTACCGCACCGCGGACGGCCAGATCGCCGTGCTCAAGGCGGACGGCACCACCGCCACGGCCGAGTGCGAGACCGGCCCGGACTTCCCGGCGTCGTCGTGCGACTCCAAGCTGATCGGCGCCTACGCCTTCTCCGACGACTTCGAGCGCTTCGTCCCGGTGGACGAGCGGGCCCCGGAGGAGCGCATCTCCCCGCTGGGCGTGTTCTCCCACGGCACCCACGTGGCCACCACCATCCTCGGCAACACCGGGGTGGAGCAGACCATCGACGACGACTCCTTCGGCGAGGGCGCGGGCGTGGCCCCGGCCGCCCACCTGATCTCCTACAAGATCTGCTGGGAGGACACCGATCCGGACACCGGCGGCTGCTACACCTCCGCCTCCGTGGCCGCCATCGAGCAGGCCATCGAGAACAACGTGGACGTGCTGAACTACTCGATCTCCGGCTCCAACACCTCGATCGTGGACCCGGTGGCCATGGCCTTCAAGTCCGCCGCCGAGGCCGGCATCTTCGTGGCCGCCTCCGGCGGCAACTCCGGCCCCGGCCCGAACACCGTGAACCACGGCTCCCCGTGGCTGACCACCGTGGCCGCGGAGACGTTCTCCAACGAGCTCACCGCCACCGTGCAGTTCTCCGACGGCACGCAGCTCCGGGGCGCCTCCTCGGCCCGCACCGGCGTGGGCCCGGCCGAGGTCATCCACGCGTCCGAGGTCGCTGCCGGCGACGCCGAGGCCGCGCGTCTCTGCCTGCCCGGCGGACTCACCGAGGAGGCCGCCGACAAGATCGTGCTCTGCGAGCGCGGCGGGAACGCCCGCACCGAGAAGTCGCAGGTGGTGGAGGAGGCCGGCGGCGTCGGCATGATCCTCGTGAACACCCCGTCCGGCTCGCTGGACGCGGACATCCACGCGGTGCCGACCGTGCACATGAACGACAACGGCGTGATCGAGAAGGTGAAGTCCTCCGACCTCACCGCCACGGTCGTCCCGGGCGACACCACCGGCCTGCCGGAGGACCCGCTGCCCCAGATCGCCGGCTTCTCCTCCCGCGGCCCGGCCAACGCCGTGAACCAGGAGCTCCTGAAGCCCGACCTCGCCGCCCCCGGTGTGAACGTGATCGCCGGCGTCTCCCCGCTGGACCCCGACTACCACGGCAACACGTTCGGCCTGATGTCCGGCACGTCCATGGCCTCGCCGAACCTGGCCGGCATGGCCACGCTGCTGATCGGCAAGTACCCGGCCTGGTCCCCGATGGCCGTGAAGTCCGCCCTCATGACCACCGCCGGCGACGTGTACAACGCCGACGGCACCGTGAACACGGACAACTTCGCCACGGGTGCCGGCTCCGCCGATCCGGCCGCCGCCGCCCGTCCGGGCCTGGTCTACGACTCCGGCAAGGAGCAGTGGGACGCGCTGCTGCGCGGCGACATCGCCGGCCGTGAGGTGAACGTCCCGTCCCTGGCGATCCCCGACGTCGTCGGCTCGGCCACCGTGACCCGCACCGTGACCGCCCTGGAGAACGGCCGCTGGCAGTTCTCCGCGAGCGTGCCCGGCTTCGAGGTGACCGCCTCCCCGGCCGTGCTGGACCTGAAGGCCGGCCAGTCCGCCGACGTCGAGCTGACCGTCACCCGCACCGACGCCGCGGTGAACACCTGGACCCACGGTTCCATGTCCTGGACCACCGCGAAGGGCAAGGCCGTCCCGGAGGTGACCTCCCCGGTCACCGTCAAGGCGAAGTCCGCGGCCGTCACCTCCGCCGTCGAGGGCTCCGGCGCCACCGGCTCCGCCGACGTGGAGATCACCCCCGGCGTGACCGGTGAGCTGACCCCGCAGGTCCTGGGCCTGGGCAAGGTGGACTCCACCGTGGCCGCCGCCACCGCGAGCAACTCGCTCGTGTCCAGCGCACTGGCCGTGTCCACGGTGACCGTGGAGGAGGGCACCAAGTCCCTGGTGGCCTCGATCAACGCGGGCGCCGCCGGCGCCGACTGGGACCTGTACGTGATCACCCCCGAGGGCAAGCAGCTGTCCCGGGCGACCGCGGACGAGTCCGAGACGCTGACGATCGCGAACCCCACCCCGGGCGCCTATACCGTGGTCGGCCACCTGTACGCGGCCAACGGCGGCAAGGACACCGGCACCCTCGAGACGCTGAAGCTGCGCGAGGACGCGGGCAACCTGACCGTCTCCCCGAACCCGGTGCCCGTGACCTCGGGCAAGGCCACCGAGGCGACCCTCTCCTGGTCGGGCCTGACCTCGGGCACCTGGAAGGGCCTCGTCACCTGGGACGCGGGCATCACGACCGACGTGACCGTCCAGGTCCCGTGACCGCCGACCCCCTCCGT
Source organism: Micrococcus sp. KBS0714 (assembly GCF_002008305.4). Taxonomy (GTDB): domain Bacteria; phylum Actinomycetota; class Actinomycetes; order Actinomycetales; family Micrococcaceae; genus Micrococcus; species Micrococcus luteus. The sequence continues at coordinate 235,542 of NZ_CP042169.1, forward strand.
CCTCGCTGACGGAACGGGAGGAACCGCCCGCACGACGCCGGCCCCGCACCTTCACGCTGAAGGTGCGGGGCCGGCGTCGTGGTGGGCGGGGGAGGGTGGAAGCGCCCCGCCCCCTCGCTTTCGAACGTGGGATAGGCCCTATCTCACGTTCGAAAGCGTCCATTCGCCCCATTTCACGTTCGAAAGTCGCCCGGGCGGTGGGGCAGCGGCGGGTGCGGCGTCAGCGGCCGGTGCCGCCGTAGACCGTGGCCTCCTCCTCGGCGTCGAGGCCGAAGGCGGCGTGCACGGCGCGGACGGCGTCGTCGAGCTTGCTCTCGGCGGTGACCACGGAGATGCGGATCTCCGAGGTGGAGATGAGGTCCACGTTCACGCCGGCGTCGGCGAGGGCCTTGAAGAAGGTGGCGGAGACGCCCGGGTTGGAGCGCATGCCCGCGCCGATCAGCGAGAGCTTGCCGATCTCCGGGTCCGAGACGATGTCCTGGAAGCCGATCCGGTCCTGGGCGGCGCGCAGGGCGGCCATGGCGTCCTTGCCCTCCACGATCGGCAGGGTGAAGGAGATGTCCGTGCGACCCGAGCCCTCGCGGGAGATGTTCTGCACGATCATGTCGATGTTCACGTTGGACACGGCGATCACGCGGAAGATCTCGGCGGCCTTGCCGGGCACGTCGGGGACGCCGACGATCGTGACCTTGCCCTCGGAGCGGTCGTGGGCGACGCCGGAGACGATGGGCTGTTCCATGGGAGCGCCTTCCTGAAGGGTGATGGTGTCGTTCGGGTCGGGCATGATCCAGGTGCCCTCATGGTCGGAGAAGGAGGAGCGCACGTGCAGCGGCACGCCGAAGCGGCGCGCGTACTCCACGGAGCGCAGGTGCAGCACCTTGGATCCGGAGGCCGCCATCTCGAGGGTCTCCTCGGAGGAGAGCTCGGTGAGCTTGCGGGCGGTCGGTACGACGCGCGGGTCCGCCGAGTAGACGCCGTCCACGTCCGTGTAGATCTCGCACACGTCCGCGCCGAGCGCGGCGGCGAGGGCGACGGCGGTGGTGTCCGAGCCGCCGCGGCCCATGGTGGTGATGTCCTTGGACTCGGGGCTCATGCCCTGGAACCCGGCCACGATGGCCACGCGGCCGGCGTCGAGGGCCTCCTGCACGCGGTGGGGGTTGACCTTGACGATCCGGGCCCGGCCGTACGAGGTGTCCGTCAGCATGCCGGCCTGGGAGCCGGTGTAGGAGCGGGCCTCGACGCCCTCGGCGTGGATCGCCATCGCCAGCAGGGACATGGAGATGCGCTCGCCGGCCGAGAGCAGGATGTCCATCTCGCGCGCGGGCGCGTCCTGCGTGAGCTCGGCGGCGAGGTCGAGCAGCTCGTCCGTGGTGTCGCCCATGGCCGAGACCACGACGCACACGCGGTTCCCGGCCCGTACCGTGTCCGCGATGCGGCGGGCCACGCGCTGGATGCCGGCGGCGTCGGCCACGGAGGAGCCGCCGAACTTCTGGACGATGAGACTCATGGGTCGCTCCGGACAGGGTCGAGGGTCGGTTCGGGCCAAGTCTAGGGGCGCGCACCCGCGCGGGTCCGCCAGGTGAACCCCTGTTCCGGATGCTGGACCCGGCGCCCGCCGCAGGCCGGGACGACGGCGCCCGCGGCCTCGCCTGCGACCCCGGTCGGGCCGGGATCGGCGCCGGGATCATCCCCCGGGTGGATCCGCGTCCGTGCACGGCGCGGCAAGGATGGGGCCATGACCGCTCCAGCACCCCCGCCCGCCTCACCCGTCCTGGGGGTGGCCGCCCACGACGGGATCGTGGCCCACGGCCTCGCCCGCTCGTTCGGCGCCGTCCATGCGGTGCGGGACGTCTCCCTCACCGTGCCTGCCGGCTCCGTGACGGCCCTCGTCGGCCCGAACGGCTCGGGCAAGACCACGCTCCTGCTGATCCTGGCCACCCTGCTGCGCCCGGACGCCGGCGCCGTGTCCGTGGCCGGGGTGGACGCGGTGCGCGAGCCCGTCGAGGCCCGGCGGCGGCTCGGCTGGATGCCCGACACCCTGGGCGTGTGGGAAGAGCTGACCTGCCACGACATCCTCGCCAGCCTGGGACGGCTCTACGGCATGGGGAAGGCGGAGGCGTCGGCGCGCGCGGACGAGCAGCTCGCGTGGGTCGAGCTCACGGAGTTCGCCCACCGGCCCGCCCGCGTGCTCTCCCGCGGCCAGCAGCAGCGCCTGTCCCTGGCTCGGGCCACCGTGCACCGGCCCTCCGTCCTGCTCCTGGACGAACCCGCCAACGGCCTCGACCCGGCCGCCCGCATCCGGCTGCGGGATGACCTGCGCGCCATGGCCGCAGCCGGCACCGCCGTGCTCGTCTCCTCCCACGTGCTCGCCGAGCTCGAGGAGATGTCCGACCGCGCCGTGTTCCTCCGTGAGGGCGCCACGGTGGCCACCCAGGAGTTCCGCGCCGCCGACGACCTCGCCCGCCCCTACCGGATCGCCGGACCCGACCCGACGGCCCGGGACACCCTCATCCGCGCCCTCGAGACCCGCGGCCTGACCGTCACCGCGGCCACCGGCGCCGGCGCGGGCCAGCGCCGGGACGGCGTCGTGGTGCAGCTGCGGGGTGAGGCCGCCGCGGCCGCGCTGCTCGCGGACCTCGTGCGCGAGGGTGTGCTCGTCAGCCACTTCGCCCCGGAGGGCTCCCGCCTCGAGAACGCCTACCTGGGCCTCCATCTGGAGGGCCCCCGCACCGAAGGAGACCGGCCGTGAGCACCGCCGTCGCGACCTCGATCCACGACCGCCGCCCGCCGCAGCCGCAGCCGGGGGGACGCCTCGGCGCGGCCCAGGCCGTGGCCACCGTGGTGGGCATGGAACTGCGTCAGCGGCTGCGCTCGCGTGGCTGGTACGTGCTGTTGGGCGTCTTCTTCGTGGTGGTGGGGGCGGTGACCCTCGGCGCCCTCGGGCTGCGCGGCCTGGGCGTGGCGGAGATGGAGGCGTCCGGCCTGGAGCCGGAGCTGGCGGAGCAGCAGATGCGCGCCCTGGGGCGGACGCTCTTCGACGGCGTCCTGCTCTTCGTCCTCACCCTCTCGCTGCTGGTCTCGCCCGCCCTGGCGGCCAACGCGATCTCGGGCGACCGTGCCGGCGGCACCCTGGCCATCACCCAGGTCACCCTGCTGCGGACCGGGCACCTGATGGCGGGCAAGTGGCTGGCCGCGTGGATCGCCTCCGCCGCGTTCCCCGCGGCGGCGCTGCCGTGGCTGGCGGTCGCAGCCGTGGTGGGGCGCGTGTCCCCGTGGGCCGTGCTGGTGGGGCTCGTGATGATCCTCGTGGAGTTCGGCATGATCGCGGGGATCGGCGTGGCCGTCTCGGCGATCGCCGGGCGCACGCTGTTCGCCGTCGTGGTGACGTACCTGATCGTGGCGGCGCTGACGATCGGCACCCTGGTGGCCTTCGGGCTGTCCCTGCAGTTCCTGCAGACCGAGGTGCGGGCCAACGAGGCCGACTACGGCTCCACGACGGCGGAGCCGTTCACCGAGGCGGAGCTCGAGAAGATGACCCCGGAGGAGGCCGAGCAGGCCTGGGCCGAGTGGGAGGCGGCGCACCCGGAGCTGTACGACGGGATCGCCGACCGGTGCGTCGGCCCGGTGACCACCCGGACGATCCCCGACCCGCGGCGCAGCGGATGGCTGCTCGCGGCGAACCCGTACGCCGTGCTCGCGGATGCCTCCCCCTGGGAGGGCGGGCTCCTCGAGGACGGGACCCGGGCGGAACCCGGGCCGCTCAACCTGCTGTCCGTGGGCCTGCGCTGGACCCAGCGCGACCCCGTCCGGGACGTCGAGTGCCTCGACGGCGAGCTGCGCGGTCTCGACCAGAGCGGCGTGCCGGACCGGCAGGGCACCTGGCCGGTGTGGCCGCTCGGTCTGGCGATGCAGGGTGTGCTGGTGGCCGGGCTGGGCTGGTGGGGCCACCGTCGCCTGGACACCCCGGCCGGGCGGCTGCCCGCCGGCACGCGCGTGGCCTGAGCCGGGCCGGCGTCGGGCGGGACCTGTTCGACGCCGGCCGGTGTCAGCCGCTGATCAGGCGGCGTCCCTCGAAGGCACGGCCGAGGGTGACCTCGTCCGCGTACTCGAGGTCCCCGCCGACGGGCAGACCGGAGGCCAGGCGCGTGACGCGGATGCCCGTGGCGCCGAGGAGTCGGCCGAGGTAGGTGGCCGTGGCCTCGCCCTCGAGGTTGGGATCCGTGGCGAGGATGACCTCCTGCACGGCCTCGTCCTGCAGCCGGGTGAGCAGCTCGCGGACGTGCAGCTGCTCGGGGCCGATGCCGGCGATCGGATTGATGGCCCCGCCGAGCACGTGGTAGCGGCCCTGGAAGGCGCGGGTGCGTTCCATGGCCATGACGTCCTGCGACTCCTCGACCACGCAGATCTGGGAGCGGTCCCGGCGCTCATCCCGGCAGAGCGAGCACACCTCGTCCTCGGAGACGTTGAAGCAGACCGAGCACAGCCGCACCCTGTCCTTGACCGTGCGGATGGCGTCCGCGAGCCGCAGCATGTCCTCCCGGTCCGCCTCCAGCATGTGGAAGGCGATGCGCTGGGCGGACTTCGGCCCGATGCCCGGCAGGCGGCCGAGCTCGTCGATCAGGTCCTGCACCGCGCCCTGGTACATCCGTCTCCCTCGTCCGATGGTGCGTCTCGTGGGGCGTGCGCCCCGACGCGGCGCCGTGGTCCGGCGCCGCGTCCATCATGCCCGCGGCCCCGGACCGCGTACGGGCGCGTTCGCCTCAGGCGTCGTTGGGGCGTTCCTCGAGCAGACGGCCGCCGAGCACCCGTTCGACGACGGCCCGGCCCACGAGGCCCGAGTCCTCGAGCGGGACGTCGTCGTCGCTGGCGACCTCGTCCTCCCACCCCACCCCGGACGTCGCCGGGGCGGCGGGGCCGGTGTCGGCGGGCCGGGTCGGGCCGCGGCCCTGGGCGGCCTCGCGGGCGGCGTGGATGGCCGCGGCCCGCGCGTCCAACGACGGCGGCGCCGAGGCTCCCCCGGCGGGCTCGACGTCGGCGGGGCGCGCCCCGAGCGAGGCCGCGCTCGGCCGGCCCCCGGCGGGGGAGCCCGGCGAGGCGTCCGGGTCGGGGCCACCGGGAGCGCCGGGGCCGCCGCCCGTCCCGCCGCCGCCGCTCGAGCCCGCGTTCACCGGAGGCTCGAGGGGCCCTCCGGCCCGCAGCCGCTCCATGAGCCGCGGGTACATGCTCGCCGGATGGCCCGAGCCCGGGAAGTCCGAACCAGTCGGGCCGGCAGCCGTGCGCGGCGTGGCGTCCGCGTCGTCGGCGGGCACGCCCGGATCGGGGGTCGCGTCGGCCGTGGGCGCGCCCGTGGGGCGCCGCTGCTCGTCCGAGGACGGGCCGGCGCCCGAGGCGGCCGGGTGGGGATCGCGTCGCTCCGTGGCCGCTGCGTCGTCGTCCGGGGCGGGCGACGGCGTGGCAGGCCGGGCGGAGTCACCGTCCGCGGCCGCGCCCGCGCCGTCGTCGAAGCCGGCGGGACGGGTCGCGCCGAAGCGCTTCGCGAACTCCGCGCGCAGCTCCGCCTCCGGACGGGCGAACACGGGGATCGAGTGCTCCTCCTCGCGGACCAGCGGCCCCGGGTCGTAGGCCCGACGGACCTCCTCGGCGCTCGGCTCGCTCTCGCCGGGGGTCGGGGCGTCGGGCTGGACCGGGGAGTCCTGGCCGGCGTCCGGCGCGGCGCCGCCGGGGGCCGGTGCGGCCTGCGGCGGCGCGCCCCAGTCCTCGACCGACGGCACGGGGCCGTCCCAGCCCGCGGCGCCGACGGGCCGCTCCTCGGCGTCGCGGGCCGGCGGGGTCCAGCCCTCGGGGCCGTCCGAGTCGTCCTGCTCCGCGTCCGGGTCGAACGCGGGCAGCGAGTCCCACGGGTCCTCCTCGGGCGGGGGAGCGTCGTCCCAGGCGGGCGGCTCCTCATCCGGGCCGCCCCAGCCGTCCGCCGGCGGGGCGGGGGCGGGCGTCGTCGACGACGTCGGCGTCGGCCCCCAGGAGGTGGCGGGAGCCGCGGGCGTCCAGGCGGGGGACGGCTCCGGCGTCTGACGCTGCTGTGTGGCCCGGGGCGGAGCCGCCGGCGGCGCCGGGTCGTCCTCCGCGGTGGAGGGTGCGGCGGAGCGCGGCGGGGTGGGGCGGGAGGACTCCGGCTCGCGCGGGGCCTGCCCCGGTGCCGGAGCGGGCCGGTTCGGCTGCGCCGTCGGTCGGTCGGGCCGGCCCTGCTGCGGGGCCGGACGCTCAGGCCGGTCCGTCCGCGCCGGGCCGGCCGGGCGAGCGCCGGACTGTGCGCGGGCGTCCCCGGTCGGCGCGTCCCCACCGAGGATCAGGTCGAGCCGCGGGCGGATGCCGAGCACCTGGTGGACGGCCTCGCCGAGCACGCGGTCGCCGCCCCGGCCGAGCAGCGACTGGCGGGGCCCGTCCTGCTGGAAGCCGATCGTCAGCAACGAGCCGTCGTAGCCCGCGACGCTCGCGTTGTCCTTCACCAGCATCCACACCAGGCGTGAGGCGTCCTCGAGGGCCGTGAGGATGTCCGGCCAGGCCCGGCGGATCATCTCCACCTGGCTCGCCGCCGGGGCGGGAGCGGGGCTCGACGGCGCGGCACCGGTGCGGTCCTGAGCCTGGGGCCGGCCCTCGGGGCGGCCCTCAGGCTCGGCGCGGCTCCCGGCCTCCGGGCGGCGCGTGTCCCCGGAACGGGCCCCGACCTCAGCCGGTTCAGGCCGCTTGGGCTGCGGCGGCTGCTGCGGACGTTCGGACCCCGTTGCCCCGGCGGCCGCGTCCCCCTCCGGCGCCTCTGCCACGGACTGCGGGGCAGGCGGCGTCCAGCGCTCCGGCGGGGCGGTGGGCGCCGTCGGCGCGGGCTCCTCCGGCCGCCGCATGGCGGCCCGGGCGAGCGCGGCACCGGTCAGAGGGCCGGAGCCGTCCGCGTCCCCGGCCGATCCGCCGCCGTCCTTGGCGGGCGTGCCGGACCGGGCCGGCGTCGTCGTGCCCTCCGGGGCGCCGTCCTCGACGGGCGCGGCGCCACCGAGCTCCAGGCGCCGTTCGAGGGCCTCGAGGCGGGCGGCCAGGCCGCGGTGCGTCTCGTCCGAGGCGGGCAGCAGCAGGCGCGCCATGAGCAGCTCGAGGTGCAGGCGGGGACTGGTGGCCCCCACCATGTCCGTCAGCGCGAGGTTGGTGATGTCCGCGAGGCGGGAGAGCTCCGCGCGGGAGAGCTGCGCGGCCTGCGCCGACAGACGCCGCACCTGGTCCTCCGGCATGCCGTGCAGGATCGCCCCGGCCTCCTCCGGCAGGGCACGGGCGATCACGAGGTCGCGGAAGCGGTCCAGCAGGTCCTCGACGAAGCGGCGCGGGTCCTGGCCGGACTGCACCACGCGGTCCACCACGCGGAACACGGTGGGGGTGTCGTCCGCGGCGACGGCGTCGATCACGTCGTCCAGCAGGGCTTCCGGGGTGAAGCCGAGCAGGCGTACCGCGAGCTCGTAGGAGACCTGGCCCTCCTGGGCACCCGCGATCAGCTGGTCCAGCACGGAGAGCGTGTCACGCACCGAGCCCGTGCCGGCGCGCACCACGAGCGGCAGCACGCCCTTCTCCACGGACACGCCCTCCTCCGCGCACAGCTGCTCGAGGTAGGCGATGAGCGGCTCCGGCGGCACGAGCCGGAACGGGTAGTGATGGGTGCGGGAGCGGATGGTCCCGATGACCTTCTCCGGCTCCGTGGTGGCGAAGATGAACTTCAGGTGCTCCGGCGGCTCCTCCACGATCTTGAGCAGCGCGTTGAAGCCCGCCGCGGTGACCATGTGCGCCTCGTCGATGATGAGGATCTTGTAGCGGTCCCGGACCGGGGCGAACGTGGCCCGCTCGCGCAGGCCGCGGGCGTCCTCCACACCGCCGTGCGAGGCCGCGTCGATCTCCAGCACGTCCAGCGAGCCCGGCCCGCCGGTGGCCAGGTCCCGGCACGAGTCGCACTCGCCGCACGGCGTGGGCGTGGGGCCTTGGGCGCAGTTCAGGCAGCGCGCGAGGATGCGGGCGGACGTGGTCTTGCCGCAGCCGCGCGGGCCGGAGAAGAGGTAGGCGTGGTTCACGCGGTCCTTCGCCAGTGCGGTGCGCAGCGGGACCGTGACATGGTCCTGCCCGATCACGTCTTCGAAACGGTCCGGGCGGTAGCGGCGGTACAGGGCGGTGCTCACCCTTGAAAGCCTATCCGGCGGGCGGACGGGCTAAGGGAGCCGGGGAATGCGCCCACCCACCGGCCCGTTCCCTGGCCCATGACCACCACGCACATGCACACCGACGCCGAGGACACGATCCACCCCACGCAGCCGGCCCCGGACGCGGGACCGCTGAGTCAGGCCGAGATCGACCGCCTCTTCGCGGACCGCCACACGACGCAGCTCTTCTCGGACGAGCCCGTCGACCTCGCGCTGATCGAGCGGGCCTACGCGGACCTCCGCTGGGCGCCGACCGCCATGAACAACCAGCCGCTGCGGCTCGACGTCGTGGACAGCCCCGAGGCCCGCGCCCGCCTGGCTCCGCTCATGATCGAGTTCAACCGGGAGAAGACGGAGCGCGCCCCGCTCACGCTGATCGCCTCCTACGACCTCGACTGGCACCGCCACATGGGCCACCTCGCCCCGTTCCGGGAGGGCTTCGAGGAGGATGCCGAGGGCAAGCCGGGCATGCGCGAGGGGATGGGCCGCACGAACGCGCTCATCCAGGTGGGCTACCTGCTCGTGGCCCTGCGCGCCCACGGGCTCGAGGTCGGCCCCATGGCCGGGTTCGACGCCGCCGCCGTGGACGCCGAGTTCCATGCGGACCGTGCCTGGAAGTCCCTCCTGGTGATCAACGTGGGCCACGCCGCCGCAGACGACGAGAAGGCGCAGCAGCCCCGCCAGGGCCGCCTCGACTTCGACCAGGCCGCCCAGGTCCTCTGACCGGGGCCGGGCCTGCGGCGGACCAGGGCGCCGGCCCGCTCAGAGCCCGGTGAACACCCACGGAACACGCGGCAGGGCGGCCGGGTCGAACGCGGGCACGGCGGCCGCCAGCGGTCCCGCGGGCAGGCCGAGGGACTCCAGCAGCCGGTCCCGCACCCGCTCGGGGGTCCACGCCGGGTCCTGCGCGGAGAGGTCCTCAAGGGTCACGGCGCCGTCCCGCTTGGCCAGCCGCCGCCCCTCCGCGTTCAGCACGAGCGGCACGTGCAGGTACTCCACCGCGGGCGTCGGCTCCCCGCGCGCGGCGCACAGCGCCTCGGCCAGCCAGCGCTGGCGCGGGGCCGAGTCGAGCAGGTCGTCGCCGCGGACCACCTGGTCCACGCCCTGCGCCAGGTCGTCCACGACGACGGCCAGGTTGTACGCGTACGCCCCGTCGTTCCGGCGCAGCACCAGGTCGTCGACCAGGCCCGTGACCTCGCCGTGCAGCACGTCCACGGCGGTGGCGCGCGGGGTCTCGCCCGCCGGCAGGCCCGCGACCTTCGCCACGTCGATCCGCAGGGCGGCGGGGCGCACCCGCCGTCGCTCGGCCCGCTCGGCCTCGGTCAGGCCGCGGCAGGTGCCCGGATAGAAGCCGGGCGGACGCAGCGGCACGGCGCCGCCGGAGGCGGGGGCGCCGTCGTCGGGTCGCGGGTGCGGGGCCGACGTCGCCTCGGCGATGTCCTTGCGCGAGCAGAAGCACTCGTACACCGCGTCCGGGCCGTGCACGGCGCGCAGGGCGGCCACGGCGGCGTCGTACAGGGCGGTGCGCTCGGACTGGCGCACCGGCTCGGCGTCCCAGTCCAGCCCGACGGCGGCCAGGTCCGCCCGCTGGTCAGCCTCGGCCCCGGAGCGGACGCGGTCCAGGTCCTCGACCCGCAGCAGGAAGGCACGGTTCGTGGCGCGCGCCGCGAGCCACGCGACGAGCGCGGTGCGCAGGTTGCCCAGGTGCAGGCTTCCCGTGGGGGAGGGGGCGTAGCGTCCGGCGGGCATGGGATCTCCTGGGGAAAGTGAAGACCCCTCACGCACCTGCCAGAGCCCACCTACCCTTGCTACCTTCCGGTCCTGGGGGAGTTCAGCGAGATGACACCACGTGAGGGGCCGCCCACGACTCTACCAGGGCGGCGGTGGGCGGGGCGATTCGGGCCGCGGCGAGACCCGGACCGGGCCCTCGCCTCCCGCGGGGGATTGGCGCGGCCCAGGACGATCTGGTTATGATGGAGCCTGCCCTCGCGCGGTCCGCCGCATGAGGGCGCACCAAGGAGGATTCGCCTAGCGGCCTATGGCGCACGCCTGGAACGCGTGTTGGGTTAACAGCCCTCGGGGGTTCAAATCCCCCATCCTCCGCGGGCAAGCCCCGGGACCCCAGTGGTTCCGGGGCTTTTCGCATGTCCGGGGCCGCTGTCGTCGCGGGCCGCGCGCCCGGATTCCCGATCCGCCACGCTGGATGCGAGACGCGGGTCACATTTGCGCGTATCCTTCTCCCCAGTCGTCCGGGACCGCCGGCGGCCGCCGCTCGGAGCTCGCACCGCACCGGCCATCCCCACCCCGATCTGGAGACCCCATGTCCTTCGCAGATCTCATCACCGCCGTGAACGACGTCATCTGGTCCCCGGCCCTGATCTGGCTCTGCCTGATCGTCGGCCTCTACTTCACCATCCGGACCATGTTCCTGCAGTTCGTGAACATCCCGGACATGGTGAAGCAGCTCCGCGAGGGCCAGGACTCCGCGGACGGCACCTCGTCCCTCCAGTCCCTCATGATGTCGCTCGCCGGCCGCGTCGGCATGGGCAACATCGGCGGCGTCGCCACGGCCATCGCGTTCGGCGGCCCCGGCGCCGTGTTCTGGATGTGGGTCATGGCCCTGCTCGGCGCCGCCACGTCCTTCATCGAGTCCACGCTCGGCCAGATCTACAAGGAGCGCGACCCGGACACCGGCGAGTACCGCGGCGGCCCGGCGTACTACTTCGAGAAGGCCTACAAGCACACGGCCGCCGCCCCCGCGTTCAAGGTGTACGCCATCCTGTTCGCCGTCGTCACCGTCTTCGCCACCAGCTACTTCCTGCCGGGCGTGCAGGCCAACGGCGTGGCCGCGGCCGCGGGCGAGGCGTGGGCCGTGCCCGCCTGGGTCGTGGCCCTGGCCATGGTCATCCTGCTGGCCTTCATCGTCCTGGGCGGCGTGAAGCGCATCGCGACGTTCGCCGTCTACGTGGTGCCCGTGATGGCCGCGCTGTACATCATCCTCGCGCTGATCGTGCTGTTCCTGAACTTCGACCAGATCCCCGAGGTCTTCGGCTCCATCTTCGCCAGCGCGTTCGGCGTGCACGCCGTGTTCGGCGCGATCCTCGGTCTCGCCATCCAGTGGGGCGTGAAGCGCGGCATCTACTCCAACGAGGCCGGTCAGGGCACGGGCCCGCACGCCGCCGCGGCCGCCGAGGTCTCACACCCGGCCAAGCAGGGCTTCGTGCAGGCGTTCGCCGTCTACATCGACACGCTCTTCGTCTGCTCGGCCACCGCGTTCATCATCATCTCCACGGGCGCCTACCGGGTGTACTCGGACGAGTCCGGCTCCGGCCTGCTGTTCGAGGGCATCGTCGCCCCGACGGCCTCGGAGGGCCCGGCCTTCGTCCAGACCGGCTTCGACGCCATGTTCACCGGCTTCGGCCCCACGTTCGTGGCCGTGGCGCTCGCGTTCTTCGCCTTCACCACGATCGTGGCGTACTACTACATGGCCGAGGTCAACATCGTGTTTCTCACGCGCAACCTGCGCAACGGCATGGTCCGCCGCGTCGTGCTGCGCTTCCTGCAGGCCCTGATCCTCGTGTCCGTGGCCTACGGCGCCGTCGCCACCACGGGTGCGGCCTGGGGCCTCGGCGACATCGGCGTGGGCTCCATGGCCTGGCTGAACATCCTCGGCATCCTGGTGCTGCAGGGCCCGGCCCTCAAGGCCCTCAAGGACTACCGCGCACAGAAGCGCCAGGGTCTCGACCCGCAGTTCGACCCGCGCCCGCTCGGCATCCGCAACGCGGACTTCTGGGAGCACCGCGCCGACGGCCTGATCACCCAGGGCGTCGCCGGCACGGCCGAGCACCCGATCGTCGCCGAGGGCGGCGCCCACCGCGCCTGACCTACCGGCGGGGCTGGGCTCTCCCCGCCCCACCACGACGACGGCCCGGACGCCGCCAGCGTCCGGGCCGTCGTCGTGCGCGGCAGGTCAGAAGAGCTGGCGCAGGTTCGCCTTCGCGAGGTCGAGCAGCTTGGTGCCCTTGCCGTCCAGGACGGTGCGCATGGCGTAGAGCGCGAAGCCCTTGGCTTGCTCGAACTCGATGCTCGGCGGGATCGTCAGCTCCTGACGCTCGGTCTTGACCACCAGCAGCGCCGGCCCGTCGTGGGCGAGGAACTCGCGCATCACCGCGGGCAGGTCCGTCGTGTGGTCCGCGCGGAAGCCCTTGATGCCGATCGCCTCCGCGATCGCCGCGAAGTCCGGGTTCTCCAGGCTCGTCCCGTAGGGGACGAACCCGGCGGCCATCATCTCGAGCTCCACGAAGTTCAGCGAGTCGTTGTCGAACACGAGCGTCTTCACGGGCAGGCCGTTCTGCACGAACGACATCAGCTCGCCGAGCATCATGGCCAGCCCGCCGTCGCCGGCCATCGCCACCACCTGGCGGGTGGGGTCGACCGCCTGGGCGCCGACCGCCTGGGTGACCGCGTTGGCCATGGAGCCGTGGGACAGGGAGCCGATGATCCGGCGGCGCCCGTTCATCGTCAGGTACCGGGAAGCCCAGATCACGGGGGAGCCGACGTCGGGCAGGAACACCACGTCGTCGTCGGCCAGCTCGTCGAGGAGGCGGGCCACGTACTGCGGATGCACGCGTCCGCGTCCCGGGGAGGCCAGCTGGTCGAGGTCCTTGCGGGTCTTGGCGTAGTGCTTGAGCGCCTTGTCCAGGAACGCCGACGACGAGTTCCCGCGCAGCAGCGGCAGCAGGGCCTGGGCCGTCTCCTTCACGCCGCCCACGAGCGGCACGTCCACGGCCACCCGTCGGCCGATCTGCTCGCCGCGCACGTCCACCTGGATGACCGTGGCGTCCTCGGGGTAGAACTGCCGGTACGGCAGGGAGGAGCCGAGGATCAGCAGCGTCTCGGCCTCCTTGAGCGCGTGGTAGCCGGAGGCGAAGCCGAGCAGGCCGGTCAAGCCGACGTCATACGGGTTGTCGTACTCGATCCGGTCCTTGCCGCGCAGCGCGTGGACGATCGGGGCCTGCAGGCGCTCCGCCAGGGCCACGACCTCGTCGTGGGCGCCGGCCGCACCCGCGCCGGCCAGGATGGTGATCCGCTTGGACGAGTCCAGGGCCTCGGCGGCCTCGCGCAGCACGGAGTCGGCCGGGATGACGCGGGACGGCGTGTGACGGATCACCTCGGGCTTCGCGGAGAGCTCGGTGAGGGCCACGTCGCCCGGGATTACGAGCACGGCCACGCCCCGCTGCTCGACGGCGGCCCGCATCGCGGTGCGCAGCATGCGGGGCATCTGGTCCGCCGAGGAGACGTGCTCCACGTAGACGGAGCACTCGCGGAACAGGTCCTGCGGGTGGGTCTCCTGGAAGTAGCCCGAGCCGATCTCCTCCGACGGGATGTGCGCGGCGATCGCGAGCACCGGGGTGCGGGAGCGCTGCGCGTCGAACAGGCCATTGATCAGGTGGAGGTTGCCCGGACCGCACGAGCCCACGCAGACCGCGAGCTCGTCCGTGAGCTGGGACTCGGCGGAGGCGGCGAAGGCCGCGGTCTCCTCGTGCCGGGTGTGCACCCACTGGATGCCGCCGTGGGAGCGCAGGGCCTCGGTCAGCCCGTTGAGGGAGTCCCCGGGCACGCCGTACATGCGGCGCACGCCCGAGGCGTGGAGGGTCTCGACGATGTTCTGGGCGACGGTGGCCACGGTGGAACCTCTCTCTGGTCGGGAGGCGCCCGGGCCGGTTTCGGCAGGGGCGCGGCATTGCCTTCCACGCTAGGGGTCGAGGTCCAGGCCCGGGGAGGGGCGGCCGCCCGGAGGGGGCGTCCGGCCTGGTCAGCGCAGCAGGTCGCGCTCCACCCAGCGCAGCAGGGACTCGCCCGCCCGCTCGTGGACGTCGTCGGCGTCGCCGATGCCGCGTTCGGCGAGGATCGCCGCCGTCACCACGCCGTAGGGCTTCTCGGGGACGCCGTCGGCGGGCCGCACGTCCATGTGCTCCACGGCGAGTCCGCGCTCGTGCAGCCGGTCGGCCATGGCGTAGTCGCTGCGCGAGTCGCCCGCGGTGAGCCAGCGTTCGGGCACCGGGGTGCCCGCCTCCGCCAGCAGGTCGAAGCAGCGCTCGACGCCCAGGTCCTTGCCGGAGGAGCGGTGCTCGACGTCCACCGAGATCACCGAGGGGGCCACGCGCACCTCCTCGGCGAGTCCGCGCTCGGCGAGCAGATCCTCGACGCCCGCGGCGACGTCGTCGCGCACCCGCTCGTACTCCGTCTGGTCCGCGCCCACCGTCTTCTCGAGGGAGACCATGGCCAGCTTGGTGCGGTCGGTGAACTGCAGGTCCCCGGCGCGCTCATCGTTGAGGGCCCAGATCGCGTCACGGGTGTCCGCGTCGATGGCCATGTCCGGGTCGGTGCGGAGCCAGTCCGGGGCGGTGCCGTCCACGGTGACGTCGGGCAGGTCCCCGGAGGGCACCGCGGAGAACGGGAACCACACGGCGCCCTTCTCGCAGATCGCGTGGAAGGGAGCGTCGTCCGGGAGGCCCGCGTCGCGCAGCGGGGCGATCAGGTTGTGCAGGAGGAAGTCCGTGGAGCGGCCCGTGTTGAAGCCGACCGGCACCCCGCGCCTCGCGAGGCGGACGAGCACGTCGATGATCCCCTCCGGCACGGTCCGGGTCTCGGTGGAGGCCACGGGGGCGTCCACGTCCAGCAGGAGTCCTATCGGGGAGGAAGTGCGCATGCCCCCACCCTAGGCCGCGGTGGCCCGTGCCCGCGATGGGCCCGGCGGCTACGCTGACCCTGAGACCCGCCCCGCCCGGGGCACACCCCCGACGATCACCCCACGGGAGCACCCATGAGCACCGCCACCGACCTCGGCCCGTCCCGCAGCCCCTTCGGCCCCGACGCCGCGGCGCGCGTCCCCAGCTCGGGGACGGGGCTGTCCTCGACGGGCGGCCGGGTGGCCATGCTCGTGGTCGTGATCCTCGCGGTCGTGGCCGCGTTCCTGGGCTCCGGCGTCGTCGGCGGCCTGACCCCCGTGGCCGAGGCCGCGGGCGGCTGGCTCGGCCCGGACGCCACCTGGGTGTCCCCGGCGACCCCCGCGTTCGGCATCTGGTCCGTGATCTACGCGGGGCTGCTGGCGTACGCCGTGTGGCAGTTCCTCGCCTCGGCCCAGTCCGCCCGTCACGACCGCCTGCGACCGTGGATCCTGGTCTCGGTGCTGCTCAACGCCGCGTGGATCTGGACGGTGCAGGCCGGGCTGCTGGGGCTGAGCGTCGTGGTGATCGCGCTGCTGCTGGCGTGCCTGGCGTGGATCCTGGTGCTCCTCGAATCCGTCCGCGCGCACAGCTGGGGTGAGCGGATCCTCCTGGACGGGGTGCAGGGCCTGCATCTGGGCTGGGTCTCGATCGCCGCCGTGGCGAACCTGGCCGCGTGGCTGGCCTCGACCGGCGTCGTCGGCGATCCGGGGCAGTCGTCCCTCTGGGCGAAGGTGATGCTCGTGGTGGCCGTGCTGATCGGTGCGTTCACGGCCGTGTACAACGGCGGCCGCCCGGCTCCGGCGTTCGCGCTCGCGTGGGGTCTGATGTGGATCGGCGTCGGCCGCGCGGACGGCACGGGGCTGCTCTCGGGCAGCCTCGCCCTCCTGGCGTGGGGCGGCGCGGCGATCGTCCTGCTGTGCTGGCTGGCCGCGCTGCTGCTCTCCCGCCGGTCCGCGACGGGCGAGGCCCGCGACCTCGTCCTCGACGCCCTCGACGGCGGCGGCGACCCCATCGACGGTCGCCGCTGACCCCCGTCGTCATTGACGGAACGGGGACCGATGCTGTCGTGACGTGCGGCAACACCTGTGCCTCCCACATGCGATGATGTGGTGATCCGAAGGCCCCGCCTCACGGCGGGGCCTTCGTCATGTCCCCGTCCCTTCCCCTCCAGGATCCTCGTGCCCCTTGCCCGTCTGCGCGCGGCGCTCCCCGCGGCCGCACTGTCCCTGCTCCTGCTCACCGGCTGCACCGCCACCGACGACGGCGTCACCCCGGCGAGCGATGCCGACACCTCCGCGTCGGTCAGCACGATGCCGATCACGTCCACCCCCTCCGTCGACGCGGCTGCGACGAGCCGTGCCGCTGCGTCGTCGCTGGCCGCTTCCTCCTCCGCCGCGCAGAGCTCGCGCGCCGCAGCGTCGTCCTCGAGCGGGGCCGCCGAGTCGCGTGCCGCTGAGGGCTCCCGCAGTGCCGAGCCGGCGGCGCCCGCCGCCCCGGCCGACGTCGAGGGAGACGTGGTCACGGTCGAGTCGATCTCGGACGGCGACACGCTCCGCGTGACCCTCGGCGAGGTGTCCACGCGGGTGCGCCTGCTCAACATCGACACCCCCGAGACCCACCACCCCTCGAAGCCGGTCGAGTGCATGGGACCGGAGGCGACGGCGGCGCTGAAGTCGATGATCAGCCCCGGCGACACGGTGGTGCTGCGGTACGATCGCCGGCTCTACGACCGCTACGACCGCCTCCTCGCCGGCGTGTACGCCGACGGCGTCCTGCTCAACGCCGAGATGGCCCGCCTGGGCTACGGCGAGCCGGCGGTCTTCGACGGCAACGACCGTTTCCTGCCCGAGGTCGAGGCGGCGTGGGAGCAGGCCCGGGCGAACGGCGTCGGCAGGTTCTCCGGGGAGTGCGGCACCGCGGCCGAGCCCATCCCGGAGGCGGCCCCGGCCCCCGCCCCGGAGGCGGCCCCCGCGGCCGGCGACGCGGGGCCGGTGAGCGGAGCCGACTCCGTGTGCCCGGACTCCCACCCGGTCAAGGCCAACGACAACTCGGGCATCTACCACATGCCCGGTCAGCAGCACTACGGCAAGACCAACGCGCGCCACTGCTACGCCTCCGCCTCCGCGGCGCAGGCGGGCGGCTACCGCGCGGCCCGGCGCTGAGGGCCCCGCGCACGACGACGGCCGCCCACCTCGCCAGGTGAGCGGCCGTCGTCGTCCGTGCCGAACGTGTGCTCGGCGCCGCGCCGGGCGCGGTCAGCGGCCCTCGTGGACCGCCCGCAGTTCGTAGCCGCGCTCCTCCACGGCCGTCTGCTTCTCGGCGCGCTTCTCCACCCCGGCCACGTCCTTCGGGGGCAGCTGCACCCGAGCCTCGGCGGGCAGGCCGGCCTCGAGCTGGCGGGCACGCTCCACCTCGGCGTCGACCTCCAGGCCGAGCAGCAGCACGATGTTGAAGATCCACAGGGCGAACAGCAGCGCCATGACCGTGCCGATCGCACCGTACGCCGAGTAGCCGGCGAACTGCGTGAAGTACACGGACAGGGCCACCGCGGCCAGCACCATGCCCACCAGCGCCACGATGTTGCCGGGGCCGAAGAGGTGGAAGCGCGGCTTCTGGACGTTCGGGGTGGTGTAGTACAGGGTCGCGATCAGCACCAGCAGGATCACGACGACGACAGGCCACTTCGCCCACGCCCACACCGGCAGGAACGTGTCCGAGAGGAAGTTCACCACGCCGGTCATGCCGAGCGGCCCGGCGATCGGCTGGAGGAAGCCGTCCACGAGCGAGCGGTTCAGCGCCAGCGAGAGCAGCACGACCACGATGCCCACGATCAGGATGAGCGTGGTGAGCAGGTTGGTCAGCGTCAGCTTCACCAGGCCGCGGCCCTCCTCGTAGCCGTACACCGTGTTGGCCGAGCGGTTGAACGCCTTCACGTACGCGGAGGCGGACCACAGGGCGGTCGCGATGCCGATGATGAGGGCGATGATCCCGCCGCCTGAGCCGGCCGAGTCGCTCATGGTGGTCACCAGGTTCGTGACGAGCGGCTGGTAGTCGCTCGGGACCAGGCCGGTCAGCTCCCCCAGCAGATCGTCGATGGCCCCGCGGTTGGAGGCGAGCACGAGGGACAGGATGGAGAACACGGCCAGCAGGGAAGGAGCCAGCGAGAGCACCAGGTAGTAGGTGAGCTTCGCGGCCAGGTCGGTGCCGCCGTCGTTGCCGAACTCCTTGAGCGCGCGTGTGAGCGCGTACTTCCAGCCGGCGCCGTCGAGCTTCACGCCCTTGAGCCTCTCGGCACGCTGGTCGGGATCGATCTTCGCGGCCTCCAGGGTCGCGTCCACAGGATGAATGGCCACGTCGGTCCTCTCGCGCTCGGGGGCAGGGTGCGGGTCGGGCCCCACGGTAGCGGACGGGTGCCCCGTCCGTCCCGACCGGAGCGGCGCTGGGCCGCGGACCCGGGCGATCAGCACTCGATGACGTTCACGGCCAGGCCGCCGCGCGAGGTCTCCTTGTACTTGGACTTCATGTCCGCGCCGGTGTCGCGCATGGTCGTGATGGCCTGGTCCAGGGTCACCCGGTGCGAGCCGTCCCCCAGCAGCGCCAGCCGGGCCGCGTTGATGGCCTTCACCGACGCGATCGCGTTGCGTTCGATGCACGGCACCTGGACGAGGCCGCCCACGGGGTCGCACGTCAGCCCGAGGTTGTGCTCGATCCCGATCTCGGCCGCGTTCTCCACCTGGTCCACGGTGCCGCCGAGCACGGCGCACAGGGCGCCCGCCGCCATGGAGCAGGCCGAGCCGACCTCGCCCTGGCAGCCGACCTCGGCGCCGGAGATGGAGGCGTTGCGCTTGTACAGGATGCCGATCGCCGCCGCGGTGAGCAGGAACTCGACCACCTTGTCGTCCCGCTCCTGCTGCGTGGCGCCCTCGGGGAGCACGAAGCGCATGTAGTAGAGCATGACGGCCGGGATGATGCCCGCGGCGCCGTTCGTGGGCGCGGTGACGATGCGCCCGCCCGAGGCGTTCTCCTCGTTCACCGCGAGCGCGAAGAGGTTGACCCACTCCATGGCCCACATGGGGTCGGTGCGGTCGGTGGTCTGGAGCAGGTGCTCCCGCAGCGCGGGGGCCCGACGGCGGACCTGCAGTCCGCCGGGCAGGATCGGCTCGGTGCGGGTCACGCCGTTGTGGACGCATTCCTCCATGACGGCCCAGATGGCCAGCAGCTGGGTGCGCAGCTCGTCGAGGTCGTGGCGGGTGGCCTCGTTGGCGAGCATGAGCTCCGCGATGCTCAGGCCGGCCTCGCGGCAGCGGGCGGCGAGCTCGGCGCCCGTGGAGAAGGGGTACGGTTCGCCGGTGTCGCCGTCGTCGGTGCGGTTGACGTCCTTGGTGGCGTCCAGCTCGGCCTCGAGCTCGTCCGAGGTGACCACGAAGCCGCCGCCCACCGAGTAGTAGTCGCGGGTGTGAAGCTGTTCGCCGGCGTCGTCGTAGGCGGTCAGGCGCATGCCGTTCGGATGCCCGGGCAGGGACTCCCGCATGTGCAGCGTCAGGTCCGCCTGCCGGTCGAAGGCGATCTCGTGGCGCCCGTCCAGGGGCAGCCGACCGCCCGTGACGATCTCCGCCACGAGCCCGGTGCAGGCGTCCGGGTCGATGGTCTCGGGGTCCTGGCCGGCCAGGCCGAGCAGCACCGCGGTGTCCGAGCCGTGGCCCACTCCGGTGGCCGCCAGCGAGCCGAACAGCTCGGCGTGCACGCGGGCCGTGCGCTCGAGGACGCCGTGCTGGCCCATGCTGTCCGTGAAGCGGCGGGCAGCGCGCATGGGCCCCACGGTGTGGGACGAGGACGGGCCGATGCCGATCGAGAACAGGTCGAGGACGCTGAGCGCCATGCAGTGCTCCTAGGGTGCGAGCGGGACGCGCGGTGGCCGGGGGTGCGGGCCGGACGCGCGGAGCCGGGTGATCCGGTGCAGACCAGACTAGGGGCACGGGGCCCGGCAGGCCATGGGGTCGCGGCTCGTGGTCCGCGCTGCTCTCCGGCCCGTCGCCCACCGCACGGACCGGAGACGGGAGCGCTCAGAGGATGTTGTCCTTGGACTCCTCCACCTGCGCGGCCGCACGGAACGCCGTCAGGTCACGCAGATACTCGTCCGCGTGGGGGAACACGGGCCCCTGCCCGGCCACGAGCATGACCCCCTCGAGGGGCTCGAACCGGGAGCGGCCCGCGTGGACGTCCTCGCCGGCGTCGACCAGGGTGCGCAGCTGCCACCACGTGGGGGCCATCAGGTTGACCTTACCGACCCGGAAGCGGCGCAGCAGCTCGGCGGGGGACGCCCAGCCGTGGCTGGCCGCCTCGGAGGACATCCGCTCGGGGGACTGGCCCTGCGGCAGGTGGACGGCGAAGAAGAACGTGTCGTAGCGGCGCGGGCCCCCGTGCGGGGTGATCCACCGGGACCACGGCACGAGCGCGCCGGCGTCGGGGCGCAGCCCCTCGCGGTCGAGCAGCTCCCCGAAGTCCACCTCGTGGCGCTCGACGGCGTCGCGCAGCTCGTCGGGGAACGCGGCCACCCGGGCCGGGTCCACGGGGGTGCCGGTGACGGCGTCCCGGGCCAGGAGCACTCCGGTCTCCTCGAACGTCTCGCGGACGGCGGCGGCCAGCACGCGGCCGGCGCCCTCGGCGGGGTCGAGTTCCGCGAGGGTGCCGTGGGCGTCCGCGGGCTCGTGCGGCAGCCCCAGGCGCCGGCCCCAGTCGGCCAGATCCGTGCCCTCCCACAATCGGTCCGACAGGTCGTCCGCGGGGTCCACGCGGCCGCCGGGGAAGGCCGTGGCGTGGGCGCTGAAGGCCATGGTCCCGGCGCGGCGGACCGTGAACACCGAGATCTCGCCGCCGGCCCCGGGCCGGACCAGCACGAGGGAGGAGGCGGGCACCGCCGGGACCCGGGGCCGGTCCTCGGCGGCCGGCGGGGCGGTGGGCGGGGCGGCGGGGCTCACGGTGCCTCCTCGGTTCGGGCGATCATGGTCCGGACGCACGGGCCGACGACGGCGGCCCCGGCCGCTCCCGCGCGCGGGTCATGCGGCCCGGACGTGCGCGGACCCGTAGTCTGTAGCGTAAGTCACCGTGCTCGGGGCGGAGGCCCCGGGGCGAGACCGCGACCCAAGGAGGAGAGGCCGTGAAGATCCTGGTGCTGGCCAAGCAGGTGCCGGACACGTGGCAGGAGCGTGAGCTGAGCCTGGAGACCGGCTGGGTGGTGCGCGACGGCGCGGCCGAGCCCGTGCCGGACGAGATCAGCGAGCGCGTCATGGAGGTCGCCCTGGGCTGGCGGGACGCCGGCGCGGACATCGAGGTCGTGGCCCTGACGGTGGGCCCCGAGGACTCCTCGAAGACCCTACGCAAGATGCTGGCCATGGGCGCGGACTCCGCCGTGCAGATCACCGACGACGCACTCGTCGGCTCGGACGCCGTGCAGACGGCTCGCGTGATCGCCGCGGCCGTCGAGAAGGAGGGCGCCGACCTCGTGCTCGCCGGCACGGTGTCCACGGACGGCGGCACCGGCGTGGTGCCCGCCATGGTCGCCGAGCTCCTGGAGCGGCCCTACCTGCCGCACGCCGAGGCCCCCGAGCTGGCCGACGGCGAGCTGATCGGCACCGTGGCGACCTCGGACGCGGACGTGCGCGCCGCCGTCGCCCTGCCCGCCGTGGCGAGCCTGACGGAGAAGACCGCCGAGCCGCGGTTCCCGAACTTCAAGAACATCATGGCGGCCAAGAAGAAGCCGCTCACCGTGCTGTCCCTGGCCGACCTCGGCATCGCCGCGGGCCCGGCCGAGGCCGCCTACCGCTCCGTGATGGTCTCGGCGGACACGCGTCCCGAGCGCGCCGCGGGCGAGAAGATCACCGACGACGGCACCGCCGCCGAGCGGCTGGTGGAGTTCCTCGCGGGTCGGGGGCTCGTGTGAGCGCGAACGTGGAGGAGACCGAGATGACGACGCAGACCGACGCCGCGAACAGCGGTCAGACCGTGCTGGTGCACGCCGAGATCGGCGCGGACGGCGCGCTCCGCCCGGTCGTGGCCGAGCTGCTCGGCGCCGCGGCCACCGTGGGCGTGCCCGAGGCCGTCCTCGTGACCGGCGCGGAGGGCAGGGACGCCGCCGTCGCCCGTCTGGGGGAGTACGGCGCCACGCGCGTCCACGTCCTCGTGGCCGACGACGCCGCCACCACCCTCGGCGACGCCGCCGTGCAGGCCCTCGCCGCCGCGGCCGCCCGCACCGCGCCCGTGGCCGTGCTGCTCTCCGGCAGTCCTGAGTCCCGCGCGGTGGCCGGCCGCCTGTCCGTCCGCGCCCGCGGCCCCGTCTGCACGGATGCCGTGGGGCTGCGCTGGGCCGACGACGAGGTCATCGCCCGCCACTCCGTGTTCGGCGGCGACTACCTCAGCGAGTCCACCGGCGAGGGCGGCCCCCGGATCATCACCATGCGCCCCGGCGCCGTCGCGGACCGGGCCCCGGCCGTCGAGGCGCCCGAGGTCGTGGAGCTGGCCGCCGCCGAGCTCGGCCCGGTGACCGCCGGCGCCCGGGTGCTCGAGGTGAACGCCCGCACGCAGAACTCCGCCCGTCCGCCCCTGCGCGGCGCGAAGACCGTCGTCGCCGGCGGACGCGGCGTGGGCTCCGAGGAGGGCTTCGCGATCGTCGAGCAGCTCGCCGACGAGCTCGGCGCCGCCGTGGGCGCCTCGCGCGCCGCCGTCGACTCCGGCTACACCGCGGCCGAGCGCCAGGTGGGCCAGACCGGCGTGATCGTGTCCCCGAACCTGTACATCGCCCTCGGCATCTCCGGCGCCATCCAGCACTTGGCCGGCATGAAGACCGCCAAGACCATCGTGGCGATCGACAAGAACGAGGACGCCGAGATCTTCGAGCACGCCGACTTCGGCGTGGTCGGGGACATCTTCCAGGTGGTCCCGCAGGTCATCGAGCAGCTGCGCACCCGCCGCGGCTGAACCGGTGCGGGCGCGGTCCGCAGCGGACCGCGCCCCTCGGACGAGGAGAAGCATGCCCAAGCAGCGAATGGCCGGCTACGTCCCCCTGAAGGGCGCCCCGGCCGAGACCGAGCCCGCCCCCGCCCCGGCGCAGGACACCACGACGGCGGCCCCCGCCTCGGCCGCGGCCGCCGTCCCGGTGGCGCCGACCGCGCCGACGTCGGGCCTCACGCCCCTGTCCGCGCGACGCCGCATGGCCGGGTACGTCCCGTTCGCCCGCGAGGCCGAGTGGCTCGGCGGCGCCCCCGCCCCGGCCGCGGGATCGATCCCGGCCGCCGCCCCGGCGCGGTCCGTCGCGCCCGAGCCGATCGCCGCCTCGGCGTCCCCGACGCGGGCCCCCGCACCCGCGGAGACCGAGCCCGTCGTGCCGGACGTGGCGGCCGTCGTCGCCTCCGCGACCGGTGCGCCGGCCGCGGCCGGGGTGGGCGCTCCCGTGGAGTCCGACCTCGTGCCGCTCGCGAAGCGGCGACGCATGGCCGGGTACGTGCCGTTCGCCCGGGAGGGGGAGTGGTTCACCGAGCTCGCCGCCGTGGGCGGCCCCACCGCGCCGGAGATGGTGGCGCAGGAGGTCGACGCACCGGAGCAGGCCACCGCCGAGCCCACGGCCGAGCCCGCCGCCGCGGCGCCGGCCCGGCCGGTCGTCGCCGAGCTGGCCGATGTCGAGCCGGCCGATGCGGAACCGGCCGTCGCCGCCCCCGTGGCCGCGGCGTCGGCCCCGGAGCCGGCCCCCACCGCGCCGGACACCCGTTCGGCCCCGCCGGCCTCCGCCGTGCAGCCGCCCCGGGCTGCCACCGGTACGCCCGCTCGGACCGCGGAGACGGACGCCGCCGAGTCCGCCGTCCCGTCCCGTCTGCGCAAGGCGCTGCCGGCGGTGGCCGGCGTCGTGGTGCTGGCGCTGCTCGCGGTGCTGGCCGCACGCTGGCTGCGGAGCCTGGACCCGGTGGCGGACTTCATCGCGACCTACGACGGGCACCCGGTCCTGCCCGAGGGCACCCCCGAGGGGATGCCCTGGTGGATGGGCTGGCAGCACTTCCTGAACATGTTCCTGATGGTGCTGATCATCCGGACGGGCCTGCAGATCCGTCACGAGACACGGCCTCCGGCCAACTTCACGCCGACGAAGGACGGCCTGTTCTCCGCGCGGGGCAACACCCCGAAGAAGTTCTCGCTCACCATCTGGATGCACCAGGCCCTCGACGCGCTGTGGCTGCTCAACGGCCTGATCTTCGTGGTGCTGCTGATCGCCACCGGCCACTGGGCGCGGATCGTGCCCACGGACCCGCACGTGTTCCAGCACGCCCTGTCCGCCGGCATCCAATACCTGTCCCTGGACTGGCCCACGGAGAACGGCTGGGTGCACTACAACGCGCTGCAGATGCTCTCCTACGCGCTGGTGGTGTTCGTGGCCGCCCCGCTCGCCGCCCTCACGGGCTGGCGCATGTCCTCGTGGTTCCCCACGGAGGCCAAGGGACTGAACAAGGCGTTCCCCATGGAGGTGGCCCGCAAGGTGCACTTCCCGGTGATGGTCTTCTTCGTGGCGTTCATCGTGGTGCATGTGTTCCTCGTGGCCTTCACGGGCCTGCTGACGAACCTGAACCACATGTACACCTCGCGCGGCGGGGCCACCGACGCGTGGGGCCTCGTGGTGTTCCTCGTGAGCGTGGCGGTCACCGCCGCCGCGTGGTTCTTCCTGAAGCCCGCCTTCACGGCCCCCGTGGCCTCCCGCTTCGGCACCGTGGGCCGCTGAGCCGACCCCACGACGACGGCCCCTCCTCCTCCCACCGGGACTTTCGAACGTGATCTCGGGGGAATGAGCGCTTTCGAACGTGAGATAGGCCCTTTCTCACGTTCGAAAGCGCTCGGGTGCTCGGGCGTGCGGAGCGTCAGCTCCGGGCAGCGCGGAAGGTGACCTGCACCTGGACCATCGGCTTGTCGGCCACGGGGACGCCGTCGGCGCCGACCGGCACGAGGTCCACGTCCACGAGGCGCAGGGACCGGCCGGCGTGCCGCACCCGCGTGAGGGCGACCATCTCGCCGTGGCCCGGGCGCACGAACACCACGCGCACGGCCTGGACGTCGTAGCGCTCGCGGTCCGGCATGGCCGCCTGCGCGGCGGTGACCGCCCGCAGCGTCATGGCCCCGCCGTGGACGGCGCCCGACGGGTTGGCCAGCTCCGGCTTCGGGGCGAAGCGGGCGCCCGCGGTCGCCGCGGCGTCGACGGCGGGGCGCACGTCCGGATCGGCCGTCGGCAACGACTCGGGGCGGGCGGCCAGCAGCCCCGGCATGGGCACGCGGGTCTCGGCCCCGCGGGGCAGCCGTCCGGCGGCGACGAACTCGGCCATCCGCTCCGGCGCTCCGGCCGGCACCGACTGGAACCAGCCGGTCGCCTCGACCACGCGACGCCCGTCCGCGTCCTCGAGCCACGCGCGGGCCACGCCGCCGGCAGCATCCCAGGCCAGCGGGCGGGTCCAGCACTCCAGCAGCGGGCCGTCCTCGTCCCCGGCCGTGACGGCCGCCGCGTCGAAGGCGGGCAGCGGGCCGAGCACGTTGACCTGCAGCTCGGTGGTGACCACGGTCTCGATGTCCCGGGCCGCGTGGTGCACGGCCACCGCGGTGGCGTTGTCCATGATCACGGTGGCCGCCGCGCCGGTGGGCCGGCCGTCCAGGTCGAGGCACCACGGGCCGACCTCGAACGCGGCCGGGTTGAGGGCGCCGTCCCGCTCGGTCATCAGCGCGTGGCGGCGGATGCCGAACAGCTGTTCCGTGCGGCCGGAGGGGTGGGAGCGGGGGCCGGTGGGCGAGTCCGCGGTGGGGCTGGTGGTGGTCTGCACGGGGAGCACGCTAGCCCACGGCCCGGTGGCGACACGGCAAATCATTGGATGTCCTATTATCATGGTGACGACAGTCACACCCTGTCGCCGCCCGCGGTGTCACCCCCGCACCACCCCGTCGTGGACCGCCCGCGCGGCCGGCCCGAGCCCCAGGAGGACGAACCCATGTTCCCCATCACCGACGACCAGAAGGCCCTGGTCGACGCCGTCCGCGACTTGGCCGAGCAGCGCGTCGCCCCGCACGCCCTCGACTGGGACGCCGAGTAGCATTTCCCGGTGGACGTCCTCGCCGAGGCCGGCGAGCTCGGCCTGGGCGGCATCTACGTGGGGGAGGAGCACGGCGGCACCGGCCTGGCGCGCACGGACGCGATCCTGATCTTCGAGGAGCTCGCCAAGGCGGACCCGGCCTTCGCCGCCTACATCTCCATCCACAACATGGTCGCCTGGATGATCGACTCCTTCGGCAGCGACGAGCAGCGCGCCCGCTGGATCCCCGACCTCGTGGGCATGGAGCACCTGGCCAGCTACTGCCTCACCGAACCCGGCGCCGGCTCGGACGCGGCCGCGCTGAAGACCCGCGCCGTCCGCGACGGCGACCACTACGTCCTCAACGGCGTCAAGCAGTTCATCTCCGGCGCCGGCTCCTCCGGCTACTACGTGGTGATGTGCCGCACCGCGGACACGGGCGCCCGGGGGATCTCCGCCGTCGTGGTCCACAAGGACACCCCCGGCCTGTCCTTCGGCCCCAGCGAGAAGAAGATGGGCTGGCACACCCAGCCCACGCGCCAGGTGATCTTCGAGGACGTCCGCGTGCCCGTGGCCGACCGCCTCGGCGAGGAGGGCGACGGCTTCCGCATCGCCATGAAGGGCCTCAACGGCGGCCGCCTGAACATCGGCGCCTGCTCGATCGGCGGCGGCCTGGCCGCCCTGGACAAGGCCACCCGCTACCTCAAGGAGCGCAGCGCGTTCGGCGAGCCGCTCACCACCAAGCAGGCCCTCGTCTTCGAGCTCGCGGACATGTCCGTGAAGCTGGAGACCGCCCACACGATGCTCATGCGCGCCGCGGACGCCCTGGACCGCAACGACCCGGACACCGTGCGCCTGTGCGCCATGGCCAAGCTCGTGGCCACCGAGTCCGGCTACGAGGCCGCCGACACCGCCCTGCAGCTGCACGGCGGCTACGGCTACCTGCACGAATACGGCGTGGAGAAGCTCGTCCGGGACCTGCGCGTGCACCGGATCCTCGAGGGCTCCAACGAGATCATGCGCATGATCGTGGGCCGCGGCCTGATCGGCTGACGTCGGGGGCCCCACCCGGTCGCCCCACCCAGCACGGCGCCCCGCGGTCCCCACACGTGACCACGGGGCGCGGTCCGTCGGGGCGGGCTCAGCCGAGCTGCAGCGGGTCCACCCCGGACACGGGCTCGAAGTGCCCGGCCACGTCCTCGGTCGAGACGTCCTCGAGCCGGGCCGGGCTCCACGTCGGATCCTTGTCCTTGTCCACGAGCAGCGCGCGGATGCCCTCGGCCATGTCCGGCTCGCGCATCAGGTGGGTGGCGATCGTGAACTCCTGGCGCAGTGCGTCGGCCACGGTCAGGTCCGCTCCGCGCGCGGCCAGCCGGCGCTGGGCCTCGTGGGCCACGGCGACGGCGGTCGGGGACTTGGTGCGGATGGCCTCGGCGGCCTGCCCCGCGGCCTCGGCGTGCTCCCCGCCCGCGGCGGCGCGCTCGTCCAGGGCGGCGAGGACCTCGGCGGCCGTCTCCCGGTCGTAGACGTCCTCGATCCACTCCCGGCCGGCCACCAGCGCGGAGGCGGGCTGTGCGTCCTCGGCCACCGCGAACCGGGCCAGCACCTCGTCGGCGGCGGCGAAGGCGGCCTCGTCGCGCGCGCCCGCGTCCGCGGCCGGGCCGAGGGCGCCGAACGCCGCGGCGAGGGCCTGCTCGAGCTCGTCCAGCCGGGCGGACTCCACGAAGACGTCCGCCAGGCCCAGGGCCACCGCGTCGGACCCGGAGGCGTGCGCCGAGGTCGCGGCCAGGTGCCGGCCCGCCTGGAAGGGTGCGCGGGCGAGGTGGAAGGAGCCGCCGACGTCGGGGGTGAACCCGATCGCCGTCTCGGGCATGCCGGCGCGCGTCCGCTCGGTGGCCACGCGGTGCGAGCCGTGCGCGGACACGCCCATGCCGCCGCCCAGGACGACGCCGTCCATGAAGGCCACGTACGGCTTGGGGTAGGCGGCGATGCGCTCGTTCATCGCGTACTCGTCGCGGAAGAACTCCTCGGCCTCCGCGAACCGCCCCGCCAGGAGGGAGGCGCGCAGGGAGACGACGTCGCCGCCCGCGCACAGCCCCTTCTCCCCGGCGCCGCGGATCAGCACGCCGCGCACGGCGGGGTCCGCGGCCCAGTCGGTCAGGGCCGCGTCGATCGCCCGGACCATGTCCTGCGTCAGCGCGTTCAGGGCGCGCGGACGGTTCAGCGTGATGCGGCCGAGGCCGTCGCGGACCTCGAGGAGCACCTCACCCGCCGCGCCGTCCCGTGCGGCCGCGGGGGCCGTCGTCGCGGTGGACTGCGCGTCGCTCATCGGTGCTGCCACCCCGCCTCGCGCTTGGCCGTGAACGCGTCCATGCCCTCCTTCTGGTCCGCCGTGGCGAACGCGGCGTGGAACACGCGGCGCTCGAAGGCGATGCCCTGGGCGAGCGTGGTCTCGAACGCGGCGTTGACGGCCTCCTTGGCCATCCAGGAGGCCGGCTTGGACTTGGACGCGATGGTCGCGGCCACCTCCAGCGCCTCCTCGAGGGCCTTCTCGTCGGCCACCACGCGGGAGACGAGCCCGATGCGCTCGGCCTCCTCGGCCCCGATCATGCGGCCGGTGAGGATCATGTCCATGGCCTTCGCCTTGCCCACGGCGCGGGTCAGGCGCTGGGAGCCGCCCATGCCGGGGATGACGCCGAGGTTGATCTCGGGCTGGCCGAACTTCGCGCCCTCGCCGGCCACGAGCACATCGGCCATCATGGCCAGCTCGCAGCCGCCGCCGAGGGCGTAGCCGGTCACGCACGCCACGATGGGGGTGCGGGCACGGGTGAGCCCGTCCCAGCCGGCGAACCAGTCGGCCGCGTACATCTCGGAGAACTCCTTGGTGGCCATCTCCTTGATGTCCGCGCCGGCGGCGAACGCCTTGGGGGAGCCGGAGAGCAGGATCGCCCCGATCTCCGGGTCGGTGTCCAGCTCCTGCACCGCCGCGACGACGGCACGCATCGTCGCCTCGTTCAGCGCATTCAGGGCCTTCGGCCGGTTCAGGCGGATGTGGCCGACCCGGCCCTGCCGCTCCACGATGATCGGCGACTCGGCGCCGTCCGGGGTGGTCTGCTCGCTCATGCCTCGCTCCTGTCCGTGTGTGATGCTCGGATGTCCTCGATGATGCCGGAAAAGTCGCGGGCGGCGCCTTCTCCGGCGGCGTACTCGGCGTATTTGGCCTGCGCGAGGCGCCCCAGGTCGGCCGCCACGCCCTGCTCGTCCAGGGCCGCGAGCGCGAGCCCGAGGTCCTTGGCCATCAGGGCGCCGGCGAAGCCGGGCTGGAAGTCCCGGTTCACGGGGGAGCCGGGGACGGGGCCAGGCACCGGGCAGTTGGTGGTCAGGGACCAGCACTGCCCGGAGGCCTTGCTCATCACGTCATACAGGGCCTGGTGCTGCAGGCCCAGGCGCTCGCCCAGGACGAAGGCCTCGGCGACGGCGATCTGCGTGACCCCCAGCACCATGTTGTTGCAGATCTTCGCGGCCTGGCCCAGGCCGGCGGCCCCGCAGTGCACGATCCGCGCGCCCATGACCTCGAGCAGCGGCAGCACCTCGGCGTACACCTCGTCCGAGGCGCCCACCATGAAGGCGAGGGTGCCGGCCTCGGCACCCACCTGGCCGCCCGAGACCGGCGCGTCGGCCGCCCGCATGCCCGCCGCCTCCGCCGCCGCGGCCGCCTCGCGAGCCTCGGCGACGTCGATGGTCGAGCAGTCCAAGAACACGGTGCCGGGCCGGGCGGCGGCGAGCAGGCCGCCGTCGCCGTCCTCACCCCGGTAGACGTCCAGCACCAGGCGTCCGTGGGGGAGCATGGTCAGCACGACGTCGGCCTCCGCGGCCGCCGCGGCCGTGTCCGTGACGGTCTCGACGCCGGCCGCACGGGCCTTCTCGAGGGCCTCGGGGACGAGGTCGAAGCCGAGCACGCGGTGACCCGCGGCGGCGAGGTTGGCGGCCATGGGGCCGCCCATGTGGCCGAGGCCGAGGAACAGAACGGTGGTCATGGGGTCCTCCTGGTCGGGACGGGCTGCGGGGCGGTCACGAGCCGGCCGGCATCACGAAGCTGGCGCCCTCGCGCACGCCGGAGGGCCAGCGCGTGGTGACGGTCTTCGTCTTGGTGTAGAACTTCAGCCCGTCCGTGCCGTGCTGGTTCAGGTCGCCGAAGCCGGAGGCCTTCCAGCCGCCGAAGGTGTAGTAGGCGATCGGCACGGGGATCGGCACGTTCACGCCGACCATGCCGGTGTCCACGCGGGTGGAGAAGTCGCGGGCGGCGTCGCCGTCGCGGGTGAAGATGGCCACGCCGTTGCCGAACTCGTGCTCGTTCACGAGCGTGAGCGCCTCCTCGTAGTCCTTCGCGCGGACCACGGAGAGCACCGGGCCGAAGATCTCCTCGCGGTAGATGCTCATCTCCGGGGTGACGCGGTCGAACAGGGTGGCGCCCACGTAGAAGCCGTCCTCGTGGCCCTCGACGACGACGCCCCGGCCGTCCTCGACCAGGTCGGCGCCCGCCTCGACGCCGGCCGCGATGTAGCCCTCGATGCGCTCCTTCGCGTCCTTCGAGACGACGGGGCCGAAGTCCGAGGACGCCTCGAGCGACGGGCCGACCCTGAGGTCCTTCACGCGCTCGCGGAGCAGCGCGATCAGGCGGTCGGCGGTCTCCTCGCCGACCGGGACGGCCACGGAGATCGCCATGCAGCGCTCGCCGGCGGAGCCGAAGGCGGCGCCGACCAGGGCGTCGGCGGTCATCTCGAGGTCCGCGTCCGGCATGACCACGGCGTGGTTCTTGGCCCCGCCGAAGCACTGCGCGCGCTTGCCCATGCGGCCGGCGTGGGCGTAGATGGACTGCGCGATCGGGGTGGAGCCGACGAAGCCGACGGCCTTGACGCGCGGGTCCTCGATGAGCGCGTCCACGGCGGCCTTGTCGCCGTGCACCACGTTGAGGGCGCCGGCGGGCATGCCGGCCTCGAGGGCCAGCTCGGCCAGGCGCACCGGGACGGAGGGGTCGCGCTCGGAGGGCTTGAGGACGAAGGCGTTGCCCGCCGCCAGGGCGATGCCGGCCTTCCACAGCGGGATCATCGCCGGGAAGTTGAAGGGCGTGATGCCCACGGCCACGCCGAGCGGCTGGCGCATGGAGTGCACGTCGATGCCGGTGCCCGCGTCGGCGGTGAACTCACCCTTGAGCAGGTGCGGGGCGCCCGCGGCGAACTCCACGACCTCGATGCCGCGCTGGATGTCGCCCTTGGCGTCCGGGAAGGTCTTGCCGTGCTCCTGGGCGAGCACGGTGGCCAGCTCGTCCATGTTCTCGTTGATCAGGTCGACCCAGCGCAGCAGGATGCGGCCGCGGCGCTGCGGATTCAGCGTCGACCACGCGGCGAAGCCCTCCTCGGCGGAGGCCAGGGCGGCGTCGATCTCCTCGGCGGAGGCCAGCGGCACGCGGCCCGCCACCCTGCCCGTGGCCGGGTGGTAGACGTCGCTGTGCCGGCCGGAGGCGCCCTCGCGCCGCTCGCCGTGCACGAAGTGGGGGATCACGGGGGCGGTCTCGGTGGGCGCGGTCTTCTCGGACATGGGGGCTCCTCGCGGGTCCAGGCGGAAGGGCGGACGTCGTTGGGCGCCGCCCACGGCGGGCATGGCAGGCCCGGCCGTGCGTGTGATCTGGGTTACTCATCCGCTAATCTAGGATGAGAACGTAGGACATGCAACTATCGAACTCGGGGGGTATCCCGAGGAGGAAGGGAGGGTCCGTCCATGGACCTGTCGAACCAGAGCGCGATCGTCACCGGCGGGGCCTCGGGCCTCGGCCACGCCACCGCCCGCCGCCTGGCCGACGCGGGCGCCGCCGTCGTGGTGGTGGACCTGCCGGACCGCGAGCGCGAGACCGTCCGCGCGGACGCCGTGGCTGCCCTCGGCCCCCGCGCGCGCTTCGTGACGGGCGACGTCACCGCCGAGGACACCGCCCGCGAGGCCGTGGCCGCCGCGCTGGAGGCCGGGCCGCTGCGGGTGCTGGTCAACTGCGCCGGCGTGGCGACGCCGGGCAAGCTCGTGGGTCGCGACGGACCGCTGTCCGCCGAGGTGCTCAGTCGGGTCCTGGCGATCAACACGGTCGGCACCGTGGCGATGATGGCCCAGGCCGCCGCCGCGATGAAGGCGCAGGAGCCGCTCGGCGAGGACCGCGGCGTCATCGTCAACACCGCCTCCGTGGCGGCCTACGACGGGCAGATCGGCCAGATCGCGTACTCCGCCTCCAAGGGCGCCGTGGTCGCGCTGACCCTGCCCGCGGCCCGCGAGCTCGCCTCCTCGCAGATCCGCGTGGTCACGATCGCCCCCGGCCTCATGGAGACGCCCATGATGGCCGGCCTGCCCGAGGCCGCCCGCGAGGCGCTGTCCACCAAGACCCCGCATCCGGCCCGCCTCGGCCGGCCCGAGGACCACGCGCTGCTCGTCGAGCAGATCGTGTCCAACCCGTTCCTCAACGGCGAGGTCATCCGGCTCGACGGCGCCGTGCGCCTCGAGCCCCGCTGAGCCGCGCGGCCGGAGGCCGCGGAGAGCGTCAGGAGGAGGTGTGCTCCGCCGTCGCGGGCGCGCCGGCGTCGGGGCCGTCGACCTGGAAGTCGCCGGCCTCGGCGCGGAACCGGCCGAGGACGTCGATGAGGGTGTCCACGTCCGCCGGGCCGAAGCCGGAACGGCCGAAGACCTCGGCGTTGAGCGTCTCCGTGGCGGCGACGGCGACGCGCCGGCCCTCGTCCGTGAGGGCGAGCACGAGCGCGCGGCGGTCCGACTCGTGGGGGGTGCGCTCCACCAGCCCGGCGGCCTCGAGCCGGTCCACCGCATTGGTCACCGAGGTGGGGTGGACCTGCAGGAGCGCGGACGCCTTGGACATCCGCATCCGGTTCTCGCGCGAGAAGTTCAGCAGCGCCAGCAGCTCGTACCGCGCGAAGGTGAGCCCGTAGGGCTTGAGCGCGGCCTGCGCCCGACCCAGCAGGATCTGCTGGGCCCGCATGATCGAGGTGATGGCGGCCATCGGGCGGGCGACGTCACCCCATCCGTGACGCTCCCAGTTCCGGGCGGCCTCCCGGATGGGGTCCTGGGCGAGGGGTGGCTTCTTCATGGCGCTCCAGACTAGCGGCGCACCGGGGGTCCCCCGCCACCGCCGGACACGGACGGGGCGGTGGCGGGGAACGGCCGGTCAGCGATGCAGGTCCAGGTCCTCCTCCCGGAACTCGGTGCCGTAGCCGTCCGGGGCGGCGCCCGTCTGGGCGCGCTCGACCTCGGCCTTGCGCAGCTCCACGCGGCGGATCTTGCCCGAGATGGTCTTCGGCAGCTCGAGGAACTCGATGCGGCGGATGCGCTTGTACGGGGGCAGCTGGGTGAGCGTGAACTGCAGGATCGCCCGGGCGGTCTCCGCGGTGGGCTCGTGGCCCGGGGCGAGGGTGACGAAGGCCTTCGGCACGGCCAGGCGCAGCTCGTCCGGGGTGGGGACGATCGCGCCCTCCATCACGGCCGGGTGCTTGACCAGCACCGACTCCAGCTCGAACGGGGACACCTTGTAGTCCGAGGACTTGAAGACGTCGTCCGCGCGGCCCACATAGGTCAGCACGCCGTTCTCGTCGCGGCGGGCGATGTCGCCGGTGTGGAAGACGCCGTCGCGGAACACCTCGTCCGTCTTCTCCTGGTTGCCGTAGTAGGACTTCAGCAGGCCCACCGGACGCGGGTCCAGGCGCAGGCAGATCTCGCCCTCCTCGGCCTCCTGGCCCGTGAGCGGGTCGATCAGGGTGACGTCCATGCCGGGCAGCGGGCGGCCCATCGAGCCGATGACGACCTTCTGGCCGGGGGTGTTCGCGACCTGCAGGGTGGTCTCGGTCATGCCGAAGCCGTCGCGGATCGTGGTGCCCCACGCCTTGTGCACCTGGTCGATCACCTCGGCGTTGAGCGGCTCGCCCGCGGAGATGGTCTTGGTCGGCGGGGTCGTCAGCTGCGCCAGGTCCGCCTTGATGAGCATGCGCCACACGGTGGGCGGGGCGCAGAAGCTCGTGACGCCGTAGCGCGCCATGTTGGCCATCAGGGCCGCGGGGTCGAACTTGCGCGCGTTGTGCACGAAGATCGTGGCCTCCGCGATCCACGGGGCGAAGAAGTTGGACCACGCGTGCTTGGCCCAGCCCGGGGAGGCCACGTTGAGGTGCACGTCGCCCGGCTCCAGGCCGATCCAGTAGAGCGTCGTGAGGTGGCCGACCGGGTACGAGGTGTGGGTGTGCTCCACGAGCTTCGGCTTCGAGGTGGTGCCCGAGGTGAAGTAGAAGAGCAGCGTCTCGTCCGCGGGGGTCGGCTCGGCCGGGGCCAGCTCGGTGGCGGCGTCGGCGGCGTCGTCGTAGGAGAGCACGGTGTGGCCGGCGACCTCCGGGGCGCGGCGCGCCGGGCCCTCCGCGAAGACGCCCGGCACGTGCACCAGGTGCAGGCCCTCGCCGACGCCGGCGAACTTGGCCAGGTCCTCGGCGCCGGCCACGGCCCACGCGGCGCCGGCGCGCGTCACGCGGTCCTCGAGGTCCCCGGAGGTCATCTGCGTGGTGGTGGGCACCATGACCACCCGCAGCTTGATGCAGGCGAGCATGAACTCCCACAGCTCCACCTGGTTGTTCAGCATGAGGATGAGGCGGTCGCCGCGGCGCAGGCCCTGCGCGGAGAGCCAGTTCGCCACCCGGTTGGAGGCCGCGGAGAGCTCGGCGAAGGTGCGTTCGGTGCTGCGCCCGTCGTCCTCGGCGATGATCAGCGCCGGCACGTCCGCGCGGGCCGGGTCCTGGGCCAGGCGGTCGAACCAGTCGAAGCCGAAGTTGAAGTGCTCGAAGCGGGGCCACTCGAACTCGGCGCGGGCGCGCTCGTCGTCGGTCTGGCACTCGACCAGCAGGTCGCGGGCCACGCGGAACACCTCCGTCGGCGACGGGGCGGCGACGGCGGTGGGGTCCTGGACGGTCATGGGTCCCTCCTCGGGATGGCTGCTGAACGGATCCTTGGCCGGGGGCCTGTGATCTGGAACACTACTGGCAGACCTGGATAGTAGGAAGTCCTACAGTCGGATTCGCGGCGAAACCGCCCGCCGTCGTCGGACCGCCCCCGAAGGAGAGCCATGACCGCCATCGCCGACCGCCCCGTCCCCGCCCCTGGCGCGCCCGCCGTCACCCCCGGCCTGCCCCACGTGGACCTGCTGCGCCTGCGGGACCGCCTCGAACCGGTCGAGCGTGCCCGGCTCGACGCGATCGAGGACCACCTGCAGACCCGCGTGCGGCCGCACCTGACCCGGTATTGGGACGCCGAGGAGTTCGCGTTCGACCTGCTGCCGGGCCTGGCCGAGCTGGGTCTGGGACGCCTCGTCCTGGACGGCTCGTCCTCGCTGTTCCAGCAGCTCGTGCACGCGGAGATCGCCCGTGTGGACCTGTCCCTGTCCGCCCTCGTGGGCATCCACAACGAGCTCAACCTCGGCATGATCGCCGGCCTGGGCTCAGAGCGTCAGAAGGCCACGTGGCAGGGGCGCCTCGAATCCTTCGACGCCCTGGGCGCGTTCTGCCTCACCGAGCCGGACCACGGCTCGGACATCGCCGGAGGCCTCGCCACCACCGCCACCCGCGACGGCGACGAGTGGGTCATCCGCGGCGCCAAGCGCTGGATCGGGGCCGGCACGATCGCCGACGTCGCGCTCGTCTGGGCACGCGACACCGCCGACGGCGAGATCAAGGGCTTCGTGGTGCCCACCGACACCCCCGGCTACGAGGCCACCAAGATCAGCGGGAAGATGGGCCTGCGGATCATGCAGAACGCGGACATCACCCTGGACGTGCGCCTGCCCGCGGACGCGATCCTGCCCGGCGCCACCACCTTCGCCGCCACCCGCGCCCTGCTGCGCGACTCGCGCATGTGGGTCGGCTGGCAGGGCGTCGGCGCGCAGATGGGCGTGCTGGACGTGCTGCGCTCCTACGCGCTGCGGCGGGAGCAATTCGGCCGCCCGCTGGCCGCGTTCCAGCTGATCCAGGCCCAGATCGCCGAGGTCGCCGGCAACCTCGCCGCGTCCGCCGGCATGATGCTCCAGGTGGACGCCCTGCGGCAGGAGGGGCGGATGGAGATGATGCACGCGGCCATGGCCAAGGCCACCTCGACCCGGCTGGCCCGGTCCTCGGCGGCGCTCGCCCGCGACGCCCTCGGCGGCAACGGCCTGCTCACGGAGCACGAGATCGCCAAGATCATGGGGGACGTGGAGGCCATCTACTCCTACGAGGGCTCCTACGGCATGAACACCCTGATCGTGGGGCGGGCCCTCACCGGCGTCTCGGCCTTCGTGTGAGCTACGCGTCCTGCAGGTCCTGGACCAGCGGGCGGTGGGCGATGAGCAGCAGCACGCCAGCCACCGGGATGACCACCTCGAAGCCCAGCCAGAGGTAACCGGCCGCGCCCGCCACCCCGCCCAGGAAGAACAGGGCCACGAGCAGCGCCAGCAGTCCCACGCGCCGCGGTTCCCCGACGACGGGGGCCGCGGCCCCGGGGCCGTTGCGGTACAGGATCTTGCCGAGCTCGACGCCGATGTCCGTGACCATGCCCGTCACGTGCGTGGTGCGGATCGGCCACGCCCCGATGCGGGTGATCAAGGCGTTCTGCAGGCCCATGGTGAAGCACAGCACGGCCACCACGACCAGCGGCCGGTGCGCATCGCGGACGTGCTCGGCGAGCAGGCCGAACACCAGCATGCCGACGCCCTCGAGCAGGAGGATGTTGGCGTACCGCGACCGGAGGCCGTTGACCCGGCCCCAGTTGAACACCAGCGCGCAGACGACCGCGCCCAGGATGAACATGGCCAGCGCGAGCAGGCCCGTGCCGACCAGACCCGGGGCGTGGAGGACCGCCGCGTCCGCCATGGACGCCACGATCCCCGTCATGTGGGACGTGTACGTGGCCACGGCGACGAAGCCCACGGAGTTGAGGATCCCCGCGATCGCGGTCAGCACCAGCGCCAGGTGGGTGTTGCGGCGCACGGTGCGCTCGGGGGCGCACAGGTTGAGCACCCCGCCATCCTACGACCGGACGCCGCCGTCGGCGCCGACGCGGGAGGCGCTGTCGTCGACGCCTCCCTCACCGTGCCCGGGCTCAGTAGCTGGAGTAGCCGTCCTCCGACAGGGTGTGCTTCTCGTCGCCGGTGATGGCGGGGTTGAACACCGAGATCAGGTGCATGTCCTCGGTGCCGCCGCGCAGGTCGTGCGGCTCGTGGTCCGGCAGGACGTAGATGACACCCGGCGTGATCTCGTGGACGGTGCCGTCCGGCTCCACCACGGAGCCGTTGCCCGCGATGCAGTAACAGGCCTCCTTGTGGTTGCGGTACTGGAGCTTCGAGGACGATCCGGCGCGCACGATCGTGTGGGCGACGGCGAAACCCATCTCGTCCTTCGCGGTGATGAGGCGTTCGGAGGTGCCTCCGCCCCACTCGACCTTCTCGACGTCGTTCCGGCTACGGGTGTACATGGCGTTCCTTTCGGCGAGCTCTGCGGGTCGGGCAAAGGGCCGTAGCCCTGGCTCCATCGTAGGGATGCCCGTCTCAGACCATAAGGGGCAACACGTGGGGGCTCATATGGGATGAAATAGTCCAGATCCACTATGATGTGTATCATACCCGGCATACGCTTCATCTTGACCCATGCGGGCCGGAGATGGAGGAGACGCGATGGCAACGCAGGCGAGGGATGGCCGGTTCTCCAATGAGGTGTTGCCCCAAGACGAGAGGCCTAGTCGTTTCGGTCCGGGGCTAATCATCGCCGCGTCCTTCATCGGGCCGGGGACCATCACAACCTCCATCGTTACCGGAGCCGAGCAGGGATTCGTCCTGGCCTGGGCTGTCGTCTTCTCAATTTTGGCCACCATCGTCTTGCAGGAGATGTCGGGACGGTTGGGCCTCGCGACCCGCATGAGTCTCGGACACGCTCTGCGCGAGGTGTTCTCCTCGGTGCCGGCACGACTTGTCATGGCGATCCTCGTCGTCGCGGCGATCGGCATCGGAGGGGCGTCCTACGCCGGTGGTGACACAGTCGGCACCGCCCTCGCCTTGACTAGTGTGACCGGACTCAGTCAGCCCGTGGTCGTCATCGGGATCGTCCTCACGATCGGCATTCTGCTCTGGACAGGCAGCTACAAACTGATCGAGCGGGTGCTGACCGTCATGGTCGGGTTATTGGGGCTGCTGTTCATCGTCACTGCAGTCCTAGTTCAGCCTCCGATCGGCGACCTCTTGATGGGCATGTTCATTCCCCGGCTGCCACCCGGCACGGCGTTGCTGGCGGTCGCACTGATCGGGACCACCGTGGTCCCTTACAACCTCTTCCTGCACGCGAGTTTGGTGCAGGAGAAATGGGGGCCGGGTCTGGATTCGCGGGAATCTCTCCGAGCGGCGAGAACGGACACGGCGGTGTCGATCTCCGTCGGAGGTGTAATCACTCTGGCCGTGATGGCGACGGCGTTCGGTGGGATGTACGTCAAGGGCATGCAGGCCGAGACCGGTCGGGACCTCGCCTCCGCCCTGGAACCCCTCCTCGGGGACGCGGCTGGCTGGGTGTTCGCGGCGGGCATGTTCGCGGCCGGGTTCACGTCCGCCGTAGCTGGCCCGCTCGGCGCGGCGTACGCGATTGCCGGCACACTGGGCCAGGACACCGATCTGCGCAGCGTCCCTGCTCGCATCGTGTGGGGCGCAGTCCTTGCGATCGGTGCCGTCATTGCCCTGACGGGAACGAATCCCACGGAGGTCATCGTCATCGCACAGGCGGCGAACGGGCTTCTCTTGCCCATCGTGGCCGTATTCCTGATGGTCGTGATGAACAGTCGTCGGCTGATGGGCTCGCATCGGAACGGCCCACTGGCCAACGCCCTGGGAGGGCTTGTCTGTCTTGTCGTCATCGGGCTCGCGGTTTACCAGCTGGGCGGGCTTGCCGGGCTGTGGGATTGAGGCCCGGCGATGACGCGCGCCGCCGAATGACGTCCCTTACCGACTATCGTGAGCCGACGGCATGCGACTGAGTCATTCCTCCCGTCACCCGTTTCCTGAACGAAAGCGCTTCGACACGCCGCCGTTTCATCAACGAAAGACCTCGACACGCCCCGTCCGACCCCTCCCGGGCGCCCTGTGACGGGGCCTACACGTGTGGGATACTGACGGCACGCCGCATGCCCCGCGCGGGAGAGCGTCGGCGCGCGTCCTGCCCCGGCCGGCCGCGTGAGCAGGCCGCCGAAGGAGCAAACCCTCCCCGGGAATCTCTCAGGCATCCGTACCGCGTGGGGTCAGGCGCTCTGGAAAGCGTCTCACTCCGCCGCGCCCGCGTCCGGACCGAGACCACCGACGGTGCAAGCCGCCCACCGGGCGTCGGAAACTCTCAGGTCCATGACAGAGCGGGGAGGAGCAGACCCACGCCGTGACCACGGCAGGATCCCCCGGAGGTACCCCGTGACCAGCCCCCAGACCACCGAGAGCACGACTGCGCTGCCCCACGAGCGCGTCGAGCCCAAGGACACCGCCTCGGCCCCCTTCGTGGCCCGCCACATCGGCCCGCGGCCCGCGGACGTCGAGCACATGCTGCAGACCCTGGGCTACGACTCGCTCGAGGCCCTCGTGGACACCGCCGTCCCCGCCGGCATCCGCCAGCCGAAGCCCCTCGAGCTGCCCGCCCCGCTGACCGAGTCCGCGGTCCTGGAGCAGCTGCGCGAGATCGCCGGCCGCAACGTCATGAAGACCCAGATGATCGGGCAGGGCTTCTCGGACACCGTCACCCCGGGCGTCATCCTCCGCAAGGTGCTGGAGAACCCGGCCTGGTACACGGCCTACACGCCGT
This sequence comes from Micrococcus sp. KBS0714, assembly GCF_002008305.4. Lineage (GTDB taxonomy): Bacteria > Actinomycetota > Actinomycetes > Actinomycetales > Micrococcaceae > Micrococcus > Micrococcus luteus. The sequence continues at coordinate 275,465 of NZ_CP042169.1, forward strand.
ACCAGCCGGAGATCTCCCAGGGCCGCCTCGAGGCCCTCCTGAACTACCAGACGATGGTCCAGGACCTCACCGGCCTGGACATCGCCAACGCCTCTCTGCTGGACGAGGCCTCCGCCGCCGCCGAGGCCGTGCTCCTCATGCACCGCGCCAACCGCCGCAGGACCGACGGCGTCACCCTCCTCGACGCGGACCTCTTCCCGCAGACCCTCTCCGTGGTGCGCCTGCGCGCCGAGGCCGTGGGCATCGACGTGCGCGTGGCCGACCTCTCCGCAGGCATCCCGGAGGACGTCCGCGCCGAGGTCGAGGAGAAGGGCCTGTGCGGCGTCGTGCTGCAGCAGCCCGGCGACTCCGGCCGCATCCACGACCACGCCGCCGTCATCGCGCAGGCCAAGGAGGCCGGCGCCCTCGTGACCGTCGCGGCGGACATCCTCTCCCTCGCCCTGATCACCCCGCCCGGGGAGCAGGGCGCGGACATCGCCGTCGGCTCCACGCAGCGCTTCGGCGTGCCCCTGTTCTTCGGCGGCCCCCACGCCGCCTACATGGCCGTGAAGGAGGGCCTGCAGCGCAGCATGCCGGGCCGCCTCGTGGGCGTCTCCCACGACGACGCCGGCAAGCCCGCCTACCGCCTCGCCCTCCAGACGCGCGAACAGCACATCCGGCGCGAGAAGGCCACGTCCAACATCTGCACCGCCCAGGCGCTGCTGGCGATCGTCGCCTCGATGTACGCCGTCTACCACGGCCCCCAGGGCATCGCCCGCATCGCGCGCCACGCCCACGCCCAGGCCGTCCGCCTGGCGGAGGCGCTGCGGGCCGGTGGCGTCGAGGTCGCCGAGGAGCACTTCTTCGACACGATCACCGTCCGCGTGCCCGGCCGGGCCGAGCAGGTCCTGCAGGCCGCCGAGGAGAACGGCGTGAACCTGCGCCTGGTGGACGCGGACACCCTGCGGATCGCAGCCGATGAGACCACCGTCGACGCCGACCTCGTGGCCGTCCTGACGGCGTTCGGCCTGGACGCGGGCTCCCTGCCGGCCTCTGCGCACGAGGGCGCCGTGGCCACCCCGGCCGTGCCGGAGTCGCTGCGCCGCTCCTCCGCGTTCATGATGCACCCGGTGTTCAACACCCACCACTCGGAGACGAAGATGCTGCGCTACCTGCGCCGCCTCTCCGGCTACGACCTGGCGCTGGACCGCACCATGATCCCGCTGGGCTCGTGCACCATGAAGCTCAATGCCACCGCGGAGATGGAGGCCATCTCCTGGCCCGAGTTCTGCTCCATCCACCCGTTCGCGCCCGACCACCAGACCGAGGGCTGGCGGTTCCTGATCGCGGACCTGGAGGCCAAGCTCGCCGAGATCACCGGCTACGCGGGCGTCTCGGTGGCCCCGAACGCCGGCTCGCAGGGCGAGTTCGCGGGCCTGTGGGCCATCCGCCAGTACCACCTGGCCCGCGGTGAGGGTGAGCGGGACATCTGCCTGATCCCGGCCTCCGCCCACGGCACCAACGCGGCCTCGGCCGTGCTGGCGGGGCTGAAGGTCGTCGTCGTCGCCACCGCCGACGACGGCACGATCGACGCCGCCGACCTGGACGCCAAGATCGCGGCGAACGAGGGCCGCATCGCGGCCATCATGATCACCTACCCCTCCACGCACGGCGTGTACGACGCCGACGTCAAGGAGGTCTGCGCCACGGTGCACGCCGCGGGCGGCCAGGTGTACATCGACGGCGCCAACCTCAACGCGCTCGTGGGCCTGGCCCAGCCGGGCGAGTTCGGCGGAGACGTCTCCCACCTGAACCTGCACAAGACGTTCTGCATCCCGCACGGCGGCGGGGGCCCGGGCGTGGGCCCCGTGGCGGTGGGCGAGCACCTGGTGCCGTACCTGCCCTCCCGCGAGGCCCTGATGACCGCGGCCCCGCACGGCTCGGCCGGCGTGCTGCCCATCTCCTGGGCCTACATCCACCTGATGGGCGCCGAGGGCCTGCGCTCCGCCACCGCGCACGCGCTGCTGGGCGCCAACTACATCTCCCGCCGCCTCGCGCCCCTCTACCCGACGCTGTACACGGGCAACGACGGCCTCGTGGCGCACGAGTGCATCCTCGACCTGCGCGAGCTCACGGCCCGCACGGGCGTGACCGCCGAGGACGTGTGCAAGCGCCTCATCGACTACGGGTTCCACGCCCCCACCCTGGCGTTCCCCGTGGCCGGCACGCTCATGGTGGAGCCCACCGAGTCCGAGGACCTCGAGGAGATCGAGCGGTTCATCGAGGCGATGGAGGCCATCCACGCCGAGATCACCGCCGTCACCCCGGAGACCGTGGCGGACTCCGTCCTGCGTCGCGCCCCGCACACCCTCAACGTCCTGATGGCCGACGAGTGGGATCGCCCCTACTCGCGCGCCCAGGCGGGCACGCCGGTGCCGAGCCTGCGTCTGGACAAGTACCTGCCGCCGGTGGGCCGCATCGACGGCGCCTACGGCGATCGCAACCTCGTGTGCTCGTGCCCGCCGCCCGAGGCGTTCGAGGGCGCCGTGGCCGACACCGCCGACGAGGACTGAGAGGATCACCCCCATGAGCGATTCGACGCGCAACTCCCCGCTGCACCCGGTCCACGAGGCCGCGGGCGCCACGTTCACGGACTTCGGCGGCTGGAACATGCCCCTGAAGTACGGCTCCGAGCTGGCCGAGCACAAGGCCGTCCGCACCTCCGCAGGCCTGTTCGACCTCTCCCACATGGGCGAGATCCGGGTCACCGGCCCGGAGGCCGGGGCCATGCTGGACCACGCCCTCTCGAGCGTGCTCTCCACGTTGAAGCCCGGCCGCGCCAAGTACGCCCTGTGCCTGACGGACGCCGGCACCATCCTCGACGACACGATCGTCTACCGGATGGACGACGGCGAGGCCGGCTCCGAGCCCGACTACCTGGTGGTGCCCAACGCTGGCAACATCGCCGCGGTCCACACCGCCCTGAACCAGCGGGCGTCGGGCTGGGACGCCGTCGTCGAGGACGAGTCCTCGACCACCGCCCTCGTGGCCGTGCAGGGCCCGCAGGCCGAGAGGATCCTCGCCCGGGCCATGCCGGAGGCCGCGGCGCAGCTGGCCGAGCTGAAGTACTACGGCCACCTGACCCTGACCGTGCCCACGGACGCCGGTGACGTCACCGCCGTCGTCGCCCGCACCGGCTACACCGGTGAGGACGGCTTCGAGCTGTTCCTGCCCGCCGCCTCCACCGCCGAGGCCGGCGACCGCGGCTCCGCCGTGTGGAACACGATGCTCTCGGCCGCGGACGAGGCGGGCGTGGAGCTGACGCTGTGCGGGCTCGCCTCGCGGGACTCGCTGCGCCTCGAGGCGGGCATGCCGCTCTACGGCAACGAGCTGGACACCGGGCACCAGCCGCACGCCTCTGGCGTCGGCTTCGCGGTGCCCGCGAGCAAGGAGGCCGACTTCGTCGGCCGGTCCGCGCTGGTCGGCAGGGACGACGTCGAGGAGGTCCTCGTGGGGCTGCAGGGCGCGGGTCGGCGTGCCGCCCGGCACGGTTACGCCGTGCTCGACGAGTCCGGCGAGCGGGTGGGCGAGGTGACCTCGGGCGCCCCCAGCCCGACCCTCGGACACCCCATCGCCCTGGCCCGTGTCCGCCGCGACCTGGCCGCCGAGGGCACGTCCCTGCAGGTGGACCTGCGCGGCCGCGGCGAGCCGTTCACCGTGGTGGCCACGCCGTTCTACCGCCGGGAGCGCTGAGCCCGACGCAGCCGTCCCTCGGCCCGCCGCTCGGCGGTCCCGGGGCCCTTCGCTAGACTCGGGCTCCGGGCCGTCGTCGCGGCCCCCCGTCCCGCCGTCCACCTGCAGGAAGTCCGCATGACTCACGTCGCCGCCCGTGCCCGGGTCCCCCTGAAGGGGCTGCTGGTCTTCCTCGCCGTCGCCGCCGTCCTGCTCCTGCTGGGCATCGTCACCGTCCTCCGCGGCGTGGCCGCCGACGCCGCCCGCGTGGACATCGTCACCGTGCTGGACGGCAACACCGTGGTGGTGAACCAAGGCGGCACCGAGCGGACCGTGGTCCTCGCCGGCGTCACGAGCGCGGGCCGCAACCCGGAGGGCCTCAAGGTCGGCCCCAACCTCTGCATGGGGGAGGAGTCCTACGCCTGGCTGCGTGATCGGCTCCCGCAGGGGGCGACCGCGAGCATGACCACCTCGGACGAGGGCGCGCCCGAGGGGATGGAGAGCGCGGTCATCTCGATCGGCGGCGGCACCGTCAACGTGGCCATGGCGGAGGCCGGCATGGCCGCCCCCACGGACGTCGCCGTCGGCAAGCGCCTGGCGGAGGAGATCGCCCAGGCCAATCAGGAGGCCGTGGGTCGCGGCGTGGGGCTCTACGACATCGAGGAGCCCTGCACGTACCAGAACCGGCTCTACGAGGCCCAGTTCGCCCTGGAGCAGATCCCGGAGGACGCGGAGGCGTCCCTGACGAAGATCGACGAGCGAGCGGTGGAGTACGCGGCCGGCCTGGACCAGGTGCGCCTGGTGCAGCAGGAGGTCCGGGCCCTCGACCCGGAGAACGGCACGTTCGCCGACCTCGCCTACGGGCCGGCCAAGGAGTCGCTCCTGGCCGAGGCGGACCCGGTGGTGGAGCACGGGATGCAGGTCCTGAAGGACCTCAACACGCGGCGCAACGAGATCGCGGCCCGCGGCTGACCCCGCCGCGCTCAGTCCAGGGCGAGGGTGACGAGCCCGAGCTGGGCCGCCCGGATGATCAGCTGGACGCGGTCGCGGACCTCCAGCTTGGCCATGATCCGCGTGAGGTTGGCCTTGACCGTGGACTCGGAGACGAAGAGGTTCGCGGCGATCTCCGGGTTCGACTGACCCCTGGCCAGCAGCCGCAGCACGCCCAGCTCCCGCTCGGTGAGGTCGGAGCCGTCGGGGCTGCCGGGCTGCACCGAGGTGGGGCCCACCGTCGGCCGGTCCCGCTCGATCGAGGCGAGCAGCTTGGTCGCCACGGCGGGGGAGAGCACAGACTCGCCGCGATGGACGGCCTGAATGGCGCCCAGGATGGCCGGCGGCTCCGCGTCCTTGAGGAGGTAGCCGCCCGCTCCGGCGCGCAGGGCCGGCACGAGGTAGTCCTCGGACGTGAACGTGGTGATCGCCAGGACCCGGATCGCGGGGTGGGTGTCCTTGATCCGGCGTGTGGCCTCCATCCCGTCCATCAGGGGCATCTGCATGTCCATCAGGACCACGTCCGGCTCGATGGCGGCGCACGCCTCCACGGCTTCGACGCCGTTGGCGACCACACCCACGCAGGTCATGCCGGGGGCAGAGTCGACGAGCACGCGGAGCGCGCCGCTCATGAGCGGCTGGTCGTCGGCGATCAGGATGCGCAGCTCTTCGGACACGCAGGTCAGCGTAACCGGTGCTGTGGCGCATGCCACCTTGTCGGCGTCGGGGCGAGGCCGGGGTGCCCGCCGGCCGTCATCTGCGCCATGCCGCGGCGCGGCCTGTGCGCGGCGTGCACCATTTGTGACGGGCGTCATACATACTGGGGCCATGAAGACTCGCGCTCTCCTCGCTTCCGCTCTCCTGCTCGCCTCCACCCTCGTCGGCGCTCCGGCCGCCGCCGCCTCGGCGGCCTCGGCCGAGGACGACGTCGTCACGACCCTGGGCCTCGGCAAAGGCACTGCGGAGTGGACGTGCCGCCACTTCGGCATCTGGTGCGACTGACCCCGGGGCGGTCCGCCCCCGATGCCTGATTCGAGCCCATCGACCCCCTCCGTCCGGAGCGGCGCGCCCTCCCGGGCGCGCCGCTCTTCGGCGTGGCGTCAGGCGCGCAGCCTGCGGTGGCGCGCGTTCTGGGCCGCGGCGCCGCTGAGCCGCGTCTATCTCGCCTTCGGGTCGGCGTTCCTGCTCGCCTCGACCGCGTCCGACATCGGTCTGTTCGGCCCGGGCCACGGCGCCATCCCGGTCCTGGACGGGATCGCCATCGCGTCGGCGACCAGCGCCTTCCTCGCCCAGTGGTGGCGCAGCACGGTGGGCTTCGCCCTGCTCCTGCCCGGGGCCGTCGCGACCGTCGTCGGCGGTTCCGAGGTGCTCTTCGCCGTCGTCGCGCCCGTGGTCCTCGGGGCCGTCGCGGCGACCGCCCGTTCCTGGGGGTTCGTCGTCACGGCCGCCGTCCTGGCACTGACCTGGGGCGTCGCCCAGCCGTTCGCGGTGGGTCAGTCGAACGCGACGTGGTTCATCCTGCTGCTCATGTCCATGGGCCTCGGCGGCGGGCTCTTCATCCGCGAGAGCTTGGCCCGGCGGGAGCGGGATCGCCGCCGGGTGTTCGAGGCGGAGGAGCGGGCCCGGCTGGCCGCCGAGGCCGAGCGTCGCTCCCTGGCCCGCGACCTGCACGACGTGGTCGCGCACAACCTCACGATCATCTCGATGCAGGCTCGGACGGCACGCTACCTCGGCGCCCCGGAGGCGGCTCAGGGCGTGCTGGACGTGGTGGGGGACTCCGCGAAGGACGCGCTGCGGGACCTGCGGCGCATGCTCTCCATCCTCCAGGAGGACGGGATCGTGGACCCGAGCGGTGAGCCGGGCGCCGCGGGGGGCGCGGACGGGGCGACGTCCGCGGATCCGGTGCTGTCCGTGGCCCAACTGGCCGAGGAGCTGCGCAGTCTCGGAATGACGGTGGAGACGGACGTCCGCTGCGACCAGAACGCGATGCCGATCTCCGTGCGCTCCACCCTGCACCGGGTGCTCCAGGAGGCCACCACGAACGTCGCCAAGCACGCCGGCGAGGGCGCGCGCGTGTGCATCGAACTCCGCGACGCGGGGCCGGACGTGGTGCTCGAGGTGGAGAACACCGTCACCGAGCGGTCCGGCCCGCCGCAGTGGAACTCCTCCGGTGTGGGCCTGAACTCCATGCGGGATCGCGTGGCCACCTTCGGCGGCACGATCGAGGCCGGGCCGGGGGGCTGGGGGTGGCGGGTGCGCGCGGTGCTCCCCAGGTCCGTCTGACGAGGCCGACGCCGTCGCAGCGGCGGACCAGACCCATGTGACCTGCATCACATCAGGGCCCGAAAGTCTGCACCTTCCGCCACTGTCGGGGGCGCCGTCGTCCCTCCTAGAGTGGGTCATGCCCCATTGAGACGGTGCACAGTGCGAATCACGAGCCGGGATACATGCCTGAGGGGATGCGGGCCCCGGACGCGGTTCCGAGAAGGACGATGGCCATCCGGCCATCGTCCTTTCTCGTTGTCGGGCGTGCTCAGGCCGGCTCGGCGGGCGACGGCTCCGGGGTGACCGTGCGGACGAGGGGACGGGCCGCCGTCCGGCCCAGGGCCATGAGCACGGCGGCCGGGAATCCGATCACCGGGATGAGCATCGGCAGGATGCCCGCCGCGCCCTGCGTGAGCACCACCAGGCCGTAGAGCATGCCGATCAGCGCGTACGCCAGCACGTGGACCCACTGGTTGAGCACGTGCCGGAACGCCCAGTTCACGAGCAGGCACAGCGGCAGCCCCACCACCAGCCCGGCGACCCCGACCACCGTCAGCAGCGGTGTCAGGCTGCCGAAGGCCTGCAGGCCCGGGACCACGGCCAGGACCGCCACCACGGCGGCCATCACGAGGTTGGGCAGCAGCCAGGCCACGAGGAACCCGTTCAGTCCCATGCGCAGCTGCGGGCGGGGGCCGGAACGGGCCGCGCGGCGACGGGCACGGGCGGCGGACGCGACCGGGGCGGGGGTGGTCATGGCGGGAACTCTCCGGGAGGGGGATCGACGACGTCGGGCGGGTCCCCACTGTAGTGGGCCGGGCTGGACGGGCCCCGGGAGAGTTCCCGGTCAGGCGCGCCGGTCGCCGTCCACGTGGAAGGCCAGGTCCTCGACGCCGGGGAAGGACTCGATCTCCTGGAACGCGTCCCAGGCGTCGCTGTCCGCCTCGGCGTCCGCGGGCAGGGTCACCGTCAGGGCGCCGATCTCCCCGTCGATCACCTGCAGGCGCAGCTCGAGCTCGTGTCCTCCGGCGGATCCGGAGGCGAAGCGGCCGCGGACGGGCCAGACGCAGTCGTTCGGCACCGCGCGCCGGACGTCGTCGTCGGTCTGGACGACGAGCGGCACCCAGTCCGGGACCTCGCCGGCTTCACGGATGGCCTCGGCCACCGAGGCGACGGTGCGCGCGTGCGGCAGCTGGGAGCGCAGCGCCTCAGCCCCGGGCAGGTCCCGGCCCTCGGCCAGCGCCGGGTCGAGCAGGGTCTCGAGCAGCACGCGCACCTCGACCGGCAGCTCGGCGGTGGCCTCCGGCTCGACCTCGTCGACCGGGTCCTCGTCCAGGCCGGCGGGTCCGGTGACGGCGAGTTCGACGGCGTCGCGGCGGGTCCGGCGGGCGTCCTCGTTGGCCAGCAGCATCGCCAGGGAGGCCGCTGCGGCCAGCGCGACGCGCGGGGCGGGGACGCCGACCCGCTGGAGCCCGCGCACCACGGCGCCGTCGATCCGGTCGTTCAGGCCGGCGGTGCGCAGCGCGACCGCCGCGACCGCGCCGCCGACGGCCAGCCCGCCGAGCCCGCGCAGGGCACGCGCGGCGGGGGAGGGGGCCACCTCGCCGTCGGCGATCGCGGCGGTGTGGAGGGCGTTGGCGGTCTCGGCCGCGAGGACCGTGCCGCTGACGGCGGCCTCGAGCTCTGCGAGGGCCCGACGCTCGCGCCCTCGGCGGGCGTGCGGATCCAGCAGGGTGAGCCCGCCGACCGCGGCCGCCGCCGCCAGCCCGTAGAGCCGGCCGCCCGGGGCGAGGGCGCGCTGGCGCAGCGCGGGGAAGACGGCCTCGACGCCGTCGACGGGAACGGACGACGCCGAGTGGTGGACCTCGCCGGGGGCGGAAGGGGCGGGGGAGGGGAGCTTCATGCCCCCAGTGTGGCGCACCGCCCGGCTCAGGACGAGTCAGCGGCCCACGTGCGCGCTCAAGCGGAGCGCAGGCCGCCCTGCCACAGGGCGGCGAACGGCGTGCGGCCCTCCACCGCCTGCGCGATGCCGGCTCGCACGAACTCCTTGGCGCGGCGCGCGGCCTCGAGCGTGGTGGCACCCTTGGCCAACTCGGCGGTGACGGCGGCGGCGAGCGAGCAGCCCGCACCAGAGACGCCGGACTGGCCGATCTTCGGGGCGGAGAGCACCTCCACGGTGTCCCCGTCCACGAACACGTCCACGGCGTCCGGGCCGGGCAGGTGCATCCCGCCCTTGGCCAGGACGGCCGCGCCGGAGATCTCGTGGATGCGCCGAGCGGCCGCCGTCAGGTCCTCGACCGAGCGCACGGTCATGCCGGAGAGCTGCTCCGTCTCGAAGTGGTTCGGGGTGGTGAAGGTGGCCAGCGGCAGCAGCTCGGCCTTGAGCGCCTGGTCCGTGTCCAGGGCGTGGCCCGGCTCCTGGCCCTTGCAGATGAGCACGGGGTCCAGGACCACGTGGTCCCACTCGGCGCGGCGCAGGGCCGCGGCCGAGGTGCGGATGACCTCCGGGGAGCCCTGCATGCCCAGCTTCACGGTGCGCAGCCGCTCCGGGTAGTCGCCCTGGATGGCGTCGAGCTGCTGCTGGAGGATCTCGGTGGGCACGGGGAAGAAGCGGTGGTTCCAGTCGTCCTCCGGGTCGAAGGAGACGATGCAGGTCAGCGCCACGATGCCGAAGACGCCGAGTTCCTGGAACGTCTTGAGGTCGGCCTGGGCGCCGGCGCCGCCGGTGGCCTCGGACCCGGCGATGGTCAGGGCGAGCGCGGGGGCGGAGGCGGAGTGCTGGGGGGAGTGAGCGGTCTGGGGCATGCGCCCATGGTAGGACCGACCCCGGACGGGAAGCGCCCGACGGCCGGCGGTGTTCACCGGGGAACGAGGGTCCTCGGACCCGGAGCGTCCGCCCGGGCGCCCCGAGCGACCCGCGAAGGACGGGGACGGACGTGCTCGAGTTCCTCACCGGCACGGGCCTGGCCACCTCGGCCGGGCTCAACGCCTACATCCCCCTGCTCGCCCTGGGTCTGCTGGACCGGTTCACGGGGCTCGTCGACCTGCCCGCGGGGTGGACGTGGCTCTCCGCCGACGCCTCCCTCTGGATCCTCGGCGCCCTGCTCGCGCTCGAGCTCGTCGCGGACAAGATCCCCGGGGTGGACGCGGTCAACGACGTCGTCCAGACGGTCGTGGGAGCCGACACGGTCACGGTGGGGGCCGCCGCGCCCGTGCTCTCGGCGGCCGAGGACGTCTCGGCGGCCGGCCTCGTCGCGGCCGCGCTGTTCCTGCCGGTGCTGGTCGCCGTGCTGGTGGTCGCCGTCGTCGTGGGCCTGTGGCTGCTGGCCCGGCGGTTCCGCGCGCGGCGGACGCGAGGCCGTGCCGCGGCCGTGCCGGGTGGACCAGAATGGACGGCATGATCCTCATCAACCTGAAGTTCACCGTCCAGCCCGAGCGTGCCGACGAGTGGATGGACGCCGTCGCGAAGTACACCGCGGACGTGCGCTCCGAGCCCGGCAACCTGTTCTTCGAGTGGTACCGCCCGGTGGAAGGCGGCCCGAACGAGTACTTCCTGCTCGAGGGGTTCACGGACGAGGGTGCGCAGGCCCACGTCGCGTCCCCGCACTTCCAGGAGGGCCTGGACGCGATGCGCCCGCTGCTGGCGAGCACGCCCCAGATCATCTCCGAGCAGGTCGGTGCGGAGGGCTTCGGCCCGATGGGCGAGCTGCAGATCGACTGAGCCCGCCCCCGGCCGGAGGAGGCGACGGCGCCCGCGTCACGAGCGTGACGCAGGGCGCCGTCCCTGTATCCGGGGTCACACCCTGGCTACGGTGAGCGCATGAGCGCCGAGCAGAACAGCACCCAGACCCCCGGCCACCGCACCGCCCACGTCCCCGCCGGCCAGGATCTCGGTCACCGCTGGTCCACCCGCGAGGCCGATCACGACGATCCGGCGGACCGCCGCGCCGTCCGCCAGATCGCCGAACTCGCCTTCGCGTCCACGGCCGAGGCCGACCTCGTCGAGGCGCTCGCCGACGGCGCGGAGGGCTGGCTGCCCCAGTACTCCCTCGTGGCCATGACCGCCGCGATCCCCGGCACGGACCTGCAGTCGGACCCGATGGGCTACGGCACCCTGGTCCGGGCCCACATCGACGACGCCGAGGTGCTCGCCCTCGCCCCGCACGGCGTCCTGCCCGAGCACCAGGGCGAGGGCGCCGGCACCGCGCTCGTCAACGCCCTGCTGCAGAAGGCGCAGGCCGACGGCGAGGAGGTCGTGGTGGTCTACGGCTGGCCCGAGTACTACGCGAAGTTCGGCTTCCACCAGGCCTCCGAGCACGGCGTGCACGCGGCCTTCGCGCGTCAACCCGAGGCGCTGCAGATCCTCACGCTCCAGGACGGCGCGGAGGTGCCGGCCGGCGAGTTCCGCTACCCGCCCGCGTTCGGGGCGGAGAACGCGCAGGTCGCCGGCCGCTGAGGGCGGGGCGTCAGCCCAGGAGTCGGCGCACGGCGGCGAGCGTTCGTTCGGCCTCGGCCGGCTCGGCCGTGAGCCGCGCGATGACCTCCGCGAGGTCCGCGCGCAGGCCGGCCTCGGCGTCGTCGGCCGGGGCGTGGAGCCACGCCCGCAGGGCGCGGTTGTGGACGGCCACCACGGCCGCCGCCAGCCCGACGGCGACCCCGCCGCGCGCGGGCGTGTCCGGCAGGGCCGTGGCGAGCCAGCCGGAGAACAGCTCCGTGTAGCGGTGCGAGGTGAGCAGCTCGCGCGTGCGCAGCGACTGGGAGCCGCGCAGCAGGCGGGAGCGCGCCCGGGCCCGGTCCGGATCGGCGGTGTGATGCCGGAAGACCTGGAGGACCGCCTCCTCCAGGGCCTCCCGCACGCCGAGGGAGGTGCCGCGCAGGAAGTCGTCCAGGCGGGCGAGCAGCGCCGCGTGGTCGGCGAAGACCACCTCCTCCTTCCCGCCGAGGTGGCGGAAGAAGCTGGCCCGGCTCATGCCGGCCTGGCGGGCGAGCTGGTCGGCCGTGACGGCGTCGTAGCCCTCGCGGTCCAGCAGGTGGATCAGGGCGGTGAGGGTGTCCTCGGCGGGCGTCGTCATGCGGGCCATGGTGCCACGGGCGCGGAGAGGAGGTGAGACTGCGTCTGATTCTGTGAGATGGCGTGTCAGTCGGTGTAGGGTGATGACGGACACACCCATCTCTCCGACCCCGCCCGGGAGGCCACCATGACCGAGACCCTGCCCACCGTCGAGCCCGAGTACGACGTCGCCACGCCGCTGGACACCGACTTCTACCTCGCGCTCGCGGACGTCTCCGACGCCGAGAAGGACGTGTGGCGTCGGGCCCGCGCCTTCGCGCTCGAGCCGGACGTGCTGCCCCGGATCCGGGAGGCGTGGGACCGTCACGAGTACCCGCTCGACCTCGTGGCCCGCCTGGGCCAGGCCGACCTGCTGCGCGACGGCGTCCCCGTGGACGGGCTGCCCGAGATCTCCCGCGTGGCCGCGGGCCTGGCCATGATGGAGCTCTCGCGCCTGGACGGCTCGATCGCCACGATGACGGGCGTGCAGGGCGGTCTGGCCATGCGCTCGATCCAGCTGTGCGGCAGCGAGGAGCAGCGCGCCGAGCACCTGCCGGCCATGGCGCGCGGCGAGCTCTACGGCGCCTTCGCGCTCACGGAGCCGACCCACGGCTCCGACTCGGTCTCGCTGGAGACCCGCGCCGAGCGCGTCGACGGCGGCTGGCGGCTGCACGGGCACAAGAAGTGGATCGGCAACGGGGCCGCCGGCGGGGTGACCGTGGTGTGGGCGCGCAGCGCCGAGGACGAGAAGGTCCGCGGGTTCATCGTGCGCCAGGAGTCCGAGGGCTACACGGCCGAGGTCATCAAGGGCAAGGTCGCGCTGCGGGCCATCGACCAGGCCCACATCACCCTCGACGGCGTGTTCGTGCCCGACGCCGACGTCCTGCCCGAGGCCCGCTCCTTCAAGGACACCTCCCGCGTCCTCTTCGCCACGCGCGTGGGGGTCGCGTGGTCCGCCCTCGGGAAGGCCGTGGGCTGCTACGAGGCGGCGGTGCACTACGCGGGGCAGCGCGTCCAGTTCGGCCGACCGCTGGCCGCCGCCCAGAGCGTGCAGACCCGCCTGGCCGAGATGCTCTCCCAGCTCACCCAGGTGCAGCTGCTCGTGCTGCGTGCGACCCGGCTCGAGGACGAGGGACGGCTCACCGGGCCGATGGCGTCCATGGCCAAGTACTCGGCGACGCGCGCCGCGCGGTCCATCGCCGCGAACGCGCGCGACCTGCTCGGTGGCAACGGCATCCTCATCCAGAACGAGGTGGCCCGCCACTTCGCGGACATCGAGGCGATCCACACCTACGAGGGCACCGAGACCGTGCAGGGGCTGATCATCGGCCGCGAGATCACGGGGGTCGGCGCGTTCGTGTGAGATGACGCGAGCGGGGGCGGCGGCGTGAGCCAGAGATTTCTGCTGGTGCGCACGCCCCCCTGCCGCCGATTCGTCTGGCTCGGCGGCCGATTCGTCTGGCTCACGCAGGCAGAGGGAGCCGCAGGTGGGCGGCGAGGTCGCGCAGCAGGGCGTCGAGACCGCGCCGAGTGAAGACGCTGGCGGTCACGCGCAGCACGATCCACCCCTCGGCCTGCATCCGGCGGTCGCGCTCGATGTCACGGCGCCACTGCCGCGGGTCCGTCCGGTGATGATCGCCCTCGTACTGCACGCAGACGTGGGCCTCGCGCCACACCAGGTCCGGCCGGACGGTGGACCCGTCGCTCAGCATCAGCAGCGGATTCACCTCCGGCTCCGGCACACCCGCGTCGGCCAGCGCCAGTCGCAGGAGCGTCTCGGCCCGCGAATCCGCGCCGTCCCTGAGCAGCGGCAGGGCCGCCCGCAGGGTCCGCGTCCCTCGCCGCCCACGCACCCGGAGCACCTCCGCCTCCAGATCACGCACGGTGCACCGTGGATGGTCGCCGGGACGACGTCGGCCCGCCGGGCCGTCAGCCCGTTGCAGCAGGCTGTCCCCGGCGGCGACGACGTCGGCCAACGGCAGACCCAGCTGCGCCAGCGCCGCCCAGGTGGCGGCCGGCGTCGTGATCCGCACCCGGGCACGCACCAGCACGGGGTCCTGCGGGTGCAGTTCATGCCCGACGACGCCGCTGCGGCGCGGCGCCCCGCCCTCGGCCCGCGTGCGCGCCAGATGGATGGGGCCGCGTTCCCACTGCCGCGGCAGCCACATCCCCCAGAGGCGAGCGGCGGTGGCGTGGGTGGCCGCGGTGCCGGGGTTCGTCCGCTGGAGGGCGCGGACGACGTCGGCCAGTGAGGGCTGACCCCCGGCGGTGTGCCGCAGCCCGTGGTGCGGGGCGTCGAATCGGGGGCCGCGCAGCTGCGAGGCCGTCAGGCCGGCCTGCAGCCCCGCGGCGACCGGGAAGACGGGGCTGGGGGCGGCGTCGTGGTGCGGAGGAGGGGCGACCATGCCGCCAGCCTCCCCTTCCACCAGCGGACCCGGCGCCGCGACCGCGAGGGCCGTGGAGGGCGAGCTGCGCCCGCGGCCCTGTGCAGGAGCCGCTGAATCGTCTGGCTCACGTCCCCCACGCGTCCGAGCGGCGCTGAGCCAGACGAATCGGTCGAGACAGCCCCCTCAGAACAGCAGAAACGTCTGGCTCGCGCCCGTCGCAGCGTGCTGGCTCCCCCCCGCAGCGTGCCGGCGCACCCAGCGCCCCTCAGCCCTTCGGGGCGTAGTACCGGCCGAGGGTCTCGGCCTTGAGCTCGGCGAGCGTGCCGTCCTGCATGGCCGCACGGATCCGGTCCACGAGCGAGACCGTGAACCGCTCGTTGTGGATGGAGAGGAGCGTGTGCGCCACCATCTCCTTCGCCTTGAACAGGTGCCGCAGGTACGCGCGGGAGTAGTGGGCGCACGTATAGCAGTCGCACTCGGGGTCCAGCGGGCCGAAGTCGCGGCGGTACTTCGCCCCGGGCAGGTTGTAGCGCCCGTCGCGGGTGTAGAACGCGCCGGTGCGGGCCACACGGGTGGGGGAGACGCAGTCGAAGGTGTCGGCGCCGTTCTCGACGGCGGTGAACAGGTCATCGGGTTCGGAGATGCCCAGCAGGTGGCGCGGCTTGTCCTCGGGCAGCTCCTGCGCGCACCAGCCCACGATGGTCCCGAGGTTCTCCTTCTCCAGGGCCCCGCCGACGCCATAGCCGTCGAAGCCGGAGGTCACGCCGTCGAGCTCCCCCGCGGCCGGGAACTCGGCCCGCATCCCCGCGAGGTCGCGGCAGGCCTTGCGGCGCAGGTCCTCGTACTGGGCCCCCTGGATCACGCCGAACAGCGCCTGGTACGGCCGCGCCGCGCGGACCCCGGTGAGGCGGGCGTGCTCGTCGAGGCAGCGCTGGGCCCAGCGGCGGGTGCGCTCGAGCGCCTCCTCCTGGTAGCCGCGGGAGTTGTGCAGGGTGGTCAGCTCGTCGAAGGCGAACATGATGTCCGCGCCGAGGTTGTGCTGGATGCCCACGGACACCTCGGGGGTGAACCGGTGTCGGTCCCCGGTGAGGTGGGACTTGAACCAGACGCCGTCGTCGTCGACGTTGGCCAGGCGCTCCTTGCCGGGGGCGACGGCGTCGTCGGCGCCCTGCCCCTCGGGCGCGCCGGGGCCCTTCATGTCGATGACCTTCTTGAATCCCGAGCCGAGGCTCATCACCTGGAAGCCGCCCGAGTCCGTGAAGGTCGGCCCGGGCCAGTTCATGAACGCGCCGAGGCCGCCGGCCTCGTCCAGGAGGTCGTCACCGGGCTGCAGGTACAGGTGATACGCGTTGGCCAGCAGCGCCTGCGCGCCGAGGTCCTTCATCGACTCCGGCAGCACCGCCTTGACCGTGGCCTGCGTGGCCACCGGGATGAACGCCGGCGTCTGGATCCGCCCGTGCGGCGTGGTGATGACGCCCGTGCGGCCCAGCGGGGCGCCGTCGTGCCCGGGGGTCTCCAGGCGGTGGGTCACCTCGAAGCCGAAGTGGTCCGGGTGCGCGGGAACGGCGGGGGGCTGCGGGGTGTCGGGCATGGGATCCAGGGTAGTGGGGGCGTCCAAGCGGGGAGGCGGGGTGGAGCGGCGTGGTCCCGAACGGGATGTCCCTGTCGGGAGTCCTCAGAGGCGAGTACACTGGACATCACGGGACGCGCTTCGGCGTCTTCCGTCCAACCGGACCCCCGCCTTCGAGCGGGGGTTTCGTGTGTCTGCGTTCAAGGGGTCCAGACGTAAGAGTGCTGACGGATCTTGTTCAGCGATCGGCCGATGGCGTTCATTCGGCGAACGGCATCGCGGTGGCGCTCAGTGACATGGCGGCGGCGCTGCTCGAAGTACGTCAGGACGTCCACGGCCTGCAGCAGGCGGCTCTGGTTCGAAGGGCCGAAGTACATCGTGTCCAACAGGTGGTCGAGTGCTCCGTCGGAGAGGCCCTGGACCGAGGCGGCTCGCATGCGTCGGTAGGTCAGACGGCTGTCATCGCGGAGGTGGTGGTCATCGGCGATCACCAGGAGGCCGTCCGCACGCAGGGACGTCCTCCGGTGCACGCGGTTCAAGAGCTGAGCGGACACCACGATGTGCGGTTTGGCGTCTTCCCATCCAGGCCGCTGACGCAGCCTGTCGACGTCGACACCCTGGAAGCCGAACCACGGGGTGTGCGCGGCGATGAGTTCGACGGCGCGTTGGCTGGCCCATGCGCGGACGCCGACGGGGGCGGCAGTCCAGTCGTCCTTGCCGTTAAACACCGCAGGCCATGGAACTCGAGCTGCTCCGGCACCGCCTGCGGGTGGTCGGCTCGGAGCTGTGCATGGAGCTGGTCCAGGTCCCTTGCCTGCCTGTCCCTCAATCAGTCGCTTCAGACTCTTTCCCACTTGTCGCTGAGAGCCGACCCTGGTGGTCGCGGGACCAGCGGTCGCCAGCGGCGTCGGTGAAGGTGAAGGCGGTCACCCGGAACCGTTCGGCGTTGGTCAGCGGCCGGGGGACCACGTCCAGTTCATCCGCCTGGACGCCGTAGCCCCACTCGTTCTTGCTCAGTTCGAAGTAGGTGCGTCCTGGAGGCAGCATGGCGGCGGTGAGATCGGGAACGGGATACTTCGACGCCACCGTGGCCCGTGCCCCGTAGACCGGGACCTGGGAGGAGTTCTCCACGGCGAGGAACCAGCGCCGCGTGGGTGGGGCGCCGAACTCGTCATTGATCCGGGCGGCGACGCACATCCACGCGGCGACCTGGCGTGCCTGTTCCTGCTTTTCGCGCAGGTCCTGCCGCTCGTCGCGGCCCTTCTCGATCTGGCGCAACCGCCACGACTCCACGGCGGACCATGCCGCGGCCAGGAGCGCCAACACGGAGACCACGAGGGCGATGACGTTCGCAGCGTCCATCAGAACATCTCCTCCTGCGCAGTGGAGAAGTCCCGCTTGATCGTCTTGGGAACCTTCCGTTCGGCCGGGGTCGGTTCCGGGAGTTCGTTCGCCGGGATCAGGTCTCGGGCGAGGATCTCGTCCAAGAGGTCTGCCTGGTCGCCACCCAGTGACACGGTCTCGGTCAGCACTCGGAGCAGATCGAGCAGCTCGTCGTTCCACTCGTCTGCCCACTCGGTGGGGCGGATACGGTCCAGCGGGGTGGCTGCCTTGCCGGCGGCGCGGCCGATGCCGGTGGCCGTCCTGGCGCCGAGCCACTTGTCCAGGATGTTCATGCCGGACACGGCGAAGGCCCTGACCTCCGGACTCACGCCGGTGACGACGCCGTCCCCCACCTTTAGCCGCTGGGTTGCAGGGTCGTAGGACACGGCCCGCGGGGAGGCAGGCAAGGCCGTCACGGGGGCTTCCCAACCCAGGCCAGGAATGCGGGGTACGCGGCCGGCGGGGCGGTCTACACCAGTGAACCGCTCCCCGTAGGTCTGCAGCCACAGCAGACGCTTACCCAGCTCCACGGCACGGGCGAACAGGGCCGGGTCGACCGTCAGCGGCACGCGGACGGGGCTGCCTTCGAGGGCTTCGTCGAACCGCTGGACGTAGGCGTCATGGCCGGCGATGCCCATGACGTAGGCGGCCAGGTCTTCCGGCGTGACCTCTCGGCCGTAGCGCTCCCCCAGCAGCGGGAGCAGCCCGCCGGTGACGTTGGGCTGGGCGGCTTCAGCGTCCCGGTAGAGGGGGATGACGTCCTTGCCGCCGTAGGAGCCGACGAAGTAGTGCAGATCTGGCACCGCCGTCGCCACGGTCACGGCGGGGCCACCGCTGATGCGGGCCGTCTTGGGGGAGACAAAGAACAGCTGGCGGTCCGAGAGCGCCTGCCACAAAGCGGGGCGTTCCAAGTTGATCAATCGAGGATCGTCGAAGGTCCACTGGCGGTCGAAGGAGCGCCACGCCACCCGTGTGATCGGCCGGTGCTCAGCGTCGGCGGGCAGCGCCGCCAAGGGGGTCAGGCCGCTCACGGCGGTGTGGATGGTGCGCCCAGAGTGGCCCGTCACATACTTCTCCGCACGGGCGTCCGCGGACGGGTCAGCCAACAGCTCTCGCCACCGCCGTTGCAAGGTGTCCTGATCCGGGGCCACGGGCCAGGCGCGGTTGTACTTGATCCCGGGCTGCTGCCAGGGGAAGAGGTCCGCCAGGGCGGGCATCGCCGCCCAGTCCTCCCCGCCGCTGGCCGGTGCCAAGGGGTCGCCCGCCCCACCGGGCAGGCACTCCCATGTGCCGTCGTCGGGATCCAACCGGGCCACCTCGTCCAGGGCCGCGAACTTCTCCGCGCGCGTGCCCCGGAAGCGCCGGTAGTACACGGACGCTTCCCGGGCGGCCTTGCCGGTGCGCACCAGAGTCACGATCGCCACCGGGGTCTGGATGTCGAAGACGTTCTCCTCCTGGCGTGCCCCGCGGCCCTCGCCGCCAAGGTCCATCACCCAGATCTCACTGGCCGTCCGACGGGCCAGATCGCGCAGACCCACAAAGGCCGGGCCGGTCAGCCACGAGGACGCCGTGATGAAGGAGATGATCGCCTGGTCCCCGGGGTCCTGCTGGAACGCCTTCCAGATGGCCCACCGCCAGAAATACACGTACAGGTTGTACAGCGAGGCCTGGGCGGAGAAGATCACTCCCTGCTCCTGGGCGGGGCCGATCACGTCGTCGAACAGCGCGTCCTCGCCGTCCCCGTGCTCCACCCAGCCGCCGGTGCCGGAGGTCACCCGGTCATAGGGCGGGTTGCCGATGGCCACGGTGATGCGCCGGTCCCGCTTGATCCGGCGGGCCGCCTCGGCGGCCTCGGCGAGGACCCGCGCGTCGCCGAATAGCCCCTCCGCCATGCCCGCCGAGGGGTCCTCCAGGGTGTCCGTCAGGTACACGCCGATCTCCTCCGCCTGGAAGGCGTGACCCTGCGCCTCAGCGAGCCGCTGGCCGATGCGCAGGTGCGCCACCGAGTATGGGCCGGGCAGCAGCTCGAAGGCCAGCAGGTTCTTCGTGAGGTTCTTGGCCACCTGGGCCACCCCCGCCGGGCCGCGTTCCTCCCGGGCCGCTGCCTCCGCGCGGTCGATGACCGCCAGCGGGTAGGTGCCGGAGCCCGTCGCGGGGTCCAGCGTCACCACCGAGGGGGCGCCGAAGCCCAGGGTCTGACCGAAACGTTCCCGCAGCAGCGCGTCCACCACGCGCACCTGGCACTGCACCACACTGATCGGCGTGTAGTAGACACCCGCGCGGTTACGGGCGGCCGGGTCGTAGCGCTGGAGGAAGTCCTCGTAAAACCACAGCCACGGCTCACCACGGGAGTCCGTGGAGCGCTCGATGGCGGCCACGTCCATGCTGGACACCAGCCGCATGATGGCCCCGACCTCCGGGGCGATGTACTCCATGAGCGCCGGGATGCCGATGATCGGTCCGAGGGACGCCGCCAGAACATTGCGGTGGGCCGTCTCCAGGGCGTGCTTGGCCTCCTCGAGCGTCACCACGCCGTCGGCGTTCCGGTCCGCTTGGCCGGAGAGACCGGCGATGGCCATGGAGTAGGCCACGACCTGGGCGACGTCGCCGGCGAACTGGGCGTCCGTGGTCGTGTGATGCACCGTGTGGTCCCAGGCCGCCTTCGCCTCCCGCACCGAGCGGTAGTTGTTGGACAGGCCTTCCTGGAGGCGCTCTCGAAGGAAGCGGGCCAGCGGGGCCAGGCGGTCCGCGAGCTGGCTCACTCGGGTGATCGGCCGGGGCTGGGCCAGGGTGAACTGTTCCAGGACGGTGCGCAGGCGGTCTGCGTCCCAGCCTGCGACGCCGTCGACGGGCAGGAACGCGGTGTCCACAGGGGAGCCGGAGACATAGAGGGCGATCTCGTCTCCGTTCGAGACGAGCAGCGCGTCCAGCTGGGAGAGCAGGTCCCACTGGCCCTTCTCCCGGCCGCGCCACTTCTCTCCGATGACCGTGTGGCCGGGTGCCTTGAGTTCCACCCATCCGCAGGGGCGACCGTCGATCAGGGCGGCGAAGTCCGGGCGCACGCCGTCGAGCTGGGCCTCTCGCAGCAGGCTGAG
The DNA here is from genome assembly GCF_002008305.4 of Micrococcus sp. KBS0714. Classification (GTDB taxonomy): domain Bacteria; phylum Actinomycetota; class Actinomycetes; order Actinomycetales; family Micrococcaceae; genus Micrococcus; species Micrococcus luteus. The sequence continues at coordinate 295,913 of NZ_CP042169.1, forward strand.
GTCCCCAATCCCGGTGACGGAGGAGAACGCGCGCAGGAACTCGGAGACCGGGACCGTCAGCTGCGCCTCCGGCTCGGCGGAGACCCCGCTCGTGGAGGCGAGCCGCACGTCACGGGCGTACGTCTCAGCGAGCTGGGCGAGGGGTGCGTCGATCATGTGTCCTGCCTTGCAGTGAAGAGGGTGGCGCGAGTCACTCTATCCAGACGGGGCGTGCTCGACTGGGCTGACACCGCGGAGGCCGGCCGCGCCCCGCTCGTGGCGAGAAATCTGGTCGGGCTCGCCGGCGCCCTCGTCCTCCTCGCCGTCAGTCGCCGGGACACGCCCTCGGTCCGCCAGCTGGACCCGGCCGCCCCGGCTCAGCCCAGCACCTCCCGCGCCACCGCGCTCGCCACCACCAGGTCCTGCCAGGGCATGCCGGTGGTGACGAACAGGGCGGGCGCGCCCTCCCGACGACGCGCGGTCCCGGCCACGAGCTCGGCCAGCGTCACCGTGTCCTCGATCCCGGCCAGCGCGCCGGAGTCGATCGCGAGGGTCACGTCCCCGGCCTCGCGGGCGGCCGAGTCCCGCGACTCCACCGCCACGGTCGCGCGGCGGGCCAGGGCGTCGTCGGTCTCGCGGGCGTCCGTGGTGTGCGAGCCCATCGCCACGACCGTCGCGTGCTCCGGCACGAGCGTCCCGTCGAACAGCGGGGCCGTCGCGGCCGTGCACGTCACCACGACGTCCGCCTCCGCCACGGCCTCCGGGCCCGCGGCGCTCGCGGTCACGCCCAGCTCCGCTTCGATGCGCGCGGCCAGGGCGGCGGCCCGGTCGGCGTCGCGGCCCACCACGGACACCCGTTCCAGCCCGAACACGTCCTGGAAGGTGAGCGCGTGCTCCCACGCCTGCACGCCCGTGCCGACCACGACCAGGTGCCGGGGCGAGGCGTCCGCGAGCAGCCGCACCCCGAGCGCGGACACCGCGGAGGTGCGCAGGCCCGTCAGCTCGACGCCGTCCAGCACGGCCCGCGGTGCCTGGCCGGGGGTGCCCGGGGCGCCGAACAGCACGTAGACGCCCTGGATGACGGGCAGTCCGCGCTCGGGGTTGTCCGGCGTGAGGGTGAGCAGCTTGGTGCCGACCTCGGTCCCGCGCGTCGAGGGCATCTGCAGCAGCTGCCCGGCGGCGGTGGACACGCGGGTGCGGGGGGCGTCGGCCTCCGGGTCCAGGCCGGCGGCGAGGGCCGCCTCCAGCGCGTCGACGGCGGCGCGCGGGCTCAGGGCGGCGCGCACGGCGGGGCCGTCGATCCAGGGCAGGGAAGCGGTGGCGCGGTGCGTGTCCATGCGGCCACGCTACGGGGTGGGCCGGGCGGGCTCACCCGAACAGCGTGCGGAAGTTCGCCAGGATCCGGCGCGGGTGCTCGGGATCGACGGCGGCCAGCCCCGCCACCGTGGGCTCGTACTCGCCCGGGGCGAAGTACCCGTGGTCGCGGTAGATCTCGAGGCGCTCGAGGATCCCGGCCTGGTCCAGCTCCGGGTGGAACTGGGTGGCGTACTGGCGGGTGCCGAGCCGGAACATCTGCACGGGACAGTCGGTGCCCGCGGCGAGCAGCACCGCGCCGGGCGGCAGCGCGCTCATCGCCTCCTTGTGGCCGACGTACGCCGCGAACGTGCGCGGGACCCCGGCCAGCAGCGGATCTGCGGCACCCTCGTCGGTGAGCGTGACCTCGACGGGCGCGGCCGATTCGCCGTACGCGTTGTCCACGACGCCGCCGGCGTGCCGGCCCAGCGTGCCGACGCCGTAGCAGCAGCCGAGGAACGGCAGGTCGCGGCGCCGGACGACGTCGAGCATCCGGCCCAGCTCCGCCTCCACGGCGCGCTGCACGGGGGACTTGGTCTCCTCGGGATCGGAGCCCGTGAACGGGCTGCCGGGCAGGATCACGGCGGCGACGTCCGCGAGCTCCGCCTCCCAGTCCAGGCCGTGCGTGGCCACGTCCGGGCGCTGCACGACGCGGTCCAGGCGCAGCACCCGCAGCCGGCCCTCCGGATAGCCGCCCAGTCGCTGGACGGCCTCGACCTCGGCGGCCGCGGCGTCGTCTTCGGGGCGCGTCTGGACGAGGAGGAACGGCCGCGGATGCGGGCTCGGGATGGCGCCGGTCGGGGTGGTCATCTCGGCAGACTAGCGGGGCATCGGGCCGGGAGGGCGTGACGGCGTCGCGGGGCGTCGTCGGGGGCGGGTCGCGGTCAGCGGTCGGCCCAGGGGCGGGCGTCGGAGGCCCACGGCAGGGGACGGACGCGTTCCTCGGGCAGCGGGTCCGCGGCCAGCCGGCCGTAGAGGTGCACGTCGAGCCGCCGCCCGCCCGTGCGGAGGCGGCCGCGCTGCGTGCCTTCGTGACGGAGCCCAGCGGCCCGGGCGACGGCCCCCGCCGTCGGGCTGTCCGCCCGGTGGGCCAGTTCGATCCGTTCGAGCCCGCCCTCGGCCAGTTCGGCGTCCGCCACGGTGGTCGCCGCCCGCGACATGATCGCGTCCCCGCGCCAGCCCTGATGCAGCCAGGCGGTGAGCGCGCCGGTGCCGTGCGCCTCGTCGCGCACGACGGCGACCAGGCCGATCAGCGTGTCCGTCCCGCGCTCCACCACGGCGACGGCGTCCGTCCCCTCCGCCTGGACCAGTCCGTCGACGTAGGCGCGGGCGGAGGCGTCGTCGGTGACCTCTGCGGGATCGGCCATGCCGACGGTGCCCGCGTGGAAGGCCGCCAGGACGGCGGGCGCGTCCGTGGCGCGGAGGGGGCGGAGCTGGGCGGGTGCGGAGCCGGTCATGCCGGGAGCATAACCCCGGCAGGGGCTGGAGAGTGAGGTGCGCCACACGAGCCGGACCCCGGAGGGCGTGTCACCGGGGACGGGGCCGGCTCTCGACGCCCGTCCCGCGGCTGGGCCTCACCGGCGCGTGGCTGCCTTCGCCTCGAGCTCGTCGGCGAGGGTGCGCAGCGCGCCGAGCTCCCGGGCGATCCGGGAATCCAGGTCGGCGTCCGTGAGCGTCTCCGAGCCGCCGCGGGCACGCAGGTAGAGCAGCTGGCCGAACCGGGCCCGGCGCCACTGATACTCGGCCTCGGCGTCGCGGGCCTGCAGGGCGCGGGAGATCTCCCGGTCGTAGAGCGGCGGCTCGTTGAGCTGACGCTGGCGCACTTCGAGCACGCGGGACGCCCGGCCCGGCTCGGAGGGGACCTCGTCCGCCTCGAGCAGGCGCCGACCGAGGTTGGCGGCGGCGATGTGCTCGCCCTCCTCGCGCAGGATCAGCGACGCCAGGGACAGCGCGGCCTGGATGGACTTCCACCGCCCCACGGCCCCGTCCCACGGCAGGTTCGTCAGCAGGCCCAGGGTGGCGAGCGTGCCCTCGGTGTCCTCGTGCAGCAGGTAGAGCCGCTCGGCCATGCCGAACACGTCCTCCAGCTGGGAGCCGGAGCGCAGGTTCAACCCGTGGGAGAGCCGGGCCGCGGTGGCGGTCAGCTCGGTGTCGTCGAGGTGGCGCTTGCCGACGGCGACGATCCGCTCCTCGGGGGACCCCGCGTCCACGGGGGAGAAGGTGGTGTCCGGGACGGCCCTGCGCTCCTCCGGGCGGTCCGTGCGGACCCGGATCACGGAGCCGTGGGCGATCTTGACCTCCCGGCCGCCCTCGAGGGTGGCGATCACGAGCGCGGGGGTGCCGAAGTCGTCCCGCATCACCCGGGTCGAGGCCACGGGCGGGGCGGGCTCGCCGCGGCGGGTCAGGAAGCTGTCCCCGGGCTGCACGTCCTGGGACTTCAGATGGCGGAGGTAGCCGCCGACGACCGGTGCCATGCTCAGCGCCCCCATCCCACGTGGGCGAGGGCCTGGCGCACCAGGTCCCCGCGGCCACCGATGAACTCGGCCTGGATGTCCTCGCCGAGGGCCTCCTCGGGGGTGAGCCAGGTCAGCTCGAGCGCGTTCTGGCGCGGCTGGCACTCACCCGTCACCGGCACCACGTACACCAGGGCCACGGCGTGCTGGCGGTCGTCCGTCAGCCCGGTCTCGGACGGCGCCGGGAAGTACTCGGCGACGGTGCAGGGGACCACCGATGGCGGCAGCTGCGGGAACGCGAGCGGGCCGAGGTCCTTCTCCAGGTGGCGCATCAGCGCGGCGCGGATGGTCTCCCGGTACTGGACGCGTCCGGAGACGAACGTCCGCTGGAACGTGCCGGTCTCGTCCGCCACGTAGAGCAGGCCGATCTCGGTGACGTAGCCGAGGGAGTCCAGCCGCACCGGGATGGCCTCCACATACACCATGGGCAGCCGGCGCCGGGCCTCGTAGAGGTCCTCGTCGGACAGCCAGCCCGGATTCGGGTCGGGGGTGCGCACGCTCATGGTTCTGTTCTACCGGAGTTCCGCGCCGGGGGCACACCGGGTCCCGCGTGTTCCGCTCACCACTTGGCTCGGAAGTACTGCCGGGCCATCGGCACCTGCTCCGAGGGGACGTCGAGCGCGAGGGCGGCCGCGGTCGGCCAGTTCGGGTTCGCCAGGGCGGCGCGGCCCACGCAGACGGCGTCGGCGCGGTCCTCGTCCACCACGGCCGCGACCTCCTCGGCGCCGGTCAGCGAGCCGACGGCGGACACCACGATCCCCTCGGTGCCCTCCTTCACGGCGGTGGCCAGCGGCACCTGATAGCCCGGGCCCTGAGGGCCCTCGTAGGTGTCCCCGATGCCCGCGGAGGACAGGTCGAACCAGTGCACCTGCCCCTGCAGCTCCTGCGCCAGGCGGACGGTCTCCTCGATGCTCCAGCCGCCCTCGACCCAGTCCGAGCCGGAGATGCGGATGCCGAGGACCTTGTCCGCGGGCCACACCTCGCGCACGGCCGCCACGACCTCCTTGAGGAAGCGGGTGCGGCCCTCGAAGTCCCCGCCGTACTCGTCGGTCCGGGTGTTGGTCAGCGGCGAGAGGAACTGGTGGATGAGGTAGCCGTGGGCGGCGTGCAGCTGCACGGCGCCGAAGCCGGCACGGTCGGCGCGCTCGGCGGCGTCGGCGAAGGCCTGGACGGTCTCCCGGATCTCGTCCACCCGCATCGCGTGGGTGCGGATCTCCATGGAGTTGGTGGCCACGCCGGAGGGGGAGAGGGTCTCCCAGGAGTCGGGGCCCTCGAGGATCGGCTGCCCGGCGAGCGCGCCCGGGTGCATGGGGACGGTCGAGGCCTTGGCGCCGGCGTGACCGAGCTGGATGGCGGGCAGGGCGCCCTGGGAGGCGATGAACTCGGCGATCGGCGCCCACGCGTCCCGCTGCTCGTCGTTCCACAGGCCGGTGTCCCACGCGGAGATGCGTCCCTCGGGGGTGACGGCGGTGGCCTCGGCCACCACGATCCCGAAGCCGCCGGCCGCGCGGGCGCCCAGGTGCTGGAAGTGCCAGCCGTGGGGGACGCCGTCGCGCGCCTCGCACGAGTACTGGCACATCGGCGGCAGGATCAGGCGGTTGCGCACGCGCACGCCGTTGATCTCAATCGGTTCGAAGATCGCGGGCACGGCGGGGGCGTCGGTCTGCGGGGTGGCGGTCTGAGTCATGCACCCCACCCTACGAGCGGGTCCGGACACGGGAGGGCTCGCGTCCGCCGCGGGCGGAAGGGCGGGCCGGCCCGTGCGACGAGAGAAGTCGTCACCGCTGCTGCGTCCACCCCTACCCTGGGCCCATGCCCTCCTACCGCGCCCGCCTGCAGATCGGCGACCTCCTGCCCGGCCACCGGCCCGAAGAGGTCATGGACCTGGCCGAGGCCGCCGTCCAGGCCACGCACGTGCTCGCGGCCAAGGACATCGAGGTCGTCGCGCGCGTCCCGCGGATCGTGCTGCGCTTCACGGTGCCCGGCTCGCACCGGGCCGGCGAGGACGCCGAGGCCGCCGAGGTGGCGCGGCGGATGGCGGAGGCGGTGTCCGGCGTCGCCGTGACGGGCCGGCTGGACGTGCTCCGGCGCGACGGCGGCCGGTGGGTCCCGGTGCCCGCTGGGCTCGGGCGCTGAACGGGGCCGGGCTCAGGCGCCGGCCGGGTGCGGCCGGCGGGCGGCGTCGCGCTCGATCTGGCGGGCCCAGGAGCGGCGCACGGCCGCGGCGGTGACCAGCAGCAGCGCCCCGAAGGCGGCCGCGAGACCCACCCACACGCTCTGCTGCGCCCCGAGCGGGCTGGGCAGCAGGCGGGGCAGGGCGAGGCAGAGCAGGGTCCAGGCCATGCCCAGGGCCACACCCATGCGGCCGCGCCCCCCGAGCACGAGGCGCAGGGCCGCCAGCAGCAGGGCCACCAGCACCAGCAGGGCGAGCAGCTCGGTCGGGAACCAGCCGACGTGCACACCCCAGGCGTGGAGGGCGGCGCCCACCGCGGTGGGTGCGCCGGCGAGGAGGGTGCCCAGCAGCACGCCGAGCGCGCCGTCCTCGGCCACCCGTGCGACGCGGCGGGCCGCCGGGCGTGCGCCGAGCCGCCGGACCACACGGAGCATGAGGACCAGGGCGAGCAGCCACGGGACGACGTCGAAGCCCCCGGGGGCCAGGACGGCCAGGGGGAACCACAGCGCCAGCGCCAGCAGGGCCCCCGCGATCGCGCCCCGGATGCGGCGGTGCCGCGGCGACGCGCCCTGGCCCCGCCCCCACTGCCGCAGCACGTACATGCCGGTCAGCAGCCACAGCACCGGCCAGATCGCCGGGTGCAGCGGGGACAGCCCGAACACGCTCGCGCCGGGGCCGTGTCGGCCGTCGGCGGTGAGCGGGTACGCGCCGGCATCGAGGGCGCCGAGCCCCGGGACGCGGCCGGCCAGACCGAGGCCCCACGCGCCGGAGAGCACGAACAGCGCCCACACGACGGTCAGCAGCGCCTGGCCGCGTCGGTCCGCAGCGGTCGGTGAGCCGGCCGGCTCCTCGGGCGGCGCGGGGGTGTAGCCGGGGATCAGGGGCAGGGCGCCCGTGACCGGCCCCGCCGAGGAGTGGGCGGTGGCCTCGGCCCGGACGGCCTGCGCCTTCGTGGAGAGCCGCTGCCGCCGCCGCCACTCGGGCAGGGCCACCCGGGCCCGGGCGAAGAGCTCCTCATCGGTGAGCCGCTCCTCCGGGTCGGACAGCAGCGGCCGGTCGGCGGCGGCCGGGAAGACCTCGGGGCCCTCGAGCTCGCGTGCGGCCCGGGCCAGCGCGCGGGACTCCCGCTCCTCGTGCTCGCGGCGGCGGCGGGCGGCGTCCTCCGCCGCGCGGCGCTCGGCCTCCCGGGCTCGGTCCTCGAGGAGCCGGGCCTGGGCGAGGGCGCGTTCGGCGTGCAGCACGGTGTGGGCGCGGACGCGTGCGGCCTGGCGACGACGTCGCTCGGCCTCGAGGCGGGCGGCCTCCTCCGCCTCGCGACGGCGCCGCTCGGCCTCCTCGGCCCGACGGCGCCGCTCGGCCTCGACGCGTTCGGCCTCGAGGCGACGGCGTTCGGCCTCGGCCGCCTGCCGACGGCGCTCCGCCTCCGCCTCCGCCTCGAGCCGGAGCCGCTCCCGTTCCGCGAGCGCGGCCTCCTCGCGGGCCCGCCGCTCCGCCTGCACGCGGGCGCGCTCGGCGGCGACCTCCGCCTCCCGGCGGCGCCGTTCCTCCCGCTCCCGGCGGCGGGCCTCCGCCTCGGCGGCGGCACGTGCCTTCTCCTCGGCCGCCACCCGACGGCGCCGCTCGGCTTCACGCCGACGGCGCTGCTTCTCCTCCTCGCGGCGGCGGCGGGCCACCCGCGCGGCCTGGGCCCGGCGGGCCTCCTCGTCGAGGCGGGCCTGGAGGGCTGCGGCGTCGCGGGCCCGGGCGGCGTCGCGGGCCTGGGCCGCGGCGGCGGCCTCGGCGACGGGCCGCTCGTGCTCGGCGGCCCGGCCGGCTCGCAGGCGGGCCCGCCGGCGCTCCTCGGCCGCAGTGCGGCGGCGTGCGGCCTCCGCGGCCTTCTCCGGGTCCCGCCCCGGGGCGGGGAGGATGCGCTCGACCGTGCCGACGAGCGGATCGGCGAAACGGGCGAGGTCCGGGCTGCCGAGGCGGTCCAGGATCTCGCTGAGGTCGCGGCGTGGACGCTGCTCGGCGGGAGCGCCCGGGGTGCGCAGGCGGTCCATGGCGCGGTGCACGTCCGCCCGGTGGTCCTCACGCACGCGGCGCTCGGCGGCGGTCTCGGATCGGCCCGAGCGCAGGGCACGCTCGTGACGGCGCAGATCGCGGCGGGAGATCTCCCCGGGCGCGGCCAGGGCGCGGCGGGGGCGCGCGGCGGGGGCACGCGTCTCGGCGTCGTCGGGACGGGGCGCCGAGGCGGCCCGGAGGCGCTCGAGGGCGGCGCGGGACTCGGAGGACGCGTCCTGCATGCTCACCCCTTCCGGCCCCGGCGACGGTGGGCCATGATCCCCGCGATCATCAACCCTGCAAGGGTACCGAACACCATGCCGACCATCGCGGACGCCCACCACGGCAGGCCGGTGGCCCGGCCGGTGATCCAGCCGAGCCCCACCATGGACGAGGACCACGCGAGCGAGCCCGCCCCGGACAGCCACAGGAACACGGGCCAGCGGATCCCGCCGATCCCGGCCGCCGCCATCGACGCCGTCCGTCCGCCCGAGACGAACCGCAGCACGGACAGCCCCGCCAGGCTGCCCGCCGGGCCCACCCGCACCAGCAGGCTCCGGATCCCCCGGTGGATCCGACGCCACCACGCCCAGCGGTCCAGGCGGTCGGCGAGGCCGTGGCGGAACAGCGCGTAGAGGCCGACGTCCCCGGCCCAGCAGCCCAGCCACGCCGCCAGCACCGCGGCCACGGGGGAGACCCGGCCCTCGGCTGCGAGCGCCCCCGAGCCGATGACCACCACCTCCGACGGGACGGGCGGGATCGGGGCGTCCAGGGCCACGAGCAGCGCGGTGAGCGGGTGGAACCACGCTCCGAGCGCGTCCATCAGGGCGGCCGGGTCCCCGCCCGTCACCGCGGTCGCTCCTGCAGCTCGGCGGGGGAGGTGAACTCCCGCTCCTCGCCCGTCACCGGGTCCGTGAAGCGCAGCGACCGGGAGAGCAGCTGCAGGGGCCGTGCGACGTCGTCCGGGGCGAGGTCGAGCAGGTCCGGGTAGAACGGGTCGAACGCGATGCCCAGGCCCAGGGCGGCCAGGTGGATGCGTAGCTGGTGGGTGCGCCCCGTGCGCGGGGTGAGCCGCAGGTGCGCCACCCGCCGGCCGGCCAGCGTCCCGGCGGAGACGCCGACGCCCAGCAGCTCCACGCGGGACTCCGCGTTCGCCCCGGCGTGGGGCCGGTTCGAGCGCCGGGTCCGGACGGGGGCGCCCGCGCGCCGCCCGGAGGCCGCCGCGGGGATCTCCTCCACCACGGAGCGCAGGACCCCCTTGTCCTTGCGGATCCGGCTGCGCACCGTCAGCGGGAACCGCCCCAGGATGGGGTCGGTCGGGGCGCCGGGGCCGCGGGCGCCGTCGTCGGGGGCGTCCGGCAGGAGCGCCACGGCCTCGTAGGTCTTGGCCACGGCACGCCGCTCGAAGAGCAGGTGGTAGGCGCCGCGGGTGGCCGGGTTCGCGGAGAACATCACGACGCCGGCCGTCGCCCGGTCGAGCCGGTGCAGGGGCACGAGGTCATCGAGGCCGAGCTCGTTGCGCAGCCGCACCAGCGCGGTCTCCTGGACGAAGCGGCCGCCCGGGGTGGTGGGCAGGAAGTGCGGCTTGTGGATGACCACGAGGTGCTCGTCGCGGTGCAGGAGCGTGTGCGTCACGGGCAGCGGGGCCTCGTCGGGGACGTCCCGGTAGTACCAGAGGTCGTCGTGCACGCCCAGCGGCGTCGTCGGCGTCAGTGCGGTGCCGTCCGCCGCCACGACCTCGCCGCGGGCGAAGCGCGCGCGGATGCCCTCCGGGTCCACGTGACCGAACCGGTGGAGCACGTAGTCCTGCGCGGTGGGCCAGCCGGAGGTGGGCAGGCGCAGGCGCGTGGCGTTGACGCCGTTGCGCGGGGGGAGGGGAGAGGGGACGGCCACGGGTCCATCCTCCCAGCCCGGCGCGGCTGCGTCCGACCGGCGCCGCTCAGTCCGACCGGCCGGGCCGGCCGGAGCCGGTGGTCTCGTCCTCGGCCGGGCCGCGGTCCTGCGGGGTGAGCACCACGACCTCCTCGGCCGGCGCGGCGCGCCCCGTCACCTCGCGCGCCGGGACCGCCCCGCCGACGTCGACCACCACGGTGTCCAGCACCGCGCCCGCGGGGACCTCGCAGTCGCCGAGCAGGAGGCTGCCGCGCACCGTGGCGCCGGCCGCCACGACCACCCCGGGGCCGACCACGCTGTCCGACACCTCGCCCGCGATCCGGCACCCCGGGCTGAGCAGCGAGCCGGAGACGCGGGCGTCCGGGGCCACCCACGCCGGCGGCGCCTGGTGGGGGTTGGTGATCAGCGGCCAGCCCTCGGCGGCGAGGTCCAGGCCGGTGCCGTCGAGGATCTCCCGGTGGGCGCGGACGTACGCGTCCAGGGTGCCGATGTCCCGCCAGTACCCCACGAGGCGGTGCTCCCGCACGCGCCCCCGCGCCACAAACGCCGGGATGATGCTCTCCCCGTAGTCGCCGAGGGAGGAGCCCACGGGGTCGCCGTCCTCATCGGTCTCGCCCTCGTCCTTGGTGGCCGCCTCGTCCTCGCCCGCCACGAGGTCGCCGACCACCTCGGAGAGCGCGGCGACGTCGAACACGAACACCTCGGTGGCCACGAGCGTGCCCGCCGGGTCCTCCGGCTTGTAGGCGTAGTCGGTCACCGCGCCGTCGTCGTCCACCTGCACGACGCCGAAGCGCGAGGGGTCCTCGTCCGTCTCGGTGGTGACCACGGTGAGCTCGGCGCCGGAGCGGGCGTGCTCGGCCAGCACGGGGCGCAGGTCCAGCTGGTACAGGTGGTCGGCGGAGAGCACCACGACGGTCTCGGCGCCGAACTGCTCCAGCAGCGGCAGCTGCTGGGCGATCGCGTGCCCGTTGCCGCGGGCGAAGCCCTCCTCGGCGCGGCCCTGCGCGGGGGGCAGGAGCCGCAGGCCGTGGCGGGTGCCGTCGAGATCCCACGGCCGGCCGCCGGCCAGGTGCTGGTTGAGCGTGAAGGGGCGGTACTGCTCCACGACCCACACGTCCCGCAGGCGCGAGTGGGCCAGGTTGGACAGGACGACGTCGATCAGCCGGTACTGGCCCGCCAGCGGCACCATCGGCTTGGCGCGGGCCGCGGTGAGCGGCATGAGGCGGCCGCCGGTGCCACCGGCCAGCACGAGCGCGACGACGGCGCCCTCCGGGTCCTTCGGGAACGGGTCGGCCATGACTTCTCCTCGGGTCGGGGCGGGTTCAGCGTAGGGAGCGGGGACGACACGTGGCCACCGTTCGGGTGCGTCCGGCTCAGCCCTGGCAGTGCGGGCACCACCACAGCCGCCGCGCGTCGTCCTCGGCGGAGCCGTAGTCCTCCTGGCGGACGGGGCCGCGGCAGCGCAGGCACGGGGCGCGGTCGTGCCCGTAGACCCAGTACGACGGCGCCCCGCCGCCGCGCGCGCCGGGCGTCCGGCCGGGTGCCGTGCCGAGTGGCGGACCGGCCGGGACCAGCACCTCGACCCCGAAGGGTCGCCCCGGGTTCGGGCGCACTCCTGTGGTCCGGCGCCGGGCGCCCGTGGCGGGGGCGGCGGGCGGGACGTTGGCGCGCAGCAGGTCCCGGGCGAGCAGCACGAGTCCGGCGACGTCCTCGACCTCGCCGATCGGCCGGTGCGGGTCGATGCCGGCCAGCAGGAGGGTCTCGCAGCGGTAGATGTTGCCGATCCCGGAGACGAGCCGCTGGTCGAGCAGGGCCAGGCCGACCGGCCGCTCGGGCCGGGCCGTGAGCCGCCGCATGCCCTCGGCGAGCAGCGCGGCGCCGTCGTCGGGCGTGTCCCAGGCCGGGTCCAGCAGGTCGGGGCCGAGGTGGCCGAGGACGGTGGTCTCGTCGGCGGTGGGCACGAGGGTGAGCAGGCCCAGCTGGGCGCCGAGCACGCGGTGCTCCGCCGTCTCCAGCACCGCCCGCACCTGCCAGGCGGGGGCACCCCACCGCGCGTCGAGGGCGGAGACGAGCCAGCGCCCCTCCATCTTCAGGTGCGAGATCAGGGTGAGCGGCCGGGCCCCGGGGCGGGCCGCGGGCGGGGTCAGCCGCATCAGCAGGTACTTGGCGCGCGGCAGGACCTCGGCCACCGTCCAGCCGGTCAGGTCCGCGGTAGCGTGGCGGGGCACGCGCAGATCCGCGTGCGTCAGGACCCGGCCCTCGAGCACGGGGCGGAGCCGGTGCGCGACGCGGACGAGGGAGTCGCCTTCAGGCACGGGCCGTCACCGGCTCAGGCCGCGTTGAGCTGCCAGGTCACGCCGAAGCGGTCCCCGACCCACGCGAAGCGGCGCGAGAAGCCGTAGTCGTCGGGCGGCATGTAGTCACGGCCGCCGCCGGCGAGGAGCGTGTCGTGGATGGCGTCCACCGCGGTGGCGTCCGGCAGCTCGACGAACAGGCTGATGGCCGGGGTGAACGTGAACCCGTGCGGGGTGAAGGAGTCGAAGAACCGCAGCCGCTGGCCGGCGATCTCGAGCTCGCCGTGCAGGACCTTGCCCGCCCATTCAGCGCCGCGCGGGGAGGAGTCGTCGAAGAGGTCGCGACGGACCTCGGTGACCGGCAGGTATTCCACGAACGCGGTGAGGTAGGCGTCCATGGCCGCACCGGCGTCACCCTCGAACAGGAGGAACGGGGTGACGGAGGGATCCGAGGGGTGCGGCAGGGCGTCCTCGAGGGCCTCGGGGGCCGGGGAGGTGCCCGTGGGGGCGGTGCCCCCGTCCTCGGGCGGGGCGGCGTCGATGCTCATGGGCCGAACCTACCCCCGGGACCCGCCTCCGCGACAGGGCCACCCCCGGGCAACGCGGGTTGAGTTGTCGCGGGTGTTCGACGGCGGGACCCGCGACAACTCAACCCGCGTTGCGGACGGGCGGACGGGCGTGGGTTCTCAGTTCCGGAACCGAATGCCCGATGGGCTCGAGTAGAACCCCGCGGCCAGCAGCGCCTCGGCCAGCGGCGTGCCGAGCACGGGCCCGCCGTTGACCTTCTCCAGGCTCAACCGCTCGGTGTGGCCGGTGCGCAGCGCCCACACGAGCGCCTCCGCCGCGGCCCGCAGCTCGCCCGATTCCTCCGTGAACGCGAGCAGCGTGCGCCCGCCACGCTCCATGTAGAGGGCCAGCCGCCCCGCGATCAGCACGACGACGGCGCCCGCCTTCCGGCCCGGGCGGTGGCCCGTGGGCACGACGCCGTCCGGCCCGGCCGGCACGGACGGCCAGTCCAGCGCGGCGCCGTAGGGGTTCGCCGGATCCGTCGCGGCCAGGGCGAGGGCGAGCGGGGCGGTGTCGACGGCGGCGTCCTCCTCGTCCCGCTGGAACCCGCGCAGCCGGTCCACCACCGCGCCGGTGGAGAACTGCGCGCCGCCCAGCCCGTCGACGAAGTGGCCGCGGCGCACCTGGCCCGCGTCCTCCATCCGGGTGAGCAGCCGGTACTGCCCCGCGAACCCGCCGGGGACCTCCTCGGCCACCACGGAGCCGCGCGTGATCACGCCGTACCGGTCCAGCAGCAGCTCGGCGGTGGCGTGGGCGCGGATCGTGGGATCCTGCTCGGCGGCCGGCAGCAGGGACCAGCGGCCGGCCGAGCGGGCCTGCTCGGCGGCCGAGAGCCCGACGGTCCCCGCCGTGAGACCGGCCGTGCCCCGGGCGCCGCCCTCGGACGAGGTGAGCCCCGCGTACCGGCCACGCCCGCGCACCCCGGCCAGCCGCCCGCCGAGCCCGCGCCCGGCCGCCGCCCCCGCGGCCCCGCCCGTCCGCGCGGTGCGGGCCCGCGGCGTCTGCCGGCCGGTGCGGTGCGCGGTCTTGCCGAGCGAGAGCAGGCCGCGGACGGGGGCGAACGTGTCGTTGCCGACCCGGCCGTCCCACACCAGGCCCCACAGCGCGGCCAGCACCGCGGGGCCGCGGGCCAGGTCGGCCGGGTCGCGGTGCGGGTCGGGCCCGCCCGTCCCGCCCGCAGTCCCCGTGCCGCCGTCGCCGGCCGCCGCCTGCACCGCCCGCACCCGCTCCACGAGCTGGGGGAAGAACCAGGCCCCGCCGCCGGCGAGCACCTCGAGCACGGCCGCGCGCAGGGCGGCGTCGGCGGGCGTCTCCTCGGCGGGCTCGGGCAGGCGCAGCGTGAGGTCCACGGCGTCGGCGGGGTGCAGGGCCACCCAGCCGTCGTTGCCGGTGGCCTCCCCGACGCCCGACCACACGTACTCGCCCGTGGCCAGCAGCTCGTCGAGCAGGGCGGGGGCGTAGTCCCGCACGCGGGCGGGCAGCACCAGGGACTCCCACGCGCTCGCGGGCAGGGGCGTGCCGGCCAGCTGGTCCAGGACGGTGGCCACCCCGTCCACGCCCTCGAGCGTGGCCGGCGGCCGCCAGGCCCCGTCGCGCCCCGTCCGCGGCCGCAGGTGCTGCCAGTCGGCGAGGAACCGGGCGTAGGCGGCCTGGTCCACCGGCTCGACCTCGGCGCGCAGCGCGGCGAGGGAGCGCATGCGGATCCGCCGCAGCACCTCGGCGTCGCACCACTCGGCGTCCAGGCTGGCGGCCCCGGGGGTGCCCTCCGGCCGGAACGCGCCCGTGCTCACGCGGCGCTCGGTGGCCAGACGCTGCAGCACCGAGAGCACGACGGCGCCCCCCAGCCCCAGCGCGGCCCCCGCCTCGGCGGCGGTGAAGGGGCCGTGGGTGCGGGCGTAGCGGCCCACGAGGTCCCCGAGCGGGTCGTCGACCGGGTCGAGGAATGCGGTGGGCACTCCGTGCGGGATCGGCGTGCCGAGCGCGTCCCGCAGGCGGGCGGCGTCCTCGACGGCGGCGAACCGCTCGACCCCGTCCTGGCGCAGGCGGAACGCGCGGCCGGCGCGCTCGAGCTCCGCCAGCATCCCGGCGACGGCGGCCTCGTCCGCGGCCTCCTCCGCCTCCCCCTCGGCCCGTGTGCGCCGCGCGGCCTCGGCCACGGACAGCGGCCCCAGCAGGCGCAGCAGGTCCGCCACGCCCTCGACCCCGCGGGCGCGCCGGTCGGGCGCGAGCCGCTGCAGCTGGGCCTCGACCTCCGCGATGACCTCGGCGTCGAGCAGCTCGCGCAGCTCCTCCGTGCCCAGCAGCTCGGACAGCAGCGCGGGGTCGAGGGAGAGCGCGGCGGCGCGGCGCTCGGCCAGCGGGGAGTCGCCCTCGTAGATGAACTGGGCGATGTAGCCGAACAGGATGGACTGGCTGAACGGCGAGGGTGCAGTCGTCGTGACCTCCACGAGCCGGACGGCCCGTGAGGACACCCGCCCCGCGAGCTCCTTGAGCGCAGGGAGGTCGTAGACGTCCTGGAGCACCTCGCGCACGGTCTCCAGGATCACGGGGAACCGCGGGTGCTTCCGTGCCACGTCCAGCAGCTGCGCGGACCGCTGCCGCTGCTGCCACAGGGGGGTCCGCCGCCCGGGGTCACGGCGCGGCAGCAGCAGGGACCGGGCCGCGTTCTCCCGGAACCGGGCGGCGAACAGCGCGGACCCGCCGACCTCCGCCGTGACGATCTCGTCCAGCTCCTCGGCCGTGAACTCGAACAGCTCCGCGCCCGGCGGCTCCGCGTCCATCAGCGGGATGCGCAGCACGATCCCGTCGTCGGCCGCCATCGCCGCGCCCGAGCCGGTCTCCAGCCCGTACCGCTGCGCCAGCCGCGCTCCCACCGCGAGCGCCCACGGGGCGTGCACCGCCATGCCGTAGGGGGAGTGCAGCACCACGCGCCAGTCGCCGAGCTCGTCCGTGAACCGCTCCACCACGAGCGTCTGCTCGGTGGGCAGCACCCCGGTGGCCTCGCGCTGGTCCTTCAGGTAGGCCAGCAGGTTGTCCTGCGCCCACGGGTCCAGGCCCGCGGCCCCCAGGCGGGTGCGGCCGGCCTCGGGGTCCGCGTCCAGCTCGCGGCGGAAGCGCCCGACGGCGTCGCCCAGCTCCGCCGGCCGGCCCGCGGCGTCGCCCCGCCAGAACGGGAGCTTGCCGGGCTGCCCGTAGGCGGGCAGCACCAGGACGCGGTCCGCGGTGATGTCCACGATGCGCCAGCTCGTGGCGCCCAGCAGGATGACGTCCCCCACGCGGGACTCGTAGACCATCTCCTCGTCGAGCTCGCCGACCCGG
This sequence comes from Micrococcus sp. KBS0714, assembly GCF_002008305.4. GTDB lineage: Bacteria > Actinomycetota > Actinomycetes > Actinomycetales > Micrococcaceae > Micrococcus > Micrococcus luteus. The sequence continues at coordinate 312,043 of NZ_CP042169.1, forward strand.
CGCCCGCCGGAGCGGGCCGAGCCCGCGGACGCGGTGCCCGCCGACTCGGCCGTGTCCCCGGCCGCCGCGCCGCCGGGGGTGCCGTCCGCGCCGCCGTCGGAGGCCAGGAACACCCCGAACAGGCCGCGGTCCGGGATGGTGCCGCCCGAGGTGACCGCGAGGCGCTGGGCGCCGGGGCGGGCGGCGAGCGTGCCGTTCTCCCGGTCCCACAGGATGCGCGGGCGCAGCTCGGCGAACTCGTCCGAGGGGTAGCGGCCGGCCAGCAGGTCGAGCACGGACTCGTAGGCGGAGAACGGCAGCGTCGCGAACGGCGCGGACCGGCGCACGAGGTCGAACCACTCCTGTGCGTCCAGGTCCGCGACGGCGACGGCGGCCACGGTCTGCTGGGCGAGGATGTCCAGCGGGTTGGCGGGGATCCGCAGCGACTCGATGCGCCCGGCCGTCATGCGCTCGGCCACGACGGCGGTGTCCACGAGGTCGCCCCGGTGCTTGGGGAAGAACACGCCCCGGGAGACCTCGCCCACCTGGTGGCCGGCGCGGCCCACGCGCTGCAGACCGGAGGCCACCGAGGGCGGCGACTCCACCTGGATCACCTGGTCCACCGCGCCCATGTCGATGCCCAGCTCGAGCGAGCTCGTGGCCACGACGCAGCGGATCTGGCCGGTCTTCAGCGCCTCCTCGACGATGGCGCGCTGCTCCTTGGACACGGAGCCGTGGTGGGCGCGGGCGAAGTCGGAGACGGTGCCCGATCCCGTGCCGGTCTGCCCGGCCACCTGGGCGGGGCCGTGGAAGCCGGTCGGGTCCGGTGTGCGGAAGCCGGGGACGGCGTCCGGGTGCTCGGCCGCGGCGGCCGCCTCGGCGCGGGCCTCCCAGATCTCGTTGAGCCGGCCGGTGAGGCGCTCGGCCAGGCGCCGGGAGTTGGCGAACACGAGCGTGGAACGCCGCTCGGCCACCAGGTCCACGATCCGCTCCTCGACGTGCGGCCAGATGGACCCGCCCGTCACCGCGCCCTCGTCGCCGAGCCCGCCCGTCGAGGAGCCGGGTCCCAGGTCGTGGGCTGCGGCGGGGGAGGAGAGGTCCGTCAGGTCCGGCACCGGCACCGTGACCGTCAGGTCCCAGCGCTTGGCCGAGGCGGGCCGCACCACCGTCACCGGCTGCGTGCCGCCGAGGAACCGGGCCACCTCGGCGGCCGGCTCGACCGTGGCGGACAGGCCGATCCGCTGCACGGGCGCGTCCAGCAGGGCGTCCAGGCGCTCGAGGGAGACGGCCAGGTGGGCGCCGCGCTTGGTCCCGGCGACGGCGTGCACTTCGTCCACGATCACCGTGCGGACCCCGGTCAGCGCCGCGCGGGCCTGCGAGGTGAGCATGAGGTACAGCGACTCAGGCGTGGTGATGAGGATGTCCGGCGGATCCTGCTGCAGGCGCCGCCGCTCGGCCGCCGGGGTGTCCCCGGAGCGCACGCCCACCCGGACGCGTGGCACCGGCCTGCCCTGGTGCGCGGCGGTCTGCGTGATGCCCACCAGCGGGGCCCGCAGGTTCCGCTCCACGTCCACGCCGAGCGCCTTCAGCGGCGAGACGTAGAGGACGCGGGTGGCCGCCGTCCCCTCGGCGGCGGGCTCGCGCACGAACGAGTCGAGCGCCCAGAGGAAGGAGGAGAGGGTCTTGCCCGAGCCGGTCGGCGCGATCACCAGGGCGTGCCGCCCCGAGGAGATCGCGTCCCACGCGCCGAGCTGGGCCGGCGTCGGGGTCTCGAACGCGCCCGTGAACCAGGCGCGCGTGGGTTCGGTGAACCGGCCCAGGACGACGTCGGCCGCGGGCGTGGCCGTGCCCGCTGCGCTCTCCGCGGGCCCGCTCATGCGTGGTGGTACGGTCGGCCGGCGGAGATCTCCTGGGCCCGGTAGACCTGCTCCGCCAGGATCAGCCGCACGAGCTGGTGCGGGAAGACGAGCGGGGACAGGGACCAGACGCGGTCCGCGCGGGCGTGGACCCGGGCGTCCACCCCGTACGCGCCTCCGATCACCATCGTCACCGGGGCGCCGACGTCGAACCGGCTCTGCAGGTGCCGCGCCAGACCCGGCGAGTCGAACGCCGTCCCCCGCTCGTCCAGCAGGATCAGGTGCTCGTCCGCGCCGACCGCGCCCAGGATCCGGTCCGACTCCTCCGTGCGCGCCGCCTCCTCCTGCCGCGCGGAGTGCGGCAGCAGACGCCACGAGAGGTCGTAGGGCTTCTTGAGGCGCCGCTCGTAGCGGTCGATCCCGTCGACGACCCACGCCTCATGCTTCTTGCCGATGGCCAGCACCCGAACAGACATGGCCCCATGATCGCACCGGCCGCGGACACGGTACGGGGGTCGGCCCCCGCCGCTCGGTTACGCTCGCCGGGGCGGGGTGCCTGGCTCCGCACCGGAAGGGGGCCCATGACGTCGACCGCACGGTCCCCGCGGGTGTCCCGCCGCGCCGCGCTCGGCCTCGGGGTCGGCGCCCTCGCGGTGGGCGGGGTGGCCGTCGTCACCGACCTGGCCGGCGCGCCCGCCGGGCCGCTGGGCGCCAACGCGACGGCCCTGTACGGCATGCGCAGCTCCACCGGGCACACGTACGCGACCCTGCCCGGGCGCGCCGGACGCATCGACGTGTACCGGCCGCCGGGCCAGGGCCCGTTCCCGGTCCTCGTGTGGAACGCGGGCTCCGGCTGGCGCAGCGATCGCGGCTACAGCGACGGTGTCGACGTCGCCCGCGGCCTGGTCCCGCACGGCTACGCCGTCGCCGCGTTCTCGGTGCGCAGCTCCAAGCAGGGCACGTTCCCCGCCCAGGTGGAGGACGCGACGGCGGCGGTCCGCTGGGTGCGGCGCAACGCCCCGGGCCTGCAGCTGGACGCGGGGCGGGTGGCCGTGGCCGGCTCGTCGTCGGGCGGTTGGAACGCCCTCATGGCCGGCCTCACGGGCGGACAGGACCTGGACCGCGAGCAGGTGCCGCTGCCCGGCCGGGAGGTGCCCGACGGCGGCCACGCGATCCCGGAGGAGGACCGCGTCCAGGCGATCGTGGACTTCTTCGGCCCCACGGACTTCCTGACGATGAACCGCCAGATGCTCCCGGGCGCGTGCGCGGACTACAACCGCGCGAACCGGCTGAAGCACTGCCACCTCGACGACCGCAGCACCAAGTCGGACATGCTGGGGGTGCCGGTCCTGGCCTCGGGCGGCCTGACCCGGCTGGCCTCCCCGATCGCGCACGTGCGCCCGGACTCGCCGCCCCTGCTGGTCGTCCACGGGCGCAAGGACGTCACGGTCCCGTGGGGGCAGAGCCTCGAGCTGTACCGGGCCGCGGAGACCGCCGGACTGCGCACCGCGTTCTACTCGGTGGCCGAGGGCAGCCACGACCTGGGCATGATGACCGCGAAGACCCGCAGCGCGGAGGTGCTCCGCAACGGTGTGCCGGCCAGCGCCGTGCACGCCACCATCTCGTGGTCGGCGGTGGCCTCGTTCCTGGACGCCGTCCTGCCGCGCTGAGCCGACGGCCGGACCCGCCCCGGCATGGAGAAAGCCCGGGAGCACGAGGCTCCCGGGCTTCACATCTGGCGGTGACGGTGGGATTTGAACCCACGGTACGGGGTTACCGTACACAGCATTTCGAGTGCTGCACCTTCGGCCGCTCGGACACGTCACCAGACCAGGACACCCTACCCGAGCCGTGGCGGCGCGCCCAAACCGGCCGCCCGCCGTCGTCGGGCGCGAGCGCGTTCAGTCGCGCTGGGCGGCGAAGAACCCCCGCAGCAGCGCCGCGCTCTCCTCGGAACGGACGCCGGCGCGGACCTGCACCTGGTGGTTGAAGCGGGGGTCGCGGACCACGTCCAGCACCGAGCCGCACGCGCCCGCCTTCGGGTCCCACGCCCCGAATACGACGCGCGGGATGCGGGCCAGCAGCAGCGCACCGGCGCACATGGGGCAGGGCTCGAGGGTCACCACGAGGGTGCAGTCCGTCAGGCGCCAGCCGTCGCCCGCCCCGGCGGCGGCCCGCAGCTCCGCTCCGCGGCGCAGCGCGAGGACCTCGGCGTGGGCGGTGGGGTCGTGGTGCTGCTCGCGCTCGTTCCCGACGACGGCCAGGACGGTCCCGTCACCGGCCACGAGCGCGGCGCCGATCGGCACGTCGCCGGCCGCTCCGGCCGCGCGGGCGGCCCGGAGGGCCAGGCCCATCCACGCGTGCTCCTGCTCGGCCGTGGGCGTGGGGGAGGGGACGGGGGCGGACACGCGGCCAGCCTAGCGGCGGTGCAGGCGCCCCGCGGGCGCGGGGGACGGGCGCAGGGGCGCGCGTGGACGGTACCGTGGGCGCCATGCGCGTCCACATCGTCGACCACCCGCTCGTGGCCCACAAGCTCAGCGTCCTGCGGGACAAGAAGACCCCGTCCATGATCTTCCGGCAGCTCACGGAGGAGCTCGTGATGCTGCTCGCCTACGAGGCGACGCGCGACGTGGCCATGGAGGAGGTGCGGATCGAGACCCCGGTGACCGAGACCACCGGCTTCCGGCTGGCCCGGCCGCGTCCGCTGGTCGTGCCGATCCTGCGCGCGGGGCTCGGGATGCTGGAGGGGATGACCAAGATGGCGCCGTCCGCCGAGGTCGGGTTCCTCGGCATGGCCCGCAATGAGGAGACGCTGGACATCGTCACCTACGCGGAGCGGCTGCCGGCCGACCTGTCCGGGCGTCACGTGTTCGTCCTGGACCCCATGCTGGCCACGGGAGGCACGCTGATCGAGGCCATCCGCTTCCTCTACCAGCGCGGCGCGGCGCGGGTCACGTGCCTCTGCCTGCTCGGGGCGCCCGAGGGCATCGAGCGGCTGGAGGCCTCGCTGGGCGACGTCGAGGTGGACCTGTACCTGGCCGCCGTCGACGAGCGCCTGGACGAGCGGTCCTACATCGTCCCCGGCCTCGGCGACGCCGGCGACCGGCTCTACGGTCTGGCGGAATGACCTGAACGGACCTCCGCGTCCGCCACGAGACGACCACGGCCCCCGCCCCCACCCGGCGGGGGCCGTGGTCGTCTCACGGGAGCGTCTCCGGCGGAGGCGTCAAGCGGGGCCGTGAATGTGTCGTCCATCTAGTGGACGTCACGACCTGCTGTGACCCGTCATCATGGCGTCACATGGAAAACCTGGAAGTCGCCTGCATAAATATTCCGCATACTCGCTCGTCCTGCGCCGCGCCCTGCCCTGTTGAACAATGAAAGAGTCGCGCGGGCGAGCCGACCGGCCGCGCGACGCTATTCCGATCCGCGAATAGTGATGTTGAGCACATTCAGAACTCTTTCTCTCAAATAGTGAGACAAAAGCGCGAACGTTACTTGCCAGTCCCCTCGGTGAAGTCACATTCTTGTCATGTGACGCCTCGTCCGCCGCACCGACCGAGCGGTGGAGGGGCCATGAGCCGAAAGAGGAGTGGTGGCCATGGGTCAGTCCGCCGGATACGTGCACATCTCCGTCCGCAACGCGCAGCGTCGGGCCGACGGCATGTCCCGCCGAGGCCAGGCCCGCGCAGGCCTGCGCCTGGCCGGTGGCACCGACGCCCCCGACTCCCAGACGGCGCCGACGCCGGTCCTCGCGCCGAACGGTATCCCGGGTCCCCAGGCGGTGGCCCGGGAGAACGAGGCCCGCGGGTTCGTCATCTACGTGGGCATGGACGAGCTGGCCGCCTCGGCCGCCGGCACCTCCCTCACGCGGCTGGCCAACGAGCTGCGCCACTACGTGGAGTCCCTCGTCCCCGGGGCGGAGTCGCACGCCGCCGTCGCCCTGGCCCCCGCCGGCGCGGAGGGCCGCGACATCGAGGTCGTGCGGCAGGTGCTCGGCGACCCGACCGTGCAGGGCGGCACCCGTCCCGACCTGGCGCAGGCGCCGGCCCCCGTGTCCACGCGCCAGCCCGGTGTGCTGATCGACCTGTCCCGGCGCGAGGTGCAGCTGGACGGTGAGTCGCTGAACCTCACCTTCAAGGAGTTCGAGCTCCTGAACTACCTCGTGGAGAACGGCGAGCGCACCGTCGGCCGCGAGGAGCTGCTCGACGCCCTGTGGCGCAACGCCGACGAGGTGCCCAACGAGCGCACCATCGACGTGCACATCCGCCGACTGCGCGCCAAGCTCGGCCGCCTCGCGAACACCGTGCGCACCGTGCGCGGCCAGGGCTACCGCTTCTACCGCCACCCCGAGGTGGTCGTGTGGGCGGCGCCGGAGTACAGCATCTGACCCGCGCCCGCCCGTGTCCGACGACGGCCCCCGCTCACCCGAGCAGGGGCCGTCGCCGTAGCCTGGCCGCATGAGCACCGCCGACGCGAAGACCCTGATCGTCCTCCGGCACGCCAAGGCCGGCTGGCCCGACGCGGCCGACGACCACGCCCGCCCGCTCGCCGAACGAGGCCACGCCCAGGCGCCCGCCGCCGGCGACTGGCTCCGCGAGCACGGCCTCGTCCCGGACGCCGTCGTGTGCTCCGATGCGCTGCGCACCCGTCAGACGTGCGTGTGGGTGTGCGAGCGCCTGGGCGAGCTGGCACCCACGCCCTACCTGGACCCGCGGCTCTACGGCGCCGACGCGGCGCGGGCCCTGGCCGTCGTCAACGAGACGGAGGAGACCACGCGACGGCTGCTGGTGGTGGGCCACATGCCGTGGGTACAGGAGCTGGGCATGCGGCTGATGAGCCTGGACTCGGACCAGGACGCGGCGCTGCGCATGAGCGAGCACTACCCGACGCTCGGGATGCAGGTGTTCCGGGTGGAGAAGCCGTGGGCCGAGCTCGACGGCCGCGACGCCGCCCTGACGCACTTCGTGGTTCCGGGGCGCTGACCGCCGCGGCGGCGCGCGTGGCAGAGGCGCGCCGACATGACGAAGGCCCCGCTCCAGCAGGAGCGGGGCCTTCCGATCGTGCGCCCAAAGGGATTCGAACCCCTGACCTTCTGTTCCGTAGACAGACGCTCTATCCAGCTGAGCTATGGGCGCATCATCCGATCCGCCGGAGCGGCTCGAACTCGTAGAACACTACAGGACCTCTCCGGCGGAGTGCAAATCGACGGTCTGCGGCGGCCTGTGTCGGGGGTGTGGCGGGGGCGCGGCCATGATAGCCGGGCTCGGGTACCATGGCAGGACCGTGCGGCCACAACGATGTGGTGCGCGCTTCGGCGGTGCACGCATCGGAGTGGACGGGACGGAACGGCCCCGGACCCCAATGGGAGGACTCTCCACCATGGCTGACAACGCCACCACCTCGTTCGCGGATCGCGCCCTGGCGGACGCGCCCACGGACTACGCCCAGCTGCGCGAGTGGGTCGCTCAGATCGCAGAGCTGACGCAGCCGGACTCCGTCCAGTGGGTCGACGGCTCCGAGGAGGAGCGCGACCGCCTCGCGGACGAGCTCGTGGCGGCGGGCACCCTGACCCGCCTGGCCGAGGACAAGTTCCCCAACTCCTTCGCCGCGTTCTCCGATCCCGCCGACGTCGCCCGCGTGGAGGACCGCACCTTCATCTGCTCCGAGAAGGAGGAGGACGCCGGCTTCACCAACAACTGGATGGACCCGGCGAAGATGCACGGGATCCTCGACGACGCGTTCACCGGCGCCATGCGCGGCCGCACCATGTACGTGATCCCGTTCGTGATGGGCCACCTCGACGCCGAGGACCCGAAGTACGGCGTGGAGATCACCGACTCCGCCTACGTGGTCCTGTCGATGCGCATCATGGCCCGCATCGGCCAGGACGTGCTGGACAAGATGTCCCGCGAGCAGGCCTTCTACGTGCCGGCCGTGCATTCCGTGGGCGCCCCGCTGGAGCCGGGCGAGCAGGACGTGCCGTGGCCGTGCAACGAGACCAAGTGGATCGTGCACTTCCCCGAGGAGCGCTCCATCTGGTCCTTCGGCTCCGGCTACGGCGGCAACGCCCTGCTCGGCAAGAAGTGCTACGCGCTGCGCATCGCCTCCGTGATGGCCCGGGACGAGGCCTGGCTCGCCGAGCACATGCTGATCCTCAAGCTGACCAACCCCGAGGGCCGGTCCTACCACATCACCGGCGCCTTCCCGTCGGCCTGCGGCAAGACCAATCTCGCCCTCATCGACCCCACGATCGAGGGCTGGAAGGCCGAGACCCTGGGCGACGACATCACCTGGATCCGCGCCGGCAAGGACGGCGAGTTCCGCGTGATCAACCCGGAGACCGGCTACTTCGGCGTCGCCCCCGGCACCGGCTGGTCCACCAACCCGAACGCCATGCGCGCGATCTCCAAGGGCAACTCCATCTTCACCAACGTCGCCCTCACCGACGACGGCGGCGTGTGGTGGGAGGGCATGACGGACGAGGTCCCCGAGCACCTCACCGACTGGCGCGGCAACGACTGGACGCCCGAGTTCGGCACCCCGGCCGCCCATCCGAACTCCCGGTTCTGCACGCCCATCGAGCAGACGGACATGCTGGCCGACGAGTACCGCGACCCGCGGGGCGTGAAGCTGGACGCCATCCTGTTCGGCGGCCGCCGCAAGACCACCGTGCCGCTGGTGACCGAGGCCTTCGACTGGGAGGACGGCATCCTCAAGGGCGCCACCCTCTCCTCGGAGACCACCGCGGCCGCCGCTGGCGCCGTCGGCGTCGTGCGCCGCGACCCGATGGCCATGCTGCCGTTCCTCGGCTACGACGCCGGTGACTACCTGGCCCACTGGGTCAGGGAGTCCGGCAAGGCCGACCCGGAGAAGCTGCCGCGCATCTACCTGGTCAACTGGTTCCGCCGCAACCGCGACGGCGGCTTCGCCTGGCCCGGCTTCGGCGAGAACTCGCGTGTCCTGAAGTGGGTCGTGGAGCGCCTCGAGGGCAAGGCCGAGGCCGAGGAGACCCCGATCGGCCTCGTGCCGGCCGCGGGCTCGCTCGACCTGTCCGGCATCGAGGTGTCGGCCGAGGACCTCGAGGACGCCCTCAAGGTCGACGCCGCGGAGTGGGCCGAGGAGAACGAGCTCATCGAGCAGTGGCTCGGCCGGTTCGGCGAGTCGCTGCCCGCCGTCGTGCGCGAGCGCTTCGAGGCGCAGAAGGCCCGGTTCGCCCAGGCCTGAGACCCGCCGCACGCGGAACGGCCCGCACCCCGTGAGGGGTGCGGGCCGTTCCGCGTTCCGGGGCCGGATCAGGCGGCGAGCCAGAGGTCCGGGCCGAAGATCTCGTAGCGGATGGACGTCGCGGGCACGCCGGCATCGATCAGCTTCGAGCGGGTGGACTGCATGAACGCGAGCGGGCCGCACAGGATGTAGTGCCCGTCGCGGGGCAGTTCGACGTCGTCGAAGTGCATCACACCCTCGACGGTCGTGACGCCCTCGGGGTCCTGTTCCGGCCGCACCCCGAGGAAGAGGCGGGCGTCGCCGTGCGCCAGCGCCGCCAGGGACTCCGTCACCTGTTCGCGCAGGGCCACGGCCTCCCAGGACGCGTCGCCGTGGAGGAGGAGGACCTGGCGGTCCGAGCCCTGCTGGGCGAGGGCGTCCAGGATCGCCGCGGCCGGGGTGATGCCGATGCCGGCGGTCGCCAGGACCAGGGGAGCGGTGGAGTCCTCGTCCTCGAGGGTGATGTCGCCGTAGGGGTTGGACAGCTCGATGACGTCGCCGACCTCCACGTTCTGGATGAGCATGGGCGAGACCTCGCCGCCCTCGTCCAGCTTCACGGTGATGACGCGCTCGGTGGCGGACTCGGCCTTCTCGGAGAGGGAGTACTGGCGGCACTGGCGCAGGCCGTCCTCGACCTTCAGGCGCACGGACACGTAGCCGCCGGCCTTGCCGCGGGACTGCGGGGTGTCGTCGGCCGGCTCGAAGCGGAAGGTGACGGCCGCGTTGCCGGTGGGCTCCTTCGCGACGACCTTCCAGTCCGTCCACATCCTGTCGTTGGCCTGCTGGGCGTAGAGGCCCTTCTCGATCTTGATGAGGGCGTCGGCCATGAGCCAGTAGACCTCGGTCCAGGCGTCGGCCACCTCGGGGGTGACGGCGTCGCCGAGCACCTCGCCGATGGCCCAGAAGAGGTTCTCGTAGACGATGGGGTACTGCTCCTCGACGATGCCGAGGGCGGTGTGCTTGTGGGCGATGCGGGACAGGACGGCCTCGGGCAGGGTGCCCGGGTTCTCGAGCAGGTGCACCGCGAACTTCACGATGGAGCCGGCGAGGGCCTGGGCCTGCTCGCCGTTGCGCTGGTTGGCGCGGGAGAAGACGCCGTCGAGGAGCTCGGGGTGGGCCTCGAACATGTGGGCGTAGAACAGGGGCGTGATCTCCGGCATGTGCTCGGCGACGGCGGCGGCGGTGGCCTCGATGACGGGGCGGGACTTCTCGGACAGCACGGGGGTCTCCTCGGGAGCCTTATATGTGCATTGCCGATGCAAGATTACACCGTGGCCGCGTGGGATCCCATCGCGGGCAGGCCCAGGGAGACCGGCCCCGTGGCGCCCGCTCGGCCCGGACGCACGAGGTCACGGACCGTCAGGAGGTCGAGCTCGGCCATGAACGCCTCCCGGGCGCGCGCGAGGGCCTCCCGCAGGCGGCAGTCCGCCGCGAACGGGCACGGGACGCCCGTCTCGTGGCCGGCGCAGTCCAGGACCTCTGCGCGGGGGCTCAGGTCGCGCACGAGCTCTCCGACGCGCTGGTCCAGCCCCGCCTCCGTGATCCGGGCGCCGCCCAGCCGGCCGCGGGCCACCTGGATGGTCCCGCGGCGGCGCAGCTCGGCGACCGCCTTGATCACGTGGTTGTAGGGCACCTGGATCCGGTCCGCGATCTGCTGGCTGGTGAGCCGTTCGCCCTCGGCGGCCGCGAGCGTCATCAGCACACGCAGGCAGACGTCGGTGTAGGCGCTCAGCTTCATCCCGCCATCATCCCACCGGTGCACGGCGCCGCCGCGCCTGCGGTGTCCGGGCCGGTTGGCATACTGACGCCATGGACGCCACCTCGCACCCCGACGCCGGCCCCCGCCTCCCCGAGACCTCCGTACCGGGGGGCGACGCCGCGCTGCACGAGGAGGCCCTGGCCGTCCTGCGTCGGCTCGTGGACCGGCCGGACGCGCGATTCAAGGACGGGCAGTTCGAGGCGATCGAGGCGCTCGTGGCCCACCGCCGCCGCGCCCTGGTGGTGCAGCGCACCGGCTGGGGCAAGTCCGCCGTGTACTTCGTGGCCTCCCTCCTGCTGCGTGCCCGCGGCGCGGGGCCCACGCTGATCGTCTCCCCGCTGCTCGCGCTCATGCGGGACCAAGTCGCGGCCGCCGCCCGGGCGGGCGTGCGCGCGGTGTCCGTGAGCTCGGCGAACGCCACGGAGTGGGACGAGGTCCGGGCCCGGCTCGCGGCGGACGAGGTGGACGTGCTGCTGATCTCGCCCGAGCGCCTCACGAACCCCCGGTTCCGGGACGAGCAGCTGCCGGACCTCGTGGCGCGCATGGGCCTGCTCGTGGTGGACGAGGCCCACTGCATCTCCGACTGGGGCCACGACTTCCGGCCGGACTACCGCCGCATCCGGGACCTGATCGGGCTGCTTCCCGCAGAGGGGCCGCGCGCGGTGCCCGTGCTGGCCACCACCGCCACGGCCAACGCCCGTGTGGTGGCGGATGTGGTGGAGCAGCTCGGCGTCGCCTCCGAGCAGGACGTGTTCGTGCTCCGCGGCCCCCTGGCCCGCGCCTCGCTGCGTCTGGGCGTGCTGCGCATGCCCAGCCCGGCCGCGCGCCTGGCCTGGCTCCTCGACCACCTCGGGGACCTGCCGGGCTCCGGGATCGTCTACGCCCTCACCGTCTCCGCCGCCGAGGACACGGCGCGCGCCCTGCGCGAGGCGGGGCACGAGGTGGTCGCCTACACGGGCCGCACGGACCCGGAGCGTCGCGCCGAGATCGAGGAGGACCTCAAGGCCAACCGGGTGAAGGCCGTCGTGGCCACCTCGGCGCTCGGCATGGGCTTCGACAAGCCGGACCTGACGTTCGTGGTGCACTTCGGCGCGCCGGGCTCGCCCGTGGCGTACTACCAGCAGGTCGGCCGCGCCGGCCGCGGGACGGACCACGCGGACGTGCTCCTGCTGCCCGGGCCCGAGGACCGTCGCATCTGGGAGTACTTCGCCACCGCCTCCATGCCGGACGAGGAGCAGGCACGCGCCGTGCTGGGGGCGCTCGCGGACCACGGCGGGGCGCTCTCCGTGGCGGCGCTCGAGCCGGCGGTGCGGATCAAGCGGACCGCCCTGGAGCTGCTGCTCAAGGTGCTCGCCGTGGACGGTGCGGTCGAGCGGGTGGGCGGCGGCTGGCGTGCCACCGGGCGGGAGTGGACGTACGACGCGGAACGGTACGCCCGCGTGGCCGAGGCCCGCCGGGCCGAGGAGCGGCTCATGCTCGACTACCAGACCACGGACCGGTGCCGCATGGAGTTCCTGGCCCGCACCCTGGACGACCCCACCGCCGCGCCGTGCGGCCGCTGCGACGTCTGCGCCGGCCCCTGGTACCCGACGGGATCGGACGGGGCGGCGCGGGAGCGCGCGGAGGCCGCCCTGCGCCGCACCGGCGTGCCGATCGAGCCGCGCCGCATGTGGCCCTCGGGCATGGACCGGCTGGGCGTGCCGGTGAAGGGGCGCATCGCGCCCGAGTCACAGGCCGAGGAGGGTCGCGCGCTCGCCCGCCTGACGGACCTGGGGTGGGGCACCGTCCTGCGGGACCTGCTGGACCGGGAGGACGCCCCGGTGCCGGAGGAGGTCCTGCGGGGCGCCGTCGACGTCCTGGCCGGCTGGGGGTGGCGGACGCGGCCGATCGCCGTCGTCGCGATGCCCTCACGCACGCGCCCGCAGCTGGTGGGGTCGTTCGCCGAGGGGATCGCCCGGATCGGCCGGCTGCCGTTCCTCGGCTCGCTCGAGCACGCGCGCGGCGGCCCCACGGCCGGGCCGGGCGGCAACAGCGCCTACCGGCTCGGGTCCGTGTACGGCCGGTTCGCCGTCCCCGAGGCGATGGCGCAGATGCTGCGCACCGCCCCGGACGCCGGCCGCCACGGCCCCGTGCTGCTGGTCGACGACCTCGTCGACTCGCGGTGGTCGCTCGCCGAGGCTGCGCGGGTGCTGCGCGAGGCCGGCGCGCAGGGGGTGCTGCCGCTCGTCCTCGCCCAGGCCGGATGAGCCGCCGAGGTCAGCGCTCCGCGCGGACGATCGCCAGCACGGCGTCGCGGAGCGCCTCCATGGTGGCGGCCGTGCGGGCCTCGCCGTTGTAGCGCAGGAACGGCTCCGTGTTGGACGGGCGGAGGTTGAACCACCACGTGCCGTCCTGGGCGGCGACCGTGGTGCCGTCCATGCGGGTCACCGTGGTGGCCACCCCGGCGAAGTCCTCGTGCACGGCCTGGCCCTCGCCGACGCCCTCGCCCACGGCGGGGGCGAACTGCGCCACCACCGCGGCCACGGCGGCGTCCTTGTCCGCGACCTGCGAGTTGATCTCTCCGGAGGCCACGTACGGCTCGTACTCCTCGGCCAGCTCGGACAGCGGCTGCTCCTGGCCGCCCAGGGCCGCCAGCACGTGCATGGCCGCGAGCATGCCGGTGTCCGCGTTGAAGAAGTCGCGGAAGTAGTAGTGCGCGGAGTGTTCGCCGCCGAACACGGCGGACTCGGCGGCCATGACCGCCTTGATGAAGGAGTGGCCCACGCGGGTCTCCACGGCCCGGCCCCCGTCGGCCGCCACGAGCTCGGGGACGGCGCGGGAGGTGATCAGGTTGTGGATGACCACGGGGGTCTGCTCGCCGTCGGCCTTCGCGCGGGCGATCTCGCGGCGGGCCACGAGGGCGGTGATCGCGGAGGGGGAGACCGGGGCGCCCTGCTCGTCGATCACGAAGCAGCGGTCGGCGTCGCCGTCGAAGGCCAGGCCGATGTCTGCGCCGTGCTCCACGACGGCGGCCTGCAGGTCCCGGAGGTTCTCCGGCTCCAGCGGATTGGCCGGGTGGTTCGGGAAGGTGCCGTCCAGCTCGAAGTAGAGCGGCTCGATCTCCAGCGGCAGGGCGGCCAGCTCGGCGTCGCCGAGGACGGCCGGGGTGGTCTTGCCCGCCATGCCGTTGCCCGCGTCCACCACGACCTTCAGGCGGCGCACCCCCGTCAGGTCCACGAGCGAGCGCAGGTACGCGGCGTAGCCGGGGAGGATGTCCTCCTCCGTCACGGTGCCGGCGGTCTCGGCGGCGGGGATCTCACCGGCGTCGAGGTAGGCCTGGGCCGCGTCGCGGATCTCGAACAGCCCGGTGTCCGAGGAGACCGGCACGGCGCCGGCCTGGGCCATCTTCATGCCGTTGTACTCGGCCGGGTTGTGCGAGGCGGTGAACACCACGCCCGCGGCCTGCTTCACGCCCGCCGCGTAGTAGAGCATGTCCGTGGAGATCAGCCCCAGGGTGACGACGTCGGCGCCGCGGCGCGTGGCGCCCTCGGCGAAGGCCGTCATGAACGCGGGCGAGGAGGGGCGCATGTCCCCGCCGACCAGCACGGTCTGACCGGCCAGGCCCAGCACGTCCACGAAGGCCGCGCCCACCGCGCGGACGCTCTCCGCCGTGATGGACTCGCCCACGATGCCGCGGACGTCGTACGCCTTGAAGGAATCGTGCAGGTCGAGGGAGGGGGTCGAGGTAGTCACCCGACCGATCGTAGTGGACAGCCTGGATACAGTGATGGCGTGCCCCCGACCACTCCGCCCCCGCCCGCGGGGCCCCCGGCCGTTCCGCCGTCGGGACCCGCACCGGCCGCCCCCGGGGAGGCCGCGTATCGCAGGCTGCTGATCGGGCTGTTCCTGGCCGGGGTGGCCACGTTCGCCCAGCTCTACTCCCCGCAGGGTCTGCTGCCGCTGGTCAGCGACGACCTGGGCGTCCCCGCGGACCGCGCCGCCCTGCTCGTCTCCGCCAGCACGCTCGGCCTCGCCCTGTCGGTGGTGCCGTGGTCCGTGGCCGGGGACCGGTGGGGCCGCCGACGCGCCATGGTGGTCTCGATGGTCTCCGCCAGCGCGTGCGCGCTCGCGGGCGTCCTCGCGCCCACGTTCGAGGCCATGCTCCGCCTGCGCCTGCTCGAGGGCATGGCGCATGGGGGCGTCGCGGGACTCGCCGTGGCGCTGCTGGCGGAGGAGGTGGCCCCGCACGCGGTCGCGGCGGCCGCCGGCACCTACATCGCCGGCACCACCCTCGGCGGTCTCTCCGGCCGGCTCCTGGCTCTGCCCGTCGCGGAGGCGTCCTCGTGGCGCGGCGGGATGCTGGCCGTCACCGTGGTCGGGGTGCTGTGCACGGTCGGCTTCCTGGCGATCACGCCGCGCGCCCGGCGTTTCACGCCGTCGCCCACCTCCCCGGCGACGCTCGTGCGCATCGTGCGCGGCCACCTGCGCTCGCCGGAGCTCGTCGCCGTCTACCTGCAGGGGGCGCTGCTGATGGGCGGGTTCGTGGCGCTGTACAACTTCGTGGGGTACCGCCTGCTCGGCCCGCCGTTCTCCTGGACGCCGACGGCGGCCGGCCTCGTCTTCCTCGCCTATCTCGCGGGCACGTGGTCGTCGCCGCGCGCGGGCCGGCTGGCCGCGCGGGTGGGCCGGCTGCCCGTCCTGGCCGGCGCGACGGCGGCCATGGCGGCGGGCGTCGCCCTCACGTCGGTCCCGCATCCGGCGGTGCTGGTGCCCGCCCTCGTGCTCGTGACGGGCGCGTTCTTCGCCGCCCACGCCGTGGCCTCCGCGTGGTCCGGGACGGCCGCCCCCACGGGCCGCGCCCAGTCGACCTCCCTGTACAACTTCGCGTACTACGCCGGCTCGAGCCTCTTCGGCTGGCTGGGCGGCGTGTTCCACGAGTCCCACGGGTGGCCGGGGACGGTGCTGATGGTCCTGGCCCTGGTGCTGACCGCCCTGGCGAGCGCCGTCGTCGTGCTGCGCGGACGCGGGACGGCCCCGGCGCGCTGAGCCGCGGCCGTCGTCGGGGCGGGTGTCAGTGGGTCGACCCGCGGGTCACCAGCCGAGGGCCTCGGCATCCGTGCCGGTGGCGGACCGGGCCTGGTCGCGCCAGGCGGCGAGGACCTCCGGGTCCTGCAGCTCGAGCCACGCGATCATCTGCTGGTAGGTCACGCAGTAGGTGTCCTCCTCGACGCAGACCTCCCGCATGACCTTCTCCACGGCCGGGTTGAACGCGTTGAGACCCCAGTCGTTGAAGTGGTTGCCGAAGACCAGCGGGGCGCGGTTGCCCGCGAGCGCCGAGTCGTACATGTAGCGGTAGGTGCGGTACTGGAAGTCGGTGAGTCGGGCGACGTCCTCCGGGATGTCCCTGCCGCCGTTGCCGGAGATCCAGAAGTTGTAGTCCATCGCCATCACGAACGGGCTGGCCGCGCCCTTCTCGGCGAGCACGGGGGACCAGGTCATCGGCATCTCGAACTCCCAGATCCCGTCCTCCTGGTAGGGCCAGGCGACGCCGGAGGCGGCCGCGGCACGCGACGTGTCGTACTCGAGTCCGTTGTCCTTCCACATCGGGACGAGCTGGTCCCACTGCCCGTCGAGGCAGGGCAGACGGCCGCCCTTGACGTCCTCGGGGGTGACCTCCAGCGCCGGCAGGGAGCTGCCCGGGTTGTAGGCGGCGGGGTCGGAGAGGATGTCCCTGAACGAGCCGTACTCCTGCTCCCACTCGGCCGTCGACCACTTGTCGCCGCCGTACGTCGCAAGGGCGCACAGGTGGCCCGCGTAGTGGGTGCCGATCTCGTGGCCGGCGGCGTGGGCCGTGTTGATGTTCTCGATGCGCTGCGCCACCTCGGCCTCGTCACCGCCGAACTCCGTGCCCACGTAGCCGGGCGTGTTGCCGGGTGCCGTGTAGTTCTCCCGGTTGGCGGTCTCGATCAGGTTGATCGCGGACTGGAACACCGTGAACTTCGCGTCGGAGTCCGCCGCCGCGTCCAGGAAGGTCTTCCAGCGCGCGTCCTGACGGCCGCCGTCGAAGGAGAAGAGGACGAACTGCGGCGGGCGCTCCTCCGCCGTGAAGGCCCGCATCGGCACGCCCTCATGGGAGCGGGCGGCCAGGGGGACCGCGGGGCCCGCGGGGTCTGCGGCGGCCGACGGCGAGCCCTCGCCGGACGACGCCGCAGCCGGCGAGGAGGCCGCATCCGAGGACCGTCCCTGCGAGGACGAGGCCTCGGATCCGTCCACAGATGCGGGCGAGGAGACGGCAGCGTCCGTGGCGCCGGAGGACCCGGCTGCCGTCCCCTCGTCCCCCTGCGGGGCGGCGCAGCCGACCAGCACGAGGGCGAGCGCCACCGACGTCCCCCACCAGCGGCGTCACCGGGGCGAGGGGGTGTCGACGGTGCGGGCGGACGGGCGGGGGAAGGACATGCGGTCTCCTGGCTCGGTCGAGTGGCGGGCGGAGTGTCTCCTCCATGGCCGCCGTGACCAGGCACGGAGAACTCCACGCTCCACCGTAGGCGAGGCCCTCGGTGGCTCTGGAGCCCTGGCAGAACTGTGACCAGGTTGTGATGTGGCGCCGCGGCCGCCGGCATGGCCCTCGCGGGCCACACCTAGACTGGAGGCATGGAATATCTCGTCCCTGTCCTCGCGGTGGTCGTCATCGGCGCCCTCGCGTTCGCCGCCGCCCGGTGGATGTCGGCCGGTCGAGCGCGTCAGGCGGCGGACCAGCGCACGCCGTCCGGCCGCGGGCTGGACATCGGACCGGAGCGGGCGCGTCTGGCAGCGGGGCTGCTGGACGAGGACGCCCATCGGCGCGTGTACGGGCACATCGCCCAGAGCCGCGTGATGGAGGCCGTGCGCGACTACCGCGCCCACACCGGGCGCGGCCTGAAGGACGCCGTCATGGACGTGCAGTCCCTCGCCGTGCATCCGCAGGTCTACTCCGAGCCGGCGCAGGAACCGGACGCCACGTCCGCCGGAGCCGCGGGGCCCGTTCCCGCCGACCATGAGGAGCCCCACCGGGACGACACGGCCCCGGCCGAGACCCCCGGGCCGGAACGGCCCGGACAGGATTCGAGCGGGCGGGGGGAGCCGGACGCCCAGACGCCCGATCGCGAGCCCTCTGACGCCGTGGCCGAGGACGACGCCCGGCAGGACACCGACCACGCCTCGGCCGCGCCGCGTCCGACGGCGACGCCCGCCGATGAGCTGACCACCCTGACCGTCCCGGCCGAGTGGACCGCCGCCCCCGCCGAGGAGGAGCTCCCCTTCGAGGTCGAGGTGATGCGGGGGACGGAGTCCGTCCGCCTCTCCTCGCGGGACCTGCCGCCGTGGCTGCGCGACCAGCTCTCCGCCATGGTGCGGGACGGCAACCTCGAGTCCGCCGCCGTCCAGCTGTCCAGCCACTCGGAGCTCTCCGTCCCGGAGGCGTACGAGCTGCTGCGCCGCATGCGCGAGCATCGCGGGGAGGGCTAGTCAGCAGCCGGTCGGCACGTCAGGTCGCCGCGCGCAGACGCGAAGAGGGCCGGAACCACGCGGGTTCCGGCCCTCTCTCGCGGAGACGGGGGGATTTGAACCCCCGGCCCGACTTTCGCCGAGCCCTTCATTAGCAGTGAAGTCCATTCGGCCGCTCTGGCACGTCTCCTCCGTCCGGCGCGCCTCGCACGGGGCGACGCGCGGTCAGACCGGTCCAGCTTAGCGCGCCAGGCCAGGGCAGGGCAAAGGAGCGCCGTGCTCACGGTCGGACCACCATCGCGCACGAGCGGGCCCCGGATCGATCGATCCGGGGCCCCGCGTGATCTGTCAGCCGTCCGGCCTGAGGCCGACGCGTCCGTTCAGATCAGATGCGATCCTTGCGGTCGTTGCGGCCGTCGAGGTCGCGATCGGTGGCGTCGCCGTCGACCTTGACGTCCTCGTGGCGGACCTCCTCGGTCACCGTCTCGGTGTCCTGCACCTGGCGCTTGCCCAGAGAGACCTTCTCGGCGTCCACGGTCTTGTTGACGACCGGGGTCTCCTCGTAGGTGGTCACCTCGACGTCGCCGTCGCGGCCGGCGGTGCGGGCCTCGGCGGAGTTCGGGTCGACGGACTCGCGCTCCACCACGACCTCCTCGCGGGTGACGGGCACCTCGACGGTCTCGGTGGTGGTGTAGGCCTGCTTGCGCAGACGGACGCGGCCGGAGGCGCGGCGCTCGGTGCCGACGTTCAGGTGCTCGTCCTTGACGACGACGGAGTCGGCGTCGGTCACATCGCGACGGTCACGGTCGGCCACGTCGCGGCGGTCGCCGTCCACGACGGCCTCGTCGCGGCGGTCGGCCACGCCGGCCACGCCCGCGGTGCCGGCCACGCCAGCGGTGCCGGCGTCGGTGCGCACGTCGTCACGACGCACGTCGCCGTCGTGGTCCGCGGCAGGGTGCTCCACGGAGTAGGAGTACTCCATGGAGTAGTACTCGTAGATGCGCTGCTCCTCCTCGGGGGTCAGCGAGCCGTCCGCGTCCACGTTCGGGGCGTCCTTCACGAAGGACTTCTCGAAGGGCACCGTGATGCCGTCGGCGGTGATCTGGGCCTGCTGCAGCGGGACGAAGGTCTCGCGGGCGCCGAACAGGCCGGTCTTCACCGTGACGAAGGTGGGCTCGTTGGTGACGTCGTCGAGGTAGACCTGACCGACGGAGCCGATCTTGTCGCCGTCGGTGGCGAAGACGGTAGAGTTCTGCAGCTGGTCGAGAGCGTTGCGGTCCATGAGGAATTCTCCTTCTGAATTGGTGTTTTGTTGCCTTACGCTCATTCACAATTCCCCATGGGCCCGAGTGGCGTCAACCATCGGCTCCCCAGATTCCCAATTCCCAGACTTCTCCCAGACTCTCGGTGTGGTCCGCATGATCCCGCGGATTCTTCGTCCGGGCCTGCTGTGGATCCTGGGGGATCGGTGGGAGTGTGGCGCATGCGGTCCGCGATCCTTGACGGCCGCCGATACTGTGTGGAATATGCGCCCCGCAGGCGTGAAAACGATCACGAGGAGAGTGGAGGCCCCATGTCCGAGCCCCTGGTGGCCGATCGCCGCCTCGCAGTGGTGGGAGCCGGCCCCCGCGGCGTCATGCTGCTGGAGCGGATCCTCGCCCGACTCGAGGGCGCGGCCCCGGACGCACACCCCCGGCGGCTGCGCATCGACGTCGTGGACCCCTATCCGCCCGGGCCAGGGCGGGTGTGGCGCACGGACCAGTCCGAGCTGTACCTCATGAACACCCCCGCGTTCTTTCCGACCGCGTGCGCCGCCGACAACCCCGGTCTGCGCCCCTCCACCGCCGCCCAGACCTTCGACCAGTGGCGTCGCGTGCACCCGGAGGCCAGCCTCGGCGTGCGCCGCCACCAGTACCCGGCCCGTGCGGTCTACGGGCGCTACCTCCGGCATCTGTACAAGGACGTCGTCGCCGGGCTGCGCGCCCGTCCCGAGGTCGCCGAGGTCGTCGAGCACCGCGCGGAGGCCACCGCCCTGCACCCCCGGCCCGACGGCGGCGCCCGCCTGGAGCTGCGCGACCCCGACGGCTCGGTCTCCGTGCTCGACGCGGACGCCGTCGTGCTCTGCCTGGGCCATCAGCCTGCGGAGCTCAGCCCCGGCCAGATGCGGATGGCCGCCGCCGCGCGGGGCCGGGACGAGCTGCACTACCAGGGCCCGCAGATCCCCTCGGACGTGGACTGGGAGACCGTGGAGGCTGGGGCGGACGTCCTCGTGCGGGGCATGGGCCTGAACGCGTTCGACCTGCTGGCCCAGCTCACCCAGGGCCGGGGCGGGGTGTACCGCCGCACCGGCGACGGACCCGGCCGGGCCCTGCGGTACGAGCCGACGGGGGACGAGCCGCGCCTGCACCTGATGTCCCGCCGCGGCATCCCGTACCTGCCCAAGGCCGAGGTGGACGCCTTCGTGCCCCGCGGCGTCACCCTCAGCTACCTCTCCGACGCCGCCGTGGACGCCCTCACCGCCCGGCACGGGGCCCTGGACCTCGCCGAGCACCTCTGGCCGCTGCTGCACCGCGACGTGGTCCGGCACTACTACGCCACGCTCGTCCGGGCCCAGCCCGAGATCCTCGGCGGGCCCGTCGAGGCGCGCCGGTTCCTCGGGGAGCTCGTCGGCCAGCTCGAGGAGGCCGGCCGCGGCGCCCCCGTGACCTCCGCGCACGCCGAGGAGCTCCTCCAGCGGTACGCCCCCGGGCGCCGCTTCCTCGACATCCTGGCCTATGGGTCCCCGTTCGAGGACGCCGTGTTCGCCTCCCATGAGGACTATCAGCGGGCCGTCGCGGACCTCATGGAGCAGGCCTGCGTCGAGGCCGCCCTCGGGGAGGAGTCCCCGTTCATGATGGCCGTCGGCGCGCTCCATGCCGGCCGACTGCGGATCAAGGCGTGGATCGCCGAGGGCCGGATCGCCGAGGCCTCCCGCATCCGGGACGTCCAGGGCTGGTTCGAGCCGCTGGTCGAGGGCCTCGCCTCCGGCCCGCCCCTGTGGCGCGTCGAGCAGATGCTCGCGGTGCACCGGGCCGGCCTGCTCACCTGGGCCGGCCCCGCGCCCGTGGTCGAGGCCGAGGAACACGCATTCACCGCCCACAGCCCCCAGGTGGGAGCGCAGGACTCGCTGGAGCCCGCCGTCGTCGAGGGGGCCTGGCTGGTGGAGGCCATGATGCCGCCCAACCGCGTGCAGGCCGCCGCCTCCCCGCTGGTCCGTCAGATGCTGGCGGACGGTGTCGCCGCGGCCGGGACGTGGGAGGACGAGGAGGGTGTGCGCGTGCCCGCCACCGGCTTCGACGTCACGGCCCGCCCGTACCGGCTGCGGGCCGCGGACGGCACGGTCCACGCGGACGTGTTCGTGCTGGGCCTGCAGCTCTCGGGCGTGCAGTGGGGCACCGCGATCGCGGCCGAGGCCGGGGCCGATCCGGCCGGACGTGCCCTCTTCCTCGCCGACGCCGACGCCGCCGCGGCGGCCGTGCTCGCCGGCTGAACCCCACGACGACGGCGGGGCCGCCCGGGTGGCTCCCGGACGGCCCCGCCGTCGTCATGCCGGGTGCGGCGCCCCGCGCCCCGTCAGGGACGGACCGGCCCGCGGCCCTTGCCCGGGTGGTCACCGCCGTGGCCCTTGCCCGGGTGGTCGCCGCCGTGGCCCGGGGTCGCGCCGATGCAGCGCAGCCACTCGCGCACGGAGTTCGCGGGCTTGCCGGGCACGCCGCGCGGATCGGTCACACCGTCGCAGGTCTCACCCGGGGTGGGTTCCGGCTCCGGCTCCGGGGTCGGCTCGGTCACGGGCGCGTCGAGCTGGAGGCCCACCAGGATCGGGTTGTGGTCCGAGGACCGCCACTGGTCCGCGGAGTACAGGTCCTCGGCCACGTAGTTGTGGCGCGAGTACTCCAGGGCCACGGATTCGTTCGCGTTGATCATCCAGATGTCCTGGCCGGTGATCGCCGCGGCCGCGGACGGCGAGGCGTAGATCCCGTCCAGGCTGCCGACGGCGCCGCCGAACGCGTAGGAGTACTCGCCCGTGAGCGCACCCTGGGAGACGTACCCGGCCGCCTCGAGCACGCGGATCGGGTCCTCCTTCTCGTAGGCGTTGAAGTCGCCCATGAGCAGGACGCGGTCGGTGCCGGTCTCGGCCTTCATGCGCTCGGCGAAGGCCACGAGGGCCTCGGCCTGGCCCACGCGGTCCGCGTTGTACGCGCCCTGGCCATCGCCCGCGTCCACGTTGTCCCCGGTCGCACCGGAGCCGCCCTTGGACTTGAAGTGGTTGGTGATCGCCACGAACTCGGTGCCGGCCGCCCCCTCGGCCGTGCCGTCGGCGGCGCGGAACAGCTGCGCCATCGGCTCGCGGGCGTTGTCGAAGTTCGTCTGGTCGTCCAGGATCACCGACTCGCCCAGCGGGGTGACCTCGGCCGGCTGGTAGATGAACGCGGAGCGGATGACGTCCTCGTCCGCGAGCGCGGGACGGGCGGACGGGGAGGCCACGTAGGCCCAGCGCTGCTCGCCCGCCTGCGCGTTGAGGGCCTCCACGAGGTGGGCCAGCGCGTGGTCCCGGTCGAGGCCGAACTTCTCGGAGTTCTCGATCTCCTCGAGCGCGACCACCGAGGTGCCGAGGCCGTTGATCGCGGCCGCGATCTTCTCCTGCTGGCGGGCGAACGCCTCGGGGGTGTAGGCGCCGCGCGGCAGGCAGCCGTTCGTGGTGACGGGGGTGCCGGCGCGGTCGCGGTAGGCGCCGCAGCCGGCCACGTCCTGGCCCAGGGTCGTGAAGTAGTTGAGCACGTTGAAGCTGCCGACGGTGACGTTGCCGCCGACCGCCTCGGGGGCGGCCTCGGCCGGGCGGGTGTCCTCGATCGTCACGGGCTGGACGGCGGCCGCCGTGGCATCGGTGAGGTGGCCCAGCGGCTGGAAGGACCACGCGTCGAAGCGCCAGTCGAGGATGACTCCGGTGCTGAACTCCAGGCCCGCGCCCACGCGCACCGGCTGGTCCGCGTCCAGGTACGGCAGCGGGTTCTGGTTGCCCGGCGAGCGCATGAAGTTCGTGGAGGCCCCGTCGTCGAGCACGATCAGCTGCTGCGCGTTGGCGGCCGCGACGGCCTGCGCCTCGGCGCCGGGCCGGGCCACCGACGTCGGATTGTCCAGCGGCTTCGTGCCGGGGACGACGCCGAGGGAGCCGTACTGGTTGAGGGAGTAGTTGTCCGTGACCGTCCAGTCGCCCTGCGGGGCGAGGACCATGCCCTCGAGCGCCTCACGGTCGGCCTCCTCCAGCGGGAACTCCACCGGCGTGGGGGCCACGGCGCCGGGCTCGGCGACCGGCAGCACGCCGTCGGCGGCGACCTTGATCTGCGTGAGGCCGTAGTGCTCGGCCGCTTCGCCCGTGACCTGGACGTGGTCGCCGAGCGTCACGGAGCCGACCGTGTCCGGCGAGTACACGAACACGCCGTCGGAGGCGCCCGGGGTGGCGTCGGGGGTGTCGCCGCCGGTGCCGGCGGTCTGGATGTAGTAGCCGTCGTAGCCGCCCGTGGAGTACACGGCGGTGACGACGCCGGTGGTGGTCACCTGGCGCCCGGCGTACGGGGTGGCCGTGCCGGTGCCCTGGAGCTGGGCGATGGTGATCCGCTCGGACGGGGTCGGCTGCGGCTCGGGCTCCGGGGTCGGCTCGCCGCCGGTGGCGGCGGCGTTGGTCGGGGTGACCTGGCCGGTGACGGTGAAGTCGGCGCTGTTGTCGTCCGTGTCCACGCCGTTCGTGCGGGTGAGGGACTTCGGGTCCGAGTTGGCCGAGGGGGCGCCGGCAGCCGCTGTTTCGAAGGTGTTCGTGGCTCCGTAGCCGAGCACGTCCGCGACGCCCGGCACCTGGCCGGTCACCACGGAGCCGACCGGCAGGTCCGTCACGGTGCCCGCCTGGCGCGCGAGCACGATCGTGCCCTTGGTGCCCGCGGGGTTGAACGCCCCGCCGGCCACGAGGTCCGCCTGCGGCAGGGCCGCGCCCGCGGTGCCGTTGGAGCCGCCGGAGACCAGGAAGTGGCCCTTCGCGGGCACCGTGCCGGACAGCGCGACCGTGCCCTGGGTCGCGGCCGTGCCGGCGGCGGAGCGGTACTGCAAGGACCAGCCGTCGAGGTTGATCGGCTGGTCGGTGGGGTTGTAGAGCTCCACGAACTTGTGGGTGTACACGGCGTTCGCGGAGCCGCCGTTGGTGTATGCCTCGTTGATGACGAGGGAGTCGCCGGCCGGGCTGGCCTGGGAGGGCAGGGCCACGGCGGGGGCGAGCAGGGCCAGGGCGGCGGTGGTCACCGCGGTGCGCGCGGCGAAGCGGGGCAGGGGGGTCATGTCGTCCTCGGTCTCGTTCTCGATGGGTCAGCGCGGCAGGCCCGCGGCGGTCAGCCAGGCCTGGGCGGAGAAGACGGGGTGCGTGGCGGCGCCGCGCTGCACGCCGCGGCCCTTGCCCGGGTGGTCCTCGCCCTTCACGCGGCCCTTGCCCGGGTGGTCGGCGTCCTTGTCATGGCCCTTGCCATGACCCTTGCCCGGGTGGGTCGGGGCGGGCTGCTCCGGCTCGGTGGGGGACGGGGCCGCGGTGACCTCGAGGGCATGGCGCACCACGGTCGTGCTGCCGTCGGCGTAGCGCACGGTCATCACGAGCTCGCCCGTGCCCGCCGCGGCGGGGGCGGTGATCCCGGAGAGCGTGACGGTCTCGGAGCCCGCGGGGACGGCCACGGTGCCCAGGGCGGTCTCGGTGCCGTCGGCCGTGCGGAAGGCGACGTCGACCGCGGTCGCCGCGGGGGCGCCGTCGGAGTCCACCACGAGGTCCCCGAGGGTCAGGCCGACGGCCTGCCCGGCCTCGACCGAGGCGGGGGCGTCGGTGACCGGCACGCCGTTCTTGCCGAAGTCCGGGGCGACGGCGCCGTGGGCCGCGTCCTGGGCGCGGGCGTAGTCCGTGATCGCCTGGGAGTCCAACAGGCCCATGTTCACGAAGTTCTGGCGGCCGGTCGCGAAGGCGGTGTAGCCGTCGGGGGCCTTGGTCGGGTCCCCGAGCGTCGTCCAGGTGTCGTCGGCCAGGAACGACTGGCTGGCCACCGTGTACATGCGGTCCGCCTGGAGCGGCTCGCCGTCGATCCACACGCCGGTCACCTTGTCCCCCTGCGGGCGGGACTCGTCGTAGGTCCAGGTCAGCTCCTCGGACCAGCCGAGGGTGAACTTGCGCACGTCGTTCCGCCAGTTCTCCTCGAGGGCCAGCTTGATGGAGGAGCCCGGGATGTCGAAGTAGGTGATGGTGTTGCCGAACGGCGCCATGTCGAGCAGCTCGCCCAGGGTGAGGCGACCGACGAGGTCGGCCGGCTTGGCCGGGAACGCGCCGCCGTCGGTGAAGCGGTCCGTCAGCAGCTCGGAGCGCAGGCCGCCGGGGTTGGTCACGCCGAGGTCCACCTCGGGGTTCGCCTGCTCGGCGGCGTGCTTGACGGCGTCGCCCACCCAGGTGCCCAGGGTGGTCTCGGCGGCGCGCGTGCCGCCGGCCTTCCAGGAGCCGCCGGCGTCGATGAGCTTCTGGTAGTCGGTGGTGATGGAGGCGGACAGGTCGGCCACGACCTCGCCCTGCAGGTCCTCGAAGACCGCGACGGCCTCCTGCTCGATCGCGTACACCTGGGCGGTGACGGGGGATTCCGCGGCGGCCTCGGCGGGGGCCTGCGTGGACCGGGCCAGCAGGCGCGGGGTGAGCCCGGTGACCTCGCCGTCGGCGCCCACGGTCAGCTCGACGGCGGCCAGGTGGCTGCCGGAGGCGCCCGCCTGGATCACGGGGCGGTGGGCGCCGCCGGCCGTGGTGTCGTACTGGTAGAGCTGGTGGGTGTGGGCGTTGAAGATGACGTCCACGGCGGAGGAGGTCTCGCCGACGATGCGGTCGAACTCGGCCCGGGCCGCCCGCTCGGCGGCCAGCTCGCCCGCCCCGGCGGCGCCGTCGTGGTACGAGGCCACGATCACGTCGGCGGCGTCCTGGGCCTCCAGCTCGTCCGCGACCGCGTTCACGGCGGCGACCTCGTCGAGGACCTCGTTGCCCTTCAGGCCCGCGCCGGTGGTGGTCGCGTACAGCTCGTTGGGGGAGGCGCCGATGACCGCGACGCGCACGCCGTCGACGTCGAAGACGGCGTGCGAGGTGAGGACGGGCTCCTTGCTCGTCGGGTCCACCAGGTTGGCGGAGAGCACCGGGAACTGGGCCCGGGACTCCACACGGCCCTGCAGGTCGTCCAGGCCCTTGTCGAACTCGTGGTTGCCGGCGGTCAGCGAGGCCAGGCCGAGCGCGTTCATCACGTCGATCGTCGGGTTGTCCTGCTGCACGTTGGACACGGACTTCGAGCCACCGATCAGGTCGCCGGCGCTGGTCAGCAGCGTGGAGCCGGCACCGTGCTCGGCCTCGAACGCGGTGCGGTAGTCCTCCACGGTGTCCGCGAACTGCGTGCCGATGTAGTCCGCGGACAGCGCGCCGTGGAAGTCGTTGAAGGACAGGATCGAGATGGTGGTCTCGTCCGCGGCGGCCGTCTCGACGGCGAGGGCGGGCGCCGCGCTCGCGGGCGCGAGGACGAGGACGGTGCAGGCGGCCGTGGTGACGGCACGGCGGCGGAACAGGCTGGGCATGGCTCTCCCCGGGATGCGTGATGACAGAGGTGCGCCGCCGGTGGACGGCGGGGTGACGCGCGGAGTCCATCACATCCAGGTGGCCTCCAGGTGAACGAGAGGCGGCGGGCCGTCCGGCCCGCCGCCTCTCGTCGTGTGCACGCGGATGGTGAGGGATTCGAACCCTCGGCACGGGGTCACCGCGCACCGGTTTTCAAGACCGGCTCCTTCGGCCGCTCGGACAACCATCCCGGGCCTGACCGCGACGGCGTGGGCCGCCGCGTCGAGGACCCACTCTAGCCCGTGGCCCGGCGGGCGACCGGTGGCGAGTCCGGCCCCCGCGCGCGAGGATGGACCCTCGACCCTCGACCCTCGACCCCCGACCAGAGGAGGAGACCCCCATGGACGTCCCCGCACAGATGCGCGCCGTGCGATTCACCGGCGCCGGCGACAACGGCGTCGTCCGCGTGGGCCACGAGCCCGTGCCGGACCCCGGCCCGGGCGAGGTGCTGGTGCACGTGGCCGCCGCGGGTCTCAACCGCGCGGACATCGCGCAGCGCGAGGGCCGCTATCCGCCGCCGCGCGGCGCCTCCGAGATCCCCGGACTCGAGGTCTCCGGCACCGTGGCGGCGCTGGGACCCGAGGCCGGGATGCCGGGTGAGGGGCGGTTCGCCGTCGGTGACCGGGTGTGCGCGCTCCTGGCCGGCGGCGGCTTCGCCGAGTACGTCGCCGTGCCGGCGGGCCAGCTCATGGCCGTCCCCGACGGCGTCGGCCTCGTCGAGGCGGCGGCCCTGCCGGAGGTCGCCTGCACGGTGCACTCGACGCTCGTGGGCCGGGCGGGCGTGCAGGCCGGGGACCGGGTGCTCGTGCACGGCGCCACCGGCGGCATCGGCTCCTTCGCCGTCCAGTTCCTCACCGCGGTCGGCGCCCGGGTGCTGGGCACCGCCGGCGGCCCGGAGAAGGTGGCGCTCGGCCGTGGGCTGGGCGCCGAGCACATGTTCGACCACCGCGCCGCCGAGTCCGGTGCCTTCGCCCCGTGGGTCAAGGAGGTCACGGACGGCCACGGCGCGGACGTCATCCTCGACGTCGTCGGCGCCCCGTACCTGGCACCCAACGTGTCCGCGCTCGCCCCCGAGGGACGCATCGTGACGCTCGCGGTCCAGGGCGGCGCCGTCCCGGAGGACTTCAACATCATGAAGCTGGTGGTCAAGCGCGGCTGGCTCACGGGGGCGACGCTCCGCTCCCGCTCGGTCACGGACAAGGCCGGGATCGTGGCCGCGGCCGAACGTGCCGTGTGGCCCCTGGTGGCGGCGGGCCGCATCGACGCGAGCGTCGGGGCGTGCTTCCCGCTCGCCGAGGCCGCCGAGGCGTTCGACTGGTTCGACTCCGCCACCCGCACGGGCAAGGTCGTGCTCGTCACCGACCCCGCCGACGCGCGCCGACCGTCCGGCGACCGCGCATGAGGGGGCCCTTCGCGCGCTTCCGTCAGGAGCGTGCCGACGACCGCGAGCTCGGCACGGGGCTGTGGCGCCGTGCCCACGACCGCCTCGGCCGGGCCATGGACCGCTACTGGCAGGTGCTGGCGGGCCAGCGGGGCACGGACGTGCTGAGCCCCGAGGAGCGCAACGGCGTGGTCCACGCCGGCAACGTCCTCACGGAACGGCTCCCCGCGGTCCGTGCCCTGTGCGTCCGCCTGCACCGGGACCACGAGGGCGACGGCGAGCACATCCCTGCCGAGGCCGCCGACGTCCACCGTGAGCTCTCCCGCGCCGCGCACGAGCTGGCGGCCACCGCCCAGGCCCTCGCCCTGTACCGGCTCGGTCAGGGCTCGGCGGAGTCGGTCGGCCGGCACGCCGAACGCACCCTCGGCCACCTGGACCGGGCGGAGGAGCTGGGAGCCGGGCTCTGACGGCGGCGCGCCCCGGAGGGCCGGCCCGGAGACGAGAGGACCCCGCCGCGTGGTCACGCGGCGGGGTCCGGGGGAGCCCCCTGCCGGATTCGAACCGGCGACCTGCTCTTTACGAGGGAGCTGCTCTGGCCAGCTGAGCTAAGGAGGCACGCGACCGTGAACGGCCACGGCTGACGAGCATACCGGTTTCGCGGCCCCGATTCCACCGCGCGGCCGGGTGCGCGGGCCACCGAGTGTGGCCCGCCCCTTCCGCGGGCGTTCACCCCCAGGCCATGCTGTGGCCAGACGAGGACGGTTCCCTGGTGGGCACACACCGTCGACGGGAGACGCATGAGCCTGCCCCACGCCCCTCGCACCCCGGCACCCCCCGCCGCGGCTTCGTCGGCCGTGCCCCTCCGCCTGGCCGTGGTGGACATGTCCGGCACGTCCATCGTGGAGCACGGGCTCCAGGACACGGCGTTCGCCCGCTCGTTGGACCAGCACGGCGTCCCGGCGGGCACGCCGGAGCACGACGACGCCGCGCGGCGGTTCCGCGCGCTCCGGCCCACCTCGCGCACGGCCGTTTTCCCCCGCGTGTTCGCCGACCGGGCGGTGGCCGCGGCGGCGACCCGCACGTTCGAGGCGACCTTCGACGCGCTGCTGGCTGAGCACGGCGTCCGGGCCGTGCCGGGCGCGGAGGAGGCGCTCATCCGCCTGCGCGCCCTCGGCCTCCACGTGTGCCTGTGCACCGGCTACGCCCGCCACACCCAGAACATGATCCTCGAGTCGCTGGGGTGGATGGGCCTGGCGGATCTCAGCCTCTCCCCGGACGACGCCGGCCGCGGCGTCCCCTACCCGGACATGATCCTCACCGCCCTGCTCGGTCTCGACCTGGAGGACGTCCGCAGCGTCCTCGTGGTCGGGGACACCGCGGAGGACATGACGGCCGGGCGCCGCGCCGGGGCCGGACTCGTGGTCGGCGTGCGCACGGGTCGCGACGCGGACCACGTCCTGCTGGCGGCGGGCTCGGACCGGGTGGTGCCGGGCCTGGCCGACGTGCCGGACCTGGTGGTCCGCACCCGCTGAGCCGGCGCCGGTCTGCCCCGCGAGGCCGTTCAGCGCCGTCGCGGGGTGCGCACTCGGCGGGGCAGCAGCGCCAGCATCATGGCTTCGAGGGCCAGCTGCTCCGGCACGTTGGCGGCGATGCGCTCGCGGGTCGTGGTGACGGCGTCGATCCGGGCGAGCACCTCGGCCGAGTCGCCGGCGGTGCCGCGGGCGTACGCCTCGATCTCGTCCCGACGGTGCTCGTTGATGAGCTCGCCGTCGGCCCCCAGCTGCACGCGCAGCACGTCCCGGAACAGGCCCATGACGTCGATCATGGCCCGGTCCAGCGAGTCTCGGACGGCGCGGCGCCGCCGGCGGGTCTGGTCCTCCTCGAGCCGTTTGACGTGGTGGCGGAGCTTGGGCGGGACGGGCTCGCCGGGCTCGAGGCCCAGGGAGCGGCGCAGTGCCTCGAGCTCCTCGGCGTCCCGGGCTTCGGCGGCGGACTCGGCCTCGGCCTTGGACACCTCGGCCAACGTGGCGGCCAGGGCCATCGCGTCGGAGACGGCGGTGGCCTGGAGCGGCAGGGAGAGGATGCGCTCGCGGCGTTCGAGGGCCTCCGGGTCCCGCGCGAGGCGGCGGGCCATGCCCACGTGCGACTGGGAGATCCGGGCGGTGGTGAGCGCCGTCTCGCGGTCCAGCCCGTCGCGGCGGTGCAGCAGCTCCGCCACCTGCTCCACGGCGGGGATGCTCAGCGTGATCAGCCGGCAGCGGGAGCGGACGGTGGGGAGCACGTCCGCGGGGGACGGGGTGCACAGCATCCAGATCGTGCGGGCCGGCGGCTCCTCGATGGCCTTGAGGAGCACGTTCGTGGCGCGCTCCGTCATGCGGTCCGCGTCCTCCATGAGGAAGATCCGCCAGCGCCCGGTGGCGGGGGTGGACTGGCCGGCCTCCACGAGGGCGCGGACGTCCTCGATCCGATAGCTCACCGCCTCGGTGGCCAGCACGGTCACGTCCGGGTGGGTGCCGCCGAGGACGGTGCGGCACGCGTGGCACTCGCCGCAGCCGCGCGCCGCCGGGTCCGCGACCTCGCACTGCAGGGCCGCGGCGAACGCACGCGCGGCCGTCGACCGGCCGGAGCCGGGCGGGCCCGTGAACATCCAGGCGTGGGTGGGACGGTCCTCGGCCGCGGCGCGGCGCAGCTGGGCCACCGCGGCCTCCTGGCCCGCGAGGTCCGCGAACACCGGGGGCACGGGGGCGGAGGCCGTCATCGGTCGGCCGCCTCAGCGGTGACGCGGGCCAGCGCGCGGGCGGTGAGCTCCTGCGGCGGCAGCGCGCCGTCGAGCACGAGGTACCGCTCGGGCGCGGCCGCCGCGCGCGCGAGGAAGGCGGCGCGCAGGGCCTCGTGCCGGTCTGCCGTCTCCCGCTCCATGCGGTCGGGGGCGCCCTCGCCCCCCGCCGCGCGGCGCTCACGCCGGTCCGCGGCGGTGGCCGCGTCCACGTCGATCAGCACCGTCAGATCGGGGACGAGCCCGTCCGTGGCCCACTCGTTCAGGGCGGCGATCCGCGCCTCTCCCAGCCCGCGCGCCGCGCCCTGGTAGGCCACGGACGAGTCCACGTACCGGTCCGTGACGACCAGGGCGCCCCGGGCCAGCGCGGGACGCAGCGTGCGGACGGCGTGGGCGGACCGGGCCGCGGCGAACAGCAGCGCCTCGGTGCGGGGGTCCACGGGGGCGTGCTCGGGGTCCAGCAGCAGCTCCCGCAGCGTCTCGCCCAGGTCCGAGCCGCCGGGCTCGCGGGTGAGCACCACCTCGTGGCCTGCGGCGCGCAGGACCTCGGTCAGGGCGCGGGCCTGGGTGGACTTGCCGGATCCGTCCGGTCCCTCGACGGCGACGAACAGGCCGCGATGCTCGGTCTGGGTGCTCACGCCTCGAGCCTAGACGCCGCCCCGGACGGGGAAGGAACCCGGCGGGCCGACCGCCTAGACTGACCGGCATGAGCGCCCCCATGCACGTCGCCCTCCTCTTCGACCACTGGCTGTTCCGCGTCCTGGCGATCGCCGCGCTCGTGCTCGAGGTCTGGGCGCTGGTGGACGTCGTCCGGCGCCGCCCCGACGACTTCGCCCGCATCGGGGGCCGGGACAGGAGCTTCTGGCTGATCCTCACCGGCGTCGCCGCCGTCGTCGGGCTCCTCGGCGTGCTCGCGGGCGGCGGGATGGGCATGTTCGGCCTCGTGGCCGCGTGCGTGGCGTGCGTCTACCTCGCCGGCCCCCGCCAGGACATGGGCCCGGCCCTGCGCCGCTGAGGGCACCGCGCCCGTCGGCGCCGCCCTCATGACGACGGCGCCACCGCCGCCCAGCGCACGCTCAGCTCCCCGCGCCGCCACTGGTGCGGGCCGCCCAGCACGGGCCAGCCCCCCGAGCGCAGCGTGCCGACCGTCGCCAGCCACCGCTGCCGCGTCCCGTAGGCCGCGAGCGGGGCGTGCGCGGCCCACGCGGCGTCGGCCTCCGCCAGGAGCCGATGGACGGGCTCGCCGGGCACGTGCCGGTGGATGAGGACCTTCGGCAGGCGAGCCGCCACGTCCGAGGGGCGGGCGAAGGAGCCCAGCCTGAGGGCCACGGTCAGGCTCGCCGGCCCGTCCCGGCGCAGATCCACCCAGGCCGCCCACCGACCGTCCTCGGAGCAGGTGCCCTCCACGAGGACGCCGTCGTCGGCGAGCCCCGCGCACAGCAGAGACCAGATCGCGGGCACGTCCTCCTCCCGGTACTGGCGCAGCACGTTGAACGCGCGCACCACGGTGGGCGGCCGCGGCACGGGCAGCTCGAAGCCGCCGACCGCCCAGGTGACCCCCGGCAGGCCGCCGGCCCGCTCCCGCGCCCGGGCCACCCGAGCGGGGTCGATCTCGAGGCCCACCAGCTCGAGGGCCGGGTTCTGCACGCGCAGCCGCTCGGCCATCTCGACGGCGGTCACCGGCTCCCCGCCGAAGCCCAGGTCCACGGCCAGCGGGCGGGGAGTGCGCCGCAGCAGGGGCCCGTGCACGTCCGTGAGCCAGCGGTCCACCCGGCGCATCCGCTGCGCCGCCGTCGTGCCGCGGGTGATGTGGCCCTGCGGGCCCCGTGCCGGGACTGAGCCGGGCGTCGTGCGCGCGCGCAGCCGCCGGGCCTTCTCCACCATGGGCTCCAGCGTAGGGGAGCGGCGGGACGGGTCCGCCTAGGATGGTGACATGGCGAACACCACGTACACGCTGGTCCTGCTGCGGCACGGTCAGAGCGAATGGAACGAGAAGAACCTGTTCACCGGCTGGGTGGACGTCCCGCTGACCGAGAAGGGACGCGCCGAGGCCGCCCGCGGCGGTGAGCTGCTGGAGGCGGAGGGCATCCGCCCGGACGTGGTCCACACGTCCCTGCTCAAGCGCGCCATCACCACGGCCAACCTGGCCCTCGAGGCCGCGGACCGCCAGTGGATCCCGGTCAAGCGCAGCTGGCGCCTGAACGAGCGCCACTACGGGGCCCTCCAGGGCAAGGACAAGGCCCAGGTGAAGGAGGAGTTCGGCGAGGAGCAGTTCATGGTCTGGCGCCGCTCCTTCGACACCCCGCCGCCCGCCCTGGACGACGACTCCGAGTTCTCCCAGGTCGGCGACGAGCGCTACGCGGACCTGGGCAAGGACGCCCCCCGCACCGAGGCCCTCAAGCAGGTCGTCGACCGCCTGCTGCCCTACTGGGAGGAGCAGGTCCTGCCCGACCTCAAGGCCGGCAAGACCGTGCTGATCGCCGCGCACGGCAACTCGCTGCGCGCGCTGGTCAAGCACCTGGACGGCATCTCGGACGAGGACATCACGGGCCTGAACATCCCGACGGGCATCCCGCTGGTCTACGAGCTGGACCAGAACTTCAAGCCGATCACCGCGAACGGCCGCTACCTCGATCCGGAGGCCGCCGCGGCCGGCGCCGCCGCCGTGGCCGCCCAGGGCTCCGCGCACTGACGCGCCCGACGACGACGGGCCGGGACCCCCGCTCGGGGGCCCGGCCCGTGGCGTCGGGGACGGTCAGGAGCCGGTGGCGTCCGGACGGTGGGTCGCCCACTCGCCCGTGACGAGGTAGCGCACCTTGGCGGCCACGGACAGGCCGTGGTCCGTGAACCGCTCGAGGTAGCGGGAGGCCAGCGTGACGTCCGTGGTGGTGGCCGGCGTCGCGCTCCAGTCCGGGGCGGCGATCGCGCGGAAGACGGACACGTGCAGCGCGTTGACGTCCTCGTTGAGGGCGTCGATCCGGTCCCCGTGCGCCAGGTCCTGGGTCTCGAGCAGCAGGACGACCTCCTGGGCCACCTCCACGGCGGCGTCGCACATCGCGGTGAACACGGTCCGGACCGGCTCCGGGATGACGTGCTCGGGGTAGCGCAGCCGGGTCAGCTGGGCCACGTGGCGGGCGAGGTCGCCCATGCGCTCGAGCGAGGAGCTCATCCGCAGCGTGGCGACGACGGTGCGCAGGTCCGTGGCCACGGGCGCCTGCAGCGCCAGGATGCGCACGGCCTGCTCGTCGAGGGACTCCTGCAGCTGGTCGATCCGCGCGTCCTCCGAGATGACCCGTTCGGCGCCGTGCACGTCGGCCGCCTCGAGGGCGGCCTGCGCGTCCATGACAGCGCGGTGCACGAGGCGGGCGATCTCGGTCAGGTCGCGGCCCAGCCGTTCGAGGTCGGCTCGGTAGAGCTCGCGCATGGTCTCCTCTCCCCGGCGACGCCCGTGCGCCGCCGACCCCGAGTCCGCGGGGCAACGGCCCATCCTGGCAGGGCAAGATGAACGGCCCATGAACGCCGATCGTCCGGCGTCTGGCGGGGCCTGGGCAGCCCGTCTCCGGGCCGCCAGAGGCTAGTCTGGTGCCGTGGATCCCGTCATCATCGGCCTGCTGTGCGGAGCGGTCGGACTGTTCACCGGAGTGGCCTCCATGCTGGCCTTCCGGGCGTCCGAGCGCTCGCGGACGGTGGACCTGACGGTCGGCGAACCCACCCTGGCGCCGGGCGCCGCCGAGGTTCTCTCCGTGGTCGGCCGCGCGTACGCGGTGGTGGACGACGTCGACGGCGTGGTGCGCGCGAACCCCGCGGCCTACGCCCTGGGCCTGGTGCGGGGGCACTCGCTCGTCCAGGACCAGCTGCGGGAGCTCACGCGGACCGTGCGGGCCGACGGCGTCATCGTCGAGCGCCGCATGGAGCTGCCCCGAGGACCCCTCGGGCAGTCGAGCCTCGTCGTCGAGCTGCGCGTGGCCCCGCTGGACGAGGAGTACATCCTGATCCTCGCCGACGACCGCACGGACGTGACCCGCACCGAGGCCATGCGCCACGACTTCGTCGTCAACGTCTCGCACGAGCTCAAGACGCCGGTGGGCGCCATCTCCCTGCTCTCCGAGGCCATCGGCGACGCCGCGGAGGACGAGGAGGCGGTGCGTCGCTTCGCCGCACGCCTGGGCGTCGAGTCCCGCCGGCTCTCGGCCCTCGTGCAGGACATCATCGAGTTCTCCCGGCTGCAGGCCAAGGACGTGGTCCAGGACGGGGGGCCCGTGGACCTCAACGCCGTCGTCGCCGACGCCGTGGACCGCCTGCGCCTGACCGCCGAGGACCGCGGCATCGCGCTGCGCGTGGGCGGCCGCGTGGACGCGGTGGTGCACGGGGACCAGGACCAGCTGATGACCGCGGTGCGCAACCTGGTGGACAACGCGGTGCGCTACTCCCCGGAGGGCACCACGGTCGGCATCGGCCTGAGCTCCGTGGACGGGCTCGCGCAGGTCACCGTCACGGACCAGGGCATCGGCATCAGCCCGGAGGAGCAGGAGCGGGTCTTCGAACGCTTCTACCGCGTGGACGCGGCGCGGTCGCGTCAGACGGGCGGCACGGGCCTGGGGCTGAGCATCGTCAAGCACGTCGTCATCAACCACGGAGGGGAGGTCACCCTCTGGTCCCAGCCGGGCCGCGGGTCGACCTTCACCATCCGCCTGCCCGAGTGGGGGGACGGTGTCGCCGTCGACGGCGCGCCGGGTGCCGCCCACGTCACCGAGCGGCGCGGTCACCGGGTGACCGCCTCGGCCGCACCCCCGACCCGGAAGGAGACGAGCGCATGAGCCGCATTCTGATCGTGGAGGACGAGGAGTCGTTCAGCGACCCCCTGTCCTACCTCCTGGAGAAGGAGGGGTTCGAGGTCACCGTCGCCGCCGACGGCAACGAGGCGCTGAGCGTCTTCGAGCGCGACAGCGCGGACCTGATCCTCCTGGACCTGATGCTCCCGGGGATGTCCGGCACCGAGGTGTGCCGTCAGGTGCGCCAGCGCTCCAACGTCCCCGTGATCATGCTGACCGCGAAGGACTCGGAGATCGACAAGGTCGTCGGCCTCGAGCTCGGCGCGGACGACTACGTGACCAAGCCGTACTCCTCACGCGAGCTGGTGGCCCGCGTCCGCGCCGTGCTGCGCCGTCAGGGGGAGCAGGAGGAGCCGATGTCGGCGACCATCAGCGCCGGCCCCGTGCGCATGGACGTCGAGCGGCACGTCGTCTCCGTGGACGGCGAGCAGGTGTCCCTGCCGCTCAAGGAGTTCGAGCTGCTGGAGATGCTGCTGCGCAACGCCGGGCGCGTGCTCACCCGCGGCCAGCTGATCGACCGCGTGTGGGGCTCCGACTACGTGGGGGACACCAAGACCCTCGACGTGCACGTGAAGCGCCTGCGCTCCAAGATCGAACCCGACCCCTCGAGCCCCCGCTACCTCGTCACGGTGCGCGGTCTGGGCTACAAGTTCGAGGCCTGACCGGCGCGCTCCTCCCGGGACGACGACGGCCCCGGCTCCACCTCGCGGTGGGGCCGGGGCCGTGGCGTGCCGGGCGCAGGCCCGGCGGAGGTCAGTGCTCCTCGCCGTAGTGGTGGGTCTCCTCGTGGAGGTGCCCGACGAGATCCTCCTCCGAGGGCTCGACTCCCTCGGGGAGCAGGTCACGGTACTGCTCCTGGGTGGCGCTCAGCAGCGGGACGGCCAGGTCGGCGGTGCCGCCGTTGCCGGAGACGGTCACGGGCAGGTTCTCGCCGACCCACACGCCCTCGCGCTCCAGGACGGTTGTGTTCGCCTCGTCCTCGAGCTTGCGGCTCTCGCCGGCGGGGACCTTCAGGGTCGCGGAGCCGCCGCCCTCGGCCTGGAAGGTGTAGGTCTGATCCTGGCCGGAGGTGTTCTCCACGGTGCCGATCAGGCGGGCGGGGCCCGACTCGCCGTCGCCGACGAGGGCGAGGTTGCGGTAGCTCAGGAAGTCCTGCTCCTGGCCGTTGATGCCGTCCGAGGGGGAGTACTGGATGGCGGTGGCGATCGGGCTCACGGCGGAGCAGCCGGTGGCGCCCAGCAGGGCGACCGCGGCCAGCGCACCTGCGGCGAGGTGGCGCCGGGCGGGCCGGGATGCGTTCTTCACAGAGGTCTCCTCAGGTGCGATGACGTGCTCAGGAGCCCCGAGGCAGGGGCCCTGCCAGGTCAGGCTACCGCATCCCGGGACGCCGGCAGGCCTGTGGTGCGGGGTCGTCCACTATCACATCCGGAGGCCGAAGATGTGACGGCACGCGCGGCACGACGAGGCCGCATGATAGAATGAGACGACTGAAAGGGGCACAACAACATGGTTTTTGAGGTCGGAGAGACCGTCGTCTACCCCCACCACGGTGCTGCGCGGATCGAGGAGATCAAGATGCGCACCATCAAGGGGGAGGAGAAGATGTACCTCAAGCTCAAGGTGGCCCAGGGA
This sequence comes from Micrococcus sp. KBS0714, assembly GCF_002008305.4. GTDB lineage: Bacteria > Actinomycetota > Actinomycetes > Actinomycetales > Micrococcaceae > Micrococcus > Micrococcus luteus. Next base: position 349,680 of record NZ_CP042169.1, read on the forward strand.
GACCTGACCATCGAGGTCCCTGCGGAGAACGTCGACCTCGTCGGCGTGCGTGACGTCGTGGATGCGGAGGGGCTCGAGCACGTCATGGAGGTCCTGCGCGCCGAGCACGTGGAGGAGCCGACCAACTGGTCCCGCCGCTACAAGGCGAACCTGGAGAAGCTCGCCAGCGGCGACGTCAACAAGGTGGCCGAGGTCGTCCGCGACCTGTGGCGCCGCGACCAGGACCGCGGCCTGTCCGCCGGCGAGAAGCGCATGCTCGCGAAGGCCCGCCAGGTGCTCGTGTCCGAGCTGGCGCTGGCCAAGAAGGTCACCGAGGAGGAGGCCGAGGGCCGCCTGGACAAGGTGCTCGAGGGCTGACGAGCAGCACACGGCAGGGGAGGGGCCCGCGTCCACGACGCGGGCCCCTCCCCTGTCTCGTCCCCGGCCACGGCCGTCGCCGCCGGGGGTCCCGGGCCACGGACACTGGCGTGCTCCCTAGGATGAGGCCATGCCCACCGCCCTCGTGATCGCCGCAGCCGGCGCCGGCACCCGCCTCGGCGCCGGGCTGCCCAAGGCCCTCGCCCCCCTCGCGGACGGCCGCACCCTCCTGCGCCACTGCCTGGAGTCCGTCGCCGCCGCGCGCGCCGCCGGGCTCGACCTGGACGCCGTCGTGGTGCTCACCCCGCCGGCGGGGGCCGATGCCGGCCGCGTGGCCGCCGAGGTCGACGCCGGCCCGCGCCTGGACGTGCCCGTGCACTGCGTGCCCGGCGGCGCCGAGCGCGCGGACTCGGTCCGCGCCGGACTCGCCGCGGCCTCCCACGCTCTGGCCGACCTCGCCCCGGCGGGGGCGCCCCGCCGCGTCCTCGTCCACGACGCGGCCCGCGCGCTGACCCCGCCGAGCGTGTTCGGGGCCGTGACGGCGGCGCTCGAGACCGGCGCGGTCGCCGCGATCCCGGGCCTGCCGCTGACGGACACCGTCAAGCAGGTCACTCCCGGCCGGGGCGGCGTCGACGTCGTCGCGGCCACGCCGGCCCGCGCCGGCCTGCGCGCGATCCAGACGCCGCAGGGCTTCGACCTGGACACCCTGCTGGCGGCCCACGAGGCCGTGCGCACGGACCCCACGCTCGACGCCGCGGCGCTCACCGACGACGCGATGGTCATGGAGGCCGCGGGGCACGAGGTCGTGGTGGTGACCGGCGACCCGGCCGCGTTCAAGGTCACCGCCCCCGCCGACCTCGACCTCGCCCGCCTCGAGCTCGCCCGCCGCGCCCCCCAGGAGGAGGCACCCATGGACCAGCCCGCCCGCCCCGCCGCCGCGCCCGCCCCCCTGCCGCGCGTGGGGATCGGCACCGACGTGCACGCGTGGGCACCCGAGGACGCCCCCCGGCCCCTGTGGCTCGGTGGCATCCACTGGCCCGGCGAGCGGGGGGTGGCCGCGACCTCGGACGGGGACGTGGCCGCCCACGCGGCGTGCAACGCCCTGCTCTCCGCCGCCGGCCTCGGCGACCTCGGGGCCGTGTTCGGCGTCGACCGGCCCGAGATGGCGGACGCCTCCGGCGCGGACATGCTCCGCGAGGTGCTGCGCCTGCTGACGGAGGCGGGCCTCGCCGTCGGGAACGTGGCGGTCCAGGTGGTCGCACCCCGGCCCAAGGTGGGCGCGCGCCGCGCGGAGATGGAGGCCGCCCTGTCCGCCGCCCTCGGCGGGGCCCCCGTGTCCGTCTCCGCCGCCACGACGGACCGGCTGGGGTTCATCGGGCGCAAGGAGGGGCTGGTCGGGATCGCGACCGCGCTCGTCATCCCTGCGGCCTGAGTCCGCGCCGGCGCACCGACTAGGCTGGCAGAGCCCCGTCAGGACCCCGCCCCTCCGGAAGGACCGCGCCCCATGGCCCAGCGCTTCTACGACACCCGCACCGCGCAGGTCCGGGACTTCGAGCCCCTCGTGCCCGGCGAGGCGTCGGTGTACTACTGCGGGGCCACGGTGCAGGGCATGCCGCACGTGGGCCACGTGCGCAGCGCGATCGTGTTCGACATCCTCATCCGCTGGCTCGAGGCCACGGGGCTGCGCGTCACCTCGGTGCGGAACGTGACGGACATCGACGACAAGATCCTCGAGCGCTCGGCCGCCTCCCACGAGGCCGGCTTCGAGGCCTCGGACCTCTACCCGGCCCGCGAGCCGTGGTGGGCCCTGGCCTATCGGTTCGAGAAGGCGTTCGACGCCGCCTACCTCGCCCTCGGCGTCCGCCGTCCCACCTACGAGCCGCGCGCCACCGGCCACGTGCCCGAGATGTTCGCGCTCATCGAGCGCCTGATGGAGCGCGGCCACGCCTACCCCGCGCAGGACGGCTCGGGCGACGTCTACTTCGACGTCCGGTCGTGGGAGCGCTACGGCGAGCTCACCCGCCAGCGCGTGGAGGACATGCAGGACGCCCCCGACGCCGACCCGCGCGGCAAGCGCGACCCCCGCGACTTCGCCCTGTGGAAGGGCGCCAAGCCCGGCGAGCCCGCCACCGCCGTGTGGGAGTCGCCCTGGGGCGCCGGCCGCCCCGGATGGCACCTGGAGTGCTCGGCCATGTCCACGAAGTACCTCGGCACCGAGTTCGACATCCACGGCGGCGGCCTGGACCTGCGGTTCCCGCACCACGAGAACGAGCTGGCCCAGTCGGCGGCCGCCGGGGACGGCTTCGCCCGCCTCTGGCTGCACAACGGGCTCGTCACCTACGGCGGCGAGAAGATGTCCAAGTCCGTGGGCAACACGATCTCCCCCGAGGAGATGCTCGGCATGGCCCGCCCGACGGCGGTGCGCTACTTCCTGGGGCAGGCCCACTACCGCTCCCAGCTCGACTACCGGCCCGGCGCCCTCGACGAGGCCGAGGCCGCCGTCGAGCGCATCGAGGGCTTCACGGCCCGCGCCCGCGCCGCCGGTGCCGTCCCGCCCGCTCCCGACGGGGCGCTCGCGGACCGCGTGCCCGCCGCCTTCCGCGCCGCCATGGAGGACGACCTCAACGTGCCCCAGGCGCTCGCGGCCCTGCACGAGGCCGTGCGCGCCGGCAACTCGGCGCTGGCCGGGCAGGACCTCGACGCCGCGGCCGCCCGCCTGGCCGAGGTGGAGGCCATGACCGCGGTGCTGGGCCTGGACGACGTGCCCGAGGGCGACGACGCCGCGGCCGGCCCGGTGTCGGACGCCCTCGACTCGCTCGTCCGGTCGCAGATCGAGGCGCGGGCACAGGCCCGCGCGGACAAGGACTGGGCCACCGCGGACCGCATCCGCGATGCGCTGGCCGCGGCCGGCGTCGTGGTGGAGGACGGCGCCGACGGCGCCACATGGCGCCTGGCGGACTGACACCTAGACTGGAGGGCGATCCGGCGGCGCCCCGCGTGCCGCCGCCCCCGTCCCCGGCCCGCAGGAGTCCCGCCATGTCCACCGCCCCCCGCTCCGGCGGATCCCGCAAGCCCAAGGGCAAGAAGGGCCCCATGAAGGGCACCGGCGGCCACGGCCGCAAGGCGCTCGAGGGCCGCGGACCCACCCCCAAGGCCGAGGACCGGGTCTACCACAAGGCGCACCGCGCCAAGCAGCTGGCCGAGCGCTCGGCCGCCAAGCGCGGCCCCGTGAAGGACCAGGTCCGCGGCCGCGTGAAGCTCACGGACGAGACGGTCTCCGGTCGCAACCCCGTGCTCGAGGCGCTACGCGCGGGCATCCCGGCCAAGGCGCTGCACGTGGCCGTGCGCATCGAGATGGACGACCGCGTCAAGGAGGCCCTGCGCCTCTGCCTCGAACAGGGCGTGCCGGTCCTGGAGAACACCAAGCCGGAGCTGGACCGCCTCTCCGGCGAGGCCGTGCACCAGGGCATCGTGCTGCAGATCCCGCCCTATGAGTACGCGGACGCCACGGCCCTGGCCCTCGACGCGCTCGCGAAGCACGAGAAGGGGCACCTGCGGACCCCGCCGCTGCTGATCGCGCTCGACGGCATCACCGACCCCCGCAACCTCGGCGCCATCATCCGGGCCGGCTCCGCGTTCGACGCGGACGGCGTGATCGTGCCCGAGCGGCGCTCCGTCGGCGTGACCGCCACCGCCTGGCGCACCTCGGCCGGCGCGGCCGCGCGGGTGCCCGTGGCCCAGGCCGGCAACCTGAACACCACCCTCGTCGACCTGCACAAGGCCGGCTACTTCGTGCTGGGCCTCGACGGCGGCGGGGACGTCTCCCTGCCCGGGCTCGCCCTGGCCACGGAGCCGCTCGTGCTCGTGGTGGGGGCCGAGGGCAAGGGTCTGTCCCGCATGGTGCGGGAGCACTGCCAGCAGATCGTGTCCATCCCGATCGACTCGACGATGGAGTCCCTCAACGCCTCGATGGCGGTGGGCATCTCCCTGTACGAGATCTCGGTGCAGCGCGCCGGCGGGCGCTGACCTCCACGGCGTCCCGCCCGGGATGACGGCCGGGCGGGGACGCGGGGGTCGCACACGAAGCCCAGCGGGGCAGAGTGTCCACCGTGATGCCCATCACATGGCAGGATGTCGCGTGGACACGCCCACGTCTTGCCCGTGACGCGCGTCACCGCGCACAGTGTCTGCACTGTGTCCGACGGGCCCCCGTCGGCGAGCGCATCCCGCACCGCACCATCAGAACGAGGTCCGTCTCATGAAGCACCGCTCCCTCCCCCTCACCGCCGCCCTCGCCGTCGCCGCCCTCGGGCTCACGGCGTGCGGCGACTCCGGCTCCGGCGGCTCCGGCTCGTCCTCCGCCGCCGGCGGCGACGGCTCCTACACCGTGGGCATCAACCAGCTCGTCTCCCACCCGGCGCTCGACGGCGCGGCCGAGGGCTTCAAGGAGGCGTTCAAGGACGCCGGCCTGGACGTGACGTTCGAGGAGCAGAACGCCCAGGGCGAGCAGGCCACGGTCACCTCCATCGCCTCCACCTTCGCCAACGACGGGGACGTGGACCTCGTGGCTGCGATCGCGACCCCCGCAGCGCAGGGCACCGCCTCGGCCGTGAAGGACAAGCCGGTCGTGTTCATGGCGGTCACCGATCCCCAGGGCGCTGAGCTCGTGGCCTCGGACGAGGCCCCGGGCGGCAACGTCACCGGCGTCTCGGACCGCAACCCGGTCAAGGAGCAGCTGCAGCTGCTCAAGGACGTGAAGCCGGACGCCACGACCGTCGGCATCGTCTACAACTCCGGCGAGGCCAACTCCAAGGTCCAGGTGGACCAGGCCAAGGAGGCCGGCAAGGAGCTGGGCCTCGAGGTCAAGGAGGCCACCATCACCAACTCGTCCGAGGTCCAGCAGGGCGTGCAGTCCCTGTCCGGCGTGGACGGCATCTACGTGCCCACGGACAACGCCGTCGTCTCGGCGCTGGAGACCGTGGTGGGCTACGGCGAGGAGCAGCGCGTCCCCGTCATCTCGGCGGACATCGACTCCGTCGAGCGCGGCGCCCTGGGCACGTACGGCATCGACTACACGGCGCACGGCAAGCAGGCCGGCGAGATGGCCGTGAAGATCCTCAAGGACGGCGCGAAGCCGGCCGAGCTGCCCGTGGGCTACGCCGACCCGGCCAACCTGCAGCTCGTGCTGAACCCGAAGGCCGCCGAGGCCTACGGCGTCGAGATCCCCGCCGAGCTCACGGACAGGGCCGATCAGCTCGTCGAGGGCTGATCCCGCGCCTGCCCGCCTCCGCGGCGGCCCGGACCACGGGGTCCGGGCCGCCGCGGAGCACGTCGACGGCCGGCCCACCCCGCCCGCCGTCGTCCGTCCCCCTCGCACCGCCCGAAAGGCACCCACCCCATGCTGACCGCAGTGGAACTGGGTCTGATCTACGCCGTCGTCGCGCTCGGCGTGTACCTGACCTTCCGCATCCTCGACTTCCCCGACCTCACGGTGGACGGCTCGTTCACCACCGGCGCCGCCACGGCCGCCGTGCTCATCACGGGCGGCACGCCGGTGCCACTGGCCATGCTCGCCGCGTTCGTGGCGGGCGCGCTCGCGGGCCTCGTCACCGGCCTGCTGCACACCAAGGGCCGGATCGACGGCCTGCTCGCCGGCATCCTCACGATGATCGCGCTCTACTCGATCAACCTGCGGATCATGGGCAAGGCCAACATCCCCCTGCTCGGCCAGGACACCCTGTTCACGTGGCTCGACGACCTGGGCCTGGCCCGGAACTGGGGCTCGATCCTCGTGCTCTTCCTCGGCGTGTTCGTGGTGAAGCTGATCCTCGACTGGTTCCTGCACACGGACCTGGGCCTCGCCCTGCAGGCGACCGGTGACAACGAGGAGATGATCCGCTCGTACGGCGTCTCCACGGACCGGATGAAGATCCTCGGCCTCATGATCTCCAACGGCCTCGTGGCCCTCGGCGGCTCCCTGCTGGCCATGTACCAGGGCTTCGCGGACATCTCCATGGGCATCGGCCTCATCCTCGTGGGCCTGGCGTCCGTGATCGTGGGCCAGGCCGTGTTCGGCCAGCGCACGGTCTTCTGGGCGACGCTCGCCGTGATCGTCGGCGCCGTGCTCTACCGCCTGATCATCCAGTTCGCCCTCAACGCGGGCCTGAGCCCGAACGACATGAAGCTGATCTCCGCGGCTCTCGTCGTCGTGGCCCTGCTGCTGCCGCGCTTCGGCTTCGCCAAGCGCCTGAGCCTGCGCACTCGGGGCACGGCCGCGACCCCGGGGCCGGCCGCCGCCGCACCGGCCACCGCCGGCATGCCCCTGACCGGCGAGCCGGGCGGCGCCGCCCCCGCCGCATCCGTCCCCGAGGAGGCCCCCCGTGCTTGAGATCTCGCAGGTCTCCAAGACCTTCTTCCCGAACACCGTCAACGAGCGGCGCGCCCTGCAGGGCATCGACCTGCACCTGGCCGAGGGCGACTTCGTCACCGTGATCGGCTCCAACGGCGCCGGCAAGTCCACGATCCTGAACACGATCGCCGGCAAGCTGCTCCCGGACACCGGCACCGTGGCCGTGGGCGGCAAGGACGTCACCCGCATGCCGGACCACCGCCGCGCGGCCTCGATCGGCCGGGTGTTCCAGGACCCGACGGCGGGCACGGCACCGAACCTCACGATCGAGGAGAACATGGCCCTGGCCTGGCGACGCGGGCACGCCCGCGGGCTCTCGCGGGGCGTCTCCCGCGCCCGGCGCGCGATGTTCCGCGACGAGCTCACGAAGCTCGAACTCGGCCTGGAGAACCGCCTCACCGCCAAGGTCGGGCTGCTCTCCGGCGGCCAGCGTCAGGCGCTGAGCCTGCTCATGGCCACGTTCTCGGGCCCGAAGATCCTGCTGCTGGACGAGCACACCGCCGCCCTGGACCCGTCCCGGGCGGAGCTGGTGACCCGTCTGACCCGGCAGGTGGTGGCCGAGCACCGGCTCACCACGCTGATGGTCACGCACAACATGTCCCAGGCCCTCGAGGTCGGCAACCGGCTGATCATGATGCACGACGGCCGGATCATCCTCGAGCTGGACGAGCAGGAGAAGGCCGGGCGCACCCCGGCGGACCTGTTGGCCGAGTTCGCCAAGATCAAGGGTGCCGTCGTGGACGACAAGACCATGCTGTCCTGAGCGCTCCGTCCGGCGCCCCCGTGTCCCCGGCCCGCCCCTCCGCCCCACGGCGGGCGGGCGGGCCGGCCGTTCTCACCGGCGCGGCCGCGGGGTAGCGTCGTGGCGTGAGCACCGTGAAGCCCGACACCCAGAGCGCCACCGCAGCCGATGTCCGCCTCCAGACCGTCACGGGGCGCATCCCGGTGACGGACGTGCAGCCCGTCGTGCTGGACGGCCGGTTCCCGGCGAAGGCCGTGGTCGGTGAGGACATCCCCGTCCGCGCCACCGTGTTCCGCGAGGGCCACGACTCCGTGCGCGCCACCGTCCGTCTGCTCGACCCGGCCGGCGCCGAGGTGCAGCGCGTGCAGATGCGTCCGGGCCGGCCCGGGCTGGACGAGGTCGTGGCCACGCTGCGGCCCGCCGAGCCGGGCCTGCACCAGTTCGTGGTCGAGGGCTGGGACGACCCGGTGGGCACGTGGAAGCACGCGGCCACCGTCAAGATCGCCGCCGGCATCGACGTGGAGCTGATGCTCGCCGAGGGCGCCGCCCTGTTCCGCCGGGCCGCCGAGGACGCGGAGCGCTCGGCCGAGGACCGCGCCGTGTTCGAGGAGGTCGTTCGCGGCCTCGAGGACGAGTCCCTCATCCCGGCCCAGCGCCTGGCCTCCGCCGAGTCGGCGGAGGTGTCCGCCGTCCTCCACGCCCGCCCCGTGCGGGAGCACCTCACGAGCTCCGAGCTCTACCCGCTGGACGTGCAGCGCGAGCTCGCCGGCCGCGGTGCCTGGTACGAGTTCTTCCCCCGCTCCGAGGGCGCCCGCTTCGACGAGGCCTCCGGCACGTGGTCCTCCGGCACCTTCGCGACGGCGGCCGACCGGCTCCCGGCGGTCGCCCGGATGGGCTTCCAGGTGGTCTACCTGCCGCCGATCCACCCGATCGGCACCACGCACCGCAAGGGTCCGAACAACACGCTGACGGCCGGGCCGCAGGACCCGGGCTCGCCGTGGGCGATCGGTGGGCCCGAGGGCGGACACGACGCCGCGCACCCGGACCTGGGCACCGTCGAGGACTTCGAGGCGTTCGTGGCCGCGGCCGCGGACGAGGGCCTCGAAGTGGCCCTGGACCTGGCCCTGCAGTGCTCCCCGGACCACCCGTGGGTCACCGCGCACCCGGAGTGGTTCACCACCCGCGTGGACGGCACCATCGCGTACGCGGAGAACCCGCCGAAGAAGTACCAGGACATCTACCCGCTGAACTTCGACAACGACCCGGACGGCCTCGCCCAGGCGGTGCTGGACGTGGTGCGGGGCTGGGTGGCCCGCGGCGTGCACATCTTCCGCGTGGACAACCCGCACACCAAGCCCCTGTGGTTCTGGGAGTGGCTGATCGCAAAGGTCCGCGCCGAGGAGCCGCGCGTCGTGTTCCTCGCCGAGGCCTTCACCCGTCCCGCGATGATGCACGCCCTGGGCAAGGTCGGGTTCCAGCAGTCCTACGGGTACTTCACCTGGCGGAACACCGCCGAGGAGCTTGCGGAGTACCTCCAGGAGATCTCGCACGAGACGCCGGCGTTCTACCGCCCCAACCTCTTCGTCAACACGCCGGACATCCTCACGGAGTACCTGCAGCACGGCGGCCCGGGCGCGTTCCGGATCCGCGCCGTCGTCGCCGCCACGGCCAGCCCGCTGTGGGGCGTCTACGCCGGGTTCGAGCTGTTCGAGCACGTGGCCCGGCCGGGCGCGGAGGAGTACATCGACAACGAGAAGTACGAGTACCGCCCCCGGGACTGGGAGGGCGCGGAGGCCGCGGGTGCCTCGCTCGCCCCGTACCTCACCCGGCTCAATGAGATCCGCGCGGCGCACCCGGCGCTGGGCGACCTGCAGAACCTGACCCTGCACGCCTCGACCCACCCGGACCTGCTCGTGTTCTCGAAGACGCGCTCGGCCCGCCCCGAGGGTGCGCACCGGGACGCCGAGGCAGTCACCGACGCCGGTCCCGCGGAGGACACCCTGATCGTCGTCGTCACCACGAACCCGCACGACGTTGCCGAGGCGACCCTGGACCTGGACCTCGAGGCGCTGCGTCTGCGCCCCGAGGACCGCGACGCGTCCGGGGCCGTCGAGGTGGAGGACCTGCTCACCGGCCAGCGCTGGCGGTGGGGCCGCACCCCGTACGTCCGCCTGGACCCCCACGTCGAGCCCGCCCACGTCCTGCGGATCGTCCGGAACGGCTGAGCCGCTCCCGACGCCCGCCGTCCCCAGAACAGGAATCGCCATGACCCCGTCCGCCGCCCCCCGCCCCGCCGTCGCCCCGCTCGCCGTGGACCCGGAGGTGCTGGCCGCCGTCGCGCAGGGCCGGCACCACGATCCGCACACCGTGCTGGGCGCCCACCCGCATCCCGACGGCGCCGCGGTCACCTACCGCGTGCTGCGCCCGCTGGCGCGCACGGTCACGGTGGTCCGCGCCGGCGACGGGCAGCGGGTGGAGCTGACGCACGAGCACGACGGCGTGTTCGCGGGCGTGGCCCCGACGCCCCGCGTGGCCGGGGCCGCCGCGGGCGACTACCGCGTCGAGGTGGCGTACGAGACCGAGGACGGCACGACCGGCCCCGTCCAGGAGCAGGACGACGCGTACCGGCACCTGCCCACGCTCGGCGAGCTGGACCTGCACCTGATCGGGGAGGGCCGGCACGAACGGCTGTGGGAGGTGCTCGGCGCCCGCGTGGTCCGCACCTCCGCCGACGAGGCCGTCGGCACGGCCTTCGCGGTCTGGGCGCCGAACGCGCGGGCCGTGCGCGTGGTGGGCGACCACAACGGCTGGGACGGCCGGACCCACGCCATGCGGTCCCTCGGCTCCTCCGGCGTGTGGGAGCTGCTGGCGCCCGGCGTCGGTCACGGCGACCGCTACAAGTTCGAGATCCTCGGCCGGGACGGGCTCTGGCGGCAGAAGGCGGACCCGATGGCCCGCTGGACGGAGGTCCCCCCGGCCACGGCCTCGCGTGTGCTGGAGTCCGACTACGCCTTCGGGGACCGCACCTGGATGGAGCGCCGCCGCGTCACGGACCCGCACGAGCGCCCGCTGAGCATCTACGAGGTGCACCTGGGCTCGTGGCGGCCCGGGCTCGACTACCGCGAGCTGGCCGAGCAGCTCGTGGAGTACGTGCAGTGGCTGGGGTTCACGCATGTGGAGTTCCTGCCGGTCGCGGAGCATCCGTTCGGCGGGTCCTGGGGTTACCAGGTGACCGGCTACTACGCCCCCACCTCCCGGTTCGGCTCCCCGGACGAGTTCAAGCACCTGGTGGACGCGCTCCACCAGGCGGGGATCGGCGTCATCGTGGACTGGGTGCCGGCGCACTTCCCGAAGGACGAGTGGGCGCTCGCGCGCTTCGACGGGACCGCCCTGTACGAGCACCCGGACCCGCGGCGGGGCGAGCATCCGGACTGGGGCACCCTCGTGTTCGACTTCGGCCGCACCGAGGTCCGCAACTTCCTCGTGGCCAACGCGCTCTACTGGCTCGGCGAGTTCCACATCGACGGGCTGCGCGTGGACGCCGTCGCCTCGATGCTCTACCTGGACTACTCGCGCGAGGACGGGCAGTGGGAGCCCAACGTGCACGGCGGCAACCACAACCTCGAGGCCATCGACTTCCTGCGCGAGGTCAACATGACCGTGTACCGCCTGCACCCCGGCGTCCACATGATCGCGGAGGAGTCCACGGCCTTCTCCGGGGTGACCGCTCCCGTGGACGCGGGCGGTCTCGGCTTCGGCAAGAAGTGGAACATGGGCTGGATGCACGACACCCTGGCCTACCTGTCCCAGGACCCGGTCAACCGCCGGTGGCACCACGGGCAGTGGACGTTCTCCATGGTGTACGCCTACTCGGAGAACTACGTGCTGCCGCTGTCCCACGACGAGGTCGTCCACGGCAAGGGCTCCCTGCTGAGCCGCATCCCGGGCGACCGCCGGCAGCAGCTGGCCACCCTGCGCGCCTACTACGGGTACATGTGGGCGCACCCCGGCAAGCAGCTGCTGTTCATGGGCGGGGAGTACGCGCAGCCGAGCGAGTGGTCCGAGGGCGAGGGCCTGGACTGGCCCGTCTCGTGGGACGAGGCGCACCGCGGGGTCCAGCTGACGATCCGGGAGCTCAACGCGCTCTACCGCAGCAAGCCGGCGCTGTGGTCGCTGGACCACAGCCCGGAGGGATTCGCGTGGGTGGACGGCGGCGACGCCGACGGCAACACGCTCGTGTTCCTCCGCATGCCCGCGGCGCAGGTGGTGCCGGAGCCGCGGATCGACGACGACGGCGACGCGGTCCCGGCCGCCGAACCGGGCGGCGCCCCGCTGCTGTGCATCACCAACCTCTCGGGGTCGCCGCGTCAGGGGTTGCGCGTGGGGGTGCCGTCCGCGGGGGAGTGGACGGTGGTGCTGGACACGGACTCAACCGACTTCCACGGTGACGGCTGGCGGGAGCAGACCGGCCAGTCCGAGGTGATCGCTGCCCATGAGGGCCAGTGGCAGGGCCAGCCTGCCCACGTCACGGTGAACGTGCCGGCGCTGACCACCCTGTGGCTCCAGCCGCACCCGGACTCGACGGTCACGCCCTGACGCGTGGTGCACGTCACGATCGACGGTCTTGGCGCGGGAGTGCCAAACCGAGTCGGACGCCATCGAGGAATCCGCGAGAACACGCGGAAGCCGACCGTCCGCCCGGGGCTGCACGCCGGGTGTCACCCCTGATTTTGTGTTCGGTGGGATTCGTGTGTAGAGTTCCATCTCGTGCTCAAGACGCCGACCGGGTGACCGGGAGGCGGGGTGAAGAACACAGAATCCGCGGATTCATGCCGAGAATGGCAGGTCCAGGGCGGGTGGTGCTCACCGGGTGCACGGCTGGCAGTGATGCTGGTCGGGATTCCTGAAGAAGATGATCTGGTTTGACAGCCGGGAATCATGTGGTAAGCTTTTCGAGGCCTTCCACGTGGATGGTCCGGTGAGTGTCTGGCCCCGCGGAAGCGGAGTTGACATTGTCGGATCGCGTGGTAAGGTTTTCTAGCCCGGCCATGTGAACGGACGGTGAATGCTTCGGAAACGGAGTTGACACGGTCGAAACGGATGGTCTAAGATGGAGAAGTTGCTCCAGAGCGAAACGGCCCGCGGAGCGGGTCGCTGAAGCTGGAAGCGCCTGTTGTTTGAGAACTCAATAGTGTGCCAAGTTTGTTGATGCCAATTGTTTTAACACATATTGGTTGATCATCGCCTGCCACCCCCGTGGTGTGGTGATGGTCTGCTAGGTATTGAATGGATGTCGTGGTGGTTATTTCCGGCTGCCACGGTGTTGTTCTGTAATTTTTTTACGGAGAGTTTGATCCTGGCTCAGGATGAACGCTGGCGGCGTGCTTAACACATGCAAGTCGAACGATGAAGCCCAGCTTGCTGGGTGGATTAGTGGCGAACGGGTGAGTAACACGTGAGTAACCTGCCCTTAACTCTGGGATAAGCCTGGGAAACTGGGTCTAATACCGGATAGGAGCGCCGACCGCATGGTGGGTGTTGGAAAGATTTATCGGTTTTGGATGGACTCGCGGCCTATCAGCTTGTTGGTGAGGTAATGGCTCACCAAGGCGACGACGGGTAGCCGGCCTGAGAGGGTGACCGGCCACACTGGGACTGAGACACGGCCCAGACTCCTACGGGAGGCAGCAGTGGGGAATATTGCACAATGGGCGCAAGCCTGATGCAGCGACGCCGCGTGAGGGATGACGGCCTTCGGGTTGTAAACCTCTTTCAGTAGGGAAGAAGCGAAAGTGACGGTACCTGCAGAAGAAGCACCGGCTAACTACGTGCCAGCAGCCGCGGTAATACGTAGGGTGCGAGCGTTATCCGGAATTATTGGGCGTAAAGAGCTCGTAGGCGGTTTGTCGCGTCTGTCGTGAAAGTCCGGGGCTTAACCCCGGATCTGCGGTGGGTACGGGCAGACTAGAGTGCAGTAGGGGAGACTGGAATTCCTGGTGTAGCGGTGGAATGCGCAGATATCAGGAGGAACACCGATGGCGAAGGCAGGTCTCTGGGCTGTAACTGACGCTGAGGAGCGAAAGCATGGGGAGCGAACAGGATTAGATACCCTGGTAGTCCATGCCGTAAACGTTGGGCACTAGGTGTGGGGACCATTCCACGGTTTCCGCGCCGCAGCTAACGCATTAAGTGCCCCGCCTGGGGAGTACGGCCGCAAGGCTAAAACTCAAAGGAATTGACGGGGGCCCGCACAAGCGGCGGAGCATGCGGATTAATTCGATGCAACGCGAAGAACCTTACCAAGGCTTGACATGTTCTCGATCGCCGTAGAGATACGGTTTCCCCTTTGGGGCGGGTTCACAGGTGGTGCATGGTTGTCGTCAGCTCGTGTCGTGAGATGTTGGGTTAAGTCCCGCAACGAGCGCAACCCTCGTTCCATGTTGCCAGCACGTAATGGTGGGGACTCATGGGAGACTGCCGGGGTCAACTCGGAGGAAGGTGAGGACGACGTCAAATCATCATGCCCCTTATGTCTTGGGCTTCACGCATGCTACAATGGCCGGTACAATGGGTTGCGATACTGTGAGGTGGAGCTAATCCCAAAAAGCCGGTCTCAGTTCGGATTGGGGTCTGCAACTCGACCCCATGAAGTCGGAGTCGCTAGTAATCGCAGATCAGCAACGCTGCGGTGAATACGTTCCCGGGCCTTGTACACACCGCCCGTCAAGTCACGAAAGTTGGTAACACCCGAAGCCGGTGGCCTAACCCTTGTGGGGGGAGCCGTCGAAGGTGGGACCAGCGATTGGGACTAAGTCGTAACAAGGTAGCCGTACCGGAAGGTGCGGCTGGATCACCTCCTTTCTAAGGAGCATTAGTGCCCGTTGCATCACCGCGTGTGTGATGGCGGGTTGCTCATGGGTGGAACATCAATGAATGGTGCCAGTGGTGGTGCCGGCAGTGCTCGAGTACGTCATGCCTTTGCGGGTGTGGTTGGAATGGGTGGTGTTGGTGGCTGCGAGCTGGTGTTGGCACACTGTTGGGTCCTGGAACAGCAGGCACCCTGATCTGTGAGGGTTGGGGTTGTTGTTTCTGGTCTCCGTATCTTGTGAAGCTGGCCTTGTGGGTTGGTGGATGGGGTGTGGGTTGTTGTTTGAGAACTGCATAGTGGACGCGAGCATCTTATTTTTTTTGTTGCTGCATCGTTGATCGCACTGTTCCCCCTGGGGTGGTGTGTGAGGTGTGGTGATGCCGAGAATGACATCTTAGTTAGATATTGCTCATTTGAGGACTTTCATTGTGTGTGAAAGTTTCCAAGGGCGCATGGTGGATGCCTTGGCAACAGGAGCCGAAGAAGGACGTGGGAATCTGCGATAAGCCTGGTGGAGTCGATAACCGGACGTTGAGACCAGGATTTCCGAATGGGGAAACCCCGCACGACGTGTCGTGTGACCCCCGGTTGAACACATAGACCGGGTGGAGGGAACGTGGGGAAGTGAAACATCTCAGTACCCACAGGAAGAGAAAACAAAAGTGATTCCGTTAGTAGTGGCGAGCGAACGCGGATGGGGCTAAACCGTATGTGTGTGATACCCGGCAGGGGTTGCATGTGCGGTGTTGTGGGCCCCTCCTTGTCATGTCTGCCGGCATGGCGCAGTGAGGTGCGGGCATATAGACGAACCAGTGTGGATGCTGGACCGTAGAGGGTGAGAGTCCCGTAGTCGAAATGTGTTCCGCCGCTGTTGGAGGGTTGCCCGAGTAGCACGGGGCCCGAGGAATCCCGTGTGAATCTGCCAGGACCACCTGGTAAGCCTGAATACTACCTGTTGACCGATAGCGGATCAGTACCGTGAGGGAATGGTGAAAAGTACCCCGGGAGGGGAGTGAAATAGTACCTGAAACCATGTGCCTACAAACCGTTGGAGCCTTCTTGTGGGGTGACAGCGTGCCTTTTGAAGAATGAGCCTGCGAGTTAGTGATACGTGGCGAGGTTAACCCGTGTGGGGAAGCCGTAGCGAAAGCGAGTCTGAATAGGGCGATTGAGTCGCGTGTCCTAGACCCGAAGCGGAGTGATCTACCCATGGCCAGGTTGAAGCGCGTGTAAGAGCGCGTGGAGGACCGAACCCACTTCAGTTGAAAATGGAGGGGATGAGCTGTGGGTAGGGGTGAAAGGCCAATCAAACTCCGTGATAGCTGGTTCTCCCCGAAATGCATTTAGGTGCAGCGTCACGTGTTTCTTCCCGGAGGTAGAGCTACTGGATGGACGATGGGCCCTACAAGGTTACTGACTTCAGCCAAACTCCGAATGCCGGGAAGTGAGAGCGTGGCAGTGAGACTGTGGGGGATAAGCTTCATAGTCGAGAGGGAAACAGCCCAGACCACCGGTTAAGGCCCCTAAGCGTGTGCTAAGTGGGAAAGGATGTGGAGTTGCTGAGACAACCAG
This sequence comes from Micrococcus sp. KBS0714, assembly GCF_002008305.4. GTDB lineage: Bacteria > Actinomycetota > Actinomycetes > Actinomycetales > Micrococcaceae > Micrococcus > Micrococcus luteus. Next base: position 365,628 of record NZ_CP042169.1, read on the forward strand.
GAGGTTGGCTTAGAAGCAGCCACCCTTGAAAGAGTGCGTAATAGCTCACTGGTCAAGTGATTCCGCGCCGACAATGTAGCGGGGCTCAAGTACACCGCCGAAACCGTGGCATTCAGTTTTGCTGGATGGGTAGGGGAGCGTCGTTCACGAGGTGAAGCCAGCGGGTAACTTCTGGTGGATTGTGGACGAGTGAGAATGCAGGCATGAGTAGCGAAAGACGGGTGAGAAACCCGTCCGCCGGATGACTAAGGGTTCCAGGGTCAAGCTAATCTGCCCTGGGTAAGTCGGGACCTAAGGCGAGGCCGACAGGCGTAGTCGATGGACAACGGGTTGATATTCCCGTACCAGTGAAGAACCGTCCATGTTGAGCCGGTGATACTAACCGCCCGAACCATCCCGAACCCCGTCTTTGACGGGGTCGGTGATGGGGAGCGCGGGACCTGAACCGGGGAGGCAAGCGCATTAACAGGTGTGACGCAGGAAGGTAGCCGGGCCGGGCAATGGAAATGACCTGGTCTAAGGGTGTAGGGCTGCCGGTAGGTAAATCCGCCGGCTGTATGCCTGAGACCTGATGGGCGCCCACATGGTGGGTGATCCGGTGATCCTATGCTGCCTAGAAAAGCATCGGCGCGAGGTTCAAACTGCCCGTACCCTAAACCGACACAGGTGGTCAGGTAGAGAATACTAAGGCGATCGAGAGAATCATGGTTAAGGAACTCGGCAAAATGCCCCCGTAACTTCGGGAGAAGGGGGGCCCCAACCTTGAGCACCACGTGCTGGTGTGAGGGGATCGGGGCCGCAGAGACCAGGGGGAAGCGACTGTTTATCAAAAACACAGGTCCATGCGAAGTCGTAAGACGATGTATATGGACTGACTCCTGCCCGGTGCTGGAAGGTTAAGGGGACCCGTTAGCTTCGGCGAAGCGGAGAACTTAAGCCCCAGTAAACGGCGGTGGTAACTATAACCATCCTAAGGTAGCGAAATTCCTTGTCGGGTAAGTTCCGACCTGCACGAATGGAGTAACGACTTCCCCGCTGTCTCAACCATGAACTCGGCGAAATTGCATTACGAGTAAAGATGCTCGTTACGCGCAGAAGGACGGAAAGACCCCGTGACCTTTACTATAGTTTGGTATTGGTATTCGGTGTGACTTGTGTAGGATAGGTGGGAGACTGTGAAGCGGGCACGCCAGTGTTCGTGGAGTCGCCGTTGAAATACCACTCTGGTCACTCTGGATATCTAACTTCGGCCCGTGATCCGGGTCAGGGACAGTGCCTGATGGGTAGTTTAACTGGGGCGGTTGCCTCCTAAAATGTAACGGAGGCGCCCAAAGGTTCCCTCAGCCTGGTTGGCAATCAGGTGTCGAGTGCAAGTGCACAAGGGAGCTTGACTGTGAGAGTGGCAGCTCGAGCAGGGACGAAAGTCGGGACTAGTGATCCGGCGGCTCGTTGTGGAACGGCCGTCGCTCAACGGATAAAAGGTACCTCGGGGATAACAGGCTGATCTTGCCCAAGAGTCCATATCGACGGCATGGTTTGGCACCTCGATGTCGGCTCGTCGCATCCTGGGGCTGGAGTAGGTCCCAAGGGTTGGGCTGTTCGCCCATTAAAGCGGTACGCGAGCTGGGTTCAGAACGTCGTGAGACAGTTCGGTCCCTATCCTCTGCGCGCGTTGGAAATTTGAGAAGGTCTGTCCTTAGTACGAGAGGACCGGGACGGACGAACCTCTGGTATGTCAGTTGTACCGCCAGGTGCATGGCTGATTAGCTACGTTCGGGATGGATAACCGCTGAAAGCATCTAAGCGGGAAGCCGGCTTCGAGATGAGATTTCCTTGCCCCTTTGAGGGTGTGAGGCCCCCAGCTAGAACACTGGGTTGATAGGCTGGATGTGGAAGCGAGGACTGAAGACTCGTGAAGCTGACCAGTACTAATAGGCCGATGACTTACACACACTCTTATTCCATTGCTTGCTTCAAGGTGATGGGTTGGTGTTCGCGTCCACTGTGCGGTTGTCTGATTGCAACCGGCTGTCCATGTGTTGGTGGATGGTTGGGGTGTTTCAGTTGAATAGTGTCACTGTTGTGTGACCCGTAGGTTTCCCTGCTGTTGCCCGTGTTGAGGGTGGTGGTGTGGGGTTAGGGTTACGGCGGTCATAGCGTGGGGGAAACGCCCGGTTCCATTCCGAACCCGGAAGCTAAGGCCCACAGCGCCGATGGTACTGCAACCGGGAGGTTGTGGGAGAGTAGGTCGCCGCCGGACATTTTTTGAGGGAGGGCCTCGCACTGTTGGTGCGAGGCCCTTCCCGCATTCCCGGGAGGATTCACCGGGCGGCCCTGTGCGATGAGCACGGGGCTTTCTGCGTTCCGGGTGCATTCACCCGCGGCGCTCAGAGCTCCTCGCCGGCCCGCAGTCGTGCCGTGAGCGCGCGGGTGAGTCGGCGGCGCAGCCGGCCGTGCTCCGTGCCCTGCTCCCGAAGGCGCGCGTGCACGGCGTCGGCATGGGTGGGCTTCTCCGAGTCGGGGAGAGCGAGGAAGTCGCACAGCAGCGGCTCCAAGCGCCCGGTGAGGGCGAGCACGAGCTCCTGGGTCTCCACGGGCCGTGTGCGCTGCAGGCGAGTCCAGGCTGGCGCGTACTCGGCGGCCTGCTCGACCATCTCCCACGCGAGGGCCCAGCTGTCCGGTCGCAGTCGGTGCCGCTCCGCGCGCAGCAGCTGTCGCAGGGCGGCCACGGCCTCCTCGAGCTCGGCGGCGGCCGGGGCGCCGTCGTCGTCGGGGGAGGGGCTCGCGGAGGGACGCGGGAACGGCCACCAGCTCATGCCGGCCTCTCTCGGATTCGCGGGGTGCGCAGAGGTCTCACGCGTGAGATTCTGCCCCGCATATCGGTTTGGCGGCACCCGGTGTGGCTGGTATAGTCGCTCTCTGTTGGATTCAGGTCTGAGACCTCCAACGGGGTGTGGCGCAGCTTGGTAGCGCGCGTCGTTCGGGACGACGAGGCCGCAGGTTCAAATCCTGTCACCCCGACCAGAAAGAGCCCCCGCCGGATCGGCGGGGGCTCTTCTCGTCTCCGGGTGCTCACCGGGTGCGGTGCGTCAGTCCTGGCGGGACTCCAGGAACTGCAGATGCTCGGGGCCCGCCGGGTCCACTTCGCCGGCCACGTCGTCGTGTTCGTTCACCCAGTCCTTCACGTACGGGCACACGGGGACGATCCGGCGTCCCGCGGCCACGGTGTCCTTCAGCGCTTCGCGCACGAGGGTGGAGGCCAGGCCCCGGCCCTCGTACCCGTGGTCGACCTTGGTGTGCGGGAAGATCCGCTGGGTCGGGCCGTCGCCGGTGTCGTAGTCGATCGCCACCGTGTAGCCGGCCACCGTGCCCGCCTCGTCGACGACGATCTCGTACCTCTCCGCGTTCTTGCGGACCTGCGGGTGCTCCAGGCTGGGGGTCTGCTCGGTCATGGTCGGTCCTCTCGTTCCTGGGTGGACCCCGCCGCCGGGCCGGCGACGGGGAAGGGGGTCAGCCGTCCCGGCGCCGCACGGGGTGATGGGACAGGATCGAGATGCGGTTCGTCAGGTTCATCACGATCGCGACCCACTGCACGGCCGCGTACTGGGCGTCCGTGAGCACAGCGGCCGTGGAGGCCTGCACGTAGTTCAGCTGCTCCTGCTCGGGGAGGTCCGTGACCGCCTCGGCGAGCTCGAGCGCGGCGCGTTCCTGCTCTGAGTACACCGCCCCGGCCTCACGCCACGCCGGCAGCAGCCCGAGGCGCTGCACGCTCAGACCGGCGTCGGCGCCCTGGCGGGTGTGCCGGTCCAGACAGAACACGCAGCCGTTGAGCTGGGAGACCCGGAGGTTCACGAGTTCCACGAGCTGCCGGTCCAGCCCGGCCTGCTCGGCGGCGCCGCGCGCGGCCGAGGCCAGCGGCCCGACCGCGTGCCATGCCTCGGGCACGGCCTTGTCGAGGAAGAACGCGAGGGGGTCCTGGCGGGGTGCGGGGGTGTCAGCGGCGGTCATGGTCCTTCAATGTCTCGCAGAACGGGGCGATGGGCCAGGGGCCGGGTGCCGGTCCCGGGCGAGCTTCCGGCTCAGATCCGGCCCCGATCGGCTCAGAATCGGCCGGACGAGCCCGCCCCGGAGAACGAGCCGGCTGAGGATCCGTAGCCGGTCCCGGAGGAGCTGGACTGCGCCTGGCGATGGTCCTGGACGGACCGCTCGCCAGCCTGGTGGCCCGTGGTGAAGGCCACCACCGTCCAGTAGGCATCCGTGGGCAGCGCGGAGTCCAGGATCGAGCCGCGCGCGGACCGGGCCGGGCCACGGTGCGTGCGCAGCTCGTCGCGCAGCAGCTCACGCTCGGCCTCGTCCTTGCCGAACGCCGCCACCTCGGCGTCGGCGAGTGCGGAGACCAGCCCGGTCAGGCGACGCCGCAGCGCATCCAGCTCGTCCAGCGCTGCGGCCGGGGTCAGGCGCTCGTCCTGCAGGTCCGCGCCCAGCGCCTCGAGCCGGCCCTGGGCCTCGGCGCGGAAGGACTCCAGCGCGGCGACGGCGGACCGGACGGGTCCGGCGGAGCCGACGGAGGAGGCCAGCGTGCCGACGGCGTCCAGGTCGGCCCGCAGCGGGGCGGTCTGCTGGTCCCACGCCGACGGCCACCCCGGGTGGCGGTTGAGGAAGGTGTTCGCCGCGGCCACGGCGTCGTCGAGGCGGTCGAGCTCACGGGCGCGGTCCCGGACGTCCTCCGCGGCCCGGGCGTGCTCCGTGCGATGCAGGCTGCGCTCCGGCAGGGCCTCGAGGCGGTCCAGTTCCGCCGACGCGTCGAGCGCCTGGCGCCGGAAGCCGCGGAAGCGCTCCATCAGCGCGGCCGCGTGGGGCGAGTCCTCAGGCACCGTGGACGCGTTCACCTCGGTGGCGTCCATCTCCAGGGTCACGGAGGTCAGGTGGGTGCGGGCCTCGGTCAGCAGGTCGGCCGTCCGGCGGCGGCGACGCCGTCGGCTCGCGAGCACCGCGGCCGCGGCGCCGCCGCCCGCCACACCGACGATCCCCGCGCCGAACCACAGCTCGGGAGCCTGCCACCAGGGGCGCCCGATCAGCTCGGCGGCGGCGTCCGTCACCTCCACGACCGTGTCCGTCCACCGGGCCGCACGGGCTGCCTCGTGGCCGGCCTCGCGCACATCCCGCAGCTGGTCCGTGCTGAGCATCCGGTCCTCGCCCACGTACACCCCGATCAACCGGTTGTCCGGGTCGAGGGCCACGATCACGAGGCCGTCAGCCCACTTCTGGCCGTCCGCGCTGAGCCAGTCCGGGTGCTCGGCGCGAGCCCGCTCGAGCACCCGCCCGTTGAACGCCTGAGACGCGCGGTCGTCGTCCAGCGCGGACAGGTCCGGGCCGCGCTCGGTGACCACGGCGACGCGGGTCGGCTCCCGGAACTCGATCCCCGCCAGGTCACGGCGCAGCTGGGCGGGGTCGATCACGCCCGCGTCATCCACGAGCTCCACCCGGTCCCAGGCCACGGCGTGGGCCTGCGGCGCGGCGGCCACGACGGCGCTCGTCACCCCCGCCGTGACCGGCAGGGCGACGACGGTGGCGGCCGCCGCCGGCCCGGTGAGGGCGGCGGCGGACAGGGCGACCGCGGTGAGAGTGCGGCGGGCGGTGCGGTGCGTCGGACGGGTCCCGGGGGCCTCCTGGACGGGTCGGCGGTCCCGCCCAGCGTAGGCACCGCAGGGCCGGTGTCGCCTCAGCCGGTGGGCGCGTCGGCGAGCAGCGCGGCGAGCCGGCCGGCGTCGTGCGCGGTGCCGAACCCCGCCGCCCCCGGCTCGAGGACGCCGGCCCGGTCGAGGCCCGTGTAGGGGACCGCGTCGAAGCCCATCGCGGTGACGAGGGCGATCACCGTGTCGCGCGCGGCGGCGACCGCGGCCGGGTCGGCCGTCGCATCGGCCGGCTCGGTGCCCACCGCGAGGGCGCGGCGCGGGGCCGTGGCACGCCCGGCATCTCCGAGGTCGTGATGCGAGATCTCCGAGAACGCGCGCACGACGGGCACGCGCAGCCCCGCGGCGGCCCAGCGCTCGGCGATCCGGGTGGTGCCCGGCGCGGCGTCGTCGTCGAGCCACGCCGGGACCGGCTCGTCCCCCCAGGTGTTCGTCAGGTCCACCACGGCGCGCGTGGCCGGCCCGGCGAGGGCGAGCGGGTCGACGTCGTCGAGCGCCTCGCGCGGCACGGCCACGACGACGAGCTCCGCCTCCGCCGCCAGGTCCTCGGCCGACACGGCGACGGCCTCGGGCGCGTAGATCGTCAGGTGGCGCTGGACCGCCGCGGGGCGCCGCGTGCCCGCGACCATCACCCGCGGGGCGGCCGTGCCCGGGGAGAGGCGGGGGATGCGCGCGATCGCCCGTGCCAGCGCGGTGCCCGCCCGGCCCGCACCGAGGATGCCGACGACGCGGGGCAGGGCATGCGCCGGTGCCGCCGCCTCAGACGAGCTCATTGCGCTGGCGTCCCAGCCCGGTGATCTCCACCTCGACGACGTCGTCGGGACGCAGCCACGGGCGGCGGCCCTCGGCGTCCCGGCGGGCCAGGGCAACCCCCGCGGGCGTGCCGGTCAGGATCAGGTCACCCGGGTTCAGGGTGATCAGCTGCGAGGCGTAGGAGACCAGCTCGGCGGGGGAGAAGACGACGTCGGCGACCCGGTCCTCCTGACGCAGCTCGCCGTTGACGTGCGTGAGGACGCGCGCATCCGCCGGGAACTCGTCCGGGGTGACCAGCCACGGACCCACGGGCGTCGAGGCCTCCCACACCTTGCCCTGCAGCCACTCGGAGGTGCGGCCCTGGAAGCCGCGCATGGAGATGTCGTTGGCCACCGCGTATCCCGCGATGTGCTCCGGGGCGTCCTCGACGGCGATGCGTCGGCCCGGCTCCCCGACCACGATGCACAGCTCGCCCTCGTAGTCGACCCGGTGGTCCTCCTCGGGCACCTCGATCGGGTCCAGCGCACCCGTGAGGGACTGCGGGAACTTCGCGAACAGCGTCGGATGCTCAGGGCGCTCCAGGCCCGTCTCGTCGATGTGGTTCGTGTAGTTCAGGCCCACGCAGAACACCTTGGTGGGGAAGGGCACGAGCGTGTCGTAGACGAGGCCGGAGGTGTCCAGCAGGAGGGACCGGTCGGCCTGCGCCGCGCGGAGGGCCCCCTCCACCATCTCCCGCTGCTCCTCCGGCGTGGCGGTGAGGTACTCGCCGACGTCGCGACAGTCCGGCAGGGCGACGGCGCGCACGGCGACCTCGGGGTCCTCGGGGTGCACGGAGGTGATGACCGCGGCGAACGTGGCGCCGGGGTAGGCGGCGTCGGAGTCGGGCTGGCGGAACGTGGCGAGCTTCATGGACCCATCCCATCACAGGGCGGCGGGTCCGGACCCGGGGCGGGCGGACGTGAGACGGTGAGGCCATGAGCACAGCCCCCACGCATCCGCCGCTCGACCTCGACCCGACCCCGGCCACCCCGATCGTCCTCGGGACCATGGCCTGGGGGTCCGTTCTCCCGCCGCCCCCGGACGCCGATCCGGGGGTGGGGCCGGAGGGGCCCGCGGGCGAAGCGCAGGCCGAGGCGGCCGTGGAGCGTGCCCGCCGCGCCCTGCGCGCCGGGATCGAGGCCGGCGTCGACCTGCTGGACACCGCGGACATCTACGGGGCCGGCCGCTCCGAGGAGACCGTCGGCCGGCTGCTGCACGAGCTGCCCTACGAGGAGCGCTCCGCCCTGAAGGTGCAGACCAAGTGCGGGATCGTCCTGCACGAGACGGACCCGGCGGGGCGGCGCCTGACCCGCTACGACTCCTCGCCCGAGCACGTGCGCGCCTCGCTGGAGGGCTCGCTGGCCCGCCTCGGCGAGCAGCGCGTGGACACCCTGATCATCCACCGGCCCGACGTCCTCACGCCCGTGGCCGACACCGTGCGCGCCTTCCTCGACGCGCGAGAGGCGGGCCTGGTCGGCAAGCTGGGCGTCTCCAACCTCGGCGTGGGCCGCGTCCTCGAGTTCCAGCGCGAGCTCGAGAGCCAGGCGGCGGACGGGACCGGGCTGGCGTGCGTCCAGGTCGAGCTCGGCCTGCACCATCGCACCCTCATGGAGGCGGTCGTGCTCGCCAACCACCCGGACGCCCCCGCGGACGCCGACGCTGGGCGCCTCGGCCCGGTGTGCGCGGCCGAGGGGATCGAGCTGCAGGCCTGGGGTCCGCTGGGGCAGGGTCGGTTCAGCTCCGGCGACGACGGCGCGGCCGGCGCCGTCGGCGAGGTCGCAGCGGAGCTGGGCGGCAGCCGGGAGGCCGTGGTGCTCGCCTGGCTGCTGCGCCTGCCGTGGGACGTGCGGCCCGTGATCGGCACCCAGGACCCGGAACGCGTCGCCGCGTGCGCCGAGGCGGCCGCCGCGGCCGAGGCGATGGACTCCGCGCAGTGGCACCGCCTGTGGACCGCGGCACGCGGCGCCGGCCTGCCCTGAGCAACCCGCAGACGTGAGGGATGTCACACTGGGGGCATGACCTTCGAGCCCGTCAACCTCTTCACCCCCTGGCTCGCCTACTGGGCGGCCGCCCTCGCGCTCGTCGTCGGCGGCATCCTGCTGGCCGCCGGGATCTGGCGTGAGCGCCGACACCGCCGGCACGCTGACGCGCACGGACGCAACACCGAGGTGGACGTCCTGGACAACACCCGGCTGCAGCGCCGGGTGGGGGCCGTGATGCTGGCGGTCGCGGCCGTGCTGGCCGGCGTGGGTGTGTGGACGCACCTGGCGGGGCTGGACACGCTGCGTCAGAACCTGACGGCCAAGTACGGCTACACCTCGATCGAGCGCATCCGCCAGTCCGGCACGGGGTTCATCATCGACCTCACCCAGCCGGACGGAACCGTCCTGCGGGACGAGATGGTCCTGGTCGACCCCTCGGGCGAGCCCTTCGTCGGCGAGGACATCTTCCACAACCCGCCGGAGAAGTACGAGGACCTGCCGCTGCGTCCGGCCCCGTGACCGCGCCCGCCGCCGTCCGCCGGGCCTGATGCCGCGTCGGGGGCCTCTGTTAGCGTCGCCGCGTGAGCACCTCGACCGTCCGTTCCGCCCCCGCGTCCACCTACCGGCTCCAGGTCAGCCCGGATCTGCCGCTGGAGTCCGTGGCCGGGCTCGTGCCCTATCTGCGGCGCCTGGGCGTGGACTGGCTCTACCTCTCGCCGCTGCTCGAGGCCGAGCCCGGCTCCGACCACGGGTACGACGTCGTGGACCCCACGCGGCTGGACGCCGCCCGCGGCGGGGCCGAGGGACTGGACGCGGTCGCGCGCGCCGCGCACGAGGCGGGCATGGGCGTGCTCGTCGACATCGTGCCGAACCACGTGGGCGTGGCCACGCCCCAGGCCAATCCGGCGTGGTGGGACGTGCTCACCCACGGTCCCGAGGCGGCGCATGCGGCGTGGTTCGACGTGGACTGGGCGGCCGGCGGCGGGTCTCTACTCATCCCCGTCCTGGGGGACGGTCCTGACGGGGACGCGGACGCGGAGCTGAACCGTCTCGTCGTCGACGAGGGTCGCCTGCGCTACTGGGACAACGTCTACCCCCTCGCCCCCGGATCGCTCGAGGCGGCCGAGGCGGAGACCGGGCTACGCGCCGCGGAGGTCTTCGCGGAGGCGGACCCGGCGAAGGAGTCGACCGCGGAGCGGGCCCGCCTGGCCCGCGCCGTGCACGACCGCCAGCACTACCGGCTGGTCGGCTGGCGCCGCGGCGACGCCGAGCTGAACTACCGCCGCTTCTTCACCGTCACCACGCTCGCGGGCGTCCGGGTGGACGAGCCCGAGGTCTTCGACGCCGTCCACGCCGAACCCGCCCGCTGGGTCCGCGAAGGGCTCGTGGACGGGCTGCGCGTGGACCACCCGGACGGCCTGGCGGACCCGGCCGGCTACGCGCGGCGCCTGCGCTCCCACGTCCTGCCGGAGGGTTACCTCGTGGTGGAGAAGATCCTCGAGCCCGGTGAGGCGCTGCCCGCGGACTGGCCCGTGGACGGGACCACCGGCTACGACGCGCTCGGCGAGGTCGAACGCGTCTTCATGCACCCCGAGGCCGCGGGCGATGCGGCCGAGGACGCGCGCCGTCGTCGGGAGTGGGACGAGGCCGTGGTGCGGGCCAAGCACGACGTGGCCACCGGCTCCCTCGCGGCCGAGACCGCCCGGCTGGTCCGGGAGGTCCGCGCCGTGCACGCCCTCGGTGCCCACCCGGACGAGGACGTGGCCGCCGCGTTCGCCGCCGTGCTCGCCCGCCTGCCCGTGTACCGCACCTATCTGCCCGTGGGCCTGGCCGTGCTCGAGGGCGCGCTGGCGGACGCGGCCGAGGCGGAGCCGGCCCTCGCCGCCGTGCTCGGCGACCTGCGGCCCGAGCTGACCGACCCGGACTCGCCCGTGGCCCGCCGGTTCCAGCAGACCTCCGGCATGGTGATGGCCAAGGGCGTCGAGGACCGGTCCTTCTACCGGTACACCCGGTGGGCCAACCTGAACGAGGTCGGCGGAGACCCCTCCCACGTCGCCCTGTCCCTGGCCGACTTCCACGCCGCCCAGCAGGCGCGCCAGGCCGCCTGGCCGACGGCCATGACCACCCTGAGCACCCACGACACCAAGCGCGGCGAGGACGTGCGCGCCCGCATCGCCGTGCTCGCCGAGGAGCCCGACCGCTGGGCCGCCGAGCTCGCCGAGCTGAGGCGCCTCCACCCGCTCGGCCACCCCGACGCCGAGCGGCTGCTCTGGGAGTCCATCGTGGGCGTCTGGCCCACGGACGGCACCGCACCGGAGGAGGAGCGGATCCTCGGGTTCCTGCAGAAGGCCTCCCGCGAGGCGGCCCTGGCCACCAGCTGGACGGACCAGGACCCCGAGTTCGAGGCCCGGCTCGCCGCGCTCGCCGCCGCCGTCACCTCCCCCGAGGGGCCTGCCCGGGGCGTGCTGCAGGCCGTCGCGGACCGCATCGCCGAGCCCGGCCTGGTGGTCCAGCTCGGCCACAAGCTCGTCCAGCTCGCCGCCCCCGGCGTCCCCGACGTCTACCAGGGCACGGAGGTGCCCTTCCCCACCCTCGTGGACCCGGACAACCGCCGCCCCGTGGACTTCGCGGCCCGGGCCGACCTGCTGGACCGCCTCGACGCCGGCCACACGCCCGGCCTCGACGACCCCGCCGCCGCCAAGCTGGCCGTCGTCGCGGCGGTGCTGCGCACCCGCCGCGACCGGCCCGAGCTGTTCACCGGCCACCGCCCGCTCGACGTCTCCGGGCCCGCCGCCGAGCACGCGATCGCGTTCGACCGGGGCGGGGCGCTCGCCGTGGCCACCCGCTGGCCCGTCCGCCTCGCGGCCGCCGGTGGCTGGGGCGAGACCGTCGTGACCGTGCCGGCCGGGCGGTGGGAGGACGCCGTCACCGGCCACCCCGTCCACCCGGACGCGCGCGGCGCCGTGCGCCTCGACGAACTGCTCAGCACCCTGCCCGTCGCGCTGCTCGTCCCGGCGCACGCCCCGTCCGACCGCCGAGAGAGGACTGCCCCGTGACCGAGCCCCGCCCGGCCGACGCCCCCGCCCCGGGCCTGCACCCGATCGGCTCCGACCCCGTGGACCCCGCCGCGGCGGAGCGGGCCGCCGTCGAGGCCGCGCGCGCCGTCCCCTATGCCGTGTGGGCGCCGCACGCCGAGAGCGTCGAGCTCGTCCTCGTCGACACCGAGCCCGGCGCCCTGCGCTACGCCGAGGACCGCTGGCCCGTCGCCGCCGTCGTGGCCATGGACCCCGCCGCCGGAGGCTGGTGGACGCCCACGGAGGACCCGCTGGCCGCCCTCGGCCTCGACGCCGCGCAACCGCCGGCCGACCCCGGCTACGGCTACCGCGTGGACGGGGCGGACCCCGTGCCGGACCCCCGCTCCCGCCGCCAGCCCGACACGGTCCACGGGCCCTCCCGCCGCGACGTCGCCGGCCGCTCCGTCGCGTGGCCGGACGAGGGCTGGGCCGGGCCGCCCGGGGTGGAGTCCGATCCGACCGTGCTCCAGGGCGGCGGCCTGCGCGGCGCCGTCCTGTACGAGCTGCACGTGGGCACCTTCACGGCCGAGGGGACCCTCGATGCCGCCATCGCCCGCCTGCCGCACCTGACGGACCTCGGGGTCACCCACGTCGAGCTGTTGCCCGTGAACTCCTTCTCCGGCCCGCGGAACTGGGGCTACGACGGGGTGGCGTGGTTCGCCGTCGACGAGTCCTACGGCGGCCCCGCCGCCTACCGTCGCTTCGTGGCCGCCGCCCACGCCGCCGGCCTCGGCGTGGTCCAGGACGTCGTGCACAACCACCTGGGCCCCTCCGGCAACTACCTGCCGGTGTTCGGGCCGTATCTGGGCCCGGGCGGCACCGGCTGGGGCGACGGCCTGAACCTGGACGGCGCCGACTCGGACGAGGTGCGCCGGTTCGTCCTGGACAACGTCCGCTTCTGGCTCGAGGAGATGCGTGTGGACGGGCTGCGCCTCGACGCGGTGCACGCCCTGCGGGACACCCGCGCCGTGCACCTGCTCGAGGAGATGGCCGCGCTCGCGGACGGGATCGCGGCCCGTGCCGGCCGACCCGTGCCCCTCCTGGCCGAGTCCGACCTCAACGACCCGCGTCTGGTGCTGCCCCGCCAGGCCGGCGGGCTCGGCCTCGCGGCGGCCTGGAACGACGACGTCCACCACGCCCTGCACGTGGCCGCGACGGGGGAGACCCACGGCTACTACGCGGACTTCGCCCCGCTGGAGGCGGTGGCCAAGGTCATGGAGCGCACCTACTTCCACGACGGCACCCGTTCCACCTTCCGCGGCCGCGATCACGGGCGCGCCGTGCCGGACGCCGTCCCGAACCATGCGTGGGTGGCCAGCATCCAGAACCATGACCAGGTGGGCAACCGTGCCGGCGGCGACCGCACCGCTGCCGCCCTGTCCGAGGGTGCGCTCGCGGCCGAGGCCGCCCTGCTGCTGACCGGCCCGCACGTGCCGATGCTCTTCATGGGGGAGGAGTTCGCGGCCTCGACGCCGTGGCCGTTCTTCACCTCGTTCCGCGAGCCCGAGCTCGGGGACGCCGTCCGGCAGGGACGACGCCGCGAGTTCGCCGCCCACGGCTGGGACCCGGCCGACGTCCCCGACCCGCAGGACCCCGCGACGCGGGACGCGGCGGTGCTGGACTGGGCGGAGGCCGCGGGCGGCACGGACGGCCAGGGCCGCGGGGTGCGCGTGCTCGCCGCCTACCGCACCCTGATCGGCCTGCGCCGCACGCTGCCCCAGCTCACCGACCCTCGCCGCGACCGCGTCCGGGCCGAGGTGGACGCGGCCCGGCGCCACGTGCGCCTCACCCGCGCCGGCGAGGACGCCGACGTCGTCCTGCTCGTCGCCCTCGGCGCGGAGCCGCTTCCCGTGCCCGCGGACCTGACGCGGGCGGAGCTGCTCGCCGGCCACGGCGACCACGGCCCGCTCGGCCCCGGCACGGTGCCGGCGGCGGTCCCGGCCCCCGGCTTCCTGCTCCTGCGCCGCTGAGCCGCGTCCGGCGTCAGTCCGCGTCCGCAGGCGGGACGGCGCGCAGCATGGTGGTCGTGGGGTGCAGTGCCACCGCGTCCTCGTCGCGGCGGGCCCGCAGCACCGTGTCCACGTAGGAGTCCACCGCCTCCTGCAGGGGCACGGCCTGGCCGCGGGCCTCGGAGAGGTACCAGCGGTGCTCGAGGAGCTGGTGCATCACCTCGGCGGGCTCGAGCTTGGCTCGCAGCTCAAGGGGCACCGAGCGGACCACGGGGTCGAACACCTCCACCACCCAGCGGTGCGCCGCAGCCTCGATGTCCATGTACGGGTCCCACTCCCGGCGGGCGGCCTCGATGTCCACGAGCAGCCGGCGGGCCTGGTTCTCCTGGACCTCGAGTCCCGTGAGGCGGGTCAGCCGACGGCGGTGGTAGCCCGCGTGGATCTCGACGGGCCGGGCGATCATCATCCCGGGGGCGTCGGCGGCGCGCAGTGAGTACTCGGCCAGCTCGAAGCCGAGCTCCTGCAGGCGGCGGACGCGGCGGTCCAGGCGCCACGGCTCGGCGCGGGGGAACAGCAGAGGCCCGGTCAGCTCGTCCCACAGCCGGCGGTAGGAGGCCACGAGCAGGTCCGGCGTGGTGACGGGGTCCACCTCCGGGTCCAGCAGCCCGCTGGCCTGCAGGTCCAGCAGCTCACCGCCCACGTTCACGGCGGCCACGTCCAGGTCGTGCTCGCGCTGGCCGTTGGACAGCCGCTCCCGGAGCTCGCCGGTCTCGGCGTCCACCAGATGGGCGGCGAACCCGCCCGCGTCCCGCCGGAACAGGACGTTGGACAGGGAGACGTCACCCCAGAAGAACCCCTCGAGGTGCAGTTCCACGAGCAGCGTCGCCAGCGCGTCCATGAGGCGCACGAGGGTGCGGCGCTCGAGGCGCTCCGAGAACACGGCGCGGTACGGCAGGGAGAAGCGCAGGTGCCGGGTCACGAGGGCGGCGGGCAGGGGCGTGCCGTCGTCCTCCGTGCGTCCGGTGACCACGGCCACCGGCACCACCGACGGCGCCGGGCTCCGCTCGAGCCGGCGCAGCAGCCGGTACTCGTGGAACGCGAGCTCCTCCGTGGTCTCCTTCACCGCCACGATGCCCCCGCCCATCCGGGCGAAGCGCACCACGTGACGGGAGATGCCCCGCGGCAGGGCCGCCAGCACCTCCCGCGGCCACGTCTCGAGGGGGAGCGCCCAGGGCAGGGCGAGCAGAGACGTCGCCGGGTCCTCGGTCGCGTCCCCCGACGGGGCGCCCGTGATGGTCAGTCGATCGACGGGGGAGGGGGTCTCGACGGTGTCCATGGTCACGATCCTTCCAGACAGGGCCGCTATGCTCGCCTGGCGCGGCGCGCCCGCTGCCCGCCGGATCCGGTGCTCGACCCGGACCGACTGCCCCACGAGGAGGACCCTTGGCCCGGAACACGTCAGGCTCGCACACCTCGGCGACGGACGCCCGTGCGCGTGCCCGCCAGATCCAGGAGGAGCAGCGCAGGAAGGACCGCCGCCGCCGCACCGGCGTCATCTGGGGCTCGGTCCTCGCGGCGGTGCTCGTGATCGGCCTCGTCGTCGCGTTCGCGCTCACCCGCAACGGCGACGACGCCGCGGCCGCCGGCCCCATCCCGGCCGCGGCGAACGAGCAGGGCGGCATCGAGTTGACCTCGGCCACGGGCCTGGCGGAGGGCGCGGGAGAGCGTGAGGTCGATCCCTCGGAGATCGAGGTACCGAAGCAGGCCGCGAGCTCCCAGCCCGAGACCCTGCCGAACACGGAGGCCCGCGGTGACGGTGAGCCGACGCGGATCGTGCTCTATGCGGACTTCAACTGCGTGCACTGCGCCGACTTCGAGTCCTCCAACGCGGAGCAGATCGAGCAGTGGCTCGAGCAGGGCGAGGTCACGGTCGAGTACCGGATGGTGGACTTCCTGAGCGCCCCGAACAACCAGAACTACTCGGCCCGCGCCGCCAACGCCGCGTACTGCGTGGCGGACCAGAAGCCCGAGGCCTACAACGGCTTCGTGGCCGCCCTGTTCGCCGCCTACGACGAGCACCAGGGCAAGGGCCTGGACAACGCGGCGCTCACGCAGCTCGCGCAGGAGCAGGGCGTGGACATCTCCTCCTGCGTCGAGGACGGCACGTTCCGCTCCGCGGTCGAGCACACCACCCGCCAGGCGCGCGTCGCCGGCGTGGCCGGTACCCCGACCGTGTTCGTGGACGGCAAGAACTGGGCCCTCGACGGCGAGGACAAGACCTTCACCGACTGGGCGGGCGCCAAGATCGCCGACTGACCCGGCGCCGAGGCCCGCGGGGCGTCCCCACGCGGGGGCGCCCCGCGTCGTCCGCCCGGGCCTTGTACGCTGGAAGGGCCGGCCGCGGCACCCCCGGGTGCCGGCCGCAGGCCTCCTTAGCTCAGCTGGCCAGAGCAGCTGCCTTGTAAACAGCAGGTCGCCGGTTCGAATCCGGCAGGGGGCTCCACCCCACCGCGGGCCCGACGGCGCCGCGCACCTCCGCCGGGAGGGCGCGGCGCCGTCGTCGTGTCCGGCGTGGGCTGACGCTGGGGTTCCGCTGTGCGGGTCCGAGGCCATCCGCCAGGTCCGGCTGGCGGAACCGCCAGAGATGCCTCGACCATCCGCCAGACTTCGGCCCGCGGCCTCGCCGTGACGGAATCGTGACCTTACCGTGATCTCAGTCACCCCGGCCCGAGCCCCTCGGGCGTCCGCATCCGGTGGCCCCGAACTCCGAGGAGATCCCGTGCAGTCCTCCACACCCCGCAGCACCCGCCGCATCGGCGCCCTCGTGGCCGGCGCCGTCCTCGCCGGCGGGACGCTGACCTCGTCCCCCGCGCTCGCGGCCCCCTCCGGCGCCGCCCCCGCCGCACCGGCAGCGAGCCCGACCGTCGCCTCGCCCCTGGCGGCGGCGCAGGTCGAGGACCCGAACGCCGACGGCTACGACTCCTTCATCGTCACCTACAAGGAGACCGCCGCCAATGCCCACGCGAAGGGCCGCGCGAACGCCTGGGGCAAGGCCGCGAAGGAGGCCGGCGTCTCCGTGAAGGAGCTGCGTGAGACCGCGCTCGGCTCCCGCGTGGTCACGGTGGACCGCAAGCTGGATCAGGCCGAGTCCGCGAAGTTCATGGCCGACCTGAAGGCCTCCGGGGCGGTCGAGGCCGTGGAGCCGGACGCGATCCTCACCGCCACCGGCCTGAGCCCCGTGGACGCCCTCTACTCGCAGCAGTGGGGCTTCACCGGCACCCACGGCATGCGGGTCCCCGGGGCGTGGGATCGCACGACGGGCTCCGGTGCGACCGTGGCCGTCATCGACACCGGCATCACCTCCCACCCGGATCTCGACCGCAACGTCGTGCCCGGCTACGACTTCATCTCCGACAGTGCGGCGGCACGTGACGGCGGTGGCCGCGACTCCAATCCGCGTGACGAGGGCGACTGGTACGCCGCCGGCGAGTGCGGCACCGCCGGTGCCTCGGACTCCTCGTGGCACGGCACCCACGTGGCGGGCACCGTCGCGGCCGTGGCCGACTCCCAGGGCGTCGTCGGTGTGGCGCCGAACGCGAAGATCCAGCCGATCCGCGTGCTCGGCAAGTGCGGCGGCTCGCTGTCCGACATCGCCGACGCGGTCGTGTGGGCTGCCGGCGGCACGGTGGCGGGCGTGCCGGCCAACCCGAACCCGGCGGACGTCATCAACATGTCCCTCGGTGGCTCCGGCATGTGCGGCACCACCTACCAGAACGCGATCAACGCGGCCGTCTCCCGCGGCGTGCCCGTCGTCGTGGCCGCGGGCAACGAGAACCAGCCCGCCGCCAATGTGCGCCCGGCCAACTGCCAGAACACCATCGTGGTGGCCGCCTCCACCTCGCAGGGCGCCCGCGCCTCGTTCTCGAACTACGGCTCCGCCGTGGACGTGACCGCCCCGGGTGCGAACATCATCTCGACCGTGAACAACGGCGCCACCACCCCGACGACGGCCGGCCACGCCGCCTACAACGGCACCTCGATGGCCACCCCGCACGTCGCGGGCCTGGCCGCCCTGCTGCTGGCCGCGCAGCCCAGCCTCACCCCGGCCCAGGTCGAGTCCACCCTCAGGTCCACGGCCCGCTCCATGCCGGTGACCTGCTCCGCGGGCTGCGGCGCCGGCCTGGCGGACGCCTCCGCGGCGGTCTCCTCCCTCGGCGGCGCCCAGACGGAGCCCGGGCCGGCTCCGGTGGCCTCGCTGATCGTCAACGGCGGCTTCGAGTCCGGCAGCACCGGCTGGACCGGCACCCCGACCGGCTTCGTGCGCACCGACGCGGCCAAGGCCGCCTCGGGTCAGGCCTTCGCCCAGCTGAACGGCGTGGGCCGCCGCAACACCACGACGGTCGAGCAGAAGGTCACCGTGCCGGCCTCCGGCGCCACGCTGACCTATGCGCTGCAGGTGGACACCGCGGAGACCACCGCCTCCCGCTCCTACGATCTCCTGGACGTCCAGGTCGTGACCGGCGCCACCGGCACATACACCGTCGCCTCGCACTCCAATCTGGACAAGGGTGGCTACGCCACGCGCACCGTGGACCTGTCCCGCTTCGCGGGCACGACCGTGACGCTGCGCTTCCGCGGCACGGAGGACTCCTCCGCGGCCACGACGTTCCGCATCGACGAGGTCGCCGTGACCGCGCGCTGACCGCCCTTCGGCTCTCGATGGCCGCTCCGCCGTGCGCGGGGCGGCCGTCGTCCGGGTGGACAGGCGGCGCCGCCTGAGGTATCGTTCTTCGAGTTGTCACCCCCATGGGGCGACGCCCGGATCTTTAGCTCAGTTGGTTAGAGCGTTCGCTTCACACGCGAGAGGTCGCTGGTTCGAGTCCAGTAAGATCCACCGCAGCAGGGCCCTCCTCCGGGAGGGCCCTTTCGCGTCCCCGGGCCGCGGTGCCGACGGCCCCGGCGGGGGAGGTGCCGGCGTGGTTGGATGGACGCGTCGGCGGGGCTCGGCCCACCGCCGTGGCGCGTCCAGCGCCCGCACACGGAAGGAGAGGGTGAGCCGCATGGAGCAGGAGGGCACCCAGGAGCCGGCGCGGTTCGACCCCCTCATCGCGGAGCCCCCGGCCGTCCCCACGCTCATCCCCGTGCTGCGCCCGGCCGGTGCCGAGGACGCCGCCGCTGTCGGCGACCTCGCGCTCGACCCGGAGGACCCCGGCCTGCTCGACCTCGACCCGGCGGAGTCGGCCCACCCGGCCGCGGTCGCCGTCGAGCCGACGGAGCCGCTGCCGCCCGTGGTCCGCCCCGCCGCCGCCGATCCGGCCCCGGCGCCGGCGCCGGAGCCGGAGCCGGAGGAATCGGCCGAGCCGGACGCGGAGACGCTGCCGGAGCCGGCCGCGGACGCGCCCCTGACCGAGCCGCCGCTGTCCGAGCAGGTGCCCACCTCCGTCCTGGCCCCCGCGGAGGCCGACGGCGCCCTGCCCGCCCCGGACGTGATCCCCGCGCCGGACATCACCGTCCCGGACCCGGTGGTCCCCGTGGGCCCGCCCGAGAAGCGCGGGCGTCGGCGCGGCCGGCGCTCCCGCGAGGTCTTCGTCGAGAACCTGCCGACGCAGGCGCTCGTGCTGGCCGACCGCCTGCACTCCTCGCCGTACGGGCGCCGCATGCGCTCCACGCTGCAGCAGCGCCGCGCGGAGGCGCAGGCCCTCGAGGCCCGCACCACCCTGGACTTCGCCCTCAAGCTGGGTGAGACCATGTTCAGCTTCGGCGCGGCCTCGCTGGACGTGGAGACCTCGATCATCGTGGCCACACAGGCCTACGGGATCCTCGAGACCGAGGTGGACCTGACCAACCAGTCCATCTCCCTGAACTACGCGCCCGACTCCTCACGCGGCGAGGCACCGTTCACCCTCCAGCGGGTGGTCCGCTCGTCCTCGGTGAACTTCGAGGGGCTCGTGGCCGTCCACCGGCTGGTCGAGGAGATCGCCGCGGGCGAGGTGGACCGGGCCGAGGCCCAGCGCCGGCTCGTGGAGATCCGGCATCAGCCCAAGCCGTTCCCCGCCGTCTTCGAGGTCCTCTTCTCCGGCGTGTTCGTGGCCTGCTTCGTGCCGTTCATCGGGGGGACCTGGACGGGTGCGGCCCTGGGCATGGTCTCCACCTGGCTGGTCTTCTGGCTCAAGATCCAGGCGGACAAGGCGCGCTTCCCGGAGATCTTCTCCACCATGTTCGGGGCGATCACGGCCACGGTGATCGCGCTGATGGCCCACGCCCTCGACCTGCCGGTCAACCCGGCGCTGGTGATCGCCGGCGGCATCATGATGCTCCTGCCCACGGCGAGGTTCGTCACCGCGGTGCAGGACGCCATCCACGGCTTCCCGGTGACCGCGGCGGGCCGCTTCCTCTCCGCGCTGCTCGTGTTCGCCGGCGTGATGGCCGGGATCATGATCGCCGTGGGCATCGGGGATCTCGTGGGATTCGAACAGCTGGACCTGGCCGAGGCGGGGACGCTGAGCTATCCGCCGCTGCTGCTGCTGGGCCTCGTGGTGGCCGCGGGCATGGCGGACGCGGTGGTGGAGCAGTCGCGGTGGCCGCAGATCCTGGCCTGCGGTCTCGTGTCCGGGGCCGGCTTCGGCGCGTACCTGGCCGCGCAGCAGGTCGGGGTCAGCGACCGGCTGGTGCCCGCGGTCGCCGCGGCGGCGGTCGGGTTCCTCGGCCGCCTGGTGGCCCAGCGGCTCGCGGCCCCGGCGCTCGTGATCGTCCTGCCGTCCATGCTGTTCCTGCTTCCCGGCCTCACCATGTTCCGGTCCGTCTACGGGTTCACCGTGGAGACCGGGGCCACGCTGCTGGGCGTCGAGGGACTGTTCAACGCCGCGGTCATCGTCGTGGCGATCGCGGCCGGCGTCGCCTTCGGCAACACCCTGGCCAAGCCGATCACCGACCGGATGGGCACGCTGCTGCCCACCGAACTCGTGATGCACCAGCGCGGCTGACCGGCGGCCCGGCTCAGTCGGGCAGGCGCCAGTCCACCGGGGCCGCGCCGGCCGCCTCGAGGAGCCGGTTCACCCGGCTGAAGGGCCGGGAGCCGAAGAACCCGCGGTGGGCGCTCAGGGGAGAGGGATGCGGGGACTCCACGACGCCGGCCCCCGCCGCCGTCAGCAGCGGCGCCATGCGCCGCGCGTCGGCTCCCCACAGCAGCCCCACGAGCGGGGTGCCGCGCGCGCAGAGAGCTCGCACCGCGGCCTCCGTGATCTGCTCCCAGCCGAGGCCGCGGTGGCTGCCGGGTGCGCCGGCCCGCACGCTGAGGGCGCGGTTCAGCAGCAGCACGCCCTGGTCCGTCCACGCGGAGAGGTCGCCGTGGGCGGGCGGGGTGATGCCGAGGTCGTCGTGCAGCTCCCGGTGGATGTTGGCCAGGGAGCGGGGCAGCGGCCTCACGTGGCGGTCCACCGCGAAGCTCAGGCCGATCGGATGGCCCGGCGTCGGGTAGGGGTCCTGGCCCAGCACGAGGACGCGGACGTCCGCGAACGACTGGCGGAACGCCCGCAGGATGTGCTCCGGTGCGGGCAGCACCTGCTCTCCGCCCGCCCGGCGGGCCCGCAGCCGCTCGCCGACCTGCTCGAACGCGGCGGCCTGCGGGGCGAGGGCCGCCTCCCAGCCCGGATCCAGGGGCGCGATGAACTCCATGCCCCGAGGGTAGACCGGGTGGGTACAGTGGCCGCCATGTCCCACCCCACGCCCGTCTCGCCCGATCCGGCCCCGGACGAGGGTGCCCGCGCGCGGGCGCGGCGGGACGAGCTGACGGACCTGGAGCGTGCGGTCCTGGACCTGGAGGCCGCCACCTGGCGGTACGGCGGGGCCAAGGACCACGCCGTCCGTGAGCGTCTGGGGCTGTCTCCGACCGCCTATTATCAGGTGTTGAACGGATTGCTGGACCGTGAGGCCGCCCTGGCCTACCGACCCCTGCTGGTCACGCGGCTGCTGCGCAAGCGCGGCACCCGCAGCCGGGCCCGGAGGGGGCCCGCGGATCCGGCGCCGTCCACGCCCGCTTCCCGCCAGGAGAACTGACCCATGGCCTACCAGCCCGACCGCTTCGACGAGGTCCCCGAGTACACGGACCAGCGCGGCGCGCACCGCGAGTCCTTCGCCGTCGCCGGCGCGACCGCCACGGGCGGGGGTCGCCGCCTGAGCCCGCTGCTCTGGGTGGCCGGCCTCGTCCTGCTCGCCGGCCTGTTCGTGGGCGTCGTCCTGCCGTGGCTCACCGGCGACCGCTCCGAGCCCGTCGCCGCCGAGAGCTCGACGACGGCCCCGGCTGCCGCGCCGTCGACGTCGGCGTCGTCCGTGTCCTCCTCGGCGTCCTCCGCGTCGGCGTCGACTGCGTCCGCGACCGAGTCCGCCACCCCGTCCGAGGACGCGGTGGAGGCGTCCCGTTCCGCGGCCGCGGCCGAGTCCTCGCGGGCGGCGCAGGAGGCGGCTGCCGCCGAGGCCGCCGAGTCGTCCCAGGCTGCCGCGTCGTCCCGGGCCGCCGCGGAGGCACAGGCGGCGGAGGCCTCGCGTTCCGAAGCCGCCGCGCAGTCCGCCGAGGCGTCCCGTGCCGCCGCCGAGGCACAGGCGGCGGAGGCCTCGCGTTCCGAGGCCGCCGCGCAGTCCGCAGAGGCGTCCCGGTCGGCGGCGGCCGTCCAGGCGGCGGAGTCCTCGCGCGCCGCCGCGTCCCGTTCGGCCGCCGCGGCGGAGGCCTCGCGCTCGCAGTCCGCGGCCGCGTCGAGCTCTCGTGCGGCCGCGCAGTCTGCGGCCGCGTCGAGCTCTCGTGCAGCCGCGCAGTCCGCGGCCGTGCGCGGCACCCACGTCACCGTGTACAACGCGACCCGCACCCAGGGCCTCGCCGCCTCCTACGCGCAGCGGCTCACGGGCGCCGGCTACACCTCGGTGGACGCGAAGAACTGGAGCGGCTACGGCATCCAGTCCTCCACCGTCCTGTACAACGGCTCGGCCAACAAGGCCGCCGCCGAGGCGGTCGGCAAGGAGCTCGGCTTCCCGGTCATGCAGACCCCGAACCTGCAGGTGAACGGTATCGCGGTGGTCGTCACCAGCTGATCCGCCCGTCGTGCGGCCGTGCCGGCCGCGCACCCTTTCCGGCCCCCGGCGGGGCGCCTTCCGAGGCGTTCTGCCGGGGGCCGTCCGCCGTCCGCGGAAGGGCGGGCCCCGCACTGCGGACCCTTTGCACTCTCCCGGTGCGAGTGCTCATAATGGGGTTAGCACTCCGAAGGCGCGACTGCCAGCCGTACCCCGGTCGGTCCGGCGCCGTGGAGGAGGACCTGTCCACCGGTGAGGCCCCCAGGGGCCGTCCGTCGCGGGCATCGGCGCGGGTCAGCCACCAGAAGTAGGAAGCCGACGTCCAGAAAGGACCTGCACATGGCCAAGACCATCGCATTCGACGAAGAGGCCCGCCGCGGCCTGGAGAAGGGCCTGAACACCCTGGCCGACGCCGTGAAGGTGACCCTCGGCCCCCGCGGCCGCAACGTGGTGCTGGAGAAGAAGTGGGGCGCCCCCACCATCACCAACGACGGCGTCTCCATCGCCAAGGAGATCGAGCTCGAGGACCCGTACGAGAAGATCGGCGCGGAGCTCGTCAAGGAGGTCGCCAAGAAGACCGACGACGTCGCCGGCGACGGCACCACCACCGCCACCGTGCTGGCCCAGGCGCTGGTCCGCGAGGGCCTGCGCAACGTGGCCGCGGGCGCCGACCCGCTGTCCCTGAAGCGCGGCATCGAGAAGGCCGTGGAGGCCGTCACCTCTGAGCTGCTCTCCGCCTCCCGCGAGATCGAGACCAAGGACCAGATCGCGGCCACCGCCTCGATCTCCGCCGCGGACAAGCAGATCGGCTCCCTCATCGCCGAGGCCCTGGACAAGGTCGGCAAGGAGGGCGTCATCACCGTCGAGGAGTCCAACACCTTCGGCCTCGAGCTCGAGCTCACCGAGGGCATGCGCTTCGACAAGGGCTACATCTCCGGTTACTTCGTGACCGACGCGGACCGCCAGGAGGCCGTCCTCGAGGATCCCTACATCCTCATCGTCAACTCGAAGATCTCCTCCGTGAAGGACATGGTGGCGATCCTCGAGAAGGTCATGCAGTCGGGCAAGCCGCTGCTGATCATCGCCGAGGACGTCGAGGGCGAGGCCCTGGCCACCCTCGTGGTCAACAAGATCCGCGGCACCTTCAAGTCCGTGGCCGTGAAGGCCCCGGGCTTCGGTGACCGCCGCAAGGCCATGCTCGCCGACATCGCCATCCTCACCGGCGGCCAGGTCATCTCCTCCGAGGTGGGCCTGTCCCTGGAGAACGCCACCCTCGACCTGCTGGGCTCCGCCCGCAAGGTGGTCATCACCAAGGACGAGACCACCATCGTGGAGGGTGGCGGCGACGCCGAGCAGATCGCCGGCCGCGTGGCCCAGATCCGCTCCGAGATCGAGAACACCGACTCGGACTACGATCGCGAGAAGCTGCAGGAGCGCCTCGCCAAGCTGGCCGGCGGCGTGGCCGTCATCAAGGCCGGCGCGGCCACCGAGGTGGAGCTCAAGGAGCGTAAGCACCGCATCGAGGACGCCGTGCGCAACGCCAAGGCCGCGGTGGAGGAGGGCATCGTCGCCGGCGGCGGCGTGGCCCTGATCCAGGCCGGCGCCAAGGCGTTCGGCGGCCTGCAGCTCGAGGGCGACGAGGCCACCGGCGCGAACATCGTGAAGGTCGCCATCGAGGCCCCGCTGAAGCAGATCGCCTTCAACGCGGGCCTGGAGCCCGGCGTCGTGGCGGACAAGGTCAAGACCCTCGACGACGGTCACGGCCTGAACGCCGCCACCGGCGAGTACGAGGACCTGCTGGCCGCCGGCATCAACGACCCGGTGAAGGTGACCCGCTCGGCCCTGCAGAACGCCGCGTCCATCGCGGGCCTGTTCCTGACCACCGAGGCCGTCGTCGCGGACAAGCCCGAGAAGGCCGCCGCCGGCGCCGAGGGCATGGACCCGATGGGCGGCATGGGCGGCATGATGTGATCAGCCGCTGAGCCGGCCCGGCCCGTTCGGGCGCCCAGCCTGCGAGGCCCGTCTCCCCGTCCGGGGAGGCGGGCCTCGCCGCGTCCGGGGCCGGCACCGGGGCGCCCCGCTCAGGCCGACAGCGCGGCTCGTTCCGCCGCCAGGTTGCGGCGGGCGGCGGCCTCCCAGCGCGTTCGGCCGGGCGCGGTCCGATACAGCCGCTCGGCGTCCAGCAGGGCGTCCAGCACCGCGCCGCGACCGCGGGCCCAGTCCGCGTCGCACACGTGCGCGTAGTCCTGCCGGACCGCGGCCACGTAGCGGGCGTAGGCCTCGGGGGAGCGGCCGAGGACCTCGAGGTCCGCGTCCGAGAGCACCGCCCCGGCCGCGTCGTGCGGGGCGGGGTCGTGGGCGGCGGTGAGCAACACGAGGCGCGCCACCTCGTCGACGACGTCGGCCGGCACGGCCAGCCGCGGATCGGTGAGCACGTCCCGGGCCAGGGCGGCCGAGTCCGCCTCGTCCTGGCCGGCGGGCGCGGTGGGGTCCCCGGCGTAGACGGCGTCGTGGAACCACGCGGCCAGGCGGACCGCACGCGGATCCGGCCCGGCCTTCGCCCCCGCCCGCTCGAGCAGGTCCACGGACTCGAGCACCGCGAGCAGGTGGGCCGGGTCGTGGTAGTGCCGATGCGGCTCCGCCCAGCGGGCCAGCAGGTCGCGTCCCGCCGTCGTCACCGCGTCCGGGCTCGCCGCCGTGCCCTCGAACAGCCGCGCCCAGCGCCGGGCGAGGACGACGTCGCGCTTCTCGGCGCGGCTCCGGGCGGGCACGCGCAGCCCCGAGGCGGCGAGGCGGCGCACCAGCTCCCGTCCGGTGACGGGCACCGCCCCGCGGGCCACGAGCTCGGCGCGTCGGTGCGCGGGCACGTCGTAGTGGTCCCGGTCGAAGGCCCGCTCCGAGAGCCCCGCCGCCCGCGCGAACGCGTGGAGCTCCTCGAGGGAGGCGTCGGAGACGAGGTGGGAGAACACGGTGCCGTGGGCGGGCCACGCGGGCGGGTCGATCAGGACGGTCATGCCTCCACTCTAGGAAGCACGGACCGGGGCGCGGCCGGCCGGCCGCGCCCCGGTCCGTTCCGGGCGCTCAGAACCGGAACATCGCGGCGTTGGCGGTCTCCGCGTCCTGGTACTGGGTGGCGGCGGCGTCCATCGCGCGGCGGATGCCCGCCAGGGACTCCTCCACGCGCTGCTGGGTGGCGCGCCACTCGGTGAGCACGCCCTGGAAGTTCGCGGCCGCCTGGCCGCGCCAGGTGTCCTGCAGCTGGCGCAGGTTGGCCTCCATGGTGCTCACCTCCGCCTGGAGGCGTCCGATGGAGCCCTCCACCGCCCCGCTCTTGGCCCGCAGGTCCTCGACGTCGATCTGCACGATGCTCATGTGACTGTCCCCTCTGACGAGTGCTGATGGGCGGCGGGTGCCGCCGGGCACCACGCTAGGGACGGGCGTCCCGCTCCGCCGCCGGGTCGTCCTCGCCTGGGGACGGGGGGTCGGCCTGAGGCGCCTGTGCAGGAGCAGACGCCCGACGGCGGCGCTCGGCCGAGGCGCGACGGAACCGCTCCGCCGCACGCAGCAGGCGGCTGCTCCGGGCGGCGTCCGCGGCGCTGGCGCCGGCGCCCGACGGCGCGGCCAGGGCGAGGGGGCCGGTGGGCGGACCGGCCGCGTCGTCGTCGGTGTCCCGTGCGGGCAGGCGCTCGTCCTCGACGTCCTCGTCCGCCTCGTCCTCGAACGGTGCCCACGGCAGGTGGACGGAGAAGGTGGCGCCGCCGCCCTCGGTCTCCAGCAGCCGGACGGAGCCGCCGTGCTGGGCCACGATCGCCGCGACGATGGCCAGGCCGAGCCCCGTGCCGCCCGTCTCGCGGTGCCGGGAGGTGTCCGCGCGGTAGAACCGCTCGAAGATGCGGGCGCGGTCCTCCTCGGACACGCCCGGCCCGTGGTCACGGATCTCGATCACGGAGCTGCGGCCCGCGCCGTCCGCCCCGGCCTGGCCGCCGAGGTGGTCGACGGTGCCGACCGCGATCTCGATGGGGGTGCCGGCGGGGGTGTAGCGCAGGGCGTTGGCCATGAGGTTCACCACCACCTGGCGCATCCGGTTCTCGTCGCCGAGGATGGGCGCCGGGGCCGCCCGGTCGCCGTCGGGGCCCACGAGGGTGACCTTGCGGTCCGGGGCGTTCACGGAGGCGTCCATCATGGAGTCCATCGCGAGGATGAGCAGGTCCACCGGGGCGTGCTCGAGGGGGCGCTGCTCGTCGAGGCGGGCCAGGGTGAGCAGGTCCTCCACGAGGCGGGTCATGCGGGTGGCCTCGGACTCGATGCGCTGCATGGCGGCGGCGACGTCCTCCTCCTCGCGCAGCCCGCCGTGCCGGTACAGCTCGGAGAATCCGCGGATGGTGACCAGGGGGGTGCGCAGCTCGTGGGAGGCGTCCTGCACGAAGCGGCGCATCTTGTCCTCGGAGATCTCCTTGTCCCGGAACGCGGACTCGATGTGCGCGAGCATGGCATTGAGGGAGCGGGAGAGCCGGCCCACCTCGGTGTCGGGCGCCGCGCTCTCCACGCGCTGGCTCAGGTCGCCGGCGGCGATCTTGGCGGCGGTGCGCTCCACGCGGTTCAGGGTGCGGAACGCGCGCTGGACCGCCAGGTTGGCCACGATCACGGTGCCCGCCGTCGCGAGCAGGCCGATGGTCACGACGATCGAGGTGACGCGCTCGACGGAGGAGGTCACGCTCTGCAGGGGAAGGGCCACGGCCATGGTGCCGTCGCCGCTGCTGAGCCCGTACAGCTGCACGCGCCAGCCGCTCGAGTCCGGCTGTGTGCCGGGCACCTCGAAGGAGGCGGAGCCGCGCTCCAGGGCCTCGGCCGGGGTGATGTCCGGGAGGGCCGGCTCGTCCGCACCCGGCATCACCGGGGTCTGGACGACCCGCGCGCCCTCGTTGTCCCACACGACGCCGTAGAAGCGCAGGATGGGCAGCTGCGGCATGTAGTACTCGCCGGTCTGGGCGACGTTGGCCAGGTACATCGAGACGGTGTCCCGGTTGGCGGCCATGTCCTCGTCCAGCTGGCGCACCGCCTCCTGGCGGAACAGCACCGCGGTCGCCACGGCGGTCACGGCGACCAGGGCCAGCATGAGCGCCGCGATCATCACGACCAGCTTGGTGCGCAGGGACTGCCCCTGCCACGCGCCCCTCAGCCAGGCGCGCGGATGGCGGACGCGGGCCGCCGCGGCGTCGAGCCGCGCACGCACGTCAGCGCTTGTCCGCGGTGCGGAGCATGTAGCCGACGCCGCGCTTGGTGTGGATCATCTTCTCGCGGCCGCCGACGTCGATCTTGCGGCGCAGGTAGGAGATGTAGGACTCGACGATCGAGGCGTCCCCGTTGAAGTCGTACTCCCACACGTGGTCCAGGATCTGGGCCTTCGAGAGCACCCGGTTCGGGTTCATCATGAGGTAGCGCAGCAGCTTGAACTCGGTGGGGGAGAGCTCCACGACCTCGCCGCCGCGGCGGACCTCGTGCGCGTCGTCGTCGAGCTCGAGGTCGTCCACGCGCAGCACCGCCGCGTCGTCGTCGAGGGAGGCGGTGCGGCGCAGCACGGCGCGGATGCGGGCGACCACCTCGTCGAGGGAGAACGGCTTGGTCACGTAGTCGTCGCCGCCGACCGTCAGGCCGGTGATCTTGTCCTCGGTGCCGTCCCGCGCGGTGAGGAACACGACGGGGAAGTGGCGGCCGGCGGCGCGCAGGCGGCGGGTCACGGTGAAGCCGTCCATGTCCGGGAGCATCACGTCCAGCACGGCCAGGTCCGGCTGGAACTCCTCGGCGGCGTCCAGGGCCTCCCGGCCGTTGGCCGCGGCCGTGACCTCGAAGCCGGCGTAGCGCAGGGATGTGGAGAGCAGCTCGCGGATGTTGGGCTCGTCGTCCACCACCAGGAGGCGTGCTTCGGGGTTCTGAGGCTGCATGGCGCCCAGTCAACCGCTCCGACCTGGGAACACCCTGAAAGGGCGCTGGATGTCGCGGGGCGTGGTCGGCCCGGCGACTCAGGGGCGCGAGCGCCGGACGGCGCCCAGCACCACGTGCAGCAGCATCAGGCCGAAGCCGACGGGCAGGCCGAACAGCGCGAGCGCGAACAGCGCCGGGGACGCCGGCCAGGCCAGGAAGTACGCGACCAGCAGGGCCACCAGGGCCAGGGCCGACACCGCCGTCACGGCCACGCCCAGCACCAGGACGACGCCACGACCGCCCCGGTGGTCGGCGGGCGCGGGGGCGGGGAGGGTGGAGGTCCGAGGCATGCCTGCCACTCTAGTCGGGCTATCCTGGGAGGTCATTGACGACCACGTCCTCCGCCGTCCCCTCCGGGCGCACGGCCAGGCTGGTCCCACCGATGCCGCGGCGCACCGCCACGCCGGTGCCGGACCCCGCCGACCCGAGACGAGAGCACGGCCGCCCCCGCGGCGCCGGCCCGACGCGGAGGACCCACATGACGAGGAGCAGGTGACGCACATGCCCACCGGACGCATCAAGTTCTACGACTCGACCAAGGGCTTCGGGTTCGCCCAGACGGACGAGGGCGAGGAGGTCCACGTGCCCGCCTCGGCCCTGCCGGCCGGGGTGACCGAGCTGCGCGGAGGCACCCGCGTGGAGTTCGGCGTGGCCGAGGGTCGCCGCGGCAAGCAGGCGCTCTCGCTGCGCGTGCTCGACGCCGCGCCCTCGGTGGTCCGCAACCACCGGCCCGGCGCCACCGAGATGGCCGTCCTCATGGAGGACCTCATCACGTGGCTGGACCAGGCCTCCAACGGCCTGCGCCGCGGCCGCTACCCCCAGCGCGCCCAGGCGCAGAAGATGGCGCAGGTGCTGCGCCGTGTCGCCGACGACCTGGAGGCCTGAGCCATGACCACCCACGACGACGCCCCGCGCGTCGACCACCGGAGCCCCGACGCCGAGCCCGCCGAGGAGCGGACGGCCGTGCCGCCCGCGCGCGGCCGGGCCCCGCGCCGCGACGAGCTGCTCGCCGCCGACGTGGACACCGCCCGCGCCGGGCTGGCCGGGCTGGCCGCCCCGGACGAGGTGGGGGAGCACGTGGACGTGCTCGTGGACGACGACCGCCTCCTGACCCACCGCTTCGCGTGCCGCCTGCCCGGCTACGCGGGCTGGCTCTGGTACGTGACGATCGCCCGAGCCCCGCGTGCCAAGCAGGTCACCGTGTGCGAGACCGGCCTCATGGCGGGGGAGGGCTCGCTCGTGGCACCCCCGTGGGTGCCGTACGCCGAGCGCGTGAACGAGGAGGAGCGCGAGCGGCTGAAGGCCGTGGCCGAGGGCCGCGTGCCCGGCGCCCCGGCGCCCGACGCCGAGGGGGACGGGACGCCCGAGGCCGCGGCCCGCGGCTGACCCGGCTCAGCCCAGGCGCTCGACCACGTGGTCGATGCAGCGCAGCAGCGCCGCGACGTCCTCGGGCTCGGTCGCGGCGAAGGTCGCGATCCGCAGCTGGTTCCGGCCGAGCTTGCGGTAGGGCTCCACGTCCACCACGCCGTTGGCGCGCAGGACCTGGGCGACCGCCGCCGCGTCGACGTCGTCGGAGAAGTCGACGGTGCAGATCACGGCGGAGCGGTCCTCCGGCCGGGCCACATAGGGCGTGGCGAAGGACGACGCCTCGGCCCACGCGTACACGCGCGAGGAGGAGTCGGCGGTGCGGGCGGTCATCGCGTCCAGCCCGCCCTGGCCGTTCATCCAGCGCAGCTGCGCGTCCAGCATGACGAGCGTGGCCAGCGCGGGCGTGTTGTAGGTCTGGTCCTTGAGGGAGTTCTCCACGGCCGTGGCCAGGTCCAGGAACGCCGGGATCCAGCGGCCGGACTCCTTGATCTCCGCGACCCGCGCCAGGGCCCGCGGGGAGAACAGCGCGAGCCACAGACCGCCGTCGGACGCGAAGTTCTTCTGCGGCGCGAAGTAGTACACGTCCGCCTCGGACACGTCCACCGGCAGGCCGCCCGCGGCCGAGGTGGCGTCGACGACGACCAGGGCGTCCTCGTCGATGCCCGCGGGGCGGACGACGGGCGCCACCACGCCGGTGGAGGTCTCGTTGTGCGGCCACGCGTACACGTCGACCCCGGCCACGGCCTCCGGCTCGGGGCGGGTGCCCGGCTCGGAGGTGCGGATGTCCGACGGCGCCAGGAACGGCGCCTGGTCGGTGGCCTTGGCGAACTTCGAGCCGAACTCGCCGAAGCTCAGATGCTGGGCGCGCTCGCGGACCAGGCTGAAGGCGGCCGCGTCCCAGAACGCGGTGGAGCCGCCGACGCCGAGGATCACCTCGTAGCCCTCCGGCGCCGAGAACAGCTCGGCGACGCCGGACCGGACGCGCGCCACGAGGTCCTTGACCGGCTTCTGGCGGTGCGAGGTGCCGAGCAGCCCGGCCGCGTCCTGGAGCGCGCTCAGCTGCTCGGGGCGGACCTTGGACGGGCCGGCGCCGAAGCGGCCGTCGGCCGGCAGCAGGTCCTGGGGGATGGTGATCTCGGCGGGGGAGGTCATGCGTGCTCCTGACGCTTCGGGGTCGCGGGTCGTGCCCATTCTCCCGCGCCCGGGACCACCGGCCCTCCACGTGACTCACGCCTCGCTAGGATGTCCGGGACGAAGAGCCCGAGGGAAGAGGACGCGCCATGACGGATCTGATCGACACCACCGAGATGTACCTGCGCACGATCCTCGAGCTCGAGGAGGAGGGCATCCCCCCGCTGCGCGCCCGCATCGTCGAGCGACTGGAGCACTCCGGCCCCACCGTCTCCCAGACCGTGGCCCGCATGGAGCGGGACGGGCTGGTGCACGTGGGCATGGACCGCCGGCTGGAGCTGACCGTGGCGGGCCGTGAACGGGCCGTGTCCGTGCTGCGCAAGCACCGCCTGGCCGAGCGCCTGCTCGCGGACGTGATCGGCCTCGAGTGGGAGCTCGTCCACGAGGAGGCCTGCCGCTGGGAGCACGTGATGAGCGACCAGGTGGAGCGTCGCCTGCTCACGCTGCTGGAGAACCCCACCGAGACCCCCTACGGCACCCCGATCCCGCCCCGGCCCGAGCAGGCCTCCGCCGAGGACTGGAGCCGCGACATGGGCCTGGCGGGCACCCGGCTCTCCGAGGAGGCCGCCACCGCCGGCCGGTTCCGCGTCCGCGGGCTGGCCGAGGGTGTGCAGACCGACCCCGACCTGCTGGCCCAGCTGGCCGGCGCCGGCGTGACCCCCGGCCGCGTGGTGCGGGCCGAGGCCGCCCGCGACGCCGGGTACATCCGGGTCGAGGGCGAGGCGGAGGACGGCGCGGCCGCGGACGGCGGGGCCCTCGAGCTGGCCGCGGCCACGGCCGCACACGTGTGGGTCGAGCGCCTCGACGGCTGAGGCGCGGCGCGCCGTCGTCGTGCGTGACGGGGGCGTGATGGCCCGGTGACGGGCCGGTGAACCTCTTCCGCCGCCGCAGGCGACACGTGGCGCGCCGATGCACCCGCGTCTAGCGTGGAGACACGACGCCCCTGTGTCCCCACGCTTCCGAGGCCCCCGATGCGCACACTCGTCCTCAACGCCGGCTACGAACCCCTCTCGGTCGTCTCCGACCGCCGGGCGCTGCTGCTCGTGGCCACCGGCAAGGCGAGCGTGCTCGAGGACGCCGGTGACCCGATGCGCAGCCCCACCCGCGCGTGGGGCCGGCCCCTCGTGATCCTGCTGCACCAGTACATCCGGGTGCCCCACACGGACGCGGCCCCGGTCTCCCGCAAGGGCGTGCTGCGCCGGGACGGACACCGCTGCGCCTACTGCGGCGCCCACGCCACCACCGTGGACCACGTGCGGCCGCGCTCGCGGGGCGGCGAGAACTCGTGGGAGAACCTCGTGGCCTGCTGCCTGCGCTGCAACGGGGCGAAGGCGGACCGCTCGCTCGAGGCCCTGGGCTGGCGGCTGCGGGTGGAGCCGGTGCGCCCGCGCGGGGCCCAGTGGCGGATCCGCGAGCTGGAGCGGCCCGCCGAAGCGTGGCGGGACTACCTGCGCCTGGCCGCCTGACGCCGGAAGCGGAATCGCGCCCGCCCGTGCCCGCCGGTTCCTAGACTCTCGAACGGTCGAGAGAGCGGAGGGGCCCATGAGCATGGAGTCGGCGGCACGGATGTCCATGATGCGGATGACCCGCGGACAGTCCGACGCCCAGCAGAGCCTCGCCCGCGGCACGGTGCGCCGTACCATCGCGTTCGCGGGCCGGTACCGCACCCGACTGATCGTGTTCGTCGCGGCCTCCATCGTGGGCGCGGTGCTCGGCGTGGCCTCGCCCGTGCTGGCCGGCGACGTCGTCAACGCGATCACCGGCGGCGCGGACCGCGGGCTCGTGGTGCGGCTGGCCCTGCTGATCGCCCTCGTGGCCGTGCTCGACGCGGCGCTGTCCGTGTTCACCAAATGGCTCTCCTCCGGGCTGGGGGAACGCGTCATCTACGACCTGCGCACCGCCGTGTTCGACCACGTGCAGCGCATGCCGGTGGCGTTCTTCCAGCGCACCCGCACCGGCGCGCTCGTCTCACGCCTGAACAACGACGTGATCGGGGCGCAGTCGGCGATCTCGCGGACCCTCTCCGGCGTCGTCGCGAACGTGGTGTCCGTGGCGCTGACCCTGGGCGTCATGGTGGCCACCAGCTGGCAGGTCACCGTCCTGTCCCTCGTGATGCTGCCGCTGTTCCTGGTGCCGGCCCGGGCGGTCGGCTCGAAGCTGGCGGACCTGTCCCGCGAACGGGCCGGGCACAACGCGGCCATGGGCGACCAGATGACCGAGCGGTTCTCCGCTCCCGGCGCCACACTCATCAAGCTCTTCGGCCGCCCCGCCGCCGAGTCCGCCGAGTTCGCCCGCCGCGCGGACCGCGTGCGCGCCACCGGCGTGGACATCTCCGTGCGCCAGGCCGTCTTCACCACGCTGCTCACCCTGGTCTCCGCGCTCGCGCTCGCGGCCGTGTACGGCGTGGGCGGGCTCCAGGCGATCGCGGGCACCCTCGACGCCGGCGACGTCGTCACCCTCGCCCTGCTGCTGACCCGCCTCTACGCGCCGCTGACCGCGCTGGCGAACGCCCGCGTGGAGATCATGAGCGCGCTCGTGAGCTTCGAGCGCGTGTTCGAGGTCCTGGACCTGGAGCCCCTCATCACGGAGCCCGCGCGGCCCGCCGCCCTGCCGGAGGGGCCCCTGTCCGTGCGGCTGCGGGACGTGCGCTTCGCCTACCCCACCGCGGAGCAGGTGTCCCTGGCCTCCCTCGAGGAGGTCGCCGTGCTGGACACGCGCGGCGGCGAGGAGGTGCTGCACGGGATCGACGTGGCCGTGCCCGCCGGGGCCACCGTGGCCCTCGTGGGCTCCTCGGGTGCGGGCAAGTCCACCATCGCCTCGCTCGTCACCCGCCTGCACGACGTCACCTCCGGCGCCGTCGAGATCGGTGGCGTGGACGTGCGGGACCTCGCGTTCGCGGACCTGCAGCGGGCCGTGGGCATGGTGACCCAGGACGGGCACCTGTTCCACGAGACCGTGCGCGCCAATCTGACGCTGGCCCGCCCCGACGCGACGGACGAGGAGCTGTGGGACGCCGTCGAGCGGGCCCGCCTGCGCCCCGTGGTCGAGGCGCTGCCGGACGGGCTGGACACCGTGGTCGGCGAGCGCGGCTACCGCCTCTCCGGCGGTGAGCGGCAGCGCATGACGATCGCGCGGCTGCTGCTGGCGGCCCCGCGCGTGGTGGTGCTGGACGAGGCGACGGCGGCGCTGGACTCCACCAACGAGCGCGCCATCCAGGAGGCGCTGGGGGAGGCCCTGGCCGGGCGGACCGCGATCGTGATCGCGCACCGGCTCTCCACCGTCCGCAGCGCGGACGAGATCCTCGTGGTCGAGGCCGGGCGGATCGTGGAGCGCGGCACGCACGCTGCGCTGCTCGCGGCGGACGGACGGTACGCGGAGCTCTACACCACACAGTTCGCCGACGCGGAATGAGGCGGTGGCCGGACCGGCCACCCGGGTGCCCCAGGCCGGAATCGAACCGACGGCCTACCCTTTAGGAGAGGGTCGCTCTATCCAACTGAGCTACTGGGGCGCGGACCGCGCGTCGGTCCGGTGAGCGAGTATAGCCGAGCCCCTCAGTCCTCCCGCGCGGCGGGACCACGACGACGGCGCCGCCCGGCCCACAGCATCACGGCCACCGCCAGCGCGAGCAGCGCCAGCAGGACCCAGCGGGTCAGCGTCAGGGCGGCGGCCAGGCCGGTGCCCGGGCCGCCGGCGGCGATCGCCTGCTCGATCGCGATGTTCTCGCAGATGTCCACGACCGCGAACAGCACGCCCAGCCCGAAGACGGCCCACTTGGCGCCGACGGGACGCAGGCGCCATGCGCCGACCGCGGTGACCGTCAGTGCCACGGCGATCGGGAAGATCACGCCGGCCGTCTTGTGCACCCAGTTCAGCTGGCCGCGGGCGTCCTCGTCCATGACCGCGGAGAGCGCGCGGATGTGGTCCTGCCCGTAGAACAGCAGGGAGTCCGGCATCGCCAGGCCGCCGCTGAGCTGGGTCATCTGCTGCAGCACCAGCAGATGGAGGTACGCGCCCACGAGCAGGGTGGTCACGATCAGCGCGCTCACCGGGATCGCCGGGCTGCCCTCGCGCTCAGCGGCCGCGGCGAGGTCCTCACGGACGTGGACGTCCCGCAGCGTGGGACGGGAGCGCGGGGACTCGGCGACCGGGCGCGCGGCGGGCCGCGACGGGCGCGGACGGGACTTGCGGGACTTCTGGGACACGGGGCACCTCCGCGGTCCATCCTCCCAGACCGGCCGA
The DNA here is from genome assembly GCF_002008305.4 of Micrococcus sp. KBS0714. Taxonomy (GTDB): domain Bacteria; phylum Actinomycetota; class Actinomycetes; order Actinomycetales; family Micrococcaceae; genus Micrococcus; species Micrococcus luteus. The sequence goes on from NZ_CP042169.1 coordinate 400,961, forward strand.
GCCGGTCCGGTCCCGCCCAGCCCCGCCCAGCCCAGCTCACTTTCGAACGTGAAATCGGGGTCATGGGGACTTTCGAACGCGAGATAGGCCCTCCGTCACGTTCGAAAGTGCGGGGGTGGCGGGGATGCCGGGGTGGCGGGGTCGGGGCCGGGGCTGCTCAGTCCGCGTGGCGAGGCCGCGGGCGGGGGGCCCGGACCCGGGCGGGTGCGCCGGCCGCCGGCTCGGCGGCCGGGGTCGGCCCCGCGGCGGGCTGCGGCGGGGACGCCGGCTCGACGACCGGCAGGGGCGCCGTCGTCGAGGCGGGCTCGGCGGTCTGTGCCGGCACGGCGTCCGCCGCTCCCGGGACCGTGGCCCGGGTGCGAGGACGCGCCCGGACGCGTCCCGCCGTCGGGAGTTCGAAGAGCCAGCGAACCCGTCGGTAGCCGAGCGCGAGGGCGAGCGGGACGAGGAACGTGAACGACGCGATGGCCACGTAGAAGTCGACCGGGCGGACCGCGGCGAGGTCGCGGAAGGCCGCCACCGCCAGGATCAGCACCGGCATGTGGGCGACGTAGAGGACCATCGAGCGGCGGCCGCAGAACTCGAGGAACGGCAGACGGGGCAGGCGCGGGCCGAGCCACAGCACCACGAGGATCCCCGGCAGCGCGGCGAACACGGACCAGGGCTGGCGCTCCGCCACCACGAGCGCGCCGGTGCGCGTGGCCGTCACGGTGAGCACCATGAGGATCACCGCGATCACGCCCAGGGCGGCCGGCGCCGTGCGGATCCGGGGGAGCAGTCGCGCGGAGGCGGCACCGAGGAAGAAGTACACGCCCCAGTACAGGGGACGCACCCAGTCGCGGGGGCCGCTGACGAACTCGAGGAGCAGCACGAAGAGGACGGCCGCGACCACCAGCGCCGGGACGCGACGGATCACCGGGCCGATGAGGTAGCAGAGCATGAGCACCCACAGGAACCACAGGTGCCACGCGCCGCCGCGCCAGAACTCGACGGACAGCAGGGATCCGGGCTTGCCCGTGGCCAGCGCCAGGACGACCATCCAGACGAGGAACGGCCACAGGATCCGCTCCGCCTTGCCGCGGTAGTACGTGCCCAGCGGCTTGGACACCGAGCGGGGCAGCAGGACGCCGGACAGGAACACGAGCATCGGCATCCGCCACGACTGGAACACCTGCACCACGTTCGCGAACGCCACGGAGCTGAAGGTCGCGTCGAGCCCCTGCGGCATCGTGTAGGTGTGGGTGAACATCACCAGCAGCACGGCGAATCCGCGCATGGCGTCCATCCAGGTCATCCGGCTGGGGGCGGACCCGTGGGACACGGGCGGGGTCGGCGTCGTGGACATGGCGGCTCCGGGGTGGCGGGGCGGGGGAAGGGGGCTCCGCCGCCACATCGCGCGGAACGCCCAGAAGACCATAGCGGGCCGGTCGATTCCCGCCCACTTTCGAACGTGAAATCGGGGTCATGGGGACTTTCGAACGCGAGATAGGCCCCCCATCACGTTCGAAAGTGCGGGTGGGGTGGGGCGGGGCGGCGCGGTGGGGGATGGCGACGACGGCGCCCGCGGTCGCGTCCGGAGCCACGCCTAGACTGGATTCGCCATGGCTGACCTCTTCTCCGCGCTCGGACGCACGCACCTGAACCTCGACCGGACCCGCCGCCCCGCGGACCCGGAGACCGCCCTGCCCGGGCTCGTGCCCCCGGCCGTCACGCGCGCCGCCGCCGACCCCGAGGCCTGGGGCGTGGACGCCCGCCCGGCCGCGCCGTCGCACACTCCGGAGTCGCTCGTGGCGGGGCTCAACCCGCAGCAGGCAGCCGCGGTGACCCACACGGGGGCGCCCCTGCTGATCGTCGCGGGCGCCGGCTCGGGCAAGACCCGGGTGCTGACCCACCGCATCGCGTGGCTGCTCGCCACCGGACGGGCGCGGCCGCACGAGATCCTCGCCATCACCTTCACGAACAAGGCCGCCGCGGAGATGCGCGAGCGTGTGGCCGGGCTGATCGGTCCCACCGCCCAGCGGATGTGGATCTCCACGTTCCACTCCTCCGCCGTGCGGCTGCTGCGCAACGAGGCCGCCAACATCGGGCTGAAGTCCACGTTCACCATCTACGACTCGGCGGACAGCCTGCGCCTGGTCACCACCGTCGCCAAGCAGCACGAGCTGGACCCGAAGCGCTTCGCGCCCAAGGCCCTGCTGAACCGCATCAGCTCCCTGAAGAACGAGCTCGTGGAGGCGGACGACTACGCCGCCACCGTGGCCGAGGGGGACCCGTGGGGCCGCGCCGTCGCCGCCGTCTACCGGGACTACACGGCCCGCCTGCGCCAGGCCAACGCCCTGGACTTCGACGACCTGATCGGCGTGACGGTCCACATGTTCGAGGCGTTCCCGCGCGTGCTGGACAACTACCGCCGCCGGTTCCGCCACGTCCTCGTGGACGAGTACCAGGACACCAACCACGCCCAGTACCGCCTGATCCGGCTCCTCGCCGGCCCGGCGGGTGACCCCGAGGGCGTGGAGACCCCCGGCGGCGAGCTGACGGTCGTCGGCGACTCGGACCAGTCCATCTACGCGTTCCGCGGCGCGGACATCCGCAACATCGTCGAGTTCGAGCAGGACTTCACGGACGCCGTCACCATCAAGCTCGAGCAGAACTACCGCTCCACGCAGACCATCCTGGACGCCGCCAACGCGGTGATCGAGCGCAACCCGGACCGCCGTCCCAAGCGCCTGTGGACGGCCGAGGGGGAGGGCCCCGCGATCGTCGGCTACGCCGCGGAGAACGAGTCCGCCGAGGCGGAGTGGATCGCCACCACCATCGACCGGCTGCAGGACGAGGACGGGATCCGCCCGGCCGACGTCGCCGTGTTCTACCGGACCAACGCGCAGTCCCGTGCGCTCGAGGAGCGGCTGGTGACGCGCGGCATCCCGTACCGGGTCATCGGCGGCACGCGCTTCTACGACCGCAAGGAGATCAAGGACGCGCTCGCCTACCTGCGGGTGATCGTCAACCCCGACGACGACGTCAACGTGCGCCGCATCCTCAACGAGCCCAAGCGGGGCATCGGGGACCGGGCCGAGGGCGCCGTCGCCGCGTGGGCCGAGCGGAACCGCTCCACGTTCTCCGCGGCCCTGCGCGACGCCGAGAACGCTCCCGGCATGGCCGCCCGCTCGCTCAAGGCCGTCCGCGGCTTCGTGCAGATGATGGACGACCTCGGCCAGGTCGCCGAGTCCGCCGGCCCGGCCACCGTCCTGGAGGCCGTCCTCGAGCAGTCCGGGATGCTGGCCGCCCTCCGCGAGTCCGAGGACGTGCAGGACGAGTCCCGCGCGGACAACCTCGGCGAGCTCGTCGCCGTCGTCCGCTCCTTCGAGACGACGCATCCGGACGGCACCCTGTCCGACTTCCTCGAGCAGGTGGCGCTCGTGGCGGACGCAGACCAGCTGCCCACGGCCCCGGACGTGGAGGGCGAGGCGCTCGCCGAGCAGCAGGGCCAGGTCACGCTCATGACGCTGCACACCGCCAAGGGCCTCGAGTTCCCCGTGGTGTTCCTGACGGGCATGGAGCACGGGGTGTTCCCGCACGCCCGCTCGATGACGGACGAGAAGGAGCTCGCGGAGGAGCGCCGTCTGGCCTACGTGGGCCTGACGCGCGCCCGCCGTCGCCTGTTCCTGACACGCGCCGAGGCACGCTCGCTGTGGGGCCAGCACCAGTTCAACCCGCCCAGCCAGTTCCTCGGGGAGATCCCGGAGACGCTCATCGACTGGGAGCGGGAGGGCACCACGCGCTCGGCCGGGTCGTTGAGCCTGACCGGCGCCGGCACCTCGCGCTACGCGGGGCGGTTCGGCGGCGGGCGACCGGCCTGGCGGTCCCGGGACGACGACGGCGCGCGGCCCCAGCGCCTCACCCGCGGGGACGAGCCGGCGGACCTCACGGTGCCCTCCGCCGTGGTGCGCGGGAAGGCGCCGAGCCGGGTGCAGCCGCAGAAGGAGATCGTGGCGCTCAGCCCGGGCGACCGCGTCTCCCACGCGACCTTCGGCGAGGGGCGTGTGGACGCCGTCGCGGGCGCGGGGGACAAGACCGTCGCGACCGTCACCTTCGACGCCACCGGGGCGCAGAAGCGGCTGCTGCTGCGCTACGCCCCGCTGACGAAGGTCGAGGGCTGACGGGACCGGCCCGCCGACTCCCCGGTCTCTCCGGGGTGTGGACTAGAGTGAGCCGTGGAACGCCGCCGTCCGCCGCCCTGCCGTGCCCCCGTGCCCGGCCCGGCCACGGAGGGGGCGTCGACGTCGGCCGCGCCCGCGGGCGAGGCCGGCAGACCCTGTCTTCGACCAAGAAGGACACACCACCGTGGACCTGTATGAGTACCAGGCGCGCGATCTGTTCGAGGCGCACGGCGTCCCCGTGCTGGCCGGCATCGTTGCGCAGACCCCGGACGAGGCCAAGGCGGCCGCGGAGAAGATCGGCGGCGTCACCGTCGTCAAGGCGCAGGTGAAGGTCGGCGGCCGCGGCAAGGCCGGCGGCGTGAAGGTCGCCAAGACGGCCGACGAGGCCTACGAGCACGCCAAGGCCATCCTGGGGATGGACATCAAGGGCCACACCGTGCACCAGGTCATGATCGCCCAGGGCGCCGACATCGCCGAGGAGTACTACTTCTCCGTGCTGCTGGACCGCGCCAACCGCACCTACCTGGCCATGTGCTCGGTCGAGGGCGGCATGGAGATCGAGCAGCTCGCCGAGGAGCGCCCCGAGGCCCTCGCCAAGGTGCCCGTCTCCGCGCTGACCGGCATCGACGCCGAGACCGCCCAGAAGATCGTCACCGAGGCGGGCTTCCCCGAGGAGCTGCGCGCCGACGTCGCCGAGGTCATCCAGAAGCTCTGGGAGGTCTTCGAGAAGGAGGACGCCACCCTCGTCGAGGTCAACCCGCTGGTGAAGACCGGCGACGGCACGATCCTCGCCCTGGACGGCAAGGTCTCCCTCGACGACAACGCGCAGTTCCGCCACGAGGACCACGCCGCCCTCGTCGACGAGCGCACCGAGGACCCGCTGGAGGCCAAGGCCAAGGCCAACGGCCTCAACTACGTGAAGCTGGACGGCCAGGTCGGCGTGATCGGCAACGGCGCCGGCCTCGTGATGTCCACCCTCGACGTCGTCGCGTACGCCGGCGAGCAGCACGGCGGCGTGAAGCCGGCCAACTTCCTGGACATCGGCGGCGGCGCCAACGCCGAGGTCATGGCCAACGGCCTCGACGTCATCCTGGGCGACGAGCAGGTCAAGTCTGTGTTCGTGAACGTCTTCGGCGGCATCACCGCGTGCGACCAGGTCGCGAACGGCATCGTCAAGGCCCTCGAGATCCTGGGTGACACCGCCACCAAGCCGCTGGTCGTGCGCCTGGACGGCAATGCCGTGGAGGAGGGCCGCCGCATCCTGCAGGAGGCGAACCACCCGCTCGTCACCCTGGCCGCCACCATGGACGAGGGCGCCGACAAGGCCGCCGAGCTCGCCCACTCCGCGAACTGACCGTTCGGAAAGACTGAGGAAACAGCTATGTCGATCTACCTGAACAAGGACTCCAAGGTCATCGTCCAGGGCATCACCGGCGGTGAGGGCACCAAGCACACCCGCCTCATGCTCAAGGCCGGCACGAACATCGTGGGCGGCGTGAATGCCCGCAAGGCCGGCACCACCGTGTCCCACGAGGACAAGGACGGCAACGCCGTCGAGCTGCCCGTCTTCGGCACCGTCAAGGAGGCCATGGAGAAGACCGGTGCGGACGTGTCCGTGGCCTTCGTGCCGCCGGCCTTCGCCAAGGACGCCGCCATTGAGGCCATCGAGGCCGAGATCCCGCTGCTCGTGGTCATCACCGAGGGCATCCCGGTGCAGGACACCGCCGAATTCTTCGCCCTGTCCCAGTCCAAGACCGGCGAGGACGGCAAGCCGAAGACCCGCATCATCGGCCCGAACTGCCCCGGCGTCATCACCCCGGGCGAGGCCCTGGCGGGCATCACCCCGGCCACCATCACCGGCTCCGGCCCCATCGGCCTCGTGTCCAAGTCCGGCACGCTGACCTACCAGATGATGTACGAGCTGCGTGACTTCGGCTTCTCCACCGCCATCGGCATCGGCGGCGACCCGGTCATCGGCACCACCCACATCGACGCCCTCGAGGCGTTCGAGGCCGACCCGGACACCCAGGCCATCGTGATGATCGGTGAGATCGGCGGCGACGCCGAGGAGCGTGCGGCCGAGTTCATCAAGGCCAACGTCACCAAGCCGGTCGTCGGCTACGTGGCCGGCTTCACCGCCCCGGAGGGCAAGACCATGGGCCACGCCGGCGCCATCGTCTCCGGCTCCGCCGGCACCGCCCAGGCCAAGAAGGAGGCCCTCGAGGCCGCGGGCGTGAAGGTCGGCAAGACCCCGTCCGAGACCGCCCAGCTCATGCGGGAGATCCTGCAGGCCCAGGCCTGATCCCGACCCTCGGCCGCCGGGCCTGACGGCACGGCGACCACAGCGAACGGCCCCTCACCCGCCAGGGTGAGGGGCCGTCGTCGTGGTGAGGTCCTGTGAGATGACGGGAGACGCGGAGTCAGAGCCACTCGTGGCGGCGGGCGAACCGCGCCGCGTCATGGCGCGTGGACGTCTGGGTCTTCTGCATGGCGCTGGAGAGGTAGTTGCGGACCGTGCCCTCCGCGAGGTGCAGCTGCTGCGCGATCCTGGCCACGGAGTACCCCTCGCCCGTGGCACGCAGGGCGTCGAGCTCCCGGTCGGTGAGGGGACAGTCGTCCGAGATCGCCCGGGCCGTGGTGTCCGGATCGATCCATCGTTGCCCGCTGTTCACCCTGCGGATCACATCGGCGATTTCCCCCGGCTCCGCAGACTTGGTGACGAACCCGGTGACGCCAGCCTTCAGCGCCCGTCGGAGCACCCCGGGACGGGCGTGGCGGGTGAGCATCACCACCGGGAGGTCGGGGTGGGTCTCGCGGAGCGTCGCGACGGCTGCGACGCCGTCCAGACCGGGCATCTCCATGTCCGTCACCAGCATGTCGGGATCGATGCGGCGCACTGCCTCGACCGCCTCATGGCCGTCGGCGGCCACCTCCTCGACGCGGATGCCGCCCTCTATCTCCAGCAGAGTGGCCAGTGCTGTGCGCAGGAGCTTCTCGTCGTCCGCCAGGACGATCCTGATGTCATTCACACCGACTCCTCCTCGTCCGCTTCCCATCGTGCCCCGAGGGTGAACCGTCCGTCGACACAGGAGACGTCCAGGCGGCCTCCGACCCCCGCGAGGCGGGACCGGAGGTTGTCCAGCCCTCCCGTGTGGTCCTCGGCGGAGACACCGGCCGCACCGTCATTGGAGATCACCACGTGCCCGGGGGCAAGGCTGATCTCGACCCTGCGGGCGTCGGAGTGACGCAGGATGTTGGTGGTCCCCTCCCTGATCACGACGCCGGCCACATGCTCGAACTCTTCGCCTCGCGGGCCGCCGTCGTCGTCGGTGGTGACGGTGATGCCTGTGGCCTCGAGCAGCGCGACGGAGTTCGCGAGCTCACCGCGCAGGGTCAAGGTGTGCCCGTCCTGTGCCAGCGCCTTGGTCTCGGCCATGGTCTGGCGCAGGGTCTGCTGAGCCTCATCGAGTTCCCGCTGGGCCGCGTCGGTGTCCGTGGAAAGCATCCGCTGGGCGACGGCGATCTTGAGCTTCACCACGTGCAGCGCATGGCCTTGGATGTCATGGAGGTCCTGGGAGAAGCGCAGCCGCTCGGCATCGAGAGAGGCTGCCCGCTCCTGCTCCGCACGCTGGTCCTGCAGGCGCATGAGGTCGAAGGAGATTCGGGAAACGGGGATGGTCACGCACGCGACGCCCGTCAGCAGGGCGCCCATGCCGACATAGACCCACAAGGCCTGGGGATCGGTGACGAACACGAGAGCGCCGGCCGCCGACCCGACAGTGAGCACCAGCAGGGTCACGACGGCCCTGGCGTGTCGGCTCCACATGACCTCGAGCGCACCGGCGAGGGCGAAGGCCAGGGCGCCCAGGGGAGTCAGATCCCAGAGGGCGCTGAGCGCCCAGGTGAGAGTGCCCAGGGCGAGCACTGCCCAACGCGTCGGAGCAGCCACCTCCCGGTGCCACTGGGACAGCAGCCAGAGGCCGGCGATGAGGCCGGGTGCCAGGACGAGAGGGGGCCACGGCTCCACAGCGGACGTCAGGAGGGCGACGATGGCGGCAACACCGAAGACTGCGAGCAGGACGAAGCTCGTCCTGCTGCGCAGCCTTCGCGTCTCCGACGTGTGCTCGGAGGTCATGGGCACTCCATGTTCAGTCAGCGCGTGGATCGGGTGCCCCTCAGGAGGTCACCTGCGTCTCTCGCTCGACGGCCTTGTGGCTGGCCGAGAACCCCACAGCGGTCGCGACGACGGCGACCACCATGCCGACGATCAGCCAGGTGGCGTCGGCGGTGTCCCGTGCGGGGACCCAGGAGGTGATCTCAGAGGGCAGGATCTCGGGGATGGGCAGGTAGTGCAGCGTCAACATGACGCCGAACGCGGTGGCACAGAGAAACAGGATGAATGCGATGGTCCGGATGGTCTTCATGGGAGGGCGTGTCAACTTGTCTGTGTAAGCGGGGTGGTCACAGGTAGGGGTTGATCCGGTCGGGGTAGGCCGCGGCGAGCTGGGCGAGGGCCTGCTTCCAGTTCGTGACGGCCTGACCTTCGACGAGCCGGCCCTGGGCTTTGCGCTGGCCGGCGGGTTTGCCCCGGTCCCGAGCGCGTTCGGCGGCGCGTTTGTCTTCGATGTTGCAGATCGCCAGCCAGAGCAGCTTCACCGCCGCCTCGGTCGAGGGGAAGTGGCCGCGGTTCTTGGTCACCTTCCGTAGCTGGAAGTTCAGCGACTCGATGCTGTTGGTCGTGTAGATGACCTTGCGGAGCATGGGTGGGAACTGCAGGAACGGGATGAACCGCTCCCAGGAGTTCGCCCAGGTCGCGGCTGCAGACGGGTACTTCGTGCCGAGCTCGGAGGCCTCGAACTCGGCCAGCGCCTTCCTCGCGGTCTCTTCGTTGGGGGCGGTGTAGATCGGCTTCAGCGCGGCGGCGACCTTCTTGCGGTCCTGGTAGGCCACGAACCGCATCGCGGCCCGGATCAGGTGAACCACGCAGGTCTGGACCATCGAGTCCGGCCACGTCGCCTCGACCGCCTCCGGCAGGCCCTTGAGCCCGTCGCAGCACACGATCAGCACGTCCTGCACGCCCCGGTTGGCGAGATCGGCGCAGACGTGGGCCCAGAACGCCGAGCCCTCGGTGTCCTGGACCCAGATCCCCAGCACGTGCTTGATGCCCTCGAGGTCCACGCCGACGGCGATGTAGGCGGCACGGTTGAGGACCTGGCTGTTCTCTCGGATCTTGATCCGGATTGCGTCGAGATAGATCACCGGATAGAACTCCTCCAGCGGCCGCGACTGCCACGCCAGGACCTCTTCGCTCACGGCGTCGGTGATGTTGGAGATCGTCTCGTGCGACAGGTCCGTGCCGATCGTGGAGGCCAGGTGGTGCTGGATGTCCCGGATCGTCATTCCGCCGGCATAGAGGCTGATGATCATGTCATCCAGGCCCCCGAGGCGCCGCTGGCCCTTGGGCACCAGGCGCGGGGTGAACGACCCGCCCCGGTCTCGCGGGACGTCCAGCTCGATCGGCCCGACCTCGGACTCCACGGTCTTCGGGGTGGTCCCGTTGCGGGAGTTGGCGTGCTTCAGCGCCTCGCTCGAGCCCTTCTCGTAGCCCAGATGGCTGGTCAGCTCGGCCTGCAGGCCCCGCTCGAGCGCGGCCTTGACCAGCGCGGGCACGAACCCGCCGTCACCGGTGAGCTCGACGCCGCCCGCGTCGATCTGCGCGAACAGGGCATCAAGCTGCCCTGAGGCTTTCAGCTGCTCGACCAGGTCCTGGCCCGAGGGCTCGCCTGGGTTCTTCTCGTCGATCATGGTCATGATTCTTACCGTTCCTCTCGGTACGGCTTACACAGACCATCTGACACGCCCTCATGGGAGCCTCCCGTGTCCAGGTCGATGGTTGGTTCTCTTCGGCGGTCCCGATCCGCCGCGGGTGCCGCGGGATCGGAACGACATCCACCTTTCCGTCACCGGCCCGCCCCGCACCAGTGACGCAGCGTCATGCTTGCGCACCAACTCTGTCATGCCGCGCAGTGACGTGACCTCACTGTCGGGGGCGGATTCCGGTTGGTTGTGTGGGGGACATGCAGAACACGACGCTTCTCCCCGCCCCCACCGCCGTCGACTCTCGCACGGAGACGATCGTCGAGATCCACGACCTCAGGGTCGACTACGGGGACTTCACTGCCGTCGACGGGATCGATCTCGAGATCCGACGTGGGGAGTTCTTCGGCCTGCTCGGCACCAACGGTGCCGGGAAGACCACCACCATCGAGGTCATGGAGGGTCACCGGGCCCCGACCGCCGGCTCCGTGCGGGTCCTCGGGCAGGACCCGAGCGACCGCACCCTGCGTCGTCGGGTGGGGATCATGCTCCAGGAGAGCGGGTTCGCCCCGGACCTGACCGTACGCGAGACCCTCGCGCTGATCGGTCGTCTGACGCGGCGGGACGACGACGTCGACCGTGTCCTGGACCTCGTGGACCTCCGCCGGCGTCGGGACACCCGGACCGGGCAGCTCTCTGGCGGCGAGAAGCGCCGCCTCGACTTCGCCACGGCGATCTTCGGCTCACCGGAGCTGATCTTCCTTGACGAGCCCACCACGGGGTTGGACATCGAGGCACGCGACGCACTCTGGCACGTCGTGGACCGGCTGCGTGACGAGGGCGCGACGATCCTGCTCACCACGCACTACCTCGAGGAGGCCCAGGAGCGGGCCGACCGCATCGCGCTCATGCACAGCGGCCGCATCCATCGGCAGGGGACAGTCGCCGAGCTCACCTCGGCCTTCCCCTCGACCATCAGCTTCCGGCTGAGTGGTGAGCCCACCGTCCCGTTCGAGGACGCGACGATCGCACCCGGCGGCGCGGTCACCATCCCCACCACGAACCTCCAGGAGGACCTGTACCGCCTCCTGGTGTGGTCCCGCTCCCGCGATGTGGAGCTCGAGGGCCTGAACGTCGGAGCCGAGGGGCTCGAATCCCTCTTCCGCGCCCTTAACGCCTGATCACACGTCCTCACGACCGACTCGACCACCACAAGAGGAGCCCGCAATGTTCGCCATCGCCCGCAGCGAGATGACACAGCTCGTCCGCAACCGCCTCGTCGCAGCCTCGTCGTTGTTCATCCCCCTCGCCTTCAGCGCGGTCCTGATCTTCAACCGCGAGAACTTCGGGGGCACCCCGGTGACGGCCGCTCTGATCCTGGTCACCGTGACCGCCATGGGCACCTACATCACGGCGACGACCACCCTGGCCTCCCGCCGCCAGAACCTGTTCCTCAAGCGGCTGCGCTCCACGTCGGCGAAGGACGCCTCCATCTTGAGCGGTCTCGTGCTGCCGATTGCGCTGGTGAACCTGGTGCAGGCCGGGGTCATCGTCGCGATCCTGTCGGTCGTCGGCACCCCTCCGGTGGGGGTCGTGGCCGTCGTGGCCGCCGTCGTCGTCCTGGAGTTGATGTTCGTGGGCGCGGCCATCGCGACGGCGGGTCTCACCAACTCCCCGGACCACGCGCAGGTGACCACGCTGCCCCTGTTCGTCGTCGCCCTCGGCGCCTCCATGTGGGTCGGTCTGACCGGCACGGAGGAGCTTGCCGGAGTCAAACGCCTGCTCCCCGGCGGTGCGGTGACCGAGCTGATCATCGAGGGATGGAGCGGCATGGCCCTCCACGAGGCCGTCAGCCTGCTGCTGCCGAGCCTCGCCTTCGTCGTGGCGGCGTTCGCCATGGCAAAGAGCACCTTCCGGTGGGAACCGCGTACCTGAGGCCCGCATGGTCACCACCTTCCGCTCCTCATGACACAGAGCAGAGCGACACTGCGACAGCGGGCCGGCCCACCGCTGTCGGTGCACTCATCGGGGCTCTGGAGGAACTGAGCCGCCGAGAGGACGGAGAGGACCGGACCCTCTTCTCGTGGCCGGGGCGCCAGACCGCCCTCCCCGCGTCAGCCCACGTTCGCGCCGAAGAGCAGGCCGAGCACGTACGTCACGGCAGCGGCGCCGAAGCCGATCGCGAGCTGGCGCAGGCCCCGAGCCAGCGGTGAGGAGCCGGACAGCAGCCCGACCACACCGCCGGTGAAGAGCAGGGCCACGCCCACCATCGCCGCCGCCAGGCCCAGGGCCCACAGCCCGGACATGCCGAAGATGTACGGCAGGATCGGGATGAGTGCGCCGGAGGCGAAGAACGCGAAGCTGGACAGGGAGGCGCTCCACGCCGAGCCGATCTCCGCGAAGGAGTCCGAGTGGTCCACCGGCCCCTGGGAGCCGTCGGGACGGGCGGAGAACTGCGGGTTGCAGTCGCACGTGAGATAGCCGAGGCGCTCGAGCGCGCGGTGCTCGGCGTCCTCGGGCGTCATGCCGCGGGCCAGGTAGACGAGCTTGAGCTCGTTGTGGTCCAGGTCCAGGTGCTGGGCCGCCTCGAGGGTGATCTGGGTGGGGGAGGAGGCCTCGAGCAGCTCCCGCTGGGACCGCACCGAGACGTACTCGCCGGCCGCCATGGACAGCGCGCCCGCCAGCAGGCCGGCCACGCCGGTGAACAGCACCACGGACGGCGCCACGCCCGTCGCGCCGATGCCCATCACGAGCGCCAGGTTGGAGACCAGCCCGTCGTTCATGCCGAAGACGGCGGCGCGGAAGTTGCCGGCCAGCTGCTCGCGACCCCGGGCGGCGAGGCCGCGCACGACCTCCTCGTGGATGGCCTCGTCCGCCACCATGCCCTCGGGGGCGTCCTGGTCCTCCGCGTAGGGAGTGTCCGACTCGGCGCGCTGGGCCAGGGCTAGCACGAACACGGAGCCGAAGATCCGCGCGAGCCAGCGCAGCAGGATGCGGTGCAGGGAGGGGCGCGGCGGGTTCTCGGCGTGCTCGCCCAGGAGGGCCCGCCAGTGCTGTTCGTGGCGGCGCTCGGCCTCGGCGAGGCCGAGCAGGATGTCGCGCTCCACGCCGTCCTTGCGAGCGGCGATGTCGCGGTAGATCTGGCCCTCGGCGATCTCGTCGGCGAGGTAGCGGCGCCAGCGTCGGACCTGTTCGCGGGTCGGCTCGGGACGTGCCGCGGGCGTGGCGGTGTGGGCGGGGCTCATGGGGCTCCATCGGATGGGCGGGCGGGGACGGGCGGCGCCGTCGCGGCCGGGCGCGCCCGACCGGCCAGTCTACGCCGTCGCTACCATGGCCGCATGGACGCAGCAGAGACCCCCGACGGCCCCGAGACCGCCGCCCACGACGGCGGCCGGCCGGCCTGGCAGCACCGCCTCCTGGCGGGCGGGGAGGAGCCGGACCCCCGGTTCACGCTCGCCAACGAGCGCACGTTCCTGGCCTGGGTCCGGACGGCGCTGGCGCTGCTGGCCGGCGGGGTCGCGGTGGAGGCGTTCACCGGCGCCCTCTTCGCGCCGCCGGTCCGGGTGGTGCTGAGCACGGTGCTGCTCGTCCTGGCGGCGCTGCTCGCCCTGGGCGCGGGCGCGCGCTGGCTCCGGGTGGAGCGGGCGATGCGCCGCGGCCGTCCGCTGCCGCTGCCGCTGATCGTCCCGGTCCTCGCGGGGGGCGTCGTGCTGGCCGTCGTGGTGCTGCTGGCCGCCGTCGTCCTTCCGCGGGGCTGAGACGATGCGCCTGCATCACGACCCGGGGCTGCAGCCCGAGCGCACCGTGATGAGCTGGGGCCGCACGGCCCTGGCGCTGGGCGTCCTCAGCCTCACGTTCCTGAGGTGGTGGCCGGCCGTCGGCGCGTGGGCGTTCGGGCCTGCGGTGGTGGCGGCCGTCGGCGGGGCGGCGGTGCTGGCCACGCAGCGCCGGCGCTACGTGGCGCACGCGGACGGAATCGCGCGGGAGCAGGCCCGGCCGGCCCTGGCGTCGGTGGCCTGCATGGTCGCGCTGGTGGTGGGCTTGGCGGCCCTCGGGATCACCGCCACGCTGCTGCACGCGGCATGATCCGCGGACGACGACGGCGCCCCTCACCTGCGCGGGGCGGGTGAGGGGCGCCGTCGTGCATCCGGAGGCGGACCGCTCAGCGGGCGATCATGCCGTGGGGGTCGATGACGAACTTCTCCAGGGAGCCCTGGTCGAACTCCGCATAGGCCTGCGGTGCCTCGTCCAGGCTGATCACGCGCGGGTTGACCATCTCCGTCAGGTACGGCATCCGATCCCACAGGATCGACATCATCAGCTGGCGGTTGTAGCGCATGACGGGCGCCTGGCCGCCGATGATGTGGGGCGACTTGATCCAGGCCTTGCCGAAGTCCACCGGGAAGGTGCCCTCCTGCTCGGCCTTCGTCTCCGCGATCGGGTCCGGCCCGTAGATGCCGATGATGCCCGTGGCGCCGCCCGGACGGGTGATGTCCAGGACCTGGTTCACGGCGGCGATCGGCTGCATCTCATCGGACGCGGAGCCCAGGCCGTGGGCCTCGGAGCCGACGCAGTCCACCGCGCAGTCCACCATCGGCTCGCCGAGGATGTCGCTCACGGCGTCCTGCAGGTTCTCCGTGGTGGAGAGGTCGATGGTCTCGCAGCCGTGCTTGCGCACCAGCTCCAGTCGCGAGGCGTCCTGGTCGCCCACGATGATGCACGAGGCGCCCAGCAGCCGAGCGGCGGCCGCGGCGCACCGGCCCACGGGGCCGGCACCGGCGATGTAGACGGTGGAGCCGGGCTTGGCGCCGGCCTCCACGAGGCCGTGGAACGCCGTCGGGAGGATGTCCGAGAGCACGGTCAGATCCAGGATCTTCTCCATCGCCTGCTCCTGGTCCGGGAAGCGCAGCAGCTGGAAGTCGGCGTACGGCACGAACAGGTACTCGGCCTGCCCGCCCTGGAAGCCGCCCAGATTGAAGCCGTAGGCGGCGCAGGCCTGGTCCGGGTTGGCGGTCTCGCAGATCTCGGTCCGGCCGGCGCGGCAGTTGCGGCAACGGCCGCAGGCCACGTTGAACGGCACGGAGACGAGGTCGCCCTCCTGCAGGAACTGGACGTCGCTGCCGACCTCCAGCACCTGGCCGGTCATCTCGTGACCCAGCACCATGCCCTCGGGGGCGGGGAAGGACCCGCGGTAGATGTGCAGGTCGCTGCCGCAGATGTTGGTCGCGACGATCTTGAGGATGACACCGTGCGGCGCGGCGGAGCCGTCGGGCATCTCCAGCTTGGGGAAGTCCAGCTCGTCGACGCGCACGTCCTTGATGCCGTGGAATGCCACGGCGCGGTTCTTGGTGGTCATGAGAACTGTTGCCTTTCTGTCTCCAGCGAGGCCCCAGGTGGGGCGAGAGACGGGGCGAACCCGAGGGGGAGTCCCGGTCTCAGGCTGTACGGAGACACTAGGGGCCGGGGGGAGCCCGCGGGAAGGGTCGCCCGCCGCCGCCCGCCGCACCACGTGGCCTCGGCCATCGTGCGGGCGTCGGAGGATCACAGGCCCCGGGAGCGTGGGTCAGACCTGCGCTCGGACCGCGGGGTCGACGCCGTGGCGGGAGCGCACCCGCCAGGCCTCGAGGACCGCGGGGTCGGTGGGCCGGGTCATCAGGCTGAGGAGGACGTACACGACGGCGGAGGCGGCCAGGCCGACGTAGATCGGCTCGTTCGCGAAGACGCCCTCGAAGGGCTCGGCCGCGTTCAGCTCGAGCCAGCCCATGGTGCCGAGGGTGCCCACCGTCCCGACCACCATGGACCACAGGGCCGCCGTGCCGGTGCCGCGCTTCCACACGAGGCCGCCGACGATCGCGACGAACAGGCCGCCCACGAGGATGTCGTACGCGATGGTCAGGGCCGCCACCACGTCCGGGACGACGATCGCCAGCCCCAGCACGACGGCGCCGAGCAGCAGCACCCAGCCGCGGTTCGAGGCGAGCTCCGCCGCGGTCTCCGTGGCCGCGTCCTCGGCGACGGCGCCGTCCTCGGCGGCGGTGGCCTCGCCGCGGAGGATCGGGAGGATGTCGGTGCGCATCACGGTCGAGGCCGCGATGATCGCGCCCGAGGCGGTGGACATCATGGCCGCGACGGCGGCCGCCAGGGCCACGCCGCCCACGCCCACGGGCAGCAGGTTCTGGGCGACCCACGCGAACACGTCGTCCGTGGCGGCGATGTCCGCGGTCACCGTGCGCGCCGCCATGCCGATCACGGCGCCGGCGACGCCGTACACGATGCAGTACAGCCCCGCGGTGGCGCCGCCGATCTGGGCCACGCGCGGGGAGCGGGCCGTGAACACGCGCTGCCAGACGTCCTGGCCGATCAGCAGGCCGAGGGTGTAGATCACGAAGTAGGTGACGATCGACTGCACGCCGATCCCGTCCCAGCTGAAGAACTCGGCGCCCAGGCGCTCCTGCATGGCGCTCCAGCCGCCGGCGTTGGCCAGGGAGAGGGGGAGCATGAGGGCGAACAGGCCGATGGTCATGATGAGGAACTGGGCCATGTCGGCCAGGGTGATGGACCACATGCCGCCGAGCACGGAGTAGGCCAGCACGATGCCGCCGCCCACCAGGACGGACAGCCAGCGGTCCCAGCCGAAGAGCACCACGAAGAGCGACGCGTAGGCGCCCGTGGAGGTGGCGGCGAGCATGAGCGTGTAGGCGAGCATCACGAAGGAGGAGGCGTGGGAGGCCCCGCCACGGCCGTACCGCAGGCGGAGCATCTGCGAGACGGTGTAGATCTTCAGGCGGGCCAGGATCGGGGCGAACGCCACCGACAGGATGAGGACGCCGACGCCGATGGCGGCCACGAGCCACGCGCCGGAGAGCCCGAACTCGTACCCCAGGCCGACGCCGCCCACGGTGGCGGCGCCGCCGAGCACGACGGCGGCCATGGTGCCGGTGAACAGCACCGGCCCGAGGCGGCGGCCCGCCACGAGGTAGTCCTCCGAGCTGGCGGCGCGGGTCTTGCCCCACCAGCCGAAGGCGAGCATGCCGACCAGGTAGACGGCGACGATGGTCAGGTTGAGGGTCACGGGCGGTCTTTGGAGCGAAGGGATCCGAGGCGCCGGGATGCGGTGCGCCGCGGCGGGACACAAGAGATCGTCGTGTTGCCGATCACACGATCCGGGCCTACGGTAAACACATGTTGCTTATCAGACAACATGTCGTCCAGGGTGACATCGGCGATGTCGCCTGGCCGACGTCGGGAGGAGCGCGATGAAGGCCCTCCCGCTCGAGACCGCGCCGGGCCAGGCGCTGATCGGCCGTCGGCTGCGTGCGCTGCGCGAGGCGCGGCGGCTCACCGTGGCCCAGCTGGCCGAGGCGGCCGGCGTCAGCAAGGGCTTCCTCTCCCGCCTCGAGCGGGACCTGACGAGCCCGTCCGTGAGCACGCTCGTGACCCTGTGCCAGGTGCTCGGCGCGAGCCCGGGCGACGTCCTGGACGCGCCCGAGGTGACGGTCGTGCGCCTCGCCGACGCCCCCGCGGTCAACCTCGGCGGCGAGGGCATCCGCGAGCGCCTGATCACCCCGCGCGGCAGTCGTGACCTGCAGATCCTGCGCGCTGACATCGCGCCGCGCGGCCGCGGGGAGGCGGAGCTGTACACCGTGGACTGCCGCGTGGAGGCGGTGCACGTGGTCACCGGCCGCCTCGAGCTGCGGACCACCGAGGCCGTGCACCTGTTGGAGGAGGGGGACACCGTCACCTTCCCCGGCCGCGAGCCCCACTCGTGGGCCAATCCGGACGACCGCCCCGCCGTCGTGCTGTGGACCCTCGTGGGCCACGCGTGACCCCGTCCGGCGCGCCCACACCGGACAGACCAGACCGACCAGACCGAACCGAACCGCCCAGAGAGGACATCCAGATGCTCGAGATCCCCCGCGTCGAGGACAACGGCCGCCTCGGCCCCGTGAACTCCGCCCTCGTGCCCCGCTACGGCGGCACCCCCACCTACGCGCTGCTGCCGCGCCTGGACGAGGCGGCCGCGGCCGGCGTCGCCCCGGAGATCAAGGTGGTCGGCGTGCCGTTCGACGCCGGCGTCTCCTACCGCCCCGGTGCACGCTTCGGGTCCGGCCACGTGCGGCAGTCCTCGCGGCTGCTGCGCCCGTACAACCCCGCCACGGACACCTCGCCCTTCGCGCAGGCCCAGGTGGTGGACGCCGGGGACATGGCGGTGAACCCGTTCGACATCGGCGAGGCCATCGAGGCGATCCAGCAGGACGCGATGGACCTCACCGAGGACGGCTCCTCGCTCATGACCATCGGCGGCGACCACACCATCGCGCTGCCGCTGCTGCGCGCCGCCTCCGCCCGGGCGGGCGAGCCCGTTGCCCTGCTGCACTTCGACGCCCACCTGGACACGTGGGACACCTACTTCGGGGCCGAGTACACCCACGGCACGCCGTTCCGCCGCGCCGTGGAGGAGGGGATCCTGGACACCGAGGCCATCTCGCATGTGGGCACGCGCGGTCCGCTCTACGGCAAGAAGGACCTCGACGACGACCACCGCATGGGCTTCGGCATCGTCACCTCCTCGGACGTGTTCCGTCAGGGCGTGGACGAGATCGTGGACCAGCTGCGCCAGCGCATCGGGGGTCGGCCGCTCTACATCTCGGTGGACATCGACGTCCTCGACCCCGCGCACGCGCCGGGCACCGGCACCCCCGAGGCCGGCGGCATCACGAGCCGCGAGCTGCTCGAGATCCTGCGTGGGCTGCGCGGGCTCGACATCGTGGGCGCAGACCTGGTGGAGGTGGCCCCGGCCTACGACCACGCCGAGCTGACCGGCGTCGCCGCCTCCCATGTGGCCTACGACCTCATCTCCCTGATGGCCGACCGCCGCGCCACCCGCGCGGCCGCCGGTGAGGAGTCGGCCCGATGACGGACGAGCAGACGACGACGGCGGCCCCGCGGCGCAACGGCGGCGACCTGGCCGTGGAGACGCTCCACGCCCTGGGCGCGCGGACGGTCTTCGGCATCCCGGGCCAGCACGCCCTCGGCCTCTTCGACGCCCTGTCGCGCTCCCCGCTGGAGTTCGTCTCGAACCGCGTGGAGAACAACGCCGCCTTCGCCGCGGACGGGTACGCCCGGGCCACCGGCGAGGTCGGCGTCCTGTTCCTCTCCACCGGCCCGGGCGCCCTCACCTCACTGGCCGGCCTGCAGGAGGCGTACGCCACGGGCGTGCCGATGCTCGTGGTCGCCTCGCAGATCCCGCTGTCCGGGCTCGGCGCCCGGCGCAAGGGCATGCTGCACCAGCTGGACGACCAGAAGGCCTCGGCCCGCAACGTCACCAAGGCCCAGTTCACGGTCCACCACGCCTCGGGCATCCCGTCCGCCATCCAGGACGCGTGGGCCGAGGCCATCACCGTGCCGCAGGGGCCGGTGTGGGTCGAGATCCCGCAGGACGTGCTGCTCGGCGAGGTCATGGTGCCCCCGGTCGAGGACGCCCTGGCCGTGCCCTACGACCACCCGCCGCGCGCCGAGCTCGTGGCCGAGTCCGCACGCTGGCTGCGCGGGGCCGGGCGGGTGGCGATCGTGGCCGGCGGCGGTGTGCGCCGCTCCGGCCGGGCCGCGATGGAGAGCCTGCGGGAGGTCGCGGAGCTGCTCCAGGCACCCGTGGTCTGCTCGCCGGGCGGCAACACCGCCTTCCCGTGGGAGCACCCGCTCAGCCTCGGCGGCTGGGTGGAGGACCGCCTCGTCACAGACCTGCTCGAGGACGCGGAGGTGCTGCTCGTGGTCGGCTCCTCGCTCGGCGAGGTCACCTCGAACTACTTCACGCTCGAGCCGCGCGGCCGCCTCATCCAGGTGGACGCGGAGCCGCGCGTGCTGGAGACCAACCACCCCACGCTGGGTGTGCGCGCCGACGCCGGCCAGGCGCTCGAGGCGCTCGCCGCGGCGCTGCGCGAGTCGGGCTCGGTGGCGCAGGACGCCGCCGTCTGGCACGGCCGCACCCCGGCCGAGGTGGTCGCCGACGTCAACGCGCGCATCACCGCCCGCCTCGATGCCCAGGACCTCGGCGTGGAGCGCCGGCTCCTGGCGGACATCCGCGCCGCCGTTCCGTCGACCATGCAGACGTACTGGGACATGACCATCGCCGCCTACTGGGCGTGGAACTGCTGGGACGCGCAGGACGGCGAGTTCCACTCGGCGCAGGGTGCCGGAGGGCTCGGCTACGGGTTCCCGGCCGCGTTCGGCGGCGCGGTGGGCCTGGCCCACCAGGGACGCACCGGGATCGACGGGCGCGTGCTCGCCGTCGCCGGCGACGGCTCGGCGATGTACTCCCTCGCCGAGCTCGCGGCCGCCAGACAGCACGGCGCGGCGGTGACGTGGCTGATCATCGACGACGGCGGATACGGCATCCTGCGCGAGTACATGGAGGGCGCGTTCGGCAAGGCCACGGCCACCGAGCTCGACAGGCCGGACTTCCAGGCCCTCGCCGCCTCCTTCGGCGTGCCCGCCGAGACGGTGGGAGTGGAGGACGTGCGCGGCGCGCTCGAGCGCGCGTTCCAGGCGGACGGGCCGAACGTCGTGGTGGTGCAGACCCGCCTGGCGATGTGGGCGCCGAGCCACCTGGGGGAGGCCCCGGAGGTCTGAGACGGCCCGGCGCCGGAATCGCTGACTCGACCCTGAGAGTGTGCGCCACCTTTCCAGGTGCATGTTTCAGCAACGGAGCTGGACCGGCAGGTAGTTGAGGCGTCGACCGAGGCGCCGGCGGTCCCGCCCGTGTCGGAAACCGCCCAGGAGATGTCCTGGAACCATCCCGCCGATCTCACGAAAACGTCCGGCATCCGTTGCCATGCTGGCATCTCGACGCGACCCGCCACCTGGCGGGCGCCCCACGAGAGGAGCTCCATGGCCCCCTGGCTCCCGACCCGCTCCCGTCGTCCCTTCCCCCAGGTCACCGAGGCAGGCGAGGTCCCCGCCGTCACGCCCACCTTCGAGGGCCGGGCCTCCCACCCCCCGGCCGAGGACGTCGAGGACCAGGGCGCCGCCTTCGACGTCGGCACGCTCGTCTCCCGCCGCAACGCGCTGGGCATCTTCGGCGCGGGGGCGGGGGCCCTCGTCCTCGCCGCGTGCGGAGTCCAGGAGGGCGCCTCGTCCTCCTCCAGCTCGACGTCGGCGAGCGCCGGCTCCTCGTCACCCGCGGCCTCCTCCTCGTCGGCGGCGAGCGCCTCGCCGTCCGCCACCCTGACCGAGATGGTCACCGAGACCGCAGGCCCGTACCCGGGCGACGGCTCCAACGGCCCGGACGTGCTCGACGCGTCCGGCATCGAACGCTCCGACCTGACCACGAGCATCGACACGGGCACCGTCGCCGAGGGCGTCCCGCTGACGGTGACGATGAACGTGATCGACATGGCCAACGGCGACGCCGCGATGACCGGCGCCGCCGTGTACCTCTGGCACGCCGACGCGCAGGGCCGCTACTCGATGTACTCGGACGGCATCACGGAGGAGACCTACCTGCGCGGCGTCCAGGTGGTGGGCGACGACGGCACGGTCACCTTCACCACGGTGTGGCCCGGCTGCTACGACGGCCGGTGGCCCCATCTGCACTTCGAGGTGTTCCCCGACAAGGCGTCCATCACGGACGCGACGAACAACGTCCTCACCTCCCAGATCGCCATGCCCGAGGAGCAGTCCTCGCAGGTCTATGCCACCTCAGCCTACGACGGGTCGACGGCGAACTTCGCCAAGGTCAGCCTCGAGACGGACAACGTCTTCTCGGACGGCT
Organism: Micrococcus sp. KBS0714; assembly: GCF_002008305.4. Lineage (GTDB taxonomy): Bacteria > Actinomycetota > Actinomycetes > Actinomycetales > Micrococcaceae > Micrococcus > Micrococcus luteus. The sequence continues at coordinate 422,711 of NZ_CP042169.1, forward strand.
ACGAGACGCAGCTGCCGCAGATCACGGGCTCCGTGGAAAAGGGCTTCGCCATCACCATCGACGTCCCGATCGACACCACCACTGAGCAGGAGCAGGGCGGGATGGGCGGGCCCGGCGGTGGCCAGCCCCCGGCGGGCGGCGAGGGCGGCCAGCCCCCGGCGCAGCCCTGAGCCCGGCGGACGTGGGCTGAGCCGTCCGGCTCAGCCCACGCGTCCTGCCGGCGGCTCAGTCGGTCTGGGACTCGTTGCGCTCGGGGTGCGGGCCGAACACGAAGTGGCGGCCGGACACGCGCTGGACGTCCACGCGGACGTAGAAGTCCTTCAGCGTCGGCACCCACGGTTCGATGCCGAGGGACTCGGCCTCCGCGATCTCCGCCTCCGTGTCCAGGCGGCGCGCGGTGCCGTGCACGAGCACGGACCAGGCCTGGTCGGCCAGGATCCCGTCGGCCTGCACCACGACGCGCGGGTTCACCGTGAGCTCGGCGAGCTTCGAGCCGGGCGCGGTGCGGAAGTAGATGGCGCCGTCGTGGGCCCGCACGTTCACCGGCACGATGTCCGGCCGCCCGTCCACGGCCAGCCCGAGGCGCGCGTGGCCCACGCGGCCCAGCAGTCGCCAGACCTGGTCCTCGTCCAGCACCAGGACGGCCTCGCCGTCCGGGTGCTCGAACATCAGGTGGTCCCCGGGCTCCGCGACCGGATCGGGGCGCTGCATCGACGGGGCGTCGTCGGTGTCATGGTGCTGCTGGGTCATCGGGGCCTCCTGACATGCCGGGACGGGCGCCGTCGGGCGCGGCGCTGAGATCGGGCTCACATCCACTCTATACATGGTCGGTCGCCCGCGAGGCGACGATGTCACCCAGCACCGCCGCCGTCGTCGGCGCCTCGCGGCCCGGGGCGACGGCGAGCGCGAACGGGCACGTGTGGGCGCGCGGGCCGTCGTCGACGAGCCGGCCCGACGACGGCGCGGCCGGGTCCGGCGTGAGCCACCTGCCCCCGGCGCGGCGCAGGATCAGCTGCCCTGCCGCGACGTCCCAGGGCTTGGTGTCCACGTACAGCGCGGCGTCGGCCCAGCCCGCCGCCGTGTGGGCGAGCTCGAGGGCGCCGGAGACGGTGCGGCGCACGGTCGCGTGGGCGGTCACGAGCCGCCCGAAGCGGCGCAGCGCGTCCTCGCCCTCGCGCGCGATCGCTTCGCCCGCCGGGTAGGAGGTCACGAGGTTCTGGGCGCGCTCGCCGCCGGCCGGCGCCGGCCGGCCGACCTCGGCCAGCGGGCGCTCCGGCCCGTCGCCGCGGGTGAGGTAGGCGCCGTCCGCGTCGGCGGAGAACGCCAGCCGGCCCACGGGGTCCAGCACGACGCCGGCCACCACCTCGCCGTCGACCTCGGCGGCCAGGGACACCGAGAACATCGCGAAGCCGTGTGTGAAGTTGGAGGTGCCGTCGATGGGGTCGACGATCCAGGTCAGCCGGGCGGCCTCACCGGTGCCGGCCTGCGCCCCGAGCTCCTCGCCGAGCACGCCGGAGCCGGGGACCGCCGTCGTGAGCGCGGCGACGAGCCGGGCCTCGGTGTGTCGGTCGTGCACGGTGACGAGGTCGTGGTGCGTGGTCTTGGCCTCGGGCCCGATGGCGGTGGGGGAGCGGAAGGCGGCGGCGAGGTCGCCGACGACCGCGCGGGCGGCGTCGAGGGCGATCGCGCGCAGCTCGGCGGGGCGGGGCAGGGCGGGGCTCATGCCCCGAGCCTAGGCGGGGGCCCGGACACGTCGGACCGCACGCGAGACAATGGGGCCGACCCCCCCCCGAGCAGAGGAGCCGCCATGACCGAGCACCCCCTCCCGACCCCCGACGACGACGCCACCCTCACCGGCCCGCAGACCCCCACGCCCCAGCGCGTGGCCGCCGTGCGTGCGCTGCGCGAGCTGCTCGCCGCCGGCTACGGCACCGAGGCCCGGCCGATCGCCTCCTACGGCGCCCCCGCGCCCGGCACCCTCGGCGGCGTCTACCCGGACTACGACGACCGCGTGTTCCCCGGCCTCGTGGCCGCGCAGGAGCTGGCGGGCATCGACGTCGACTACCTGCGGAACGTGGACCGGGTGAGCGAGGCCGGCATCGCCGAGGCGTCCCTGGCCGACCTCGGCACGCTGTTCACCTACCTGGTGCGCGGCGAGCGGTTCGCGGACGGGCACGTGGCCGCCGCGATCGAGAACGGCAAGGTCGGCCGCATGCTGGACCGCCTGACCGCGCTGGTCCCCGAGATCCGCTGAGAGCGCACGGTGCGGAATACTGGGCGCATGCCCGCAGCCTCCGACGCCCCCACGCCCGCGCCCCGGCGCGGCCGCCTGGCCCCTTCCGGTGACCCCACTCCCGTGGAGAACGTCGCCACGCACCTGCAGGAGGGGTGGAACCGTTGGCACCGCGCCCGCGCGCTGCGTGCCGGCAACGTGCCGACGGTCATGGCGTTCACGGGCTACGGCAGCACCAGCTGGGTGCGGATCCTCTCCCGTGTGGTGATCGCCTCCGACGAGGAGTTCATGAACGGCCGTCGGCTGTCGAAGGTGGTGGCGGACGGCGTGCGCGGCTGGCGCAACTTCGTGGCCCCGCCCATGGCCTACGCCGAGGTGGAGGTGCAGGTGGGGGACCTGCGCACCACGGTGCGCACGGACCGGATGGGCGTCGTCGACGTCGTGCTGGACGTCGAGCTGGAGCCCGGCTGGCAGACCGCCACCCTCCACGTCGGCGGCCAAGAGGAGCACGCCGTCATGGACCTGTACATCTGCGAGCCGGGCGCGCGGATCGGCCTGGTCTCGGACATCGACGACACCGTGGTGGTCACCTCGCTGCCCCGCCCCCTGCTGGCGGCCTGGAACTCGTTCGTGATCGACGAGCACGCCCGCACGCCCACTCCGGGGATCGCCGTGCTGCTGCGCCGGATCGCCGAGCTCGAGCCGAAGGCCCCCGTGCTGTACCTGTCCACGGGCGCGTGGAACGTGGCGCAGACCCTCACCCGCTTCCTGGGCCGCAACCTCTACCCGCTCGGCGCTCTGCTGCTGACCAGCTGGGGGCCCACGAGGGACCGCTGGTTCCGTTCCGGCCAGGAGCACAAGAGGGTCCAGCTCGAGCGCCTCGCCGAGCAGTTCCCGGACATCCAGTGGATCCTGGTGGGCGACGACGGCCAGCACGACCCCGAGATCTACGCCGAGTTCGCGCAGCGCCACCCCGACCGGGTCAAGGCGATCGTCATCCGGCAGCTGACCCCCTCGCAGGCGCTGCTCGCGGGCGGCCGGGCGGAGGACACCCGCCGTTCCACCCCGGGCATCCCGTGGTGCTACGGCCCGGACGGGGCCACGCTGTCCAATCAGCTCGAGGACCTGGGCATCCTGCCCGTCGAGTTCGTGGACGTGCAGCCCGAGGCCTGGCGCGAGGACATCCTCGGCGACGACGAGGCGCCGGCGACCCTCGACGCCGCGGCGCAGCGCGACGACCGGTCCACGGACGAGGAGGCCGCCCGATGACCGCCTCGCGCTCCGTCGAGGTCCGCATCCCGCTGCGCTGGGCGGACATGGACGCCTATGGCCACGTGAACAACATCGCCGTGGTGCAGCTGCTGGAGGAGGCCCGCGTGGCGGCCTTCGGCGTGCCCGCGAACACCGGCGCCGGTGGCGGGCAGGCCCCGCCGATCGACCTGCTCGAGGGGGTGGCCCCCGGTGTGCGGACGTTCATCTCCGAGCACACCGTGAAGTACCGGGCCCAGATGCCCTACCGCCCCGTGCCGCTGCGCGTGGTGGTGAGCGTGGACGCCGTGAAGGCCGCCTCGGTGCACGTGGGCTACGCCCTGCACGACGGCGTCGACGACACCCTCTGCGCCACCGCGACGTCCGTCATGGTGTTCGTCGACGGGCAGACGGGCCGCCCCGTGCGCATCAGCCCCGAGCAGCGGGCGGCCCTGGCCGGCTGAGGCAGGCTGAGGTGGGCTGCGGGCCGCCCGGCAGCCGTCCTGCGACATCACCGCCGTGCAGCACGGCTGCGATGTCGCAGAGCGGAGGTCGAACGCTCGGGCTCGCGGAGGTCGGGACCGGGCCCGTGGGACGGCCGTGGATCAGACCGAGCGGGGGACGCCCGCGGCGGTGAGGATCCGCGCCAGCCGGTCCGGCCGCAGGAGGTCTCCCCACGTCCAATGCGCACCCGCCCGGGTGACCAGCTGCAGGGCCACCTCCCGTTCCTTCTCCCGGCGGATGCTGGCGCGGCGGGCCGTGTCGTCACCGTCGAAGAACGACAGGTCGTACTTGCCCAGCCCGTCGAACTCCCCGTACACCCGCACCTGCTCCCACCAGAAGTCCGTGCGGGCCACCTCGCGTCCGTTCGCGTCCCGGTGGCGATGCTGCAGGGCCGTGGGCGGGACGAAGCCGAGCTCGTGGACGATGGCCCGGCTGTAGGACTCGCCGGCGGATTCCGCCCGCGCGTCGGCGAAGTGCCAGGCCCGCTCGAATCGGCGGAGGGCGGCCGCCGATCCGAGCCGGCTCTCCGCCTGCCTCGCCCAGCGTGCGGCCTCCTCGGGCCGGGCTCGGACGAGCGCGTCCAGCGTGGCCACGGCGTCGCGGAACGGGGTGGCCGCGCCGAGGACCAGCAGCACCGTGGGCAGCGGATCCGCCAGGACGGTCCCGAGGCTCTGCCCGTCGGACAGGACGGCCTCGACCCGCTGAGGCGCGGCGGGGTCCGCCTCCGGCAGCCCCCACCGGGGTCGGCGGCGCGGCAGGCCGGGAGGCCGGCGGTCGTGGGCCATCAGGGAGGGGGCGAAGGGACGGCGGGTCAGCGGCCCGGCGCCGTGATGCCCGGGGGAGGGGGCGCGCAGCTCGAGCGCGGGCGGCTCGACGGCCGGCCCGAGACCGTGCAACCGGGCCGCGGTCAGGCCCGTGAACACCGTCTCGGGGCGGGCGATCGAGAGGGCGACGGCGGACACGACCGTCCTGTCCCACGGACGCAGCGCGGCCCAGTCGCTGACGCTGATGTAGACGCGCGGGCAGAGCCGCACGAGGACCCCGCGGGTCCAGGCGCGTTCGAGACGGCGCCGCGCCGCCCCGTCGTGAGGGTCCGCCGCGCAGAGCAGGGGCCCGCGTCCCGGGAGCAGCGCACGCGAGTGGTCGGAGAGCAGGGTCATGCGGCCCAGTGTCGTGGGCCCGTCCGGGGTGCGACGGGTCGCCCGCGCCGGCCGTGGAGGGCACCCGACGTCGGGGGGCCTGTGCAGGAGCCGGGCGCCCTTGAGCGACCGCCGCCCTGCGACATCACCGCGCGTCAGAACGGCGGTGATGTCGCAGGGCGGCGGAGGATCACGGAAGGGACAGGGCCGGGCCTCAGACCACGCCCTGGGCGATCATCGCGTCGGCGACCTTGATGAACCCGGCGATGTTCGCCCCCGCCACGTAGTTGCCGGGCGTGCCGTACTCCTCGGCGGTCTCCACGCAGCGGTCGTGGATGTCGCGCATGATCTGCTCGAGCCGGTCGTGGGTGTAGTCGAAGCTCCACGAGTCCCGCGAGGCGTTCTGCTGCATCTCCAGCGCCGACGTCGCCACGCCGCCCGCGTTGGCGGCCTTGCCCGGGCCGAACAGCGTCCCGGAGTCGACGAACAGGTGGGCGGCCGCCTCGGTGCAGGGCATGTTCGCGCCCTCGGCCACGGCCTTCACCCCGTTCTTCAGCAGGGTCCGCGCGGCGGACTCGTCGAGCTCGTTCTGGGTGGCACACGGCAGGGCCACGGTGCCCTCGACGTCCCAGACGCTGCCGCCGGTCACGTAGCGGGACCGCCCGCCGCGGCGCTCGGCGTACTCGGAGATACGGGCACGCTCGACCTCCTTGATCTGCTTGAGCAGGTCCAGGTCGAGGCCGTCCGGGTCCACGATGTAGCCCGAGGAGTCGGACGCGGTGAGCACGGTGGCCCCGAGCGCGGCGGCCTTCTCCGCGGCGTAGATGGCCACGTTGCCGGAGCCGGAGATCAGCACCTGCTGACCGTCCATGGATTCGCCGCGCGTGCGCAGCATGGAGTCGACGAACATCACGGCGCCGTAGCCGGTGGCCTCAGTGCGGACCAGCGAGCCGCCCCACGTCAGGCCCTTGCCGGTGAGGGCGCCGGCCTCGAAGCGGTTGGTCAGTCGCTTGTACTGGCCGAACATGTAGCCGATCTCGCGGGCGCCCACGCCGATGTCACCGGCCGGCACGTCCGTGTGCTCACCGATGTGGCGATGCAGCTCCGTCATGAAGGACTGGCAGAACCGCATGATCTCGCGGTCGGACTTGCCGGCGGGGTCGAAGTCCGAGCCGCCCTTGCCGCCGCCGATCGGCATGCCGGTGAGCGAGTTCTTGAAGATCTGCTCGAAGCCCAGGAACTTGACGATCCCGAGGTACACGGAGGGGTGGAAGCGCAGCCCGCCCTTGTACGGGCCGAGCGCCGAGTTGAACTCCACGCGGAACCCGCGGTTGACCTGCACGACGCCGGCGTCGTCGATCCACGGGACGCGGAAGATGATCTGGCGCTCCGGCTCGCAGAGGCGGTGCATGACCCCGGCCTCGACGTACTGGGGGTGGCGCTGCACCACCGGCCCCAGCGCCTCGAACACCTCGGACACCGCCTGGTGGAACTCGGCCTCGCCGGGGTTGCGCGCGAACACTTCGTCGCGCAGGGTCTCCAGAGACTCATTCATGGTGTCCTCCTCGGACGTCGGGGTAGAGACGCCCCGCGGTGCCCCCGCCGTGGCGCGCCGCGGTCGGAGGAGGCCGCGGTGCCTGACGCCCATCCTGACAGGGAGTGCGCTCTGTTGCCGAAATGAGACGCGGGCCACCCCGGGCCCCGCGTTCGGCTCAGCGCGGCGGCGCCGCCTCGGTGTCGATGCTGGCCTGCTGGCTCTCGCTGTAGCGCGGGCCCGCCACGGTCGCGTCGTTGACGAGGTCGTCCAGCCGGGCGACGTCGGCCGGGGTCAGCCGCACCTCGTGCGCGCCCCGGTCCTCGAGCCAGTGCTCCCACGAGGTGGTGCCCGGGATCGCCAGGACGTCCTTGCCCTGGGCCAGGACCCAGGCGACGGCGAGCCCCGCCGTGCTCGTCCCGAGCCGGACGGCCTCGGCCGAGAGCGCCTCGCGCAGCGTCAGGTTGGCCTCGTAGTGGCCCTCGGCGAAGCGGGGCAGCCGGTGCCGCAGATCTCCCGCGTCCAGCCCGCCCAGCCGCGGCGGCGCGTCCGTGAGCAGGCCGCGGCTGACGGGGGAGAAGGCCACGAAGGCGGTCCCATGGCGGCGGCACGCCTCGAGCACGCCCCACTCGGGGTTGCGGGTGGCGAGGGAGTACTCGGACTGCACGGCCGCGATCGGGTGGACGGCCACGGCCCGGGTCAGGGTGACGGCCGAGACCTCGGACAGGCCGATCGCCCCGATCTTGCCCTCCGTGACGGCCTCTGCGAGCGCCCCCACGGACTCCTCGACGGGGACCTCCGGGTCCAGCCGGTGCAGGTAGTACAGGTCGATCCGGTCCTGGCCGAGCCGGCTCAGGGAGGCGTCCACGTGCGCGCGCAGCGTCTCCGGGCGGCCGTCGATCCGCCGCTGCCCGTCCCGCACGAGCCCGCCCTTGGAGGCGAGCAGCACGCGCTCGCGGACGCCCGACCCCGCCCGGGCGAGCGCGCGCCCCACGAGCTCCTCACTGCGGCCGCCGCCGTAGAGGGTGGCGGTGTCCAGGTGGTCGGTGCCGTCCTCCAGCACGCGGGTGAGCAGGTCGACGGCGGCGTCGTCGTCGAGGAATCCGGAGTAGCCGTGCACGATGTTCATGCATCCGAGGCCGACGGGGTGCACGTCCTTGCCGGCGAGGCGGCGGGGCTCGGCGGGATCGGGCAGGGGGCCAGGCTCGGCGGGGCGGGCATGCGGGGTGGCGTCCATGCCCGCCACCCTAGCCACGACTCCGGACACGACACCCGGGCGCCCGTCCGGCGTCCGGCCCGTCGTCCGCCCCGGGGTTCAGCCGAACACGCGCGCGGCCAGCAGCGCCGGCGCCGTCAGCAGCCGGCGGGCCAGCTCCACGCGGCGGCGCTCCTGCACCGCGATCGCCTTCTCGTAGTAGCCCATGAGCTGCTCGCACAGCACCGGCCAGGTCCGGCCCTGCACCGACGCCCACGCCGCGTCGGCGAACGCGGCCCGCTTGACGTCGTCGTACACGAGGTCCGCGACGTGGCGGCGCAGCTCGTCCAGCTCGCCGGGCGGGTAGAGCCAGCCGGTGCGGGAGGCGTCCACGATGTCGAGGGGGCCGCCGCGGCCGACGGCGACGACGGGCACGCCCGAGGCCATCGCCTCCTGCAGCGTCTGGCCGAAGGTGTCGGACTCGCCGGGGTGCACGAACAGGTCCAGGCTGGCCACGTGGCGCGCGAGGTCCTCGCCCCCCTGGAAGCCGGCGAAGTGCGCGCCGGGCAGCTCCCGCTCGAGCTGTTCGCGCAGCGGCCCGGAGCCGATGACCACGAGGCGGGTGCCCGGCAGGTCCGAGAGCACCCGCAGGTCCCCGACCTGCTTCTCGTGCGCCAGCCGCCCCACGAAGCCCACGAGCTTCTCGCCGTTCGGGGCGAGCTCGGCGCGCAGCGCCTCGTCCCGCTTGGCGGGATGGAATCGGCGGGAGTCGACGCCGCGGCCCCACAGGTGCACGCGTCGCACCCCCTGGCGGTGCAGCTGCCGGACGGTGAACGACGACGGCGCGAGCGTCAGCGTGGCCATGTTGTGCAGGCGCGCCACGTGGCTCCACAGGACGTCCTCCAGCCACGGGGCGCCGTACCGGGCCGCGTAGCCGGGGACCTCGGTCTGGTAGACGGCCACGGAGGGGATGCCGAGCTCCTCGGCCGCCTGCACCGCGCGCCAGCCCAGCACGAAGGGGGAGGCGATGTGCACCACGTCCGGGGCGAAGTCGGCGAGCATGCCGCGCAGCCGGCCCACCGTGCCGGCGGCCACCCGCACGGAGGTGTACCCGGTCAGGGGCACGGAGGGCAGGGTGCGCACGGGGAAGCCCTCGACCTCGCGGGGGGCCTCACCGGCGCCCGCGCGTTGGGTCCACCCGGCGGACCACGAGGCGGCCGGGGCGACCACCATCGCCTCGTCGCCCCGTTCCCGCAGGTGCCGCAGCACCTGGAGGATGGAGTTGGTGACCCCGTTCATGTGGGGCAGGAACGATTCGGCGACCACGACGACACGCACGTGGCCGACGCTAAGGACCCCGGACCACGGCCGGGACACCCGCCGACGACGGCCCGGTGACCCCGCGGTGAACTCTCGGGGCGCGTGACGGTCGTCGCACCGGCCCGCGCGGCCCGCCCCCGTCCAGGCGCCGCCCGGAGTCGGGTGGCACCATGGACGGGTGAGTTCCCGCCCCGCTGCGCCCCGTCTGCTGCGCCCCGTCCCCCTGCCGCTGTGGCTGCAGGGGGTGGTCGAGGCGCTCGTCACGGCGATGATCAGCCTGCTCGCGGTCATGGTCCCCACCCTCGCGGTGTGGGCCACCGGCGGGTTCGAGCGGCCGACCATCGAAGGCGCCGTCCAGGTGGGCGGCGTCCTGTGGCTGGCCCTGCACGCGGTGCCCGTCACCGTGACCACGGCCATGCCCACCGCGCCGGACCACCTCATCACCGGCACGGCGTGGCTCGTGCCGTGGGGCCTGACCCTGCTCCCGCTCGCGCTGTCCTGGCGGGCCGGCCGGCGCCTGGCCCGCGCGTCCTACCGGGACCAGGCGTGGCAGGCCTTCGTGGGCGCGGTGGGGGCCTACGCCCTGGTGGGGCTGGCCGTCGCGTTCCTGCCCGGCACGGACGAGCTGACGGCCCACCCCGCCCCGGCGGCGCTGCTGCCCGCCCTGCTCTTCGGCGTCGCCGCCCTCGCGGGGGCGCGGCGCGAGGCCGGCACCTGGGCGCACCTGATCGGCCTGGACCTCACGGAGCGGATCTCGCGGCGCTCGCAGTACGAACGCTGGGCCGGTTCGTACGCCTGGTCCGTGGTGCGCGCCGCGGCCGTCGCCGTGCTCGCCCTGACGGGCCTGAACGCGCTGCTCGTGGCGGGGCGGCTGGCCGTCGAGTGGACCGCCGTCGTCACCGTGGCCGAGGCGATCGGGGGCGGTCCGCTGGGCGGCCTGCTCCTGGCGCTGCTGCAGATCGGCTGGCTGCCCACGTTCACCGCGTGGTCGATCGCGTGGACGGCGGGCCCGGGGTTCTCCGTGGGCGCGGACAGCCTCTACTCCGTGTTCGGCGCGACGCCGGCCACCGCGCCCGCCCTCCCGGCGCTGGGTGCGCTGCCCGGGACGTGGTCGCCGTGGCAGCTGCTCCTGCTGGCCGTGCCGATCGGCGCCGGCGCCGTGGCCGGCGTGTGGCTGCTGCGGGAGGGGGAGAACCACCTCGACGACTGGCTGCACACCCGCCACGGCAGCCGCGCGGTGTCCTTGACACTGTCCACGCTGGCCCTGGCCGTGCTCACCGGACTGCTCACGGGGCTGCTGCTGCTCGTGCCGCTGGCCCTCACCTCCGGGACGCTCGGGCTCGGCGCGCTGACGGACCTCGGCTCCCACGTCTGGGCGGTGTCCGCCGCCGTCGCCGGGTGGGTCGCGCTGGGCTGCGCGGCCGGCTACCTCACCGCCCTGGCCGTGGCCGGGCACCGGGACGGGACGACGACGGTGCCGCGGTCCGGCGACCGCGCCTCGGGCCTGCGCGACCGGCCGTCCCCGCGCCGGGCGCGGGACTGACGCCCGCGGCTCAGGGCCGCAGCTGGGGCACCCCCGTGCGCTCCTCCACCTGACGGGTGAACTCGTCCGCGCACGCCTGCTGCGCCCGCACGGTGAGCGCGGAGGCGCCGCACTGCTCGAGCTGGACCGTCGCGTCCCACGCGAGTAGCGGCAGCGCCGCCGTCGTCATGCCCATCAGCGCCATCGCCATGCCGGCGGACGCCACCGCGCGGGGCAGCCCCGAGCGCTCGGCGCCGCGGCTCGTGACCCACACGCGCACGCCGAGCACGAGGGCGACCAGCCCCAGCGCGAGGGCGATCAGCTTCCACGGCAGCACGAGGGAGAAGGAGAGCACCATCCCCAGCAGCGCCACGGACTGCCACAGCAGGGCACGGCCGGTGCGGACGCGGCCGGGGTCCGGGGCGCCCTGCGGCGGGCGGGGCGGGGAGGAGGGAACGGGGGCGGACACCCCCTCACCCTACGATGGGCGCATGCGCATCGTTGCCCTCGTCTCCGGTTCCGGCACCAACCTGCAGGCCGTCCTCGACGCCGTCGCCTCCGGCGCCCTGGACATGGAGATCGCCGCGGTGGGCGCCGACGTCGCCGACGCCGGCGGCCTGGAGCGTGCCCGCGCCCACGGGATCGAGACGTTCGTGGTGTCCCCGAAGGACCACGCGGACCGGCGCGCGTGGGACGAGGCGCTCGCGGACGCCGTCGCCGCCTACGCGCCGGACTGGGTGGTGTGCTCCGGATTCATGCGGATCCTGGGCGCCCCGCTGCTCGAGCGGTTCGACGGCCGCATCCTCAACACCCACCCGGCCCTGCTGCCGTCCTTCCCGGGGGCCCACGGCGTCCGGGACGCGCTGGCGCACGGGGTGAAGGTCACCGGCTGCACCGTGCACGTGGTGGACGCGGGCGTGGACACCGGCCCGATCCTCGCGCAGGCCGCGGTGCCCGTGCTGGACACGGACACCGAGGCCGAGCTGCACGAGCGCATCAAGGTCCAGGAGCGGGCCCTGCTGCTGCGCGTGCTCGGCGAGCTCAGTCGGCGCTGACCTCGAGGGCGCGGCCGCGGGTCTCCGGGGCCAGCGCCAGCATCGCCGCGCAGGCCAGGACCACGAGCCCGCCGGTGACGGCGAACGCCCCCGGCAGCCCGAGGGCGGGGACCAGCGTGCCCACGAAGAGCAGCGGACCCAGGCCCGCGCCCACCCGCGAGGCCGCCGACGCCCAGCCGAAGCCGGAGGCGCGCAGCGTCGTCGGGTACAGCTCGGAGACGTACGTGTAGAGCACCGGGATCGCGACCTGCACCACGAAGCCGAACGTCAGCACGAGCGGCAGCACCGCGGCGGGCACGTCCAGCACGCTCGCCAGCCAGACGGTCAGGGCGCTCGCGACGACGGCGCTGACGGCCAGCAGCCAGCGGCGGCCGGTGACCTCGATCAGCGCGGTGGCCACGACCACGCCGAGCAGGCCGGCCGCGGCCATGCCGGAGGTCATGATGAAGGCGCGGCCCTCCGCGTAGCCGGCGTCGATGAGGAACGTCGGCAGCCACTGCAGCGCGATGTAGTAGACGAGCATGATGGCCACGAACAGGGCCCAGGCGACCGCGGTGATGCGCGGGGAGAACCGCCAGACCGCGGCGAGCTGCGCGCCGACGCCGCTGGAGCGGGCCGGCTCGGCCGGGGGCATCGTGTAGGGCCGGCGAGGCGCGCCGGTGGCCGCCACCATGCGGTCGATGACGGCGCGGGCCTGTGCCTCGCGGCCCCGGCTCATCAGGAACAGCGGGGACTCGGGGATGCCCAGGCGCACGACGAACACGAGCAGGGCCGGCAGGACCATGGCCAGCAGGGGCAGGCGCCAGTCGCCCCACGTGCCCACGAGCCAGGCGGAGACGAGGCCGCACAGCGCGGCGCCGACGGGCCACCAGCCGTCCATCGCGGCCAGGACGCGGCCACGCAGCCGGCGCGGGGTGAACTCGCCCACGAGCGCGTAGTCCACGGGGATCGTGCCGCCCAGGCCCATGCCGGCCACGAACCGGAACAGCGCGAACCACAGCAGGGAGTCCGTCAGCGCGCCCGCGATCGTGAACACGGAGAAGATCGCGAGGGTCCACGCGAACGCCGCCTTGCGACCGATGCGGTCCGCGATGGTGCCCCACAGGAACGCGCCCACGGCCATGCCGATGAGGTTGGCGGTGCCGATCCACGCGGCGTCGGCCTTGTCCAGGGCCCACTCCTCGCGCAGCAGCGGGATCATCACGCCGTTGAGCGTGACGTCCCACGCGTCGAACATGAAGCCCAGGCCGCCGATCAGGAAGATGCGGCCCTGGACGGACCAGCGCCACGGCAGCTCCTGGACGACCGCCTCACCGGTGGGCAGGGCGGCGTCGGGGGCGACGACGTCGGGCGCGGGCCCGGGGTGCGCGCCGTCGGCGCTGGGGCGGGGTGGGGTGGCGGAGGACATGGTCGGCTCCCGTTCGTCGGGTGGAGTGGGGGCGGTCCGTCACGCGGACGCCTGGGCCATTATGCGGCCCGGCCTATGCTGGAGGACACCCGGACCCCCTCGAAGGAGCGCCCCCTCGTGACCTCTGCCCAGCCCACCACCACCGTCCTGGACACGGTGCCCCTGAAGCGGGCCCTGATCTCCGTGTACGACAAGACCGGCCTCGAGGAGCTCGCCACCGGGCTCCACGCCGCGGGCGTGCAGATCGTCTCGACCGGCTCCACCGCCCAGCGCATCGCCGCCGCCGGTGTGCCCGTCACCGAGGTCGCCGAGGTCACCGGGTTCCAGGAGTGCCTGGACGGCCGCGTGAAGACGCTGCACCCGCGCGTGCACGCGGGCATTCTGGCGGACCGTCGTCGCGAGGACCACGTGACCCAGCTGCGCGAGCTCGAGGTGGAGCCGTTCGACCTCGTCGTCGTGAACCTCTACCCGTTCGTGGACACCGTGAACTCGGGCGCCGCGGAGGACGCCGTCGTCGAGCAGATCGACATCGGCGGGCCGTCCATGGTGCGCGCGGCCGCGAAGAACCACGCGTCCGTGGCGATCGTCGTGGACCCGGCCCGCTACGGCGAGGTCGTCCAGGCCGCGCAGTCCGGCGGCTTCGACCTGCGCGCCCGCCGGCGCCTGGCCGCCCTGGCATTCGCCCACACCGCGGCGTACGACAACGCCGTGGCCGCCTGGACCGCCGCCCACTTCGGCGAGGACACGCACGCCGACGAGATCCCCGTGTTCCCGCCCTATGCCGGCTTCTCCCTCGAGCGCGCGCAGATCCTGCGCTACGGCGAGAACCCGCACCAGCCCGCGGCACTGTACCTGGACTCCTCGGCGGCCCCCGGCATCGCGCAGGCCGAGCTGCTGCACGGCAAGCCGATGAGCTACAACAACTACGTGGACGCCGACGCCGCGGTGCGCGCCGCCTTCGACCACCCGGTCCCGGCCGTGGCGATCGTCAAGCACGCCAACCCGTGCGGCGTGGCCGTCACGGACGAGGGCACGGACATCGCGCAGGCGCACGCCAAGGCCCACGCGTGCGACCCGGTCTCCGCGTTCGGCGGCGTGATCGCGGCCAACCGCCCCGTCACCGCCGCCATGGCCGCCCAGGCGAAGGACGTGTTCACGGAGGTCGTGGTGGCCCCGTCCTTCGAGCCGGAGGCCCTCGAGATCCTCACCGCGAAGAAGAACCTGCGCCTGCTGAGCCTGCCCGAGGGCTTCGTCCGGGACGCCGTGGAGGCCAAGCAGGTCTCGGGCGGCATGCTCCTGCAGATCACGGACGCCGTGGACGCCGACGGCGACGACCCCGCCACGTGGACCCTCGCCGCCGGACCCGCCGCGGACGAGGCCACCCTCGCCGACCTGGCCTTCGCGTGGCGGGCGGTGCGCGCCGCCAAGTCCAACGCGGTGCTCCTGGCCCACGACGGCGCCACGGTGGGGGTCGGCATGGGCCAGGTCAACCGGCTCGACTCGTGCCGCCTGGCCGTGGAGCGGGCCAACACCCTGGGCGCCGCGCAGACCGGCGGCCAGGACGTGTCCACCGCCGGCGGCGCCGAGAACGTCTCCGGCGACGGTGCGCCCGAGCGCGCCCGCGGGGCCGTGGCCGCCTCCGACGCGTTCTTCCCGTTCGCGGACGGCCTGCAGATCCTCCTCGACGCCGGCGTGCGCGCCGTGGTGCAGCCCGGCGGCTCTGTGCGGGACGAGGAGGTCGTGGCCGCGGCCGAGGCCGCCGGCGTTACGCTGTACCTGACCGGGGCGCGCCACTTCTTCCACGGCTGAGCGCGGCGCGCCGCCGCCGAACGGGGGCCCGGGCCGGGCCCCCGCGACCCCAGGAGGTGACGAGGCGATGACCCGCCGCGAGGTCGAGAGCGTCGAGGATCGCATCCGCGAGCACCTGCGCAGGGACGACCTCAACAGCGCGGTCGAGCTGCTGCGCGCGCTGTCCCCGGGCGACGCGCTCGAACTGCTCGACCGCTCCGAGCCGCGCATGGTCCCCGTGCTGTTCCGGCTCCTGGACAAGTCGACGGCGGTCCGGGTCTTCGCGGCGATGGAGACGGGCCAGCAGTCCGACCTGGTGCGCCAGCTCCAGGACGGTCAGGTCCAGGACCTCTTCGCCGAGCTGCGGGTCTCGGGCCAGGCCCGGCTGCTCGACGAGATGCCGGCGACCGTGGCCCGGAAGATGCTCGCCGGACTCGACGCCGGGGCGCGCGGCGAGGTCGGCCGGCTCCTGGGCTACCCGGCGGACTCGGTGGGCCGCCGGCTGCGCATGGCGCCGGTGCGTCTGCGCGAGGACTGGACCGTGGCCGTGGCCCTGGAGAACCTCCGGGACCACGGCGGCCGGGAGCAGGCCGCCATCGTGTCCGTGCCGGTGGTGAGCCCGCAGGCGCGCCTGACCGGCGTCGTCGACGTCTCCGTCCTGGTCACGCAGCCGCTCGACGCGCGGGTCTCGGAGATCATGCGGGAACCGGTGTCCGCGGTCGCCACCGAGGACGCCGAGGAGGTGGCCCGGCTCTGTGCGGACCGGCGCCTGTGGACGGTCCCCGTGACGGACTCGGAGGGGCGCCTGATCGGCGTGTTCACCGTGGCCGACGCCCTCGAGGTCCTCGACGAGGAGTCGACGGAGGACGCGGCGCGCGCCGGTGGTGTGGAGCCCCTCGGCCGGCCCTATCTGGCGACCTCCGTGCTGGCGCTGATGCGCTCGCGCATCACGTGGCTGCTCGTGCTCGCGATCGGCGCCACCCTCACCGTGCAGGTGCTCGGCGTCTTCGAGGACACGCTCGAGGAGATGGTCGTCCTCTCCCTGTTCATCCCGCTGATCATCGGCACGGGCGGCAACACGGGCAACCAGGCGGCCACCACGGTCACCCGGGCGCTCGCCCTCGACGACGTCCGGCCCCGCGATGCGCCGCGCGTGATGTTCCGCGAGCTGCGCGTCGGCATGGCCCTGGGCGGGTGCATCGGCCTGCTGGGCCTCGTGATCGCCGGGCTCGTGTTCTCGTGGCCCGTCGGTCTCGTGATCGGGGCGACGCTGTTCACCGTGTGCGCCTTCGCCGCCACCGTCGGCGGTCTCATGCCGTTGGCGGCCCGCACGATCGGCGCCGACCCCGCCGTGTTCTCGAACCCGTTCATCTCGACGCTCGTGGACGCCCTTGGCCTGGTCGTCTACTTCTTCATCGCCCAGGCCGTGCTCGGCATCTGAGCCGGCCCCGATCCACGACGCCCTGCCTACACTGGCCGCATGATGCACGACGGGCCCTGGGGTGGCATGGGCGGCATGATGGGTGAACTCATGGTCGGCAGCGGCTGGCTGGCGCTGCTGGAGTGCCTCGTGCTCGGGGGCTTCGCGCGCGTCCCTCTGCGCGCGGCCGGCGAGCGACGGGCCGAGGGGCAGCCGTGGGCCGTCCCCGGGGCGGTCGGCTTCGGGCTGCTCGCCGTGGCGGTCGTGGTGGCCCTGGCCGCGTGGGGCACGTTCTTCGGGTTCATGGGGATCGCCTTCGCCGCGGTCACCGCCCTCGGCGCCTGGCAGTCGTTCACCGAGGGGGAGCGGCGACGCCGGCGCGAGGCCGAGCAGGTGCGGCATGCGGCCCGCCTCGGCGAGGCGTTCCGGGGCGGGCCCGCCGGACCGGCCGTGCCGCCGTCGTCGGGGGGCGCCCCCGCCGACCCGACGCCCCCCCTGGTACCCGGGCGACCCCGCCCGGCCCGGCGAGGGCACCGGCGACGGCCGGGGACGCTGACGCCGAGCCACACACGGTGTGGCGCGTCCGAGGCGCCGGGTAGATTGGCGGGGAGTCACCCGTTCCCTGCCGACGAGGGCCGCGTCTCGAGTGCGGCCAGAAGGAGAGATCATCCGCATGTCGAAGATCATCTACACGCTCACGGACGAGGCCCCCATGCTGGCCACCGCGTCGCTGCTGCCGATCGTGCGTGCCTACGCGGGCACCGCCGGCGTGGAGCTGGAGACCCGTGACATCTCGCTGGCCGGCCGCATCCTCGCCGCGTTCAAGGACGTCCTGCCCGAGGACCAGCGCACCGCGGACGCCCTCGCCGAGCTCGGCGAGCTCGTGAAGTCCCCCGAGGCGAACGTCATCAAGCTGCCGAACATCTCCGCCTCCGTGCCGCAGCTGCGCGCCGCGATCAAGGAGCTGCAGGCGGACGGCTACGCGCTGCCGGAGTACCCGGACGAGCCGAAGACCGACGAGGAGAAGGACGCGAAGGCGCGCTACGACTCGGTCAAGGGCTCCGCCGTGAACCCGGTGCTGCGCGAGGGCAACTCGGACCGCCGCGCCCCGAAGGCCGTGAAGGCGTACGCCAAGCGCTTCCCCCACTCGATGGGCGAGTGGACCCCGGACTCCAAGACCGCCGTCGCCACCATGGGCGCGGACGACTTCCGCGCCAACGAGCAGTCCGTGACCCTGCCGGCCGCCGACGTGCTGACGATCGAGTTCACCGGCGAGGACGGGAAGACCACCGTGCTCAAGGAGGGCCTGAAGGTCCTCAAGGGCGAGGTCGTGGACGGCACGTTCATGTCCGCCAAGGCCCTGGACGCGTTCCTCGCCGAGCAGGTCAAGCGCGCCAAGGAGGAGGGCATCCTCTTCTCCGCGCACCTGAAGGCCACCATGATGAAGGTCTCCGACCCGGTGATCTTCGGCCACGTCGTGAAGGCCTACTTCTCCGAGCTGTTCGAGAAGTACGGCGAGCAGCTGGCCGCCGCCGGCCTGTCCGCGAACAACGGCCTCGCCGCGATCGAGGGCGGCCTGGACAAGCTCGACGCCGAGACCGCCGAGGGTGTGCGCGCCGCCATCGCCGCCGCCTACGAGAACGGCCCGGACGTGGCCATGGTGAACTCCGCCAAGGGCATCACCAACCTCCACGTGCCCTCCGACGTGATCGTGGACGCCTCCATGCCGGCCATGATCCGCACCTCCGGCCGCATGTGGAACAAGGACGACCAGACCCAGGACACCCTGGCCGTCATCCCGGACTCCTCCTACGCCGGCGTCTACCAGGCCGTGATCGACGACTGCAAGGCCAACGGCGCCTACGACCCCACCACCATGGGCACCGTCCCGAACGTGGGCCTCATGGCGCAGAAGGCCGAGGAGTACGGCTCGCACGACAAGACGTTCATCATGGACGCCGCGGGCACCGTGGCCGTGAAGAACTCCGCCGGGGAGACCCTGCTCTCCCACGACGTCGAGGCCGGCGACATCTGGCGCGCCTGCCAGACCAAGGACGTCCCGGTGCGCGACTGGGTGAAGCTGGCCGTGACCCGCGCCCGCGCGTCCCAGACCCCGGCCGTGTTCTGGCTGGACGAGACCCGCGCCCACGACCGTGAGCTCATCAAGAAGGTCGAGGAGTACCTCAAGGAGCACGACACCGAGGACCTGGACATCCGCATCCTCTCCCCGGTGGAGGCCGCCAAGCTCTCGGTGGAGCGCATCCGCCGCGGCGAGGACACCATCTCCGTGACCGGCAACGTGCTGCGTGACTACAACACGGACCTGTTCCCGATCCTCGAGCTGGGCACCTCCGCGAAGATGCTCTCGGTCGTCCCGCTGCTCAACGGCGGCGGCCTGTTCGAGACCGGTGCGGGCGGCTCCGCCCCGAAGCACGTGCAGCAGCTGGTGGAGGAGAACCACCTGCGCTGGGACTCCCTCGGTGAGTTCCTCGCGCTGGCCGTGTCCTTCGAGCACGAGGCGGTCGCGAACGAGAACCACCGCGCGCGGGTCCTGGCGGACACCCTGGACGCCGCCACCGGCACCTTGCTGATCGAGGGCAAGTCCCCGAAGCGCAAGGTCGGCGAGCTGGACAACCGCGGCAGCCACTTCTACCTGGCGCTGTACTGGGCCCGCGAGCTGGCGAAGCAGACCGAGGACGCCGAGCTGGCGGCCGCGGCGAAGCCGGTCGCCGAGGAGCTGGAGGCCCAGGAGGAGACCATCCTGGGCGAGCTCAACGGCGTGCAGGGCTCCCCGGTGGACCTGGGCGGCTACTACTGGCCGGAGCTGGAGAAGGTCACCTCCGTGATGCGTCCGTCCGCGACGCTCAACGCGATCGTGGACAAGCTCTCCGTCTGAGCATCTGAGCGCCTGGGGCCGGGTCGCGTGCGTGGAGCGCGCGGCCCGGCCCCTTCTCGTGTCCGCAACGCGGGTTGAGTTGTCGCGGGTGTTCGAGCCCCGGACCCGTGACAACTCAACCCGCGTTGCCGTGGCGAGGGGGTGGTCAGCCCGCGTGGGCCGCCTCGTGGGCCAGCAGGGCCTGCTTCGCGGCGGTGCCGTAGAGGTAGTGGCCGGCCGCGCCGTCGGCGCGCACCACGCGGTGGCAGGGCACGACGACGGCCACCAGGTTGGCGGCGCACGCCCCGCCGGCGGCGCGCACGGCCCGCGGGGCCCCGCACCGTTCGGCCAGGCCGCCGTAGGTGGCGGGGGAGCCGGGGGCGATGCCGCGCAGCTCCCGCCACGCCCGCTGCCGGAACGCGGTGCCCGGCTGGGTGACGTCGAGGGCGTCGAGCGCGGCCACGTCCCCCGCGGCGTAGGCGGCCAGGGCGTCGGCGACGGGCTGGGACGCACCCGGACGCGGTTCCACGGGGCGCGGGTTCATCTCGCGGTCGGCGGTCTCCGGGTCCAGGGCCACGAGCCGGTCCATGAGCGTCTCGAGGAGGCGCCCGATCGCGGCGGCGGGGGGCTCCGAGTCCTCCGGCACGGCCACGCCGGAGGCGCGCACCGTCTGGTCCTCGGGGGAGAAGACGGCCACGAGGGTGAGCTCGGTGGCGGGCAGGGCGGCGGCGGTCCAGCGCAGCTCGGGAAGCAGGTCCATCCCCTCATTGTCCTGCACGGCCCGGCCCGGACAGGTGTTCGCGCGTCCCCTCCCTGTGTCAGGCTGGCGTCCATGACCGAGATCCGCGTCTTCGAGCATCGCACCCTCCTGCGCCACCCGCGTGAGGTCGTCTTCCGCTGGCTGGAGAACCCCGGCGCGCTGGAGCGGCTCACCCCGCCCTTCGCCGGCGAGGTGGTCCAGGGGCCCACGGACGGCCTCCGCGTGGGCTCCGAGTCGCGGCTGCGCATCCAGGCCCCCGGGGCGGCCGGCCTGTTCGCCGGCGCGGCCCACGGGATGCTCACCGGCCTGCTGCCGGACGCCGTCGCCTCCCGCCTGCCCGGTGGGGCCGCGCCCGCGGTGCCGTGGCGAGCCCGCCACACGGCCTACGAGGAGGGCCGCATGTTCCGGGACGAGATGGTCTCCGGTCCCCTCGCCTCCTGGCGGCACACCCACCTGCTCGACGACGCCGCGCCCGGTGAGGCGGACACGGCGGACGGCCGGCGCGGCACGGTCGTGACGGACCACATCGAGTACGCCCTGCCGGGGGAGTCCCTGGTGTCCCGCGTGCCCGGTCTGGGCGCCGCGGCCTCGCGCCGCACCCACGAGGCGTTCGAGGCGGAGCTGGGCCGCCAGTTCGCCTACCGCGCCCGCGTGATGGCCGATGACCTGGACTTCCACGCCGCCCACCCCGGCCCCCTCGTCGGCGGGCCGGCCCGCACGGTCGCCGTGACGGGGTCCGGTGGACTGATCGGTCGGCAGCTCTGTGCCCTGCTCACCACCGGCGGCCACCGCGTCATCCGGCTCGTGCGGAGCCCGAAGAGGGCCGGTGCGCTGGACGCGGCGCTGTGGGACCCCGGCCGGGAGACCGTGGATGAGGACGCCCTGGCCGAGGCCGACGTCGTCGTGAACCTGGCGGGCGAGCCCATCGCGGGCCGGTTCACGGACGCGCACAAGGAGGCCGTGCACGACTCGCGCGTCCGCGGCACGCGCACCCTCGTGGACGCGCTCGCCCGGATCGCCGCACGGGAGGGGGACGACGCGCGGGTGCGGGCACTCGTGAACGGCTCGGCGATCGGGTACTACGGGGCGGACGCGGGCACGGGCCCGTTCGGCAGCGGCCTCGTCGAGGATCTGGAGCCCGGGGACGACTTCCTCGCCGAGGTCGTCGCGGACTGGGAGGCGGAGGCCCGGCGCGCCGAGGCGGCCGGCATCCGGGTGGCGATGCTGCGGACCGGCGTGGTGCTGAGCCCGGCCGGAGGCATGCTGCAGCAGGTGCTGCCGCTGTTCCTCGCGGGCCTCGGCGGCCCGGTCGCGACCTCGGGCGGGGAGAGCCACGACGGCAGCCCGTGGCTGAGCTGGATCGGTGCCGATGACATCGCCGGCGCCTTCGCCCACGCGGTGATCGACGACGGCGTCACCGGCCCGGTGAACGCGGTGGCGCCGGAGCCGGTCACGGCCCGGGAGTTCGCCACCGTCCTCGGGCGGGTGCTGCACCGGCCGGCGGTCATCCCGGTGCCCGACGCCGGGCCGCGCCTACTGTTGGGTGAGGAGGGCCGGGTGGAGACCGTGGCGGCGGACCAGAAGGTCGTGGCGGACCGACTGGTCGCCTCCGGCTACGACATGCGCGACCCCGAGCTGGAGGGCGCGTTGCGCCACGTGCTCGGGCGGTGACGGGGTGGGGCGGCGTCCCCCGGGACGCCGCCCCCGCGGGTTGTCAGTCCTGCAGCGCGCCGGTCTCCCGGATGAGCTGGCTCAGCGCGGTGAACGCGTCGCGGGCCAGCGCCTCCCAGAGGGCCAGGGCCAGCTGGGGGAAGCCCTCCTGGAGCGCGACCATCACCTGGGCGGTGAGGACTCGCGCCGTCACCGGCCCGCGCGCGCGAACGGTGGAGGGCTGACGGCCCGGCTGGCCGAGGGCCATCTCGCCGAACGTCATCCCCGGGGTGAGCAGGGTGCGGCGCACACGACGGCTGCCCGTGCCCTGGCCCGAGAGCTCCACGGTGCCGGAGACGATCACGTAGATGCCGCCGAACGGCTGGCCGGCGCGACGGATGATCTGGCCGTCCGAGTAGACCCGCTCGTCCATCATGGACTCGAGCAGGCGCGCATCGTCCGCGGAGAGGTGCTGCAGCAGGGGTGCTACGGCCGCCTCCTGGGCGTCCCGCGGCAGCAGGTGGGGGGCGTGCCGGGAGAGCAGCCGCTGCTCGGCCCACTGGGCGGCCCGCGAGCGGGAGTCGAAGAACACGAACTGCGCGCCCTCGGCGGCGGGGTCCACCCCCTCGGCCTCATCCTGCAGCGGCTCGGGCAGGTCCACCTCCACGGACTCCTCGACGGCCGACATCAGCTCCTTCATCTCGGCGGCGTCCCGGTCCACGACGACGACGTCGAGCCCGTTGCCCAGCGCGCGGGCGAACCACTGGGCCACCAGCAGGCGGGCCGGGCGGGAGATGGAGCTGACCGAGCGCATGTCCACCACGAGCGTCTCGAGGGCCTCCGGCAGACCGCGGCTGACGCGGGCGATCGCGTCCACCTGGCTGAAGCCGAGGTGACCGCCCAGCTCCATGACGTGCACGGTGTCCGCGAACCGCCCGAGCGCCTCGAGGACGACGGCGCTGCGCACCGTGCCCGAGGGCGCCTGATCGATCCGGTAGTGGGTGCGCAGGGCCGCGCGCGGGGAACCGGTGACCACCGACGGGTGCAGCTCGAAGTCCTCGACGATGGTCCGCAGGGCGGCCATCGCCGCGGCGCCGAGCCCGTTCTCGTCCGTCGTGTCCGACTGCAGCGCCAGACCGAGGTGGCCCGGCACCACCACGAGCACCGTGCCGCCGCGCGTGGACGCCCAGCCGGGCTGGCCGACGTCGTACGCCCATCGGGAGTCCCGGGTGTCCATGCCGCAGGAGTCCATCACGGACAGCACACCGCGGACCGTCTCCTCGCTCAGCACACGGTCCCCGGTGACGGGGTGGACGCCGCCGTGCGCGAGGGTGCCGGCGAGCAGGGCGAGGTCCTCCACGGTCACGGCGGCGGCACGCACCGTGGCGATGTCCTCGAGCAGCGTCTCGGGGTCGGCGTCCAGCGTGTCGAGGGACTTCATCAGCCAGGCAGCGGACCGGGTGTGGTGCTGGGCGCGGTTCTCCGCACGCGCGGCCGACTCCGTGACGGTGACCTCGCGGTCGAACAGGGCGGAGAGCAGCTGCATCATGCGCGCGGTGCGGTCGCGGCCACCGCGGCCCTTCACGAGGGAGGCGGTGGCCACCGCGCCCGCGTTCTGCAGCGGGTTGTGCGGCAGGCCCGTGACGGCGTCCACCTCGACCCGGTGGTCCAGGTCGCGCACGGGGACGGCTCCCACTCGCTCGCCCACCCGCACCGCGCCGAGGTCCTCGAGGGCCTGCGCGTGGAACAGGGGAGAGGCGAGCGTGGCGAGCGGCACGGGCGTCATGGATCCGGAGACGTAGCGGTGCCCGTCCACCAGGAGCATCGCGACGCCCAGCCCGTCCGGGACCTCCCCCTCGCCCGCGTGGGCCGACGTGAGGCGATCGAGGTGCTCCTGGACGGGTGTGGTCATGGGTCACAGCCTAGTCAGTGGGACGGTCCCGGGACAGCGTGGCGGAGGCGGTGTGGAGCACCATGTCGCATACGAAGAGCGGGGTTCACCCTCGGTCACGTATGTTGAGTCGTGGTGCCCGCGGGCGGCACCGTCCACTCGCCATAAAACTCATGGAAAGCAGGGTCGATGATCCTTCTAGAGCACGCCGAAGGGCCGGGAGAATCCCTGCCCGACGTCTCCGATCTCGCGCACCACGTTCCAGTGGCTCCTGGCGAGCTCCTCAGCGTCGCGATCCAGCACGTCAATGACGCAGATGCGCGAGGGGCGGCGCTGGTACAGCTGAGGTTCGAAGACGCAGCAGGAGAACGGGTGGAGGTCGAGGGGTGGACCCACGTCTCGCCGAGCCTGGGAGAGTACCGGTACCTCTCCGGCGGTGAAGGCCAGCGCGTCACCGCCTTCGATGTCACGGTGCCGGACTCGGCGGCCCATCTTGTGCTGCAGGGCCACGCGTGGAAACCGGAGTTCCCCGTACGCGTGAACGGCGCCCCGATGGTCCTGCGCCACGTCCATCCGCTGGACACGCCAGTGGCCCCGTTCAGCCCGGACACGCGCGTCCGGGTATGGGACTTCGTCCAGCACGTGCCGGTGAGCCCGGGCACCGCCTCCATAGAAGGGGTCGTCCATGCGAGCCTGCCGACCGAGAAGAGCACGGCGCTCCTCACCGTCGGCTTCCTGGATGAAGCAGGACGTCCCCTTCCCGGACCGTCGGACCTCCCCCAGAATCCGACGTTCGGACCTTTCGTCCAGCTGCGGGGGGCCGCAGAAGGCCCCCTTGAGACGCAGTTCCAGATTGCGGTCCCGTCGCAGGCTCGATGGGTCCGCATCCAGGGCCGACGCGGGTGGGGAAACTCTGACGTCATGATGCAGGCCGAGGTCGACGTGACGGAGGTCCGCTCCTCGGCTGCCGAGATCGACGCCTTCCTCGCGGAGATCCCGGAGGGCGACACCCTGCTCGTCATCGACACCACCGCACCTCCGCTCGGACACGAGACGCTGTCCCTGCGGCCCAACAACCTGGCACGCGCTTTCGAGAGGGCCGGGGTGTGGGTCGTGTTCCTGCCGTTCTCGTCACTCCAGGAGTTCCCGGCGCGGGTGTCCGATCGGATCCTCCAGGTCGCCCGCAAGGACTTCGGCCGGCTGGTGCGCGGCTTGACCACCCGACGGCGGTCCATGGGCGACACCTACATCTGCAGCTCCTTTCCGTCGATTGGGGCCGTCGCCCTCGGCACCCAGCTGAAGACCCTTGGCTGGCAGGTCGTCTACGAGTGCCGTGACGACATGGAGGAGTTCAATCGCGTGGGCTACTCCAAGTGGTATTCGCCCGCATTGGAGCGGCAGATGCTGATCGTGGCCGACAAGGTCGTCAGCGTCAGTACCGCGCTCGACGCCAAGCTCGTGTCGATGTGGCCGGCCCTGCGCGACCACGCGGTCATTCCGAACGCGGTCAACCGTCACGTCATCGACCAGTCGGAGGGCCTGAGGACTGAGGAGAGCTTCGACCGACGTGAACACCTGCGGGTGGCCGGGTACGTCGGGCACCTGACGCCCTCCTGGTTCGATTGGCCGCTGATCGCTGAAGCAGCCCGGCGTATGCCGGAGACCGTCTTCGAGATCATCGGTCACGGTGCGCCCCAGGGCATGTCACTGCCTTCCAATGTCCACCTTCTGGGCCCCCGCTCCCACGAGCAGCTGGCGGACATCGTCACCGGCTGGAAGGCCGGGCTCATCCCGTTCCTGGACATCCCGCTCACCCGATCGGTCGACCCGAACAAGATCTACGAGTACTTCGCATGGGGTCTGCGTTGTGTCACCGCGCCCATGGGGAGTGTGGAGACGTATCCGTCGACCTGGGTCCATCGGGGAGTGGACGAGTTCGTGGAGAAACTCGACGAGGCACTGAGCACGCCATGGGCACCTGGCGAAAGGGAGGCCATGGAGTCCTTCGTCCAGTCGAGCGACTGGGATGACCGGGCCGAACGCCTGCTGTCCTACTACGGGATCACGACGGAGGGACGCGACTGATGCGCAAGCTGATCTTCTACCCCAATCTGTCCAAGGGCGGCGTCTCCGCCGTCATCCGGGGCCGGGCCCAGGCTGAGCCTGACGTCCAGTTCGACGCGGTGTTCCTTCACGACCGAGGGGGCTCGGACGCATTCTCTGACATGGCCAACGTCCACGTGCGCCTGATCCAGGAGAGCAGGTCGGGGCCCTATCTGACGCACCTGGCCCACCAGTTCGACTACGAGTCCGTGTCTGTCCTCAGCCACCCGGCCACGGCCAACGTGTTGTCGGCATTGGACCATGTCGCCGTGACGTATGAATTCCATTCGTCCAGCATCCCCGTCATCGAGAAGGAACTCGGAGCGCTGGAACTGGACCGGCTGGCCGCCGTCGTCGTGCCCTCCCAGATCATGGCGCGGGAGATTCAGCCGCTGCTTCCGCGTCGTCTCCGCTTCCGCCTGGCGGTGGAGCCCAACCTCGTGGATGTCGAGACTTTCGGAGAGCAGGGGTCAGCGCAGTTCCTCGCCGACTCCGGATTCGGCGATGGGCCGGGCACGATTCCGCTGCTGTGGGTCGGGCGGTTCGACCAGGGGAAGGCGTACGCGCACTTCCTGAGGGTCATAGCGGCTCTTCCCCAGGAGTACGTGGGGCATGTCGTGGTGAGCCTGGAGGACGACCCACATCGTGCGGAGCGCTTCTTCGCCGAGGCTGCGGGTCTGGGCGTCCTGGAGCGTGTGCGTCTCTACCTGAACCTCACGCCACAGGCGCTGGGGGAGTTCTACCGCTCGGTCAGGGACGCGGACGGCTGGTTGGTGTCTACGTCGCTCAAGGAGTCCTTCGGCTACGCCGTGGCGGAGGCGACGAACGCCGGGCTTCGTGTGGCTGCCTCGGACCTTCCGGTCTGGGACCTCTTCGCGGGCACCGGCCTGGTGCATCGTGTTCCCAGCGGGTCCATCGCGGACCTGGTGCGAGTCATCCGGGAGGGGGCCCCGGTTTCCGCGGGCGCCGCAACGGCCTGGTGAGGGCGTCAGGCGGCGCGCTTGGCGCGCCGTCTGGAGCGTCCCCGTCCTCCGCCTGGTCTGCGGGCCAAGCGGAGGGCCGGGGGCTATGGCCGTATTTCTTGGTCCCGCCCGATCAATTGCGCTTCGGCGCATCGATGAGAAGCGAGCCAGCGAGTCGCTTCTCTGCCGCGTCCCACATCTTTCCCAGCCGGGCGGCCTCTTCCGGAGCCATGACTTTCCGGTTCTTATAGAAGAAGGTGCCTGGGTAGAACGTGATCTCACCGAGCACCGGGCCAGCGGGGGTGTCGTAGAGATCCACGCGGCAGAACGCCGAAGGCACCGCTGTGCTCACGCGGCGAGCCACGGCCAAGAGTTCCTCGGCTCCCGCCGGGGGTTCTGCAGCGTCGACGATGGACTCCAGATGAGTGACTCCAGGGTGCACACCGAATCGGTCATGGACGTCCGTCATCGGTGAGAAGTCACCGTTGAAGTATGACGCTGCGGCGGGCCCCGCGATGTGGTCTTCCACCAGTACGAAACCGCACTCGCCCTGGAACATGTAGCACCGGACATCGGCCGGCGGAGTCACTCCACGACGGTCACTCAGCAGCTCCTCGACAAGGAACTCGCCGTCGTCGGGGCTCAGGTCGTACCTGCCCTCGATCTCACGCAGCGTCTCGATGAGCCCCGGAACTGTCACAGGCTCGTCTTTCACAAGATCCCACAGCTCGGCCCCGCGGCGTTCGAGCAGATGCACCCCGATGGACGTGGAGGCGAAGCCAGGCTTGACGATGCACCGCTCGGGGAAATCGAACCGCTCGAGATCGGACAGCGGCCCCTTGAAGAGCTGTTCAGGAGTCCTGATCCCGATCTGCGCAGCGAACTGACGGGTCGCGTTCTTCGCCCCCAGCCATCCAGGGACGCCAGCTTCCCGCCCCTCCAGGCGATTCTGAATCCTGTCGAAGTAATCCATGGCCTGTGGCCCGTCTGCACTCTGCGTCACATCGACAGTCAAGCACACGTGCCCGCGACTCCAGTCACGTGGCGGAGAAACAGCCGGGCGTTCTTCGCGACAATGGTCCCGATGCCCACCCCCGTCGATCCCGTCACCGTCCCCTCCGCCCTCTCCGCCGCCCTCGGCCGCCTCAGCGCCGGCCTGACGTTCGCGGCCGCCCTGCCGGACCTCGAGGCGGCGCTGGACGCGCGCGGGGCGGCCGTCGTCGAGGCGCCCCCGGGCACGGGCAAGACCACCGTGGTCCCGCCCGCGCTCGCGGTCCGGCTCGCGGACCACGGCGGCGGGCGCGTCCTGGTCACGCAGCCGCGGCGGGTCGCGGTGCGCGCGGCGTGGCGACGGCTGCGCACGGCGGTGCTGGCCGCCGCGGCCGACTCGCATCCCGGCGCCGACCCCGACGCGCGGGCTCGGCTCGCGGACGCCGCCGTCGGGTACGCCGTGCGCGGCGACGCGGTGGGCGGCGGGGCCTCGGCCGTCGAGTTCGTGACCCCGGGCCTGCTGCTGCGCCGCCTCCTCGCCGACCCCGGACTCGACGGCGTGGGCGCGGTGGTCCTGGACGAGGTCCACGAGCGGGACCTGGACACGGATGTGCTCTTCGCCCTCCTCGCCGACCTGCGGCAGCTCCGTCCCGAACTCGCGCTCGTGGCCATGTCCGCCACCGTGGACGCGGCGGCCCTGGCCGCCCGCTGGGCCCGCGGCATGGGGGAGGCGCCCCTGCCCGTGGTCTCCACCCCGGCCGTGCTGCACCCGCTGCGCGAGGAGCACGCCCCCTTCCGCGGCCACCGCCTCACCGCCGAGGGCCGCGTGGACCGGGCCTTCCTCGACCACGTCGCGGCCACGGCCGCACGCGCCCACGCCAAGGCGCTCGAGGCCGACCCGACCGTGGACGCCCTCGTCTTCCTGCCCGGCGTGGCCGAGGTCGAGACCGTCGCGGGGCGCGTCGCCGCGCTCGCCCCGGACACCGAGGTCCGCGTCCTGCACGGCCGCCAGGAGCCCGCCGACCAGGACGCCGCGCTCGCCGGCCGTACCGACCCCGCCGTGCCGCGCGTCGTCGTCGCGACGGCGGTCGCCGAGTCCTCGTTGACCGTGCCGGGGGTGCGCCTCGTCGTCGACTCGGGCCTGGCCCGCGAGCCGCGCCGGGACCGGGGGCGGGGCATGGCCGGTCTCGTCACCGTCCAGGCCTCGCGCGCGGCCGCCGGCCAGCGGGCGGGCCGCGCCGCCCGCCTCGGCCCCGGCACCGTGGTCCGCTGCCACACCGCCGCGGCCCTGGGCACCGCGCCCGCGGCCCCGACGCCGGCCCTCGCCGTCGTGGACCTCGCGCCGGTGGCCCTGGCGTTCGCGGCGTGGGGGGCCCCGGGCGGCCGCGGGCTGACCCTGCCCGAGGACCCGCCGGCCGACGCGATGGCCGCCGCCGAGCGCACGCTCGCCTCCCTCGGCGCGGTGGACGCGGACGGGCGCATCACCCCGCACGGCGCCGTCCTGGCCGAGCTGCCCCTGGACCCGCCGCTCGGCCACGCCCTCCTGCGGGCGGCACCGCTGACGGGGCCCCGCCCCGCGGCCGAGGCGACGGCGGCCCTCGCCCTGGACCTGCGCGCCCCCGGCGCCGACCTCGAGGCGCTGGTCGCGGCCCTGCGGGACGGCCGGCACCCGGAGGCCGGGCGGTGGCACCGGGAGGCGGATCGGCTCGAGCGCCTGGCCCGTCGGCACGCGCACCACGCCCCGGAGACGCGGGAGCCGGACGAGCCCGGGCCCGAGGCGGCGACCGCGCCGCGGCACTCCGCCGGCCTCGTGGCCGCCCTGGCCTTCCCCGCGTGGATCGCCCGACGCGCGGGGGAGGAGGGGGCATACCTGCTCGCCTCCGGCACCCGCGCGGCCCTGCCCCGCGACGCCGTCGGCGGCCTGGCGGGGCAGGAGTGGCTGGCCGTGGCCGAGGTCGCCCGTGTGGCCGGGGACGCGGCCGGCACGGGTGCCGCGATCCGCGCGGCCGCGCCGATCGACCGGTCCCTCGTCGAACGGGCCGGAGCGGGCCTGCGGCGCACTGAGGACACCGCCGAGTGGCGCGGGGACCGGCTCACCGGCCGCCGCGTGGACCGGCTGGGCGCGCTCGTGCTGGCGGAGACGCCGGCGCCCGTGGCCCCCGACGCCGCCGCGCAGGCCGTGCGCGATGCGCTCGCCGCCGACGGCCTGGCCCGGTTCGACCCGCGCGGCCGGGCCGAACGCCTGCGCCGCCGGGTGCACCTACTCCACCGCGTCCTCGGCGCCCCGTGGCCGGACCTCTCGGACACGGCGTTGCCCGACCTGGACACACTGGTCGACGGGCTCGCCGCCGACCTGGCCGCGGGACGGCCCCTCGCGCGCCTGGACGCCGAGGCGCTGCTGCGCGGCGCCCTGCCCTGGCCGGAGGCGGGCCGGCTGGACGAGCTCGCCCCCGAGCGCCTGCCTGTGCCGAGCGGGCGCGCCGTCGTCGTGGACTACCCGGCCGTCCACGAGGACACCCCGCCCGTGGTCGCCGCCAAGCTGCAGGAGTTCTTCGGGGCGCGTGTCACCCCCGCCGTGGCGGACGGTCGTGAGCCGGTGGTCCTGCACCTGCTCTCCCCGGCAGGCCGCCCGCTCGCCGTGACCGCCGACCTGCCGTCCTTCTGGGCCGGCCCCTACGCGCAGGTCCGCGCCGAGAACCGCGGGCGTTACCCCAAGCACCCGTGGCCCGAGGATCCCGCCGTCGCGGAGCCGACCGCCCGGACGAACCGCCGCGCCCTCTGAGAAAGGGGCCCGCGAAAGGTGCGGGAATCGCTCCGATGCGTGATGATGGCGGTCACATCCGACTCGCATCGAATGAGGTTCCACTTGTGAGACACGACACGCGGGCACGTCAACGACGCCGGGCCACGCTGGCCGGCGCCGTCGCTGCGGGCGCGCTCATCCTGGCCGGGTGTGCCCCGGCCGAGCAGACGCCCACCCTGACCTGGTACACCAACCCCGACGACGGCGGGCAGGCGAAGATCGCCGCCCAGTGCACCGACGCCGCGAACGGCCGGTACAGAGTCGAGACGTCCATGCTTCCGACGGACGCCGCCTCCCAGCGCGAGCAGCTGACCCGCCGCCTCGCCGCGGGCGACACGTCGATGGACATCATGTCCCTCGACCCGCCGTTCGTCCCCGAGCTCGCCGAGCCCGGCTTCCTGGCCCCCGTGCCGGAGGAGATGCAGGCGTACGCGAAGGACAACGCCCTGGAGGGCGCGCTCGCGGCCGCCAGCTGGAAGGACGAGCTCGTCACGGTCCCGTTCTGGGCCAACACGCAGCTGCTCTGGTACCGCAAGTCGGTCGCCGAGGCCGCGGGGCTGGACATGTCCCAGCCCGTCACGTGGGACCAGCTGATCGAGGCCGCCCGCAGCCAGGACAAGGACCTGGCCGTCCAGGGCGCCCGTGCGGAGTCCATGACCGTGTGGCTCAACGCGCTCATCGAGGGCGGCGGGGAGCAGATCGTCCCCAACGCCGAGGCGCCCACGGACGAGGTCACCACGAACCTCGACTCCGAGGCCGGCCGCACGGCCGCCCGGATCATCTCCACGATCGGCAAGGAGGGTCTCGGCAGCGCCGGCCTGCCGACGCAGGACGAGAACGCCTCCATGCTGCTCTTCCAGGGCAAGAACGGCTCGTTCATGGTCAACTGGCCGTTCGTCTGGCCGGCCACCCTCGGCTCCGTGGAGGAGGGCTCGCTGCCGGAGGACCTGCCCGAGGACATCGGCTGGGCCGTCTACCCCCGCACCGTCGAGGGCGAGGACGCCGCGCCGCCCGTGGGCGGCATCAACCTGGGGGTGGGCGCGAAGTCCGAGCACCAGGACCTCGCCTGGGACGCGATCTCCTGCATCACCACCACCGAGCACCAGAGCCAGTACTTCGTCGAGAACGGCAACCCGCCCGCCGACCCGGCGGCCTACGACGCCCCCGAGGTCGCCGAGAAGTACCCCATGGCGGACACCATCCGGGAGTCCCTCGAACTCGGCGCCCCGCGGCCGCAGACCCCGTACTACAACGAGGTCTCCACCGCGATCCAGCAGCGCTACGCGCCGCCGTCGGGCGTCTCCGAGTCCACCCCGGCCGAGACCGACGACTTCATCCAGGAAGTCCTGAGAGGGGAGCGTCTGCTGTGAGCCACGTCGACACCGCACCCGCCGCATCCACCCCGCGCGCCGCCGAGGGTCGTCGCCCCCGCCGGGTGAAGTCCCAGCGCGCGAAGTCCGAGGCGCGTCTCGGCTGGCTCCTGGCCGGCCCCGCGTTCTTCGTGATGCTGTTCGTGGTCCTGTACCCGATCCTGCAGGCCCTCTACGACTCGCTGTTCAAGTACCGGCTCACCGCGCCGGGCGACCGCGAGTTCGTGGGCCTGGGCAACTACGGCGTGATCCTTACGGACCCCGTGTTCTGGAAGGGCCTCGGGGTGACCCTGCTGATCACCGTGGTGACCGTGGTGGTCGAGCTCATCCTCGGCTTCCTGCTGGCCCTGGCCATGCACCACGCCATCAAGCAGACCCGCGGCCTGATCCGCACGATCATCCTGGTGCCGTACGGCATCATCACCGTGGTCTCCGCGTTCGCGTGGTTCTACATGTTCTCGATCGACTCGGGCTACATCAACGCCTGGTTCGAGTGGCTGCCGGGCGTCGACGCGGACCTGAACTGGTTCGCGCAGGGCAGCACCGCGCTGTTCGTGATCATGCTCTCCGAGATCTGGAAGACCACCCCGTTCATCTCCCTGCTCCTGCTGGCCGGCCTGGCCCAGGTGCCGGGCGACCTCACCGAGGCCGCCTCCGTCGACGGCGCCTCCTGGTGGCAGCGGATGAAGCTGGTCATCCTGCCGAACATGAAGGCCTCGATCATGGTGGCCGTCCTGTTCCGCGCGATGGACGCGTTCCGCATCTTCGACTCCATCTACATCATGACCAACGGCGCCTACGGCACCGAGGTCCTCTCGCTGCTGGCCTACCGCACGTCCATCGGCCGGCTCGAGATCGGCATGGGTTCGGCGGTCTCCGTGATCCTGTTCCTGTGCGTGGCCCTCATGGCGGTCATCGCCGTCAAGGGCTTCAAGGTGGACCTGGCCGACCGAGGAGGTTCCAAGTGAGCACCGCCGCATCCGCTCCCGCCCCCGAGGGCCGCGCGCCTGAGGGCCGCGCGCCCCACCGTCGCGGCACCGGGAAGGCCACCGCACTGTGGTGGATCCTCACCGTCGTGATCGGCGTGTGGTGCCTCTTCCCGCTGTTCTCGATCTTCGCGACCAGCTTCAAGACGCCCGCCGACCTCGCCAACGGCAAGCTGCTGCCCACCCAGTGGTCCACGGTGAACTACGAGGAGATCTTCGTGGGCGGCTCGCGCGAGCTGTTCCTCACGGCGCTGCGCAACTCGATCGGCATCACCGTGATCGCCACGATCATCGCCGTCATCCTGGCCACGCTGTGCGCCTACGCGATCGCCCGCCTGGACTTCCCGGGCAAGCGGCTCGTGCTCACGGTGTCCCTGATGGTCTCGATGTTCCCCGTCATCTCCCTGGTGACGCCGCTGTTCAACATGTGGCGCACCCTCGGGCTGTACGACACGTGGGTCGGCCTGATCATCCCCTACCTGTCCCTGACCCTGCCGATCTCCATCTGGACCCTGGCCGCGTTCTTCCGCCAGATCCCGTGGGAGCTCGACCAGGCCGCGCAGGTGGACGGCGCCACCCCGCTCGAGGCGTTCCGCAAGGTGATCGTCCCGCTGGCCGCCCCCGGCGTCTTCACGACGGCGATCATCGCCTTCTTCATCGCCTGGAACGACTTCGTGTTCGGCATCTCCCTGACCTCCACCGAGACCGCGCGCACCGTGCCCGCCGCCCTGGCCTTCTTCACCGGCGCCTCGCAGTTCGAGTCGCCGACCGGGGCCATCTCGGCGGCCGCGATCATCGTGACCATCCCGATCGTGATCCTGGTGCTGGCGTTCCAGCGTCAGATCGTGGCCGGCCTGACCAACGGCGCGGTGAAGGGCTGAGGCCCGCACACGAGACCTCCTGAAAGGACCCCCCGATGGCCTCCATCACCCTGAACCACATCGACAAGACCTACGACGACGGCTTCCACGCCATCAAGGACGTGAACCTGGAGATCGAGGACGGCGAGTTCGTCATCCTCGTGGGCCCCTCCGGCTCCGGCAAGTCCACGCTGCTGCGCATGATCGTGGGCCTCGAGGACATCACCGACGGCGAGATGCTGATCGACGGCCGCCGCGTGAACGAGGCGGCCCCCAAGGACCGCAACCTCGCGATGGTGTTCCAGAACTACGCGCTGTACCCGCACCTGACGGTGTACGAGAACATCGCCTTCCCGCTGCGGCTGATCAAGGACAACAAGCCCTCCGAGGAGGAGATCGACCGCAAGGTGCGCGACGCCGCCCGCGTGCTCGAGCTCGAGGACCACCTCGAGCGCAAGCCCGGCAACCTCTCCGGCGGCCAGCGTCAGCGTGTGGCCATGGGCCGGGCGATCGTGCGCGAGGCGGACGCGTTCCTCTTCGACGAGCCGCTGTCCAACCTGGACGCCAAGCTGCGCGGGCAGATGCGCGCGGAGATCTCGCAGCTGCAGCGCCGCCTGGCCACGACCTCCGTCTACGTGACGCACGACCAGACCGAGGCCATGACCCTGGGCGACCGGGTGGCCGTGCTCAAGAAGGGCGAGCTGCAGCAGGTGGCCAGCCCGCGCGAGCTCTACGAGCAGCCGCTCAACCTGTTCGTGGCCGGCTTCATCGGCTCGCCGTCGATGAACTTCCTGCCCGCCTCGCTGAAGCAGAAGGAGGGCGGCCACGTGCTGTCCTCGCCGATCGGTGACATCCCGGTGCCGCCCGAGAAGGCCCGCGCCGCCGAGGGGCGGGACATCGTGTTCCTCGGCCTGCGGCCGGAGTTCTTCGAGGACGCCGAGCTGGTGGAGGACAGCCGCCGCGACCGGGGCTCCACCTTCGACGCGACGCTCACGCACCTGGAGTGGCTGGGCCACGAGCAGTACGGCTACATCGAGTTCGATCCGGACCCGGCCGTGGCCGAGATGCTCTCCTCGCTGGCCAAGGACCTGGACGCGGACGAGCTGCGCCCCGTCGTCGTGGCCACCCTCTCCGGCGAGTCCCGCGCCCGGCCGGGCACGCCGACCCGCCTGTGGGTGGACACCACGCGGGTGCACCTGTTCGACCCGACCACCGGTGAGAACCTCACCCGCGACCCGGAGGTCGGCGCCGAGCTGACCCGCCGGGCCGCCGAGGAGCGCCGCCGCCAGATCGAGATGGCGGCCGAGCGCGACGCCGCCGAGCACGAGGCGGACGCGCCGCGCCGCTGAGCCGGCGCCGCGGACGCCGGGGGCGGGTCAGTACCCGCCCTCGGCGTCCACCAGGCCCTCCAGCTCCGTCCCGGCCGCGCGGGCCCGCAGGTTCCGTTCGACCCGCGCGTGAAGCAGCGGAACGCACATCTGCGGGGTGTCCGCCGTGTGCGGCGTGATGAGGGCGCGCTCCTCGGTCCAGAGCGGGTGGCCCTCCGGCAGCGGCTCGGGGTCGGTGACGTCCGTGCCGTAGCCGTGCAGCCGGCCCGCCGCGAGCGCCCGGACGACGGCGTCCGTGTCCACCAGCGTCCCGCGGGCGATGTTCACGAGCACGGCGTCCTCGTTCAGGAGGGCGAGGCGGTCGGCGTCGAACAGGCCGCGGGTCTCGTCCGTGGCGGCCGCGGCGATCATCACGACCTGCGCACCGGGCAGGACCTCGTCGAGGCTGTCGGTCGTGACGGTGCGGTCCGCACCGGGCACGTCGCCCGCGCGTCGTCGGACCGCGGTGACGTGCACGTCCCAGGTCTTCAGCAGGCGGACGTACTCCTGTGCGATCCCGCCGCCGCCCACGACCACGGCGTTCAGGCCGTTCAGGGTGCGGCCGGAGGAGGGGCCCCACGTGGTGGCGCGGACGCGCGCGGGCAGGTCCCGCAGCAGGGCCAGGGTGAGCAGCAGCGCGTGCTCGGCCACCGGCGGCGCGTACGTGCCCTTGGCGGACGTCCACACGATGTCCGGGCGGCTGCGCACGAGGGGGATGAACGGCTCGATCCCGGCGAACGGGAACTGCACCCAGCTCACGTGGGGGTGGGCGGCCAGGGCCGCGGCGAGCGCCTCGACCGGGATCGGGCGGACCATCAGCAGGGCCGTGGCGGAGGCATCGCCCTCGGCCACCACGGTGCCGCCGACGTCGGCCACGGCCTGCTCGGCCAGCCGACGGGCGTGGGCGTAGGGGGTGCCGGCGACGTCCTGCGCCGCGGGGAGGACGAGCAGGCGCTCGGGGACGTCGTCGGGCGTGGTGCGGGGGAGAGCGGAAGAGGTGGGCATGGTGCCCACCGTCCCACATCCTCCGGGCCCGGTTCAGCCGGCGACGGCGTCCCGGTGCGCGGCGGACAGCCGCAGGTAGGTGGCCGCGTTCTTCTTCAGGCCCTCCCGCTCCTCGTCCGTGAGGGGGCGGCGGACCTTCGCGGGCACGCCCGCCACGAGCGAGCCGGCCGGGACCTGCGTCCCCTCGAGCACCAGGGCGCCGGCGGCCACGAGCGAACCGGCGCCGATGACCGCGCCGTTCATCACCGTGGCGGACATGCCGATCAGGCAGTCGTCCTCCACGGTGGCCCCGTGCACCACGGCGGAGTGGCCCACGGAGACACCGGCGCCCAGGGTGCACGGGAAGCCCTCGTCCGCGTGCAGCACCACGTTGTCCTGCAGGTTGGTGCCCGCCCCGACGCGGATGGGGGCGGAGTCACCGCGGGCGGAGACGCCGTAGAAGGCCGAGGAGCGCTCGGCCATCTCGACGTCGCCGGTGATCGCGGCGGTCGGGGCGAGGAAGACGGACTCGTGGATGCGCGGGGTGGCACCCGCGACGGTGATGATGTGGGCCATGCCACCAGCCTAGGCGGGCCGGACGACGGCACCGCGTGGCGCCGTCGTCCCGGGCTCAGCTGAAGACGACGGTCCGCCGGCCGTCCGTGAGGACGCGGTGCTGGGCGTGCCAGCGCACGGCCTGCGCGAGCGTGGAGCCCTCGACGTCGCGGCCGCGGGCCACGAAGTCGGCGGCGGTCTGGGCGTGGGTCACCGGCTGCACGGACTGCGCGATGATCGGGCCCTCGTCCAGGTCGGCGGTCACGTAGTGGGCGGTGGCGCCGATGAGCTTCACGCCGCGTTCGTGCGCCTGGTGGTAGGGGCGGGCGCCCTTGAAGGAGGGCAGGAACGAGTGGTGGATGTTGATGGCCATCCCGGCCAGGTCCCGGCACAGCTCGTCCGAGAGGATCTGCATGTAGCGGGCCAGCACCACCAGCTCGATGTCGAACTGGGCGATCAGGTCGCGCAGCCGGTCCTCCGCGGCCTCTTTGGAGTCCCGGCTCGAGGGGTCCTTGGAGACGGGCACGTGGATGAAGGGCACGCCGTAGAAGGAGGCGAGCGGCTGCAGGTCCAGGTGGTTCGAGACCACCACGGGGATCTCGATCGGCAGGGTGCCGGCGCGCTGCTGGAAGAGCAGGTCGTTGAGGGTGTGCCCGTCCTTGGAGCACATCACGAGGGTGCGCATGCGGTGCGCCGCGTCCCACAGGCCCATGCGCATGCCGAACTCCTCGCGCACCGGCGCGAGCGCCTGCTCGATGTCCTCCCGCACGGCCGGGGTCATGAACTCCACGCGCATGAAGAAGTCGCCGGTGTCCGGGGAGCCGTACTGCTGCGACTCGGTGATGTCCGCCTCCACGCCCAGCAAGGCGCCCGTCACGGCGTGCACGATGCCCTTGCGGTTCGTGCAGGCCAGCGTGAGCACGT
Organism: Micrococcus sp. KBS0714; assembly: GCF_002008305.4. Lineage (GTDB taxonomy): Bacteria > Actinomycetota > Actinomycetes > Actinomycetales > Micrococcaceae > Micrococcus > Micrococcus luteus. The sequence goes on from NZ_CP042169.1 coordinate 460,157, forward strand.
GGGCGTGCTCCGCGCCGGAGGCGGGGGAGGGGCTGGGTGAGAGGGCTGCCGTGTCCATGGCGTCGATGGTAGGCGGTGCCGGCCGCGCGGAACCGCGGGATGACGGGGCTGATCCCTGGTCGGGGGGCCGGGCCCCATGTCATTCTCAAGACCAGGTTCCCCGCCGCGCGGCGGCGCGGGAAGCAAGACGCGGCGCCCGGCCCTGCCGGTCGCCCCAGACGACCGAGGAGCACCCCATGCCAGAGTCCACCCTCTACTGGATCATCGCGGCCATCATCGTCGTGCTGCTGATCCTGATCATCCTCTCGGTGATCGCCTCCCGCCGTCGTCGTGAGGCCGAAGCCGAGGCCGCCGAGACCCGGCTCGAGCGCCGCGGCACCACCGCGGACACCGCGGACACCGCGGGTGAGCAGGCGGCCGCCCCCGCGGCCCCGACCCGCCTCTCCCGCCTGGACGAGGTGGCGGCCGAGCAGGACGCGCGCCCCGCGGCCGCGGTGAAGCCCGCCGGGGGTCCGGCTGCGTCCGAGACCGCCGCGGCGGGCCGCGAGACTGACGAGTCCGTGGCCGGCGTGGCCGGCGGTGCGGGGGTGACCGTGGACCAGCAGGACGCCCCGCGCACCGACGCCACCGCTGAGACCTCTCGCCCCACCGCGGCTCCGACCACCCGGGGCACGCTGCGCCCCGCCGCGGCGGCGCCGAGCACGGCGCGCGAAGCGGACACCGTGGGCCTGGGCGCGGCCGGTGTGGCCGGCGGCTCCGGCATCACCCTGGACGAGCAGACGCCCGCGGCGGACGTCGCGGCGGCCCCGGCCTCCCCGTCCCCGGTGACCGAGACCCCCGCCCCGGCGGCACCGGCCGCCGAGGCTCCGCAGCACAGGAGCCACCTCACCCCGGCTCCCGAGCACGTGCACGGGACCGTCCCCGCCGAGGAGGTCGCCGCCGAGCACACCCCCACCAAGGAGTTCGCCACGGACGCCATCCCCGTCGCGCAGGGCGAGCACCTCGAGACGAACACGGTCGCCACCACCGCGCACGGCTCGGTCACGGTCGTGGCCGCCGAGTCGGACCAGACCCAGCAGAACGACGCCGACGGCGCTGAGCGCTCGGCCGCCGGATCCCTGCGCATCGACGGCACGCCCGGCGTGCCCGGTCGCGTGGCCGAGGCGGGCCGCGAGCCGGCGCGCACCGAGGACCACCGCGCGGACGCCGCGCAGCCGGCGGCGGTCGAGCCCGCGGCCGAGCGCCCGTCCCTCGAGGCCGCGGCCGAGCGCCCGTCCCTCGAGGCCACCCCGGCCACCCGACGGGCCGAGGCCCCGGAGACCCACGCCGGCACCACGCCGGCCACGCCCCTGGGCGGCGCCCCGGAGCTGGATCCGACCGCGGCCTCGTCCGGCCGTGCGGAGGACGCCACCCCGGCGACCCGCCGCGAGGCCCGCGCCGCCCAGTCGGCGGCAGCCGCCGGGACGGCTGCGACCGCCGGGACGGCTGGGACCGCCGCGCCGACGTCGTCGACGCCCACGACCGTGGCCCCGGACACCTCCACCTCCTCCGCCCCCACGAATGAGGAGCCCGCCGAGGACGACACCGAGGGCGCCGCCCTCCCGGACCTGCGGGCGGACCGCGACGAGACCCGAGGCTCGGACGCCGAGGGCGAGTCGAAGCTGGCCCAGGCCGGCGCCGTGGCGGCCTCCGCGTTCGAGACCGTGCGTGACAAGGTCGCCATCCCGCTGCGGGACAACGTGGCCGTGCCCGCCAAGGACAAGGCCGTGAAGGTGGTCAAGGACAAGCTGGCCCAGGCGCAGGAGCGCCGCTGGGGCAAGCGCTGACCTGAACAACCGCCCCACGACGACGGCGGCCGCCCCCTCGTGTGAGGGAGCGGCCGCCGTGCGTTCAGCGGAGCTCGCGCGGGCGCCCGCCGGGGGAGGGAGCCGTCAGATGCGGGCCTCGCCGCCGGCCTCGACGCCCGGGATGCCGTCGCCCTCGTGGCGCTTGACCTCGTCCTCGATGCGCTGGCCGATCGCGGTGTCCACGTTCTTCCAGTACTCGAAGGCGCGGGCCTGGACGTCCTGGCGGACGCCCTTCAGCGCGCCGGCCACGGTCTCCACGAAGTCCTCGCGCTCCTGGGCCGAGAAGACCTCCCGGACGAGGGTGCCGGCCTGGCCGAAGTCGTCGTCGTCCGCGCGCAGGGCCTGGGCCTCGCGGGTCAGGGTGCCGTCGGCCTCCCAGCCGTCGTCCACCGGGCCGGTCTCGTCCGACCAGGAGTCGCCGTTGGAGTTCGGCGCGTAGGTGGAGCGGTCGCCGGTGTGGTCGTACCACATCTGGCCGTCGAAGGCGTAGTTGTGCACCGCGTTCTTGGGACGGTTCACCGGCAGCTGGTTCACGTGGGCGCCCACGCGGTACAGCTGTGCGTCGTGGTACGCGAAGGCGCGGCCCAGGAGCATGCGGTCCGGGGAGAGGCCGATGCCCGGCACGGTGTTGCTCGGGCTGAACGCGGCGGACTCGATCTGCGCGAAGTGGTTCTCCGGGTTGCGGTTCAGGGTCAGCGTGCCGACCTTGATGCGCGGGTAGTCCTTCTTGGAGATCGTCTTCGTCAGGTCGAAGGGGTTGAACCGGTAGGTCTTGCCCTCCTCGTAGGGGATCGCCTGGATGTAGAGGTCCCACTTGGGGTGGTCGCCCTTGGCGATGGACTCGAACAGGTCCTGGCGGTGGAAGTCGGCGTTCTCGCCGGCGATCTTGGTGGCCTCGTCGTTCGAGAGGTTGTGCACGCCCTGCTGGGAGATGAAGTGGTACTTCACCCAGTGCTTCTCGCCCTGGGCGTTGACCCACAGGTAGGTGTGGGAGCCGTAGCCGTTCATCTCACGCCAGGTGCGGGGCAGGCCGCGCGGGCCCATCAGGTAGGTCACCTGGTGCGCCGACTCGGGGTTGTTGGTCCAGAAGTCCCACTGCATGGTGGCATCGCGCAGGCCGGAGTCCGGCAGACGCTTCTGCGAGCGGATGAAGTGGGTGAACTTCATCGGGTCGCGCAGGAAGAAGATCGGGGTGTTGTTGCCGACGAGGTCGTAGTTGCCCTCCTCGCTGTAGAAGCGCAGTGCGAAGCCGCGCACGTCGCGCCAGGTGTCCGGGGAGCCGAGCTCGCCGGCCACGGTGGAGAAGCGCAGGAGGGTCTCGGTCTTCGTGCCGGGCTGGAACACGAGGGCCTTGGTGTACTTCGACACGTCCTCGGTCACCTCGAACTCGCCGAAGGCGCCGGAGCCCTTGGCGTGCGGGCGGCGCTCCGGGATGTTCATGCGGTTGAAGTGCTGGTGGGTCTCCAGCAGGTGGGTGTCGTGCAGGACGATGGGCCCCTCGCTGCCCACGGTCAGGGACTGGCGGTCGCTGACGGCCGGGGCGCCGTTCTGGCGGGTGGAACCGGTCGCGTGCGGGGTCGTCTTCTGGTACTCCGTCATGGAACTCTCCTTCGTCGATCGACGTCGGCCGCGCACCGATCGGTGCGGTGGGCGGCGTCATCCCCGATCTTGGCATATTTCTGAATCAGTCAAAAGAACCGGGTGCCGGGGTCGGTCGCCGGGGCCGCGGGCCGCCGTCGCGCAGGCCCGACGACGGCGCCTGGTCACTAGGATGGAGGGCACCGGAGCCTTCCGGCCGCACAGACCCCCGTTCGAAGGGAACCCCCGTGACGCAGACGCCCGACATCAACACCCAGCCCCTCGCCGAGGTGGACCCGGAGATCGCCGCGGCGCTCGCGGACGAGCTCGGCCGCCAGCGGGGCACGCTCGAGATGATCGCCTCGGAGAACTTCGTGCCGCGCGCCATCCTCGAGACGCAGGGCTCGGTGCTGACCAACAAGTACGCGGAGGGCTACCCGGGCCGCCGCTACTACGGCGGCTGCGAGTTCGTGGACGTGGCCGAGAACCTGGCCATCCAGCGCGCCAAGGACCTGTTCGGCGCCGAGCACGCCAACGTCCAGCCGCACGCCGGCGCTCAGGCCAACGTGGCCGTGATGACCTCGCTGCTGGACCACGGGGACACGATGATGGGCCTGTCCCTGGCGCACGGCGGCCACCTGACGCACGGCATGAAGCTGAACTTCTCCGGCAAGAACTACAGCATCGCCGCGTACGAGGTGGAGCCGGACACCCACCGCATCGACATGGACAAGGTGCGCGAGAAGGCCCTCGAGGCCCGGCCGAAGGTGATCGTGGCCGGCTGGTCCGCCTATCCCCGTCAGCTCGACTTCGCCGCCTTCCGCTCGATCGCGGACGAGGTCGGCGCCCGGCTCTGGGTGGACATGGCCCACTTCGCCGGCCTCGTGGCCGCCGGCCTGCACCCGAACCCGGTGCCGCACGCCGACGTCGTCTCCTCCACCGTGCACAAGACCCTCGCCGGCCCCCGTTCGGGCTTCATCCTCTCCACCGAGGAGCTGAAGAAGAAGATCGACTCCGCCGTGTTCCCGGGCCAGCAGGGCGGCCCGCTGATGCACGCGATCGCGGGCAAGGCCGTGGCCTTCAAGATCGCCGGCTCCGCGGACTTCAAGGAGAAGCAGGAGCGCACCCTGGCCGGCGCGCAGATCCTGGCCGAGCGCCTGACCGCCCCGGACATGGCCGAGCACGGCATCTCGGTGCTCACCGGCGGCACGGACGTGCACCTCGTCCTGGTGGACCTGCGCGAGTCCCAGCTGGACGGCAGGCAGGGCGAGGACATCCTGCACGAGGTCGGCATCACCGTGAACCGCAACTCGGTGCCGTGGGACCCGCGTCCGCCGATGACCACCTCCGGCCTGCGCATCGGCACCCCCGCGCTGGCCTCCCGCGGCTTCGGCGAGGCCGAGTTCCGCGAGGTGTCCGACGTCATCGCCGAGGCGCTGAAGCCGAGCCCGGACGTGGAGGCGCTGCGCGCCCGCGTCGTGAAGCTCACCGAGGACTTCCCGCTGTACGACGGCCTCGAGGGCTGGTGAGCCGGCGATGACCGCGAAGGTCCTGGACGGCAAGGCCACCGCCGCCGCGATCAAGGAGGAGCTGCGCGGCCGCGTGGCCGCCCTCGCCGAGCGCGGGCACACCCCCGGCCTCGGCACCCTGCTCGTGGGTGAGGACGCCGGCTCGCAGAAGTATGTGGCGGGCAAGCACCGCGACTGCGCCGAGGTGGGCATCGAGTCCATCCAGCGTGAGCTGCCCGCGGACGCGACGGAGGAGCAGATCCTCGACGTCGTGCGCGAGCTGAACGAGGACCCGGCCTGCACGGGCTACATCGTCCAGCTGCCGCTGCCGAAGCACGTGGACACCCAGAAGGTGCTCGAGGCCATCGACCCGGACAAGGACGCGGACGGCCTGCACCCCATGAACCTGGGGCGGCTCGTGGCCTCGGTCGGCGGCGAGCTGGACTCGCCGCTGCCGTGCACCCCAGCCGGCTGCGTCGAGCTGCTGCGCCACCACGGTGTGGAGCTGGCCGGCAAGCACGTGCTCGTGATCGGCCGCGGCGTGACCATCGGCCGGCCCGCCGGCCTCGTGCTCACCCGCCGCGAGGTCAACGCCACCGTGACCCTGGCCCACACCGGCACCACGAACCTCGACGAGCTGCTGGCGAGCGCCGACGTCGTGATCGCCGCCGCCGGCTCCGCCCACATGGTGACGCCGGAACAGGTCAAGGAGGGCGTGATCGTCCTGGACGTGGGCGTCTCCCGCGTGACCGGGGAGGACGGGACGTCGCGCGTCCTGGGCGACGTGGACCCGGCCGTGAAGGAGAAGGCGGCCTGGATGGCGCCGAACCCGGGCGGCGTCGGGCCGATGACCCGCGTCATGCTGCTGGCGAACGTCGTCGAGGCCGCCGAGCGCGCCGCCGACGGCGAGGACTGGGCGGGGGAGCGGGCCGGAGCCTGACCTCTCCCCGCCCCGCGACGAACCCTGCGAATCGCAGGGTTCGTCGCCGAGGGGGCGGCGCGCGTCCGGGCGGGTGGTGCGCCTATGCTGTCGCCTTGTGAGTCACACCACTCTGCACGCGTCCCCCGGCGACGCCTCCGTCATCCGTGCCCGTGGGCTGCGCAAGCAGTACGGCGAGTTCCACGCCGTGAAGGGCATCGACCTGGACGTGCGCCCCGGGGAGTGCTTCGGCCTGCTCGGCCCCAACGGCGCGGGCAAGTCCACCACCATGCGCATGCTCGCGGGCACCTCGCAGCGCACCGCGGGCGAGCTGACCATCCTGGGCATCGACCCGGAGGAGGACGGGCCGGCCGTCCGTGCGCGCCTGGGCGTGGTGCCGCAGCAGGACAACCTGGACGAGGAGCTCACCGCCCGGGAGAACATCCTGATCTACGGCCGCTACTTCGGCCTGCCCTACTCGTACCTGCGGCCCAAGGCCGAGGAGCTGCTGGCCTTCGCCCAGCTCACCGAGAAGGCGGACGCCAAGGTCACCGACCTCTCCGGCGGCATGAAGCGCCGGCTGGTGATCGCCCGCGCCCTGGTCAACGAGCCGGCCCTCTTCCTCCTCGACGAGCCCACCACGGGCCTGGACCCGCAGGCCCGCCACATCCTGTGGGACCGCCTCTACCGGCTCAAGGAACGCGGCACCACGCTGCTGCTGACCACGCATCACATGGACGAGGCGGAGCAGCTGTGCGACCGGCTCGTCGTGGTCGACGGCGGCGAGATCATGGCCGCCGGCACCCCCGCCGAGCTCATCCGCGAGCACGCCTCCCGCGAGGTCCTCGAGGCGCGCTTCGGCGCGGACCGCAACGAGGCCGCGGCCCGCACCGTCCAGGCCCACGCAGGTGACGGCGTCGTGCACCGCGTCGAGGTCCTCCCGGACCGCGTCCTCGTCTACGCCCGACGCGCGGACGACCTGCACGACGTCGTGCAGCGCCTCGTCGACGAGGGCGCCCTGCCCGCCCCCGTCACCACGCTGACCCGCCGCGCGAGCCTCGAGGACGTGTTCCTCATCCTCACCGGCCGCACCCTGGTGGACTGACCCGTGCCGTCCCCCACCACGACGACGGCCCCCGGCCCCGCCTCGCCCGCCGGGCCGCTGCGCCCGCCGCACACCGCCGCCGAGTCCGCGGAGCGCGTGAAGCGCCGCGGCGCCCTGTACTTCGCCGAGCACCAGCTGCGGAACATGCGCCGCTACGGCGCGGTGCTGATCGTCGGCGCCCTCGGCGAGCCCGTGCTCTACCTGCTGGCCATGGGCCTGGGCCTGGCCCAGCTCATGGGCGGCGGGATGCCGCAGGACGCCCTGGGCGGGGTCTCCTACGTCGCGTTCATCGCCCCGGCGCTGCTGGCCTCGGGCGCGTTGATGACCGCGTCCGTCGAGTTCTCCTACCCGGTGATGGGCGGGTTCCAGTGGCACCGCACGTACTACGCGGCGCAGGCCACTCCGCTGTCTCCGGCGCAGATCGCCCTGGGCCATCTCGCGGCCGTGAGCCTGCGGTTCGTGTTCCAGGCTGCCGTGTTCCTGCTGGTGATGCTGGCGTTCGGGGTCGTCTCGAGCCCGTGGGCATGGGTGCAGGTCCTCACCGCCACGCTCGGCGGGCTCGCCGTCGGCGCGCCGATCATGGCGTTCGCCGCCTCCCTGAAGGAGGACAAGGGCCAGTTCGCCACCCTGCAGCGGCTCGTGGTCATGCCCCTGTTCCTGTTCTCCGCCACCTTCTACCCGCTGGACGTACTGCCCGTGTGGCTGCGCTGGATCGGCTGGCTCTCCCCGCAGTGGCATGCCGCCCAGCTCGGCCGCATGCTCTCCTACGGGATGGCCGAGCCGGCCTGGCTCACCGTGGCGCATGTGGCGTTCCTGCTGGCCCTCGCGCTCGGCGGGGCCCGGCTCGCGGTGCGGATCTACACGCGCCGCCTCGGCTGGGTCCGCGGCACCCCGGACCGCGACGCCGGCACGGCCGCCCGTCGGGACCGTGCCCCGCGCCTGGGCCGCCGTGCCCCGCGCCTGGGCCGCCGTGCCGCGCGCACCGGGGCCGCCCGCGCCGACGTCGCACCCGCCGCCGCGCAGGCGGACCCGGCCGCGCCGTCGTCGTCGGTGGTGCGGGAACACGCCGTCGCCGTGCCGCCCCTGCCCGAGATCCCCGTGCGCCGCGGGCCGCTGGCCGGCGCGTACTCGGGCAACGTGCGCGCGGTGATGGAGCGGGCGTTCCTGTCCCTGAAGTCCAACAACTGGGTGGTGTTCTTCTCCGGGTTCTTCGAGCCCGTGCTCTACCTGGCCTCCCTGGGACTGGGTCTCGGTGCGCTGGTCGGCGACGTGGCCGGCCCGGATGGCACCCCCGTCCCGTACGGCATGTACCTCGCCCCCGCACTGCTGGCGGTCTCGGCGATGAACGGCGCCATCTACGACTCCACGTGGAACGTGTTCTTCAAGCTGCGCTACGCGAAGACGTACCAGACCATGCTCTCCACGCGGCTGGGCCCGCTGGACGTGGCGCTCGGGGAGATCGCGATGGCGCTGCTGCGCGGGCTGATCTACGCGGTCGGCTTCCTGATCGTCATGACCGTGGCCGGGCTCGTCACCTCGTGGACGGCGCTGCTCATGATCCCCGGCGCCCTGCTCGTGGCGCTGGGCTTCGCCTCCCTCGGCATGGCGGTGACGAGCTGGATGAAGACGTTCCAGCACATGGACTGGGTCCAGATCGTGCTGATGCCCATGTTCCTGTTCTCGGCCACGTTCTTCCCGCTCGCGGTCTACCCGGAGCCGATCCAGTGGGTGATCCGCGTGTTCCCGCTGTGGCACGCCGTGGAGATGATGCGCGCCCTCGCGGTGGGCGTGCTGAGCTGGGCGACCGCCGGCCACGTCCTCTACTTCGTGGTGATGGCCGGCGTCGGGGTGTGGCTCGCCGCCCGCCGGCTCGGCGCGCTGTTCCTGCGCTGAGGCCCCCGCGGGCCGGTCAGGCCGCGCGCGCGGCGCGGCGCCGCCGGACCACGTCCAGGGCCGCGACCGCGGCGGTGAGCGCCCAGCACACGGCCACCATGCCCATGGCGGTCGAGGCCGCGTGCGCGTACGCCGCGGCCGACGGCGGACCGGCGCTCTCGCCGGCGGCGCCGGCCAGGGCCGCGAAGAACGCGCCCGTCACCACGGACAGGCCCAGGGCGGTGCCGAGGCGCTGCGCCGTCTGGGCGACGCCGCCGGCCGCCCCCGCCTCGTGGCCGGCGACGTCGTCCATCATCAGCACCTGCGTGCTGGTGAGCAGCAGGGCCTGCGAGGCCGACTGCACGATCAGCCCCACCCCCACGATCCACGGCGACCACGCGCCGGCCGCGCTGCGCTCGAACGCGAGCGCGAGCACCCCCAGCGACACGAGGCCCACCAGAGCGCCGAGCAGCACGAGCACGGGCCCCCGCCGCTGCACCATCGAACCCACCCACGGGGACAGGGAGGCCACGACGACGGCGCCGGGCAGACCCACGAGGCCGGCCTCGAGCGGCGTGAACCCCATGCCGCGCTGCAGGAAGATCGCCACGATCGCGAACACCGCCGGCATGGTGGCCAGGTAGATGGTGGACTCGAGCGCGCCGATCGTGAAGGACGGCCGCCGGAACAGGGCCGGGTCCACCATGGGCTGCACGCCGGTGGCCGACGCCCGGGCCTTCACGCGCTTCTCCCACAGCCACCACGCCGTCACGAGCGCGGCGGCGAGGACCAGCAGCCAGGCGGTGCCCGGGACGATGAACGGCACCATGAGGCTCACCCCGCCGGCGCCGAGCAGCAGGGCGCCCACCGGGTCGAGCGCGGCGATCCCGCGCGGTCCGGGGGCGGGGGGCAGGCCGTGCACGCGGGTGGGCGGCGGCAGCCAGAGGGCGCCCATCGCGACGGCGGCCAGGCCCACGGGCACGTTCATGAGGAACGTGGAGCGCCAGCCCCACTCGGGGCCGAACGCGCCGAGGAACAGCCCGCCGAGCAGGGGCCCCACGGCCACGCCGAGGCCCACCACGGTGCCGAAGAGCCCGTAGGCCCGCCCGCGGGCGCGGCCGTGGAAGTTCGACTGGATGAACCCGATGACCTGGGGGTTGAACACGCCCGCGCCCAGGCCCGTGAGCAGGCGCCCGGCATTGAGCAGCAGAGTGTCCCCGGCCAGGCCGGAGAGCAGGGAGCCGAGCATGTACAGCGTGATGCCCGCCAGGAACAGGTTCTTGCGCCCCCACAGGTCGCCGGCGCGGCCCGCGGCCACGAGCACGGTGCCGAACGTCAGCGTGTACCCCGCCAGCACCCACTGCAGATCCGCGCTCGTGGCGTCCAGGCCCGACTCGATGGCCGGCAGCGCCACGTTCACCACGGACACGCTCATCAGCGCGAGGAAGAGCGGCATGAGCAGTGCGGTGAGGATGCGGCGCTGGTCAGGGGTGAAGGCCCCGGACGCGGGGTCGGCGGGGTGCGGGGGGCGGGGGGTCATCGCCTCAGGATAGGCACCGACGCGGGCCGCCCGATTCGGACCCCACCCCACGATGCGGGATGATGGAGGGCAGACCCCACGAGCCCCTCCGGAGGAGCACCCATGTCCCAGTCCCTGACCCCCGGTCCCGACGGCGCGCGCCGCGGCCCCCGCGCCGGCCTGCGCGTGGGATCGCTCGGCTTCGTCGCGATGATCGTCATCCTGATCGTGGCGATCATCTTCGCCGCGAACCAGAACGACGTGATCGGGTGGCTCGTGGTCGCCGTCGCCGCCGGCTGGCTCGTGTTCGCGGTGGTCGTGTACCTGCAGATGCGCCGCGGCGTCCGGGCCGCGGGCCGCAAGGTGGACACCGCCATGCAGAACGCCCGCGCCGACGTCGCCGCCCTGCGCGGCCGCGAGGCCGACGCCGCCGCCCCCGCGGTGGCCCCGCCGGCGCCGGCCGCGGACCCCCTGCGGGACACCAAGCTGGACCACTCGTTCAAGATCGCCCAGGTGCAGGTGCGCGTGGTGCGCGAGCAGCTCGCCGCGGGCGCGGGCATGGACCGCGAGATGGTGGACCGCGCCCTGGAGACCATCGACATCACGGCCTCCAACGCCCGCGACATGATCAAGGAGTCCCGGGCCGGCGGCGCCGAGGGCCCGGTGAGCGGGACGGTGATCGGCTGATGACGGCGCTGCCCGAGAAGGACCCCGTCACCGGGAAGTACCCCGAGCCCGCCGAGGGCGAGCCCGTGGTGCACGCCAACGCCGGGGCGCCCAAGGCCGACGGCGCCGTGCGCGTGGCCACCGTGAACGTCAACGGCATCCGCGCCTCGCACCGCAAGGGCATGCGCGAGTGGTTCGCCGGCCGCGGCGTGGACGTGCTCACCCTCCAGGAGGTGCGCGCCCCCGCGGACGTCACGGCGCAGCTGGTCCGCGAGATCGTGGGCGAGGACTGGGACGAGGTGCACCTGGCGGACGCCGTGGCCGCCGCCAAGGGGCGGGCCGGCGTCGCGATCGCCTCGCGGTTCCCGCTCGGCGAGGTCCGCACCGGCATCGCCGACGCCGACGGATACTTCGACGACGCCGGCCGCTGGATCGAGGCCGACCTGCGCCTGCCGGACGGCTCGCCGCTGACCGTGGTCTCCGCGTACGTGCACTCGGGCGAGGTCGACACCCCGAAGCAGGTGGACAAGTACCGGTTCCTCGACGAGATGGTCCGCCGCCTCTCCGAGCTGGCTGCGGGGGAGGGGCACGCCCTCGTCACGGGCGACCTCAACGTGGGCCACACCGAGCTGGACATCAAGAACTGGAAGGGCAACGTGAAGAAGGCCGGCTTCCTGCCCGAGGAGCGCGCCTACTTCGACCGGTTCTTCGGCGAGCTCGGCTTCACGGACGTGCACCGCGCCCTCGCCGGGCCGGTGCCGGGCCCGTACACGTGGTGGTCCATGCGCGGCAAGGCCTTCGACAACGACGCCGGGTGGCGCATCGACTACCACATGGCGACCGCGGGCCTGGCCGAGCGGGCGACGACCGCCGTCGTGGACCGCGCCCCCAGCTGGGGCACCCGCTTCTCCGACCACGCCCCGCTCGTGGTCGACTACCAGTTCTGACCGTGCAGGAGAGACCCGAGGCTGAGATGACCATGAAGAAGAACTCCGTGCAGGACGTCCTGGCCCAGGACGCCGCCGCCACCGCCCACCTGGCCGGCGCGTCCGCCCGGCACCGCGTGCTCTCCGGCATGCAGCCCTCGGCGGACTCCCTCCACCTGGGCAACTACCTCGGCGCCCTCGTGAACTGGGAGCGCACCCAGGCCGACTTCGAGGCGTTCTTCTTCATCCCCGACCTGCACGCCATCACCGTGCCGCAGGACCCGGCCGCGCTCGCGGAGCGCACGCGGGTGGCCGCCGCGCAGTTCATCGCCGGCGGCATCGACCCCGAGCGCTCCACGCTGTTCGTCCAGTCCCAGGTGCCCGAGCACGCGCAGTTGGCGTGGGTGCTGACCTGCATGACCGGCATGGGCGAGGCCATGCGCATGACCCAGTTCAAGGACAAGTCCGCCAAGCAGGGCGCGGACGCGGCCGGGGTCGGCCTGCTCGCGTACCCCATGCTCATGGCCGCGGACATCCTGCTCTACCAGCCGCATGGCGTGCCCGTGGGCGACGACCAGCGCCAGCACGTGGAGCTCACCCGCGACCTCGCCCAGCGCTTCAACCACCGCTACGGCGAGACGTTCGTGGTGCCCACCGGCTTCTACCCGGAGACCGGCGCGCGCATCTACGACCTGCAGGACCCCACGTCGAAGATGTCCAAGTCCGCGGCGTCCCCGAACGGGCTCATCAACATCCTCGAGGAGCCGAAGAAGACCGCCAAGAAGATCAAGTCCGCGGTCACCGACGACGGCACCGAGGTGCGCTTCGACCGCGAGGCCAAGCCCGGCGTCTCCAACCTGCTGACCATCCTCTCCGCGGTGTCCGGCACGCCGATCCCGCAGCTCGAGGAGGAGTTCGTCGGCAAGATGTACGGGCACCTCAAGGTCGCGGTGGCGGACGCCGTCGTCGAGCGCCTGGCCCCCGTGCGCGAGCGCGCCCTCGCGCTGCTGGACGACCCCGCCGAGCTCGACCGCATCCTCGCCGCCGGCGCCGAGAAGGCCCGCGCCGTGGCCACCCCCGTGCTCGAGGACGTCTACGCCAAGGTCGGCTTCCTGCCGCCGCTGCGCTGAGCCGGGCCGCACCGGCCCCGCGGCCTCCCGACGACGGCCCGCGCCCCCGACCTGCGGGGGACGCGGGCCGTCGTGTTCTCCGACTCGAGGTGGAGGCGGCGGCGCGTGCGCGGCTGTCAGGATGGAGGCACTGCCTCCGCTCCTGCCGCAGCGGGGGCGAGCCCCACCGACAGAGGAGTGCCGGAGCCATGTCCACCGCTGTCCCCATCCCCGCCGTCGCCGAGGTCCCGCCCGGCGCCGAACCCGTCCTGGAGACGGAGAACCTCGTCAAGGTCTACGGTCGCGGGGCGTCCCGCTTCGACGCGCTGAAGGGCATCACCCTGCAGATCCAGCGCGGCGAGTCCCTGGCCGTCGTCGGCAAGTCCGGCTCCGGCAAGTCCACCCTGATGCACCTGCTGGCGCTGCTGGACCAGCCCTCCGCCGGCGTCGTCGCGATGGACGGCCGTCCCGTCTCCCAGCTCAAGGCCGCGGAGATCTCCCAGCTGCGCAACGAGCGGTTCGGCTTCGTGTTCCAGCAGTTCTTCCTGAACCCGAACCAGACGGTCCTGGAGAACACCGTGCTGCCGCTGAAGATCGCCGGCGTGGGCCGGGCCGAGCGCGCCCGCCGCGGCATGGCGGTGCTCGAGCGGCTCGAGCTCGCGGACAAGGCGAAGAACAAGGCCACGGACCTCTCCGGCGGCCAGAAGCAGCGCGTGTGCATCGCCCGTGCGCTCGTGAACAACCCGACGGTGCTGTTCGCGGACGAGCCCACGGGCAACCTGGACTCCGCCACCTCGGCGGCCGTGGAGGACATCCTCTTCGGCCTGCACCGCGACGAGGGCATCACCCTCGTGGTGGTCACGCACGACGACGACCTGGCCGCGAAGTGTGACCGTCGCGTCGAGCTGCAGGACGGCGTGGTCATCGCCGACGAGCGCGTCGGCACCGAGCGGGACGGAGCGCGGGCATGAAGGCCACCGACGTCGCGGGCACGGCGCTCGCCAACACGATGCGCTCCAAGCTGCGCACCTTCCTCACCGTCGTCGCGATCGTGATCGGCGCATTCACGCTGACCCTCACCACGGGGCTCGGCGCGGGCATCAACAAGTACGTGGACAACGTGGTCGAGGGCTTCGGCAAGCCCGGTGAGCTGACCGTGATGAAGCAGCAGGACATGTCCTCGGCCGGCGCGGCGAGCGGCTCGCCCCAGGAGTACGCGGAGCAGGACGCCGCCGGCGGCGAGATGTTCGGCATGCCACTGCTCACCCAGGAGGACCTCGCCGCGATCGAGGACACCGAGCACGTCACCGAGGTGAAGACCTATCGGGTGGCCGAGCCGGAGTACATCCAGGGCCCGGACGACCGCAAGTGGCAGACCGGCTTCATGGGCAGCTCCGGTGAGATCGACATGCTCACCTTCTCGGCCGGCCGTGCCCCCGAGGCCGGCGCCGCGGAGATCGTCATGCCCGAGTCGTGGGTGGAGGACCTGGGCGCCGGCGACGCCGAGGACCTGGTCGGCACGGAGCTGACCGTCGTGGCGGCGACCCCGCTGCAGGAGCACAAGTCCGTGACGGCCACCGTGGTCGGTGTGACGAAGGCGGCCGCGTCCGGTGCGGGCACCGCCCCGACGCCGTCGGAGTCGCTCGAGCAGGAGATCTACGACATCACGACGGAGGGCCTGCCGGAGTCCCAGCGGGACACCTACTTCCAGGCCACGGCGATCGTGGCGGACCCGGAGGCGAACGAGGACGCCGTGAAGCAGGCGCTGGCCGACCAGGGCCTGCTGGCGCAGACCCTCGAGGAGCAGCTCGGCGTGATCCGCGGCATCATCGACGCCGTCACGTGGGTGCTGACCGGCTTCGCGCTCATCGCGCTGCTCGCCGCCAGCTTCGGCATCATCAACACCTTGCTCATGGCGGTGCAGGAGCGCACCCGGGAGATCGGCCTCATGAAGGCTCTCGGCATGACCGGCGGGAAGATCTTCGGCCTGTTCACCATGGAGGCCGTCGTGATCGGCCTGCTCGGCTCGCTGGTCGGCATCGGCCTGGGCGTCGCCGTCGGACTCATCGCGAACCAGGTGTTGACCACCGGCCCCCTCAGCGGCGTCACCGGCCTGGTCCTGTTCGCGGTCAACCCCCTCGCCCTGCTGCTGATCCTGCTGCTGATCGTGGCCATCGCGTTCATCGCCGGCACCTTGCCCGCCCTGCGTGCGGCCCGGAAGGATCCCATCGAGGCACTGCGGCACGAGTGATCCTGCCACCGCGCCCGTCACCGCCACCACCGTCACCCACGACACCGAGGAGCTCACCATGACCACCGATCGACCGAACCCGGACCCGAACCCGGAGCAGCCCGCCGTGGGCTCCCGCTACGGCACGCAGCCCTACGCGGCCCCGGGCTACGGCGCCCAGCCGGGCAGCCCGTACGGCATCGTCCCGGAGCCGGCCGCGTTCCCCGCGCTCCTGACGCTGACGCTCACGTCGCTCGCGCTGTACGTGCTGTCCTCCCTGCCGGCCCTGTTCGGCGGCGAGGAGAGCATCGAACGCATGCGGGACTCCCTTCGCCAGAGCGGCCTCACCCCCGAGCAGGTGGAGGAGATCGCGCCTGTCGTGGGCGCCTCCGTGACGGTGGGCACGATCATCGTCCTGCTCATCGGCGTGGCCCTGTACGCCCTGGTGTACTTCAACCTCCGCGGGGCCAAGAACTGGGCCCGCATCCTCGGCATCGTCGTCGGGATCCTGGGCACCCTCAGCGCCGTCGGCGGCATCTTCTCCTTCGTGACCTACCCCGGCATCGGCGGCGTGCTGGCCTCCGTGCTCAGCCTGGCGCTGGTGATCGTGAACATCCTGTGGCTGGTCAAGGCCTTCAACCCGCAGGTCGCGGCCTACACCCGTCAGGGCCGCCGCGCCTGACCCCGACGCCGTTCGCCGGCGGCGAGTCCTGGGTCGCCAGCCCTCGCCCCGGCGTCGGCCAGCGGAGACCATGGCGACATGGCCTCCGATCATCGACCCCCGCATCCCGTGTCCCCCCACCCCGACGACCTGGACGGCGGCGGGCGGCCCGTGGTGGGCCCGGATGAGGCGCGGCGGCGCATCGCCGGGCACTCCGGCCCGGACGCCCGCCCGCTGATCCGCCCCGATGCCCGCACCCCCGGCGTGTTCCGGGCGCTGCTCGGGCTGACGGTCGCGTCCGCGGTCCTCTACGCCGCGTCGACCCTGCGCAACCTCCTCCCGGGCGCGGCCCAGGACATCGCGGACTCGCTGCCCGAGGGCAGTGCGCAGTCGCCCGCGATGACCGCCGAGGCGATCGAGGGCGCCCTCACCGGCAGCGTCTGGTTCGCGACCCTGCTGGGCCTGGCGGTCTACGCGATCGTCCTCGTCGGCCTGACCCGGCGCAGCAACGCGGCGCGCATCATGGGCGCCCTGTTCGCCTCGATCGCCATCTTCGTGACTCTGCTGGGGACCATCCGCCTGTTCGTCTTCCCCGCCGGGGACGTCGTGCTGCCCCTGGTCCTGGGCGGGCTGTTCGCGCTCGTGAACGCGGCCTGGCTCGTGTGCGCCTTCAACCCCGGCCTCGCGACGACCTTCCTGCGCCGCCGGGCATGATGGGGGCATGCACCCCCTCGACGACGATCCCCACGCCGCCACGGACCGCGACCCCGCCCCCGATCGCGCGGCCCTGCGTCCCCTGCGCCTGTTCCAGACCGTCACGGCGGTCACGGGGGCACTGAGCGCGGCTGGCGTGGCGGGCGTGCTCGCCCTGCAGTCGACGCCCGGCTACGCCCGCGCCGTGCTGGAGGCGCGCTCCTGGGGCGCGAGCGAGGTCACCGACGCCGACGTCGCCGCGTTCGTCACCCCGGCGGGGGCGTGGCCGGTGGCCGCCGCGGCGGTGGTCCTGCTGGCCGTGGTGCTCCTGGCCGGCATCACCCGCCGGATCCGGGCCGTGCGCCCCGTGGGCAGCGTGCTGGTGGTGCTGGGGATGCTCACGGCGGCCTTCTGGATGGTCGACGGCGGGCGGATGGTGCAGGCCGGGGGAGGGGGCCCGGTCGTGCTGGGGGCCGTCGTCGGGATGCTCGTGTCCAGCGCGATGTGGCTGCGTGTGGCGCACCGGCGGGAGACGCGCGACGGCTTCGACGGCTGAGCTCGGACCGCCTCCGCCTCCGCCTCCGGTCCCGTCCCCACGCCGAGGCCCGCAGACACGCCGCGACACCGGGCCGGTGACGGCGCGTCTGCGGGCCTCGGCGGGAGGGGCACCACCCACGACGACGGCGGCCCGCCTCCTCGAGCGAGGAGACGGGCCGCCGTCGTGGTGCGGGGGATCAGAACTGGCGGGCCAGGATGGCCCGCTTCACCTCGGAGATCGCCTTGGTCACCTGGATGCCGCGGGGGCACGCGTCGGTGCAGTTGAAGGTCGTGCGGCAACGCCACACGCCCTCCTTGTCGTTCAGGATCTCCAGGCGCATGTCGCCGGCCTCGTCACGCGAGTCGAAGATGAACCGGTGCGCGTTGACGATGGCGGCCGGGCCGAAGTACTGGCCGTCCGTCCAGAACACCGGGCAGGACGAGGTGCACGCGGCGCACAGGATGCACTTCGTGGTGTCGTCGTAGATCGCCCGGTCGGCCTGGGACTGGTAGCGCTCCTTGGTGGGCGCGTGGCCCTCGGCGACCAGGAACGGCATGATCTCGCGGTAGGACTGGAAGAACGGGTCCATGTCCACGATCAGGTCCTTCTCCACCGGCAGGCCCTTGATGGGCTCCACCAGGATGGGCTTGGACAGGTCGAGGTCCTTCAGGAGCGTCTTGCAGGCCAGGCGGTTGCGGCCGTTGATGCGCATGGCGTCGGAGCCGCACACGCCGTGGGCGCAGGAGCGGCGGAACGACAGGGTGCCGTCGTGGTCCCACTTGACCTTGTGCAGGGCGTCCAGCACGCGGTCGGTGCCGTACATGGTCAGGCGCCACTCGTCCCAGTAGGACTCCTCGGAGGACTCCGGGAGGTAGCGGCGGACCTTGAGCACGATGTCGAAGCTCTCGACCTCGCCTGCGCCGCCACCGGCGGACTGGGTCTGCGCCTGGGCCACGGGGGCCTCGGTCTCGGTTGCTGAGTGGCTCATCAGTACTTACGCTCCATCGGCTGGTAACGGGTCACGACGACGGGCTTGGTCTCGAAGCGGATGCCCTTGACGCCCTCCATCTCCGCGGTCTCGTCACGGTAGATCATGGTGTGCGCCATGAAGTTCTCGTCGTCGCGGTCGGGGTAGTCCTCGCGGTAGTGCCCGCCGCGGGACTCCTTGCGGCCCAGGGCCGCGAGGGTCATGGCCTCGGCGATGTCCAGGAGGTAGCCCAGCTCCATGCCCTCGAGCAGGTCGAGGTTGAAGCGGTGGCCCTTGTCCTGGACGGACACGTTCTCGTAGCGGCCGCGCAGCTCCTCGATCTTGGCCAGTGCGCGGCGGATCGAGTCCTCGTCGCGGAAGACCTGCATGTCCGCGTCCATGGACTCCTGGAGCTCGGCGCGGATGTCCGCGACGCGCTCGGACCCGGTGGCGGAGCGCAGGTTCTCGATGTGCTCCACGGTCGGCAGCTCGCCGCCCTCGGGCAGCTCCACCCAGTCCGCCTGCGCGGCGTACTCGGCGGCGTAGATGCCGGCGCGGCGGCCGAACACGTTGATGTCCAGCAGCGAGTTGGTGCCCAGGCGGTTGGACCCGTGCACGGACACGCAGGCCACCTCGCCGGCGGCGTACAGGCCCGGCACGACGGTGTCGTTGTCCTGGAGGACCTCGGCCTGGATGTTCGTGGGGATGCCGCCCATGAAGTAGTGGCAGGTGGGGAACACCGGCACCGGCTCCGTGTAGGGCTCGACGCCCAGGTACGTGCGGGCGAACTCGGTGATGTCCGGAAGCTTCTCGTCGATGTGCGAGGGCTCCAGGTGCGTCAGGTCGAGCAGCACGTAGTCCTTGTTGGGGCCGGCGCCGCGGCCCTGACGGACCTCCTCGGCCATGGACCGGGCCACGATGTCGCGCGGGGCGAGGTCCTTGATGGTGGGGGCGTAGCGCTCCATGAAGCGCTCGCCGTCCGCGTTGCGGAGGATGCCGCCCTCGCCGCGTGCGGCCTCGGAGAGCAGGATGCCCAGGCCGGCCAGGCCGGTCGGGTGGAACTGCACGAACTCCATGTCCTCGAGCGGCAGGCCCGCGCGGTAGGCGATGGCCATGCCGTCGCCGGTGAGGGTGTGGGCGTTCGAAGTGGTCTTGTACACCTTGCCGGCGCCGCCGGTGGCGAAGATGACCGACTTGGCCTGGAAGACGTGGATCTCGCCGGTGGCCAGCTCGTAGGAGACGACGCCGGCGGTGCGCTTCTGCTTGTAGGCGGTGCCGTCCTCGCGCACGGCGTCCTCCTCCACCAGCAGCAGGTCGAGCACGTAGAACTCGTTGAAGAACTCCACGTTGTGCTTGACGCAGTTCTGGTACAGCGTCTGGAGGATCATGTGGCCGGTGCGGTCCGCGGCGTAGCAGGCGCGGCGCACGGGCGCCTTGCCGTGGTCACGGGTGTGGCCGCCGAAGCGGCGCTGGTCGATCTTGCCCTCGGGGGTGCGGTTGAAGGGCAGGCCCATCTTCTCGAGGTCCAGCACCGCGTCGATGGCCTCCTTAGCCATGACCTCCGCGGCGTCCTGGTCCACCAGGTAGTCGCCGCCCTTGACGGTGTCGAACGTGTGCCACTCCCAGTTGTCCTCCTCGACGTTGGCGAGGGCCGCGCACATGCCGCCCTGGGCCGCGCCGGTGTGGGAACGCGTGGGGTAGATCTTGGTGAGGACGGCGGTGTGCGCGCGCTGACCGGCCTCGATGGCCGCGCGCATGCCCGCGCCGCCGGCGCCGACGATCACCACGTCGTACTTGTGCACCTGCATTCAGGTCTCTCTTTCTGGGTGTCTGTGACGCGGCGGCCGCTCGGGCCGGCCGCACCGCAGGGTG
Source organism: Micrococcus sp. KBS0714 (assembly GCF_002008305.4). GTDB lineage: Bacteria > Actinomycetota > Actinomycetes > Actinomycetales > Micrococcaceae > Micrococcus > Micrococcus luteus. The sequence continues at coordinate 480,167 of NZ_CP042169.1, forward strand.
AGCGTTTCCGAGGTCAGCCGCAGAAGGCCGGGGAGCCCTCGAGCAGGGCGCCGGAGGCGTCCACCATGCAGGGATCGAAGGTGAAGATCACCAGGGTGCCGAGGATGATGATCACGGCCGTGGCGATGTACAGGATCATCGTCAGCCAGAAGCGGGCGCTGCCGCGACGGGTGTAGTCGTTGATGATCGTGCGCACGCCGTTGGCGCCGTGCAGCATGGCCAGCCACAGGAGGGCCAGGTCCCAGAACTGCCACAGCGGGTGCGCCCACTTGCCGGCCACGAAGCCGAAGTCGATGGCGTGGATGCCGTCGCCCACCAGCAGGTTGGTGGTCAGGTGCACGGCGATCAGCACGACGAGGAAGACGCCCGAGATGCGCATGAACAGCCAGGCGAGCATCTCGAAGTTGCCGCGGCCGCCGCCGTCGCGCGTGTACTTGGGGTCCAGACGGCGGCTGCGGGGCGCCGCGATGGTGGTCTCAGCGGTGGTGCTCATGGCTCAGTGACCTCCGAGTGCGAGGCTGAAGTGACGGATGGCGAAGCCCAGGGTCAGGACGACCCACAGCCCCAGCACGATCCACAGCAGGGTCTTGTGGTGCTGGGTGCCGCCCTTCCAGAAGTCGACCAGGATGATGCGCAGGCCGTTCAGGGCGTGGAAGATGATCGCCGCGACGAGGCCGGCCTCGCCGAGCGCGAAGTACCACGTCTTGTACGAGCCGATCACGGCGTTGTAGGCCTCGGGGGAGACCCGGACCAGGGCCGTGTCCAGCACGTGGACGAGCAGGTAGAAGAAGATGACGACGCCGGTGACGCGGTGGCCCACCCAGGACCACATGCCGCCGTGGCCCCGGTACAGGGTTCCGCGGCCGTTCTTGGCCGGGGCCTGCGCAGTGGCGCTAGACACGGTTGATACCTCCAGGGGGAATGCACGATCCCGGTCCTCCGCCGTGGGACGACGACGGGCAGGGGCGTGTGCGAGTGGATTCCTCCACCTAGGGTAGACCCTTCCCGCGCCTCCGTGCCCGACCGGGACCCGGGCGACCACTGTGACGCGTGCGGCGCCCCGCCGCCGTCCTGTTCGGTCTGGGCTGTGCCCCGCCTGGGACGCGTCGAGTGGTCCCCCGTCCGGACGGTTCCGTAGTCTGGCCCGGTGAGCACCGATCCGAACCTGACCGATGCCCCGCGCGAGGCCGCGCCGGGCACGGCCCTGTCCCGCTTCCACGCCGTGATCCCCGCCGGGGGCGTGGGCACCCGCCTGTGGCCCCTCTCGCGGGCCGCCGCGCCGAAGTTCCTCCACGACCTCACCGGCTCGGGCCAGACCCTGATCCGTGCCACGTGGGACCGTCTGGCGCCCCTGGCCGCGGGCATGCTCGTGGTGACCGGGGAGGCCCACCGGGAGGCGGTGTGCACGCAGCTGCCGGCCCTGGCGGAGACGGATCTGGTGCTCGAGCCCTCGCCCAAGGACTCCGCGGCCGCCATCGGCCTGGCCGCGGCGATCCTCTCCCTGCGCGACCCGGACACGATCATGGGCTCGTTCGCGGCGGATCAGGTGATCTCCCCGGTGGAGGTCTTCCAGGACGCGGTGCGGCAGGCCGTCGAGACGGCGGCCACGGGCCGGATCGTGACCATCGGCATCGAGCCCACGCACGCGGCCACGGGCTTCGGCTACATCCGCCGGGGCCGCCGTCTCCGCGTGGCCGGCGCCCCGGACGCGCACGACGTCGCCGCGTTCGTGGAGAAGCCGGACCTGAAGGTCGCCCAGCAGTACGTGAAGTCCGGCCGCTACCTCTGGAACGCGGGCATGTTCGTGGCGCCCGTGGGCCTCATGCTGGCCCACCTCGAGGAGAACGAGCCCGCGCTGCACGCCGGCCTGATGGAGATCGCCCGCGCGTGGGAGACGCCGGAGCGGGACGAGGTCATGGCCCGGGTGTGGCCCGAGCTGACGAAGACCGCCATCGACTACGCCGTGGCCGAGCCCGCCGCCGCCGTCGGCGACGTGGCCGTGATCCCCGGCTCCTTCACGTGGGACGACGTGGGGGACTTCGCGGCGATCGCCCGCCTGAACCCGGTCAGGGACGCCTCCGGCATCACGGTGATCGGCGACACTCCGCGCGTGTACTCGGACGACGCGTCCGGCGTCGTGGTGACGGACACGAAGCGCGTCATCGCGCTGATCGGCATCGAGGACGTCGTCGTCGTGGACACCGAGGACGCGCTGCTGGTCACCACCACGGAGCACGCCCAGGAGGTCAAGAAGGCCGTCGAGGCGCTCAAGGCGGAGGGCGTGGACGAGGTCCTCTGACCGCGCCCTGGGCCGGGTCCGGCCCGCACCGACCGGCACCCCCGGAGTAGGGTGCTGGGCCATGACCACCTCCGACTCCGTGCTGACCGGGCCCCGTCCGACCTCCGTCCCCTCGGTGGGCCCCGTGGTGGCCGAGCTCGAGGACGAGATCGTGTCCTTCCGCCGGGACCTGCACCGGCATCCCGAGCTCTCCTATGAGGAGTACCGCACCACCGACCGCATCGTGGAACTGCTCTCCGGCTACGGGCTCTCGCCCGTGCGGATGGAGTCCACGGGCGCCTACGTGGACGTCGGGGAGGGGCCGGTGGTGCTGGCCCTGCGCGCGGACATCGACGCGCTGCCGGTCGAGGAGGAGACCGGCCTGCCCTACGTGTCCGTCAATGACGGCGTCGCGCACGCGTGCGGCCACGACATGCACACCGCCGTCATGGCGGGTGTGGCCGTCGCCCTCGGCCGCATCCTCCGCGGGGCCACCGCCGACGCCGACCTGCGCGCGGTCGGCGAGCGGGTCCACGGCACGGTCCGCGTCATCTTCCAGCCCGCGGAGGAGCGGCTGCCCGGCGGCTCCCTGGCCGTGCTGCGGCAGGGGATCCTCGACGACGTGCCCCGCATCCTGGCGGCGCACTGCGACCCCCAGGTCGACGTCGGCTCGATCGGCACCCGCATCGGCGCCATCACCTCGGCGGCGGACACGATCCGGATCACCCTCACCGGACGCGGGGGGCACACCTCGCGGCCCCACCTCACCGAGGACATGGTCTTCGCCCTGTCCCAGATCGCCGTGAACGTGCCCGCCGTGCTCTCCCGGCGGATCGACGTGCGCTCGGCCGTCTCGGTGGTGTGGGGGCAGATCGCCGCCGGCAGCGCGCCGAACGCGATCGACAACACCGGCTACCTGGCCGGGACCATGCGCTGCCTCGACGCGGACGTGTGGGAGGAGGCCGGCGCGCTGCTCGACGAGGTGGTCCGACAGGTGGCTGCGCCGTACGGCGTGCACGTGCAGCTCGAGCACGTGCGCGGCGTCCCGCCGGTGCACAACACCGAGGGCGAGACGGCGCTGATCGAGACCGCGGCGCGGCGGGAGCTCGGCTCGCGGGCGATCGTCCTGACCCCGCAGTCGATGGGCGGCGAGGACTTCGCCTGGATGACCCAGAAGGTGCCCGGCTCCATGCTGCGCCTCGGCACCCGGTCCCCGGGTGGCCCCATCTACGATCTGCACCGCGGGGACTACGCGCCGGACGAGCGGGCCATCGGCGTGGGCATGCGGGTCTTCACCGCCGCCGCGCTGCAGGTGCTCACGGGCGAGGACCACCACTGACCCCGCCGCCCGCACCCGCCGGAGGGGATGGGCCAACCGTTCGGTAGACTCGCGCTCATCCGGACGGGGCCGCCCGCACGGGCCCCGTCTTTCCGCGGCCACCGGCCGCGGACCTCGCACCGTGCCTTCCGAAATGAGGACCCCATGGGCATCGCCACCCCGTCGGCCGCGCGCCGCCGTCGTCTCCTGCTCCCCGCCGCCGCGCTCGGCGTCTCCGGCCTGCTGCTGACCGCGTGCGGCGCCCCGCCGGAGCAGTCCGAGGCCTCGGACTCCGGCGCCGCCGAGAGCGAGGCCATCGCCACCGTGGACGGCGTCGGCTCGGACAACAAGGACTACAAGGCCTGCATCGTCTCGGACGAGGGCGGCTTCGACGACCGCTCCTTCAACCAGTCCTCCTACGAGGGCCTCAAGGCCGCCGAGGAGGCCTACGGCATCACCACCAGCGAGGCCGAGTCGAACGAGCCCAGCGAGTACACCCCGAACGTGACCGCCATGGTCAACGGCGACTGCGACGCCGTCATCGGCGTGGGCTTCCTCCTCGGCGACGCCATGAAGCCGATCGCCGCCCAGCACTCGGACACCCACTTCTTCGGCGTGGACGTCACCGACGGCGACTTCACCGACAACTTCCAGAAGCTCACCTACGACACGGCGCAGGCGGCGTTCCTGGCCGGGTACCTGGCGGCGGGCACCACCGAGACCGGCGCCGTGGCCACCTACGGAGGGGCCGAGATCCCCACCGTCACCATCTTCATGGACGGCTTCGCCCGCGGCGTGGAGCACTACAACGAGGTCAAGGACAAGGACGTCAAGGTCCTGGGCTGGGACAAGGACGCGAAGACCGGCTCGTTTACGGGCGACTTCGAGAACGTGGCCAACGGCAAGACGAACACCGCCAACTTCATCAACGAGGGCGCCGACATCGTGATGCCGGTGGCGGGCCCCGTGGGCCTGGGCACCCTGGACGCCGTCCGCGAGGCGAACCAGGGCGGCAAGGACGTCAAGGTCATCTGGCCGGACTCGGACGGCTACGAGTCCACCAAGGACGGCAACCTGATCCTCACCTCGGTGAAGAAGAACATGGGCCAGTCCGTCACCGACGTGATCGCCGCGGACCTGAAGGACGAGTTCTCGGCCGAGCCCTACGTGGGCACGCTGGAGAACAAGGGCGTCGAGCTGGCCCCGTTCCACGACTTCGAGGACACGGTGCCGCAGGAGCTCAAGGACGAGCTCAAGGACCTCGAGGCGAAGATCATCTCGGGCGAGCTGAAGGTCGGTTCGGAGTACTCCCCGGAGGCCTGACCCGCCTCGCCACCGCCGCAGGGCCGGCCCGGACCCCTCCGGACCGGCCCCGCGGCGCGCGGGCGCCCGGCCCGCCCCCGCCGCCGAGCGCGGCACCACGAGCATCGACCAGACGGAAGGCCCTCGATGAGGCTCGAACTGCGCGGGATCTCCAAGCGCTTCGGCTCGTTCGCCGCGAACGAGGACGTGAACCTGACCGTGGAGTCGGGGCGGGTGCACACCCTCCTCGGCGAGAACGGCGCCGGCAAGTCCACCCTGATGAACGTCCTCTTCGGGCTCTACGAGCCCACCGAGGGGGAGATCCTCCTCGACGGCGAGCCCGTCCGGTTCTCCGGTCCCGGTGAGGCCATGCGCGCGGGCATCGGCATGGTGCACCAGCACTTCATGCTCGTGCCCGTCTTCACGGTGGCCGAGAACGTGGCCCTCGGCGACGAGCACACCCGCGCCCTGGGCGTGCTCGACCTCGAGGCCACCCGCCGGCGGATCCGGGAGATCTCCGCCCAGTACGGCTTCGACGTGGACCCGGACGCCGTCGTCGAGGACCTGCCCGTGGGCGTGCAGCAGCGCGTCGAGATCATCAAGGCCCTCGTCCGCGACGCGCGCATCCTCATCCTGGACGAGCCGACCGCCGTGCTCACCCCCCAGGAGACCGACGAGCTGCTCGGCATCATCCGGCAGCTGCGGGAGGACGGCACGGCGATCGTGTTCATCTCCCACAAGCTGCGCGAGGTCAAGGCCGTCTCGGACGACATCACCGTGCTGCGCCGCGGCCGCGTGGTCGGCACGGCGGACCCCTCCGCCGAGGCCGCCGAGCTGGCCGCCCTCATGGTGGGCCGGAGCGTCGTCCTCGAGCGGCGCAAGACGGCCCCGACCCTGGGGGAGGAGACGTTCCGCGTCGAGGACCTCTCCGTCGTCTCGCCCACGGGCCAGGTGCTGCTGGACGCCGTGTCCTTCGCCGTCCGCCAGGGCGAGGTGCTCGCCGTGGCCGGTGTGCAGGGCAACGGGCAGACCGAGCTGACCGAGGCGATCATGGGCCTGGTCAAGGCCACCGGCTCCGTCACCCTGGACGGCCGGGAGCTGATCGGCCGGTCCACCCGCCAGATCATCCGCGCCGGCGTCGGCTTCGTGCCCGAGGACCGCTCCACGGACGGGCTCGTCGGCCCGTTCTCCGTGGCGGAGAACATGGTGCTCAACCGGTACGACGTCGCCCCGGCCGGCAACGCCGTGCAGATGCGCCCCGCCGCGGTGCGGGCGCTCGCCGAGCGCCGCGTGGCCGAGTTCGACGTCCGCACCCAGGGCGTGGACCTGCCGGTCTCCTCCCTCTCGGGAGGCAACCAGCAGAAGGTCGTCATGGCCCGCGAACTCGTGGACGGGCTGCGCCTGTTCATCGCCTCGCAGCCCACGCGCGGCGTGGACGTCGGCTCGATCGAGTTCCTGCACGACCGGATCATCGCCGAGCGCGACGCCGGCACCCCCGTGCTGATCGTCTCCACCGAGCTGGACGAGGTCCTCGAGCTGGCGGACCGGATCGCCGTGATGTACCACGGGCGGATCGTCGGCATCGTGCCGGGGGACACCTCGCGCGAGACGCTCGGCCTCATGATGGCCGGCCAGACCCCCGACGACGCGGCCCTCGCCTCCGGCGCAGACGTCGCCGCGGGCACGCCCGGCACCGCCGGTGAGGCGCCCGCCGCCCACCCCACCACGGAAGGAGAGCGCCCGTGAGCACCGCCGCCCCGCAGCGCCCGGCCCCCGCGTCCGACCCCCGCGTCCGGCCCGCCCCCGCCGACTCCGCCCTGCGCCGGATCCTCTCGGGCAACGGCACGGTCACCGCCCTGGCGATCCTGCTGTCCCTGCTGATCTCCGGCCTGCTGATCATCGCCGTGGACGAGGACGTCCGCGACGCCGCCGGCTACTTCTTCGCCCGCCCGGGCGACCTGCTCTCCGCCGCCTGGGCCGCGTTCGCCGGAGCCTTCGCGGCCCTGTTCCGCGGCGCCGTCTTCAACTACCGGGCCTCGGACGCGACGGGCATGCTCTACCCGCTCACCGAGACCCTCACCGTGGCGACCCCGCTGATCATCATCTCGCTGGGCATCGCCATCGCCTTCCGGGCGGGCCTGTTCAACATCGGCGGCCAGGGCCAGTTCATCTTCGGCGCCATGTTCGCCACGTGGTTCGGCGTGCACCTGCACCTGCCGGCCGGCGTGCACCTGCTGCTCGTCGTCGTGATGGGCGTGCTCGGCGGCGTGCTGTGGGGCTCCGTCGTCGGCGTGCTCAAGGCCTGGACGGGCGCGCACGAGGTGATCCTCACGATCATGCTCAACTACGTGGCGGTGAACCTGCTCGCCTACCTGTTGAACACCCCCGTCCTGCGGGCGCCCGCCACCACGAACCCGGTGTCCGCGCCGCTGGACCGCTCCGCCATGTTCCCGCGGCTGCTGGGGACCGACTTCCGGCTGCACTGGGGCTTCTTCGTCGCCCTGCTGGCCGTGCTCTTCACGTGGTGGCTGATGCAGCGCTCCACCCTCGGCTTCCGCCTGCGGGCCGTGGGCGCCAACCCGGACGCCGCCCGCACGGCCGGCATCTCCGTCAAGGGCTCCTACGTGGCCGCCATGGCGATCTCCGGCGGCCTCGCCGGCCTGGCCGGCGCCACCCACGTGGCCGGCACGGAGAGCACGCTGAACACCTCCGTGGCCGGGTCCTTCGGCTTCGACGCGATCACGGTGGCGCTGCTCGGCCGGTCCCACCCGGTGGGCGTGCTGTTCGCGGGCCTGCTCTTCGGCGCCCTGCGCGCCGGCGGCGTGACCATGCAGACCGAGACCGGGGTGCCGGTCGACATCGTCCTCGTGGTGCAGTCCGTGATCGTGCTGCTCATCGCGGCCCCGCCGCTGGTGCGCGCCATCTTCCGGCTGCCCGCCCCGGGCGCCGCGCGCGCCCGCCGCGCGGCCGACCCCGTGACCCAGCCCGCCGTGGCCGGCGCCGCGCTGACCGGCGCCGGCGGCCACGCCGCCGCCCCGTCCACGGGCGTCCAGGAGGCCGCGGCCGCCGCCGTCGCGGACCCGCAGGCCCCGACCACGCAGCCCACGGACACGGCCCCGACCCACCGCCCGCACGAGCAGAAGGGGGACGCCCGATGAGCGCGACCGCCGCCCGGCCCCACGCCGACGTCGTCCGCCCCGAGGCCGCCGAGCCCGCCCGGGTCGTGGTCCGGCACTGGACCACCCCGATCGCCCTGACGATCCTGACCCTGCTGGCCCTGGCCGTCTTCGCCCTCGGCGCCCCCGAGGCGACGGCGACCTTCCGACTCTCCCACGCGTCCGACGCCGTCGTGCTCCCGGACCTGACCGCCGACCCCGTGCTGGGGGGCTGGCTGCTCGTCGGGCTCATGGCGGTGCTGACCGCGGTGGCCTGGCTGGCGACCCTGCGCTCGGGGCGCACCCCCGGCTGGGCCGCGGCCCTGTTCGCCGTCGCCTTCGTGGCCGCGTTCCTCATCTGGGTGATCGGCTCGGCGGACAACACCACCGTGTTCCTCACCGGCCTGATCGCCGGCTCGTTCGCGCTGGCCGTCCCGCTGATCTTCGGCTCGATGGCCGGCATCCTGGCCGAGCGCTCGGGCGTGGTGAACATCGCGATCGAGGGTCAGCTGCTGGCGGGCGCGTTCACGGCCGCCGTCGTCGGCACCGCCACCGGCTCGCCCTGGGCGGGCCTGGTCGCCGCCATCGTGGCCGGCGTCCTCGTGTCCTGGCTGCTCGCCGTGTTCTCGATCAAGTACCTGGTCAACCAGGTGATCGTCGGCGTCGTGCTCAACGTGCTCGTGGCCGGCCTGACGAGCTTCCTGTACTCCACCGTCCTCACGGACGGGGACACCGAGCTCAACGCGCCGCCGCACTTCCCGAACCTGCGGATCCCGGGCCTGGCGGACATCCCCGTGCTCGGGCCCATCCTGTTCGACCAGACGATCCTGGGCTACGCGATGTACCTGCTCGTGATCGCGCTGTGGTTCGCCCTGTTCCGCACCCGCTGGGGCCTGCGCGTGCGCGCCGTGGGCGAGCACCCCAAGGCCGCGGACACCGTGGGCATCGACGTGAACCGCACGCGGTACGCCGCCGTCCTGCTGGGCGGCGCGGTGGCCGGCATGGGCGGGGCGTTCTTCACGCTCGTCTCCGCGTCGTCCTTCACCAAGGAGATGACGGCGGGCCAGGGCTTCATCGCGCTCGCGGCCGTGATCTTCGGCCGCTGGAACCCGATCGGCGCGTTCTTCGCGGCGCTGCTGTTCGGCTTCGCCACCAACATGCAGTACGTCCTGGCGATCCTCGGCACCCCGGTGCCGAGCCAGTTCATGGCGATGCTCCCGTACCTCGTCACGGTGTTCGCCGTGGCCGGCCTCGTGGGCCGCTCGCGCGGCCCGGCCGCCTCGGGCGTGCCGTACGTGAAGGAGTAGCCGTGGCGGACGGGCAGCACACGACGACGGCGCCGCGCGTGGACTGGGACCGGCTGCGGGCCGCGGCCCTGGCCGCCACGGAGCACGCCTACGTGCCCTACTCGGGGTTCCGGGTGGGCGCCGCCGCGCTCACCGACGACGGCCGCCTCGTCTCGGGCTGCAACATCGAGAACGCGTCCTACGGGCTGACCCTGTGCGCCGAGTGCGCGCTGCTGGCCGAACTGCGCATGGGCGGGGGCGGCCGACTGGCCGCGTTCGTGTGCGTGGACGGCGCGGGCGTGCTCACCATGCCCTGCGGGCGGTGCCGCCAGCTGCTGTACGAGTTCCGCGCCCCCGGGCTCGTGCTGCTCACCCCGGCGGGGGAGCGGGGGATCGACGCGGTGCTGCCGGACGCCTTCGGCCCGGCCGACCTGGAGCGGGCGGACCGTCCCTGACCTGCGGCGCGCTCCCGGGCCCGCTCGCTAGAGTCGGAGGCTGACCGTCGCAGCCGTCCCCCGAGGAGACCCCCATGACCGCGCAGCCGCAGGCCGAGCCCTTCGACGCCGTCGAGGTGATCCGCACCAAGCGGGACCGGGGGACGCTGTCACCCGAGCAGATCGACTGGGTGGTGGACGCGTACACCCGCGGCGTGGTGGCGGACGAGCAGATGTCCGCCCTGGCCATGGCGATCCTGCTCAACGGCATGGACCGCGCCGAGATCGCCCGCTGGACGGACGCGATGATCGCCTCGGGCGAGCGCATGGACTTCGGCGGGCTCACCACCCCGGACGGCCGCCCCCTGGCCACCGCGGACAAGCACTCCACCGGCGGCGTGGGGGACAAGATCACCCTGCCGCTGGCCCCGCTCGTGGCCTCCTTCGGGGTGGCCGTGCCGCAGCTGTCCGGCCGCGGCCTCGGCCACACCGGCGGCACCCTGGACAAGCTCGAGGCGATCCCCGGGTGGCGGGCCGACCTCAGCAACGAGGCGATGCTGCGCCAGCTCTCCGAGGTGGGCGCCGTGATCTGCGCGGCCGGCTCGGGCCTGGCCCCGGCGGACAAGCGCCTGTACGCCCTGCGCGACGTCACCGGCACGGTGGAGGCCATCCCGCTGATCGCCTCCTCGATCATGTCCAAGAAGATCGCCGAGGGCACCGGCGCCCTCGTGCTGGACGTCAAGTGCGGCTCGGGCGCGTTCATGAAGGACGAGGCGTCCGCCCGCGAGCTGGCCCGGACCATGGTGGACCTCGGCCGGGACGCCGGGGTGGACACCTCGGCGCTGCTCACGGACATGTCCGTGCCCCTGGGCCGGACGGCCGGCAACGCCCTCGAGGTCCGCGAGTCGGTGGAGGTGCTCGCCGGCGGCGGCCCGGCCGACGTCGTGGAGCTCACCGTGGCGCTCGCCGCCGCGATGCTCGCAGGCGCCGGGGTCACGGACGTGGACCCGGCCGAGCACCTGGCCAACGGCCGGGCGATGGACGTGTGGAACCGGATGATCGAGGCCCAGGGCGGCGACCCGCGCGCGGCCCTCCCGACGGCGGCCCACACCGAGGACGTCGTCGCGGAGACGGACGGCGTCCTCACCGAGCTGGACGCGATGGCCGTGGGCCTGGCCGCGTGGCGCCTCGGCGCCGGGCGGGAGCGGCAGGGCCAGGCCGTCCAGGCCGCGGCCGGCGTCGAGGTGCACGTGCGCCCCGGCGAGCGCGTGGCCCGGGGCCAGAAGGTGCTGACCCTGCACACGGACACGCCGGAGCGCTTCGAGCGGGCGAAGGCCGCGCTCGCCGGCGGCTGGGCCGTCGGCGAGCTCGACGACGCCGCCGCCCGGACCCTGCGCGAGCGCTCCGTGATCCTGGACCGGATCGGCTGACCGGATGCTCGCGTGGCTCGAGGGGGCGATCCTCCACGCCTCCGCGCAGTGGTGGGTCCTGCCGCTGACGCTGCTGCTGTGCCTGCTCGACGGCATCGTGCCGATCTTCCCGTCGGAGTCGGTGCTGGTGGCCCTCGGTGCGATCGTCCGCGACGGGCATCCGTTCTCCCTGTGGGCGCTGTGGGGGGTCGGCTTCGCGGGCGCGTTCCTGGGGGACGTGGCCGCGTACGCGATCGGCCGTGCCGTGGGCGTGGAGCGGTTCCGGTGGATGCGGCTGCGGCGGGTGCGGGCCACGGTCGAGGTCGCCCGGCACCACCTGCACAGTCACGGCGCGCTGCTGCTGTTCACCGCCCGGTTCATCCCCGGCGGCCGCGTGGCCCTGAACTTCACCGCCGGCGCCACCCGCTATCCGCCGGTGCGGTTCGTGGCGCTGGACCTGCTCTCCACGGCCAGCTGGGCCGCGTACTCGATCATGATCGCGCGCCTGACCGCGGGCTGGCTGGAGAACCCGGTGCTGCAGATCGCCGTCTCCGTGACGGGTGCCGCGCTCGTGGGCCTGCTGCTGGACCGTCTGCTCAAGGCCCTGCTGCGCCGCCGGCTGGGCGCCGGGGTGAAGGGCCTCACCCTGGCCGAGCAGGAGGCCCTGCGCTGAGCGCCCTGCCGTAGAGTGACGCCCGTGACGACGACGCAGCTTCCGGACACCGCATCCCCCTCCCCGCTCGAGGTCGACCTGGCCGTCCTGCCCAAGGTCTCCCTCCATGACCACCTCGACGGCGGCCTGCGCGTGGGCACCGTCCTCGACCTGGCCCGCGAGGCCGGCGTCGAGGTCCCCGCGGACACCGTCGAGGGCCTGGCCGAGTGGATCGCCGAGCACGCCAACGGCGAGTCCCTCGAGAAGTACCTGCAGGTCTTCGCCCTGACCACCGCCGTGATGCAGACCCGCGAGCAGCTGCGCCGCGTGGCCCGCGAGTTCGTCGAGGACCTGGTCGCCGACGGCGTCGTCTACGGCGAGATCCGCTGGGCCCCTGAGCAGCACCTGGCCGGCGGGCTGAGCCTGGACGAGGCGGTCGAGGCCGTGCAGGCCGGCCTGGACGAGGCGGTCGAGGCCGACGCCGCCGCGGGCCACGCGATCCGCGTGGGCCAGCTGGTCACCGCGATGCGGCACGCCGACCGGGCCCAGGAGATCGCCGAGCTGGCCGTGCGCCACCGCGCGGCCGGCGTCGTGGGCTTCGACATCGCGGGCGCCGAGGCCGGGTTCCCGCCCTCCCGCTTCGCCGACACCTTCACGTGGCTGGCCGCCCACCACCTGCCCGTCACCGTGCACGCGGGCGAGGGCGACGGCCTGGACTCCGTCCGCTCGGCCCTCGTGGACGGCCGCGCCCTGCGTCTGGGCCACGGCGTGCGCCTGGCCGAGGACATCTCGGTGGAGTACGGCGGTGTGGACGAGGACGGCGAGCAGCTGGACGAGCTGACCGGCCTCGTGGACCTGGGCGAGACCGCCGCGTGGGTGCGGGACCGGCAGATCGCCCTGGAGGTCTGCCCGTCCTCGAACCTGCAGACCGGCGCGGTGGACGCCGCGGCGGGCATCGCGGGCCATCCCATCGACCTGCTCGTGCAGCTCGGCTTCCGCGTCACCGTGAACACGGACAACCGGCTCGTCTCGGACGTGTCCCTGACCGACGAGCTCTACCTGCTCGCCGAGACCTTCGGCTACTCGCTCTCCGAGCTGCTGGACCTGCAGCTCAACGCCGCCGAGGCCGCCTTCCTGTCCGTGGACGAGCGCGAGGACCTCGCCGAGATCCTCGTGGCCGGCTGGGGCGAGGTCATCTCCGGCGACGCCGTCGGCCCGGTCCTCGAGGAGCTGGACGACGAGGACGAGGACGACTGATCCGCCCGTGAGCGCGAGTGTGGACCGTCTGGTGGCGGTGGTCGAGGCCCTGCGCGACCACTGCCCCTGGACGGCCGCGCTCACGCATGCCGACCTCGCCGAGTACCTCGTGGAGGAGGCGTACGAGGCGGTGGCGGAGATCGAGTCCCGCGACGCCGCCGCGTGGGCCGACGTGCCCGCGCGTCGGGCCGACGGCGCGTACCCCGCCCTGGCCGCCGAGCTCGGGGACGTCCTGTTCCAGGTGGTCCTGCACGCCGCCGTCTCCCGGGCGCCGGGCGCCCCGGCGGAGACGGCCGGGTTCCGCGTGGACGACGCCGCCGACGCCCTCACGGCCAAGATGATCCGGCGCAACCCGCTCGTGCTCACCCCCGAGGGCGGCCTGCGCCCGGCCGAGGAGCTCGCCGCCGTCACGCCGGAGGCCGTCGAGCTGGCCTGGGAGCGGGTCAAGGCGCAGGAGCGGGCGGCCGCGGGGCTCTCGCCCGCCGCCCCGGCCCACGACGACGGCGGCACCGGCCCGGGCCTCGACGTCGGCGACATCCCGGCCCGGCTGCCGGCGCTGGCCGCCGCCGCGAATGTGGTCGACCGCGCGGCCCGGCAGGAGCCGGACCCGCTCGCCGCGCACGTCCCGGCGCCGGCCGCCGAGGCGGGGGAGCGCCCGGCGGCGGGGTGGCCCGACGAGGCCGCGCTCGGGGCGGAGCTGTTCGCGCTGGTGCGCCGGGCCCGGGCGGCGGGGCTCGACCCCGAACGGGCCCTGCGCACCACGGTGGCGCGGGTGCGTGCGGGGGACTGGTCGGCCCTGCGCCCGTCCGGCTGACGCGGCGCCGCTCCGGCCCGGCCGCAGCCCCGACCGCGCCCCAGCGACATCGCAGCAGGGGGGAACGGCGGTCTTGTCGCCGGCGCGCGGCCGACTGGAACCTGAGGTCCCCGCTAGGCTGAGGCCGTGTCCACGCCGCGGGCACGACTTCCGACTTCGATTGAAGGAGACCCGTCCATGGCCCTGATCGACGCCATCCACGCTCGCGAGATCCTCGACTCGCGCGGCAACCCCACCGTCGAGGTGGAGGTCCTGCTCACCGACGGCTCCCTGGGCCGCGCGGCCGTGCCCTCGGGCGCGTCCACCGGCGAGTTCGAGGCGGTCGAGCGCCGTGACGGGGACAAGAAGCGCTACGGCGGCAAGGGTGTGCTGGACGCCGTCGCCGCGGTCGAGGGCATCGCGGAGGAGCTCGAGGGCGAGTTCGCCGCGGACCAGCGCGCCGTGGACCGCGCGATGCGGGACCTGGACGGCACCCCCAACAAGGGCAAGCTGGGCGCGAACGCGATCCTGGGCGTGTCGATGGCCGTCGCCGTGGCCGCCGCGCAGGCCTCCGACCTCATGCTCTACAAGTACCTGGGCGGCCCGAACGCCCACGTGCTGCCCGTGCCGATGATGAACATCCTCAACGGCGGCGCCCACGCGGACTCCAACGTGGACATCCAGGAGTTCATGATCGCCCCGATCGGCGCCCCGTCCTTCCGCGAGGCCCTGCGCTGGGGCACCGAGGTCTACCACGCCCTGAAGACCGTGCTGCAGGAGAAGGGCCTGTCCACCGGCCTGGGCGACGAGGGCGGGTTCGCCCCGTCCCTGGAGTCCAACCGCGCCGCCCTGGACCTCATCGCCGAGGCCGTGACGAAGGCCGGCTACCGCCTGGGCGAGGACATCGCGCTGGCGCTGGACGTCGCCTCCTCCGAGTTCTTCGACAACGGCTCCTACACCTTCGAGGGCCAGCAGCGCTCCGCCGAGGAGATGGCCGCCTACTACACCGAGCTGGTGGACAACTACCCGATCGTCTCCATCGAGGACCCGCTCGACGAGGACGACTGGGACGGCTGGCAGCACCTGACCGCGCAGCTGGGCGATCGCGTCCAGCTGGTGGGCGACGACCTGTTCGTCACCAACGTGGAGCGGCTGCAGCGCGGCATCGACGAGAAGGCCGGCAACGCCCTGCTCGTGAAGGTCAACCAGATCGGCTCCCTGACCGAGACCTTCGACGCGATCGCCCTGGCCCAGCGCCACATGTTCCACTGCATGATCTCGCACCGCTCGGGCGAGACCGAGGACACGTTCATCGCGGACCTCGCGGTGGCCACCAACGCCGGCCAGATCAAGACCGGCGCCCCGGCCCGCTCGGACCGCGTGGCCAAGTACAACCAGCTGCTGCGCATCGAGGAGGACCTGGCCGACGCCGCCGTCTACGCGGGCCGCTCCGCCTTCCCGCGCTTCCGCGGCTGACCGTCCCCGACGACGACGCGCGGGCCCGCCCGGATCCTTCCGGGCTGGCCCGTGCCCGTCCCGGCGCGGCCAGGAGCCTGCCAGGGGCGGGCAGTAGGCTGGGAGGGTCCCCGCCACGCGTCCGAAGGAGTCCGCGATGAGTCCGCGCCGCCCCCGCGTGCCCCGTGTCGACCCGACGACGGGCGCCCCGCGCCGGACCGCCGTCGCCGCCCCGGCGGCCCCGACGACGGCCTCCCCGAAGGCGGACGCGCCCACGCCGACCCCTGAGGCCACCACGCCGACGCCCGCGGCCACGGGCGCCGAGGTCATCGACCTGCACAGCGTCCAGGAGCGCCGCCAGGCCGGTCACCACGGACACCTGGACGGGCACCCGGACGCGGACCGGGCCGACACGGCCCCCGCCGCCCCCGCGTCCCCGTCGGCACCCCCGCGCCGGACGGCGCCGGCCCGCCCGGCCGGGCGTCGGACCCGGCCCGCCCCCCGCCGCGCCGCATCCGCCGCCGCCACGGCCGCCCGCCGTCGGGCCCCGCTGCCGGAGCCGGTGCCGGCCCGGCAGATCACGGGCCGCTCGCTCATCGTCGTCGCCGTGCTGCTGGTGGCCGCCGTCCTGGTGGCGCCCACGCTGCGCGCGTTCCTGAACCAGCAGCTGGAGATCTCGGCCGCGCGCGAGGAGATCGCCACCATGCAGGCCCAGCGCGAGGACTACGAACGGCGGATCCAGCTGTGGGACGATCCCGCCTACGTGACCCAGCAGGCGCGCGAGCGCCTCGAGCTGGTCATGCCGGGGGAGACCCTGTACTCCGTGACGGGACGACCCTCCGAGACCGAGACCGAGACCGACACCGAGGCCGAGGACACGCCCGCCGCCCGCGCGGACGAGGTCGTCAACACCCGCCTGCCGTGGGCCGAGGGCCTGTGGGACTCGGCCGTCCGCGCCGGGCTCGAGTGAGCCCCGCGTCCCGCCCCCGCCCGCACCACCCCCCGCACCCCGAGGACACCATGACCGTCAGCCCCCGCCCCGCCCAGGACCGCACCGTCACCGAGCAGGACCTGGACACCCTGTCCCGCCAGCTCGGCCGCCCGGTCCGGGACGTCGTGGAGATCGGTGCCCGCTGCGTGTGCGGCAACCCCCTCGTGGCCACCACCGCGCCGCGGTTCTCCAACGGCATCCCGTTCCCCACGACCTTCTACCTGACGCACCCCGTGCTGACGGCGGCGGTCTCGCGCGTGGAGGCGGACGGGGAGATGGCACGCATGAACGACCGCCTCGCCCAGGATCCCGCGCTCGCGGCCGCGCACCGCGCGGCGCACGAGGCCTACATCGCCGAGCGGGACCGGGTCGGGGCCGAGGCCGGCACGGGGCCCGTCCCGGAGATCGCCGGGGTCTCGGCCGGCGGCATGCCCGAGCGCGTGAAGTGCCTGCACGCCCTCGTGGGCCACGCGCTCGCGGCCGGGCCGGGGGTGAACCCGCTCGGTGACGAGGCGATCGCCCTGGTGGCCCCGTGGTGGACGCCCGAGGTCTGCGCGTGCGAGGGCGCGTGGGACGAGGCCGCGGCGGTGCCCACGAAGGACCTGTCCCGGCACGTGAGGCACCTCGAACGCGTCGCCGCGCTCAAGGAGGTCACGGTGGCCGGCGTGGACTGCGGCACGAACTCCATCCGCCTGCTGATCTCCCGGCCGGCCGGGACGGATGAGACCACCGGCGCCGTGGCCGACCCGACGGCGCCGCTGGCCGACGTCGTGCGCGAGATGCGCGTGGTGCGCCTGGGCGAGGGCGTGGACGCCACCGGCGCGTTCTCCGACGCCGCGCTGGAGCGCACCTTCGCGGCGGTGGACGAGTACGCCCGCCTGGTCCAGCGCCACCACGCCGGCCGGGTCCGGTTCGTGGCCACCTCCGCCAGCCGGGACGTCTCCAACCGGGCCGCGTTCGTCGACGGCGTCCGGGAGCGGCTCGGCGTCGAGCCGGAGGTCGTCTCAGGCGACGAGGAGGCCGCCCTGTCCTTCGCGGGCGCCGTCTCCGCCGTCGAGACCGCGGACCTGGGCCCGGAGGACCTCGTGCTCGTCGTGGACCTCGGCGGCGGTTCCACCGAGCTGGTCGTCGGCACGCCTGCGGGCGAGGTCGTGGGCGCGGTCAGCCTGGACATGGGCTGCGTGCGGTTCACCGAGCGTCATCTGCGCTCCGACCCCCCGACGTCGGACGAGGTCGCCGCGGCCCGCGCGGACGCCCGCCGCCTCCTCGACGACGCCGCCGCCCGCCTGCCGCTGGAACGCGTGGCGCGCGTGGTCGGCGTGGCCGGCTCGGTGACCACCGTGACCGCCGAGGCCCTCGGGCTCAGCACGTACGAGCCCGAGGCCATCCACGGCGCGCGTCTGCCGATCGCGGAGTTCCGCGCGGCGGCGGAGGGCCTCGTGGCCGCGACCCGGGCCGAGCGCTCCGAGCGGGGGTTCATGCACCCGGGACGGGTGGACGTGATCGGCGCGGGCGCGCTGCTGTGGAGCACCGTCCTGGAGCGGGTGGCCGAGACCGCGGGCGTCACCGAGGCCTGGGCGAGCGAGCACGACATCCTGGACGGGATCGTGCTCTCGCTGCGGTCCTGATCACGGCGGCGGAAGATGGAGGGGCGGGGCCGGTGCGTGCGTAGACTGGCGGTATGTCTCTCACTCCTGAACTGTCTCCCAAGCCGCGCCTGCTGATCGTCGGCGGCGGCTACGCCGGTTTCCAGCTCGCGAAGGAGCTGCAGACCAAGGTCAAGGACCGCGGCGGCGTCGTGACCGTCGTGGACCCGCTGCCGTACATGACGTACCAGCCGTTCCTGCCCGAGGTCGTCGGCGGCCACATCGTGGGGCGCAACGTCGTCGTGGACCTCGCCACGCATCTCAAGGACGCCGAGGTGCTGCGCGGCACCGTCGTGAAGGTGGAGCACGCCCGCCGTGTCGCCACCGTGCGCGGCGAGGACGGCCACGAGTTCGAGCTGCCCTACCAGGACATCGCCATGACCGCCGGCGCCACCACCCGCGTCTTCCCGATCAAGGGCCTGGGCGAGCACGGCATCGGTCTGAAGACCGTGGAGGAGGCCGTGACGCTGCGCAACCAGATCCTGGAGCGCCTGGACGCCGCCTCCCTCATGGTGGACGCCGAGGCCCGTCGTCGCGCCCTGACCTTCGTGGTGGTCGGCGGCGGCTTCGCCGGCATCGAGACCGTGGGCGAGATGGAGCACCTCATCCGCACCGCCGTCGCCCGTAACCCGCGCCTGTCCCAGTCCGAGGTCCGCATCGTGCTCGTCGAGGCGATGGGCCGCATCATGCCCGAGGTCGGCGAGGACCAGGCCGTCGGCGTGGTGGAGCACCTGAAGGACCGCGGCATCGAGGTCCTGCTCAACACCTCGCTGGGCGACGCCACGGACGGGATCATGACCCTCGTGGACATGAAGGACAAGTCCGAGAAGGAGAAGTTCGGGGCCGACACCCTCGTGTGGACCGCGGGCGTGGCCGCCAACGCCGTCGCCAAGCAGACCGACTTCCCGGTCGAGGAGCGTGGCCGCATCGAGGTCACCCCCACCCTCCAGGTCAAGGACGGGGAGAACGGCGTGTTCGAGGGCGCCTGGGGCTGCGGCGACGTCTGCGCCGTCCCGGACCTGACCGGCGCGGGCCCCGGCGGGTTCTGCGTCCCGAACGCCCAGCACGCCGGCCGTCAGGCCAAGCAGCTGGCCGCCAACTACATGGCCGTCCGCCACGGCGAGGGCGAGGTGCAGGAGTACGTGCACAAGTCGCTCGGCGCCGTCGCGGGCCTGGGCTTCTTCAAGGGCGTCGGCAACCCGCTCGGCGTGAAGATCTCCGGCCCGGCCGCCTTCCTGGCGCACCGCGGCTACCACGCCTACGCGATGCCCACCCTGGACCGCCGCTTCCGCATCCTCTCCGGCTGGGTCGCCGAGACCCTGTTCGGCCGCGACTCCACCTCGGTGGCGGGCCTGGACACCCCGTTCAACCCGTTCCGCCGCGCCGCCGGCGTCGAGCTCGAGCCCGGCCGCTTCGAGCGGCAGCGGGCCCTCGAGTCCTCGAAGGGCTGATCCTGCAGCCAGCGGGCCGCCGGCCCCGTCCGAGTGCATCGGGCGGGGCCGGCGTCGTCCGCACCCGGGCCCGCGTCCACGGGCCCGCCACGCCCCCGTGGCCCAACTGGCAGAGGCGGCCGACTTAAAATCGGCGTGTTGCGGGTTCGAGTCCCGCCGGGGGCACCCCACGCGCCCGGCTCGAACCGCAGTCCCGAGGATCACGGGCTGGGGTTCGAGCCGTGTCGGCGTTCACGGCCCCGGTGAGCGCGTCCTGCGCCTCATCCGTGCCGAGAGGCTCCGGGGACGTCAATACGCGAAGTGGATCTGCGCCCGGTGGCGGGTGGGCGTCTCGATCTCATCGAGGACGGCGCGGGCGAAGTCGGCGCCGCTGATCGCGGACTTCCCGTCCTGGTCGAACAGCGCGACCTCGCCGGAGACGCGGTAGCGTCCGAGCGCTTCCCCGGGCGCGTGGGAGCCGAACTCTGCGGCCGGGCTGACGAACAGCCAGTCCACGTCGACGGAGCCCGTGGCGAGGTCCGTGAGGATGTCGTTCATCTCCCGTGCTTCGGCGGCGAACTCCGGGGGCAGGTCGTCACCCTCGACGAATCGCGGGGCGCCCTGCGCCGGGCGGAGAGAGCTGAATCCCCCGATCCCGACGAACCGGGCGCCGTTCGTGGCCGCCGCCTGGGCGAGCGAACGGTAGGCGTCGCGCAGCTTGCCCGCATTGTCCCCTCGCGGTGAGAGCGCGGCGACGACGACCTCGGCCCCCGCGATGTCGGGGACGGACCGGGTGAGGTCGCCGGTGACGTATCGGACGCTCTCCGCCTGCGTCCCGGGGGCCGTTCGGCTGATGGCCGTGACGGTGTGGCCGCGACGCGCGGCCTCGGCGACGATGGCGGCTCCCGCGTACCCCGTCCCTCCGACAACAGTGATTGCAGTCATCTCGGTGCTTCTCCGGCTCTTCACGAACGAGGGTGTAGTCGGTTGAGCGCGTCGGTGGCCGGGTAGGGGTCGAGGTCTCCCGGATGATGGAAGTTCTTCACGCTCGCCATCCCGAAAGACCTCGACGTGCTCCACCCTACTTTCGCGACCCCTGACCTGACCACGTTCTGCCGCCTTGACGAGCTCGGCCTCGTCGCCGTCGGCCAGCTGATCGAGCCGGATCGGGCCACGATCGAATGCCGCGTCGTCGAGGACGACCCGTGGTGTCGGAAGTGCGGTGTCGAGGGCGTGCCGCGGGACACGGTCACGCGTCGACTGGCGCACGAGCCGTTCGGGCACCGGCCGACGACCCTGCTGGTGCGGGTGCGCCGGTACCGGTGCGGACACTGCCGGCGCACGTGGCGGCAGGACATGACGCGGGCAGCGGCGCCGCGTGCGAAGATCTCCCGCGGCGGCCTGGAGTGGGCGCTGCGGGGCATCGTCATCGACCACCTCACCGTCACCCGCGTCGCCGCAGGTCTCGGGGTGTCCTGGAGTGCCGCGAACGCCGCCGTCCTCGCGGAAGGCAAGCGGCGCCTGATCGACGACCCCGCCCGGTTCGACGGGGTCACCACGATCGGTGTCGACGAGCACGTCTGGCGACACACGAGGCTGGGCGACAAGTACGTCACCGTGATCATCGACCTCACCCCCGCGAGGAACAAGACCGGGCCGGCGAGGCTGCTGGACATGGTCGAGGGCCGCTCCAAGGCGGTGTTCAAGCAGTGGCTCGCCGCCCGCCCTGCGGACTGGGCGAAGCGGATCGAGGTGGTCGCGATGGACGGCTTCGCCGGGTTCAAGACCGCTGCCGCCGAGGAACTCCCCGACGCCGTCCCCGTCATGGACCCGTTCCACGTGGTCCGCCTCGCCGGCGACGCGCTGGATGTCTGCCGGCGTCGGGTCCAGCAAGACACCACCGGTCACCGCGGGCTCAAGGGCGACCCGCTCTACAAAGCCCGCCGCACCCTGCACACCGGGGCGAGCCTGCTCACCGACCGGCAGCGGGCACGCCTGGACGCAGTGTTCGCGAGCGAGGAGCACATCGAGGTCGAGGCGACCTGGGGCATCTACCAGCGCATCGTCGCGGCCTACCGGGAGCCCGACAAGAAGAAAGCGAAGGCGATGATGCAGGAGGTGATCGCTACGATCAGCAGCGGCGTTCCCGCGGCGCTCGTCGAGGTCCGCAAGCTCGGCCGGACCATGAAGCAGCGGGCGGGCGACATCCTCGCGTTCTTCGACCGCCCCGGCACCAGCAACGGCCCGACCGAGGCCATCAACGGGCGGCTCGAACACCTCCGCGGCTCCGCCCTCGGCTTCCGCAACCTCACCCACTACATCGCTCGGTCACTGCTCGAAGCCGGAGGGTTCAGACCCGCGCTACACCCTCGTTCGTGAAGAGCCGCTTCTCCATCCGTTGTGTGATCAGTGGGTGGTGGTTACTGTAGGAGACCAGGCGATGTTCGGGAAGGAGGCACCTTGTGGTAACCATGAGGCAGGCGGGAGCGAAGCGCGGGAATCCCTACGAGCAGGGGTGCCCGACGCGCCATATCCTCGACCGGATCGGTGACAAGTGGACGGTCCTGATCGTCGGGGCGCTGGGAGAGGAGAGCCTCCGGTTCTCCGAGCTGCGTCGACGGATCGAGGGGATCTCGCAGAAGATGCTCACCCAGACCCTGCGTGCCCTCGAGGAGGACGGCCTGGTGACGCGTACGGTCTACGCGGAGGTGCCGGCGCGGGTGGAATACCGGCTCACCGAGGCCGGGCACAGCCTCCGGGCCCCGCTGCAGGCGCTGGAGGAATGGTCGATCACGCACCTCGCCGATGTGCTGCACGCTCGCAACCACTACCAGACCTGACGCGCACCGCCCTGCCGGAAGAGTCGATCAACCGGACTGAGTGGGGCCCGCGGTGCGGATGAGGGCGCTTCACCTCTGCGCCCACCGTGAACAGCCGGTGAACCGGCGCGGATCCACGCTCCGCCCCGCGCGCGGACGCAGACATCCCGATAGGATCGTGCTGAACCCCGGGGCACGAGCGCTGCTCACTGCGGCGGCGTGCGACCGGGCCGACTCGACCCGAAGGAGCGAGCCGTGGCGAATCCGGTCATGAACTCTCAGAACTTCCAGCAGCAGATGCAGGGCGGCGGACAGGCGCAGCCCGGTTGGTACCAGGGCGGGCAGCAGTCCGCGCAGTCCCCGTACGGCCAGCAGCAGAGCCCGTACGGCCAGGCCCAGGCGTTCGGCGCCGGCCAGGCGGCCCAGCAGTACGCGCACCAGCAGTCCATGGAGGACGCCTTCCGCGCGCCCTCCGCCGGCCCGGAGCAGACCGGCCGGATGACCTACAACGACGTCGTCGGCAAGACCGGCCTGATGCTCGTGCTCGTCGTGGTGGCGGGCGCCGTGGGCTGGTTCTCGCCGGGCCTGATGATCATCGGCGCGATCGCCGGCCTCGTCCTCGGCCTGGTCAACTCGTTCAAGCGCGAGCCCTCGCCCGTGCTGATCATGCTCTACGCCCTGGCCGAGGGCCTGTTCCTCGGCGGCATCTCCGCCGTGTTCGAGGCGGCCTACCCGGGCATCGTGGTGCAGGCCGTGCTCGGCACCTTCTCCGTGTTCGCGGTGATGCTGGCCCTGTACACCTCGGGCAAGTTCCGCCCCACCCCGCGCATGACCAAGATCGTCATGACGGCCATGCTGGGCTACCTCGTGTTCATGCTCATCAACCTGGTCCTGACCTGGACGGGCATCGCGAACCTGCGCACCGGCGGCCTCGGCCTGATCATCGGCGCGATCGCCGTGCTGCTCGCCGCGTACTCGCTGACGATGGACTTCGAGATGGCCGCCGTGGGCGTGAAGAACGGCGCCCCGCAGAAGTACTCCTGGTCCGTGGCCTTCGGCCTGACCGTGACCCTGATCTGGCTGTACGTCGAAATCCTGCGCATCGTCGCCATCCTGCGCGGCAACGACTGACCGGCGCCCCGTCCCCGCACGGAGACCCGCACCGCCGCCCCGGTCCTGCACAGGCCGGGGCGGTCTGCGTCCGCGAGGGCGTAGATTGAGGGGGTCCCTCGCCGCCACTCAGGAGGTCCCGTGACCGAGACCAGCGACCTGCCCGCCTTCGGGGCCCCGGACGCCACCGGCACCCAGCACCGCCTGCACCGCGGGTCCGCGGAGGCCGTCGTCGTCGGCCTGGCCGGTGCCCTGCGCAGGTACCGCGTGGCCGGCGTGGACCTCACCGAGCCGTACGGCCCGGACGTGGTCCCGCCCGCCGCCAACGGCATCCAGATGAGCCCGTGGCCGAACCGTGTCGCCGGCGCCCGCTGGATCCTGGACGGCGTCGAGCAGCGCCTGGACGTCACCGAACCCGCGCGCGGCCACGCCAGCCACGGCCTGCTGCGCAACACCCACTTCGTCACCGAGACGTTCTCCGCCCACGCGGTGACCCTGCGCGGTGAGATCCACCCCCAGCACGGCTGGCCGTTCCGGCTCACCCACCGCGTCACGTACGAGCTCGAGGCGGACGGCGGCCTCACCGTCACCGCCGAGGTGCAGAACCACACGGACGCCACCGTGCCCGTGGCGGTCGGCGCCCACCCGTTCCTGCGGATCGGGGACGTCCCGACGGCGGAGCTGAGCCTGCGTGTGCCCGCGGACGCCTGGATCCGCACGGGGGAGGACCTCATCCCCGTGGAGACCCTGCCGGTGGACGGCACCGACCTGGACTTCCGCCGCGGCCGGGCCGTGGGCGAGGCCGCCCTGGACGTGTGCCTCACCGGCCTGACCCCGGACGCCGACGGCCGGCACCGCCAGACCCTGCTCGCCGCGGACGGCCGCGCCGTGACCCTGTGGTCCGACCACGCGTTCGCCTACACCCACGTCTTCGTCACGGACCGGCTGCCCGGCCGTGACACGGCGCTCGCGGTGGAGCCGCTCACCGCTCCCGCGGACGCCCTGAACTCGGGGGAGGGCCTGCACCGGCTCGCCCCGCACGCCCGCTGGAGCGTCCAGTGGGGTCTGACCCCCCATGTCCCCGACCACCCACACGAGGAGGATCGCGCGTGAGCTCGACCCTGGCGGCCCAGACCAAGATCAACAAGGACGTGCCCTACGGGCTGACGGTGGCCGCGGCCTGGTCCTGGCGGCTGGTGGCCGTCGTCATCGGCATCGGCGTCGTGGTGTACCTGCTGGGCTTCGTGAGCCTCGTGGTGATCCCGATCCTCGTGGCCGCGCTGCTGGCCACCCTGCTGGCCCCGGTGTTCCAGGCGATGCGGCGCATCAAGGTGCCGGGCGTCGCGGCCGCCCTGCTGTGCGTGCTGCTGTTGGTCGTCGTCGTGGTGGGCCTCATGGGGCTCGCCGGTCAGCAGATCGTCCAGGGCTTCGCCGAACTGGGCGACCAGCTGGGCCAGGCCGTCGACGACGCGATCGCCTGGCTGGCCGGCGTGGGCGTGGAGATCCCCCGGTCCGGTGCCGGGCTGGAGGGCCTGTGGCAGACGCTGCGGGACAACTCCGCCACGGTCATGAACAGCGCCGTCTCGTTAGGCTCCACGGCCGTCAACATCGGTGCGGGCCTGTTCATCGCCCTGTTCTCCCTGATCTTCTTCCTCTACGACGGCGACCGCATCTGGCGCTTCCTGCTGATCTTCGTGCCGAAGGCGCACCGGGCCACCGTGGGCCGAGCGGGCCGCTCGGGCTGGCAGTCGCTCGGCTCCTACGTGCGGGTCCAGATCTTCGTGGCGTTCATCGACGCCGTCGGCATCGGCATCGGTGCCCTGATCCTGGGCGTGCCGCTGGCCATCCCGTTGGCCGTGCTCGTGTTCCTGGCCTCGTTCATCCCGATGATCGGCGCCACCCTGACCGGCGCGATGGCGGTGCTCCTGGCACTGATGTCCAACGGCCTGGTCAACGCGCTGCTCATGCTGGGCGTGGTGCTGCTCGTGCAGCAGATCGAGTCGAACGTCCTGCAGCCGCTCGTGATGGGCAAGGCCGTCGCGCTGCACCCGCTGGCCGTGTTCCTGGCCGTCGCCGCCGGCTCCACCGTCCTCGGTCTGGCGGGCGCCGTGTTCGCCGTGCCGGTGCTGGCCTTCGTGAACAGCTTCGTCCGCGCCCTCACCGCCGACACCCCCGAGGAGCTCACGGAGCGGACGGGCCACGCCCTCGAACCGGGCGGCGCGGAGGACGAGACGGCCGGCTCCCACCGGTACCGCCCCTCGGCGCACGACGACGCCGCCCTCGCCTCCGAGGCCGACGCGGGCACCCGGCACGGGGACGACGCCTGATGGGCGCGGCGCAGGCCACGGACACCCCGGACCGGACCGTCCCGACGCCGTCGCCCCGGTGGGTGCGGCCCGCCGGCGGCCCGCCGGCCCCGACGGCGCTGCCCGTCACCCTCGAGGAGATCGAGCGGGCGCGCGAGACGCTGCGCGGGATCGCCGAGCTCTCCCCGCTGCAGCACTCCCGGGCGCTCTCCCGGGCCGTGGGCACGGACGTGCACCTGAAGTGCGAGAACCTGCAGCGGGCCGGCTCGTTCAAGGTCCGCGGCGCCTACGTGCGGATGGCGCAGCTGAGCGAGGAGGAGCGCGGCCGCGGCGTCGTGGCCGCCTCGGCCGGCAACCACGCCCAGGGCGTCGCCCTCGCGGCCGCCAAGCTCGGCATCCGCGCCCGCATCTTCATGCCGCACGGCGTCGCCCTGCCCAAGCTGCAGGCCACCCGGGACCACGGCGCCGAGGTCGTCCTGCACGGCTCCACCGTGGACGAGTCCCTCGCCGAGGCGCAGCGGTGGGCCACGGAGACCGGTGCCGTGTTCATCCCGCCGTTCGACGACCCGGCCGTGATCGCGGGCCAGGGCACCGTCGGCCTCGAGATCCTCGACGTGCTGCCGGACGTGGACACCGTGATCATGGGCATCGGCGGCGGGGGGCTCATCGCCGGCACGGCCGTGGCCCTCAAGGAGGCCGCCCGGCGTCGTGGGCGCACGGTGCGCGTCATCGGCGTGCAGGCGGCCACCGCCGCCGCGTTCCCCGGCTCCCTCGAGGAGGGCCGCGTCCAGGTGCTGGAGAGCGTGTCCACCATCGCGGACGGCATCGCCGTCGGCAGGCCCGGGGCCCTGCCGCTGCGGATCGCCGCCGAGCTGGTGGACGCCGTCGTGACCGTCACGGACGACGAGATCGCCGCGGCCCTCGTCCACCTCCTCGAGCGCTCCAAGCTCGTCGTGGAGCCGGCGGGCGCCGTCGGGGTGGCCGCCCTGCTGGCGGGCCGCACGGCGGACCTGGGCTTCGAGCTCGGCACCACCGCCGTGATCCTCTCCGGCGGGAACATCGATCCGATGCTCATGCTGAAGTCCATCCAGGCCGGACTGTCGGCCGCGGGGCGCTACATGACCGTGCGCATCCCGCTGCGGGACCGCCCGGGCGAGCTGGCCACGATCTCACGGATCATCGCGGACACGGACGCCAACGTGGTGCGCGTGGACCACACCCGCGTCGGCCCGGACCTGTCCATGGGCGGCGTGCACATCACGATCGACATGGAGACCCGCGGCACCGAGCACTCCGCCCAGGTGCTGGAGGCGTTGCGCGCGGCCGGCTACAGCCCGGCCCCGCTGCCCTGACCGGGCCGGCTCAGGCCACGGAGCCGGCGGCGGCCGCGGTGACGGTGCCACAGGTCCCGCCCACCGCGCGGCGCACGGCCTGGACCAGGAGGTCCTCGCGCGTCAGCGTCTCGATGCGGCGGACCATCTCGCGGCGGTCGTAGCGCTCGTGGGCGCCCGGCAGCAGGCGTCGGGCGAGGTTGAGATGCTGCAGCACACCGAGCAGGAGCACGTCCTCGTCGCAGGGCTCGGCCTCGTCGAGGACCACGGCGGTCAGGTGCGCCAGCAGCTCGGTGCGCTCGGTGCCCCGGGGGACGTGCCGGGTGGCCAGGAAGGCCTTGCGCTCGGTGAGGCGGCCGGTCTCGGTCAGATGGGCGACGACGGCCTTGCGCAGATCCGGCTTGCCGGCCGCCACGGTGGACACGAGCGGTCGACCGGCCAGGGCGTCGACCTGTCCGAGCGAGGAGTCCAGGACGGGGTCGCCGGTGGTGCCGGCCGCGGTCACGAGCACGCGGGCCCGGTCCACGGGGACGTCCTCGAGCGTCACGATCCCGGCGGAGCGGTGGTCGGCCAGCGCGGCGGCCGCGAGGGCCACGCGATGGTGGGAGGGGCTCTCGGAGCGCCCGTCCTCGCGGGTGAGCAACAGGTGCGCCTTCTCGACGGTCAGCATGGGGCCAGAGTAGCAACGGGGGCGCGGTGGGACCCGGGACGGACGACGGCCGCGGCCCCTGGAGGGGACCGCGGCCGTCGTCGGAGCCGGGGTCGGTCAGCCGGAGTAGGGCTGGACGTCCTTGACCTCGACCTTGATGTCCTTGCCGTTCGGGGCGGTGTAGGAGACCTTGTCGCCCTTCTTGGCACCGTTGATGGCCTCGCCGAGCGGGGAGCGCTCGGAGTAGACCTCGAGCGACTCGTCGTCCGCGGCGATCTCGCGGTTGCCGAAGAGGAACGTCATCTCGTCGCCGGCGACGACGGCGGTCACCACGGTGCCCGGGTGCACGGCGCCGTCGTTCTCGGCGGCCTCGCCGACGCGGGCGGTCTCGAGCAGGTGCTTCAGCTCGGCGATGCGGCCCTCGTTCTTGGACTGCTCCTCGCGGGCGGCGTGGTAGCCGCCGTTCTCCTTGAGGTCGCCCTCATCGCGGGCGGCCTCGATGCGCTCGATGATCTCCTGGCGGCCGGGGCCGGAGATGTACTCGAGCTCCTTGGAGAGGCGATCGTACGCCTCCTGGGTCAGCCACGGGGCGTCGGACTGGCTGGTGGTCATGCTCTGTTCCGCCTTTCTGTCTCGGGTGATGCGGAGTCCGGGGCGCAGCGCACCGTACCGGTGCGCGATCCGCGTCCGGCGGACGCGCCCGCATGCGAAAGACCCCGCCGATCAGGAGGACGCGCGTGACCCGAGGGCTCCGTGCGACGCCTGCCTGACTCACCGGCGGGGCGGGAATGCTCCGACGAGTCTATCCGGGCGGCGTGCGTCACACCAAAGGCGGCCGCTACGCCGAGGGCGGAGCGGCCGGGAGGGCTCAGACCTTGCGGCAGGTCTCGACGACGCCGGAGTCGCCCCGCACCACGGTGCGCACGTCCACGGTGTAGCGCTGCTGCGCGTCCGAGGGGGAGTCCCGCCGGTCGGCCGGCAGGGTCTCCAGGCGGACGGTGCGGAAGCCGACGGGGGCGGCGTGGGAGTCGGTGACGAGCACATCGCACTCGGCCTGCACGCCCTCCGGGACGGAGGCCTGGAAGGTGACGGTCGCGTGGCCGTCGTCCTCGATGGTGAAGCCGACGTCCTTGTACTCGATGGCGCCCACGGACATGTTCAGGCCGATCCACACGGACAGCAGCACGGCCACGACCAGCCCGAGCCCGCCGAGGCCCGCCCACAGCCGACGACGGCCCGGACGCGTGTGGTCCGTGCCGTACCGGTTGGCTAATGTGGGGTCCTGCGCGCGGACCGCGGGGGCGTGGTGAGACATCCCCTCCACCCTAGCCGCTGCCCGCCGCCGGAGGCCGATGACGACGTCGGCCTGGACCCCCCACGCCGCCGCCCCCGCGGCGGCTCCGCCATCCGGACAGGAGTGTGCGATCCCCGTGACCGATCAGACCCCCCAGGCCCAGCCCGCCGCAGGCACCGCCCTGCCGCCCTCCACCGGGCTGCGTCTCATGGCGGTGCACGCCCACCCGGACGACGAGTCCTCGAAGGGGGCCGGCACCATGGCCGCCTACGCGGCGGCCGGGGCCGAGGTCATGGTCGTCACGTGCACCGGCGGCGAGGCCGGCACCCTGCTCAACCCGTCGTTCGGGGACACCACCCGGGCCGACCGGGACATCGCGGCCGTGCGCCGCGAGGAGATGGCCGAGGCCGCGCGCATCCTCGGCATCCGGCACGCCTGGCTCGGCTTCCTCGACTCGGGCCTGCCCGAGGGGGATCCGCTGCCCGCCCTCCCGGCGAACTGCTTCGCCGAGGTCCCGCTCCAGGATGCGGCGACCCCGCTGATCTCGCTCGTGCGCCGGTTCCGCCCGCACGTGCTCATCTCCTACGACGAGGTCGGCGGCTACCCGCACCCGGACCACCTGCAGGCCCACGCCGTGACGATGGAGGCCTACCGGGCCGCGGGCCTCGCGGACGAGTACCCCGAGGCCGGGCCCGCGTGGGAGGTCTCCAAGGTCTACTACGACTGCGGCTTCAACCCGCGGAAGTTCCGCACGATGGCCGCGGTGGCCGAGGCCGACGGCGAGGACGTGCCGTTCGCCCGACGCCTGATGATGTTCGACGCGATGGACGCGATGCGCGAGGTGCTGCGCCGCCGCGAAGCCGGGGAGGACGTGCCCGACCCGGAGGTCATCCCGCCGTGGGTCACCGCGGACCACGACGTCACCACGCAGGTGGACGTCACCGGCTTCCTCGACGAGCGCGATGCCGCCCTGCGGGCGCACCGCACGCAGATCGACCCCGACGGCATGTTCTTCGACGCCCCCCACGACCTGCAGCGGCGCGCCTGGCCGTGGGAGGACTTCGCGCTGATCGACTCGCGCGTGCCCTCCGAGCTGCCGGAGCACGACCTCTTCGCCGGCCTGCGCTGAGCCGACCCGGCTCGGGCCGAGCGGCCGGGGCCGGTAGAGTGGGGCGGCGTGACACCCCTGTCTGGCCTTCCCCTCGTCCTCACCGCGCTCGCGGCCGCGAGCCCCGCGCCGGTGCCCGCCGTCCCGGAGCCGACGCTGCGCCCCGGGCTCGAGGAGGCGGAGGTCACCCCCGGCATCGAGGGGTTCCTGTTCACCGCGCTCATGGTGGTCATGGCGATCATCGTCCTCCGCGTCATGGTCCGCTCGGTGCGCCGCGTCCAGCAGCGCTCCCCGCAGGCCGAGGCCATGCTCGTGGAGCGCCATCAGCAGCACCTGCCGGACGAGGTCCGCGCGGGCGGCGAGCACCTGGACGCGGACTCCGAGGACCGGCTGCGCCGCCTGCAGGAGAAGTACCCCGGCTACCTCCAGGAGCCGGCCCCGGAGCCCCAGGCCCCGGACACCGGACGCGACTGACCGTCGTCGGGCCCGTGCACGCCCGAGACTCGACGCCGGAGACTCCACGCCCGAACCCTTGAGGCCCGCAGACGCGCCGCTACGGCATGGACGTAGCGGCGCGTCTGCGGGCCTCGGCGCTGCCCGGCGGGGCGCAGACTCCCGTCCCCGACACGCTCAGGCGACGACGAGCACCGCCCGGTAGATGGCGACGGCGTGGCACACGAAGCCGGCCACCGTGAAGGCGTGGAACAGCTCGTGGAAGCCGAACCACTCGCGGTGGATCGTGGGGGCCTGCAGCGCGTAGCAGACCGCGCCCGTGATGTACGCGACGCCGCCGGCCACGATCAGCCACCCCGCCGCCGCATCCGCGGCGAAGAAGTCGCCCAGGTAGAGCAGCGCCGCCAGCCCGAGGGCCACGTACACCGGCGTGTAGAGCCAGCGCGGCGCGTCCGTCCACAGCACCCGGAACGCGACGCCGGCCACGGCCCCCACCCACACCAGGGTGAGCAGCACGCGCGCCCGGTCCGGAGCCAGCAGGGCCAGGGAGAGCGGCGTGTAGGTGCCGGCGATGACCAGCATGATGTTCGTGTGGTCCAACCGCTTGAGGACACGGGAGACCACCTCGTTCCACTGCACCAGGTGGTACGTCGCCGAGACCGCGAACAGCAGCAGGCCCGTCACGGCGTAGACCGCGCTGGCCCACCGCAGCGTCGCGGTCGGCGCGAGCACGATGAGCACGATGCCGGCCGCGAGCGTCAGCGGCGCCATGACCGCGTGGATCCAGCCGCGCAGTCGGGGCTTGTACAGCGGATGGTCGGGGTCGCGGATGCGCTCGATGCGCCAGCGCAGGCGACGGGCGGCGTCGGTCTCGCGGAGGGGTGTCACAGGGTCCATGCCTCCATTGTCGTCGGTCGGCCCGGGGCCGGGGCACGGGATGGTCGCTGTGTGCCGCGCGCGTATCCTGGAGGCTCGCAGGACCGTCCGAGAGGGGAGCGCGCCGTGGGTCGACCCGAGGCCTTCTACCGCCTGTACGAGCGGCGGCTGACGCGCGGCCTGGACCCGGAGCGCCTGCCCCGGCACATCGGCGTGCTGGTGGACGGCAACCGTCGCTGGGCCCGCGCGTTCGGGGCGTCCACGCAGCAGGGCCACCAGGCCGGAGCTGAGCGCATCCTCGACTTCATCGGCTGGTGCGACGAGGCCGGCATCCCCGTGGTCACGCTCTACATGCTCTCCACCGAGAACCTGCGGCGTCCGGCGGAGGAGCTCGCCCCGCTCCTGGAGATCATCCAGACGACGGCGGAGCGCCTCGCCCAGCCGGCCGAGGGCCGCGCCCCCGTGTGCGTGCAGCCGGTCGGCGCGGTGGACCTGCTCCCCGAGCCCATGGCGCGACGGCTCGCCGAGGTCGCCGAGCAGACCAAGGGCCACGACGGCGTGCACGTGAACGTGGCCGTGGGCTACGGGGGCCGCCAGGAGATCCTCGACGCCGTGCGCGAGCTGCTGCGGGACGAGCACGCCCTGGGCCACAGCGCGGCGGAGGTGGCCGAGTCCGTCACCGTCGAGCAGATCGCGGACCGGCTCTACACGCGCGGCCAGCCGGACCCGGACCTGGTCATCCGCACGTCCGGGGAGCAGCGGCTCTCCGGGTTCCTGCTCTGGCAGTCCGCGTACTCGGAGTTCTACTTCTGCGAGGCCATGTGGCCCGCGTTCCGCAAGGTCGACTTCCTGCGTGCCCTGCGCGACTACGGCAGCCGTCAGCGCCGGTTCGGCACCTGACGGTCGGCGCGGCCCCACCACAGGCCCAGCAGCACCCCGACGACGGCCCCGGCCAGGTGGCCGGTCCACGAGATGCCGGGTGCCGGCAGCAGGCCGATCAGGCTCGAGCCCAGGTGCGTGAGGGCAACGAGCACGGAGACGACGACCGCCCCGATCCGCCGCACCGCGACCCCGTAGACGATCAGGAACGCGATCAGCGCGTACACGATCCCGGAGGCGCCGATGTGCACGCCCGGGGTGCCGATCACCCAGGTCAGCAGGCCCGAGCCCAGCCAGGCGCAGACGAGCAGGGCCACCGGCCGGCGCGAGACCAGGGCGGCCAGCGGACCGAGGACGAGCAGCGCCGTCGTGTTGCCGATCAGGTGGGCCCAGCCGGCATGCAGCACGGGGGAGAACAGGACCCCGTCGAGGCCGTCGAGGCGTCGCGGGATCAGGCCCACGCCGGGGATGATCACCCGGCCGAGGAAGATCAGCACGAACTGCGCGACCCACATGGCCGCGATCAGCACGGCGGTGGGCGCGACGGCGCCCAGCAGGCGGCCGCCGGCGCGCTCGGCCAGGGTCGGGGCGGGGGCCGGGCCGCCCGGCAGATCGGGCAGGCCGGGGGACGGGCGGTGCATGCTCAAGGGCCCTCCTGTGGACGGGGAGCGGGCGGCCGTCGGGACGTCGGCGGCGCGTCTCCAGTGTAGGGAGCGCGGGACGCCGGGGCCGTGGCGGGGCCCGGACGGACCGTCACCGCGACTTCATCCCGGGTTCACCGTGCCGGGCCCCGGCGGACGACGCCGCTTCCTAGCGTGGCCCGTGGGCGGACCCCCGCCCGCACGGTTCACCGGCACAGGAGGCAGACATGGTGGCAGAGCTCGTGGAGCACGCGCAGACCCGGCAGGAGCCGTCGAGCCGGCCGGGCCAGGCGCGTGCCGAGGCGGGGGCGGCGGAGGCGACCGGCCTGCGGACCTACGTGGTGGACACGTCCGTGCTGCTCTCGGACCCGCGCGCCCTGCTGCACTTCGCCGAGCACGAGGTGGTCCTGCCGCTCGTGGTGGTCTCGGAGCTTGAGGCCAAGCGCGCCGACCCCGACCTCGGCTACGACGCGCGCACGGCCCTGCGCCTGCTCGACGACCTGCGCGGCCGCCACGGCGCGCTGGACCAGCCCGTGCCGATCACCCCCGAGGGCGGCACGCTGCGGATCGAACTGAACCACGTGTCCGTGGACGTGCTGCCCCTGGGCATCCGCGGCACGGACAACGACTCCCGCATCCTCGCCGTCGCGAAGGCGCTCGCGGACGAGGGCGCCATGGTCACGGTCGTGTCCAAGGACCTGCCGATGCGCGTGAAGGCGGCGGCCATGGGCCTCGCCGCGGACGAGTACCGCCACGAGCTCGTGCGTGACTCGGGCTGGCGCGGCACCGTCTCCCTCAGCGTGGCGCAGGAGCGGCTGGACGCCCTCTACGACGACGGCGAGGTCGACCTGGCCGGCGTCCCGCTGGGGACCCTGACCGGCACGGGCGTCGAGACCGGGCCGGAGGAGGCCCCGGCCGAGGCGGACCGCCTGCCGGTCAACACGGGGCTGGTGCTCACCGCGCCCCGGGGCTCCGCCCTGGCCCGGGTCGGCGAGGGCGGCCGAGCCTGCCTGGTGCGCGGGGACCGCGACGTGTTCGGCCTGCACGGCCGTTCCGCCGAGCAGCGGCTGGCCATCGAGCTGCTGACGGATCCGAGCGTGGGCATCGTCTCCCTCGGCGGCCGCGCGGGCACCGGCAAGTCCGCGCTGGCGCTGTGCGCGGGCCTCGACGCCGTGATGGAGCGCCGCGAGCACCGCAGGGTGGTCGTGTTCCGCCCGCTGTACGCCGTCGGCGGCCAGGACCTCGGCTACCTGCCCGGCTCCGAGGGCGACAAGATGGGCCCGTGGGCGCAGGCCGTGTTCGACACCCTGGGTGCGCTGGTCTCCCCGTCCGTGGTGGACGAGGTGGTGGACCGCGGGATGCTGGAGATCCTGCCGCTGACGCACATCCGCGGCCGCTCGCTGCACGATGCGTGGGTGATCGTGGACGAGGCGCAGTCGCTCGAGCGGAACGTGCTGCTCACGGTGCTGAGCCGGATGGGCCGCAACTCGAAGGTCGTGCTGACCCACGACGTCGCCCAGCGGGACAACCTGCGCGTGGGCCGGCACGACGGCATCGCGGCCGTGGTGGAGCGCCTCAAGGGCCACCCGCTGTTCGGACACGTGACGCTGACCCGTTCCGAGCGCTCCCCGATCGCCGCGCTGGTCACGGACCTGCTGGAGGAGGGCCGGGCCTGAGCCGGGCGGCGGGGTCGGTCATGAAAAAGGGGCCGCTGCCGAAGCAGCGGCCCCCGGCGGGGGTGCTCGGCCCCGCGGAGGGGGGATGGGGGGCCGAGGAAGCCCGCCACCATGGCCCCTTTGAAACGGGATTGAGGCCATGGGGTCTGTGTGAGCCCCGTACGTCCATCAGACGGCCGGAAGCTCGTGACTTCACAGTAGACCCGTGCGAGGGCTCGTCGCAATGGGCGGCTCCGGTTGCGCTGTGGGCAGAACACGGGGTGGCCGGACCGTGAACGCGAGGTGGCCTGATCGCCTGTGGACGACGGCCCGGCGGGTGCGCCGCCCGACCTAGGCTGGGCGCATGAGCGGGGTGGGATGGGCGTGGACGCACGGCGCGCCGGCGACGGCGGTGCTGTGGTCCCTGGGACTGGTGTGGTTCGCGGTGTGCGCGGGCGTGCTCGTGCGCACGGACCTGCGCGAACATCGGCTGCCGAACCGATGGACGCTGCGGCTGGCGCTGGGCGGGTTGACGATGATGACCGGGGGAGCGCTGCTGGCGGGCCGGGGTGACCTGACCCTCTGCAGCCTGCTGGGCGGTCTCGGTTACACCGTGGCGATGCTCGCGCTGCACGTGCTCAGCCGCGGCGGCCTCGGGATGGGCGACGTGAAGCTGGCCGGCGGGCTGGGCGTGTACACGGGGGTGCTCGGTCCGACGGCGGTGCTCGCCGCCGGGGTGGGCGCGATCCTGCTCGGCGGCGTCGTGGCGGGGCTGCTGGTCCTCGCGGGCCGGGCGACGGGGCGAACGGCGCTGCCGTTCGGGCCGGCGATGGTGGCGGCGGCCGCCGGAGTGCTGGTGCTGGCGTGAACGACGAGCGGCCGCCCTCCGCACGGGAGGACGGCCGCTCGGCGTCGTGGCCCGGGAGGCGGCGTCGCGCCGCTCACCGAATCCGCCGGATCACTCCGGGTGGGTCATGGACATGGTGTCCAGGGCCTTGTCCAGCTGCTCCTCGGTGATCTCGCCGCGCTCGACGTAGCCGAGGTCCACGACGGCCTCGCGCACGGTCATCTTGTTCGCGACGGCGTGCTTGGCGATCTTGGCGGCGGCCTCGTAGCCGATCACCTTGTTCAGCGGGGTCACGATGGACGGCGAGGCGCCGGCGAGGAAGGCGCAGCGCTCCTCGTTGGCCTCGATGCCGTCGATCATCTTGTCCGCCATGACGCGCGTCGTGTTGGCCAGCAGGCGGATGGACTCGAGCAGGTTGGCGGCCATCACGGGGATGCCCACGTTGAGCTCGAACGCGCCGTTGGTGGAGGACAGGGCGACGGTGGTGTCGTTGCCGATCACCTGGGCGCACACCATGATCGCGGCCTCGCAGATCACGGGGTTGACCTTGCCCGGCATGATCGAGGAGCCCGGCTGCAGGTCCGGGATGGCGATCTCGCCGAGGCCGGTGTTCGGGCCGGAGCCCATCCAGCGCAGGTCGTTGTTGATCTTCATGAGCGAGAACGCGATGTTCCGCAGCTGGCCGGAGGCCTCCACGAGGCCGTCACGGTTGGCCTGGGCCTCGAAGTGGTTGCGGGCCTCGGTCAGCGGCAGACCGGTCTCCTCGGCGAGCAGCTCGATCACGCGGGCGGAGAAGCCCTTCGGGGTGTTGATGCCGGTGCCCACGGCGGTGCCGCCGAGCGGGACCTCGGCCACGCGCGGCAGCGCGGACTGGATGCGCTCGATGCCGTAGCGGACCTGCGCGGCGTAGCCGCCGAACTCCTGGCCCAGGGTCACCGGAGTGGCGTCCATGAGGTGGGTGCGGCCGGACTTCACGACGCCGGCGAAGGCCTCCGCCTTCTTCTCGAGGGAGACGGCCAGGTGGTCCAGCGCCGGGACGAGGTCGTTCACGAGGGCGGCGGTGACGGCCACGTGCACGGAGGTCGGGAACACGTCGTTCGAGGACTGGGAGGCGTTGACGTGGTCGTTGGGGTGCACCTCGTCCTCGGAGCCGGCCTCCTTCAGTGCGCGGGTGGCGAGGGTGGCGAGCACCTCGTTGGTGTTCATGTTGGAGGAGGTGCCGGAGCCGGTCTGGAACACGTCGATAGGGTACTGGTCGTCGTGGTCGCCGGCGATGACCTGGTCCGCGGCGGCGACGATGGCGTCCGCGCGCTCCTGCGAGATGATGCCCAGCTCGGCGTTCGCCTTGGCCGCGGCCTTCTTGACCTGCGCGAGGGCGTGGATGTGGGCGGGCTCGAGGCCCTTGCCGGAGATCGGGAAGTTCTCCACGGCGCGCTGGGTCTGTGCACGGTAGAGCGCGTTCACCGGCACCTTCACCTCGCCCATGGTGTCGTGCTCGATGCGGAACTGCTGATCGGTGTTCTCTGCGGTCATGGTCACATCCTAGGACGGCGTGGGCGCCCGGTGCCGCACCGGACGCCCGACGTCGTCAGACCGCCAGGTCGCCGTGCACGCGGCCCGGTCGCGCGGTGCCCTCGGACAGCGAGTAGGTGAGCCCGACGACGGCGGTGCGCCCGGACTCGACGGCCGCGCGGACGGACTGCGAGGTCTCCAGGAGGTGGTCGCAGGTCTGGTCCACGTGCTCGGCCACGAACTCGTCGACCTCCTCCAGCCCGCGGCGACGCCCGGCCAGCACGGACGGGATGATGCGCTCCACGAGGGGGCGCACGAAGCCGCGCGGCATGGTGCCGGAGATGTAGGACTCGACCGTCGCCGTGACGGCGCCGCACGAGTTGTGGCCCAGGACGATGACGAGCGGGATCTCCAGCACGTCCACGCCGTACTCGATGGAGCCCAGCACGGCGTCGTCGATCACGTGGCCGGCCGTGCGCACCACGAACACGTCGCCGAGGCCGAGGTCGAAGATGATCTCGGCCGCCAGGCGCGAGTCGGCGCAGCCGAAGATCACGGCGACCGGGGCCTGACCGGCGGTCAGGTCGCTGCGCCGCTCGGCGTTCTGGTTCGGGTGGCTCGGCTCGCCCGCCACGAAGCGGCGGTTGCCCTCGGCGAGGACCTCCCACGCCTCGGCGGGGGTCAGGTCGGAGGTGGGGACGACGACGTCGGGGGCCGGCGTCGTCTCGGGGCGGGTGTGGGGGGTCATCGGGTCTCCTTCGCGACGCCGTGCGCCAGGTCTTCGAGGACGGCCTGGTCGCCGGTGGTGGTCAGCACCACGGTGCTGCCGTCCACCTCCGCCACGAGCCGTCGCTCCGGCTTCTTCGGATCGGCGTGGAGGTCCCACGCGATCCCGTCGATCTCGATCGTCTCCGACGTCGGGACCTGGTCCACCCGCAGGCTCACCCAGGTGGGGTCGACGTCCTCGGCCTGCTGCAGGCCCGCGAACACCGTGTCCGTGACCACCCAGCCGACGTCCCACGTGGAGACGCCGTCCAGCTTCTGCAGGCGGGCGTAGTTGGCGTACCAGGACTCCGGTACCTCGGGCGCCAGGGCCGGCAGGTCGCCGTCGTCGTGGGGGATCGTGGCGGCCTCGGCGGCGACGTCGACGCGGTCCTCACGGGGCCGCTGCGGCGGCTCCGGGTTGAGCAGGAGGACCACGGCCACGATCGCCAGCAGAGCCGCCAGGGAGAGCACCATGGCCATCCACGGCTGCCGGGCCCGCTGCGCCTGCGTGGCGGTCAGGACGGGACGGGGGGCGGGGGCGTGGGGGTCGGCGGAGCTCACGGTCAGCATTGTGCCACCCACGGGAGGCCGCCCCCGTAGGATGAGGACCGGGGCAGAGCCGCCCTCACGCCCCGTCCCGTGCGGACGGAGCGCCGCGAGCAAGGATCGGAGCAGCGATGACCAGCGCGTCCTCGGAGAAGACCGGCTACGAGAATCACGTCCCGGACCGCAACCTGGCCATGGAGTTGGTGCGAGTGACCGAGGCGGCGGCCATCGCCGCGAGCCCCTGGGTGGGTTACGGGGACAAGAACAAGGCGGACGGCGCCGCGGTGGACGCGATGCGCGCGTTCATGGACACCGTGGCCATGGACGGCACCGTGGTGATCGGCGAGGGCGAGAAGGACGAGGCCCCCATGCTGTTCAACGGCGAGCAGGTCGGCGACGGCTCCGGCGCCGCCGTGGACGTGGCCGTGGACCCGATCGACGGCACCCGCCTGACCGCCATGGGCTACAACAACGCGCTCTCCGTCTTCGCGGTGGCCGAGCGCGGCACCATGTTCGACCCGTCGGCCGTGTTCTACATGGACAAGCTCGTGGTGGGCCCCGAGGCCGCCGACTTCGTGGACATGCGCCTGCCGGTGAAGCAGAACGTGAACCTCGTGGCCAAGGCCCTGGACAAGCCCGTCTCGCAGGTGACCGTGTGCGTGCTGGACCGCCCCCGCCACGAGGGCCTGGTCAAGGAGATCCGCCAGGCCGGCGCCCGCGTGAAGTTCATCCTGGACGGCGACGTCGCCGGCGCCATCGCCGCCGCCCGCCCGGACACCGGCGTGGACATGATGATGGGCATCGGCGGCACCCCCGAGGGCATCGTCACCGCGTGCGCGATCAAGGCCACCGGCGGCATCATCCAGGGTCGCCTGGCCCCCACCGACGACGCCGAGAAGCAGAAGGCCCTCGACGCCGGCCTCGACCTCGACGCGGTGCTGACCACGAACGAGCTGGTCACCTCCGA
This sequence comes from Micrococcus sp. KBS0714, assembly GCF_002008305.4. GTDB lineage: Bacteria > Actinomycetota > Actinomycetes > Actinomycetales > Micrococcaceae > Micrococcus > Micrococcus luteus. The sequence goes on from NZ_CP042169.1 coordinate 519,331, forward strand.
CCACTGCTACTTCGCGGCCACCGGCATCACCGACGGCGACCTGCTGCGCGGTGTGCGCTTCGCCGACGGCCGCGTGCACACGCAGTCCATCGTGATGCGCTCGTCGTCCGGCACGGTCCGCACCGTGGACGCCGAGCACGACGTGAAGAAGTGGTCCAAGTGGCTGGGGGACCGCGACGCCCGCTGAGCCCGCGGGCCGGTCTGCCGGGCTCAGCCCCGCGGCAGGCCGGCCACGTGCACCGTCGCCGGGGCGCCGGCCGCGGCGCGGACGGCCAGCGGGCCGGACGCCGTCTCCGCGGCGGGCAGGAACACGGCCTCGCCCGGGCCCAGCTCGATCTCCTGGCCTGCCAGGGCCAGGCTTGCCGTGCCGCGGGTGACCACCGCGATCCCGGGCCCGTGCACGTCGAGCCCGTGGACGGCGTCGTCCTCGAGCGTGGCCTGGAGCAGCTCGAACTCCTCGAACGGCGGGCGGAAGGCCACCACGGAGTCGGCCACGCGCTCGGGCTCGGTGGAGGGCACCGGCAGCGCCTCGAAGGTGACCACGCGGCGCAGCTCGGGCACGTCCATGTGCTTCGGGGTGAGCCCGCCGCGCAGCACGTTGTCCGAGGCCGCCATAACCTCCACGCCCAGCCCGTGCAGGTACGCGTGCACGTTGCCGGCGGGCAGATGGATGGCCTGACCCGGGGCCAGGTCCACGCGGTTGAGCAGGATGGCCACCACCACGCCGGGGTCGTCCGGGTGGTGCTGGGCGGCCTCGAGGGCCGTGGCCAGCGAGGGGTCGCGCTCGGCCAGGTCCGGCGCAGCCCGCAGCACGTCCACGACCTGCGCCACGGCGCCGGGGGCGCCCCACACGGAGTCGGGGTCGAGGATCGAGGTGAACGCGTCCTCGAGGTCCCCGGCGGCGAGGGCCTGGCTGATCCGGGCGGCGGCGACGGCGACGGCGGACGTGTCCCCGTCCGCCCGCTCCGTGAGGGCGCGGGCCAGGGCTTCGAAGCTGTCCGAGGAGACCTCGGGGGAGCGGAAGCCGCACATCGCCGCGAAGGGGGTCAGCGCGAGCAGCATCTCCGGCTTGTGGTTCGCGTCCTTGTAGTTGCGCTGCGGGGCGTCGACCGGCACGCCGGCCGCCTCCTCCGCGGCGAAGCCCGCGCGGGCCTGCTCCAGGGTGGGGTGCGCCTGGATGGACAGCGGGGCGCCCGCGGCGAGCAGCTTCATGAGGAAGGGCAGACGGCCCTCCGGCGCGGCGGGCCCGAGGCAGCGCTCCGGGTCCGCGGCCACCACCTCGTCCAGGCCGACACGGGCGCCGTCCGCCACGACGGCGACGCACGGGGCGCCCGGATGGTCGCCCAGCCACAGCTCGGCCTCGGGGCGGCCGGTGGGCTCGCGTCCCTGCAGGTCGGCGAGGAGCGTGGGGGAGCCCCAGGCGTAGTCACGGATCACGGGCTTCAGGACGTGCATGCGCCCCAGCCTAGGTCAGCCCGTCGGCCCGCGCGCCGCGCCTCACGGGGCGGGGACGCACAGCCCGTTCGTCGAGGACGCGTGGTTCAGCACGTCCTCCTGGCCCAGGTCCTCGGCCGTCATCAGGTCCTCAGCGGTGAAGGGCTCGCCGTCGGTGCGGGTCGGCGGGGCCGGCCACGTGGCCGGGTCGTCCTCGTCGACGTCGGGGGTCTGGGTCTCCTGCGCGACGACGGCCAGCACGGTGAGCAGCGGCGTCGCCGAGACCCCGGTCGGCTCCGATCCGGCGGTCACGGACTCGTCGGCCAGCATCTCGTCCACGCGGCGGTGGACGAGGTCGTAGTCGGGGTAGGTGGTGAAGTGGGTGCCCGTGTCGCCGAAGTCGGGCGGGCCGATGGTCAGCCGCCGCATTTTCTGGCCGCGCGAGCGCTCGGCGAGGTCCGCGAACGTGCCGAGCTGGGACTGCGGCAGGTCGGTGGTCACGATCTGCTGGCCCGCCGCGAGGATCCCCTCGAAGCGGGTGAGCACGGTGGCGGGGCTGAACTGCTCCAGCATCGCCGCCTGCATGCACTGCTGCCGGCGGATGCGGGCGTAGTCGGTGGACCAGTGCCGGGAGCGGGCGAAGGCGAGCGCGTCGTCGCCGTTGAAGTGGTGGGTGCCCGGCTCCCACCAGATGTTGCCCCAGGCGCCGTCGGGCCGGACGCCGCGGTGCACCACGTAGCCGCCGCTGACGACGTCCACCCCGCCCATGGCGTCGATCAGCTGGGCGAAGCCGCCCATGTCCATGAGGGCGTAGCCGGAGACGTCCAGGCCGAGGATGCCGCCGGCGGCGTCCTTCATGGCCTCGGCGCCGGGGTGTTCGGCGTCCGGGTAGAGGTCTGCGTGATGCTCCTCCACGTCCGTGTAGAGGGCGTTGAGGATGCACTCGTCGCCGCAGTCGAAGCCGTTGGGGTACACGTCCCACAGCGGGGAGCCCTCGACGAACGGCGCGTTCTGGAGATTGCGGGGCAGGGAGAACATCACGATGGCGCCGGTGCGGGCGTCCACGGAGACCACGTGCATGGAGTCCGGGCGCAGCCCCTGGCGGCCCTCGCCGGCGTCCGCGCCCAGGACCAGGATGTTGTAGCGGCCCTCGGCCTCCGGGACGGCCGGCCCCTCCTGGAAGACCTCGCCGAGCGCCCCGCGGCTCGTGTTCGCCGCCCAGCCGCCGTAGAGCAGGGCGCCGCTGGTGAGCACGAGCGCGAGCGCGGTGACCGCCGCCGTGATCTTCCGCGCGCCGGGGGCGAGCAGGTGCGGCCGGATCAGCCGGAACGTGTCCACCCACAGCACTGCCCAGCCCACCGCCAGCGCCGCCAGGACCACCGCCAGCCCGAGCAGCACGCCGTCCCGGGCCATGAGCGAGATCAGGCTCGCGCGGGAGACCAGCCACCACAGCAGCCCGAGGATCAGCACGGCCCACACGGTGACGGTGACCCGCAGCGCCACGCGGCCGAGCCGGCGGCTGCCGGCGACGAGCTGGGCGCCGCCGGGGACCAGCAGGGTCAGGGCGGTGAGGATCAGCGCCCGGCGGGTGCGCTCGGTGGGGGAGGCGACGCGTGGATCTCGGAGCGGGTCGGGCTGCGCGTGACCGGCGGGCACGGATCCGGTGGCGGACGACATCAGCGGTCGGCGGCCATCCGCTCGCGCAGGCGGGCCCCCTTGGCCCGGGCCTGGGCGTTGAGCTCGTCGGCGTGCTCGGCGAGGGCGGCGCGCAGGCGGTCGCCCTCCGCGGTGTCGGCCGAGGCGAGGATGCGGGCGGCCAGCAGGCCGGCGTTGCGGGCGCCGTCGATGGAGACGGTGGCCACCGGCACACCGGCGGGCATCTGGACGATCGAGAGCAGGGAGTCCATCCCGTCCAGGCTCTTGAGCTTCACGGGCACACCGATCACGGGCAGGGGGGTGACGGCGGCGAGCATCCCGGGCAGGTGGGCCGCGCCGCCCGCGCCGGCCACGATCACGCGGATGCCGCGCTCGTGCGCGCGGGCGCCGAACTCCACCATCTCGTGGGGCATGCGGTGCGCGGAGACCACGCCGACCTCGACGGGCACGTCGAGCTCGCGCAGGGCCTCGGCGGCCGCGCTCATCACGGGCCAGTCGGAGTCGGAGCCCATCACGACGGAGACGACCGGGGCGTCGTCCTGCAGGGGCTGGGCGGGGGTCTGGGGCGTGGCGGTCATGGGCGGGCCTCCGTCTCGGTGCCGGTGGTGGGGGCGTCGTCGCGCAGGAGTGCGGCGGCGGACTCGGCGGTCCGCACGGCCTCCTCGAGGCTGAGGCCGTGGTCCGCGACGACGTTGACGTGACCGACCTTGCGGCCCGGGCGCACGTCCTTGCCGTAGAGGTGGACCTTGGCCTGCGGGTGGGCGGCGAGGGCCGCGACGCTGCCGGCGTGCAGGTCCTCGCGGGCGCCGCCGAGGACGTTCTTCATCACGACGCCGGCCCCGCGGGGGGCCGTCTCGCCCAGCGGCAGGTCGAGCACGGCGCGGACGTGCTGCTCGAACTGGCCGGTGACGGCGCCGTCCATGGACCAGTGTCCGGAGTTGTGGGGGCGCATGGCCAGCTCGTTCACCTGGAAGCCCGGGCCGACCCCCGGCGTCTCGAACAGCTCGACCGCGAGCATGCCGGTGACGTCCAGCTCCTCGGCGAGGCGGACGGCCGCGGCGGTCGCGGCCGCGGCGACGGCCGGGTCGAGATCCTGGGCCGGGGCGACCACGAGGTCGCACACGCCGGCCACCTGGACCGAGTCGACGACGGGGTAGACGGCCACCTCACCGGAGGGGGTGCGCGCCACCTGCGCGGAGAGCTCACGGGAGAAGGGGACGAGGGCCTCGGCCAGCAGCGGGGTGATGCCGGCGCCGAGCCACGCGGCCAGGGTGCCGTCCGCGGCGGAGGCGCGGGCGTCGTCGGCGTCGTCGAGCTTGAGCACGCCCTTGCCGTCGTAGCCGCCGCGGGCGGTCTTGAGGATCATGGGCCAGCCGTGCTCGTCGCCGAAGGCGAGGACGGCCTCGAGGTCGTCGACCGGCGCCCACGCCGGGTTCGGCAGGCCCAGCCGCTCGACGGCGGCGCGCATGACCAGCTTGTCCTGGGCGTGCTGCAGCGCCTCGGGGTCGGGGCGCACGGCGACGCCGGCCTCCTGCAGGGCCCGCAGGTGCTCGGTGGGCACGTGCTCGTGGTCGAAGGTGACCACGTCCACCGTGGCCGCGAACGCGCGCAGGTCCGCCAGGTCCGTGTGGTCGCCGACCACGTGGGGGGCGACCTGGGCCGCTGACGCGTCCGGGGCCTCCGCGAGCACGCGGAAGGGCACGCCGAGCTCCGCGGCGGCGCCCGCCATCATGCGGGCCAGCTGCCCGCCACCGATCACACCGAGTCGAGGGGAAGTCACCCGGACAGGGTAGTCGGACCGGCTGAGAACTCCGTCACGGAGGGGTGGCCGATGCCGGATCCGGGGAGGTCGCGCGCCGGGGGCGCGGCTACAGTGTTCCCCAGCCCTGCGCGGGTCCGCCCCGCGTGCACACCCCCCGTCCCGAACCGAGGAGTCCACGCCCATGCTGTCCGATCTCTGGGGCCGCCTGACCGGGATGGCCTCCCTGCTGTGGCGGGAGGTGGCCAAGTTCGGCACCGTCGGTGCGGCCGCGTTCGTGGTGGACTCGCTCGTCTTCTGGTGGATGATGACCGGCCCGCTCGAGGGGTCCAACGTCAAGGCCAAGATCGTGGGCGGCGTCGTCGCCACCCTGTTCAGCTGGGTCGCCAACCGCTACTGGACGTTCCGGGACAAGCGCTCCTCGAACAAGACGCGCGAGCTCGTGATGTTCCTGATCATGAACGCGATCGGGCTGGGCATCCAGGCCGGCTGCGTGGCGATCGCGCAGTACCTAATGGGCGTGACCGACCCGACCGGCCTGTTCATCGCCGGCAACGTGATCGGCCTGTTCTTCGGCACCGTGTTCCGCTACTTCGCCTACCGGTTCTGGGTGTTCAAGGAGAAGCTGGACGTGGAGCCCGGCTTCGCCAACGACCTCGCGATCATCACCGGCCAGATGCCCGTGCTGCGCGAGGACCAGCTGCCTCCGCACGGCCGGCACCGCGCCCCCGACGCCGGGGTCTGAGCGTCCCCGCCTGACCCCGCCGCCCCGTCAGGGGCGCACGGTCACCGCCCGGCCCGCGTCCCACGCCTCCAGCGCGGCCCGCACTCCCGCCCACGTCAGGCGGGGGCGCGGGCCGTCGTCGTCCGGGGCGACGTCGGCCCCGGCCGGGATCGACGCGGGCCGCACGTGGTCCACGGGGCCGGGCAGGGCGTCCGGCTGGGCGCGGATCTCGGCGGCCACGTCCACGACGGCCGGGTCGACGGCTGGGCCGTCGAACTCGGGCTCGAGGCCGCGCGGCAGGGCGACGGCGAACACGGCCACGGACGGGTCCGGCCACGCCTCGGGCCGGTCCGTGAGGACGGCGGCGGGGGAGTCGCCCTCGAGGGCGGGCTCGGCCTCGGCGCAGAGCACGCCGAGGGCGAGGGCGTGGGAGAGCCAGTGGACGGGCAGGTCCAGGGCGACGGCGTCGCCCGCGCCGATGCCCTCGGCGCCGAGCAGGCCCGCGAACTTGGCGGCCCAGTTCACGGTCACGCGGCCCGAGAGCTCGATGCGCTGGTCCACCGCGCCGGGCTCGTCCGGGGCCCCCGGCTCCTGGACGAGCGCGGGCCGCGGGGAGGAGGCGAGGCGGAGCACGAGGGGGCCGGTGGACCGGGGTGCGGAGAGGGAGACCATGGGCCCAGTGTGGCACCCGCTCGGTTTGACTCGGCACGAATCACACCGATGTAATGAACCCGGGCCAACGGTCCCGCCAGGAGGGGCCCGCCGGCTTGCCCGGCACCCGCGCGGACCGCATGGTCACCCGGCCCACAGCCGCCACGTCGATCCCGGGAAGAGGCGTCACACATGGAGCAGACCCAGCGAGTCGAGGACGCGCACCACGCCGATCCCGCGCCGGCGCCTCGTCCGCGGAGCGTCCCCAGCGACTGGTTCCTCGACCCCGCCGACCCGCAGGCAGGCGTGTCCGGCGCGAGCCTCGAGGATCAGGCGACCGCCTTCCTCACCGCCCACGACCTCGACGGCGAGACCGGCACCCCGGCCGCCACCGTCACCGCCCTCTTCCCCGGTGACGCGCGTCCGGTCGAGGCCGCGCCCGTCTCCGCCGACTGGGCCGCCATCCCGGGCGTGACCACCGAGCCCGTCGAGGGCGAGCTGGCCTGGCAGGCGGACGCCCTGTGCGCGCAGACGGACCCCGAGGCGTTCTTCCCGGAGAAGGGCGGCTCCACGCGGGACGCCAAGCGCGTGTGCGAGGCCTGCACCGTCAAGGACGCGTGCCTGGAGTACGCCATGGCCAACGACGAGCGCTTCGGCATCTGGGGCGGGCTCTCCGAGCGCGAGCGTCGCCGCCTGCGCCGCGCCCGCGCCTGACGCACGGCGCCCGTCCGTCGGGCGCGGTGCCCGGCGCGGACCGCCCGGTCCGGGCTCAGCCGCGGCCCCAGCTGGGGTCGAGCACCTGCGGGTCCACGCCCAGCGCGTCGGCGCAACGGCTCAGCGCCACCCCGTAGACGGCCCCCTCGAGGTCGGCCGGGTCGGCCGCGTCCCGCAGCGGCCGCTCGAACAGGGTGATCAGCACCCCGTCCCGGCCCTGCCGCTCGGCCCGCGCGAACAGCGCCTCCTCATCCCGTTCCCGGCCGGCGTGCAGCTCGCGCAGCCGCTCGTCGAGCCGGTCCGGGATGCGCTCCACCCGCGCGGTCACGTGCCGCAGCCCGGGCGCGTCCAGGGAGCCCAGCCGGTCCACCGCCTTCTCGACGGCGGTCAGCAGCGCCTCGCCCCGGCCCCGCTCCGAGCGTGCACCGAACGGGCGCGGATGCCGCAGCCCTCGGCCACGGCGGTCCCGGCCGCCGCGCCCCGTGGGGGAGGAGACGCCGGCCTCGGCCGGGCCGCCCTCGACGCCCGGCTCGGCCCCCGCGGCGTCGCCCGCCCGGAACGGCAGGGGGTCGAGGGGATCGGAGGAGGCGGACGCGGTCATGCGCGCCATGGTAGGCCACCGCCCCGGGCCGTCCGCCGAGTAGGGTGGCGGGCGTGGGACCCATGCGACGCTGCAGCAAGACCGGATGCCAGAGCCCTGCCCTGGCCACGCTGACGTACAACTACGCGGACTCGCAGGTGGTCATCGGGCCCCTGTCGCGCCGGGCGGAGCCGCACACGTACGACCTCTGCGGCGAGCACGCTCGACGCACCACGGCCCCGCGCGGTTGGGAGGTGCTGCGGCTGGAGCTGCCCGAGCACTACGAGGCCGTCGACGCGGACGGCGGCGTGCGCACGGTCCCCACCCGGCCCATGGCCGTCCCGCCGGCCCGCCCCGGGCTGCGCGTGGTGCGTGACGGGGACTGAGGCGGCACGTGTCGTGCCGTCCGGGGCCTCGCTAGGCTGGAGGGCATGACTGAGACCTCCGCAGAGTTCCGCACCCCCGACGTCGACCCGGCCTTCGCCAACCGCACCACCGTGCCCGGTGCCTCGTTCGACTTCACGGTCCGGGACCTGTCCCTGGCCGAGGCGGGCCGCCACCAGATCCGCCTGGCCGAGCACGAGATGCCGGGGCTGATGTCCCTGCGCGAGGAGTACGGGGAGGCCCAGCCGCTCAAGGGCGCCCGCATCGCCGGCTCCCTGCACATGACCGTGCAGACCGCCGTGCTCATCGAGACCCTCATCGCCCTCGGCGCCGAGGTCCGGTGGGCCTCCTGCAACATCTTCTCCACGCAGGACGAGGCCGCGGCCGCCGTCGTCGTGGGCTCGGGCACCCCCGAGGACCCGCAGGGCGTGCCGGTGTTCGCCTGGAAGAACGAGTCCCTCGAGGACTACTGGTGGACCGCCTCGCAGATCCTCACCTGGCCGGGCGCGGACGAGGATCCGGAGCGCGGCCCCAACATGATCCTGGACGACGGCGGCGACGCCACCCTGCTGGTGCACAAGGGCGTCGAGTTCGAGGCCGCGGGCGCCGTGCCCAGCGCCACCGAGGACGACCCCGAGGAGTACCGGATCATCCTCGAGACGCTGCGCCGCTCGCTGGCCCGCGACCCGCAGCACTGGACCCGCACCGCCGGCACCCTGCGCGGCGTCTCCGAGGAGACCACCACGGGCGTGCTGCGCCTCTACCAGCTGGCGCAGGAGGGCCGCCTGCTCTTCCCGGCGATCAACGTGAACGACGCCGTGACCAAGTCCAAGTTCGACAACAAGTACGGCATCCGCCACTCCCTGCCGGACGGCATCATGCGCGCCACGGACGTGCTGATCGGCGGCAAGGTCGCCGTGGTCTGCGGCTACGGCGACGTCGGCAAGGGCGCCGCCGAGGCCCTGCGCGGCCAGGGTGCCCGCGTGATCGTCACGGAGATCGACCCGATCTGCGCGCTGCAGGCCGCGATGGACGGCTACCAGGTGGCCCGCCTCGAGGACGTGGTGGGCGAGGGCGACATCTTCGTCACCACCACCGGCGGCAAGGACATCATCATGGCCGAGCACATGGCCGCCATGAAGGACAAGGCCATCGTGGGCAACGTCGGCCACTTCGACAACGAGATCGACATGGCCGGCCTGGCCCGCATCCCCGGCGTCGTGAAGACGGAGATCAAGCCGCAGGTCCACGAGTGGACCCTGGGCGGCGGCACGGAGGCCGAGCGCAGCATCATCGTGCTCTCCGAGGGCCGCCTGCTGAACCTCGGCAACGCCACCGGCCACCCCTCGTTCGTGATGAGCGCGTCCTTCACCAACCAGGTGATGGCGCAGATCGAGCTCTTCGGCGGCTCCACGGGCACCGGCGCCCTGACCGGCGAGCACTACGAGAAGCGCGTCTACACGCTGCCCAAGGTGCTGGACGAGAAGGTCGCCCGCCTGCACCTGGACGCCCTCGGCGTCGGGCTGACCGAGCTGACCAAGGCCCAGGCCGAGTACCTCGGCGTGGACGTGGCCGGCCCCTACAAGGCCGACCACTACCGCTACTGATCCCCGGCGCCCGCGGGCGGACGGACCCACTCGAGAGAGGCACGAGCATGGCTTCCCATCAGGCCGGCCGCGGGCGCGACGAGCGCGCCGGGGCGGAGGACTTCGATTCCGGGCTGGACTACGGCGCGTTCGTCGAGGACGACGCCGCAGACGACCCGAACCGCACCCAGGCGCTGCCCGCCATGGGCCGGGACGACGACGGCGGCGCCCAGCACACCTCGGCGCTCAGCCCCGAGGACCTCGCCGCGCTGCGCGGCGGGGACGCGGCGGCCGCGGACCGGCGCGACGCCGGCCGCCCGGCCGCGGACGCCGACCGCGACATCGTCGCCTCCCGGGCCGTGCCCGAGGGCGGCCGGCGGCCGCTGCCCGGCGCCGACGAGCTCGGCCCGCTGAGCGCCGCCGTCGGGGCCCGCGCGGCGGGGTCGAGCGCCGCCGCCCCGGTCGACCGCTACCCCGAGGACGGCACGGCCGCCCCCGTGGCCCAGGCGGCGGCCCTGCAGGGCCCCACGCCGGAGGAGCGCGCGCGCCTGCCCAAGGCGGGTCCGCGCCTGGCACAGGTGCTGCTGGCGATCCTCGCCCCGCTCGCCCTGGTGCTGGCCACCGTCCGCCTCGTGGCGAGCCCGGTGTTCCTGTGGCTGGAGTACCACCGGCCCGGGTTCCCCGCGGACCGGTTCGGCTTCACCCTCGCCGACCGCATGCACTACGGCTCCGCCGGGCTGGACTACGTGACCAACCTGGCCGGGCCGCGGTATCTCAGCAGCCTCACGCACCAGGGCGCGCCGCTCTTCACCGAGGTCGAGGTCGACCACATGACGGATGTGAAGACCGTGCTGTGGATCGCCGCCGCGGCGCTCGTGGTGCTCCTGGTGGTGTGCGCCCTGCTCATCGCGTCCCTGCTGCGCACCAGCCCCGGCGGGGTGCGCCGCGCCCTGTTCGCCGGTGCCGTGTGGCTGCCGCTCGCGGTGATCGCGCTCGCGGTCCTGGCGGTGCTGGGCTGGGAGACGTTCTTCGCTGGCTTCCACTCGCTGTTCTTCGCGGACGGCACGTGGACGTTCTCCGTGCGGGACGCTCTCATCCGCCTCTACCCCCAGCAGTTCTGGGTGGACGCGGCCGTGGTGGTCGGGCTGGTGACCCTGCTGGCGTCCCTCGTGACGCTCGTGCTCACGTGGCCCACGCGCCGCCGTCGTGAGCTGAGCGCGGACCGCCGCGAGCAGCTGCTGCGCACCCGCCTGCGCTGGGCTCGGGAGGACGACGCCGTGGTGCGCTGACCGCCGCCGGACGGCACCGGGTACGGGCCGGGAGGACGAGGCGTCCTCCCGGCCCGTCGTCGTCCGGGGGGCGCGGGGTCAGCGGCGGTAGAGGGCCTCGACGTCCTCGGCGTGGTCCTCGATCACCTGGGCCCGCTTGAGCTTCTGGGACTGGGTGACGTGCCCGGAGTCCTCGGTGAACGGGTGGTCCAGGATGCGGAAGCGGCGGATGGACTCGGCGCGGGAGACGCCCGCGTTGACCTGGTCCACCGCCTCCTGGATCGAGGCCAGCACGGTGGGGTCCGTCGCGGCCTCGGCCGGAGTGAGGGTGAGCTCGCGGTCCAGGGCCCACTGGGTGAAGGCCTCGGCGTCCAGGGTGATGAGGGCGCCCACGAACGGACGGTTCTCCCCGACCACCACGACGTGCTCGATGAGCCGGTGCTGGCGCAGCGCCTCCTCCATGGGCGTGGGGTACACGTTCTTGCCGCCGGCGGTGATGATCACGTCCTTCTTGCGGCCGGTGATCCGCAGGAAGCCGTGCTCGTCCAGCGCACCGATGTCCCCGGTGCGGAAGAAGTCGTCCTCCATCGCCTCCGCCGACGCCTTCGGCATGCCGTGGTAGCCGTCGAACACCACGGGGCCGCGGATGAGGATCTCGCCGTCCTCGGCGATCTTCACCGTCACCCCGGCCACGGGCAGGCCCACGGTGCCCACGCGGTGCGCGCCGGGGATGTTCACGGTGGCCGGCGCGGTGGTCTCCGTGAGGCCGTAGCCCTCCACGATCGGAATGCCGGCGCCGCGGAAGAAGTGCACCAGCTCCGGGGAGAGGGCGGACGCGCCGGACACGCACGAGATCACCTCGCCGCCGAGGGCCTCCCGGATCTTGCGGTAGACCAGCCGGTCGAACAGCGCGCGCCGGGCGCGCAGCAGGGCCGAGGGGCCGGGGCCGTCCCCGAACTCGGCCTCGTCGACGGCCGTGGACCACTCGATGGCGGTGCGCTTGGCGGCCGCGTAGATCGGCCCGGTGCCGCTCTTCTGGGCCTTGGCCTCGATGCCGGCCTCGACCTTCTCGAACACGCGCGGCACGGCCAGCAGCCACGTGGGGTGGAAGGAGGCGAGGTCGCCGAGCAGCGTGGCCGGGGAGCCGGAGTGGGCCACCTGGATGCGGGCGTACAGGCAGATGACCTGGACGGCGTGGGCGAGCACGTGGGCCAGCGGGAGGAAGAGCAGGGTGCGCGACGTCGTCGTCGGGGACCACTGGACCACCTCGCGCGCGAAGTGCAGCACGTTGATGGCCGCGCCCACGAAGTTGCCGTGCGTGATCACGGCGCCCTTCGGGCGGCCGGTGGTGCCGGAGGTGTAGACGATCGAGGCGGGGCTGGCGAGGGTCGCCAGGGAGCGGGCGTGCTCGACGGCGTCGTCCGACACGAACGCGCCGGCCTCGGCCAGCTCCGCCAGCCCCGCGTCCGTCAGCGGGAACGTCGCCACGTCCACGCCCGCGTGCCCGGCGGCCTCGGCGACACGCTCGCCGAGCTCCTCGCTGCCGACGGCGACCACCCGCAGGCCCGAGTCCGTGACGATGTGCTCCACCTGGTGGGCCGAGGAGGTCTCGTAGATCGGCACGGAGACGGCGCCGGCGAACCACACGGCCTGGTCGAGGACGGCCCACGCGTAGGAGGTGGGGGAGAACAGGCCCACCCGGTCCCCGGGCTGGACGCCGCGGGCGATGAGGCCGGCCGCCACGGCGCGCACTTGGGTGAGGAACGCGGTGAAGTGGACGTCCACCCAGCCGCCCGCGCCGTTGCGCACGGCGTACACGGGGGCGTCCGGCCGGTCGGCACAGGAGGTGACGATCAGGTCCGTGATGTTGGAGTCCGCCGGCGGCATGCCGATGAGCTCGGTGGCGGACTCATGGACGGGGCTCTGGTTCTGCACGGTCCGAGCGTATCCATTTTCGGACGTGCGGCGCGCGGTCGGCACACCCGCGCCCGGGACGCGGCCGTCAGATCCAGCTGCTGAACCACATCCGCCAGCGCCACTGGTCGTACGGGATGACGTCGCCGATCCAGACGGGCAGGAAGAACAGGGACACGGCGACGGCGATCGTCACGTACGCCAGCACCAGGGCCGAGCCCCAGCGGGGCCCGGGCCGGCGGCCCGGCCGCAGCAGCAGCGAGAGCGCCAGGGCGATCATCATCACGAGGAAGGGCTCATAGGCGATCGTGTAGAAGAAGAACATGGTCCGCTCGGGCCACAGGGACCACACCAGCTGCCCGGCCGCGTAGGCGCCGAGCAGGGCGCCGGCCCGCCAGTCCCGGTGGCGCACCAGCAGCCACACGCACACGAGGACGGCGGCCAGGCCCGTCCACCACACGAACGGGTTGGCGATGTCCGTGATGGCCGCCGAGCACGCGCCCGCGGCGTCCGCCGGGCAGATCCCCTCGCCGGGCTCTGCACCCTCGTAGTAGTAGCTCACGGGCCGGCCCATGAACGGCCAGGTCCACGGGTTGGCGGCGTAGTCGTGGGGGCTGGTGAGGCCCTGGTGGAAGGTCGTGGACTCCACGTGGTAGTGCCACAGGGAGCGCAGCGGGCCGGGGACCAGCCCGGCGAGCACGCCCTCCGGCGGGTTGTCCCGGTGCCAGTCCCGGTAGTAGCCGCCCTCCGTGACGAACCAGCCGGTCCACGAGGCCAGGTAGGCGACCAGGCCGCCGCCCACCACGGCCACGAACGCGTACAGGCCGTCCTTCTCGACGCCGGCCCACGCCCAGCGCCGCACCCCGGCGGTCCGGCGCGCGGACATGTCCCACAGGACCGTGAGCAGGCCGAAGGCCGCCATGAACGCCAGCCCGGAGAGCTTCACGGCGCAGCCGGCGCCCAGCAGCACGCCCGCGAGCAGTCGCCACGGGCGCCAGCCGAGCCACGGCCCGCTGGCCAGGGCGTCGCGTCCCCGCCGGGCGACGTCGTGGGCGAGCCGCTCCGCGAGCAGCCGCCGCCCGTGGACGCGGTCCGCCAGCAGCGCGGCGAAGGCCGCGAGCACGAAGAACGAGAGGAAGATGTCCAGCAGCCCGATGCGGGACATCACCAGGTGGTGGCCCTCCACGGCCAGCAGCAGCCCGGCGACCGCGCCCAGGGACACCGAGCGCAGCAGGTGCTGCGTGGCGAGGGCGACCAGCAGGACGGACAGCGTGCCGGCCACCGCGGCGCTGAACCGCCAGCCCACCCCGTTGTCCGGGCCGAACGCGAGCATGCCCAGGCCGATCAGCCACTTGCCCAGCGGCGGGTGCACCACGTAGGCGGCCCCCTCGAGCGGCTCCGCCTCGCCGCGCGCGAACGCGTCGTTGACGTCCTCGCCCCACCGCCGCTCGTAGCCGGACTCCAGGAGGGAGTAGGCGTCTTTGGGGTAGTAGGTCTCGTCGAAGATCAGCTGGTCCGGGTGGGCCAGGTTCGTGAACCGCAGGACGCCGGCGATCACCGTGACCAGCAGCGGCAGGATCCAGTGCCACCGCGTCAGGGGCGCCGCACTCACCCCGAGGCGGGCGCGCAGGGCGGCGACGCCGAAGGGACCGTCGTCGGCCGCGACGGCGGCGGGGCGGGGGGCGAGGGCGGTGGCGGGCACGGGCTCCATGCTAGGCGGCGGGCCGGACGGCGAGACGTGCACGGTGACCGGGGCCGTAGGCTCGGGGCAGCCGTCCGTCCGTCGAAAGGTCGTCCCATGCCCGAGGGCCGCATCGTCCTGGCCGCCACCCCCATCGGCAACCTCGGGGACGCGTCCGCGCGCCTCCGCGATCTGCTGGCGGAGGCGGACGTGATCGCCGCCGAGGACACCCGGACCGCGCGGCGCCTGTGCGCCGGCCTGGGCGTCACCCCGGCGGGCAGGGTGGTGGCCCATCACGAGCACAACGAGGCGGCCTCCGCTCAGGGGCTGCTGGACCAGGTGCGGGGCGGTGCCACGGTGGCGGTGGTCTCGGACGCGGGCATGCCCACGGTCTCGGACCCGGGGTACCGGCTCGTGGCGGCCGCGGTGTCCGCAGGGCTGCCCGTGACGTGTGCGCCCGGCCCCTCCGCCGTGACCACCGCGCTCGCCCTCTCCGGCCTGCCGACGGACCGGTTCGCCTTCGACGGCTTCGTCCCCCGCAAGGACGGGGAACGACGGCGATGGCTCACCTCCCTGCTGACCGAGGCCCGCACCGTGGTCGCCTTCGAGTCGCCGCAGCGTCTGGCGGACGCGCTGGCCGTCGTCGCGGAGGTCCTCGGTGCGGAGCGGCCGGTGTGCGTGGCCCGCGAGCTCACCAAGCTGCACGAGGAGGTGGTGCGCGGCACCGCGGCCGGAGTGCATGCCTGGGCTGCGGAGCGGCACGCGGGGGAGGGGATCCGCGGGGAGATCGTGCTGGTGATCGGGCCGGCCGCCCCCGGCGCCGAGGGCGAGGCGTCCGAGGCGGACGCCGTCGCCGAGGTGGCGGTGCTGGTGGAGTCCGGCACCCGGTTGAAGGAGGCCGTGGCGGCGGTGGCCGGAGCCCACGGGATGCGGAGCCGGGAGCTCTACCAGGCGGTGCTCGCGGCCCGGGGCTGACACGTCCCCGGCTGCACAGCCAGCAGCGCTTACCGCGTGAACAGTCGATTCACAACGGGCCTCTCAAGCGTGAATAATCACAGATTCCACGACTCGTCGGTTGTGGCAGGACCGCTACTATGTCAGAGTGCCTCATGCCTGTGGAGGTGCCCCAGGTCCCCAGAAGCACCACGAAAGGCTTGGCATGGTCAACGAAACTCGAGCGATCTCGCGCCGACAAGTAACTAAGGGTGTCACCTGGTCCGTCCCGGCGATCGCTGCCACCGCCGCAGCCCCGGCCTTTGCTGTATCGAGCGTTGGCGTGGTTGCCGGCGCAACTCTGTACGCGAACCCGCTCATGACGAAGTACGTCCAGGCGCAAAACGGTACGACCGCGCTCTATCTGAATGCCACACCGGGCGTGGGTATCCCCGATGCCACGGCCTGCCAATCCGTCCAGAACAAGAAGATCTCGATCGTCTACACGGCTCCTGCGGGCATCGTCGACTTCCGCAAGGTCCTGAACGCTCGGAAGGCCGGCACCCCCTACAACACCTACACGAACGGCAGCGTGGGCGACAGCAAGACCTTCTACACGTTGAAGGTCGGGGACCGCTTCGTGACCGGCACTAACCCCGCATACTGGGAAGTCACCAAGCTGGCCTCGGACGGGTCCTCCATCACCCTGACGTATTCAGCACCCATTACCGGCTGCTATTACTACGCACAGCCGTCATTCAATCCCTACTTCTGGGCCAAGGACGTGGCGTCCATGGTCAACCAGGTCCACCTCACCGCGTATATCGGCACGCAGCGCGTCGCGTTCGACACGGGGGCCGCGTCGAACGTTACCTGGTCTGCCGATCGCCTCGAGATCATCGGCCCCAAGACGACGAACTGACTCGAGTCTCTCTCAACCCACGTGTCAGCGAGGGGTGGCTGCAGCCCTCTGCAGCCACCCCTCGCTGCATTCATGGGCGTTGCTCCCACCTGCTGGAGCCGCCACGAGCCGAGGGCTCGATGGAGTCGTCGGGTGTTCCACCCGGTGACCCAGTCCAGGATCGCGACCTCGATGGCGATCGCGGAGGGCCCTGGTGGCCCGTACCGGTTGCACCAGACCCTCAGTGTCTGCACGCCGACGCCGACTTGGGGTGCGACGGCACGGCTCGACTCCGATCTCGGACCGCCGTCGAGTGCCCGACGGTCGTGAACCATGCGCACAGCACGCTCACGCACCCCGGGACCGAACTTCTCGGGCCTTTCGATTCTTCTTGCTGAGACTCGGGACGAAACCCAGAGCGCTTCACCCCACGGAGGTTCTCCCGATCGTCACCGCGCGACGCTCACCAGCGTCCTGGCGGGGTACAGCTAGGATCGGCCGTGGAGCCGCTGCCGACCGCCGCCGGACGGCGTCGGAATAGCCGTGGCCGTCCACCCGTTTCCTTTCAGGACGCGGGGCGTGCCGCCTCCGACCACCGACCCCGAAAGAGGTGCATCATGACCGTGACCGCTGAGCGCGAGAAGGCGCTGCTGGAGTCCGTCCCCACCGGCCTGCTGATCGACGGCGAGTGGCGCGATGCCTCCTCCGGCAAGACCTTCGACGTGAAGGATCCCGCCACCGGCAAGGTCATCGCGAGCCTGCAGGACGCGAACTCCGACGACGCCATGGCCGCCTTCGACGCCGCCTGCGCCGCGCAGGCCGACTGGGCCCGCACCCCGGCCAAGGAGCGCGCCGACATCCTGCGCCGCGCCTACGATCTGATCAACGAGCGCGCCGAGGACTTCGCGCTGCTGATGACCCTCGAGATGGGCAAGCCGCTCGCCGAGGCCCGCGGCGAGGTCACGTACGGCAACGGCTTCCTGCGCTGGTTCTCGGAGGAGGCCGGCCGCCACTACGGCCGCACCCTGACCGTGCCCGAGGGCACGCTGCGCATGCAGGTGCACCACCGCCCGGTGGGCCCGTGCCTGCTGATCACCCCGTGGAACTTCCCGCTGGCCATGGCCACCCGCAAGGTGGGCCCCGCCGTCGCCGCCGGCTGCACCATGGTCCTCAAGGCCGCCAAGCTGACCCCGCTGACCACCCAGCTGTTCGCGCAGGTGATGCAGGAGGCCGGCCTGCCCAAGGGCGTGCTCAACGTCGTGGCGGGCTCCTCCGCCTCGTCGATCTCCAGCCCGATCCTGCAGGACCGGCGCCTGCGCAAGGTGTCCTTCACCGGCTCCACGCCGGTCGGTGTGCGCCTCATGAAGGACGCGGCGGACAACGTGCTGCGCACCTCCATGGAGCTCGGCGGCAACGCCCCGCTCATCGTCTTCGAGGACGCGGACCTGGACGCCGCCGTCGAGGGTGCCTTCGCCGCGAAGATGCGCAACATGGGCGAGGCCTGCACCGCCGCCAACCGCTTCCTCGTGCACGAGGACGTGGCCGAGGAGTTCACGCAGAAGTTCGTGGCCAAGCTCGAGGCGCTCAAGCCCCTGCGCGGCACCGACCCGGAGTCCACCCTCGGCCCGATCGTGGACGAAGGCGCGCGCGACGACATCGACCAGCTCGTCCAGGACGCCGTGGCGGCCGGCGGCGAGGTGCTCACCGGCGGCCACAAGATCGAGGGCGACGGCTACTTCTACGCGCCGACCGCGATCAAGGTGGAGAAGGGCAACCCGATCCTCCAGCAGGAGATCTTCGGCCCCGTGGCCCCGATCGTGACCTTCTCCTCCGAGGAGGAGGCCATCGAGATGGCCAACGACACCGAGTACGGCCTCGCCTCCTACGTGTTCACCAAGGATCAGGCCCGGATGTACCGCGTGGCCGAGAGCATCGAGTTCGGCCTCATGGGCTACAACGTGGGCGTCATCTCCAACCCGGCCGCGCCGTTCGGCGGCGTGAAGCAGTCGGGCCTGGGCCGCGAGGGCGGCGCCGAGGGCATCGAGGAGTACACCTCGGTGCAGTACATCGGCATCGCCGACCCGTGGGCGGCCACGAAGGCCTGACCCTCGCGCCGAGCCGTGTCCTCCGGGGGCGGTATCGGGTGGTATCCGACGTGGATACCACCCGATACCGCCCCCGAGGCGTATCAGCGGCCCGGGCTCGGCTCCCTAGAGTGGGGTGCATGGCCCACGCATCCGAGACCCCGCTCGCCTACCGCGCCCCCGCCCAGCAGCCGGACGACGACGGCGGCCCGCGCCGGGACGCCCACGAGGAGAAGTCGGGACGTCGGCGGCGCCTCGAGTACCCGCCCGCACCGGAGCCGCTGCCGGTGCCCGTCGTGGACAACCACACGCACCTGGACTTCCGCGACGGCCTGGTCCGCGTGGACGTCCACCAGGCGATGGACGCGGCGGAGGCCGTGGGCGTGACCGGGGCGGTCCAGGTGGGCTGCGACATCGCCTCGGCCCGGTTCACGATCGCGGCGATCGAGGCCGAGCCCCGCCTGCTCGGGGCCGTGGCGCTGCACCCCAACGACGCGGCCCGCCTGGCCGAGCGCGGCGAGTTCGAGGAGGCGTTCGCGCAGATCGCGGAGCTCGCCCGCCACCCCCGCGTGCGCGCCGTCGGCGAGACGGGCCTCGACTACTTCCGGACGCAGGACGAGGCCGGCCACGCCGCGCAGCAGGAGTCCTTCCGCCGGCACATCCGACTCGCCCGCGAACTCGGCACGGCCCTGCAGATCCACGATCGGGACGCGCACGACGACGTCGTCCGGATCCTGCTCGAGGAGGCGGCCGACGGCGGGCTGCCCCCGCACGTGGTGTTCCACTGCTTCTCCGGCGGGCCCGATCTGGCCCGCACGTGCGCCGAGCACGGCTGGCACATGTCCTTCGCCGGTCCCGTCACCTTCAAGGCCAACGACGAGCTGCGCGAGGCGCTGCGGATCGCCCCGGCCGAGCTGCTGCTCGTGGAGACGGACGCGCCCTTCCTCACACCGCATCCGCATCGGGGCCGCCCCAACGCGCCCTACCTGATCCCGCTGACGCTGCGGGGCATGGCGGAGACGCGCGGAGACGACGTGGCGGCCCTCGCCCGCGCGGTGAGCGAGAACACCGCCCGGGTGTACGGCTCGTTCTGAGCCGATCCAGACCCGGCCCCTAGGATGGGCGACGTGCTGACCCGACTCCTCAAAGCCCGGCTGCCCGAGGGAACGCAGTACCTGGTGGACCGCCCCATGCGGATCCGCCTCGTGTTCGTGGTCCTCGGGTCCGTCCTCGTGGCCGGCCTCGAGATGGTGGCGCTCGCCTCGATCCTCCCGCTGGTCAGCCTGCTGACCTCGGGTGAGCTGGGCTCCCCGGCGCTCGAAGGGCTGCTGGCCCGGTTCGGGGCCGTGACGGTGCCGGAGCAGACGGTGGCCTTCGCTGTCGTGATCGTGCTGGCCTTCCTGCTCAAGGCGATCCTGGTGCTCGCGTTCCGCTGGTGGACCATGGGGTTCACCAACCAGAACCTCATCCGCACGTCCGCCACGCTGCTGCGCTACTACCTGCGGGCCGACTACGGCCTGCACCTGACGCGCACGGTCGGCACCCTGGTCAACAACGTCACCGGCACCTCCAGCATGGCCTACACGGGCGTGGTGAACGCGTCCGTCACGTTCCTCACGGAGGCGGTGACGCTCGTCGCGGTGACGGTCGTGGTGGGCGTCGCCATGCCGCTGACGGGGCTCGGGATGGCCCTGTACTTCCTCGCCGTCGCCTGGGTGATCAAGACCGTGATCCGCCGCCCGGCCTCCCGCCTGGGCTGGACCCTGGTGACCGCGGGGGAGCGGGCCAACACGGCGGCGCTGCAGGGCCTGGAGAACTACAAGGACGTGAAGATCCGCGGCAACGACTCGGCCTTCATGGAGGAGTACCGCGCGGCCCGCATGGAGAGCGCCGAAGCCACGCGGCTCAAGATGATCCTCACGATGATGCCGCGTTACGTGCTCGAGGTCGCCTTCGTGGCCGCCATCGCGGCGCTCGTGGCCGTGGCCTTCATCCAGGGTCGCGGCGGGGAGGCGTTCGGCTCGCTCGCCCTGCTCGCGATGGCCGGCTTCCGCGTGCTGCCGTCCATGGCCGCGCTCATGGCCACCACCAATGAGATCCGCACCTCCTGGCCGGCCTTCGAGCGCACGACGGCGGAACTCGCCGCCGCGCAGCCGGTCCTGCACGCGGCGGACCGGCCCTACGAGCGCATCACGTTCGAGGAGTCCATCGAGGTGCGGGACGCGTCCTTCACCTACCCCGGCAAGGCCGAGCCGGTCCTGCGCGACATCGACCTGCGCATCCCCTTCGGCTCCTCGTACGCCTTCGTGGGCGGCAGCGGTGCCGGCAAGACCACCCTGGTGGACCTGGTCATCGGCTTCCACCACGCCCAGCGCGGCGGGGTCTACGTGGACGGGGTGGAGCTCGAGGCCAACCCGCGCGGCTGGTGGGACAACGTGGCGTTCGTCCCCCAGTCCGTCACCGTGGTCAACGGGACGGTGCTGCACAACGTGCTCCTCGACGTCGAGGCCGCCCAGACGGCGGACCGGGCCGAGGTGGAGCGCGTGCTGCGCGAAGCCCAGCTGGGGCAGTGGCTGGACGAGCTCCCCGACGGCCTGGACACCGTGATCGGCGAAGGGGCCGTGGGCGTCTCCGGCGGCCAGCGCCAGCGCCTGGGCATCGCGCGCGCGCTCTTCCGGCGCCCCCGCCTCCTCGTGCTCGACGAGGCGACGTCGGCCCTCGACAACCTCACGGAACGCCGGGTCACCGAGGTGATCGAGTCGCTGCGCGGACGGATCACGGTCATCGTGGTCGCCCACCGTCTCTCCACGGTCAAGCGCTGCGATCAGATCGTGCTGATGGACCAGGGGCGGATCATCGGCCAGGGCACGTTCGCCGGGCTGCAGGAGACGAGCCCCGAGTTCCGCGAGCTCGTCCGGCTCGGTGACCTCTCCACCTGAGCGGAGCCCGCGCCGCTGCGCCCCGGCTACCCTGTCCGGCGCCCCGATAGACTCGCGGGCATGGTCCAGCCCTCCCCGCACCCCGCCCCCGCCCCGCTGCTGAGCGCCGCGGACGTGCGGCGCATCGCCGCCGAGCTGGACCTGCGTCCCACCAAGCAGTGGGGCCAGAACTTCGTGATCGACCCGAACACGATCCGGCGCATCGTGCAGGCCGCGGACGTGACCGCGGACGAGCACGTGCTCGAGATCGGCCCCGGTCTGGGCTCGCTCACCCTCGGCCTGCTGGACGCGGCCGCCGCCGTCACCGCCGTCGAGATCGACCCGGTCACCGCCGCCCGCCTGCCGCGCACCGCCGCCGAGTTCCGCCCCGGGGCCGAGGACGCCCTCGCCGTGCTGCACGCGGACGCCATGACGCTGAGCGAGCAGGCCCTGGCTGAGGTCCGGCCCGCCGCCGCCGCCGGCGGCCCCACCGCGCTCGTGGCGAACCTGCCCTACAACGTGGCCGTGCCCGTGCTGCTGCACGCGCTCGCGGTCCTGCCGGGGCTGCGGCACGGCCTGGTGATGGTGCAGGAGGAGGTCGCGGACCGTCTCGCGGCCGGGCCCGGCTCCAAGGTCTACGGCGTGCCGTCCGCCAAGGCGGCGTGGTACGCAGACGTGCGCAAGGCGGGCACCATCGGCACCCAGGTGTTCTGGCCCGCTCCGCGCATCCACTCCGGGCTGGTCGCCTTCACCCGGCGCGAGCCGCCGACGGGCGGCGCGTCCCGCCGGGAGGTCTTCGCCGTGGTGGACGCCGCCTTCGCCCAGCGCCGCAAGACCCTGCGCGCCGCTCTCGCCTCCTGGGCGGGGTCGCCGCAGGCGGCGGAGGACGCCCTGGTGGCCGCCGGCGTGGACCCACGCGCCCGCGGCGAGGCCCTGGACATCGCGGCCTTCGCGCGGATCGCCGAGCACGGCCCGCGGCGTGCGGCGGAGGTGAGCGCATGACGACGGAGGACCTCGGCCTCGACCCCACGGCCCGGCACGTCACGGTCAGCGCCCCCGGCAAGGTGAACCTGTCCCTGCGGGTGGGGCCGCCCGGCGCGGACGGCTACCACCCCGTGGCCACCGTGTACCTGGCCGTCAGCCTGCGGGAGACCGTCACGGCGATCGCGCGCACGGACGGGAGGATCACCGTCGGCCCGTCGGGCCGCCACATCAGTCTGGTGGACACCCAGGACGTGCCCTGGGACGAGCGCAACCTCGCGCACCGCGCCGCCGCACACCTGAGGCACACCCTCGGACTCGATCCTGACAGCCACGGCGTCCACCTCGAGGTCGCCAAACAGGTCCCGGTCGCGGGCGGCATGGGCGGCGGCTCCGCCGACGCGGCCGCCGCGCTGCTCGCGTGCAGCGCCCTGTGGGAGACCGGGCACACCCGCGCCGAGCTCGCCGAGCTGGCCGCCCCGCTGGGCGCGGACGTGCCCTTCAGCGTGCTGGGCGGCGCCGCCGTCGGGCTCGGGACCGGGGTCGAGCTGACCCCCGTCGCGGCCCGCACCCCGGTGCACCTCGTCCTCGTCCCGGCGGACGCCGGGCTGTCCACGCCCGTGGTCTTCCAGACCCTGGACGAGCTGCGCCGGGAGGGCCACCTGCCCGACGGGCCGCCGCGCCCGGAGGTGAACGAGGCCGTCCTGCGGGCCCTCACCGCGGCCGACCCGCTCGAACTCGCCACCGCCATGGACAACGACCTGCAGACCCCGGCCGTCGTCCTGTTCCCCGAGCTCTCGGACGTCCTCGACCTCGGCCTGGACGAGGGCGCGCTGCGCGGCATGGTCTCCGGCTCCGGCCCCACCCTGCTCTTCGTGGCGCAGGACGAGGCCTCCGCGCTGCGGCTGGCCTCGGCCATCGAGGAGCGCACGGGCGTGCGCGCCCTCCCCGTCCACGGCCCCGTGCCCGGCGCCCACGTGCTCTGACACCCGGCGGCGCACCCCGCCGCACCCGACCACCCCTCCTCCGTCCGGAAAGGACCACCTCCTCCATGGCCCACCTGCTCGGCGCCGAGAACATCGGCATCGCCTTCGGAACCCGCACCGTCCTCGAGGGCCTCTCCCTCGGCGTGGATGAGGGGGACCGGATCGGACTCGTGGGCCGCAACGGTGACGGCAAGTCCACGCTCATGCGCATCCTCGCCGGCCTCCAGGAACCCGACACGGGCCGCGTCACCCGCCGCGGCGGCGTCCGCGTGGGCGTGCTGGACCAGCAGGACCGGCTCGACCCGGAGCACACCGTGCGTCAGGCCGTGGTCGGGGACGTGGACGACCACGTGTGGGCCTCAGACCCCAAGGTCCGGGACGTCCTGGGCGGTCTCCTCGACGGCTTCGACCTGGAGCAGTCCGTGCGGGGCCTCTCCGGCGGCCAGCGCCGTCGCGTGGCCCTGGCCCGTCTGCTCGCCGGGGACGACGACGTCCTCTTCCTCGACGAGCCCACCAACCACCTGGACGTCGAGGGCGTCGCGTGGCTCGCCCGCCACCTGAAGCCGCGCTGGCGCCCCACCGACGGCGGCCTCGTGGTGGTCACCCACGACCGGTGGTTCCTCGACGAGGTCTGCACGCGCACGTGGGAGGTGCACGACGCCACGGTGGACCCGTTCGACGGCGGCTACGCGGCGTGGGTGCTCGCGCGCGCGGAGCGCTCCCGGCAGGCGGCGGTGACGGAGCAGAAGCGTCAGCAGCTCGTGAAGAAGGAGCTCGCCTGGCTGCGCCGTGGCGCCCCGGCGCGCACGTCCAAGCCGAAGTTCCGCATCGAGGCGGCCAACGCCATCATCGAGGACGTCCCCGCCCCGCGTGACTCGGTGTCCCTGGCGAAGATGGCCACGGCCCGGCTGGGCAAGGACGTCCTCGACCTCGAGCACGTGAGCCTGACGCTGGGGGAGAAGCCGATCCTCGACGACGTCACCCTGCGCCTGGCGCCCGGCGAGCGGCTCGGCGTGGTCGGCGTCAACGGTGCGGGCAAGTCGACCCTGCTGCGCCTGCTCGACGGCCGCATCGCCCCGGACTCGGGGCGGGTGAAGCGCGGCAAGACGGTGGTCTCGGCCACCCTCACCCAGGACGTGAAGGAGCTCGACGACGTCGCCCACCTGCGCGTCGCCGAAGTCATGGCCCGCGAAGGCTCGTCCTTCCAGGTCGGTGACCGCGAGATGTCCTCCGGCCAGCTGCTCGAGATGCTCGGCTTCGGCACCTCCCGGCAGTGGACTCAGGTCTCCGAGCTCTCGGGCGGCGAGCGCCGGCGCCTGCAGCTGCTGCGCCTGCTCGTGGGCGAGCCCAACGTCCTCATGCTCGACGAGCCGACCAACGACCTGGACACGGACACCCTGGCCGCCGTCGAGGACGTGCTGGACGGGTGGCCCGGGACCCTCGTGGTGGTCTCCCATGACCGTTACCTGCTCGAGCGCGTCACCGACCACCAGGTCGCCCTGCTCGGGGACGGCAAGGTCCGCGGCCTGCCCGGCGGGGTGGACCAGTACCTCGAGCTGCGCGCCGCGATGGACGAGGCCGGCGGCCCGGCCCGGGGAGCCGGCCCGGTACGGGGCCGCAACGACGTCGTCGGGACGTGCGCGGGCATGGGCGGGCCGGAGGAGGACACCGGGC
Organism: Micrococcus sp. KBS0714; assembly: GCF_002008305.4. Classification (GTDB taxonomy): domain Bacteria; phylum Actinomycetota; class Actinomycetes; order Actinomycetales; family Micrococcaceae; genus Micrococcus; species Micrococcus luteus. Next base: position 544,159 of record NZ_CP042169.1, read on the forward strand.
CCACCGAGGCGGAGCGTCGGCTGGCCCGCAAGGAGATGGCCCGGCTCGAGAAGCAGATGACCCGGCTCCGGGACCGCAGGTCCGGCCTCGAGGCGCGGATGGCCGCGCTGGGGCAGGCGCAGGACTTCGACGCCCTCACCGCGGCCTCCGCCGACCTGAAGGACCTCGACGCGCAGCTGGACGTCCTGGAGGAGGAGTGGCTGCGGGCCGCTGAACTCGCCGAAGGGGACTGACCGGCGGGCGTGCACAGGGGAGTGTGGCAGGTGGCACAGCTGAAGGCTGTTTCCGGCCTACAATCGGGGGCCGGGGCACAGCACCATGCCCGACCCCCACGACGTGGACCGTCCCCCGCGTCAGGACGGAGGAGCAGAGCGTGATCGGGAGTCCCGGTGATGAGTCGACCGCGCTCCGCATGGGCTCGACCGCCCGCGGCCGTGTGCTGGGCCGGCCGTGGGAGCGGGGCCTTCCGCTGCTCGTCCTCATCGTGGACGTGGTCGCGGTCCTGCTCGCCACCTTCGTCTCGGCCCAGCTCCGCTTCGGCGGACCGCGGCGCACCACCCTCCCCGGTGCCGAAGTCATCGACTACAGCGTCATCAGCCTCGCGCTGAGCGCGGCCTGGGTGCTCGCGCTGACCATCCAGGGCTCGCGGGACATCCGGATCCTGGGGGTGGGCAGCGAGGAGTACAAGCGGGTCCTGCAGGGCACCCTCTACCTCTTCGGCACCGTCGCGATCCTCGCCTATGCGGCAGGTCTCGAAGTGGCGCGCGGCTATGTGGGCCTGGCTCTGCCGCTGGGCGTGCTCCTGCTCCTGCTGGGCCGGTTCCTCGTGCGCGGGTGGGTGGCGCGGCAGCGACACCGCGGCAGGTTCCGGCGGCGGCTCCTGCTCGTCGGCGGCCCGAAGGCGGTCCGGCACATCTTCCAGACCCTCGACTCCGAGGCCGGCGCCGGCTACGCCCCCGTGGCGGCGGCTCTCCCCGGATACAAGGCCCGGCGGGAGGACTACCTCCCGATACCGGTCTCCACGGACCTGGACACCGTGGAGGACGTGGTCGCCCTCGTGGAGGTGCGCGACGTCGAAGCCGTGGTGATCACCTCGGGCCACTCGTTCGTTCCCGGGGACGTCCGCCGACTGGGCTGGGAGCTGCAGGAGCGAGGCGTCTCCCTGATCATGGCGCCCGCGCTCGTGGACGTCGCCGGACCCCGCCTCCACACGCAGCCCCTGGCGGGCCTGCCGCTCATCCACCTCTCCACCCCGCGCCTCTCCGAGGGCAAGGCGTTCGCCAAGCGGGCGTTCGACGTCGTCGCGTCGGGGCTGGGCCTGATCGCCATCTCGCCGCTGCTGATCGCCGTCGCGATCGCGGTCAAGGCCACGGACGGCGGGCCGGTGCTGTTCCGGCAGGAGCGCATCGGTCTCGGCGGCAGGCCGTTCACCATGCTCAAGTTCCGTTCCATGGTGGTGGACGCCGAGGAGATCCGGCAGCGGCTCGTCTCGGACGGCGGGGATGCGGACGTGCTGTTCAAGATGAAGGACGACCCGCGCATCACCCGGGTCGGCAAGCTCATCCGCCGCACCAGCATCGACGAGCTGCCCCAGCTCGTGAACGTGCTGCGGGGGGAGATGTCCCTCGTGGGCCCGCGGCCCCACCTGCCGCACGAGGTCGAGGCCTACGGGCAGTACGTGCACCGCCGCTTCCTGGTGCAGCCCGGCATCACGGGGCTGTGGCAGGTCTCCGGCCGGTCCGACCTCCCGTGGGAGGAGGCGGTCCGCCTGGACCTCTACTACGTGGAGAACTGGTCCATCCTGGGCGACCTCGTGATCCTGGGGCGGACCGTCAAGGCCGTGGTCGCCGCCGACGGCGCCTATTGACCCCGGATCCGCGCGACCTGTGTGGAAGAATGGGCCGTCGTCGCCGCCCCCTGGGGTCCGGCGCTCCGCCCTGGTGTAATGGCAGCACGCCGGCCTTTGGAGCCGTGCGGTCTAGGTTCGAATCCTAGGGGCGGAACCCCCGTCCTCTGACCCCCACCGGTGCAGGAGCCCCCATGTCCCAGCCGTCCGCCCGTCCCTCCGCCGTGATCGTCCTGGCCGCGGGCCAGGGCACCCGCATGAAGTCGACGACGCCGAAGATCATGCATGCGATCGGGGGGCGCTCCCTCGTGGGCCACGCGCTCGCGGCGGCCTGGTCGCTCTCGCCGGAGCACCTCGTGGCCGTGGTCCGGCACGAGCGGGCTCGCGTGGCCGAGCACATCGAGACGGTGGCGGCCCAGCTGGGCATCGACGCGCTGGCGATCGCCGACCAGGACGACGTGCCGGGCACCGGCCGCGCCGTCGAGCTGGGCCTGGCCGCCCTGCCCGCGGACCTCGAGGGCACCGTCGTGGTGACCTACGGCGACGTCCCGCTGCTGACCCCGGAGACCCTCGCCCGCCTCGTCGCGGACCACGAGGCGGACGGCAACGCCGTCACCGTGCTCACCGCCACCCTCGAGGACGCCACGGGCTACGGCCGCATCGTCCGCGACGCCGAGGGCCTCGTGGAGCGGATCATGGAGCACAAGGACGCCCTCGCCCACGCCGAGGCCACGGGGGACGACTCCTTCGTGGCGATCCGCGAGGTCAACTCCGGCATCTACGCCTTCGACGCCGCCCTGCTGCGCCGCACCCTGCCGGAGATCTCCACGGACAACGTGCAGGGTGAGAAGTACCTCACGGACGTGCTCGGCATGGCCCGCGCCGAGGGCGGCCGCGTCGCCTCGGTGGGCACGGACGACGTGTGGGAGGTCGAGGGTGCCAATGACCGCCGGCAGCTCTCCGACCTGGGCCGCCAGCTCAACGACCGCGTGCTGCGCGGCTGGATGAAGGAGGGTGTCACGGTCGTCGACCCGTCCTCCACGTGGGTGGACGTCACCGTCTCCCTCGCCTCGGACGTCACGCTCAAGCCCGGCACCCAGCTGCATGGGGCGACGTCGGTGGCCACGGGCGCCGTCGTCGGCCCGGACTCCACCCTCACGGACACGCAGGTGGGGGAGGGCGCCGTGGTGAAGCGCACCGACGCCACGGAGGCCGTGATCGGCGCGGGCGCGACCGTCGGCCCGTTCACCTACCTGCGCCCGGGCACGGTGCTGGGGGAGGATGGCAAGATCGGCGCGTTCTACGAGACCAAGAACGTGACCGTGGGCCGCGGCGCCAAGCTCTCCCACCTGGGCTACGCCGGGGACGCCGAGATCGGCGAGTACACCAACATCGGCTGCGGCAACATCACCGCCAACTACGACGGCGTCAACAAGCACCGCACGGTGATCGGCGCGCACGTGCGCACCGGCTCCAACACCGTGTTCACGGCCCCGGTGACCGTGGGCGACGGCGCCTACACCGGCGCGGGCGCCGTGGTCCGCGAGGACGTGCCCGCCGGGGCCCTGGCGCTGAACGCCGTGAGCCAGCGCACCCTCGAGGGCTGGGTGCCGGCCAAGCGCCCGGGCACCTCCTCGGCCGAGGCCGCGCGGGCCGCCGGCGCGGAGGGCTCCGGCGCTCAGGGCTGACCCCGCGCGCCCGACAAGAGGTCGGCGTGTCACAACCGTACCGATTCCGGTACGGTTGTGACACCAGAGATGAGGTGGTGATCCCGTGACGTATCGTGACGATCTGTGGGACGTGGCTGCGGGGAACCACGGGGTCATCACCACTACGGAAGCGGAGGAGGCGGGCGTGCCCGCCGTCGAGGTCCGCAAGCTCGCCCAGCGCGGCGTTCTGCGGAGGCTGGCCCACGGGGTGTACCTCCATCGCCAGGTTCCCCGCGACCGGTTCACGGACGCGGCGGAGGCCGTGGCCACGGGCGGTGAAGATGCATTCCTGGACTGGGACGCAGTGCTGTCACTGTACGACCTCGCCCTGGTCGATCCCTCCGTCGTACGGGTGGGCGTGACGAGGCGGTACCGCGGCTCGCCGCGCGCGCATGTACGAGTGACACGACGCCGTCCCCCGCCGGGCGACGAGGACCTCACCTTTCACGGCGGCGTGCGAGGCCTCACGATCAACCAAGCCCTTCGTGAGGCACTCGACCGCATCCCTCTCGAGCGCGTCGCCGCTGCGATCGAGGAGGCCCGCGCGCGCGGGCTGCTCACGGTGGGCGAGGCGAGGAGCTTGAAGAAGGACCTGGAGGCGCGGCAGAACGGTGGACATCGTGGCGGTCGATGACGTGGTCGTGGGCCTGGGCGATCTGGGAGCTCGAGGTGCGCCCAGGAGCGAAGGCCAACTCAACCGTCGACTGGAGGCGATCGCTGACGCGATGGGCGTTCCGGTGGACCGGGCGCGCCGGTTGCTGGGAGCAGTGATCGTGGCGCAGATGTTGCCGGAAGGCGTCGTAGTCAAGGGTGGAAATGGCGTTCGACTCCGACATGGAGCCACCGGGACGCGGGCGACCCGGGATCTCGATCTACTGGCTCGCGATCCCCAGCAGGCGCTGAAGGACTTGACCGGGTTCGTCGACCGGGGATGGGGGGCCGCGCCCGGGAGCAAGAGAGAACTCAAGGCCGACCCGGCTGCGACCCGGGTGGCCTTCTTCGGCACGGTGCATGAGGACGATCCTGCGGAGCCTCTCGGAGTGCCCGATCCCTACGTCCTGTCACGAGCGAAGGTGACCCTGCATTTTCTCTCCGCGAGGACAAGTTGGGTGTCGGTCCCGATCGAGATCGGGCGCGACGAATTCGAGGGCAGCACGCTGGCGCAGCCAGTCGAGGTCGTGGCACCCCAGGTCGCGGAGGCGGTCACCGCGTTGGGATGTGGAACACCGCGGTCTGTGGCCGTGATGGCTGTCGAGCAGCAGCTCGCACAGAAGATCCATGCCGTCACGGATCCACATCAGACGCGAGGCCACGATCTCGTGGACATCCAGTTGCTCTGGCATGGGGCGGAGGCCGAGGGTGGTGTCGACATCCCGTTGCTCGCAGATCTCGTCAGCCGTACTTTCATGTTTCGGTCACCCGGCCGGACTGCGGCAGGACACACACCGCATGAGTGGCCGCCTCCGGTCGCTCACGTCCGGACTCTCGAGCAGGGGTACCTGGATGCGCTGGAGGAGACACGAGTGGGTGCGGAGGGACAGGCCAGGCTCCTGCAGCCGCGCGTGTCCGACGCGGCGGATTGGCTGGAGTCGTTGATCACAAGGATCGCGCGGGCCGCCGGCGCCGAGGGCTCCGGCGCTCAGGGCTGATCCCGCGCGCCCTAGGATGGGTGCGAGGACCGGGCCGCCCCGGGCGGCCGACACCGACGCCGGACGCCGTCGGTCCTGAAACGCGAGACCACGAAGGATGTTGAGGACGTCATGACGGAGCTGAGCCGCAGCGAGGACAAGCGACTGGTGCTGGCCACGGGCCGCGCCCACCCCGAGCTCGCGCAGGAGATCGCCGAGGAGCTGGGCACCGAGCTGCTCCCCATGAGCGCCTACGACTTCGCCAACGGCGAGATCTATGTGCGGTCGGGTGAGTCGGTGCGCGGCAAGGACGTGTTCATCATCCAGTCGCACCCGGCGCCGCTGAACAACCACCTCATGGAGCAGCTGATCATGGTGGACTCCATGAAGCGCGCCTCCGCCCGCCGCATCACAGTGGTCTCGCCGTTCTACCCATACGCCCGCCAGGACAAGAAGGGCCGCGGCCGCGAGCCGATCTCGGCCCGCCTCGTGGCGGACCTGTACAAGACCGCCGGCGCCTCCCGCGTGATGAGCGTGGACCTGCACACCGCCCAGATCCAGGGCTTCTTCGACGGCCCGGTGGACCACCTGTTCGCCATCCCGCTGCTGGCGGACCACATCCGCTCCAGCGTGGAGGGCGAGGAGGTCACGGTGGTCTCCCCGGACACCGGTCGCGTGCGCGTGGCGGAGCAGTGGGCGGACCGCCTGGGCGGCGTGCCGCTGGGCTTCGTGCACAAGAGCCGGGACCTCACCGTTCCGAACAAGGCCGAGTCCAAGACCGTGGTCGGGGACGTCGAGGGCCGCGTCTGCGTGCTGATCGACGACATGATCGACACCGGCGGCACCATCGCCGGCGCCGTGCAGATCCTCAAGGACGCCGGCGCCAAGGACGTCATCATCGCCGCCACGCACCCGGTGTTCTCGGACCCGGCCGCCCAGCGTCTCGGCGAGTGCGGCGCCCGTGAGGTCGTGGTGACCAACACCCTGCCCATCCCGGAGGAGAAGCGCTTCGAGACCCTCACCGTGCTCTCGATCGCCCCGCTGATCGCCCGCGCGATCCGCGAGGTCTTCGAGGACGGCTCGGTCACCAGCCTCTTCGACGGCGTCGCCTGACCATGGCCGAGCGCGTCGAGCCGGCCCACGGGGAAGACGGCGGCGCGGTGGCCGCGCCGCAGCCTCACCGTCCGCGCCTGCCGTTCTGGGCCTCCCTGCTGCTGAACGTGGTGGTGGCCCTCGCGGTCGTCGCCGTGGTGCAGGCCCTGTGGGTGAAGGTGTACTCGGTGCCGTCCGGCTCGATGGAGAACACCCTCGAGGTGGGGGACCGCATGCTGGTCAACCGCACCGCCTACCCGGACGGGGCGGCCGACGCCCAGGACGTGGTGGTCTTCACGGCCAACGAGGACTGGGCGCACCCCATGCCACCGGAGGGGGCCGTGGAGAACGCCGTCCGCACGTTCGGCGACCTCACCGGCATCGGCCGCTCGCACGAGCAGGCCCTGGTCAAGCGCGTGATCGGCACCGCGGGGCAGACCGTGGAGTGCTGCACCGCCGAGGGCGCCGTGACCGTGGACGGGGAGCCCCTGGATGAGCCGTACATCCACAACGACCTGCCGTTCATCCGGGACGAGCTGGACTGCGAGTCCGAGGTGATGTCCGCGCGCTGCTTCGGCCCGGTCACCGTGCCGGAGGACTCGATGCTCGTGCTCGGCGACCACCGCTCGAACTCGGCCGACTCCGTGATCGCGTGCCGCGGCATCCCCGCCGACCAGGCCGGGGACTGCGCGCGCTTCGTCACCCGCGAGGACATCGTGGGCGAGGTCTTCGTGACGGTGTGGCCGCCCACGCACTGGGGCGGGCACTGAGATACGTCGTGGTGGCGGCGTCGGGTCGGCGCATACGCAACGGCCAGGAGAAGGGAAAGGGGTGAGCGATCAGTGGCAGTCAAGCCGCGCTCTCCGAGGTCCCGCATCATCCGTCGTGTCGTCATCGCCTTGCCGGACAGCACGCGCCTGTCCGGGTTCCGAGCCCAGCCGGGGGGCGAGGACTTTGAGGTGTTCGACGCCATCGACAATCGTTCGGGTTCGGTGACAGAGCGCTTCGATGTGGAGCGGTTCCGGGACTTTTTCCAGCGTGATCCCCGTCCCGGTGAGATCGGCTGCACCCTGAGCCACATGGGGGTCATGCGAAGTTTTGCCGAGGAGGTCGGAGCTGACCATGACCTGTTACTCGTCGCGGAAGACGACGCGCGGTTTGCCGAGGATGCGGAAGCGGTGGTGCAAAGAATCGCACCATATGTTTCCACGACGTCCCTCGTCATCCTGGCTGATCCCTACGGGCCGGGTGGGCGGCGCGATCGATCGGTCGCGAGCCAGTCCGAGCACTTCGTTCAACTCTCGCTCCTTGCGCGCAGACTTCGGCACCCATCCCGCCTTGGTGTCGTGACCTTCGGTCGCTGGGGCGCTGGTTTGACCGGCACGGGGTACTACATGGTCACCCGGGCAGCAGCGCGTCTCATCACACGGGCGCTCGACGAGGACTTCGGGGGGAGGCCGTGGTGGGTGGCCGACTACCACGGGTTCTATCGGGACGAACTGGGCATCGATGTCCTCGCCGTGCGCCCCAACCTCGCCGGCTGGGAGGGGGAGTCGTCCATCCAGGACGACGAGCACGTGGGATGGCGCGCAGCGAATGATGCCGAGATCCCGCCCGTCGGCGTGGCCGACTTCCTAAGAGAATGGCGTCACCGGGCGCTCCGTAAGGCGCGATCGACGAAGTTCGATCTCCACTGGCGCCTGCGGATGTCACAGCAGAGGTAGGCTCCGAGCCCGGCCGCCTCAGCCGGCCGTGGCCAGCCCGGCGGAGACGAGGGCGTCCATCGCCTTCCGCACCCGGGCCTCGGCGTCCTCGGGAACGGGCCCTTCGGCGCGGAGGCAGGCCACCACGTCGGCGGCCGTCCGCGACTCGTCCAGCAGGAGCCAGACGGACGGGCCCAGACCTTCGAGCACGACCAGGCGGTCCGAGGCGAGCAGGACCAGGCGGCCGCTGTCGGTCAGGATGCCGTCGTCGACGGCGCAGCGGGACACCGCGCCCGGGGCCGCCGCACCGACCGAGGCCCGCAGCTCTTCCTCGGTGAGCGCCTCCCAGGCGGGGGTGACGGACGTGGGCGGGGCCGCCAGGAGGCCGTCGACGACATCCCGCAGGTCCTCCGCTTCGGCGTAGACCAGGCGTTGGGCGCCGCCGACCGTGTCGAGGACGCGGCAGAGCGTCACGAGACCGCGGGGGAGCAGGGAGAGGGAGGATGTCTGGGGGACGAGCGCCTCGAGCGCGGCCACGAGTTCTATGGCCTCCGCCCGCGGCGTCACCGGGCCTGCCGGATCCCGCACGCGGTCCAGCACGGCGATCCGGGCCAGCCGGGCGTCGGGGAGGGTCGGACCGAGACCCAGGTCGTCCGGGCCTCGCTGGGTCTTCGGGCGCACCCCCCGTGACCCCAGCAGGGACAGCGGTTTGGGGTAGGGCGTGACGGTCAGGCCGTCCGGTGCGATGATCGCCGTCTCGTCGGTGAGGTAGGCGAAATGGGGTCCCAGCCGGCGCGTGGCCGTCGTCTTGCCCGTCCCGGACGCCGCCACCAGGACCATCGCCGCCCCGGTGTCCGGTGCGGCGAGGCACGCGGCATGGAACAGCAGGTGGGTGCCGCGGGCGGACTCGATCGTCCGTGAGGTCGCCAGGAACACCAGGTCCTCGTGCCACTGGAGCCACGGACGCGCGGTGTCGGCGTCGCGGTGCGCATCCGCGCGGGCCGGCGGCTCCACGGCCTCCACACCGCATCGGGCCCAGGACGCGATGACCTCCGCGCGCTCGTCTCCTGTGAGGCCGCTCACCGTCACGGCATCGAGACCGGTGCGGATGCGCAACGCGGTGGTCTCGCTCATGGCTTCGTCCTCCCCCTGGGCGCCGGGCATGGCTCACCCTTTCCATCCCGTGGCTGTCCGGTCAGTGTACTGAGAGCCGTGCGGGCGACCATGGCGCCGCCCCACCGGCTGGCACGGGTCTTCGCCAGAGCCTCCCTATACTCGACACAGGTTCTCGGGCGCTGGGCGCGCTCTTCATCCGAGCTGAGGGAGGAGCCCGCATGGCAGCGCAGTCGACCACGGCGGCCGTGACCGTGGTGATCCCGCACTACGGCGATCCGGCCCCCACCCTCGCCCTCGTCGACCGCCTGCTGACCGATCCCGGGGACGCGCTGGCCGCCGTCGTGGTCTCGGACGACGCCTCGCCCACCCCGTACCCCGAGGCGCACGATCCGCGTCTGACCGTGGTGCGCCGCGAGCGCAACGGCGGGTTCGGGGCGAACGTGAACACCGGCCTGGCCGCGGTCACCACCGAGCTGGCCCTGGTCCTCAACTCGGACGCCGAGATCACGGGGGCGCAGATCGACGCGCTGGTGGTGGCGGCCGCCCCGTATCAGCCGGCCGTGGTCAGCCCGCAGGTCGTCAACGAGGACGGCACGCCGCAGTGGTCCGGGCGGCACTTCCCCACGGTCCTGCACCAGACCGTGGAGTGGCTGACTCCGCTGGCCCGCTTCCGTCACCTGGACGTGCTTCACGAGGCCGTGGGGCACGACGTCGCGGCGACCCGGTCCGCCTCGCCCGTGGCGGTCGACTGGGTGATGGGCGCCGTGCTGCTCCTGCCGATGGCGCAGGTCCGCGCCGTCGGCGGGTTCGACGAGGAGTACTTCATGAATTCCGAGGAGGTCGACCTGCAGCGCCGCCTGCGCGAGCGCGGCGTGCCGTCGATCGTGGTCCCGGCCGTCCGTGTGCCGCACGGGCTGCACGGCTCCTCGGACCCGCTGCGCCGGCGCGGCTGGCTGGTGGACTCCCGGTACCGCTACGCCCGGAAGTTCGGTCACCCCCGGGTCCTCAAGGCCGCGCTCACCGCGGCGACGGGGGCGAACTTCGCCGTGAACGCGCTCCGGCAGGCCCGGGGTGTGGACGTGGACGCCCGCGCCGTGCTCCGGGACGAGCACGCGCTGGTCTGGAAGGGGCAGCGCCGATGAGCGCCACCGGTTACACCGTGCCCGCGCCGCCCGACGCGCGGGGCGGCCGCTCACCGGAACGGCTGTTCCTCGTCTCGCCGGCGTTCCACGGCTACCACCGCTCCATCGCGGCGGCGTGGGCTGCCCAGGGCTTCGACGTCACGGTGCACTGCTACGACGCCTACGCCACGCTCGGCATGAAGCTGCGGAACAAGGGGCTGCTCGAGCTGCCGCAGAAGGCGGGCGTGGACCGCACGGCCGCGCGGGTCGCCTGGGACACCGGGCGGGCCGTGGCCGCGCTGCGTGAGGCCCGGCCGGACCGCGTGCTCGTCATCAAGGGGGACTCGCTGGGCGAGGACTTCTGGTCCGAGATCCTCGAGGCGGGCCTGCCCCGCATGCTCTGGCTGTACGACGACCTCGCGCGGCACGACTACTCGATGGAGTTCCTGCGCTCCGTCGGGCCGGTGCTCAGCTACGCCCGCTCCGAGGCCGAGCTGCTGGCCGGCGAGGGCGTGGACGCCCACTACATGCCCAACGGTTTCGACCCGGCGATGGCGCTGCCCCAGGTGCCGCGGCGCGACGAACTCGTCTTCGTGGGCTCGCGCTACCCGAATCGCGTGGAGCTGCTCGCGCGCCTGGCCGCGGCCGGGGTGCCGGTGCGCGCCTACGGGCGTCAGTGGAGCCACCACCCGGTGGACCGCCTGCGCACGTGGGAGCTGACCCGGCCGGACCTGCCCGCCGAACGCGACATCCCCCTCGAGGAGGCGTACGCCGTGCAGGCGGCCGCCGCGGGCGCCATCAACATCCACGGGCTGCAGGCCGGCCACGCGATGCGGACCTTCGAGGTGCCCGGCATGGGCGGTCTCCAGCTCGTCGATCGGGCCGACGTGGCCGAGTTCTACGTCCCGGACGAGGAGGTGCTCGTCTTCGAGGACGCGGACCACCTCATCGAGCTGGGCCGCCGGGTCGTCGCGGATCCCGCCTGGGGAGCGCGCATCCGGGAGGCCGGCCGCCGCCGGTCGCACGCGGAGCACACGTTCGCGCACCGGGCGGCCATGGCCCAGGGGTGGTGGGCATGACCGACGCGCCCCTCTTCTGGCGCTCCGAGGACCTGCCGCGCTGGCACGCGTGGCAGCGCGCCCAGTGGCCGCTGACCCGGCGGGCCGCGGACACCGCGCGCTCGACCGTGCGCGGCGTGGCCGGCGCCCTGACACGCCGCCGGTCCACCGGCGACGACGCCCCCCGCCTGCTCCTGCCGGCGGGGGACGTGCACACGCTCGTCGCCCTGGAGTCCTTCGGCCCCACGCAGCTGGCCGCGCTGGCCTCGCCCGTGGCCGCCCTGGCCACCGCGCGGCCGGAGGCCGCCGCCGGGGTCGGCTGGGTGCTGCCCGCCGGAGACGCACCCGCCCTGCCCGGGGCCGTGGGCCACCGGGAGCACGCCGCCACCGCCGACGTCGTGACGGATCGCCTGCCCGGGCTCCGCCGCGTCCTGGTGGCGGGGGAGTACCTGCCCTCGGGTCGCGCCGCCGTGCGCTGGGCCCGGCAGCGGGGGGCGCGGGTCGGCGTCGTCCAGCACGGACTGCTGGCCGTGTCCACGCCGCCCGTCCCGCGGGACGCCACCCTGTACGCCTTCACGAGCGCGGACGCGGACTGGTGGACCCAGGGCCGCGCCGATGTGGAGGCCGTCGCGGTGGGCTCGGCGCTGCTCGAGCAGGCCCGCCGGGCCGCGCCCGCCCCGTCGGACACCGCAGGAGACGGCCCCGGGGTGTTCCTCGGCCAGCTGCACGGCGCCGAGCTGCCCCGCCGGGACTTCGCCGCGGCCGCCGAACAGTACGTGCGGGCCACCGGCGCCGCCTACCGCCCCCACCCGGCCGAGCGGGACCGTCTCTCCCGCGGCCAGCACGCGGCCTGGCGCAGAGCCGGTGTGCGGATCGACGACGCCGGGGCGCCCCTCGTCGCCACGCGCGGGCCCGTGGCCGCCGTCTTCTCCACCGGGATCCTCGAGGCCGCGCAGGCCGGCAGACCCGCGTGGGCCGTCCACCCGGACCCGCCCGCCTGGCTCGAGGGGTTCTGGCGGCGCTACGGCATGACCCGGTGGCGGCCCGGCCGCACCCCGGAGCCCACCCCGCCCCTGGCCTCGCCGACCGCGGACCCCGCGGCCGCGATCGCCGAGCACGTCTGGAAGGAGTCCGCGTGAGCATCCTGTGCGTCATCCCCGTGCGCGGCGGGTCCCGGGGGCTGCCCGGCAAGAACATCCGCCTCCTGGGCGGCCACCCGCTCGTGGCCTGGACCATCCAGGCCGCCCTCGAGGCGGAGGAGGACCTGCACGTGGTGGTCTCCACGGACTCGGCCGAGATCGCCGAGGTCGCCCTCCGCTACGGCGCGGACGTGCCGGGCCTGCGTCCGGCCCACCTGGCCCAGGACTCGACCCCCACCGAGCCCGTGATCGAGCACGTGCTCGCGGCCGAGCGCGCGGCCGGCGTCGAACCCGAGGGCGTGATGCTGCTCCAGGCCACCAGCCCGCTGCGCCTGCCCGGCACCCTGGACCGCGCCGTGCGGCAGTTCCGGGATACGGGGGTGGACTCGCTGGTCGGCGTCGTCCCGGTGTCCCCGTTCCTGTGGCGCCATCCCGAGGATCCCGACGGGGAGCCGATCCCGGACTTCGACGTCACGGCGCGCAAGCGCCGGCAGGACATGACGCGCACCGACCTGCGGTTCCGCGAGAACGGGTCCCTCTACGTGACGCGCCCCTGGGTCTACGACCGGCTGCACAACCGGCTCGGCGGCCGGATCGGCCTGTTGGAGCTCGACGACCTCGAGGGCGTGGACATCGACACCGAGCTGGACTTCGCCCTGGCCGAGCAGCAGATGGACCAGTACCTGGCGGTCCACAAGGTGCTCCGGCACCGCTCCGACCTCGGTGCCCCGCGCACCGCCGAGACCCCCACCACCGGCCCGAACCGCACCCCCGGAGGCGCGCAGTGATCATCGAACGCAGGCTCACCCCCTACCTTGTCTTCCCCGAGGACTCGCTCCTGGCCGCCCTGCAGAAGATGACCGACAACCGCGAGCGCACCGTGTTCGTGGTGGACTCCCACGGCTTCCTCGTCGGCTCCCTGACGGACGGGGACGTGCGCCGCTGGCTCCTGGCGCAGCCGGAGGCGTCGCTGGACGTGGCCGCGGCCGACGTCGCCCATCGCGACCCGGCGACGGCGCCCCTGGGCGCCACCCCGGCCGAGATGCGCGAGGCCCTGCCCGCCGGGGCGCTGCACCTGCCGCTGCTGGACGAGCGCGGTCGCCTGACGGCCCTGGCGATCAACCGGGAGGCGGAGCTGCGGATCGGCGGGCACCGGATCGGGGAGGGCCACCCGGCGTTCCTGATCGCGGAGATCGGCAACAACCACCAGGGCGATGTGGACCTGGCCCGCCGTCTCGTGGACCTGGCTGTCGAGGCGGGCGCGGACGCCGTGAAGTTCCAGCTGCGGGACATGGACGCCCTGTACCGGCAGTCCGGTGCGGCCACCGCCGGCGAGGACCTGGGGGCCCAGCGCACCCTGGACGAGCTGGCCAAGTTCTCGCTCTCCGCCGAGGACATGGTGCGGGTGTTCGACCACGTCCGGGAGGCCGGCGTCGCCCTGATGTGCACCCCGTGGGACGCCCCGTCCATGCGGGTGCTGCGCGAGTATCCGGTGGACGGCGTGAAGATCGCCTCGGCGGACCTGACGAACCACGGGCTGCTGCGGGACGCGGCCGCCTCCGGCCTGCCGATGGTGCTCTCCACCGGCATGTCCCGGGAGGAGGAGATCCGCGAGGCGGCGGCCCTGGTGCGCTCCTTCGGCGTCCCCTTCGCGATGCTGCACGCCCAGTCCACCTACCCCGCCCCCTACAAGGATGTGAACCTGGCCTACCTGGACCGGCTGGCGGAGATCGCGCAGACGCCGGTGGGCTACTCGGGCCACGAGCGCGGCTTCCACGTGGCCCTGGCCGCGGTGGCCCGGGGCGCCGCGATCATCGAGAAGCACTTCACCGTGGACCGCGGGCTCGAGGGCAACGACCACAAGGTCTCCCTGCTGCCGGAGGAGTTCGCGCAGATGGTCCGGCAGACGCGGGACATCGAGGAGTCGATCGGCGTCGGGACCGAGCGCGTGGTCTCCACGGGCGAGGCGATGAACCGCATCAACCTGGCCAAGTCCCTGGTGGCGGCCCGTCCGCTGCGGGTCGGCGCCACGATCACCGCCGACGACGTGACCGTGAAGTCCCCGGGCCGTGGCCTGCAGCCCAACGAGCTGCCGCGCCTGGTCGGCCGCACGCTGCACCGCGAGATGGCCGAGGGTGACTTCTTCTTCGCCGGCGACCTCACGGACACGGTGCCCACCGGGCGCCAGTTCGAGTTCCGGCGCCCCTGGGGCCTGCCGGTGCGCTACCACGACGTCGAGGCGCTGACGAAGGACTGCACCCCGGACTTCCTGGAGTTCCACTTCTCCTACAAGGACCTCGAGATCGACATCGACTCGGTGTTCAGCGAGCCCATGCCGATGGGCTTCACCACGCACCTGCCGGACATCTTCTCCGGTGACTTCCTCGTGGATCTGGCCAGCGACGACGACGCCGTATGGGAGCGCTCGATCGCCGAGGTGCAGCGCACGATCGACATCACCCGGGACCTGAAGCGCTGGTTCCCGCACGAGGAGGAGCCCATCATGGTCATCACCATGGGCGGGTTCACCCTGGACCGGCACATCCGCCCGGAGGAGCGGCTGCCGAAGTACGAGCGCATCGCCGAGGCCGTGCAGCGCCTGGACACCTCCGGCATCCGGATCGCCGCGCAGACGCTGCCGCCGTTCCCGTGGCTGATGGGCGGTCAGCAGTACCACAACCTCTTCATGGACCCGGACGACACCGTGGCGTTCGTGGAGGCCACGGGGGTGCCCCTGTGCCTGGACATCTCCCACTCCAAGCTCTCGGCCACGTTCCTGGGCATCCCCTTCTCGGAGATGGTGGAGAAGCTGGCCCCGCACACCATCCACCTGCACCTCGTGGACGCCACCGGTGTGGACGGGGAGGGACCGCAGATCGGCGAGGGCGACGTGGACTGGCCCGTGCTGTGCGAGCAGCTGGACCGCCTGGCCCCCGGGGTGAGCTTCATCCCGGAGATCTGGCAGGGCCACATCAACAACGGCGAGGGCTTCTGGACGGCCCTGGACCGCCTGGAGCAGTGGCTGTGATCCCCGAGGCCGCGAGGACCACTCCGGCCCCGCTGACGCTCTGGGTGGTGCCCGTCGCCGACCTCGGCGGCGTGGCCCGGCACGTCCTCGACGTCGCGCGCGTGGGCCTGCCCGGCCTGCGTCTGGCGGTGCTCTGCCCCGAGGGTCCGCTCGCCGAGCGGCTGCGCGAGCAGGGCGCGGCGGTGTTCACCGGGGACGTCGGTCCCGACGCCGGCCTGGCCGCCTCGGTGCGCACGCTCCGCACGGCGGTGCGCACCCTGCGCCCGGCCGCGGTCCACACGCACCTGGCCTACGCCGACCTCGCGGCGTTCGCCGCGCTCGGCCCGGGGCGGGCCCGGCAGCGGGCCGGTGCGCCGGCGCTGCTCAGCACCGAGCATGGGATCGCCCCGGACGACGGGCTGTACAACCGCGCCGCGGCGGCTCGGGTGAAGAACGCCGCGCACCGGGCCCGGTTGCGCGGCACGGACCTCGTGATCGCGGTGGCGCAGTCCACCGCGGACGTGCTCCGGCGCAAGTGGGGTGCGGGGGCGCCTATCACCGTGGTGCGCAACGGGGTGGATGTGCCCGCGGTGCGCGCCGCGGCCGCGGGGCAGCGGCGCACACCGGGGGAGGGGCTGCGGATCCTCTCGCTGTCCCGGCTGGCGCCCGAGAAGAACCTGGACCGGCTGATCGCGGCGCTGCCCGCCCTGCTGGAGCGCGACCCCGGGACGCGGTTGACGCTGGCCGGCGCTGGCCCCCTGGAGGGGGAGCTGCGCGCCCAGGCCGAGGCGCTCGGTGTCGCGGAGGCGGTCGACCTGCCCGGCTTCGTGGAGCCGTGGGAGACCATGGCCGAGCACGACGTGCTGGTGCAGCTCTCCGCGTGGGAGAACCTCAGCTACACCCTGCTCGACGCCGCGGCCGCGGGCCTGCCCGCCGTCGCCACGGACGTGGGCGGCAACGGGGAGATCCTGCCGCCCGAGCGCCTGGTCCACGAGACCACTCCGGCGGCCATCGCCGACGCCGTCGTGCGTGCCGCCGCCGACGGCCCGGGTGAGGTGCGCGTGGGCGACGTGGAGACGATGGCCCGGGCGACCGCCGAGGCGACCCTCGAGGTGCTCGGGCGGCGGGTGGGGAAGGTGGGTACCCGATGACCGCAGCGAGCCCGAACGAGCCAGGATCGGCGTCGGTGGCCCCGGCCGAGAAGCGTGTTCCGGGCCCCCGGTTCCGGGAGCTGGACGGTCTTCGGGGGATCGCGGCGCTGGCCGTGGTGTTCTCGCACTACACAGGCGCCCACAATTCGCACTACCCGCAGGATCCCGCCGCGTTCCACGATGCGGCCTGGGGCGCCGCCGGCGTGCAGCTGTTCTTCATCATCTCCGGGTTCGTCATCTTCATGTCCGCCCGTCGGGCCAACCGGCCGAGCGACTTCGCCATCTCCCGGGCGGCCCGGCTCTATCCGCCGTACTGGATCTCCCTGGTGTTCGCCGTGGTGCTGCTCCTCCTGCACCCGGTGCCCGGCTTCCCCTTCACGTGGAGCCAGGCCTTCCTCAACCTGACGATGGTCCAGCGGTGGGTCGGCGTGGACAACGTGGTGGACGTCTACTGGACGCTCGCGGTGGAGATGCAGTTCTACGTGATCATCCTGATCCTCCTGTATCTCACGCGCTGCCGCCTTTCGGACCGCGTGGTGCTGTGGGGGAGCCTCGCGTGGTCGGTGATCTCGTGGGCCGTGGTGTTGTTCACCGCGCCGCACGTGGGCTCGGACCCTCAGCGGGACCCCCTGTGGGTGAAGCTCCTCAACAACGCCACCGTGGCCGAGTACGCTCCGTTGTTCGTGCTGGGGATGGCCTTGTACATCGCGCGGCAGACGGGGCAGCACCGCGGCTGGGTCGCGGCGGCCGCGGTGTCCGCGGTGGGCAGCACGTTCGTCATGCGGGGGATGCCCTTGGCCCTCGAGGTCCTCGTGGTGGTGCTCCTCGCAGTCACGGTGATGCTGCGGGAGAGGACGTCCGTGCTGCTCCTGGCCCCTGTCCAGTGGTACGGGAAGATCAGCTATTCCCTCTACATCCTCCACGCCATCCCCGGATACATCCTCATCCACGCGCTCTGGCCGTATGTGGGCCGGAACATGGCCATGCTCGTGGCCTTGGCCGTGGTCTCCGTGCTCGCCTGGGCCCTGCAGAAGTACGGCGAGGAGCACCTCGGCCGCGCGGCCAAGCGGGGGCTGACCCGCGTCCGCTCCGTCGTGGACGCGCGGACCGGACATCCTCGATCCCTGGAGCCGGCCCGATGACCGGACGCATCTGGATCCTGGCGAACCAGGGCGAAGTGGGCGGCGGCGAGGTGATGCTGCACCACCTCGCCACGGCGTTGCGCGAGCTGGGGCGGGACGTGGGCGTCGTGGCCCCGGCCCACCCGGCCGAGACCGCCGATCGCCTGGCCGCGGACGGCTTCGACGTGGTCCGCTTGGGTGGGCCCGGACGACTGGGGTACCTGCGTGCTCTCCGGGCCTGGGACCGCGGCCGAGGCAAGGACGACGTCGTGTGGTGCAACGGGCTGCTGCCGGCGACGGCGCTGGCCGGCCGGCCGCGCCGGATCGTGCACCTGCACCAGGTGCCCGAGAAGCCGCTTCTGCGCGTGTTCTCCGCCCTGGCGCGTCCCGGCGCGCTCGCGGTCCTCGCGCCCTCCCGATTCGCGGCGGACCGCATCCGCGGGGCCCGCGTGCTCCACAACTGGGTTCCGGCCCCGACGACGCCGCAGGCAGGGCGGGCCCGCGATGCCGATGAGCCGCTGACCGTGGGCTTCCTCGGCCGGCTGTCCGAGGACAAGGGCATCGTCACCCTGCTGGAGGCCGCCGCGCTGCTGCGGAAGACCGACCCGGGTGCTTTCGTGTTCCGCGTCGCGGGGGAGAGCCGGTTCGTGGCGGATGACGAAGCCGAGCGGCTCGCCACCGCCCTGAAGGCGGCGGGTGAGGACGTCCAGGTGCTCGGCTGGCAGGACACCGCCGAGTTCCTGGCTTCCGTGGACGTGCTGGCCGTGCCGTCGCAGTGGGCCGAGGTCTTCGGCCTGGTGACGGCCGAGGCGATGGCCGCGGGCGTTCCGGTGGTGGCCTCCGATGCGGGGGCCGTTCCCGAGGTGGTCGGCAGCGAGCACCCCTTCGTTTTTCCGCAGCGGGACGCTGCCGCGCTCGCGGACCGCCTGCAGGCCGTGCGTGCGGTCGATCTGGGCGCGGTGGCCCACTCCCAGCAGCGCCGCTGGGAGTCGCTGTTCTCACCTGAGGCCGGCCGCGCCGCCGTCGCCGAGCTCCTGGATGACTTGTCCCTATGACACCTGCGGAGGACTCATGACCGAGACGCCCCTGGCCCCCGAGGCCAGCGTGATCGTCCCCAGCCGGGGCGGCGCTCAGCGGTTGCCGCGCCTGATCGGCGCGCTCGCCGCGCAGGAGGACGCCCCGCCGTTCGAGGCCCACGTGGTCGTGGACGGGGATGTGGACGGGTCCGAAGGGATGCTCGCGCAGTTGGCCGCGGAGCATCCGGGCCTGGACCTGAGCTGGACCGTCTTCGGCGAGAACCGCGGACGGGTCGCCGCGCTGAATGCAGGTGCCGACGCGACGTCCGGCCGCATCCTCATCCGGGCCGACGACGACCTGGAGCCCGGGCCCCACTACATCCGCGACCACGTGGCCGCGCACGCGGGCGGGTCCGGCGGCGTGATCGGATTGACGGCCAATGTCCTCCCAGACTCCGCTTATCAGCGCGTCTACGGTGACGCCCAGGACGAAGCGCACCGTCGCCATGCCTACGCCCTTCCGGCAGAGCAGCAGTGGCGGCACTGGGCCGGCAACGTGTCCGTCCCCCGCACCCTCCACGAAGAGCTCGGCGGCTACGACCCCGACTACCGCCGCTATGGCTGGGAGGACGTCGACTTCGGTTACCGTCTCCATGCCGCCGGGTACCCGGTGGAGATCCGGCCGGAGCTGGAGACCCGTCACCACGCGGCGGCGGTCACCACCTACACCAAGGCGCGCCGGGCTCTGCATTCGGGGTCCGCCCGGCAGATCTTCATCGCCAAGCACGGGGCGGACGCACTCGGCGGGGACCGTGCCCCGGGCGGGCCGTGGGGCGCCGCCGTGCGAGCGGTGGCCGCGCTGAGCACGGAGCGCACGATCCAGTACAGCTCCGCCGTCGTCGAGCGTGCCGCTGCCGTGTTGCCAGCCCCGATCGCACGAAAGCTGATCGCCTTGCAGGTCGAAGCCGCAGCGGAGACCGGACGCACTCGGCCGGGGCGTGCCCGCCGACAGTTCTGAGGGGAGCACCATGACCGACATGACACGCGGCCGGATCGCCATCGCCCACGACTACCTCACACAGAAGGGCGGGGCGGAGCGGGTGGTGCTCGCCCTGCACCGGATGTGGCCGGATGCGCCCATCTACACGACGTTCTACGACCCCGAGGGAACCTTCCCGGAGTTCAAGGACGCACGCATCATCACCTCGCCCCTCAACCGGGTGGGGGTGTTGCGGAAGGACCCGCGGCGGGCCCTGCCGCTTCTGCCGCTGGCGTCCTCACTGCTGCATGTGAAGGAGCCGGTCGCCGTCGTCTCGACCTCCGGCTGGGCGCACGGATTCCGCTACGACGGCGCCACACTCGTCTACTGCCACACCCCGGCGCGCTGGGTCTACCTGCTGGACGACTACCTGGGCGAGGGAGGCCGGAACAGCATCAAGGGCCGGATCGCCCGCGCGCTGCGCCCGGGCCTGCGCAGGTGGGACCGCGCGGCCGTCCGGCGTCGATCACGCTATGTGGCCAACTCCACGGTGGTGAAGGAGCGGATCGAAGACGTCTACGGGCTCGACGGCGTGGACCTGGTGTTTCCGCCGCACTCCGTGAGCACGGACGGCCCGCAGGAGCCGATCCCCGGAGCCGAGCGGCTGGCGGAGGACGGCTTCCTGCTGTCGGTCGCGCGCCTCATGCCGTACAAGCACGTGGACGTGGCGATCGAGGCCGCGGCCCGCGCGGGGCGGCCGCTCGTGGTGATCGGCAAGGGCCCGGAGGAGGCCCGGCTGCGTGCGATGGCGGGGGAGGACGTGGTGTTCGGCCAAGACCTCACCGACGCGCAGCTGCGCTGGGCCTACGCTCACGCGATCGCGCTGATCGCAGCGAGCCACGAGGACTTCGGCATCACGCCGCTTGAAGCGAGCGCATGGGGCGTGCCCACCGTGGCGCTGCGCGCCGGCGGCTACCTGGACACCATCGTGGACGGCGTCAACGGGACGTTCGTCCTGGATGCGAGTATCGACGCGGTAGGTGAGGGCATCAAGAAGCTCCAGGCGGCCCGCTGGGACACCGCGGCGATGCGGCGGCACGTGGAGAAGTTTTCCGAACGGGAGTTCGCCCTCCGGATCCGTGCCTTGGTGGAGGGGCTGCCGGGCGCCTGACGCAACCTGGGCCCCGGCCATAGGCAGGGAGCGGCTCCCGTCTGGTCCTCAGTCCAGGTCACGTACCCGCCTTGCCGGCGTGCCGGCGTAGATGCCGTTCGGTTCAGTGTCCCGAGTGACAACCGCGCCGGCGGCAATAATGCATCCGGGTGCCACGATGACCCCGGGGAGGATCATCGCGCCGGCGCCGATCCAGCACCCGTCGCCCACGGCGACGGGCTGGGCCTCCGGGTCGCCACCGCGCATGGTCGCGTCGCCGATCCGATGCGTGCTCGTGATGATGCTGGACCGGGGGCCGAACTGCACATGGGCCCCGATCCTCACCGGCGCGGAAGCATCGATCAGCACCTGGCGGTTGAGGTATGACCGGTCCATGGTGATGTCGAAGCCGATGAAGAGGCATCCGTCGCGGATGTCCGAGCGGGTGATGCCGGTCCATCCCAGCCGACGGAGGAAGGCTGTGCGGTGCTGGATCGGCACAGCGGCGGAGAATGCCACGCGGTGGACAACGTCGTGGAGGGCTACATTCAGGCCGAGTCCCATGATGTGACTCCTCTCAGAGGGTGGCAAGTTCTGCGGTGAGACGGTCCGGCACTGCCCAGTCCATGGCCATGCACAAGTCCCTGAGCCGGTATCGCCAGTCGAGACGGCGCCGCGCCTCGGACTGGCGATCCGCTGCTGCCTGCGGGGTCCATTCCGAGGCTAACTGCGCGAGGACGGGCCACGCATCATCCCGGGAGGTGGGGGAGATCTCGACGGTCGCTCCGGGCCAGAGGAGCGAGGCCGCCGAGGCCGGGGCGGTGCCCGCGACGAGGCAGCCCGCGGCGAGGGCATCGGTCCAGCGGCCTGTGAGGTAGTCGCGGGTCGGATGGGTGTACGGTGCCGGGCTCACGAGGTTGGAGAAGGCGAGCACCACACGAGCCCGCCCCATAGCCTCCCGGACCAGCATTTGATTCCGTGCGGGATCGTCGCTGAACGGAGGACGGCCGGCGAAGTGTAGTCCGTGGGCGGCGGCGTCGCGCGAGGTCCTCGCGTCGTCGCTCCAGGCCCTCGGCTGTCGGCCGACGCGGAGCACGTCCACCGGTCGGTCGGTGCCTTCCTGGGCCGAGGTGAATCGGGTGGTGTCGGACCCCCACGGAAGGACGCCCACCGGCAGTCCAGTCTGTCCTGACCATTCGGAGACCAGCTGAGGGTCCGTGATAAACAGGCGATCCACGTGCGGGCGGTCACGCAACAGGCGCGGGGTGCGGTCGGTCCAGAACGAGTCGATGATCCACACCGCGACGGAACGGTAGCCGGGTAACCAGAGGCGAGGATGGGCGACGTGTGCGATCGCGGCGGGCTGGGGACCCATGACGAGCAGGTGACGGTCACGGACGCGCGGTCCGCGGGGGAGTAGGGCCGATGCCCTCTGCAAGCGATTGACGTCGCCCGTGTCGTCCACCTCTATCAGCCGTGCGTCGAATAGGCGACGGGTCAGCTGCACAAGTTCGTGGACTGGGCCCCACCCGGAGCCGGCCGGGCGGATGTAGAGGATGTCGAAGGATGCCACGGTCTGTCGGTCCGTCCCCGGGCTCAGCGGCCTGAATCCAGCAGGTCCAGCAGGTAGCGACCGTAGCCGGACTTCACGAGCCGCTCGGCACGCTCCCGGAGCTGATCGTCCGTGAGCAGCCCCTGCCGCCAGGCGGCCTCCTCCGGGGATCCAACCTTCAGACCCTGCCGTGACTCCACGGCGTGGATGAAGTTCGAGGCGTCGTTGAGATCGGTGAATGTGCCGGTGTCCAACCACGCGGTGCCGCGGGGGAGGACCTCCACATTGAGCGTGCCACGCTCGAGGTATGTGCGGTTTACGTCCGTGATCTCGAGCTCGCCGCGGGGCGAGGGCTTCAGGTCTTTCGCGATCTCCACCACGTCGTTGTCGTAGAAGTACAGTCCGGGGACCGCGAAGTTGGACTTTGGCTGCGCCGGCTTCTCCTCCAAGGAGACGGCCTTTCCGTTCGTGTCGAACTCCACCACGCCGTAGGCCGTGGGGTCCTTCACCCAGTACCCGAACACGGTGGCGCCCTCCACATCCGTGTGGCGGCGCAGCTGCTGACCCATTCCCGGGCCGTAGAAGATGTTGTCCCCCAGCACCAAGGCCACGTGGTCAACGCCGATGTGCTCCTCACCCAACACGAACGCCTGGGCCAGGCCGTCCGGCGAGGGCTGCTGAACGTACGTCAGAGACACACCGAACTGGGAGCCGTCCCCGAGCAGTCGCTGGAACTGTTCCGCGTCCTGCGGGGTGGTGATGACGAGGATGTCCCGGATGCCCGCCAGGATGAGCGTGGAGAGCGGGTAGTAGATCATCGGCTTGTCGTACACGGGCACGAGCTGCTTCGAGATGCCGTGCGTGATCGGATGCAGACGCGAGCCGGTGCCGCCGGCGAGGATGATGCCCTTCATGGGGCCGAGTCTAGAGGGTAGGCCGCCGCCGCGCGCCCGAACGGCGGGGCGGAGTATCAGCCAACGCCGGAGCGTACGGTTTGCAGGAACGTCTGCACGTCGCGGCGGAACGGAGCGACCAGCGCGGCAGCCAGAGCCAGTGTGGCCAGCATGGTCACGACCACCGCCACTATGTCGACCACGGGCCCTCCCGGCACGATGTGGGTACGACCGGCATACCAGCCCGCAGCCGTGGCCGATGCGGTGACGCCCACCAGGACGTACGAGTCGACAAGCGCTTCGCGGGTGGAAACGCCGGACATCCGGCCCGTGAGGACCAGGGAGAGTGGCCAGAGGATCACTTGGGCGACGACGACGCCGGCGACGATCCCATAGGGGCCCCACAAGCTGCCCAAAGAGACCGTGGAGACCTTGATGACCGTGGAGATCACACCTAGGCGGATGAGTTTGCTCCCCTGGCCCCGGGCCGCCATGAGCCAGCCGCCCACCGAGGCCATGAGAGCCAGGGCCTCGGACATCGCGATCAACTGCAGAAACGGAACCGCCTGGCCCCAACCGTCGCCGAGCACGAGGCTGACTAGCGGCTCCGCGGCGGCGACCAGACCACCCGCGGCGAGGAGCACCGGGAGGGCGAGGAGGACCTGGCCGCGGCGCGCCAGCGCGCCTAGAGCATGCACGTCCTCCTGGTGAGGCGCCATCGTGGCCAGTGCCACCTTGCTGAACGGAGCCGCAATCATGCCCATCGGCATGCGGGACATCTGGGCGGCACGGTTGAACTGGCCCGTCCAGTCGGCGCCGTGGAGGCGCCCCAGTAGCAGCACATCGTAGGTGCGGTGGGTGTATGTGAGAGCTTGGCTCACGAACATGGCGCCTCCGAAGCGGACCAGCTGCCGAGTGCCGTGCCCACGGCGTGGCAGTCCAGGCAGCCAGCGTGAGACGAAGATGACACCCGCCAGCGTCACGACGCCACTGACTAACTGGGGCAGTACCAGGGCCCAGACGCCGCCGCCCGCCAGAGCCACCCCCACGGACACGATGAGCCCGAGCAACGCTCCGGTGACGTCGATGGCGGCCGCGGCGCCGAGCCGGAGGTCCCGGGCGAGGCTCGCCCTGTACTGAACGGCGGCGCCGGCGAGGAGCATGGTGGGCGCCATGAAGGCCACCACGAAAGCCACCTGCGGCTCCCGGTAGAAGGCAGCGATCAGAGGTGCGGTCGCCAAGGTGAGCAGAGCCAGGATCGCCCCTGTGCCGGTGTTGATCCACCACAGGTTGGTGCGCAGCTGGATCGGGAGACTCTTCACCTGGATGGCAGCGGAGGACAGGCCCAGGTCGCGGAAGAGGGTGGTGAACCCGATGAAGGTTATGGCCATGCCGTAGACGCCGAACTCGGCTGGCTCAAGGAAGCGGGCCAATACCGTGAGGCTGACCAGCTGGATGACCATCTGGGTGCCGGTGCCCCCGAGGCTGTGTAGGCCCGCCCGGGCCGAGCGACTGACCGCCACGGATCAGTCGCTGAGCTGGCGCAAGGCCTCGACCGCGGCGTCTATGCGGGCGCGCGCGGTGCGCAGGACAGGAGTGAGATCCTCACCTTCGACCGCGTGGATCTCTTCGAGGACCGCCGTTGCGATCTGCTCTCCGGAAGCGTTGAGGTCCACCGTATGGTGCCATCCGAGCTGGTCCAGCAGGGGCGCGAACTTGCGGGAGTAGGCCATGGGGACGGCCGGCACGCCGATGGACAGGGCGTTCAGGCACGCGTGCATCCGGGCGCCCACCACCACGTTTGCAGAGGCCATCAGGGAGCGGACCTCGTCGAGGCCCGAGGGAACCACATACTCCAGGCGGTCTCCGTAGTCCTCACGGAGGGCGGCCAGCGCGGCCCGGTCGTTGTCGGCGCCGGTGTCGGTCCGTCCCACGACGTGGGCGAGGAGCGTGATCTGCCGTCCCTCGGCCAGAAGGATGTCGATCACGCCGCGTATGCCGGCTCGGTAGGCGTCGGAGTCGACATGGCGGTTGCCCGCGTGCCAGAGCAGTCCCGAGGTGTTCAGGACCACGTCTCGGTGTTTGAGGGACGGCTCGGGGCGTTCGATCGCGAACACCACGTCCGTGGCCGTGAGGTCGACTGGCCGACCCAGCTCCGCGGCGAAGTCACTTGAACGGGGATCGCGGGCCATGACGAGGCGGCAGCCGCGCATGAATCGCTTGGCCAGAATCCGCGACGCCCTGTTTTCGAACGGGCCGATGGTTTGAGGCAGCATCACGACCGGCACCCGGAGGGCTTGCGCGTACAGCGGGAAGGCACTCAGCTTGAAGAACATCTTGGATGTGTAGATGTCAGTGAAGCTGTCACCGCCGCGGATATCACACAGGAGGTCGAACGAGCGCGTCCAGCCCCGCAGGCCGCGGCGGTTCACGACCATCTCTTTGAGCAGCGGGGCCGTGTGGCTCAGGTTCATCGGTCCGTCTCCCAGCGGCCCGGTGGAGCGGAATCGGATGTCGGCGTCGGGGAACGCGCGGGACAGGACCGCCTCGGCACCGGCGGCGAGAGCGCTGACTCCGATGTTCGGCTGCTGGTGGACTGCACCGTAGACGAGGATCTTCACGCTTCTCCCAAGTTGGGGGCTTCCTGTGAGCGCGTCGGCGCGCCAAAGGAGGAGGGGGGCGGACCTAATATAGGCACATGAGCTACGCACCTCCTCCTCCCGACCGACTCCGGGCCGTCATCGATGAGGTGGTGCAGTCCGATCTTTGCACGGGGTGCGGAGTGTGCGAACTGGTGTCGCCCCGGGTGGAGATGCGGGATGCCGAGGGCTTCCGTCGCCCGGTGGTCTCCGGGACGCCGGAGGAGGGGGACGCATGGCGCGCCCGGACATTTCTGCGGTCGTGCCCTGGCAGGACCCTGACAGCGCCGCGACCAGAGGGTGTGCAGCGTGACCCCTACCTCGGCCCCATCCACGGCGCATGGCGCGCGTGGGCCCTTGACCCGGAGATTCGGCATCGTGGGAGCTCTGGGGGAACGCTCACGGCGATCGCTGACTTCCTCAGAGAGCGCGGTGAGGTCGTCTCCGGTGTGGCCGCGCATCCTGAAGGGCCGCGCCGCACCATTCCCGTGCGCATCACCACCCGCGAGGAGGCGCTTGCCGCCGCCGGTTCCCGTTACGCCCCCGTGAGCGCTGGCGGGCGCTCGGCTGATGATGCGGGCGTGATGGTGGGCAAACCGTGTGAGGTGGCCGGGAGGCGTCAGCTGGATGCGGCCAACGGCGTCGACTCGCCGGTGCTGCTCAGCTTCTTCTGCGCTGGCACTCCCTCCCAGGACGCCACGGAGGTCCTCTTGGAGCGTGAGGGAATTCAGCGCGACGAGCCGCTGATGGACCTGTGGTACCGCGGCCGCGGATGGCCCGGCGACTTCACTGCCCTCACCCGGGACGGGCGCCGTGCCACCGTGGACTATGCATCCTCCTGGGGCGGCGCCCTCGGTCCGACGGTGCAGTGGCGGTGCCGGCTGTGCGTGGACGGCGTGGGGGAGTTCTCCGATATCACGGCCGGTGATTTCTGGGACGCTGACGAGCGCGGCTACCCCGTGTTCGACGACGCCGCCGGCATGTCGGCACTGATAGCCCGTACCCCGAGGGGCCTGCAGATTGTCCAGGATGCGGTCGCTGCCGGTCGCCTGCACGTGGAGCCGATGGACCTCCAAGCGCTCCTCAGGGTCCAGCGATATCAGGTGGAGCGCCGAAAGTACATGCTGGGACGCCTCGTCGGCAACCGCCTTTCCGGCGGCCACAACCCCCGGTACCGCGGCTTCGGCCTGCTGACCCTCGTGAGCCGTTCCCCCCGTCGAGTCCTCCATGAGGTACGCGGGACGATCGAACGCGCCGCCAAGCGGCGCGGCGGTCGTGGTCCTTCCTGAGTGGCCGCTCCTAAGAGTTCAACGCTCCCAGAGATCGCGGGGGAACGCGGCGGCGAGGGTGGCGTCAACGGTCGATCCTGAGTCCACTCCTCCGAGATCGAGGGCGTGGTGGATGTCGGCGGCCAGACGCACATTCGCGCGGCCGGTTCCCTCGTAGTAGTCCTCGTACTTGAACGACGGCTCCGCGTCGGACCGAATGACGCGGGCCGGGACGCCGAGCCGCTCAGCCAGGATCACGCCGTGCAGGCTGCTGCCGACCACGAGCTCAGCCCTTGCGAGCTGACGCAAGAACGGCAGTAGGGGCGTGCGGGGGTCGACGGTCGTCACGTCGTCGAGGGCGGGTCGGTGAAAGTCATTGAGATTCGGCACATGCACGACTCCGTGGGGGGTGGGTGCGCGAGCCACGTCGGTCTGCAGGAGGAGCGCGGGATCTCCGTAGACGCCAGGGTCCCGGATGCCCTGCGCGGCCAGGTGGCGGCCCGTGAGAGGCCCCCTGACGGCCCGGATGTCGAGTCGTTCAGGAAGGGGTAGCTCGACATGTTTTCCATTGACCCCTGCGCCCCAGACGACAGTGCCTCCTGGCAACATATGGATCACTGACCCGACGACGGCAAGTGAGGGTCGGGGGCGACGCCCGCGCCGTGGGGCAACCGTCTCGTCGAGGTGCTGCCGCACTATCTCAGGCCCTAGGACGTCTCCTACGTTGCCCACACGAGGGGCTGACGGCAACCGTCGAGTCCAGCGCATGAGTCGCTGCGGTTTGAGGGGCAGGGGGACCCGGGGGTTCCACCGCAGCACGTCAACACCCTGCACATCCACGGATTCCATGAAGCGCGATCACCTTACTCATTCAGGGGGCACGGAGCGATGACGCCACGTGGTTCATGCTGGTCCAGCTTACCGGTGGGTGCCCGGTTCCGGCTCTGGAATACGCTGGACCCCATGCACCTCCTCGTCACCGGCGGCGCCGGGTTCATCGGCTCGAACTTCGTCCACCACGTCGTCCGCGAGACCGGGCACGACGTCGTCGTCCTGGACAAGCTGACCTACGCCGGCAACCGGGAGAACCTCGCCGGCCTGCCCGAGGACCGCGTCACCCTCGAGGTCGGGGACATCTGCGACGCGGCCCTGGTGGACCGCCTGGTCGCCGAGTCGGACGCCGTCGTGCACTACGCGGCGGAGTCCCACAATGACAATTCGCTGAACGATCCCTCCCCGTTCATCCAGACGAACATCGTCGGAACCTTCGTCCTCCTCGAAGCTGCCCGCAAGCACGGCAAGCGGTTCCACCACGTGTCCACGGACGAGGTCTACGGCGACCTCGAGCTCGACGACCCGGCGAAGTTCACCGAGACCACCCCGTACAACCCCTCCAGCCCCTACTCGGCCTCGAAGGCCGGCTCGGACCACCTGGTGCGCGCGTGGGTCCGCTCCTTCGGAGTGCAGGCCACGCTGAGCAACTGCTCCAACAACTACGGGCCGTACCAGCACATCGAGAAGTTCATCCCGCGCCAGATCACCAACCTGATCGACGGCGTCCGCCCCCGCCTCTACGGCCAGGGCGTCAACGTCCGGGACTGGATCCACACCGAGGACCACTCCTCGGCCGTGCTGCGCATCCTGGAGCGTGGCGAGATCGGCCGGACCTACCTGATCGGCGCGGACGGGGAGAAGAACAACCGGGAGGTCGTGGAGATCCTCCTCGAGCTCTTCGACCGCCCCGCGGACGACTACGACCTCGTCGCCGACCGCCCCGGCCACGACCTGCGCTACGCGATCGACAACACCGCGCTGCGCACCGAGCTCGGTTGGGAGCCGCGGTTCACGGACATCCGCGCCGGTCTGGCGGACACGGTCCGCTGGTACCGCGAGAACGAGGCCTGGTGGCGCCCGGCCAAGGCCGCCGTCGAGGCCACCTACCGCGCCCAGGGCCAGTGAGGGGGCACCGCTGATGCGCATCACCGAGACCGCCATCCCCGGCCTGCTCGTCCTCGACCTCGACGTCCACGGGGACAACCGCGGCTGGTTCAAGGAGAACTGGCAGCGGGAGAAGATCCGCGCCCTCGCCGCCGAGCACCCCCGCCTGGCCGCGCTCGCCCCCGTGCAGAACAACATCTCCTTCAACGACGCCGTCGGCACCACCCGCGGCATCCACGCCGAACCCTGGGACAAGTACGTGGCCGTCGCCCACGGCCGGATCTTCGGCGCCTGGGTGGACCTGCGCGAGGGACCGTCCTTCGGCGCCGTCGCCACCGTGGAGCTCGGCCCGGAGAAGGCCGTCTTCGTGCCGCGCGGGGTGGGCAACTCCTACCAGACGCTCGAGCCGGACACGGCCTACACCTACCTGGTGAACGACCACTGGTCCGCCGACGCGCAGGGCCGGTACACGTTCCTCAACCTCGCGGACCCGACGGCGGCCATCGCCTGGCCCATCCCGCTCGAGGACGCCGAGCTCTCGGACAAGGACCGCGCCCACCCGATGCTCGCGGACGTCACCCCCATGCCGTCCGCCCCGATCCTCGTGCTCGGCGCCGGCGGCCAGCTCGGCCGTGCCCTGGTGGCCCGCGCCGAGGCCGCGGGGATCCCGGTCGAGGCCCACGGCCGGGACACGTGGGACATGACCGATCCGGCCTCGTGGCCACGGGAGCACTTCCGCGGCCTGCGCGCCGTGGTCAACGCGTCCGCCATGACCGCGGTGGACGCCGCGGAGACGCCCGAGGGCCGGGCCCAGGCCTGGGCCGTCAACGCGGCCGCCGTCGCCGAGCTCGCCCGCCGCTGCACCAAGGCCGGCGTCCCCCTGGCCCACGTGTCCACGGACTACGTGTTCGACGGCGCCCTCCCCGTAGGCCAGGAGCACCCGGTGGACCACCCGCTCGCGCCGCTGGGCGTCTACGGCCAGTCGAAGGCCGCCGGCGAGGCCGCGGTGCGCACCGTGCCGCGGCACTGGATCGTCCGCACCTCCTGGGTGATCGGGGAGGGGAAGAACTTCGTGGCCACCATGGCCTCCCTCGCCGAGCGCGGGATCGACCCGGCCGTCGTCGCCGACCAGCACGGCCGCCTCACCTTCGCCGACGACCTCGCCGACGCCCTGCTGCACCTGGTCACCACGGACGCGCCCACGGGCACGTTCCACATGACCAACAGCGGCGACGTGGTCACCTGGCACGACGTCGCCCGGTGGGTCTTCGAGGACACCGGCCACGACGCCGCCCGCGTCTCCGCCACCACCACCGCGGCGTACCTGGCCGGCAAGGAGGGCGTGGCACCGCGGCCGACCAACAGCGCCCTCGACCTCGGGCCCCTGGCCGCCGTCGGCTACACCGCCCCGGACCAGCGCGAACGCCTGCGAGACCATCTGACGGAGTTCAAGGCTGGCACCTGCTGATACTCTTCCCTTGGACGTGTCTGCACAGCAGAAATACATCAGGCACACGTTGTCCTCCTGAATCGGGCACATGTAGTCTCCCTGAAAGGCCCCGTCATGAACGCTCGCTCTGCTCACACCACCGCGTCAGGCCCAAGTCGACGCGCCGTCGCCACCGGTCTGGCCTGGTCTGTCCCCGCCGTCGCCATGGTCTCGGCGGCACCGTCCTTCGCCGCTTCGCTGCGCAAGGATCCCGGCATCAACGGCTGGGTGCTGAACACGACAACTAATCATGGCGGTTGCCGCTATTCTCTCGAGGTGAACTCGGCGCCCACTCGTGGGGGTGCCACTCCCGATGGCGCGCCCTGGGGGCTCTACCTCTATGACGTCTCGAAGGACGCCAGCTACAGCGGCGCCAAGCTCGTCTACTGGGTGCGTGGCACCCATACTGCGACGCAGAACCCGATCACCTGGCAGGCGGCCACCGGGCATTCAACGAAGTGGTCAGGCCCCGTGCGGGGTGCCGCGCAGACCAAGGCTGACGGTTTCAAGTACACCCCCTACACCTGGACGTACACCGGCACCATCAACCCGGCGGACGTCAAGAGTGACGGGCGGCTCTACCTCGAGACCTTCCATGTGAAGGCCACCAACTTCTCCATGTCCGAAAATGGCCAGTGCCTACCCTTGGACTACTGGACGTACCGGGAGATCGTCGTGGACCCGGACGGGCCCACCGGGCCGCAGCAGCCGATGACACTCAGCTTCGAACGCCGCAACGGGCCGAGCGGACCCTACGTTCCCGGCGCTCAGGGGCGCATGGCGGTCACGCCGGACGCCGAAGCCACAGCAAATCTGCAGCAGCTGAGCAGCTGAACCGGGCCACCCGCCCCCGTCGTGCGGGTGGTGTCCTGTCGGGGTTGCCCAGGCGAGGGAGCGCGCGCTCCGTGATCGACGGGGCCGCAGCCAGCACTGGCCGGCTCGCACAGACGTAGTGGGGCCCCGCACCGGAAGGTGCGGGGCCCCAGCGTGTGGAGGGGACTGGCGTCAGCCCTTCTTCGCCCGTGCGGCCCGACGGGACTTCTTTCCGCCCTTGCCGGTTCCCTGCAGGTACTTGTCATGGGACTTGTGGTACGTGCTCTCGTACCCGTAGCCGTAGGAGTAGCCGCCGCCGCGCTGGGAGCGCGCGACGCCGTTCATGACGACGCCCAGCAGATGCGCGTCCACTGCGGCGAGATTCTCCACAGCCGCCTCCAGGTGGTCCTTGCGGGTCCGTCCCTGACGCACCACGAGCACCGTCCCGTCCACGGCCGTGGCCAGGAGGGAGCCGTCCGTGACGGGCAGCAGCGGCGGGGAGTCGACGATGACGAAGAAGTCCTCCGATGCCAGCTTCAGCAGGGCCCGCATGCGCTTCGAGCCCAGCAGCTCCGACGGGTTCGGGGGCGTCCGGCCGGCGGGGAGCAGCGTGAGGTTCGGGATTCCGGTGGCCGCGAGGGCGTCGTCCGGCTGCACCTCACCGGCCAGCACCTCGGAAAGGCCCACGTCGCCCGCCACCTGGAAGAGGTCGTGCTGCCGGGGCCGCCGCAGGTCGGCGTCCACCACGAGCACCCGTTCGCCGGCCAGGGCCAGGGCGCGGGCCAGGTTCGATGCGACGGTCGACTTGCCCTCGGAGGGGTCCGCGCTCGTGAACGAGACGACGCGGGGCGGCTCGTCGACGGAGACGAACTTGAGATTGGTGCGCAGCGCCCGGATGGCCTCGCCGGCCCGGGGGTCGAGGTCCACGGCCTCCTCGCCCGTGCGGGTCAGGGACGCGTTCTCCGGGACGGCCCCGATGACGCCGGCGCCGGTGATCTCCTTCACGTCGGCGCGGCTGCGCACCTTCACGTCCAGGAGACGACGGAGCACGGCGATGGCGAGTCCCGCACCCAGTCCGGCCACGACGCCCAAGAGGACGTTGCGCCGGGTGTCAGGGCTCACGGGGGCAGAGGGCACGCGGGCATCGGACAGCGGCACGACCTCCAGCGGGCTGTTCTTGTCCACGTCCGCCGCCACGTCCGCCGTCGCCTGCAGTGCACTGTTCGCCAGCTGCGCGGCGGTCTCGGGATCCGTCGAGGTGGCGGTCACCTTGATCATGCTGGACTCGGGGACGAGCACCGCGGAGAGCGAGCCGTCGCCGTCCTGCCCCGTGTCCTGTGCCACGCGTTCACGCACGGCCTCGCTGTTGATCAGGGCGACGTAGGCCTGAGCCCGGCTCTCGGCGGGCAGGTTGCTGGTGATGAGGCTCTGATCTGCAGCCCGGGCGGCGAGGAACCCCTGAGATTCGGACGCGTAGATCCGGGGCTGCAGTGCGGAGTAGCCCCAACCCAACAGACCCCCCACAAGGGCTGCTGCCAGGAGCAGCAGGAGGTTGGCGCGCAGGAGGCGGAAGAAGTCGACGATCGTCACGGAGCACCTCGGGGGTCATGGACGGGAATGCGCGGGCCGTCGTGGGCGAGGCACGCGCGGTCCACGGTACCAAGACCCCTCGTGCGGTCTGCCGGGCCCGAGGACGAGGCACGCCACCGCGCTACGCTGAGCCGAGTATCGCCCGGCGTCCACGAAAGGTTCCGCACCATGCGCCCGAGCACGCCCCGTGACCGGACGGCTGCCCGCGCCATGGGGGCCGTCGCGCCACCCGAGGCCCGGCCTGCCAGGCGTCACGCCTCACTCGGCCTCGTCCCGGACGGTCAGGCCGCGTGGACCCGCTCCCCGTGGAACCCCTTGGTCACGCCGGCCTCACCGCGGCTGTTCGAGGCCGTGCTGGCCATCGGCCTGGTGATGGAGGCGTTCACCGCTCCCGGCCTGCCGATCCCGTTCGCGGAGTTCTCCGCCATCCTTCTGCTGCTCCTCGCCTCATTCCGGCAGCCCCGCCGGGACCTCTCCCAGTACGGCGTGCTGGCCCTCGTCGCACTGGCCCTGGTGGCGTATCTCGTCGCGGTGACCGTGCACAACGACCTCGACCCCACGCGTCGCGCCACGAGGATCACGCTCCTGATCCTGCTGATCTACGCCATCGCCAGCGAGAGGATCGACATCAAGGGCGTCCTCTACGGGATGACGGCCGGAGCACTGATCAACGTGCCCCTCTTCTACGCGGGCCTGGCCCCGGACACCTACGGCGGCTACCTCACCGGGTTCCTGGGGGACAAGAACGTCTCCGGCCTCTTCTATGCGCTCCTGCCCGTGCTGCTGGTGGCCACCATGCAGCGCATGGGTCCGAAGCTCCTCGTGCTGGGCGCCGGCTTCGCCCTGACCTTCCTCACCGGCTCGCGGACCTCGATGGCCGGTCTGCTCTGCGCCGTCGTGTGGATCCTCGTGAGCCCCTACCTGGGGCGGGTCCTGCGTATCGCACTGGGGGTCGTCCTGGGCTGGTTCGTCAGCTGGGCCGAAGTGAATCTGGCCGACCTCGGGATCTTCGGCGACCGCACGGGCACCGACTGGTTCCGCGAGCAGATCCAGGAGGCGTCCGCGGAGAAGGTCGCGGACACGTCCTTCTTCGGCCAGGGCCTCTCCACGGCCTTCGTGGAGCTGGACAACGTGACCATGTTCTTCCACAACTCCTATCTGGGGCTGCTGGTGGAGGGCGGCTGGCCGTTCCTGATCGTGGTGGTGGGCGCCTACCTGTGGCTGTGCCTGCGGCCCTTCGCCCGGACGCACCGATCGCCGTCGCGGGTGGCCGTCGAGGCCGCCGCCCTCATCATCCTGGTGACCTCCCTCCAGCTGGGTGAGGTGTTCATCACGATCTTCGGTGCCGTCGTCCTCGGCTGCGGTCTGCTGCTGAGTGCCCAGGAGAATGAGGAATCCCAGGGCGCGCCCGCGAAGGACCGGGCCCACCGCCGCAAGCTGGACCGCATCATCGAGCGGTCCCGGCGTGCAGGCGTCTGAGCCGGCCCGCCGGCGTCGGTGCTATCCTGTCCAGGTTGCCCAGGCGAGGGAGCGCGCGCTCCGTGATCGACGAGGCCGCCACCGCGCGTCAGCATGCTGACCCGCTGCGGCACAGAAGCCCCCTCCTGGCCGCATCCCGCGCCGCCCCCGGCAGCGCGGCCGAGACCCCCACAGGAGGACGCATCATGTCTGACCAGCTCAAGATCAAGGTCACCCGCCGCACCGACTTCGGCAAGGGCGCCGCCCGCCAGGCCCGCCGTGCCGGCCTGATCCCCGCCGTCGTCTACGGCCACGGCCAGGATCCCGTGCACCTGCTGCTGCCGGCCCAGGAGACCACCCTGGCCGTCCGCAACCCCAACGCCCTGCTCACCGTCGTGAACGAGGCCGGCGAGGAGCACCTGGTCCTGCCCAAGGACATCCAGCGCCACGCCATCAAGGACACCGTGGACCACCTGGACCTCATCGAGGTCCGTCGCGGCGAGAAGGTCGTCGTCGAGGTCACCGTGCAGGTCGAGGGCGAGGTCGCCCCCGGCACCGAGTACGTGCTGGACTACGCCACCGTGCCGGTCGAGGCCGACGCCACCGACCTGCCCGAGGTCGTCACCATCTCCATCGAGGGCCGCGAGGCCGGCGACCACGTGTACGCCCCGGACGTGCAGGTCCCGGCCGGCGCCACCCTGCAGCTCGAGGACGACATCGTCATCGCCACCGTCAACGAGGTCGTCGAGCAGGACCTTGGCGACGAGTCCGTGCAGGAGGAGCAGGCCGCCGAGTCTGCCGAGGACTGATCACGCAGTGACGACGGGGACCACGCTCATCGTCGGGCTCGGCAATCCCGGGCCCGAGTACGAGCGCACCCGTCACAACGTCGGCCAGATGGTGGCGGATGAGCTCGCCTCCCGCATGGGGGTCGGGTTCACCCGCCACCGGGCCGGCGCCGTGGTGGCCACGGGTCGCCTCGGCATCGGGGGACCGCGGGTCGTGCTCGCGAAGTCCACCGGCTACATGAACGTCTCCGGACGCCCCGTCTCCGCGCTGGCGGCCTTCTACGGGATCGGCCCCGAGGACCTCGTGGTGGTCCATGACGAGCTGGACATCCCGTTCGACACCCTGCGTCTCAAGCGCGGCGGGGGAGAGGGCGGCCACAACGGCCTGAAGTCCATCACCGCCTCGCTCGGCACGAAGGACTACGCCCGCGTGCGCGTCGGCATCGGCCGACCCCCGGGCCGCATGGACGTGGCCGACTTCGTGCTGCGCCCCTTCACCAAGCCCGAGCAGGACGCCCTGCCGCTGCACGTGGACCGCGCGGCGGACGCCGTCGAGAAGCTCGTCACGGACGGGCTCGAGCCCGCCCAGCAGGCGTTCCACTGACCTCCCGCCCCGCGACATCCTCGACGGGGACGCAGCCCCACGCTCAGGGGGTCGGGGTCACGGCACGGGCCAGGGCATCCGCGATGGTCTCCAGTGCGGGATCCATGATCCGGATCATCTCCGCGTACCCCTCCACCGGCCCGCGGAACGGGTCCACGACGTCGAGGGGCTGGGCGCTCGACCGTGCGAGGGCCCGGTGGTGGGCTGCCTCCGCCGCGAAGGCACGCACTCCTCGGCCCGCGGGGATCCAGTCCCGTCCGTTCCGCGCGTCCAAGATGCGGACCAGCGCTGCGAGTTCCAGTACGGTGAACACCCGCGCGACGGCCTGCGGCACCTCCCGCAGCGCGAAGCGCATGTGCTCCTGAGCCGCCGCCAACACGAGATCTGCCTCCGCGACCATGAACGGCTGCAGCGCGGCGGGCCGGTGGTCCGCGAGGCCGGCTACACCGGCCTCGGCGCCGAGCCGCACGAGCGGCGGGGGCACCGTCAGGGCCTGGTTCGGCTGGGAGCCGGCGCTGCCGACCTCCACCCGGCCGGGGACCAGAGCCGCCAGCCGTCCCTGCAGGGCCCGGCTCGCATAGGCCGAGCGGCACACGTTGCCGGTGCACACGATGAGCACGGCGTCCGGCGAGGGGAGGGCCCGGCGCCCCCGCCGGGCCGGCGGAGACGGGCTCGTCGGCGCCGGGCGACGGGAGAACGAGATCAACCGCGCGCGGCTCCGCCGTCACGCTCGAGCCACGAGGACAGCGCCCGGGCCTGACGATTGACGACCTTGCCGACCATCGGCTCGGCCTTCGCCGCGAGCTTAGAGCCCACCAGCGGGATCCGGCAGACGAGGGTGCCGTCCACGGAGAACTGGGAGCCCTCACCGGCGGCGGTCAGGCGGAGGGCGCCGTCCGCCGTCGCCTTGGCGGAGGGCACGGTGATGGTGGTGGTGCCGGCGCGGGAGCCGTCCGCGGCGGGCGCGTCCCACCGCTCCACCTGCTCCACCTGGAGGGCGGAGCCGATGAGCTTGCGGGCCATGTCTGGGACACGATCCGGGATGCGGTCCGCGGGCAGGGAGCGCACGGCGGTGACGGTCATCGGGCCCTCCGGGGAGCCCTCGACGGAGAACGAGACCAGGGAGCCGCCGAAGGACTCGACCACGGAACGGTGGAAGTCCTCGGACGCCAGGGCGGCTGCCACGGCCGCCGGCGGGTGCGGGATGGACTGCTGAGCGGAAAAGGCCACGGTGTCTCCTCGGGGTCAAGTCGGGCCGCGCCCGGCGGGCCGTGAGAGGGCCGGCACCGGTTCGCCGACGGCGATGGGCGTCCATCCCTCACCTTATATGCTGGCCTCCGCGGCCCGGGTCCCGTGCACGGCGCCGGGACCGGCCGCGCGACCCCTCGTGAACCCCCTGGAAGGTGTGTCCGCCATGTCGGCACTCTGGGCCGTGGCCCTCATCATGCTCCTGAGCGGGACGGCGAAACTCCGTTCCGGCGAGGACGTGCAGGCCACATTCACCCGACTCAGGGTGCCCCGCCCGTTCGCGGCCCCCGCCCTGGCGCGTGCGTTCCCCTGGCTCGAGCTGCTGCTCGCCGCCGCCCTCCTGCAGCCCTTCACCCCGCTGCGTCCCGTCGTCGGCCTGGCGGCCGTGGCCCTCTTCGCCGCCTTCCTCGCGCTCGTGGTCCGGGCCCAGGACGACGGCGTCTCGTGTGGCTGCTTCGGCGAGGCCTCGGCCGCCCCGATCTCCCGCACCACGGTGGTCCGCAACGTCGTCTTCCTGGTGCTCGCCGTCCTGGCTCTGGTGGAGGGGATCGTCTCGCTGGCGGTGCACGGCGCGGGCCTGGCCTGGCAGCCGCTCACCGCCTTCGGCGCCGGCGCGTGGGCCTGGGCCCTGCTCGTGACCGTGCTGCTCACCACCGCCGCGTTCCTGGCCGGCCGTGAGTCCGTCCCGGCCGCACCGGACGCGGCCCCGGCGACGCCCGAGGCCCCGGCGACGCCCGAGGCCCCGGACGCCGCGGACCCCGTGGGCGAGGCCGAGCCCGAACGCCGCCCGTTCCCGGACGCCGTCGTGGTCGCGGACGGCGAGTACACCGGTCTGCACCGGCTGGTCCAGGACGGGGCCGTGGTGGCCCTGCGCCTGTCCACGGGGTGCGGCTCCTGCGCCCGGGTGATCGAGCGGCTGGACGAGTTCAAGGACGCGCTCGGGCCGGTCCGGCTGCGGGTCCTCATGCCCCAGCGGGCCCCCGGTGCAGACGGCGCGATCCGCAGTGGCGCCGTCGACGCGTCGCTCGTGCTCGCCGACCCGGACGGCGCCGCCTCGCAGGCCATCGGCCTGCATTCGTTCCCCACCGCCGTGCTGCTCGGTACGGACCGGCTCACCGCCGGCGGCCCGGTGGGCGGCGCCGACGACGTCCTCGCCTTCCTCGAAGAGATCCGGGAGATCATGACCACCGAACTGCCCGCCGCCACGGACGGCTCCACCGCCACCCCGGAGGTCCGCGCATGAGCGCCCCCGAGACCACCCCCGTCCTCGCCCCGCTGCTGCCGCGCCTGCGCGCCGAACGCGCGCTCGAGGCAGCCGCCGCCTCCGCCTCCCGGCCGCTCGAGGCCCGGGGCGTCGAACTGGAGATCGGCCTGCCCGACGGCGCCCGCGCGCCCCTGCTGACCGTCCTCGCCGAGGCGCTGGCCGAGGGCCACGGCGAGCGCGCCGCCGTCCTCGTGGTCACCGCGACCACCCGCGAGGCCGAGGACCTCGTGACCGACCTGGCCGCCTGGGCACCCGCCGGTGCCGCCGCGCTGTTCCCGTCCTGGGAGACGCTGCCCCACGAGCGCCTGTCCCCGCGCTCGGACACCGTGGGCGCGCGCCTGGCCGTGCTGCGCCGCCTCGCCCACCCCGAGGAGCACGCGGAGGGCCCGCTGCGCATCGTCGTCGCCCCCGTGCGCGCCGTGCTGCAGCCCCTCGTGGCCGGGCTCGGCGAGCTGAGCCCGGTGACCCTGCGGACGGGGGAGGAGCGGGACTTCGACGGTGTGGTGGCCGCGCTCGCGGACGCCGCCTACTCCCGCGTGGACATGGTCAGCCGTCGCGGCGAGTTCGCGGTGCGCGGCGGGCTGATCGACGTGTTCCCGCCCACCGAGGACTACCCCGTGCGCATCGAGTTCTTCGGCGACGAGGTGGAGCAGATGCGCTGGTTCTCCGTGGCGGACCAGCGCTCCCTCGAGGACACCACGGAGGACGGCTCGGGCCACCCCTCCGAGCTGTACGCGCCCCCGTGCCGCGAGCTGCTGATCACGGACCACGTGCGCCGGCGCGCGAAGGAGCTGATCCCGGCCATGCCCGCCGCCGCGGACATGCTGGACCGGATCGCGGAGGGCGTCGCTGTGGAGGGCATGGAGTCCCTCTCTCCGCTGCTGGCCGAGGCCATGACGTCGCTGCCGCGCATGCTGCCCACCGGGTCGCTGACCGTCCTCGTGGAGCCCGAGCGCCTGCGCGGCCGCGCCGACGACCTGCTGGCCACCAACGAGGAGTTCCTCCAGGCCGCGTGGGCCGGCGCCGCGCAGGGAGCGGTCGCCCCGGTGGACGTGGCCGAGGCGGACCAGTCCGCCGCCGGCGGCTTCCTCACGGTGGCCGAGCTCCGCGCGGCCGCGCTCGAGCAGGACCAGGGGTTCTGGTCCGTCACCGCGCTGGTCTCGGACGCTGAGCTGCTGCCCGACGCCGCCACCCTGCGCGCCACCCTCGGCGTCCCGCAGACCTTCTCGGGCGACATCGAGGCCATGGTCGCGCACACCCGCGTCCGGCTCGCGGAGGGGTGGCATGCCGTGGTCCTCACCGACGGCCCCGGCTCCGCCCGCCGTCTCGCCGAGCTCAACGCGGAGGCCGGTCTCACGGCCTCCGTGGTGGACGGGCCCCTGCCCGCGGACCTCGCCCCGGGGCGGGTCTCCATCGCGACGGCGCCCGTCGGCTCCGGCTTCACGATCCCGGACGCGCAGATCGCCCTGATCACGGAGCACGACCTCTTCGGCCGGCACCGCACCGCGGGCACGCGCGCCCCCGGGGCGCGGCTGGCCCGGAAGCGGCGCAACGCCGTCGACCCGCTGACCCTGCAGCCCGGCGGCCACGTGGTGCACTCCCAGCACGGCATCGCCCGCTTCGTGGAGCTGCAGCGCCGCAAGGTCACCGGCGGCCCGCGCACCGCCCCCGGCGCCGAGGAGTCCTACCGCGAGTACCTCGTGCTGGAGTACGCGCCCTCGAAGCGCGGCGCCCCCGGCGACCGGCTCTTCGTGCCCACCGACCAGCTCGACCTGATCTCCACCTACGTGGGCGGGGAGACGCCGTCGCTGTCCAAGATGGGCGGCTCGGACTGGGCGCAGACCAAGTCCAAGGCCAAGCGCGCCACCCGCGAGATCGCCGGCGAGCTCATCCGCCTGTACTCGGCCCGCATGGCCTCGCGCGGCCACGCGTTCGCCCCGGACACCCCGTGGCAGGGCGAGCTGGAGGAGGCCTTCCCGTTCATCGAGACGCCGGACCAGCTGACCACCATCGAGGACGTCAAGAAGGACATGGAGGCGGCCGTTCCCATGGACCGGCTCGTCTCCGGCGACGTCGGCTTCGGCAAGACCGAGGTGGCCGTGCGCGCCGCGTTCAAGGCGGTGCAGGACGGCAAGCAGGTGGCCGTCCTCGTCCCGACGACGCTGCTCGCCCGCCAGCACCACCAGACGTTCTCCGACCGGTTCGCCGGCTTCCCCGTGAAGGTGGCCGCGCTCTCCCGGTTCCAGACCGCCAAGGAGTCCAAGGAGGTCATCGAGGGGCTCGCGCACGGCGAGGTGGACGTGGTGATCGGCACCCACCGGCTGCTCTCCGACCAGGTGCAGTTCAAGGACCTGGGCCTGGTGATCGTGGACGAGGAGCAGCGCTTCGGCGTCGAGCACAAGGAGGCGCTGAAGAAGATGCGCACCAACGTGGACGTGCTCGCCATGTCCGCCACGCCCATCCCGCGCACCCTCGAGATGTCCCTCACCGGCATCCGCGAGACCTCCACGCTGGCCACCGCCCCGGAGGAACGCCACCCCGTGCTCACCTCGGTGGGCCCGTACTCGGACCAGCAGGTCACCGCGGCCATCCGCCGCGAGCTAATGCGTGAGGGCCAGGTGTTCTACGTGCACAACCGCGTCACCACCATCGACAAGGTGGCCAAGCGCATCGCCGAGCTGGTGCCGGAGGCCCGGATCGCCGTCGCCCACGGCAAGATGAGCGAGGCCCGGCTCGAGCAGATCATGGTGGACTTCTGGGAGCGGAAGTTCGACGTGCTCGTCTCCACCACGATCATCGAGACCGGCCTGGACATCGCCAACGCCAACACCCTGATCGTGGAGGACGCCCACCGCTACGGCCTCTCGCAGCTGCACCAGCTGCGCGGCCGGGTGGGCCGTGGCCGCGAGCGGGCGTACGCGTACTTCCTGTACGACCCGCAGAAGCCCCTCGGCGAGGTGGCCCTCGAACGGCTCAAGGCCGTGGCCACCCACAACGAGCTCGGCGCGGGCATGCAGCTGGCCATGAAGGACCTCGAGATCCGCGGCGCCGGCAACCTGCTGGGCGGGGAGCAGTCCGGCCACATCGCCGGCGTGGGCTTCGACCTCTACCTGCGGATGGTGGGCGAGGCCGTGGCCGACTTCAAGGGCGAGGAGGACACCGCGCCCGCCGAGGTGAAGGTGGAGCTGCCGGTCAACGCCCACCTGCCGCACGACTACGTGCCGGGGGAGCGGCTGCGCCTCGAGATGTACCGCAACCTCGCCCAGGCCGCGGACGACGCCGCCGTGGACGCCGTGGTGGAGGAGCTCAAGGACCGCTACGGCCCGCTGCCGGAGCCGGTGGAGGCGCTCGTCGCCGTCGCCCGGTTCCGCAACCGGGCGCGGGCCGCGGGCGTCACCGAGGTCATGCTGCTGGGCCAGAACGTGAAGTTCGGCCCCGCCGCGGACCTGCCGGAGTCCCGTCAGATGCGCCTGACCCGCATGTACAAGGGCGCCCAGGTCAAGCCGGCCCTGAACGGCGTCCTCATCCCGCGGCCCAAGACCAAGCCGGTCATGGGTCAGGATCTCGTGGATGTCCCGCTGCTCGAGTGGGCGCAGCAGGTGGTCGACGCGATCTTCGCGCCGGAGGGCTGAGGCGGGTCAGGCCGTCCGCACGCGGACGAGGACGCCGTGCGCCTCGAGCATCTCGAGGAAGGCGTGGACGTCCGCGGCGACGTCGGCGGGGGCGAGGCCGAACGCCTCCGCGACCTGGACCGTGACGTCCGTCGTCGACAGCGACGCCGGCGGATCCGCGACCAGGTCGTCCTCCGGGGTGCGGCCGCCCACGAGGACGTCCCAGATCACGTCGCCCGAGGCGCCCAACAGCAGCGGCTGACCGGCCTCGAGCGTCATGACGGCGGCCTGGCCGCCGGCGGTGCGGGCCCACGCGATGTTGGGGGCGAGCGTCCAGCCCTCGGTGGTCTCAACGGTCACGGCGCACCGCCTTCGTCCAGGCCCAGCCGGCG
The DNA here is from genome assembly GCF_002008305.4 of Micrococcus sp. KBS0714. Classification (GTDB taxonomy): domain Bacteria; phylum Actinomycetota; class Actinomycetes; order Actinomycetales; family Micrococcaceae; genus Micrococcus; species Micrococcus luteus. The sequence goes on from NZ_CP042169.1 coordinate 586,542, forward strand.
AGTGCGCCGAGCCGAGCGCGCTGCTCGCGCCACAGGTCCGCACGGGTGACAGGCCGGCCCAGGCGCATCTGCAGATGGGGGCGGTTCACCGGGATCGTACGGGCCACGAGGACCGCCCGCTCCCGCGCCGTGGCGGCCGACCGCCACCGGGTGCGGAACAGCTCAAGACCGCTCTGGCTCTCGTGCAGCGCCGCGAAGAGGGTCAGCTGCCGGGAGTCGACGCCGTCGGCGGCCTCGCCCGTGGCGACGTGCCAGGCCGCGCCCGCGTCCAGCCGGTGGGCTTCCTCGCGTAGGGCGGCCCAGCTCTCGGCGGGGAGGGATTCCCGGATGTGCCGGACGTCGAGGCCACCGCGGAACGGGTCGCGGGCCGCGTGGACGATCACGACGAGCCGCTGATGGCGCGGGCTCGGCACCGGGACAGACCGGCCGGCGATCACGAGGTGGATGTGCTCGCTCCACAGGGCGTCGAAGGCCGCCTCGGGGGACGCGCCGAGACCGGGGAAGAGCCGATGCACGTCCACATACCCCAGCTGGTCATGCCAGAGCGTGGCCGCGTGCTGGAAGATCGACCCCTCAGAGAAGGTGGCGACCGGTTCCCAGCCGTGAGAGCGCAGGAGTTCGATGACAGCGGTGGCATCGGCCGGATGGACCAGCAGGTCCACGTCCGAACTGCGGCGGTGGTCGGGGTAGACGCCGGGCTCGGTGGCGTAGCCCTTGAGATGCAGGCCGCGGATGCCGGCCCGGTCCAGCAGATGCGTGATGCGGGCGTGAGCGAGGCGGACGCGGACCTCGAGGTCCAGGGACGGCGGGGCGGCCGGTCGCTGTCTCGTCGCTCGTTCCCCCATGGCCGCGAGCTTAGTCGACCCAAAGGAGGCCCGGCGGTGACTGTGCCGGATGCCCGGTGCAAAGTTAAAGGGGGTTCAGGTGGATTCGTGGACTGACGGCGCGAGACCCGCACGCTCCCGGGTGCTCCGTGTTGACGTGCCATCCATGAACGCGTGGCAGGACTCGCGATGAGCTGCGCGACCTGTCTAGATCCACCTACAGAGTTCCATTCTCATGTTCACCGAGCATGCCGTTCCCCGCGATCGTCCCCCTGCCGCAGGGCATCCCAGACCTGGACTGGTTGCGCTAATGGGCGCGGATCGCGGGCTTCATCGGTCTTGTTGACTGCATCGCCCGCGGTCGGCTCAGTCGCCGCTCGCTCTGGTGCGGACGCGGCGGTGGAAGGTGGCCCTGCTCGTCACCGCCGCGGTGTGCGTCTTCCTCACGGGCCCTGCACCTCCATGGCGGGCTTGGCGTGCGCCGTCCTGTGGCTCTGGTCGACGCCGCAGATGGGGGTGGCGTCGTGCTCGTCCTCGCCATCCTCGGCGCCTACGCATTCTTAGGCTGCGCCTGTCCGCCCCCCGGCTGCGCACCCCTGCGCGTGGCAGTGGAGGCGGCCCCGTCCCCCCGATCTCTGACGCCGGCCGGTCAGGCGCCCGTCGGCTCCTCCTCCACGAGGTCCCCGTCGAGGGCCCGGGCGATCTCCCACGCCAGCAGCTCGACGATCGGCTGTGCGGTCTGCGCCATCGCGGCGTAGCCCTCGGCGGGGCCGCGGAACGGGTCCGGCAGATCCGCGTCCGGTCGCTCCCCGTGGGCGATCAGGCGGGAGCGCAGCGCCGCCAGGGCCGTCACGAGCGCGGTAACGCCGGCGCCCGGAGGGACCGCCGCGGCGAGCTCCTCGCCGTGGTCGCGCAGGAGGGTGCCCATGCCGAGGATCGTGAAGGTCCGGCGCACCGCCGCGGGGTCCTCGCGCAGCACCTCGTCCAGGTGGTCGTCCGTCGCGGTCAGGACGAGGTCCTGTCCCGCCAGCGAACGCCCGGTCAGCTGCTGCGGTCGATGCTGCGTCAACGCGGCGCGGACTCGGCGGCTCGGTGCGCGGTCGAGCAGCGGACCCGGGACGGTCAGCGCCTGGTTCGGTTCCGTGCCCGCGCTCGTGACCTCCGCGCGGCCCCGGTCGCCGAGCAGGGCGTTGAGCTGCGCCTGCAGCGCGTACTCCACATAGGCGGAGCGGCAGATGTTGCCCGTGCACACGACGAGGACGCGGGCGCTCGGCACGGGGCCGGGGACACGGTCGGCCGGGTGGGGGCGGAATGCCGGGCCGAGCCGGAACTCGGCGAGGCGATCCTCCCGCGCCGTGGAGGCCGCCGGGGCGTCGGCGTCGCCGCCGTCACCCGCCGGGTGGCCGCCGTCGCGGGCCGGCACCTCGGGCTCCTCCGGCGTCGGCGGCAGGAACGGATTGCGGATCGGGGGGCGATGATCCCTGCTCATGGGTGTGTCCTCTCCGAGGCGGTCGTGACGCGCGGCAGCGCGGACGTGACGGGGTGCGGGGGCTCCACGTGTCGCAGGCGGTGCACCGGGTGCCAGCGGCGGCGCGCCCCCGTGAACGGCTTGGACAGGGGGGTGGCGAGCAGGGCGAGGCCTGCCAGCCAGCTGAGGGCGAGCGCGAGGGCGAACTTGGCGGCGTTGTCCTCCACGCCGTGGCGCGTGACCCACATCAGCACCCAGCCGTGCAGCAGCACCACCACCGTGCCCGTCCGGACCAGGGCGGTGATGGCGCGGCGCAGGGCCTGACCCGTCCCGGTGCGTCGGGCGAAGGAGCGCAGCAGCCTCTCCACCGTGGAACCGAACACGAGCACCATCCCCGCGGACATCAGGACGCCCACGGCGGGGGTGAGCACCGGCGTGCCGAAGCCGCCGAACTTGATGTTGGGCGGCTCCAGGCCCAGCCGGACCGCGACCATCCCGAGCAGCACCAGGCCGACGCCGATGAGCGTCCGGTGGCGCCGCACGTGCGGCTGGACGCGGCGGCGGAACATCTCCCCGCTGAGGACGAACAACAGGCACGGCAGGGCCAGCCCGACGCCCAGCGGCGTGCGGGCGATCGCGGAGTCCGGCACGAGGTGGGCCCACGCCAGCCCGGCCAGGCCCACGGCCCAGGCGACGGCGGACGGGAAGCGCTCGAGGAATCGGCGCAGCACCGTGGTGAAGAACAGGACGGAGATGAACCAGAACGCCCACCACGGGGGCTCCTGGTCCGCGCCCCCGTACCAGCCGGTGATCATCAGGCGCCGCAGGAGGTCGGGGTCGTCGGCGAACCACGCGAATGCGGCCACGGACATGAGCGCCGCCCACACCAGGTACGGCACCATCAGGCTCCGGAAGCGGCCCCACACGTCCGTGGCCCAGGGGCGGCCGCGCGTCCAGAAGTAGCCGGTGAGGAAGAAGAACAGCGGCATCCGCCAGATCTCCAGGTACCGGCTGAAGGTGAGGTCCGTCAGGTATGCGTGACCCAGCACCACCGCCGCGATGGAGACAAGCCGAAGGGCGTCCACCCCCGTGTTGCGGGTGGACGCCCTTCGGCGCGCGGCGGCCGGACGACCGGTGTCAGCGATCCTCGGCTCCGGGACGGCTCAGCGGTGCGCGGCGCCGGAGGCGGCGTGCTCGACGACGGGACGGGTGTGGATGGCGGTGGTGTCCACGGTGTCGCTGCGGCCCAGGAACGCCTTGGGGATCATGAAGGCCACAGTGGCCAGGGCCAGCGCGATCAGGCCGGGGATCCAGACCGACTCGAGCGACCAGAAGCCCATGGCGTAGAGGCAGCCGAGGAACGCGCCGAAGGCGACGATGAAGGCGATCAGGGAACCCCAGACGCCGCCCACGTTGGAGTGGTCGATGGCCTTGCCGTTGCGGATCACGTGATGCTCCTTCGGTGCGGTCCCGGCCGGGGCGGACGCCCGGCCGAAGTGATGCGAGTCAGTCGGATCCCAGGATAGCAAGCGCGGAGCTGGCCCCGATCCGGGTGGCGCCGGCCTCGATCATCGCCAGGGCGTCCGCGCGGGTGCGCACCCCGCCGGAGGCCTTCACGCCGATGCGCTCGCCCACGGTGCGGCGCATCAGCGCGACGTGCTCGACGGTGGCGCCCGCGGTGGAGAAGCCCGTGGAGGTCTTCACGAAGTCCGCCCCGGCCTCGACCGCGGCCTCGCAGGCCAGGACGATCGCGTCGTCGTCCAGCAGGGCGGTCTCCACGATCACCTTGAGCAGCGCCCCGCCGTCGCCTGCGGGGCCATCCGCGTGCGCGGCCTCGGCCACGGCGCGGACGTCCGCGACGAGCCGGTCGCGGTCCCCGGCGCGGGCCGCGGCGACGTCGAGGACCATGTCCACCTCGTCCGCGCCGGCGTCGATCGCCTGCCGGGCCTCGAAGGCCTTGACCTCCGAGGCGTTGGCGCCGAGGGGGAAGCCGATCACGGTGCAGGTCAGCACGTCCGAGCCCGCGAGCTCGGCGGCCACCAGCGGCACCCACACGGGGTTGATGCAGACGCTCTTGACCCCGGCCTCGCGGGACTCGGCCACGAGGCGGCGCACGTCCGCCTCCGAGGTGTCGGCCTTCAGGGCGGTCGCGTCGATGTACTTCGCCAGCTCGGCGGTGGTGAGGGAGACGGTCATGTCCGCCAGCCTACCGAGGCTCAGCCGCCCACGAGGGCCGTCACCTCGGCGCGCAGCGCCTCGAGCCGCTCGGCGGCCGCGGCCGGGTCGGCGTCCCGGGTGCCGAGGTAGCACTTGAGCTTCGGCTCGGTGCCGGAGGGGCGCACGAGGACGCGGGTGCCGGAGTCGGTGGCGAACAGCAGTGCGTCCGTCGGCGGCAGCCCGTCCCCGCCGGCGGCCAGGTCCCGGCGCACGGTGACCGGTTCCCCCGCGAGCGTGGCCGGCGCCTGCTGACGCAGGGCCGTCATGGTGCGGGCGATCAGGGACAGGTCCGCCACGCGGACCGAGACCTGGGCGCTGGGCATGGCGCCGGTGACCGCGTCGACGTCGGCCAGGGCGTCCATCAGGCCGCGTCCCTGCGCTGTGAGGGCGGCGGCCAGCTCCGCGGCCATGAGGGCGGCCGTGATGCCGTCCTTGTCCCGCACCATGTCCGGGTCCACGCAGTAGCCGAGGGCCTCCTCGTAGCCGAAGCCGAGGTCCGGGGCGCGGGAGATCCACTTGAAGCCGGTCAGCGTGACGTGGTGCCTCACCCCGTTCGCCTCCGCCAGGGCGGCCAGCTGCGGGGAGGAGACCACGGAGTTCGCGGCGCTGCGGCCGGCCGCGTGCAGGGCCGGCATCGCGTGCGCGCCCAGCAGCGTCCCGACGGCGTCGCCCGAGAGCATCCGCCACGTGCGGGCACCGTCCGCGTCGGTGACGGGCGCGGCCAGGGCCAGGCGGTCGGCGTCGGGGTCGTTGGCGATCACCAGGTCCGCGTCCACCTCGGCGGCCAGGGCGAGGGCGAGGTCCATCGCCCCCGGCTCCTCCGGGTTGGGGAACGCGACCGTGGGGAAGGCCGGGTCCGGGGCGGCCTGCTCGGCCACCACGTGGACGGGGCCGAAGCCGGCGTCCTCGAGCAGGCCCGGGACCACGGCGCCGCCCACCCCGTGCAGGGGCGTGTAGACCACGCGCAGGTCGCGGTGGCCGTGCCGGTCGTCGTCGAGCACGCCGAGGGCCGCCGCGCGGTAGGCCTCCAGCAGGTCCGGCCCGGCCACGGTCCAGCCGTCGTCGGCGAGCGGGATGTCTGCGGCCCACGCCGCGTGGTCGATGCGGGCGGCGATCTCCGCGTCCGCGGGGGAGACGATCTGCGCCCCGCGACCCGCCTCGTCCGTGAGCCGCCCGCCGAGGTAGACCTTGTAGCCGTTGTCCGCGGGCGGGTTGTGGCTGGCCGTGACCATCACGCCCGCGTCCGCGCTGAGATGGCGCACCGCGAAGGCGAGCACCGGCGTCGGCAGCGGGTCCGGCAGCAGGACGGTCTGCACGCCCGCGGCCGTCAGGACGGCGGCCGTGTCCGCGGCGAAGGCGGCCGAACCGCGCCGCGCGTCGTACCCGACGACGGCCAGCGGCGGGGCAGCGTCCCGTCCGACGCCGTCCCACAGGTGCGCGGCCAGACCCGCCGCGGTGCGGCGCACCACGAGCCGGTTCATGCGGGACTCGCCCGGGCCCTCCTCGGCGCGCAGGCCGGCGGTGCCGAAGACGAGCGGCCCGGCGAAGCGGGCGGCGAGCGCCGCCCGGGCGGCCGCGGCCTCCGGGCCGACGCCGGCGGCCGCGTCGAGCTCGGCGCGCAGGGTGTCCCGGTGCGCGGGATCGGGGTCCTCCGCCGCCCACCGCTCAGCCCGGGCGAGGACGTCCTCCGGGAGCGCGGCGACGTCGTCGTGCGGGGGATGCGCGGGCATCAGAGCCGCCCCACGATGTCCGCGAGCAGACGCGCGATGCGCGGGCCGGCGGCCTGGCCGGCCTCGACGACCTCGGCGTGGGACAGCGGCGTCTCCGAGATGCCGGCGCCGAGGTTGGTCACCAGCGAGATGCCGAACACCTCCAGCCCGGCGTGACGGGCCGCGATCGCGTCCAGTGCCGTGGACATGCCGACGAGGTCGCCGCCGAGGGTGCGCGCCATCCGCACCTCGGCGGGGGTCTCGTACTGCGGGCCGGCGAACTGGACGTACACGCCCTCGCGCAGGGACGGGTCCACCTCACGGGCGATCGCACGCAGCCGCGGGGAGTAGAGGTCGGTCAGGTCCACGAACGTGGCGCCGACGAGCGGGGTGGCGCCGGTGAGGTTGATGTGGTCCGCGATCAGGACGGGGGTGCCCGGGGCGATCTCCGGGTCCAGGCCGCCGCAGCCGTTGGTCAGCACCACGGTGCGCGCCCCGGCGGCGGCGGCGGTGCGGACGGTGTGCGCCACGGCCTGGGCGTCGCGGGACTCGTAGAAGTGCGTGCGCGAGCCGAAGACAAGGGCGTGCGTGCCGTCCGGCAGTCGGACCGAGCGGATCACCGCGTTGTGGCCGGGCACCTTCGGGGCGTGGAAGCCGGGCACCTCGGCCAGCGGCACGGCGGCGACCTCGTCGCCGATCAGGCCGGCGGCCTCGCCCCAGCCGGAGCCGAGGACGACGGCGACGCGGTGCTCCGCCACGCCCGTCGCCCGGGCGATGGTGTCGGCGGCCGCGCGGGCCTCGGCGAAGCCCGGATGGTCGCCGGTCAAGGGGGAGTCGGGGGAGGGGATGCTGGTCTGGTCGGTCACGTCGTGGAGTCTAGGCGGTGTCCCGTGAGCGCGGGCTAGGACTTTCCCGTCCGCGGCGGACACAATGGAGCCCGTGAGCGAGGAAAACAGCACCTTCATCCCGTCCCTGACCATCATCGGCGGCGGCCCCGGCGGCTACGAGGCCGCCATGGTGGCCGCGAAGCTGGGCGCCCGCGTGACCCTGGTCGAGCGCCAGGGGTTGGGCGGCGCGGCCGTCCTCACGGACGTGGTCCCCTCCAAGACGCTGATCGCCGCCGCCGACTCGATGCGCCGCGTGGGCGCCTCCGTGGACCTGGGCGTCGACCTCGGTGGGGCCGACGTCCACGCGGACATGGGCCGGGTCGGCCACCGCATCCTGAACCTGGCCCACGAGCAGTCCTCGGACATCCGCGCGGGCCTCGAGCGGGTCGGCGTCCGGGTGATCGACGGCGTGGGCCGCGTCGTCGGCCCCCACGAGGTGTCCGTCCGCGCCCTCGACGACGCCGACGCCGGCGCCGAGCCCGAGATCATCACCTCGGACGCGATCCTCGTGGCCGTCGGCGCGAGCCCCCGCGAGCTGCCCACCGCCGTCCCGGACGGCGAGCGGATCTTCAACTGGAAGCAGGTCTACAACCTCAAGGAGCTGCCCGAGCACCTGATCGTCGTGGGCTCCGGCGTCACCGGCGCCGAGTTCGCCTCGGCCTACAACCGCCTCGGCGCCAAGGTCACCCTCGTCTCCTCGCGCGACCGCGTGCTCCCCGGCGAGGACGCCGACGCCGCCGAACTGCTCGAGAAGGTCTTCGAGGGCAACGGCCTCAGGGTGGTCTCCCGCTCCCGGGCCGAGTCCGTCGAGCGGACCGAGACCGGCGTGCGCGTGCACCTCTCCGGCGAGGGCGCCGAGGACACCCCGTCGATCGAGGGCTCCCACGCGCTGGTGGCCGTCGGCGGCGTGCCGAACACGGCGGGCCTCGGCCTCGACGACGTGGGCGTGAAGCTGACCGGCTCCGGCCACGTGCTCGTGGACGGCGTCTCCCGCACGTCCGTGCCGAGCATCTACGCGGCGGGCGACTGCACGGGCAAGCTCGCCCTCGCCTCGGTGGCGGCCATGCAGGGGCGCATCGCCGTCGCCCACCTGCTCGGCGACGCCCTCAAGCCGCTGCGCCCGCACCTGCTGGCCTCGAACATCTTCACCTCGCCGGAGATCGCCACCGTGGGCGTCACGCAGGCGCAGGTGGACTCCGGCCAGTACCAGGCGGACGTGCTGCGCCTGGACTTCCACACCAACCCCCGCGCCAAGATGTCCGGCGCGGAGGAGGGGTTCGTGAAGATCTTCGCGCGACAGGGCTCCGGCACCGTGATCGGCGGCGTGGTGGTCTCGCCGCGCGCGTCCGAGCTGATCTACGCGCTCGCGCTCGCGGTCACGCACAAGCTGCACGTGGACGACCTCGCGGACACCTTCACCGTGTACCCGTCCATGTCCGGGTCGATCGCGGAGGCGGCCCGCCGCCTGCACGTGCGCATCTGACCCAGAGACGACTTTCGGTCGTGAGATAGGGCCTATCTCACGACCGAAAGCGTCCATTCCCCCGATGTCACGTTCGAAAGTGCGGGCGTGGGGCGCGGGGGGAGCGCCGGGGGCCGGCCGGGGTCAGCGCGCGGCGCGACGCTCGCGGGCCGAGGTGACGGTGTCGAGGTCCGTGTGGCGGGTCTCGGGGGAGAGCACCAGCGCGATGACGGTGATCGCCGAGGCGGCGGCCAGGTAGTAGCCGACGTAGGAGACGTCGAACTTCTGCACGAGCCAGGCCGCGATGAAGGGGGTCAGCGCCGCGCCGAGGATCGAGGACACGTTGTAGGCGATGCCGGAGCCGGTGTAGCGTGTGTTCGTGGGGAACAGCTCAGGCAGCACCGCGGACATCGGCCCGAAGGTCAGGCCCATGAGCGTCATGCCCGTGGCCAGGAACGCCACCATCAGCGGCCCGTTCAGCTCCGCGCCCACGCCCATGTTCTCCGGCGAGAGCCACAGGCCGAACGAGAGGCCGAACAGCACCATGAGCACCGAGATCACGATCAGGGTGGGGCGGCGGCCGAAGCGGTCAGCCAGCAGGCCGGAGACCGGCACGAACGCCGCGAAGAACAGGATGCCGACCAGCTGCAGCACGAGGAACTCGGCGTAGGGGACACCCAGGAAGCCGTTGGCCGGCTTGCCGATCGCGTAGGAGAGGATCCACGTGGTCATCAGGTAGAAGAGCACGTAGGTGGCGTACATGACGAAGGTGCCCAGGATCAGCTCCCACCAGTTGCGGCGGAACACCTCGCTCAGCGGCGCCTTCACACGCTGGTCGCGGTCGAGGGCGCGCTGGAAGACCGGGGTCTCCTCGAGCTTGACGCGGACGTAGAGGCCCACGGCCACCATCACGATCGAGAGCAGGAACGGCACGCGCCACACCCACGTGAGGAACGGGCCGTCGAGCACCGGGTTCGTGGAGTCGTGGTCGAAGCCGAGCACGAGCGCGAGGAACAGGCCGTTGGCCAGCAGGAAGCCGATCGGCGCGCCGAGCTGCGGCCACATGGCCGCCTGCGCGCGCTTGCCGTCCTTGGCGTACTCGGTGGCCAGCAGGGCGGCGCCGGACCACTCGCCGCCGAGCCCCAGACCCTGGAAGAAGCGCAGCAGCGTCAGCATGGCCGGCGCCCACAGGCCGATCTGGAAGTACGTGGGCAGCAGGCCGATGAGGAACGTCGCGATGCCCATGGTCAGCAGCGAGCCGATGAGCGTGGTCTTGCGGCCCACGCGATCGCCCAGGTGGCCGAAGACGACGGCGCCCAGCGGCCGGGCGATGAACGCCGCGCCGAAGGTGGCCATGGAGGCCAGCAGGGCCGTGTTGTCGTCGCCGCCCGCGAAGAAGATCAGCGGGAACACCGAGACGGCGGCCGTGGCGTAGATGTAGAAGTCGTAGAACTCGATCGAGGTGCCCACGAGGGAGGCGATGATGACCCGCGAGCGGGGCACCTCCTCCGCGGTGGCGACCGCGTCCGACGTGAGATCGGTGGGGGCGCCCGGGTTCACGGGCGGGGTGGAGTGGGACATGGTGTCTCCCTGGTATGACGGGCACAGGGGGTCGCGAGCGACCACGATGTGAGACGAAGATGCGTGTCAGGTTAAGCCTCGTCGCGCCGATCTGCGAGAGTCACATCCTCGTCGTCCACCATGTGGAACCAGTCCGCGACGCCGGCGCTCCCCGCCGTCGTCGCCGGCGGCTCACTCCGCGTCGGCGATGGTGGCGATCACCGTGCCGGCCGTGACCGTCTGGCCCGGCTCGACCTCGAGACCGCTGACCACGCCCGCGCGGTGGGCCGCGAGCGGCTGCTCCATCTTCATGGCCTCCACGACCACGATCAGGTCGCCCTCGGCCACGGTCTGGCCGTTCTCGGCGGCGACCTTCACCACGGTGCCCTGCATCGGGGCGGTCAGCGCGTCCGTGCTGACGGCCGCGGCCACCGGTGCGCCGCGCTTGCCGCGGGGCCGGCGTCGTCCCGCACCGGCCCGCTGGGCGGCGCCGGAGATCGTGTGCAGGGCCTCGCCCCACGTGGGCAGGGTGACGTCCACGCGCTTGCCGTTGACCTCCACGGTCACGGTGTGGCGCGCCTCGCGGGGGGCCGGCTCGGCCGGGGTGAGGGCGCTCGGCTCGATGCGGTTCGCGAACTCCGTCTCGATCCACCGGGTGTGCACCGAGAACGGCTCCTCCGAGCCGGCGATCTCGGGGGCGAAGGCGGGGTCGCGCACCACGGCGCGGTGGAAGGGCAGTACCGAAGGCATGCCGACGATCTCGGCCTCGCGCAGGGCGCGGGCGGCGCGCTGCAGGGCCTGGCGGCGGTCCGCACCGGTGACGATCAGCTTGGCGACCATGGAGTCGAAGGCCCCGGAGACGGCCTCGCCCTCCACCACGCCGGAGTCCACGCGGACGCCCGGGCCGCTGGGCATGCGGAAGGTGGTGAGCCGACCGGGGGCGGGCAGGAAGTTGCGGCCCGGGTCCTCGCCGTTGAGGCGGAACTCGATCGAGTGGCCGCGGGGCTGCGGGTCCGTGTAACCGAGGGCCTCGCCACGGGCCAGGCGGAACTGCTCGCGCACGAGGTCGATGCCGGTGATCTCCTCGGAGACCGGGTGCTCCACCTGCAGGCGCGTGTTCACCTCGAGGAAGGAGATGGTGCCGTCCTGGCCCACGAGGAACTCGCACGTGCCCGCGCCGACGTAGCCGGCCTCCTGCAGGATCGCCTTGGAGGACTCCACGAGGCGGGCGTTCTGCTCGTCCGTGAGGAACGGCGCCGGGGCCTCCTCCACGAGCTTCTGGTTGCGGCGCTGCAGCGAGCAGTCGCGGGTGGAGATCACGACGACGTCGCCGTGCACGTCCGCCAGGCACTGCGTCTCCACGTGGCGCGGCTTGTCCAGGAACCGCTCCACGAAGCACTCGCCCCGGCCGAACGCGGCCACGGCCTCACGGACCGCGGACTCGTAGAACTCGGGGATCTCCTCGCGCGTGCGGGCCACCTTGATGCCGCGGCCGCCGCCGCCGTAGGCCGCCTTGATGGCCACCGGCAGGCCGAACTCGTCCGCGAACGCGACGACCTCCTCCGTGCCGGTCACGGGGGAGGTGGTGCCCGGCGCCAGCGGGGCGCCGACCTTGGTGGCCAGCTGGCGGGCCGAGACCTTGTCGCCCAGCCGGTCGATCGCCTCGGCGGGCGGGCCGATCCACACGAGGCCGGCGTCGGTCACGGCGCGCGCGAAGTCCGCGTTCTCGGAGAGGAAGCCGTAGCCGGGGTGCACGGCGTCCGCGCCCGCGCGCTCGGCGGCGTCGAGGATCTTGCCGATCACCAGATAGGAGTCGGCGGCGGTCTCCCCGCCGAGGGCCACGGCCTCGTCTGCGAGCGTCACGTGCAGGGCGTCCCGGTCCGGCTCGGCGTAGACGGCCACGGAGGTCAGCCCCTCGTCCTGGCAGGCCCGGATGATGCGCACGGCGATCTCGCCGCGGTTGGCGATCAGCACCCGGGAGAACCGGCGCTCCGCCGCGGGGTCGACGGGCGGGACGACCGAGGCCTGCGGTGCGTCGGCGATGCTCATGGGCGATGGACTCCTCGGACGATCACGGCTGGGGGTGCGGGCGCCACGTCCGGGGTCGTGCCCCTCACCCGGTGGGGCGAAAGGCGCGGGACGGCGCCGACTCTGACCAGCACCCTACTCGTTGTGGCGGAACCCTCCGAGGCACGCGGCCCTGTCGCGCCGGATCAGCGCTGCGCGTTGGAGGGTTCCCACAACCGGGTGAAGTCCTCACCGAGGGCCGCCGTGGCCCGCCGCAGCCACGCCACGGACAGCCCGATCACCGCGTTGGGGTCCCCGTCCACGCCGTCCACGAGGGCCGCGCCCGCACCGTCCACCGTGAACGCGCCCGCGCAGTGCAGCGGCTCGCCCGTGGCCACGTAGGCCTGGATCTCGGCCTCGGTGACGGCGCCGAAGCGCACGACGGCGGACACCACGCCCGCCTCCTCCGCCATCCCGGACCCGGCCCCGGACTCCGGCAGCACTAGGCCCAGCCAGTGGCCCGAGTGCAGCACGCCCTGCCGGCTGGCCTGGGCGCGCCAGCGCTCGACGGCGACCTCGGGCTCATAGGGCTTGCCGTGGGCGCGGCCGTCGAACTCGAACACGGAGTCGCAGCCGAGCACGAGCGTGGGCGCGTCGACGCCGGCGGCCGCCACCCGGGCGGCCACGTCGCGGCCCTTGGCCTCCGCCAGCAGGCCCGCCAGCTCCGCCGGCGACGGGTCGCCCGCCGCCGCGCCCACGGCCGCCTCGTCCACCCCCGAGACGACGACGCGGAACGGCACCCGCGCCCGGGTCAGGACCTCCGCTCGGCCGGGGGAGGCCGAGCCGAGCACCAGCCGCAGGCCCGTGCCGAGGCCGGCCGCGCCGTCGTCGTGCGGGATCACGCGAGCGCCTCCCGCAGGGTGTCCAGGCCCATGCCGCCCAGGCGCAGGGCCCGCGTGTGGAAGGCCTTGAGGTCGAAGTCGGCGCCCTCGGCCTGCTCGTGCTCGGCGCGGATCTGCTCCCAGATGCGCTGACCCACCTTGTACGCCGGCGCCTGCCCCGGCCAGCCGAGGTACCGCGTGAACTCGAAGCGCCGCTGGCCCTCGGAGATCCTCAGGTGCTTGGACAGGAACGCGTAGCCCTTCTCCGGGGTCCACGCGCCGCCGCCCTCGGACTCGGGGGCGTCGAAGCCGCAGTGGTAGCCGATGTCGAACACCACGCGGGCCGCGCGCATGCGCTGCATGTCCAGCATGCCGAGGTGGTCGCCCGGGTCGTCGAGGAAGCCGAGCTCCTCCATGAGCTTCTCCGCGTACAGCGCCCAGCCCTCGCCGTGGCCGGACGTCCAGCAGAAGCTGCGGCGCCACAGGTTGAGGTTCTCCCGGTTCATCATGGCGGTGGCGATCTGCAGGTGATGGCCCGGCACGCCCTCGTGGTAGACCGTGGTGGTCTCCGCCCACGTGGTGAACTCGTCCTCGCCCGGGGGCACGGACCACCACATGCGGCCGGGCCGGGAGAAGTCGTCCGAGGGGCCGGTGTAGTAGATGCCGCCCTCCTGGGTGGGGGCGATCATGCACTCGAGCCGGTCCATCGGGGCCGGGATCTCGAAGTGCTCCTTCATGGCCTCGACCGCGTCGTCGGAGAGCCGCTGCATCCACGTGCGCAGGGCCTCGGTGCCCTTCAGGGTGCGCTCCGGGTCCGCGTCCAGGATCGCGCGCGCCTCCTCGATCGTGGCGCCCGGCCGGATGCGTTCGGCGTCCGCCTGCTGCGCGGCGATGATGCGGGCCAGCTCCTCCTGGCCCCAGCGGTAGGTCTCCTCGAGGTCGATCTCGGCGCCGAGGAAGTCGCGGGAGGCCAGCCGGTAGTACTCGATCCCGACGCCGTCCGCCTCCGGGGCGTGCGGGCGCAGCTCGGCCTCGAGCGTGTCCGCGAAGTCGCGGTAGGCCTGCGCGGCGGCGTCCGCGCCGGAGCGGATGCGGGCGGCCAGGGCGTCGTCCACGACGTCGGCTGCCTCGGCCCGCTCGACCAGGCCCGGGAAGAACCCGCCCGCGGCGCCGTGGGCGCGGGCCTGCTCCACCACGATGTCCACCTGGCGCACCGCGGCCACGTGGCCGGCGTCGCGGGAGGCGAGCAGGGATTCGGTGTAGCCGCGCAGGGCGGCCGGCAGGTTCTCGAGGCGGCCGGCGATGTGGCCCCACTGCTCCGCGGTGTCCGTGGGCATGAGGTCGAAGACCGCGCGGATGCCCTGGGCGGGGGAGGCGATGTTGTTCAGCTCGGTGCGGCCGGTCGCGTGGATCTCGCGCTCGAGGCCGATGCGCTCCTGCATGGCCGCCTTCGTGACGCGGTCCGTCTCGTCCTGCAGCTCGAGTGCGGCCAGGTCCTCGAGCAGGCGGGCGTTGAGCTCGTCGTCGGCGCGGGCGCCGGCGGGGGAGAAGTCCGTGTACTCGGTCTCCCGGCCCGGGAAGCCGAGCTCGGTGGCGGTGTCCGGATGCAGGGCGAGGAGGTCGGTCACGTAGCGCTCGGCGAGCGCGTCGATGGCGGACGGGGTGCGGGCGCCGTCGACGGCGGCCTCGGAGGTGTGCTGGGTCATACCGGCACTCTAGGCGCTGGCGCCCGCCCCCCGGCTCACTGCGGGCCCGCGCCCTGACGCCACTGGCCGCGGCCGGGCCGGGCCCACAGGCCCAGGTCGCCGCGACGGCGGAGCGTGCGGTCCAGGGGACGGGGGTCGGCGGCCGCGGCGGCGAGCCGGGCGGCTTCGGCCCGGGCCGCGGCGGCCGCCTCGAGGACGGCGGCCAGCGCCGCCATCTCCTCCGGCTCCAACTCCGGGCCGCTGAGCTGCAGCGGGTCGGCCGACGCCGGCGTGGCCTGCGTCGACTCGTCGTTCTCGTCCGGGGCGCCCGGACCCAGCAGGGCGCTCACAGCGGCATGTTCCCGTGCTTCTTGGCGGGGCGGGCCTCGCGCTTGTGCAGGGTGGCGCGCAGGGCGCGGATGAGCTGGCCGCGGGTGGCGTGCGGGGGCACCACGGCGTCCACGTAGCCCAGCTCGGCGGCCTGGTACGGGTTGAGCAGCTCGGCCTCGTAGTCGGCCACGATCTCGGCCCGGCGCGCGTCGACGTCGCCGCCCGCCTCCGCCGTCGCCTTCAGGTCGCGCCGGTACAGGATGTTCACGGCGCCCTGGGCGCCCATCACGCCGATCTGCGCGCTCGGCCAGGCCAGGTTCAGGTCCGCGCCGAGCTTCTTGGAGCCCATCACGATGTACGCGCCGCCGAAGGCCTTGCGCGTGATCACGGTCAGCTTCGGCACGGTGGCCTCGGCGTAGGCGTAGATCAGCTTGGCGCCGCGGCGGATGATGCCGTTGAACTCCTGGTCCGTGCCGGGCAGGAACCCGGGCACGTCCACGAGGGTGATGATCGGGATGTTGAACGCGTCGCAGAAGCGCACGAACCGCGCGGCCTTCTCCGAGGCGGCGATGTCCAGGGTGCCGGCGAACTGCATCGGCTGGTTCGCGACGACGCCCACGCTCATGCCGTCCAGGCGGGCCAGGCCGGTGATCACGTTGGGCGCGTACAGCTCCTGCAGCTGCAGCAGGTGGCCCTCGTCCACGATCGAGGCGATGACCTCGAGCATGTCGTAGGGCTGGTTGGCGGAGTCCGGGACGATCTCGTCCAGGGCGAGGTCCTCGTCCGTGGGCTCCGGGTCCGCGGCCTCGAAGGTCGGGGCCTCCGCGAGGTTGTTGGAGGGCAGCAGCTCGAGCAGCTCCTGCACGTAGGCGATCGCGTCCTCCTCCGAGGAGGCCATGTAGTGGGCGGTGCCGGAGGTGGCGTTGTGCGAGCGGGCGCCGCCGAGGGTCTCCATGTCCACGTCCTCGCCCGTGACGGTCTTGATCACGTCCGGGCCGGTGATGAACATGTGCGAGGTCTGGTCCACCATCACCACGACGTCCGTCAGCGCCGGCGAATAGGCCGCGCCGCCGGCGGAGGGGCCCATGATCAGCGAGATCTGCGGGATCATGCCCGAGGCCAGGACGTTGTTCCGGAAGATGTCCGCGAACTGGGCGAGGGAGGCCACGCCCTCCTGGATGCGCGCGCCGCCGCCGTCGAGGATGCCGATCACGGGGCAGCCGTTGCGCGCGGCGAACTCCTGGACCTTCACGATCTTCTGGCCGTTGCGCTCGGACAGCGAGCCGCCGAACACGGTGAAGTCCTGGGAGTAGACGGCCACCTGGCGCCCGTCCACGGTGCCGAAGCCGGACACCAGGCCGTCGCCTGCCGGGTGCTTGGCGTCCATGCCGAACGCGGTGGTGCGGTGCACGGCCAGCGCGTCCAGCTCCACGAAGGAGCCCTCGTCCAGGAGGAGGTCGATCCGCTCGCGCGCGGTGTGCTTGCCGCGAGCGTGCTGGCGCTCGACGGCGTCCGGGCCGCCGGGCGCGGCCGTCGCCTCGAGCCGCCGATGCAGGTCGGCCAGCCGGCCGGCCGTGGTGGTCAGATCGGGATCGGTCACACGTCCTCCTTGTGGTGGTCCGCCAGATGCGGAGGCTCAGTCGGCCAGTCTACGGGCCGCCGCGGACGCCCTCGGTTGGAGGAAGCCCACAAACGACGAGGACGTCGGCCCGGGCCGCCCCTCCGCGCGCCCCGGGAGCGGATCGGCCCGCCCAGCCCGCCCCCGGGAACGCCGTGTATATCTAGGGGCATGCACCCCGACGACGCCCCCACACCGGATCTGACCTGGCTGGACTCCGCCGGCTCCACGCAGGATGAGCTCCTCGCACGGCTGGACCGCGAGGGACACCGGCACGGTGCGGCCGTGGCCACCGCGGACCAGCGGGCCGGCCGGGGACGGCACTCCCGCGTGTGGAGCGCCGCGCCGGGTGCGGCGCTCGCCCTGTCCGTGTACCTGCGTCCCGAGTCCGGCGGGGTGCCGGTCTCCCCGGCCCATCTGAGCTGGCTCTCGCTCGTCGCCTCCGCCACGGTCGCCGAGCGCCTCGCGGCCCGGGGCGTCCCGACGCACGTGAAGTGGCCGAACGACGTGCTCGCCACCGACGGACGCAAGCTGTGCGGCGTGCTGGCCACGGTGGCGCTGTCCTCGGACGGCAAGGGGCCCGGCGTCGTCGTCGGGATGGGCGTGAACCTGGACCACCGCGGGGCCGCCCCGGTGGACACCGCCACGGACCTGGCGGAGTGGATCGGCGCGGACGCCGTGCCCGCGCCCCGGGACCTCGCGGTCGAGCTGCGCGACGCCGTCGTGGCGGCCGTGGACCGCTTCGCGGCGGGCGTGGCGGGTCAGGCGGCGGCCGTGGACGGACGCCACCCCGCCGTGGCGGCCGTGGCGGACCGCCTCTCCACCTTGGGCCGCGCGGTGCGCGCCGAGCTGCCCGGCGGCGGCGTGCTGGAGGGCACGGCCGTGGGCCTCGGCCCCGGTGGCACCCTGCGCGTGAAGCGCGTCACACCGGACCGTGGCACAATCGAGACCGAGGTCAGTGCGGGGGACGTGGCCCACCTGCGCGGAGACGTCCATCGCGGCGCATGACACACCCGTCCCGGTCAGGAGGTGACCGCCGTGCGACTCGAGCCCGGTGAGCAGGTGATGGTCCGCACCCGCACCCACCCGCGCGCGCTGCTGCGCCCCGCCGCGGTCCTCGTGGCCGTCGCGTTCCTGCTCGGCCTGGCCGTCGGCGTGCTCGCACGCCCCGACCTGCCCGGGCTCGTCGCCGCGAACCGCGCCGTGCTCGAGGCGGCCGCGTGGGTGGTCGCGGCGCTCGTCCTGCTCCCCGGCACCGTCCGCCCGCTGTGGCGCTGGGTCTTCCGGCGCACCGTGCTCACCGACCGCCGCATCCTCCAGGGCGCCGGCATCGGCGGCTCCGGTGCCGCCATGCCGCTCGTGTCCATCGCGGACGTGCAGCGGCGCCGCCGCGGCTCGGGTGCCGGAGACCTGCACATCCTCTTCCAGGAGCCCGCCCGCCAGGTCCACTGGCGGCTGCGCGACGTCCCCGAGGCCGCGCGCTTCGAGGAGGCCCTGGCCCACCTCACCCGCCAGGCCCGCACCGCAACCTGGCCCGCCCCCGTCCCGACAGGAGACCTCCGATGAGCCGTCCGGAGACACCGGACACCGCACCGCTGCCGATCGTCCCGCCGGCCGAGGACGAGACCGCCCGCGACGTCGAGGAGCGGTCCGCCGAGCCCGCCGGCTGGACGAGCGCGATGCGCACGCTCGACGCCGGCCTGGTGGTGGGCCCGCGCGCCTACACCTCACGGGAGGTGGCGCAGCGCCTCGGCGTCTCGATGGCCTCCGCCCGGAAGATCTGGCGTGCGCTGGGCTATCCGACGTCGCCGGAGGGGCACAAGGCCTTCACCGAGGCGGACATCGAGGCGTTCGAGTCCGTGCTCACGCTCGTGCGCTCGGGGACGCTGAACGAGGACACCGCCATCTCGCTGGCCCGGTCGATCGGGCAGATGACGGACCGCATGGTGGTGTGGCAGATCGAGGCGCTCGTGGAGGACAAGATCGCCTCCGAGGGCCTGACGGACCCGGAGGCACGGCGGGCCGTCGTCGACATGCTCCCGGACATGGTCGGACCGCTCGAGAAGTCCATGCGGATCGTCTACCGGCGCCAGCTCAACCGCGCCGTCCAGCGCCTGACCGTGCGCGTGGAGGCCGGGCTGGCGGCCAGCGCCGAGGGCCGCGACGGCTCCGAGTCGGACGCGCCGCTGCCGCTGGCCCGCGCCGTCGGCTTCGCGGACATGGTCTCCTACACGACGCTCTCCCGGACCATGGACGACCGGACGCTGGCCCGCATGGTGCTGCGCTTCGAGTCCCTCGCCGCGGAGACCATCTCCGCCGGCGGCGGCTGGCTCGTGAAGACCATCGGCGACGAGGTCATGTTCAACGCCGAGACCCCCGAGGCCGGTGCCGCGATCGCGCTCTCCCTGGCCGAGACCATCGCCGCGGACGAGGAGCTGCCCTCGGCGCGCGTCGCCCTGACGTGGGGACGGGTGCTCTCGCGCATGGGGGACATCTACGGGCCCACCGTGAACCTCGCCGCGCGGCTGACGTCCCTGGCCGATCCGGGTACCGTGCTCGTGGACGCCATGACCGCTGCGGCCCTGTCCCGGGACGAGCGCTTCGTGCTCGTCCCGCAGCCGCCCAGGATCGTCCGCGGGTTCGGAGAGGTCCGCCCCTCCCTGCTCTTGGACGGGTCGGCCCAGACCCTGCTCGCCGACTGATCGAGGACCCCGTGGACCCCCGCCCCGAGACCCCGTCCGCGCCGCGGCCCCAGGCCGCGGGCGCCACCCACGTGGGCGCCGTCCGCGACCTGAACGAGGACGCGTGGACCCTCGTCGGGGAGCCGCTGGTGCTCGCCGCCGTGGCCGACGGCATGGGCGGGCACGAGGCCGGCGAGGTGGCCTCGGCCGCCGCGATCGAGACCCTGCGCCGCCGCGCCCCCGAGGTGCTCGCCCCGGGCACGGCCCACACGCCCCAGGAGCTCGGCCACCTGATCCACGAGGCGGACGCCGCCGTCGTCGAGGCCGGGCTGGGGCGCTCCGGCACCACCCTGACCGTCCTGGCCTGCCTGGACACGGAGCGCGGCCGCTGGGCCGTGGCGAACGTCGGCGACTCCCGGGTGTACCTGCGGCCCGTCGGCTCGCCGGTGCTCCAGCAGCTCACGGTGGACCACTCGGCGGTCCAGATGCTCGTCGACGCGGGGGAGCTCACCCCCGCCGAAGCCCGCGTCCACCCGCGCCGCAACGTCATCACCCGCGCGCTCGGCTCGCGCGAGGCGCTCACGGTGGACGTGGCCGAGGTCCCCCTCGCCTCCGGGGACCTCGTCCTGCTGTGCAGCGACGGCCTGACCGGCGAGCTGCTGGACGAGGAGATCCGCGCGCTGATCGACGACGCCGACACCCTCGAGGACGCCCTCGAGAAGCTCATCGGCGCCGCCCTGTGGCGCGGCGGCCGGGACAACATCACGGCGGTGCTCGTGCGCATCCCCTGACCCGGGTGCGCCGTCCGGGACGCCGACTACGCTGGGCCGGGTGAGCACCCCCAAGGAATCCGCCGCCCAGCCCGATCCGCAGGACATCCCCGCCGCGGACCTGCGGGAGGAGTACGAGGACCTCGTGGAGCGGGTCCGCGCCGCCCGGACCGCCTACTACCAGCGGGACGCCCCGGAGATCTCGGACGCCGAGTACGACGCGCTGTACCGCCGCCTCGAGGACCTCGAGGCCCTGCACCCCGAGCTCGTGGCCAACGACTCGCCCACCCAGGAGGTCGGCGGCGAGGTCTCGGAGGCGTTCGCCCCCGTCCGGCACGGGGCCCGCATGTACTCGCTCGAGGACCTGTTCTCCATCGAGGAGCTCGAGGTCTGGTTCCGCCGCGCGGCGCAGGCCCTGACGCAGGTGCGACCGGGCGTGGCGCCCCGCTGGCTCGTGGAGGTGAAGATCGACGGGCTCGCCGTCGCCCTGCGCTACCGGGACGGGCGGCTCGTGCAGGCCGCCACCCGCGGCGACGGCGTCACGGGCGAGGACGTCACCGCCAACGTGCGCACCATCGGGGACATCCCGCACGAGCTCTCCGGCGAGGGCTGGCCCGCCGAGTTCGAGGTGCGCGGCGAGGTGTTCATGTCCTCCGCCGCCTTCGCCGAGCTCAACGCGCGCCGTGCCGAGGAGGGTCAGACGCCGTTCGCGAACCCGCGCAACGCCGCCGCCGGCGCCCTGCGTCAGAAGGACCCGGCCGTCACCGCGCAGCGCCCGCTGGCCATGTTCGTGCACGGCATCGGCTCGGTCGAGGCGTTCGGACTGGAGTCCCAGCACGAGGTGTACGACGCGCTCGCGGGCTGGGGCCTGCCCGTGAGCCCCTACACCCGCGTGGTGGAGGGTGCGGACGAGGAGGCGTTGGCCGCCGTCGTCGCGGTGATCGAGGAGTACGGCCGGCGCCGGCACGAGCTGATCCACGAGATCGACGGCATCGTGGTGAAGGCGGACGCGTTCGCGGACCAGCGCTACCTCGGCCACACCTCCCGCGTGCCCCGCTGGGCGGCGGCGTACAAGTACCCGCCGGAGGAGGTGCACACGCTGCTGCGGGACATCGCGGTCTCGGTGGGCCGCACCGGTCGGGTGACCCCGTTCGCGGTGTTGGAGCCGGTCACCGTGGCCGGGTCCACCGTCTCTCTGGCCACCCTGCACAACCAGGACGTGGTCAAGGCCAAGGGCGTGCTGATCGGGGACACCGTGGTGGTGCGCAAGGCCGGGGACGTGATCCCCGAGGTCGTGGGCCCCGTGCTGCCGCTGCGCGAGAAGGCGATCGAGGCGGGCCGGGAGCTGCGCGAGTTCGTCATGCCCGCGCACTGCCCCTCGTGCGGCACGCCGCTGGCCCCGGCCAAGGAGGGGGACGTGGACCTGCGCTGCCCCAACGCCCGCTCCTGCCCGGCCCAGCTGGCCGGCCGCGTCGAGCACCTGGCCAGCCGCGGCGCCTTCGACGTGGAGGCGCTCGGCGAGGAGGCCGCCCGCTGGCTCGTCCAGGGCCCCGGCGAGGACCCGGCCGAGCACGAGGGGCAGGTGCGCCCCGAGGGTCCCGGCCCCATCACGGCGGAGGCGCAGATCTTCGACCTCGCCTCCGGCACGCCGGAGGAGATCACGGGCCCCCGCGGCGAGGACGGGCTGACGGACCTGCAGCGCTCCCTCGGCGAGGTCCGCGTGTGGCGCGAGGGCCGTACGAAGGTGGACGGCCGCATGGTGCCCTCGGGCGTGTTCACGCTCAAGCCGTACTTCTTCACCGCCGGCACCGCGAAGAAGCCGTCCGCGCCCACGGCCAACACGCTCCGCCTGTTCGACGAGCTCGAGAAGGCCAAGTCCCAGCCGCTGTGGCGCACCCTCGTGGCGCTGTCCATCCGGCACGTGGGCCCGACGGCGGCCCGCTCGCTGGCCACGGCGTTCGGCTCGATGGCGGCGCTGCGCGCGGCGGCCGAGGCCGGCGACCGGGACCGGTTGGCCGAGATCGACGGCGTCGGTCCGATCATCGCGGACGCGCTCATCGAGTGGTTCGCCGAGGACTGGCACCGGGAGATCGTGGACCGCTGGGCCGCGGCGGGCGTGGTCATGGAGGACGAGCAGGACGAGTCGACCCCGCGCACGCTCGAGGGCCTGACCGTGGTGGTCACCGGCTCGCTCGAGGGCTTCTCCCGCGACTCCGCGAAGGAGGCGATCCTCGTGCGCGGCGGCAGGGCCTCCGGGTCCGTGTCCAAGAAGACCGACTTCCTGGTGGCCGGCGAGGCCGCCGGCTCCAAGCTGGACAAGGCGCAGTCCCTCGGCGTGCCCGTGCTGGACGAGGCCGGGTTCACGGCGCTGCTGGCCGGTGGCCCGGACGCGGTGCGCCCGGCGGACACGGACGACGCCCCCGACGGCGCCGCAGAGGGGGAGGCCTCGGCATGAGCGCGCGCACCACGGTCCCGGGCCTGCTCGTGGTCGCCAAGGCCGCCGCGCGCGCCGGCGCGGACGTCCTGGCCCGGCGCTGGACCGGTCACCACCCGGCCGTCCCGCTGGGCATCGAGGAGATCGGCGCGCAGACGAAGTCCTCCGGCTCCGACTGGGTCACCGACTACGACCGCCGCGCCGAGCAGGCCGTCCGGGAGGTCGTCGCCGGCTACCGCCCCTCGGACGAGATCACCGGCGAGGAGTACGGCGCCACCCGTCCGGCCGAGCCGTCCGGGTACCGCTGGTCCATCGACCCGCTGGATGGCACCACGAACTTCGTGCGCGGGCTTCCGCAGTTCTGCACCTCGGTGGCCGTCACCGGCCCGGTGGACGCCGAGACCGCCGACCTGCTGGGGGTGGCCGAGGGCACCGAACGCTGGCTGGCCGGCGTCGTGGCGGCGCCCGCGCTGGGGCGCACCTGGTACGCGAGCGCGGGCCGGGGCGCCTTCAGCACCGCGGACGCGACGACGGCGGGCGTGGACCTGCCCGACCGCGATGCCGCCCCCGTGCGGCTCACCGGTCCCCTGCCCGGACGCTCGGGGCGACTGCTCGCCACCGGCTTCGGCTACGACCCCGCCCGCCGGGCCCTGCAGGTGCGGGCGCTCGCGGCCCTGCTGCCCGCGTTCGGGGACGTGCGACGGATCGGCTCGGCGGCGCTGGACCTGTGCATGGTCGCCGACGGCACCCTGGACGCGTACGCCGAGTTCGGCACGCAGGAGTACGACTGGGCCGCCGGCGCGTTGGTGGCGGAGGAGGCCGGCGTCGCGGTGACGCGGCCCGCCTCGGCGGACGGCACGGCACATCCTGACTGGATGGTGGCCGGCGACGTGGACGGGTCCGCCCTGGCCGCCATGACGGGGGAGAGGGCATGAGGCGGATCGTCGGAGACCCGTGGTTCTACCCGGTCCTGTTCGTGGCCGGCGGACTGACGTTCATGATCGCGGGGACGCGCCTGCAGCAGGTCGGGATGATCGTGGCCGGGCTCGTCCTGGCCGGCTACGCGGTCACGTACCGGTGGGCGGTCCGGGTCCGCTCGCGGCCGTTCGCCGGCGCGCAGGCGCACGTCGAGCGCGGCGGCGTCGTCGTGTTCTGGCGGCCGGGCTGCCCGTTCACGAGGCGGCTGGTCAAGGAACTGACGGCGCAGGAGCGGGATCGCGCCTACTGGGTGAACATCTGGCAGGAGCCGGCGGCCGCGACGTTCCTCGAAGGGCTGCACGAGTCGCGCGACGGCCACCCCCACCAGGCCGTGCCCACCGCCTGGCTGCGCCGGCGCGACTACGTCGTGGCCACGGACGCGACCCGCGCCCGCCTGAAGGACACGCTGCGCCAGCACGCCGGAGGCGACGCATGAGCGCCCTCGTCCGCCCGCTGCGCCCCGAGGACCACGAGGCGGTCGCCGAGCTCACCCTGGCGTCCTATGTCGACGGCGGCCACATCGCCCCCGACGACGCCTACGTGAAGACCCTCATGGACGTGGCCGACCGGGCCGGCCGCGCGGAGGTGCTCGTGGCCGAGGTCGACGGCGAGGTGGCCGGGTCCGTGGTGCTCACCCCGCCCGGCTCGCCCCTGGCCGAGACCTCCGGCGACGGGGAGTACGAGTTCCGCATGCTCGCCGTGCACCCGCGGTTCCACCGCCGCGGGGTGGGCGGCGCCCTGCTGGCCGAGATCGTGGCGCGGGCCCGCGCCGAGGAGGGCGTGGACGCCGTCGTGCTGACCACCATGCCCTCCATGACCGGCGCCCACCGGATGTACGAGCGCGCCGGCTTCGTGCGCGTCCCGGAGCGGGACTGGTTCCTCGCGGACGTGGTGCCGGACCTCGACCCGGCCGACGAGACCGGCCCGTTCCTCGTCTACCGGCTCGCGCTGGACTGACCCCGGGCGGGACATCGGCACCGGGACCCCATTCGGGGCGGGAAATCCCTGTCATGCGGGCCCGGAGCGCCGCGGTGGGGTGGATCTCCCGCCTCGAAGCGGTGGCGGCGGCCGTCCAGGCCCCGGCACTAGACTCGACCCCGATGTGGCCGCCGCCGCGCCGGCGTCGTCCACCCCGCCCCGACCCGTCACACGAGGAGATCCATGCCTGAGATCACCCGGGATCAGGTGGAGCATCTGGCTCGCCTGGCCCACATCCGGATGACCGACGAGGAACTGGACACGATGTCCGGCGACCTGGAGAAGATCCTGGAGCACGTCTCCGCGGTCCAGGCCGCCGCGGGCGACGACGTGACGCCGACGTCCCACCCCATCGCGTTGGAGAACGTGTTCCGGGAGGACGTGCCGGCCGGCATGCTCACGCAGGAGGAGGCCCTCGACCAGGCGCCGGACTCCGAGGACGGCCAGTTCAAGGTCCCCGCCATCCTGGACGGAGAGTGATCACCCCCATGACCGAGACGTTCGATGTGAACGCGACCATCGGCGCCGACGAGCTCGTCCGGCTCACCGCGCTGCAGATGGCCGAGCGCCTGCGCGCCGGCACCACCACCTCCGTGGAGCTCGTCCAGACCCACCTGGACCGCATCGCCGCCCACGACGGCGACGTGCGCGCCGACGCCGCCGGCGACCGCGGCGTGCGCGCCTACCTCCACGTGAACACGGACGAGGCCCTCGCCGTCGCCGCCGAGGTGGACGCGATCCGTGCCGCCGGCGGCCCCGAGGCCGACGCCCTGCACCCGCTGGCCGGCGTGCCCGTGGCCGTGAAGGACAACATCGTCACGCGCGGCCAGCCGACCACGGCCGCCTCCCGCATGCTCGAGGGCTGGTTCAGCCCGTACGACGCCACGGTGGTGGCCCGCCTCCGCGAGGCCCGCCTGCCGATCCTCGGCAAGACCAACCTCGACGAGTTCGCGATGGGCGGCTCCACCGAGCACTCCGCGTTCGGCATCACCCGCAACCCGTGGGACGGGGACCGGGTGCCCGGCGGCTCGGGCGGCGGGTCGGCGGCCGCCGTGGCCGCCTTCCTGGCCCCCTTCGCCCTCGGCTCGGACACCGGCGGCTCCGTGCGTGAGCCCGCCGCGTTCACCGGCACGGTCGGCGTGAAGCCCACCTACGGCGCCGTGTCCCGGTACGGCCTGATCGCCATGGCCTCCTCGCTGGACCAGATCGGCCCCGCCGCCCGCACCGTGGCCGACGCCGCGGCGCTGCAGCAGGTCATCGGCGGCCACGACCCGCAGGACTCCACGTCCCTGGCCGACGCGCCGGCGGACCTGACCGCCGCGGCCCGCGGCCGTGACCTGGCGGGGCTGCGCATCGGCGTCGTGACGGACCTGCCGGCGGAGGCGTTCCACCCGGGCATCCGGGCCGGTTTCGACGAGCACGTCGCGGCCCTGCGTGAGGCCGGCGCGGAGATCGTGGAGGTCTCCTGCCCCAGCTTCGACGCCGCCCTCGGCGCGTACTACCTGATCATGCCCTCGGAGGCCTCCTCCAACCTGGCCCGCTTCGACGGCGTCCGCTACGGCCACCGCGTGGTGCCCGACGGCGGCGGCACGATCGAGCAGGTCATGGGCGCCACCCGCGCCGCCGGCTTCGGCGCCGAGGTCAAGCGCCGCATCATCCTGGGCACCTACGCGCTCTCCGCCGGTTACTACGACGCCTACTACGGCTCCGCGCAGAAGGTCCGCACGCTCGTGCAGCAGGACTTCGCCCGCGCCTTCGAGCGGGTGGACGTCCTCCTCACGCCCACCGCGCCGACCCCGGCGTTCGAGCTGGGCGCCAAGACGGACGACCCGATGACCATGTACGTCAACGACCTGGCCACCATCCCGGCCAACCTCGCCGGCGTCCCGGGCATGTCCGTGCCGGGCGGCGTCGTCGACGGGCTGCCCTACGGCCTGCAGCTGATGGCGCCCGCGCGCGAGGACGCCCGCCTGTACGAGGCCGGCGCCGCGCTCGAACGCCTCGTGGCCGAGCGCCGGGGCGGGCCGGTGTGGGCCGAGGCCCCCGAGCTGGAGAAGGGCGCGCAGCGCGCCACCACCGCGACCACGGCAGGAGGCCGGGCATGAGCCACGCAGAACAGACCATGGACTTCGCGGAGGCGATGGAGCGCTTCGACCCGGTGCTGGGCTTCGAGGTGCACGTGGAGCTGAACACCGCCACGAAGATCTTCTCCTCGGCGCCCAACGCGTTCGGCGACGAGCCGAACACGAACGTGACCCCGCTCGACCTCGGCCTGCCCGGCACCCTGCCGGTGCTCAACCGCAAGGTCGTGGAGTACGCGATCCGCCTGGGCGTGGCCCTGGACGCGCAGGTCGCCGAGACCTGCCGGTTCGCGCGGAAGAACTACTTCTACCCGGACACGCCGAAGAACTTCCAGACCTCCCAGTACGACGAGCCGATCGTCTTCGACGGCCACCTGGACGTCGAGCTGGAGGACGGCGAGGTCTTCCGCGTGGAGATCGAGCGCGCGCACCTCGAGGACGACGCCGGCAAGCTCACCCACGTGGGCGGCTCCGGGCGGATCCAGGGCGCCTCCGCGTCCCTCGTCGACTACAACCGTGCGGGCGTGCCGCTCATCGAGATCGTCACCAAGCCGATCGTCGGCGCCGGTGCGCGGGCCCCCGAGCTGGCCCGCGCCTACGTCACCGCGATCCGGGACATCGTGCAGGCCATCGACATCTCCGACGCGCGGATGGAGCGCGGCAACGTCCGCTGCGACGCGAACGTCTCGCTGATGCCCAAGGGCGCCACCGAGTTCGGCACCCGCACCGAGACGAAGAACGTGAACTCCACGCGCGCCGTGCAGCACGCGGTCACCCACGAGATCCAGCGCCAGGCCGCGGTGCTCGCCGCGGGCGGCACCGTGACGCAGGAGACCCGCCACTGGCACGAGGACACCCGCAGCACCACCTCGGGCCGCCCGAAGTCGGACGCGGACGACTACCGGTACTTCCCCGAGCCGGACCTCGTGCCCGTGCACGTGGACGCCGCGTGGGTCGAGCGCGTGCGCGCGGCCATGCCCGAGCTGCCGGCCGTGCGGAACAAGCGGCTCAAGGCCGAGTGGGGCTTCTCGGACGAGGAGTTCCGCGACGTCGTCAACGCCGGCGTCCTGGACGAGATCGTCGCGACCGTGGAGGCCGGCGCCTCCGCGGCGGCCGCCCGCAAGTGGTGGATGGGCGAGATCGCCCGCCTGGCGAACGTCCGCGAGGTCGCCGTCGCCGAGCTGGGGATCACCCCGGCGCACGTGGTGGAGGTCGAGGAGCTGATCGCCGCGAAGACGATCAACGACAAGATCGCCAAGCAGGTGCTCGGTCTGGTGGCCGACGGCGAGGGCGCCCCGAAGGAGGTCGTCGCGGCGAAGGGCCTGGCCGTGGTGTCCGACGACGGCGCGCTCACCGAGGCCGTCGACGCCGCGATCGCCGCCAACCCGGACGTGGCCGAGAAGATCAAGGGCGGCAAGATGGCCGCCGTCGGCGCCCTGATCGGCCCGGTCATGAAGGCCACCCGCGGGCAGGCCGACGCCGGCCGCGTCCGCGAGATCGTCCTGGAGCGCCTGGGCGTGTCCTGACGACCGCGCGGGCCCTCAGCCGTCCAGGGCGGTGAGGGCCCGCGCCACGCGGGGCAGGGTCTTGCGCAGCAGACGCCGCCAGGACCCCGCGGCCAGCCCGCCGACGATCGCGTCCCGGGCCGCCGCGTCGTCGAGCGTCTCCATGGCCATCGCCCCGAGCCACACGCGGGCCCGCCGCGCCTCGGCCGCGTCCCGGGCCAGGTCGGGCACCTTCTGCTCGCCGTGCCACAACGCCAGGTAGGCGACGTTGAGGGCCGGGCCCCACGCGCACGCGAGGTCCCAGTCGAGCACACCGGCCAGCGCCCAGCGCAGCGGGGCGCGCGGGTCCTCGTCCTCGGGCACGGCACGCCAGCGCATGTTGTGCCCGGCCAGGTCGCCGTGCACCAGCGACGGCGGCACGGGCGGCGCGGCGGTCCACGTCGTCACCGCGTCCGTGAGGGCGGCCACCGCGTCCGGCCACGCCTCGGCGCCCAGCCGTGCGTCGACGTCGTGGCCCTCCCATGCGCCCAGGCGCGCGGCGACCGCCCCCGGCAGCGCCGCGACGTGCCGGGCGCGCGCCGGCGTCCACGGGCCGCGGAAGGCGAACGGGCGGCCGAGGTGCGGGGCGATCCGCGGGTCGGTGACGTCCACGGCGGCGAGGTCGTCGAGGACGCCGCGCAGCACGTCCGGATCGCCTTCGTGCGGCGGGTACGGGCCGCCCGGGAGGAAGCGCTGCAGCACCGCGGCGCCCGGGCCCGCGGAGACGGGATCCGAGAGGGCGACCGGGACGGCCCACGACACGTCGCGCTCGGCCAGGGCCGAGGCGAGCCCGTCGAGGAGGGCCAGGCGCCGGGGCAGGTGCGCCGCGGGGTCCCGCTCGGGCGCCCACCGCGCGGCGGGGGCGGCGCCGACCTCGTGGGCCCGCGTCATCCGGAGGACGCCGACGTCCTCGAGCACCAGCACGCGGTGGAACTGCCCGCCCTCCTCCACGGACGCCGCGGCCCAGTCGGCTGTGCGGAGCCGGCGGGCGAGGGCGGGGTCGAGGCCGGGGCGGAGGTGCTGCAGGGCGCGGTGGACCAGCTCGAGCTCGCTGGGGGCAGGCGGGGAGACCACACGACCACGCTAACCCTCCCTCCGCCCTCCCGGACTTTCGAACGTGACATCGGGGGAATGGGGACTTTCGAACGGGAGAAAGGCCCCACCTCACGTTCGAAAGCGCCCGGGGGGAGAGGGGCGGGCCGATACTGGAGGGCATGCCCGCCACCCCGCGCACGTCCCGCACCCCGGCCGTCCGACCCGCCCCCGCGCTGCCCGCCCCCTCGGCGCGCACGGTGCGGTGGGAGATCGCGATCGTCCTCGGCCTCTCCCTGGGGAAGTCGGCGGTCTACGCGATCGTCCAGCTCATCGACAAGGCCACCCAGGCCCCGCTCGGCGAGCAGACCACCGTCCTCAACCCGGCCCTGGCCGACCGCTGGGCGTTCGACCTGACCTATCAGCTGCTCGGCATCGGGTTCGCGCTCGTGCCGGTGGCCCTCGTGCTGCACCTGATGCACCTGCGTGGCCGGAACCCGTTCCGGGTGCTCGGCCTCGACCTGCGCCGCCCCGGCCGCGACCTGGCCTGGGGCCTGGGCCTGTTCGCGGCCATCGGGCTGGGCACGCTCGGCGTCTACGCCGCCGGCCGGGCCCTGGGGATCACGACGGCGATCGTCGGCTCGGCGCTCGGGGAGAGCTGGTACCAGGTGCCGGTCCTGCTGCTCTCCGCGCTGCGGCACGGACTGCTGGAGGAGGTCATCGTGGGTGCCTGGCTCGTCGACCGGCTCGGGTATCTGCAGCGGCTGCGCGCCGCGGGCCTGGCGCGCGATCCGGCGCCGGCCGTGCCGTCGTCGTGGGTGAGCGCCGAGGGGCTGTACCTGCCGACCCGCGCGGCCGTCGTGGTGCTCGCCCTCGCGCTGCTGCGCGGGGCGTACCACCTGTACCAGGGGATCGGGCCGGGCGTGGGCAACGCCCTGATGGGCGTGGTGTTCGCGCTCGTGTTCCTGCGGGTGCGCCGGGTGATGCCGCTGGTCATCGCGCACACGCTGCTGGACGCCGTCGGGTTCGTCGGCTACCCGCTGCTGGCGCGGGCGGGGCTGCTCGGCTGAGCGGCCCCGCCCCCGCGCTCAGAGCGTGACCTCGCCCTTCGGGGTGCGGAAGGTGACCGAGACGATGCCCGGGGTGCCGGAGGGCGCGACGTACTCGATGTTCACGTCCTGGACCTGGCCGTCCTCGTCGTCGCCGAGCCACTCGGCGAGGCGCTCGGGGGAGCCGGCGATGTTCAGGCGCTCGATGGTGGCCTGCGGCTCGGCCGCCTGCGAGGGGTGCATGTCCTCCTGACCGTCGGCCCAGCGCAGGATGAACGGCAGCTGCGGGTCCGCGAGGGTTCCCTTGACGCCGATCTGCCGCCAGGACAGCTCCCGGCCGTCCGGGAAGCGACGGTTGCCGGGGACGGCCTCACGGCCGAGGCGGCGCTCGAACCGGCCGATGTCCGTGGTGGCCACCGCCCAGCTCATCCAGCCGCCGCCCTGCTCGGTGCGGGCGCGCACGAGCTGGCCGAACGGCGCGCTGAGGGAGGCCGGGTGGTCCAGGGCCTCGACGACCTCCAGATACTGCCTGCCCGCCATGGGGAACAGGGCGTTCTGCGTGCCGAAGCGGGGGTGGACACCGCCCTTGATCCGCTCGATGCCCAGCGTCTCGGCGATGCGGGCGACCGTGGCGTCCAGGCCCTCGGGGCCGGCGGCGTAGGACACGTGGTCCATGCGACAGGTGTGCACTGCGCTGTTCCTCTCCGTTCCCGGGCTGCCCCGGGGGTTGACCTGGTG
Source organism: Micrococcus sp. KBS0714 (assembly GCF_002008305.4). Lineage (GTDB taxonomy): Bacteria > Actinomycetota > Actinomycetes > Actinomycetales > Micrococcaceae > Micrococcus > Micrococcus luteus. Next base: position 617,475 of record NZ_CP042169.1, read on the forward strand.
CGAGTCGCGGGGCGTCGAGCCCTTGACGGGTCGGGCGCCCCGTGCGGAGAGCGTATCCGCGGGTGACACGCGTGACGAAATCGTGGCGGGGCGGCGGGCTACACTCGGAGGCACGGTCACGAGAGTCAGCAACAGGCCCCGGCATGCTGACCGGCAACCCTCCTTCCGCGGTGGGGTGCCCCGGGTGACGACCAGGCCGGCCCCACAACGGACGCCGGCAAGCGCGGGCCGATCCCACGGCCCCTCTCGACGGCGCCGGGTCATCTCCGGCACCTCGACGACGCCGGTCCGCGAATCGGCACGTCGGCCGGCGGGCGGGGCGGCCGGGTCCGGCCCCTGAACCCCTCAGGAGGGTCCGCCATGACCGACCAGACCACCCCGACCCCCGACGCCTGGGGCTTCTCCACCGCGCAGGTCCACGCGGGCGTCGCCGTCGGCCAGCACGCCTTCGGTGCGACCGCCCTGCCGATCTTCCAGACCACCTCGTACGACTTCCCGTCCGCCCAGGTGGCCGCGGACCGGTTCGCGCTCAAGGACCTCGACCCGCTCTACACCCGCATCGGCAACCCGACGCAGGGCCCGGTGGAGGAGAAGATCGCCGCGCTCGAGGGCGGTGTGGGTGCGCTGCTGCTGGCCTCCGGTCAGGCGGCGACGACGTTCGCGATCCTCAACCTCGCCGGCGCCGGCGACCACGTGGTCGCCTCGGCCAGCCTCTACGGCGGCACGCAGAACCTGTTCAAGCACACCCTCGCCAAGGTCGGCGTCGAGACGACGTTCGTGACCGACCCGGACGACCTCGAGTCCTGGCGCGCCGCCGTCCGGCCGAACACCACGGCGTTCTTCGGCGAGACCCTCGGCAACCCGCGCGGGGACGTCCTGGACGTGCGCGCCGTCGCCGACGCCGCCCACGAGGCCGGCGTGCCGCTGATCGTGGACAACACGCTGGCCACCCCGTACCTGCTGCGACCGATCGAGCACGGCGCCGACGTCGTCACCCACTCCGCCACGAAGTACCTCGGCGGGCACGCCGCGGCCATCGCGGGCGTGATCGTCGACGCCGGCACGTTCGACTACGCGCAGCACGCCGAGCGGTACCCCGGCTTCAACGAGCCGGACGAGTCGTACCACGGCCTCGTCTACGCGCGGGACCTCGGGGTGGGCTCGCCGCTCGGCGCCAACCTGGCCTTCATCCTCAAGGCGCGCGTGCAGCTGCTGCGCGACTACGGCTCGGCCATCTCCCCGTTCAACGCGTTCCTGGTGAACCTCGGCCTGGAGACCCTGTCCCTGCGCATGGAGCGGCAGGTGGCCAACGCGGCCGCGGTGGCGGGCTGGCTGGAGGGTCGCGACGACGTCGAGCACGTGGTCTACGCCGGCCTGGAGTCCAGCCCGTGGCATGAGCGGGCCCAGCGCTACCTGCCGAAGGGCGCGGGCGCGTTCGTCTCCTTCGAGATCGCGGGCGGCCGCGAGGCCGGGGCCGCGTTCGTGGACGGGCTCACCCTGCACCACCATGTGGCCAACATCGGCGACGTCCGCTCGCTCGTGGTGCACCCGGCCTCGACCACCCACTCCCAGCTCACCGACGACGAGCAGCGCGCCGCCGGCGTCACCCCCGGCCTGGTGCGGCTCTCGCTCGGCGTGGAGGACGTCGAGGACATCCTCGCCGACCTCGAGCGCGGCTTCGCGGCCGCCGCTCGCCGCGGCGACGACGACGCGGGGGAGCGGGCATGACCGCCGTCGCCACGCGTCCGTCGCGCACCGCGCTGCCCCGCGGCGGCCGCCACCGTCTGCGGGTCGGCGAGCTGCGCACCGAGACCGGCGGGCTGCTGCCCGACGTCGAGCTGACCTACGAGACCTGGGGCACCCTCGCCGCCGACGGCTCCAACGCCGTGCTCGTGCTGCACGCCCTCACCGGCGACGCGCACGTGGCCGCGCACGAGGAGGACCCGACGCCGGGCTGGTGGGACGCCCTCGTCGGCCCGGGCCGCGCCGTGGACACGGACCGGTGGTTCGTGGTCGCCCCCGCCATGATCGGCGGCTGCCACGGCTCCACCGGGCCCTCGACGCCGGCCCCCGACGGGCGGCCCTGGGGCTCCCGGTTCCCGTTCCTCACGCTGCGGGACGCGGTCGAGGCCGAGCGGCGCCTGGCCGACCACCTCGGGATCGGCGCCTGGCGTGCCGTGATCGGCGGATCGATGGGCGGGGCCCGCGCCCTCGAGTGGGCCGCGACCCACCCCGCGCGCGTCGCCGGGGTGGGCGTGCTGGCCGCCACCGCGGCCTCCTCCGCCGACCAGATCGCGTGGGGCCAGGCGCAGACCGCGGCCATCCGCCTCGACCCGGACTTCCAGGGCGGCGACTACTACCCCGGCCCCGGCCCCGTGGCCGGCCTGGGCATCGCCCGGCGCATCGCCCACACCACCTACCGCACGGCGGGCGAGCTCGGCCAGCGGTTCGGCCGGGAACCGCAGGGCGTCGAGGACCCGTTCGGCGCCGTCGTCGGGGTGCCGGGCGGGCGCGGGCGCTACGCCGTGGAGTCCTACCTGGACCACCAGGCGGCCAAGCTCGCCGACCGGTTCGACGCGAACTCCTACCTCGTGGTCACCGAGGCCCTCATGGGCCACGACGTCGGGCGCGGGCGCGGCGGCGTGGCGGCGGCGCTCGCGGACTACCGGGGCCGGGCGTTCGTGGCCGCCGTCGACTCGGACCGGCTCTACCTGCCGGCCGAGTCCGAGGCGCTCGCGGCGGCGCTGCCCGCGCGGCCGCCGGTGCACACGATCGCCTCGCCCATCGGCCACGACGGGTTCCTCACCGAATACGGCCAGGTGGCCGACACGCTCAAGCGCACCCTCGCCCTCTGAGCTTTCGTTCGGGAAACGGCGGCGTGTCGCGGCACTGTCGTTCGGGAAACGGCCACCGGTCCCCGCCGGCGGGGCTCAGGGCTCGACGATGTCCAGCGGCTCGGTGTGGTCCGAGCCCTGCGGCATCGGCGCGCCGAAGAGCGGCTCGGGGACGGGGCGCTTGGCCGTGACGCCGTCGCCGGAGGAGACGCCGCGGAGGCGGCGGACCACCCACGGCGCCAGGTGCGTGCGCACCCACGCGGCGTCCGACGCGCGGGCCGCGCGCCACGTGCGCGGCGCCGGCGGGGAGAGGCGCAGGTGCTCGAGGCCGTGCTCCACGCCGAGGGTGTCCAGCACCATCGCGGCGATCGTGTGGTGGCCGAGCGCAGAGAAGTGCAGGCGGTCCTCGGCCCACATCTCCCGCCGGGCGAGATCCTTGAGCGACCACATGTCCGGCACCAGCGCGTCGTGCCGCAGCGCGATGGTGCGCACGTTCTCGTTGTAGATCGCCACGGTGCCGCGGATGCGGCCGATGACGGGCGTGCCCTTCACGTCGGTCGCGTTGAACAGCAGCACGGTGGCCCCGGCGGAGGCCAGGCGCTCGACGACGGCGTCCAGCCGGGCCGCGATCTCGTCCGGGTCCGCGCCGCGCAGGATGTCGTTGCCGCCCGCGCAGACGCTGATGAGGTCCGGCCGCAGGGCGATCGCCGGCTCCACCTGGTCCTCGGCGATCTGGTCCAACAGCTTCCCGCGGACCGCCAGGTTGGCGTAGGCCAGGTCCTCACCGGGCGGGGTCAGGCGGGAGAGCTCCTCGGCCAGGCGGTCGGCCCAGCCGCGGTGGTAGCCGGGGCGGTCCGGGTCCGGGTCGCCGATGCCCTCGGAGAACGAGTCCCCGATGGCGACGTAGCGGCGCCAGGGATGGGCGGCGGGGTCGTCGACCGGGGTCGCGTCGGAGGCGTGCGGAGGCTGAGAGGAGGATGGGTTACCCACGGGTAGGATTCTGCCCGCGTCGTGCAGGAGGGGTCAACCTCCGGGAGGGGCCGACCGTGCCGCTCGCTAGGCTGGCGGGCGTGAACGCGAACCCCACCCCCGCCGTCGAGCCCGTCGTCCGCTGGTCCCGCCCCGAGGGCGAGCGCACCGAGGACCTGCTGATCGTCCTGCACGGCTACGGCGCGAACGAGGACGACCTGTTCGGCCTCGTCCCGCACCTGCCCGAGCACGTCACGGTGGCCGCCGTGCGCGCGCCCCTGCCCCTGCAGCCGGGCTCCCACGCCTGGTTCCCGCTCTCCCAGGACCCCGTCACGGGCGAGCTGGGCTCCACCGCCGAGCCGGTGCGCGAGGCCGTCGAGGCCCTGCACGCCTGGGTGCAGGCCGTGCGCGGGGACTTCCGCACCGTCTCCCTGCTGGGCTTCTCACAGGGCATGGCGATGGCCACGTCGCTGCTGCGCCTGGACCCGGAGGCCTACGCGTGCACCGTGGCGCTGTCCGGCTTCGTGGTGGACCCGGAGCTGGACGAGCCGCGGCTGCGCGAGCTGTTCACCCGCGACGACGACGTCGCCCGCGTCCGGCCGAAGGTCTTCTGGGGCCGCGGCCAGGAGGACCCGATCATCTCCGAGCCCCGGGTCGAGGAGACCCATGCCTGGCTGAACGCCCACGTGGACCTCATGAAGATCGTCTACGCCGGGCTCGGCCACGCGATCAACGAGCAGGAGCTGGGCCACGTGAAGGAGTACCTCGCACACATGGTGCCGCCCCGCGGCTGACGCACCGGGCCCGCTCGACGACGGCGCCGCGGTGGCCTGCCGGGGCGCCGGCTCAGGCCTGCTCGGCCTGGACGACGAACGCCTCGCCGGCGAACTCCACGACGTCCCCGTCGTGCAGCTGGGCGCCGCGGCGCGTCTCCACCGCGCCGTTGACGGTGACGAGCCCGTCGGTGACGACGTCGCGGGCCATGGCCCCGTCCTCCACGAGGGAGGCGAGCTTGAGCGCCTGGCCGAGGCGGATGGACTCGTCACGGATGGGCAGGGGCTGGGCGTCGGGTGCGTTCGTCTCGGTCATGGTGTCCATCATGGCCGGTAGGCTGGACGGGATCGACCGGCGCGCCGCGCCGGAACGGGCCCGCCGCCTCGAAGGCGGCCGGGCGCCGTCGTCGTCGTGATCCCCTCCCGCCCCGCCGATGAGTACGGAAGTGATGCCCCCATGGCTGCCAAGTCCCCGCTGGACAACGTCATCAACCTCGCCAAGCGCCGAGGCTTCGTGTTCCAGGCCGGTGAGATCTACGGCGGTTCGCGCTCCGCGTGGGACTACGGGCCCCTGGGTGTGGAGCTGAAGGAGAACATCAAGGCGGAATGGTGGAAGACCTTCGTGCGCTCCCGCGAGGACATGGTGGGCCTGGACTCCTCCATCATCCTGCCGCGCGCGGTGTGGGAGGCCTCCGGCCACGTCGAGACCTTCACCGACCCGCTCGTGGAGTGCACCCAGTGCCACAGGCGCCACCGCCAGGACCACCTGCTCGAGGCGTTCGAGGCCAAGAAGGGCCGGCCGGCCGAGGGCATGGCCGAGATCGTGTGCCCGGACTGCGGCACCCAGGGCGCCTGGACCGAGCCGCAGCTGTTCTCGGGCCTGGTCAAGACCTACCTCGGCCCCGTGGACAACGAGGAGGGCCTGCACTACATGCGCCCGGAGACGGCGCAGGGCATCTTCGTGAACTTCCTCAACGTGCTGGGCGCGGCCCGGAAGAAGCCGCCGTTCGGCATCGGCCAGATCGGCAAGGCGTTCCGCAACGAGATCACCCCGGGCAACTTCATCTTCCGCACCCGTGAGTTCGAGCAGATGGAGATCGAGTACTTCGTGCCGCCGGCCGAGGCGGGCCAGCACTTCGACCGCTGGGTCGAGGACTGCTGGGACTGGTTCATCGACCTCGGCATCGACCCCGCGCACCTGCGGAAGTTCGACGTCCCCGCGGACGAGCGGGCGCACTACTCCGACGCCACGATCGACCTCGAGTACGACTTCGGGTTCACCGGCGGCGACGGCTGGGGCGAGCTGATGGGCATCGCGAACCGCACCGACTACGACCTCGGGCGGCACACCGAGCACTCGGGCACCAAGATGCAGTACTTCGACCAGGCCAACAACGAGCACTACACCCCGTACGTGATCGAGCCGTCCTTCGGTCTGACCCGCGCCATGATGGCGTTCCTCGTGGACGCCTACGCCGAGGACGAGGCCCCGAACGCCAAGGGCGGCGTGGACGTGCGCACCGTGCTCAAGCTGGACCCGCGCCTGGCCCCGGTCAAGGCCGCCGTGCTCCCGCTGTCGAAGAAGCCCGAGCTGCAGCCGACCACCCAGTCCCTCGCGGCGGAGCTGCGCACCCTCTGGAACATCGAGACGGACGACTCCGGCGCGATCGGCCGTCGCTACCGCCGCCAGGACGAGATCGGCACCCCGTTCTGCATCACCGTGGACTTCGACACCCTCGAGGACCAGGCCGTGACCATCCGCGAGCGGGACACCATGGCCCAGGAGCGCGTGGCGCTGTCCCAGGTGAAGTCCTACCTGCTGGAGCGCCTGGTCAAGTGAGCGGGGAGCACAGCATGGACCTGCCCGCAGGCGTCACCCTGCGCCCGTGGGCCGAGGGCGACGACCTGCGCCTGCTCGAGGTGTGGGGCGACCCCGCCGACGTCCAGCAGCACCAGGACCGTGCCATGCTCGCCCCGGACGCGGACACCCCGTGGCGGCACACGCTCGTGGCCGAGGACGACGGCGTGCCGGTGGGCGCCGGCACCGTGGTCGCCCAGGCCCTGCACCCGCGCCGGCTGTGGCTCTACCTCGAGGTGGCCCCCACGGCCCGCCGCCGGGGGATCGGCTCGGCCCTGCTCGGGGCCTTGCGGGACGCGGTGGAGCAGGCCCACGCCGCCGGCCAGGTGACGACGACGCACCTCAAGACGCGCTTCGCGGTCGCCTCGCGGGTGGCCGTGGCGACGGGCCGCAGCGCGGACGCCGCCGAGGCGACCGCTCCGGCCGCCGGCGAGGAGGCCGGGGAGGCCCACGCCGCGCAGGTGGCGGGCACCGAGGCGTTCCTCGTGGCCGCCGCGTTCAGCCCCGTGCAGCGCTCCCGCCGCGTGGCGGTGGCGCCGGGCTCGATCGCCCTGCCCCCGCTGCGGGACGAGGACCACCCCGAGGGCGCCGTGCTGGAGGACGCCGCCACCGGATCGGTCGAGCTGACGCGCGCGGTGGCCGCGTTCTACGACGCGGTCCACGGCTGGGACCCCGCGCAGATGTCCGTGGGAGCGGCCCAGCAGCTGATCCTGGGCCCGGCCACCGGGGCCTCGGGCGCCGTCGTCCTCCGGGACGCGCCGCGTGAGGAGGGCGGGGCGGTCCAGGCCTTCGCCGTTTCCTACACGGCCGAGCGCCAGGACGCCCCCGCGGACGTGTTCCTCGGCTGGGACCCGGAGCTGCCGCTGGATCAGGCCCAGCTGGCCGCCGGACAGCTGCTGGCCATGCTCGTGGCCCAGCACCCCGTACAGGTGGAGGTGGACGAGGCCATGACGGCGCTCGAGCCGATCCTCGACGGGCTGATCGCCCAGCGGGCGGCCGCGACCCTCGTAGACACCCGCATCTGGGCCACCGACCCCGCATGACATCCAATATCAATATCTGTGGTGGCTAGACCTGATCGTTATGACTCAGCTGGACATCGAGAGGCGCGGCAAGGCGTAGACGGCTTAGAGCCTCGCTGATATCTTAGTCGCATGGATGTGATACAGCTTGATCAAACTCAATTGATGGCCCTTCTATCTAGAGCTGAGGGTCACTTTCTTGACTACAAGAGAACGGATGTTGCTCCCGGCAAATTGACCCGCTCCCTAGCGGCCTTCTGTAATTCCGACGGAGGGGATATCTATGTTGGAATTGCAGAGACGGACGGCACTCAATCATGGCAGGGGGCTGCGGATCCGGAGGAGTTCAATGGACATCTTCAGGCGTTCGAAGAAGTCTCCCCATTTGGCGCAGACTGGAATGCAGAATTTATAACTGCTCAAAATGAGTCTGGATATGTCTTGCGTATCAATGCCTTGAAATCTAGGCAAGTTAGAAGTGACTCCAGCGGGAAGGTTTACAAGCGGGTTGGAGCGCAGAATGTTCCTGTGGACTCCGAGGAGGGGCTGCAGACTCTCCGAAGGTTGAAGGGCCTGGAGTCCTTTGAGGAGGAAACGCTTAATGTGGATATGGAAGAAGTCACGAATTCAACCCACATTATTAAATTCCTGGTAAATGACCCTTCTCCTACGGATCCTGAACTGTATCTTAAGAGGCAGCAGTTGATTAGGGGAGGTAAGCCTACGGTCGCTTCGGCCCTGCTGTTTGCGGAGCTTCCTCAGGCCATGTTGCCTAAACGTTGTGGGATAAAAATTTATAGATATACGAGCAGCGTTGCCCATCGGGACCAACTCTACTCCGACCCGGTTACGGTGGAGGGATATCTTTACGGACAGATTTATGAGGCAGTCGATCAGACGATCGACATCATTAATCAAGCCCAGTTCCTAGATGTGGACGGTTTGAGGCAGGTCCGATATCCTCGGGAAACTTTGCATGAAGTGATCACGAATGCTGTTCTACATCGCGATTACAGCATTCAAGACGACATTCACGTAAGAATCTTTGAAAATCGTGTTGAGGTCCAGAGCCCGGGGCGCCTTCCTGGGCACATTACCCTTAAGAACATTTTGGAGGAGCGCCTCAGCCGTAACGGCCATCTTGTTCGTAACATCAACCGATTTGTAGATCCTCCCAATAAGGATGTTGGCGAAGGGTTGAACACCGCCTTTGAGTCCATGCGAAAGTTCAACCTGAAAGAGCCGATTATCGAAGAGTTGGAAAACTCGGTGATGGTAACAATCCGACACCAGAGTCTCGCAAGCCCGGAGCAGCAAATTATGGAGTACCTGGCTGAGCACTCTCAGATTCGTAATCAGGAGGCGAGGAACCTCGTTGGAATTGAATCCGAGTCAAAGATGAAGAAAATCCTGCAAGGTCTCGTCGGGACGGGAGAAATCGAGCATGTGCCGGGTACGGCAAAGCGTGGCTACGCGTATCGAGCGCGTGCGGAGGCCGCGGCGCAAGAGGGAAATCGCTAATTGGATTCGAGGGTCAATTCGGGCGGAGTGGTCGGGAAAGTGGATAACCTGACATGTTTGGCCGGGTTGGTGACGACCGAGGACCCCGCCCGCGTCCGCGCCCTGCGGGGCACCGTCCTCGCGGTGGCCCTGCTCAACGGCGCCTACCTGGTGGTCGAGATCATCCTGGCCCTGGGGATCGGCTCGGTGGCCCTCGTGGCGGACTCCGTCGACTTCTTCGAGGACTTCGCCGTCAACCTGCTGATCTTCGTGGCGCTCGGGTGGACGGCGGCCCGGCAGGCGGTCATCGGCAAGGTCATGGCCGGGATCATCGTGCTGCCGGCCGTGGCGGCGCTCGTCATGGCGGCCACGAAGATCGGCGACCCCGACCCGCCGGCCGCGGGCGTGCTGCTGGGGGCGGCCGTCGGCTCGCTCCTCGTGAACCTCGTGTGCGTGGCCCTGCTGGCCCGCGTCCGCACCGACGGCGGGTCCCTCACCCGGGCGGCCTGGCTCGCGGCGCGCAACGACCTCGTGGCCGGTGCCGTGCTGATCGCCCTGTCCGGGATCACGGTGCTGACGGCATCGGGCTGGGCGGACATCATCGTGGGCGTGCTTCTCGTGCTGCTCAACGGCTCCGCCGCCAAGGAGATCTGGGAGGCCGCGACCGAGGAGCACCTGGCGGCCCAGGCCCTCGCCGGCGAGGTCGACGACGACTGAGCGGTTCCTACGGGGCGGCGGGCAGCCGGGCGGCGAGCACCGTCCCGACGGCGGCCAGGCCCAGGAACACCGTCAGCGCCGGTGCCAGACCGACGGCGCCGGCCAGTGCCCCGACCGCCGGGCTGAGCCCGACCCCGGCCAGCCGCATGCACCAGCTCGTCACCGCCAGCCCGGTCTGCGGCCGGAGCCCGGGCGCCTCGTCGCCGAGCGCATAGGCCACGGGCACCACCACGGCGCACCCCAGCCCCGCCAGCGCCAGCCCCGCGAACGCGGCAGGCACGGCCACCGGCCCCGGCAGCGGCGCCAGGGCCAGTCCCAGCCCCACGACGACGGCGCCCAGCCCCGCCGTCAGCGCCCCGCGGCGTCCCAGGACGGCGAGGGTGCGGTCGCCCGCGAGGCGGCCGACGAACTGCGCGCCCAGCAGCGTCGACGCGCCGAGCACCGCCGCGGCGGGGTCCAGGCCGCGCTCCGTGATCAGGAACAGGGTGGCCCACGCGTTGCCGAACTCCTCCACGCCGAACCCGGCCATCGCGATCACCACGGCGGGGACGAGCACGGCCACGGCGGCGCGGCGGGGGAGGGCTTGGGCGGCCGGGGCAGGCGGGGCGGACGTCTCCGACGGTGCGGGTGACTGATCCGCGGCGCCGCGGGCGGACGCCGAGTCCACGGGAGCCTCCGCCAGGAACAGGCGCCGGACCCCCAGCAGCACCGCGACGCACACGGCGCCGTTGAGCCCCAGGTGCAGGGCCGCGGGGCCGCCCACGGTGATGACCGCCGCACCGAGCCCGGCACCAGCGGCCGCTCCGAGGCTCCAGCCGGCGTGCATGGTCGTGAGCACGGGCCGGGCCAGCCGGGTCTACACCTGCAGGCCCTGCGCGTTCTGGGCGGTGTCCACGACGGCGTCGAGCACGCCCGAGGCCAGGACGAGGCCCGCGAAGACCCACAGCAGCCAGGCCGCGGCCGTGCCCGCACCGTGCCCGGCCCCCGCGCCCGCCCCGGCGATGTCGAGGACGAGACCGGCCGCCGTCGTGAGCAGGGCGATGGCCACGCTGCCGGCGAGCATGACGCGGCGGGCGCCGAACCGGCGCAGGATCGGGGCGGGCAGGGGCCCGGCGAGCGTGCCGCCCACGGCGAGCGCGATGACGAGCAGGCCGAACGCGGCCGGGTCCAGGCCGAACGCGGCCTTGGCCTCCGGGTAGTGCGGGATGAGCGCGCCGAGCAGGGCGCCGTTCGTCGCGAAGGCGGCGGTGACGGCCCAGCGCGCGCGACGGGCTCGGGCGACGCCGTCGTCGGCGGTCGGGAGGTGCGGCGGGGCCTCGCTCATGCATCCCAGCCGAGCAGGCGCCAGACCTCCGCCCAGCCGGCGAAGATCTTCGCGTTGTACTCGACCCCGAGCTGGTTGGGGTTGGCGAACAGGACCCAGTCGGCGGCGGCGACGGCGTCGTCGGCGGCGAGCTTCTCCGCGACCTCCTCGGCGGACCCGGCATAGGTCGGGCCGGAGCGGGCGGCGCCGCCCTCGAGCATGCCGGAGGAGTCGCGCGAGGCCCGCTCCCGGCCGAAGTACAGCTCGTCCTCCCGGTCCTGGATGACGAACGCGGAGCGCGTGACCGCCGTGCGGCCCGGACCGGCGTGGCCGGCCGCGGCGAAGGCCTCCCGGTAGCGCGCGATCTGGTCGGCCTGCTGGACGTGGAAGGGGCGGCCGTCGTCCTGCAGGAGCAGGGTGGAGGAGAGCATGTTGTAGCCGTCCGTGGCGGCGCCGGCCACCGAGCCCACGGAGCCGGACCCCCACCAGATGCGGTCCGCGAGCCCGGGGGAGTGCGGCTCGATCCGCAGCGGCTGCGAGCTGTGCGCCCAGCCGGAGGTGAGGTCCGGCGTCGCGATGCCCTCGCCGCGCACGGCCGAGAGGAACCGGCGTCCGCGCTCTCGGGTCACGTCGGCCCAGGTCTGCCCCTCGTCGAGGGCGTAGCCGAACTGCGCCTGGCCGTCGAGGGCGGCCTCGGGTGAGCCGCGGGAGACGCCGAGCTCGAGCCGGCCGCCGGAGATGAGGTCCGTGGTGGCCGCGGCCTCGGCCATGTACAGGGGGTTCTCATACCGCAGGTCGATCACGCCGGTGCCGAGGCTGATCCGCTCGGTGCGGGCGGCCATCGCGGCGAGGATCGGGAACGGCGAGGAGAACATCCGCTGGAAGTGGTGGACGCGCAGCCAGGCGCCGTCGAGCCCGGCGTCCTCGGCGGCCACGGCCATGGCGACGACGTCGTCGAGGGCCTGCCGCGCGTCCGGTTCGGCGCCGGGACGGTGGATCCAGTGGCCGAAGTTGAGGAAGCCGAGGTGCTTGCGGGTCATGCCGGGTGCAACCGCGGGGCGGGCGGGGCTGTTCCCGGTGCTCGTCTGACCGCCGGCCGGCGACATCACCTGCGGGCAGACCCGCGGAGATGTCGCTGCGGAGCGGTCGATCGTCGCGGCGTCCGCCATACTGGCGGGCATGAGTGAGCAGTGGAGCGAGAAGGACATCGAGCTGGCGAACCGGCTCTTCGACATGGCGCGTGACGGGGACACGGCCCAGCTGAAGGCGTACCTGGACGCCGGGGTGAGCACGCGCCTGCGCAACCACGCGGGCGACTCCTTCCTCACGCTCGCCGCCTATCACGAGCACCCGGACACGGTGGCGATGCTGATCGAGGCCGGCGCCGAGATCGAGCACGCCAACGATCGCGGCCAGCGCGCCCTGACCTGCGCCACGTTCAAGCGGGATGTCGCCTCGATGCGGCATCTGCTCGCGGCCGGTGCGGACCCGGACGCGGGCACCCCCTCGGCGCGCCAGACCGCTCAGATGTTCGCCGGTGCTGACCTGCTGGCGGTGCTCGACGGCGGGGGCGCGGCGCCGCCGTCGGAGGCCTGACCCGCCGGGAGGACGGTCTGCCCGTCCCGGCGGGGTGCCTCGGTGATCGCCTCCCAGCGGGCCTCGTCGTGGGGCACGGTGACGCGGGTGCCGGGCGGAATGGAAGAATGGGATCCGACATGACTTCTTCCCACACCCTCCCCGCCGCGGCGGTGACCGACGCCGACGACGTCGCGCACTACGCCAAGTCCGCCGGTGCGGGTCGACGCATCACCGACGACGATCAGCTCCACGAGGCCCGCCACCCCGCCCCGACGACGGACCGCCTGACCCTGCCCCCGCTGCGGCTGGGACCGCTGACCATCGACGTCCCCGTGGTGCTCGCCCCGATGGCCGGCATCACGAACACCGCGTTCCGGCGCCTGTGCCGGGAGTACGGCGGCGGCCTCTACGTGAACGAAATGGTCACCGCCCGGGCTCTCGTGGAGCGCAAGCCCGAGTCGATGCGGATCATCCAGCACGACCCGGACGAGGTGCCCCGCTCCGTCCAGCTCTACTCGGTGGATCCGGTCACCACCGGCGCCGCGGTGCGGATGCTGGTCGAGGAGGACCGCTGCGACCACATCGACATGAACTTCGGCTGCCCCGTGCCCAAGGTGACCCGGCGCGGCGGCGGCTCCGCCCTGCCGTGGAAGGCGGAGCTGTTCGCCTCCATCGTCAAGGCGGCCGTGACCGAGGCGGCCAAGAAGGACATCCCGGTGACCGTGAAGATGCGCCGCGGCATCGACGAGGACCACCTGACCTTCCTCGACGCCGGCCGCACGGCCCGCGACCTCGGCGTCGCCGCCGTCGCCCTCCACGGCCGCACCACCCGCCAGTTCTACTCGGGCACCGCCGTGTGGGACGACATCGCCCGGCTGCGCGAGGCCCTGCCGGACATCCCCGTGCTCGGCAACGGCGACATCTGGTCCGCGGAGGACGCCATCGCGATGGTCGAGCAGACCGGCGTGGACGGCGTCGTGATCGGCCGCGGCTGCCAGGGAAGGCCCTGGCTGTTCGGGGACCTGCAGGCCGCGTTCGAGGGCCGGCAGGACCGGTTCCAGCCGACCCTGGGCATGGTCGCGGACACGCTGTACCGCCACGCTGAGCTGCTCGTGGACACCTTCGGCGGCGACGAGACGAAGGCGCTGCGGGACATCCGCAAGCACGTGGCGTGGTACTTAAAGGGCTACCCCGTGGGCTCGGAGATCCGCACCGCGCTGTCCACCGTCCCGGACCTCGCCACGATGCGCGAGATCCTCGCCCGCGTGGACCGGGACCAGCCCTACCCGGGCGAGGCCGCCGAGGGCCCCCGCGGCCGGGCCGGCGCCCCCAAGCGCCCGCACCTGCCGGACGGCTGGCTCGACTCCCGCGAGCTCAATGCCGAGCAGCAGGCCATGATCCAGGCCGCCGAGCTGGACGTCTCCGGTGGCTGAGCCCACGACGCCGGAGCCCGCCGCCGGAGCGCCCGCCGCGCCGTCGTCGCCCTGGACCGGTGCCGCCCACCAGCCGGTGCTGTTCGGCCCGGAGGGCCGGCCCCCGTATGCCGGTCGCGCCGTGCAGACCCCCGGCTACCCGCCGTGGGACCGGGAGCGGTGGCTGCCCGAGCCGCCCAAGTCCTCGTACCGCTCGGACTTCGAGCGGGACCGTGCCCGCGTGCTGCACTCCGCGGGCCTGCGCCGGCTGGGGGCCAAGACCCAGGTGGTCGCCCCGGACGCGGACGACTTCGCCCGCACCCGCCTGACGCACTCGCTCGAGGTGGCGCAGGTGGGGCGTGAGCTCGGTAGGTCGCTGGGCTGCGACCCCGACCTCGTGGACACCGCCTGCCTGTCCCACGACCTCGGCCACCCGCCCTTCGGGCACAACGGGGAGAAGGCGCTCGACGCGCTCAGCGAGGACGTCGGCGGCTTCGAGGGCAACGCCCAGACCCTGCGGCTGCTGGCCCGCCTCGAGCAGAAGAAGCTCTTCGCGGACGGCTCCTCCGCGGGCCTGAACCTCACGCGCGCCGCCCTCGACGCCGCATGCAAGTACCCGTGGACCCGTGAGGACGCCCCGCTGCGCCCCGACGGCACGCGCTCGCGCAAGTTCGGCGTCTACGAGGACGACCTGCCCGTGTTCCGCTGGTTCCGCGCCGGGGTGCCCGGCACGCGCACGTCCATGGAGGCCCAGGTCATGGACCTCGCGGACGACATCTCCTACTCCGTGCACGACGTCGAGGACGGCGTGGTCAACGCCGTGTTCCAGCTCAAGTGGCTGGCCATCCCGGAGCACCGGGAGCGCGTCGTGGAGACCACCCGCCAGTGGTACCTGCCGCACACGGACCCGGCCGAGGTCGACGCGGCCCTGGCCCGCCTCGAGGCCACCGACGTGTGGGTCTCCGAGATGGACGGCTCCCGGCGGGCGCTCGCGGCGATGAAGGACATGACGAGCCAGCTGATCGGCCGGTTCTGCAGCGCCGCCTTCGACGCCACGCGCCAGGTGTTCGGCAACGAGCCGCTGACCCGCCACGGGGCCGACGTCGTGGTGCCCGAGGAGACGGAGACCGAGATCGCCGTGATGAAGGGCATCGCGGCGGCCTACGTGATGACCGCCGAGCAGCGCCAGCCGCTCTACGCGCGGCAGCGCGAGGTGCTCGCGGAGCTCGTGGCGCTGCTCGACGCGACGGGGGACCGGTACCTCGAGCCGATGTTCACGTTCGACTGGGCGCAGGCCCCCGACGACGCCGCCCGGCGGCGCGTGGTGATCGACCAGATCGCCTCGCTCACCGATTCGACCGCCGTCGAGTGGCATCACACCCTGGTGCAGGGCGCGGAGTTCCGGCGCGTCTGGATCTGAGGGGCCGCCCCGGGCCGGTCACTCGCCCGGGGCGACGACGGCGCACGGGCCCGCGAGCCGGACCCCGCAGGCGGCGTCGAGCGGGGGCAGCGCCCCCTCCACGCGGGCCTGGGCCCGGGTGCCGTCGGCCAGCTGGACCGTGGCCACCGAGTCGTGGCCGCGGTAGTCCACGTCCACCACGGTGGCGGGCGTCCAGACGCGCGCGGCCTCGACCCCGTCCACGTCAACGGTCGGGTCGAGGGTGCCGCGCACGTGCTCGGGGCGGACCACCACGAGGTCCCCGGGCACAGCCGTGGCCGCACGCGCCCCGTGCAGGGGCACCGGGCCGAGGGCGGTGCGCCCGATCCGCCGGCCGCCGTCGCGCTCCGGCCCGGTCACGTCCAGCAGCGGCAGCAGGGAGGCCTCCCCGACGAACGCGGCGACCCAGGCGTCGGCCGGGTGCGCGTACACCTCGTCCGGCGTGCCCAGCTGGCGCAGGCGCCCGGCCCGCATCACGGCCGCGCGGTCGGCCATGGACAGGGCCTCGGACTGGTCGTGGGTGACGAGCACGGCCGTGGCGCCGTCCTCCTTCAGCGCCTGGCGCACGTCCCGGCGCAGGCCGCTGCGCAGGGAGGCGTCGAGGGCGCCGAAGGGCTCGTCCAGCAGGATCAGCGGCGGGCGCGGGGCCATCGCCCGGGCCAGGGCCACGCGCTGCTGCTGGCCGCCGGAGAGCTCGTGCGGCATGCGCTCGCCGTGGCCGGCGAGGTCCACGAGCTCGAGGCACTCCTGGATGCGGGCCATCCGCCCGGGCCGGCGGCGGCGCAGCCCGAAGCCCACGTTCTCCGCCACGCTCAGGTGCGGGAACAGGGCGCCGTCCTGGGGCACCACGGCCACGTGCCGGCGGTGGGCGGGCACGTGCACGCGGGGCAGGGCCACCACGGAGCCGGCAAGGCTGATGCGGCCGGACTCGATGCGCTCGAAGCCGGCCAGGCAGCGCAGCAGCGTGGTCTTCCCGCAGCCGGAGGGGCCGAGCACGGCGAGCAGCTCGCCCGGCTCCAGGTCGAACTGCACGCCCTCCAGGACGGGCCCCTCCCCGTAGGAGGCGCCGAGGTCGGCCACGGACACGGCGTGGCCGACGCCGGGCCGGGGACCGGCCGGGCGGGACGCGCGGGTCGAGGCGGCGGGGGAGGGCATGGCGGTCATTCTGACACCTCGTTCGGGGTCGACGGGGCGCTCGAGCGGCCGCGCACGGCCGCGACGATCCCCGTGCGGTGGACCACCACCCACGTGGGCACCGCGGCGAGCAGCACGAGGGTGAGCGCGTAGGGGGCGGCCTCGGCGTACCGGCCCACGCTGGTGGCGTTCCACAGGCGGGTGGCGAGCGTGTCCATGCCGGTGGGCCGCAGCAGCAGCGTGGCGGGCAGCTCCTTCATGGCGGTGAGGGCCACCAGCGCGACGCCGGCGCCCACCCCCGGCAGCGCCAGCGGCAGGGTCACGCGGCGCAGCACCTCGGCGCCCGAGGAGCCCAGGGACCGGGCCGCCTCCTCGAGGGCAGGGGAGGACTGGGCGACGGCCCCGGCCACCGACGTGACCGCCAGCGGCAGGAACAGGGTGGCGTAGGCGAAGGCCACCATCCACGTGGTCTGGTAGAGCGCCGGGACCAGGGAGACCCCGAGGAACACGAGGGAGAGCCCCACGACGACGCCGGGCAGCCCGTGCGCGAGGAACGCGGCGCGCTCGGCGATCCGGGAGACGCGCCCCGGGTGGCGGGCGGCGAGGATGCCGATCGGCAGGGCGAGGGCGAGGGTGAGCGCCGCGCCCGCGCCCGCCAGGACCACGGAGCCGGAGACGGCGTCGAGCCAGCGGTCCCGGACGGCGGACAGGGACGTGCCCTCGCCCATCCAGCGGACCAGGCTCACCGCGGGCACGCCCAGCGCGGCGCCCGTGACCACGGCGAGGAGCCCGGTGCCGACCCAGCGGGACCGGCCCAGCCGGTGCACGCTGACCCGGCGGACCGTGCGACCGGAGCGGACGCCGTCGTCGGCCCGGCGGGTGCGGGACTCGCCCCAGAGCACCAGCACCGTCAGCAGCACGAGCACGGTGGCCAGGGTGAGGGCGAGCTGCCGGTTGAAGCCCACCTCGAGCGCCGTGAAGATCGCCCGGGTGAAGGTGTCCAGGCGCAGGATGGCCACGGCGCCGAAGTCGGAGAGCACGTAGAGGGCCACCAGCAGGGCGCCGCCGGCGATCGCCGGGCGCACTTGGGCGAGCGTGACGGTGAACAGCGTGGCGGCGGGGCCGCGGCCGAGCGAGCGGGCCACGTCCTCCTGGCCGGGGTCGATGCGGGAGAGCGCGGCCGCCACCGGCAGGTATACGTACGGGTACGTGTAGAGGGTCATCACCGTCACCGCGGCCCAGAACCCCTCGAAGCGCCCCGCCTCCACGCCGGGCAGCAGGTCCGAGACGGACACCCACGTGAACGCCGCCACGTAGGAGGGCACGGCCAGCGGCAGCGCCAGCAGGACGGCCAGCAGGCCGCGGCCGGGCGTGTCGGTGCGGGTGACGAGCCAGGCGGCGCCCACGCCGATCACCAGGCACAGCGCGGTCACCACGGCGGTGAGCGCGAGCGAGGTGGCGGCCAGGGCGCCCACGCGCGGGCTCACGACGGCGTCCAGCCAGGGGCCGAACCCGCCCTGGGCGGTGCGCAGGAACAGGTAGCCGATGGGGACGAGCGCGACCGCCGCGGCCACGAGGGCCGCGGCGGTCAGCGCCGCGGGAGCGCGCCGTCCGCGCGTGCGGCGGACGGCCGGCTCCGGTGCTCGGGGGGTCAGAGCAGGCCCGCCTCCTGGATCATCTGGATGGTGGTCTGGAGGTCGTCCAGGTCGTTGAGGTCCACGTCGGGGGCCTTGACCTCGGAGAGCTCCGGGAAGCCGGCCGGCTGCTCCACGCCCTCCACGAGCGGGTACTCGCCGGTCTCCTCGGCGAAGTACGACTGACCGTCCTCGGAGAGAAGGTACTCCACGAGGGCGGCGGCGTCGCCGTCCTCCTGCTCGCCCACCAGGCCCATGCCGGACACGTTCACCAGCGAGCCGAGGTCGCCGTCGGGGAAGAAGTGCAGGGACGCGCCCAGCTCCTCCGGGGCGACGCCCTTCTCCCGGGCCAGCTCGAACAGGTAGTAGTGGTTGACCAGGCCGGTGTCCAGGGTGCCGGCGTCCACGTCGGCGAGGATCTCGCCGTTCTTCTCGCGGCGCTGCGGGTCGTTGGCGGCGAAGTCCTCGAGCCAGGTCCGGGCCTCGTCCTCGCCCTTCTGCAGGCGAAGGGCGGTGACGAACGTCTGGAAGGACGCGTTGGTGGGGGCGACGCCGACGCGGCCCTTCCACTTCGGATCGGTCAGCTCGTCGACCGACGTCGGGAGGTCGGCCTCGGGGACCTTCTCCTCGTTGTAGGCCAGCACGCGGACGCGGCCGGTCAGGCCGACCCAGTCGCCCTCGTCGTCCCGGTAGGTCTCGGGCACGCGGTCCAGGGTCTCCTGGGCGAGGGGCGTGAACAGGCCCTCCTTGGCGACGGCGCCGAGCGCGCCCGCATCCTGGGAGAGGAACACGTCGGCGGGGGAGCCCTCGCCCTCCTCGATCAGCTGCGCGGCCATGGCGGGGGTCTTGTCGTAGCGGACCTCCACCTCGATGCCGGTCTCGTCGGTGAACTCGTCCAGGATCGGCTGGACGAGGTCCTCGCTGCGGCCCGAGTACAGGGTGACCTTCTTGTCCGACTCGGCGGCGGAGGCGGAGCCGGACGCCGCGCCGGACGCGGAGTCCGAGCCGGAGCCGCCGGTGCCGCCGGCGCAGGCGGTCAGGGCGAGCAGCAGCGTGGCGGACACGGCCGAGAGGCGGACACCACGCGAGAGGGCGCGGGACTGGGGCATGGCAATCTCGATTCGGGAGGAGTGGCGGGGGCGGCGCCGCGGGCCAGGGGTTCCTGGCGGGCCGGCAAGGGGAGCCTATTAAGTCATGCGTGTGTTGTCTATTGCGTCACCATGTGACGTGCCTCGCAGTCGACAAGGCCCCCGACGGCCCGGGCCAGACGCCGGCGACGAGCGCGGGCAGCACCGCCCCGGCGGGACCCCGCAGGACGTGCGTGACCGCGCCGCTCAGCTCGGTCTCCACCGGATTCACCTCGACGACGGCGGCCCCGGCCCCCAGCGCCACGAACGGCAGGGACGCCGCCGGCTGGACGATGCCCGAGGTGCCGACGACGACGCACAGGTCGCAGTCCTCGAGCGCGGCGAACGCCCGGTCCCAGGGCTCGGCCGGCAGCATCTCCCCGAACCACACGATCCCCGGGCGGATCAGCCCGTCCCCGCACACGGTGCAGGCCGGCGGTGCCTCGCGGAGCATCGCCTCGAGGTCGGCCTCGGAGCCGGCCGTCGCCTCGTCCGCGGGCGCGCCCGGGTCGACGTCGGCGGGGGCCCAGCATTCGGCGCAGCGGTGCTCGAACAGGGAGCCGTGCAGGTGTGCGAGGACCCGGGCGCCGGCGCGCTCGTGCAGGTCGTCCACGTTCTGGGTGACCACCTCCAGACCGGGTGTGCGGCGCTGCCAGGCGGCGACGGCGTCGTGCCCCGGGTTGGGTCGGCGGGCTCGCACCATCCGGGCACGCCACCGGTACCAGGACCACACGAGCGCGGGATCGGCGAGGAACGCCTCCTCTGTGGCGAGCTCCTCCGCGGAGAATCGCTCCCACAGGCCGGTCCGGGCGTCGCGGAACGTGGGGATGCCGGACTCGGCGCTCATCCCCGCCCCGGAGAGCACCACGGGACGCTCGGCGGCGGCCACGAGCGCGCGGACGGCGTCCAGCGCGTCAGGGTCGAGGTCGGGGGCGGAGGCGGCGAGGACGGGGTGCGGATCGGCGAGGACGGGGGCGGAGGCGGCGAGGACGGGGTGCGGATCGGCCATGTCCCCAGCCTAGGCAGGCGGCACGGGTGGGCGCCCCCCTCGTCCGGGGGCGGTTTGCGGCGTTATTCCGTCGGAATACCGCCGAATATCGCCCCCGAACCCCTGGGTGGGGTCAGGCGATGTCGGGCGCCGTCGTCGGCAGGCCCGTGCCGGCGGCGCGGGCGAGGGCCCGGCGCAGGCCGCGGGCCTTGAGGAGGACCTCGTCGTGCTCGGCGGCCGGGTCAGAGTCCGCGACGATCGCCCCGCCGGCCCCCACGGACCAGCGGCCCCCGGCGAGCACGGCCGTGCGGATCACGACGGACAACGACGTCGTCCCGTCCGCGCTCAGCATCCCCAGCGCCCCGGAGTAGACCCCGCGCGGGGAGGCCTCCCACGCGGCCAGCAGCTCGACGCTGCGGCGCTTCGGCGCGCCCGTCATCGACCCGCCGGGGAACAGCGACCGCACCACGTCCACGGGTTCGATGCCGGCCCGCGCGGTCCCCGTGACCGTGGAGACGAGCTGGTGGACGCTCGCGTAGCTCTCCACCGCCATGAGGGAGGGCACCTGCACGGAGCCGGGCTCGCACACGCGGGAGAGGTCGTTGCGCAGCAGGTCCACGATCATGAGGTTCTCGGCGCGCGTCTTGGGGTCGGCGGCGAGCGCGCGGGCGGCCTCGGCGTCCCCGGCCGGGTCGGCCAGTCGGGCGGCGGTGCCCTTGATCGGCTTGGTGCTGTACCGGCCCTCGCGCCCGGAGAGGAAGCGCTCGGGGGAGGCGGAGACCACGGCCCACCGGCGGGAGCCCGTGCCGTGCTCCAGCAGCGCCGCATACGGGGCCGGCTGGTGCGCGGCGAGCTCGTGGAAGAGGACCAGCGGGTCCACGCGCAGCCCGGGATCGGCGTCGAAGCGGGTGGTCAGGCACAGCTCGTAGGAGTCGCCGGCGTGCAGCGCGGCGCGGCAGCGGGCGATCTGCTCGGCGTACGCCGCCCGGTCCTCGCGCCACGTGCCCGGCGCCTCCTCATCGGCCCGCGGCCCCGGGACGGCGTCCTGCGGCGGGGGTACGACGGCGTCGCCCGCCGCCGTCTCGAGAGCGCGGCGGGCCGCGGCGAGGGCGCGGCGCACGTCCGCCGCCCAGCGGTCGGCCCCGGCCTCCGCGGTGGTCGGATCGAGGGAGACGACGCAGCAGTGCAGCACCCCGGCCGCGTGGTCGGCCACGACGTAGCGGGACGGGCGCACCCAGAACTGCGCGGGCAGGGGCGCGGGGTCCTCGGCTCGACGTGAGGGCGGTGTCACCCCCAGATCCGCCAGGCCGAGCTCGTAGCCCAACCAGCCGACCAGGCCGCCGCGCAGGGGCAGCCCCTCGCCGCCGACCACCGGCCGGGGCGCGGCCGCAGCCGCGAGGCCCGCCCACGCGCGGTCCGGATCGGCGGGGTCGTCGTGCCGGACCAGGCGCGGTCCGGGGGAGGGCACACGGCCCTGCTCCTCGCCGAGCACGTCCAGGCCGTCGCCCGCCACGGACCAGCGGGCCTCGGCCGGGTCCGGCAGGGCCGAGTCCAGCCAGAACGACGCCGCCCCGCGCACCACCGCGTGCGCGTACACCGCGGCCACGGCGGTCGCCGCCGTGTGTCCGGCCGCCGCGAGCGCCGCGGCGTCGAGCGTGCGCACGGCCACGTGCAACGGGGTGGCAGCGGCCTCGGACGGTGCGGGGGCGGTGGGCATGGCCCCCAGCGTAGGGGTCAGCCCCCGCCGGGATCGCCGCGGGCGCCGTCGTCGGGTGGGCCGTGCCCGGGGCCGGCGCGTGGGCGGTGCTCGTCGAGCCGGTCCTCGCGCCGCTCCTGCTGGCGACGTTCCTGGTGGTGCCGGCGGTGGTGTTCGGGCTGAGTCGGTTCGTGGCCCACGACGACGTGCTGCTCGTGGGCGTGCTCCTCGTGCTGCTGGCCCCGTGCGTGGACTACGTCATCGCGTTCACCGCGCTCGCGGGCGGGGCGGCCGAGCGGCTGCTGGCGGCGGCTCCACTGCTCATGCTCGTCCAGCTGGTCGTGCTGCCCGTCCTGCCCGTGCTGCCCGTGCTGCTGCGCGTCGTCGCCGGCGAGGCGGCGGTGGCCGTGGTCGACGCCGGGCCGTTCGTCCGTGCCCTGGTCTTGCTGATCCTGGCGCCGCTCGCGCTCGCGGCGCTGCTCCAGTGGGGTGCGGTGCGCGGCCGCGGTGGGGTGCGGGTTCACGGCGGCGATGGTCCCGCTCATGGTCGTCACGCTGTTCACGGTGGTCGCCTCGCAGATCCGCGGGGCGGGGGAGCGGCTGCCCGCGCTGGCCGCCGTCGTGCCCCTGTTCGCGGCGTTCGCCGCCGTGATGGTGGCCCTCGGCGTGGTGGCTGCGCGGTGGACGCATCTCGACGTGCCCGCAGGACGGGCACTCGTGTTCTCGGGCGCGACGCGGAACTCCCTGGTCATGCTGCCGCTGGCCTTGGCCCTGCCGGCGAGCCTGGACCCGGCCCCGCTCGTGGTGGTGACGCAGACGCTCGTGGAGCTCGGGGTGATGGTGAGCCTCGTCCGGCTGGTGCCCCGGCTGCTGCCGCTGCACGGGCAGTCCGCGGGGGCGGGCGCGCGTCGAACCGTGACCTGACCGCCCAGAATGTTGCCTTCCCGTGACCGGAATCACGGTCGCGAGTCGCTATGGTGGGCGACATGAGCCTCTCGTTCGTGTCCTCGGCGCGCCGCCGTCACGGCGGCCTGGCTTCGGCCGCGCTGTTCCATCCGCTGGTCGAGGCGGCCACCGGCGCGCTGCCCGTCATCGACCCCGCCACCGGGCGCCCCGCGTCCGAGGGAGCGGGCGCGGCGCGGACCGAAGCGCCCCGCACGGCGGGGACCGGTCCTGCACAGGCCGCAGCGGAGGCCGAGCCGTCCACGGAGGCCGGTTCCGCTCGGGGCTGACCGCCCCGCCCCGTCCCTAGAATGGTCCGCATGGCTGGACTGATCGTGCGCAAGGACATCGACCTCGTCCGCGAGCGCACGGATCTGAAGGCCGTCGTGGAGGAGTTCGTCACTCTGCGCTCGGCGGGCGTGGGCTCATTCAAGGGGCTGTGCCCGTTCCACGATGAGCGGACGCCGTCGTTCCACGTGCGCCCCGGCGTGGGCACCTACCACTGCTTTGGCTGCGGCGCGCACGGGGACGTCATCAGCTTCCTCATGGAGTTGGAGCACACCACGTTCACGGAGACCGTGGAGCGGCTGGCGTCCCGCGTGGGGGTGGAGCTGCACTACGAGGACGGCGGCACCGGCCCGGACAAGGCGGAGACGGGGCGCCGTCGTCGCCTGTTCGAGGCGAACAAGGTGGCGGACGAGTTCTTCCGTCGTGCCCTCGGCTCGCCCGAGGCCCAGGCCGCCCGCGACTTCCTCACCCAGCGGGGATTCACGCAGGAGCACGCGACGCAGTTCGGCCTCGGGTACGCCCCGCAGGGGTGGTCGCATCTGCTGGACCACCTCCGGCAGCGCGGCTTCCGGGACGAGGAGCTGCGCGCCTCCGGGCTGGTGTCCGAGGGACAGCGCGGCCTGTACGACCGGTTCCGCGGCCGCCTGCTCTGGCCCATCCGGGACATGACCGGCGCGACCATCGGCTTCGGCGCCCGCAAGCTCTACGACGACGATCCCGGCCCCAAGTACCTGAACACCCCCGAGACGCCGCTCTACAAGAAGTCCCAGGTGCTCTACGGCATCGACCTGGCCAAGCGCACGATCGCCAAGGAACGCCAGCTGGTGCTCGTCGAGGGCTACACGGACGTGATGGCGGCCCACCTGGCCGGCGTCGGGACGGCCGTGGCCACGTGCGGCACCGCGTTCGGCGCGGACCACATCAAGGTGGCCCGTCGCCTGATCTCCGACGACGGCACGGGCGGCGAGGTGATCTTCACCTTCGACGGTGACGAGGCCGGGCAGAAGGCTGCTCTCAAGGCGTTCGACGAGGACCACCGGTTCCTCGCCAAGACGTTCGTGGCCGTGGAGCCCAGCGGCATGGACCCGTGCGATCTGCGCATGCAGAAGGGCGACGAGGCGGTGCGCGCGCTCATCGCCTCGCGGCGGCCGCTCTTCGAGTTCGCGATCCGGGCCGGGCTCAAGGACTACGACCTGGACACCGTGGAGGGCCGCGCCGGCGCCCTGCGCCATGCCGTTCCGATCGTGGCGGGCATCAAGGACGCCGTCCTGCGTCCCGGCTACGAGCGGGAGCTGGCCGGCTGGCTCGGCCTCGACCCGAACGCCGTGCACCGCGCTGTGGCCGCGGCCGGGCGCGCACCGCGGCGGGGGCCCGAGCCCGAGGCGCGGCCGGCCCCGGCGGACGACGGGCAGGCGATCGGGCCCCAGGGCCGCCACGGGGAGGCTGCCGCCCCGGCGCCGCGGATCGTGGTGCCGGTGGATCCGCGCGACCCCGTCGCCCGTCGGGAGCGGGAGTCCCTCGAGGTGGTGCTGCAGCATCCGACCCTGCTCTCCGCGGAGCAGTGGACCGCGCTGTACGCCGCCCGCTTCACGGTCCCGCAGTACGCCGCCGTCCACCAGGGCGTGAAGATGGCCGGGTCGGCGGGGGCGACGCCGCAGCGCTGGGTCGACGCCGTGCGGGACGCGGTGCCCCAGGAGGTGGCCGGCGTCGTCTCCGAGCTGGCCGTCCGCGACCTGCCCGCCCGCACTCCCGAGGATGTGGACCGGTACTGCCGGGACATCATGAACCGCCTGTTCGCCCTGCAGATCGTGCACCGCAAGGAGGAGCTGCTCGGGCGACTGCAGCGGCTCGGCCCCGAGGGCGACCCCGCCGAGTTCACCCGCCTCAACAGCGAGCTCATGGAACTGGAGGCGCGCCGCCGGGCCCTCCGTGCCGACGACTGACCCCCACCCGTTTTCGTTCGGGAAACGGCGGCTTCAGGGGCGTTTCGTTCGGGAAACGGCGGTCCGCCAGCCGCGCGGCGTCAGTGCTCGTCGACCGTGAGCACCTCGCCGGACGTGGCGTCGATCTCGACCTCGGGGCCGTCGGAGCCGTCCTCGCGGTCGAACCCGACCTCCCACTGGAGGGTACCGTTGTCGTCGTCCAGGTCCATCTCGTCCAGGGTCACCCCGTCACGTCCCTCCCGGGCGGTGTCGAGTGCCTGCTGGGCGGTGACCTCGGCGTCCTTCGCCTTCTGGACGTCCTCGAGATCCGACTCGCGGTCGGTCTCGGTGATGTCGCCGTCGGCGGTGACGTCCAGCTCCTTCACCTCCTCGCCCACCACGACGTCAACCTCCCAGGTCGTGTCATCGTCGTCGGCATCCACCGCGACGATGATGCCGTCGCCGTACTTCTCCAGGACCGCGTCGATCACCGCGTAGGCGGGGTCATCTGCCTGGCCAGTAGCCGAGTCGCTGCCGGCCGCGGCGGCCGTCGACGAGGCCGAGGCGGAGGAGGCTGACGACGACGTCGCCGAGCCCGACGCGTCGTCCGTGGCGGGGGTGCTCGCCAGGGACGAGGAAGCGTCGACCTCCGGCGAGGCGGAGCCGTCATCGCCGTTGTCAGACGTGGTGCCGCAGGCCGCGAGGGCGAGGGCGGCGAGCATGCCCGTGCCGGTCAGGGCGGTCTTGCGCGTGAGGGTCGTGATGGTCATGGACACGTCTCTCCTTCGGGTCCGTTCCTGATGGTTTTGGGGTGTCCGCGCACCGTAGGCCCGCCGGAACCGTGCCTGGCAAGGGCCCGGTCCCCGGGCGTGGGTAGGACGACGACGGCGCCCCGCGGCCGGGTGGCGCGCAGGCAGGGGCTCTGGTAGAGTTCCATCCGTTGTCCGAACGGCTCCGGTGGTTCGCGGCACATTCCCCCGTAGCTCAACGGCAGAGCATTCGACTGTTAATCGAAGGGTTGTTGGTTCGAATCCAACCGGGGGAGCGATCCTGAAGCCCCTGCACCGACCATGTCGGTGTGGGGGCTTCTTCGTGCCTGGAGGATGACCGGGCCGAGCAGTTCCGCGAGCGTGATGTCGAAGACCTCCGCGATGGTGGCCAGCTCCTCCAACGTAAAGGCCACCCGCGCGCGAAGCCGGTGTGAGATGCCGCTCTGTGAGACGCCGAGCGCCGCTGCTAGGTCTGCCTGGCGTTTGCCGGAGCGGGCGAGCCAAGCACGCACCTCTGCGGCGACCATCGAATTGAAATCCGAGCCGCTCTCTTCGTTCGACTTCGTCATGGGCAAGACCCTATGGCTCAGGCGAACGGCGCACAAGGTCAGAGAAAAAAAGTTGCGATGACCGCAAGGCGAGGGCTGGGCAGATATGCGCACAGCGCATACAGTGTGGGCCATGAGCAATCACACCCGTTGCGTCAGGTCGAACCTGGCAGCCGAAATCAGTAGACGAGACCTAACCCAGGCCCGCGCAGCGGCACTGGCCGGTCTCACCCCGGACGGTCTTTCCAAGCGGATGTCCGGGCAGGTCGAATTCCGCCTAGGCGAGCTGCTGGAGCTCGCCCGTGTCCTGGGCGTGCCGTTCGCGACGTTGGTAGCCGGCATCGATGCTGCAGATGAACAGCTGGCCGAGGCATGAACGTCCATTCACTTCAGCTGGCCTACACCCCAGAGGCGGCGCGAGAAGTCACAGACCAGATCAAGACCGGCCTGGAATCCGTGTACCACCTGATCCGGTCCGCGTATCGGGGGCGGGCTTGGGAAGTTCTGGGGTACCGGAGCTGGGACGAGTACGTGACTCGGGAGTTCGGCAACTTGCATCTTCGGCCACCGCTGGAAAAGCGACAGGACATCGTGCTGTCCCTCCGTGAGGTGGGGATGAGTACTCGGGCGATCGCATCCGCGACACAGATCAGTGAGGCCACGGTGCGGCGGGAGCTTAAGCACGCAGGTGCGTCAAAAGACGCACCTGGACGTGCACCGGCCTCCGTCGTCGGGGTCGACGGGAAGACCTACGAGGCCACGAGGCCCGCTCGCATTGGAAACCTCGAGCCCTCCATGGGGGTCCGAGGTGGTCAAAGTGACGTTGACGCGGTCTTGGATATGCCGGCCGAAGACTTCGGGATCGAGCCGCTGGACTTGGTCCGGCACGACGAGGAACAGAAGAACCGCGCGCGTCGTGTGCTGACTGCGTTCAACGGGTCGGGTGCGGCCGCGGTGCCAGCGCTGATCAAGGCGGCTACCCCGGTGGCCTCGCTGGTGTCTCCGGCGACGGGTAAGGCGCTGGTCGAAGACGAGGACTTGCACGGGGTCGTGTGGGACTCGGTGCGGTGCGTGCGGACGCTGGCGCACGTGATCCGGTCCGTGGGGCATGTCGAGGGCGAGTCCCAGGCGGAGATCCGGTCGACGCTGCGGGACGCGGTGGACGACCTGGATGAGGTGCTGAAGAAGATCGAGGAGGGCACGCGATGAGCGCGCAGCAGATGTGGGAGGCCCGAACGTCTGGGCCGAAAAGGGCGGAAGCCCCGGCCAGCGGGCAGGCTGTCGGGGCTTCCGAAAACGCTCAATCCGAGACGGTGCACATTCCAAAGAACACGCTGGTCGAGCACTCAAAGGATAGCACCGGGGCGCGGCCCACGGACAGTGGGATTCGGACGCTTCCGCGCCGGGTCAACCCGAACGATGGGCGGTTCATCCGGGCCGTGGTGGCCGGGACCGCTGTGGCCGGGCTGGTGGCGTTCTCCATTTCGTTCGCGGCGCTGTACGAGGTCGCGGCGTGGCTGGGGCTGCCGCCGTTCATGCATTGGGCAGTGCCGGTCTTCATAGACCTGGCGATCCTGGTCTACGCAGGCTCCGTACTGGTGCACGAGTCTCGAGGGGAGTCCGCGCGGGCGTCGTGGTGGGCGCTGGGGGCGTTCACGGGGCTGTCGATGATCGCCAACGGGGCGCATGCGTGGAGTGCTGAGAACGCGAGCGTGTGGCAGTCCGTGGTGGGTGCGCTCATCGCGGTGATGGTTCCGGTGGCGGTGTTCGTGGCCACGGATCAGCTGGCGCGGGTCGCGGTGGAGAACCCGGACTCGCGGCGGGCCGAGCGCGCATCGCAGGTGTCGGAGGAAGCAGAGCAGCTGAAGGCTCAGGCGGAGCTGGATCGTCAGCGCGCGGAGCTGGAGGCCGAACTCGCAGCGAGCCGCTGGCAGATCGAGGCCCAGCGGCGCGAGGCCGAGCGGGAGGCCGAGGTGGCCGAGGCTCGGCACCGGCAGGAGCTGGAACGGATGGAGCGTCAAGCCAAACTCGAGACCGAACGCGAGGCCCGCGAGGTTCCGCAGGCCGTGGTCGAGGAATCGCAGGTCGCCCAGGGGATCGAGGTCGTCGAGACCGTGGCGTCGTCAGAGCCGGTCGCCGCAGAGACGAAGACGGTGGAGAAGGCATCGGGTGCGGACATCACCGCATGGATCGTGTCCCGCGCGCAGGAGGGCCAGGTGCCCTCGGCGGCGGAGGTCGCAGAGAAGTTCGGGTGCTCAGAGCGCACCGGGCGCCGCCGCTTGGTCAAGTCCCTGGAAGTGGTGTAGCCGTCTTCGAGGTTGTAGGGGGCTTGTACCTGTCAGGTCTGCAGGGTCGGCATCACCTCCGTGCTCATCACGGTCTCTTGCTCCGTGGTCAGGGGCTCACGGCACCGGGCGAGCAGTTCCAGGCCGAGATACCGGCGGCCTTCGGCCCACTCATCGGTCTGCTCGGCCAACACAGCCCCGACCAGACGCACCACGGCATCCCGGTTCGGGAAGATCCCCACCGAGTCCGTGCGGCGCCGGATCTCCCGGTTCAGCCGCTCGGCAGGGTTGTTCGACCAGATCTGGGACCACACGTCCCTCGGGAACGAGGTGAACGCGAGGATGTCCTCTCGTGCTGCATCGAGGTGCCCAGCCACCGCGGGCAACCTGTCCTGCACGTAGTCCAACAGGCGCTCGAACTGGGCCTGCACGGCCGGCCCGTCGGGCTGGTCGTAC
This sequence comes from Micrococcus sp. KBS0714, assembly GCF_002008305.4. Lineage (GTDB taxonomy): Bacteria > Actinomycetota > Actinomycetes > Actinomycetales > Micrococcaceae > Micrococcus > Micrococcus luteus. The sequence continues at coordinate 646,669 of NZ_CP042169.1, forward strand.
ACGCTGTGCAGCATGGCCTTCACCGCCGGCCACATGCTCTTCGGGGTCACGGCCATCAGATTCGCCGCGTAATGGGTGCGGCAGCGTTGCCACACGGCCCCGGGCAGGTTCGCCGCCACGGCTTCCACGAGGCCGCGATGGGAGTCCGAGGTCACCAGTGCCACCCCGGCCAGCCCCCGGGCCACCAGGTCCGCGAAGAACTCGTTCCACCCCGCCCCGGACTCCGTGGTGGCCACCCTCAGCCCGAGGACCTCGCGGCGCCCGTCCGCGTTGACCCCGGTGGCGACCATGGCCACCGCGTTGACCACACGCCCGCCCTCACGCACCTTCATGGTCAGGGCGTCGGCGGCGAGGAACACGAACGGGCCGGCCTCGCCCAGCGGCCGGTGACGGAAAGCCTCGATGTGCTCGTCCAACTCCTGTGCCATCCGGCTGACCTGGGACTTCGAGAGCGAGTCGATGCCCAGCTGCCGTACGAGCTTGTCCATGCGCCGGGTCGAGACCCCGGCCAGGTAGCAGTCCGCGACCACGGTGATCAGTGCGGACTCGGCCCGTTTGCGGCGCTCGAGCAGCCATTCGGGGAAGTACGTGCCGGCCCGGAGTTTGGGGATGGCCACATCGATCGTGCCGGCGCGGGTGTCCAGGGGTCGGTGGCGGTAGCCGTTGCGCTGCGCTGTCCGGTGTTCGGAGGGCTTGCCGTACTCGGCCCCGCAGACCGCGTCAGCGTCGGCGGAGAGCAGTGCGTTGATCACGGTCTGCAGCAGGTGGCGCAGCAGGTCTGGGGAGGCCTCCCCGAGAGCTTCGCGCAGCAGGCGTTCAGGGTCGACAATGTGTGGAGCGGTCATCGTGGTGATGTCCTTTCGAGAGTGCTGTGGAAGGTTCGCTCGAAGGCTCCCACGGTGACCGCGTCCGTCTCGAAGATGGTCGTGGCCACCGGGGAGGGTTACACCACTATCCGGGACTCAACTCGCCGCTTGGCCGATGCCCGTGAGGCGCACGCCGAGGCATTCGGGACCGAGGAGGAGCAGGCATGAGCATCGAAGCGATGAAGTGGGCGCAGAAAGTCGCGGAGACAGGCCAACTCAACACCGGCCAGGCGTTCGTGCTTTTGCTGCTGGGTGACCATGCGGACGAGGCGTGGTCGTGCCACCCGAGCCAGGAGTTGTTGGCCCGGCGGTCGGCCCAGACGGTGCGTTCGGTGGAGCGGCACATCGCCCGCCTGCGAGACCTGGGCCTGGTGGACACCGAGTCTCGCTACGGGGACGGGCGCGGGCGGATCGGCTTGAGGTACTACCTCCGCGAAGAGGCCCTGAACGACCTTGTCCAAGACGCCGAGACCCGCATGAACACGCGACCCGACAATCTGTCGGGTAAATCTGAGACCCGCACGAAGACGCGACCCGACAATCTGTCGGGTAAATCTGAGACCCGCACGAAGACGCGACCCGACAATCTGTCGGGTAAATCTGAGACCCGCATGAACACGCGACCCGACAATCTGTCGGGTGAGTCGACTCACCCGACAATTTCGGCGGACTCACCCGACAATCACGACTTTGCCGACTATAAGGATCGCGCGCGGACTAACCCTCAAGAACCCTCATCTGTCCGTCCGTCAGTCCGTCAGTCCGGTGCAGTGCGCGCGGAGACGACGACGGACGACGGACGACGGACCGATCAGGTCATCGACGGTGGGGAAGGCGTGGGGCTGGTCCATCGGGGTGTGGTCCTGGCGGACTTGGTTCAGCGGGTGCCGGCGGCTGCGGACCTCGGAGACGGGCAGCTGCGGTCCATCGTGGACGTGGTCTTGGCGCGGGCCTCGGGGCCGGTGCGCAAGCCCACGGCCTTCGTGGCGCGGTCCTTGGCCTCGGAGTTCGAGGAATTGGTCACTGTGACCCGGCCCCGGCCGGTCGCCGTGACTCAGGCTCCGGCTGCTTCGGGGCAGGTGCGTGAGCTGCGGACCGGTGAGCCGTGCCAGGACCCGGACGTGCACATCCCGGCGTACGGGCAGGCCGTGCTTGCAGACTGCCCGCACTGCCGGCTGGAGCGGCGGGCGATGCCACGGGCGTTGATGGAGGCGGTGGACTGATGACCGGGCAGGCGGACCGGGTGGCTCCGGCGGGGATGGTGCTGGTGACCGGTGACGAGCTGGCGGAAGCGGTGGCCTCGGTGCGAGGCACGGTGGTGGCCGTACTCGGACCCTCGGGCAACGGCGACGTCGTCGAGGACGTGCTCCAGAGCACGTGGGAGTCCGCGTGGCACTCCCGGGAGCGGTTCGATCCGGACCGGGGTTCCCTGCGGACCTGGGTCGGCACCATCGCCCGGAACCGAGCGGTGGATCATCTGCGGGCGGTCGGCCGGTCGCGGGCGGGCCAGGAGGCGCTGGAGGCTTCCGCGGTGGCGCGGGAGAAGACCGCGGTGTCGACGGTCATGGAGGACCCGGCCGAGGCTGTGGTTGAAGCGCTGGCTGCACACCGGGAAGTCGCGGAGGTGATGCGGGTGGTCGAGTCGGTCATGGAGTCCTCGGAGATGACGGCCCGTGCCCTGGCCGTGGTGCTGGCGTTCGGGGATGACGTCGTGGCGGCATCGGAGGCGATGGGCGTCTCGGTGACCGCACTGCGTCAGGCCCGGCGTGAGCTGGTGCGCTGTGCCCGGGTGGTCCGGGCGGCGCAGGAGGTGGCCCGTTCGGGGCAGGCGGTGACGATGCGTGTGCTGATCAGCTGCCTTCCCGACGACGGGGACGCGGGGGACTGGGCGCGGCAGGTCGCGTTGGCCTGCGCGCAGGCGGGGGGCCGGATGGAAGCGGTCACGGTCGAGGACGTCATGCAGGCCACCGGGTTCAGCCACTCCACGAGTCGGCAGTACCTGGCCGAGACACGGCACCTGCTGAGGGTGGCGACAACGGTGATCCGAAACGAGAGGGCAGAGAAGTGAGCGAGCAGACGGAGTTCGAGCAGAGCCATGACGTCCCGGAGGGTCAGGAGCCGCGCGTGGTCTACGTAGAGCGGGACCGGGGACTGGTCGCGTCCGTGCGGCGACTGCGCCAGCGCGCAGGCGAGGCCGGGCGGCGGTGGGTGGCGGAGTCCGTGGACGCGCCGCTGCCGACGTCGTGGCAGGAGCGGGTACCGGACGCGTGGGACTCGGCGCGGGGTCGGTGGGTGATCGCGGCCGTGGCGCTGGCGGTGCTCGTGGTGTGGGTGCTGGTGGTGCAGGCGATGGCGCGCTGACAGACCTTCGCGGTGGGGACCGCGAACCCAGGACGAGACACGGCAACGAAGCAAGAGCGGGCCAGACGAGCGGCGAGGAGTCGGACATGTTGAACGGAATCAACCCGGACGGGCTGTCGGGGTGGTCACAGATCAGTGGATGGGTGGTCGGGACGGCGCTGGTCGTGCTGATCCTGGCGGTGGGGGCTGGCGTGGCGCTGGCGGTGTGGGGCAGGGCCTTGTTCTCACCTGGCGGGATGCGCAAGGGGTGGACGATGGTCGCGTTGGCGGCGGTGGGGGCGACGGTGCTGGGCGCTGGCACGGCCGGCACGAGCTGGGGGGCTGGGCTGGGCACGAGCGAGCTGATGCCCGCCGGGGCCAGGCCACAGTCGGTCGCGATCGAGAAGAACGCCCCGAAGCAGACCTGCAACCGGCAGGCGGTGCGGGACTTCGACAAGGAGGAGCCGTCCCCGGATCGGGCAGAGCGTGAGCGTGTGATCAGTACGTTGCTCGGTGGACAGCCCGCCCTGGACGGGTACGAGTGGGGCAAGGAGCCTACCGGCACGGAATCCTCGTACACGGTCGTCACATCGGTGAAGTGGTACGCCACGGGCGAGGTGAACGGGTCGGGTGAGCCGGACTGCTCGGCGCAGAACGAGGCCACGGCCGAGTGCTCGCCGGTCGAGGTGCACGTGGCGCGTCAGTCGCTGACCAACGGTGCTCAGACCGGGCGGACCCTGACGCTGACGCGGGGTCAGAACTGCTCTTGATCTGATCTGGGAGTTGCCCCCACCTGCTGCGGATGCAGTGGGTGGGGGCTTTCTCGTGTGCGGGACAGGTGACATGCGTGGCGGTGCGGCGCGTCGTACATCTGGCAGCGGGCGGGAGGTGCCCGCGCGGGCCGGAAGACATCCGGGCCGTCGTCACATCACATCCCTACGGGAGGACCTCTGATGAGCAATCTGATTCACGCGGCCACCACGGTGGCTGCCGGTGTCCCGGACATCGCACCGCGCTTCGACGGGCCGTGGATGCCCACCATCCAGAACGTCACTGGCCTGGCGTTGGGCACCTTCCTGGTCGTCCTGATCGTCGCCGTCGGCATCGGCGTGCTGGTCTGGATCTTCGGCAAGCTCTCCTCGAGCGGCCGCGCGCAGGACGTGGGTATCAGCTTCGTGGTCTGGGGCATCGTGGCTGCGGCCCTGATCGCCGGTGCCGCGAGCCTGATCGGCTGGGGCGCCGGCCTGCCGCTGTTCTGAGGTCCTGAGCGCACTCACGGAGGGAGAGAACGATGTGGGAGAAGGACTTCGAGGAGTTCCTGCGGGGTTCGATCCTGGGGCTGGCGAAGGCCGCTGCCGGGCTGATCGAGCAGGCTTTCTCCGTGGGTGCGCTGACCCCGGAGTGGTGGGTCACGGTCGTCGGCGGTCAGGTCACCACGACGGTGGCCGGTGGCGAGAGCACGGTGATCGACCACCCGGGGATGCTGAACATCATCGTGGTGGCGATGATCCCGCTGCTGGTGATCTTCGTGGCCGTGCAGGTCGTGCTCTCGGCGGTGCGCGGGTCCACGGCGGGCATGGTGCGCGCGTTCCTGGCGGCGGTGTTCAGCATCCCGGCGACCTACGTGGTGGTCGGGCTGGTGTGGATGGCGATGGGGGCGACCCAGCAGCTGACCTTGTGGATCTTGCGGGTCGGTTCCGGTGGCACCGATGGCGAGGACGAGGCGGTAGCCGGCGTGCTGGGACTGTTCGGTCTGACCTACGACGCCGCCAACGACAAGATCCTGCTGGACGAGAACTTCGCGCAGTGGGAGATGGCCAGCGAGAACTCGGGAAACGGGATGATCGTGGTCGCGGTGATCATCGCGCTGGTGATCTTCTTCGCCTGCTTCGTGCTGATGGCGATGATGATCTTCCGTCTGGTGCTGATTCTGATCTTGGCCTCGTTCGCGCCCCCGGCGATCTTCTCGCTGGCCCTGGAGCCGGCCAAGGCGCTGGCGGGGCGGTGGCTGTCGATGATGCTGGGGCTGATCATGGCCGGGCCGCTCGCAGCCGCCGTCGTGCGGCTGGGCATGGCGATGGCGGCATTGTCCACGGACTGGGTGCAGACCGTGGCTGGCATGGTGCTGGTGTTCGTGGCCGCGGCCATGCCGATCTTCATGCTTGCAGTCACCGCGTGGCTGGCTGGCGGTGCCGGGCAGGCTGAACAGGCGGGCGTGATGGCCGCGAGCCGGGCCGGGCGTGGAGCAATGAATTCGATGCGGGGCGTTTCGGCGCGGGCTGGCCGGATGCGCCAGCGTGCCGGGGCGATGGTGATGCGAGGAGGCCGCTGATGGCAACGATGATTCAGGAGTCGATGGACTCGGAGTACGACGACGTCCGATTCCCCCAGGAACGGACTCAGGGACTGATCCTGGGGCTGACCCTGGAGCAGGTGATCGTGGTGCTGGCCGGCGTGCTGATCGGCATGGCGTTCATCCTGCGTGGCGGGCCGGCCATGTTCGTGGGCATCGGGCTGATGGCCGTGATCGGCGCGTTCGGTGCGACCCGGTTCCGTGGCCGGTCCCTGCCTGGCTGGGTGTGGGTGGCGGCGCAGTACCTGCGGCGCGGGGCAACGGATCAGCTCGAGTACCGCCAGGGGATGGCCCCGGCACACGTGCTGGAGCTGGTGGACGGCGAGCCGCAGGCACCCGTGAGCGAGGCAGGGCCGCAGGCCCAGCGCGACGCGAAGGGGCGGATCAAGCCGGGTGAGCCGGCACGGTTCCGGCTGCCGGGTGTGGCCGGCGAGCTGATGGTCTACGCGATGCCCAACGGGGCCGGGTTCGTCTGGGACCCGCGCGCCCGGGAAGCGGTGGTCTGCGCGAAGGTCATGACGACGCGGGGCTTTGACCTGGAGTCCTTCGACGCTCAGGAGGAACGGTCCCTGTCGTGGGGATCGTCGCTGGCGGCGCTGTCGCGTCTGCCGGGTGTGGTGCGGATTCAGGCTTCCGATCAGACGACGCTCATCTCCGGTGCGGCCGTGGAGGACTTCTACGAGTCCAAGCAGGAGGGCGCGGGCCGGACAGGGGCAAGCATCGACCCGTTCCTGGACCAGGCGTTCCGTGAGCTGATGAAGGAGGCCCAGTCGATGCCGGTGCACGAGCAGTGGCTGACGCTGGTGGTCTCCCCGTCGAAGATCACCTCTCAGGTCAAGGCGCTCGGCGGGGGCACCCCGGCGCTCATGGAGCACATGCTCAAGCTGATGACGACGGTGGAGAGCACGCTGCCGCGCTCGGGGACCCAGGTGACCGCCTGGCACTCCCCGCGCACGCTGGCCGGCCTCTCGCGGTCGGCGTTCGACCCGGACGCCTCGGTGATGGTCTCGACCATGAAGGCGGACGGGAAGACGGCGGGCACCGCGCCCTCGAGCGCGGGACCGATGGCCGTGGAGGTCCATGCGGGCCACATGGTCACGGACGGGAACTACCACCGCACCTACAAGGTCTCCGAGCTGCCGCAGAACCTGGCCCGGCTGGGGTTCCTGGACGAGCTGGTGTTCGCCGGGGACTTCCGGCACACGGTCTCGGTGTTCCTGGCGCCGGTGGAGCGTGGGGCCGCGGTGCGGTCCGTGCAGCGGCGCAAGACGGACTGGCACACGAACTCGCGGCTGATGAACAAGCTCGGTCGCATCGGTTCGTTGGAACATGACCAGTCCCTGGAGGACGTCGAGCGTGAGGAGGCCGAGCTGCGGCGTCGGCACACGGGCGTGGAGGTCGTCGTGCTGGTCACGGTGACCGGGGCCTCGCGGTCCGAACTGGAGTCCGCGGCGGCGGAGGTCGTGGCCTCCGGGATCACGGCCGAGTGCGAGCTGCGCCCGGTGTGGATGGAGCAGGACGCGGCGTTCGTGGCCGGTGCCCTGCCGTTCGGAAGGATGAAGCTCTGATGCGTGAAGAACCGAAGGTCGATCTGTTCCAGATCATCGAGCCGGGCAAGATGTCCCTGCGTGAGGCCAGGGTCGCTCAGCGGAAAATGAAGATGGCGCAGGCGCAGGCGCAGCGGCTGCGCAACCGGGAGGCGCGGGAGGAGCGGTTCCCTCAGCCGCAGTGGGGCAAGGCCGGACCGCGCGGGGCACGGCAGCTGCGGGGGCTGCGCACGCTGGCCCCGCGGCCGGTCCGCACGACGACGCACACGGCCGCGACGGCGTACCCGTTCGTGGCCGGCCCCGGTCTGGGTGCGCGCGGGCTGATGATCGGCAAGGACATGCACGGCGGCGGCGCGTTCTGCTTCGACCCGTGGGCGCTCTATGAGGCCGGGATCATCTCGGGCATGTCGATGATGCTGTTCGGTCAGGTGGGCACCGGGAAGTCGTCGCTGGCCAAGTCGCTGGCGGTGCGGCAGGTGCTGGCCGGGCGCAAGCTCTCGGTGGCCTCGGACAAGAAGGGCGAGTGGACCCGTGTGGTCAAGGGCCTGGGTGGATCGGTGATCCAGGTCGGCCCTGGCCTGGACACGCGCCTGAACCCACTGGACCCGGGCACCCGGCCCTCGACGGACGTGCAGGGCGAGCCGATGACGGACCGGGCGTGGGCCTCGATGGTGCGGACTCGGCGCATGTCCATCTTGGTGGCCCTGGTGAAGATCCTCACCGACCGGGAGATGACCTCTCCCGAGCACCACGTGCTCTCGGCGGGCCTGGACGCGGCCGTGGCGGTCGCGGACGCCGAGGGACGTCCGCCGATCATCCCGGACGTGATCCGGGCGCTGGACGCGGCCCGCACGGACCCGGACGCGATGAAGGCGGAGGCCGCGTCGGTGACGATGATGACGTTGGGTCGCGTGTCCTCCGGCGACCTGGCCGGCATGTTCGACGGGGAGACCACGGTCGTCCTGGATGAGCAGGCGTGCGCGACGAGCATCGACACCTCCGCGTTGCTGGGTGCCTCCCCGGAGGCGGTGCGCGTGGTCAACGCCTGCGCGGGCGCATGGACCGAAGCGATGGTCACCACCCGCGACGGCGGGCAGCGGATCGTGATCTATGAAGAGGGCTGGGACAACATCAGCTCCGAGGCCGACCTGCGGCGCATGGTCGAGCAGTGGAAGCTCAGCCGCGCGTACGGCATCTTCAACGTGCTCGTGCTGCACAAGATCGCTGACCTGGACATGGCTGGTGATCAGAGCTCGAAGATGGCCGCGATGGCCCGGTCCCTGCTGGCCGACGCGGACGTGAAGGTGATCTACCGGCAGGACCGGTCCGCGCTGAAGATCACGACGTCGGAGATGGAACTGTCCGACCGGGAGCGGTCCCTGGTGCGGTCCCTGCCCAAGGGCACGGGCCTGTGGCGGTTGGGGGATTCCTCGTTCGAGGTGCAGAACGTGCTCACGCGGGCCGAGCTGCCGCTGTTCGACACGGACGAGCGCATGGACAAGGCGAAGGAGGCGGTGGCCTGATGCGACGTGAACGTGGCAACAACTCGGTCCTGGAAGGGGACAACCCGGCCGAGACGGCACTGATCTGGCTCATCGGTCCGGCCGTGCTGCTCTACGGGGCGTACCTGCTGGCCGGGTTCCTGGCCGGGCGTATCCACTGTGGGGCAGCGACGAAGCCGGACTCGCTGTTCGCGCCGCTGGGCTTCCTCGTGGGCGAGCACGACCCGGCGGCGTTCGGGGCCACCGCGCAGGGGTGCACGGCGACCACCGGCGGGGTCATCGGCTGGCTGATCGGTCTGGGGGTGCTGGCCCTCGTGCTGATCGGCGTGGCGGTGACGGCGTGGAGCCGGTATCAGCAGTCGGACAAGAAGTTCATCAAGGAGCTGCGCGAGCGCGAGGGCCTGGCCCGGTCTGCGGAGATCACCAAGACGGTGGGCCGCAAGTCGGTGCTGTCCCGGGTGAAGAAGGTCCGGCCCTCGATCAAGAAGCCGGCCATCACGGACGGGGCCATGCGCCTGGGCAAGGCCGAGGGCGTGGACGTGTTCGCGTCCTACGAGGAGTCAGTGGTGCTGATCGGCCCGCCGCGCTCGGGCAAGGGCGTGCACCTGCTGATCGGCGCGATCCTGGACGCGCCCGGCCCGGTCATCACGACCAGCTCTCGCGCGGACAACCTGGGGGCCACGGCCGAGCTGCGCAAGAAGAAGGGGCCGGTGGCCCTGTTCGACCCGCAGGGACTGACCGGTCAGCCCTCCACGCTGAAGTGGTCCCCGATCACGGGCTGTGAAGAGCCGCGTGTGGCGAATCAGCGGGCGGCGTCGCTGATCGGTGCCTCCGGCCTGGGGTCCTCCAGCTCGAACGCGGAGTGGCAGGCCCCGGCGATCACGATCATGGAGTGCCTGCTGCACGCCGCGGCGCTGGGTGAGCGCACCGTGGATGATCTGATGCGGTGGGGCAACAACCCGGCCGAGGCCAAGGAGGCCGTGAAGATCCTCACCGAGCATCCCAAGGCCGCGCTGAACTGGAACCTGGTGCTCAAGGGCATCATCGAGGGCGACCCGAAGCTGCTCCAGTCCAAGTGGTTCGGCGTCGAGGGTGCGGTCAAGGGGCTGTCGGTGCCCGAGGTCCGCGACGTGCTGCGACCCAACCGGTTCGAGGAGACCCTGGACATCGACAAGTTCCTCACCGAGTGCGGGACGCTCTACATCGTGGGCACCAAGACCGGCGGCTCGTCGGCGGGGCCGTTCCTGATCGCGATGATGGATGCGATCACCGAGCGGGCGCGCGAGCTGGCGGCGAAGTCGCCCGGGAACCGGCTGGACCCTCCGCTGTCCCTTGTGCTTGATGAGATTGCGAACATCTCCGGTGCCTGGCCTGGGCTGACCCAGCTCATGGCGGACGGCGGCGGCGTGGGCATCTCCCCGTTCGCGGTGTTCCAGTCGATGGCCCAGGCCCGCAACGAATGGGGCGAGCAGCAGGCCCAGGCGCTGTTCGACGCGGCCACGGTGAAGGTCCAGCTCGGGGGCGCCTCGAACGTGTCCGACCTGGAGCAGTTCGCCAAGCTGGCCGGCCAGCGCAAGATCATGCGGACCTCGAAGTCTCGCGGCAAGGACCACACCTCGGTCTCCGAGCAGATCCACGACACCGAGGTGGTCTCGGTCGCGGAGCTGCGTCGGCTGCCGTTCGGGTGGGGAGTTCTGCTGAACCGTAACGGCCGGCCGATCCTGATGCAGATGACCCGTTGGTGGGACCGCAAGGACGGCAAGCAGATCAAAGAGGCCGCGGGGCGGTACTCGAAGGCGCTGCTGGCCGAGCTGGAGTCCAAGGACCCGGCTCCCTCGACACCGACCGACGCGGACCGGGCCGAGGACTCCGTGGCGGCGTTGGACCCGGTGCCAGAGACGGCCCCGGCGATCCCGGTGCGGTGAGGGCATGGGCAGGTTCGGGCTGCACCGCACCGGCTCGGCCGAGTACAAGCGGTACCTGCGGTCCCAGGCATGGGGGTACAGGCGGGTGCGGTGGTTCGCAGACTGCCGGCAGGCCGGCCAAGAGCCGGCCTGCCAGGTCTGCGGGATCACGCTGACCCGGGCCGGGACCCTGGACCTGCACCACGTCTCGTACAAGGGCGTGGGCCAGGACGAGGAGGGCCGGTGGCAGGCCCGCGAAGCGCACAACGACCTGATGCCGTTGTGCCGGGACCATCACCAGCGGCTGCATCAGATCATGGACGGCAAGAAGGAGTTCTTTGGATGGGACCGCAGGCGGGCGACGATCGTGATCGTGGCGAGGATGGTCCGGCAGAGTCAGGCATGAGCGACGACGGGGGTGCACGGTGCCATGTCTGCCAGCGGACCGTCTCCACGAGGTGGCACTGCACCGATGGACGGCACCTGGACCGCGCCGAGTGTCGTGCCGCCGGCGGAATCGGGGTGTGGTTGTGCGGGACCTGCGAAGACGCCGCACATCGCTACATGTGCTCGACCGGGGCAGGCGGGCGCGAGGCCGTTGAGGAGCTGTTCGCCCGGCTCGAGAGGCTGCTGGGCGGGCCAGCACGCCGGTACACGAGGGAAGGACGGAACTGATGACATCACCCTGGGTTGAAGACGACGAGCTCACGGACTGGGAGGCGCCGGCGGCCGCCGATGACGACGGACAGACGGGGACTCCGCTGCCCTACGTCGACCCGGAGATCGCCGCGGAACTCGCGGGCGAGGGTCCGCCGGTGTGGATGGGCACGCGGTGGCGGGAGATCGAGGCTGAGCACCAATGGGAGGCGTGGAACACGCTGCGCCGGTGGGTCGACTGGTTCGTGGCCGAGTACCGGCTGGTGACCTCGGTAGTGCCGCCCTGCTGGTACAAGCACTCGGACCTGACGGCCGAGCTGTATGCGGCGATGTGCATGGAGTACAAGGTCTGGGAGGAACAGGCTCCGGGGCTGGGCCCGATGATGATGTGGCACCCGCACGTGGAGATGCTCACCGCGCGTCTGCGTCGCATGGTGGATGAGGCTGGCTGCGCGAAGATCGGTCAGCACAAAGAGCCGGAGGCGTACGGGGACCGGCCAGCGTTCAACCTGGACTACGACGAGGACGACTTCACTGCATGGGCGGCGACAACCTGTGAACAGCACGCCCTCGAGCGGCCGGAGGCGGGTGTGAAGTATGTGCGTGCCCGGGTCTTTAACGGCGACGGGGAGGAGATCGCTCTATCGAATCCTGTGGGGCTTGCCTCCCGTCGGACATCGACTGGGGTTACCGCAGAGCTGATGATGACGTCCTCCACGCCCCTAGCTCCGGGGCTCCGGCTGACAGTGCCGAGCGCGACTCCGGGCCTCGAGGTGGGGTGGCAGACATCCGTAAATGGGCACGATTGGGAATGAGCGTTACGGCTGGTCTTGTGGACGTCGGTGTAGGCATGAGTAACGCACTTGACGGGATCGTGCCGCTCCCTGGGGGACAAGACGCCGACTGAGTGAGTGCCGCCAATGCGGTGGCTGGATACACCTAGGACCATTTGGAGAACGAGCTCGGTGAAGAGGGGCTCGTGAGGTCTCGGACGTAGGTGAGAAGCGTGCCGCGCAGCACTGACGTGCGACCATCCTGCCTCAAGGCGGCCGACATCTAACGCCGGTGGACGACGGTAAGGTTGGGGGGATAGACCCAGGAGAGGCCGGTCTGGTGCTCTCGTGAGAGCGTGGGGGTATTGCCGGATGAGCATTCTGTACAGAGCGGTATGGTCGGACGCATCGCGCCCGGACCCAATATCTCTCGTCGAAGACTTGAAGATCTGCGTGGCGCGCTGGACTCAGGAGACGGAAGAACCGGCGCCACTGGTTGAGGGACACAGCGAGCTTGACGTGTCCCAGGGGCGGCACCGGCGGATCTCAGTCCGAGTTGTCGGACCCAACGCTTTCGAGGCCACTGTCATCGATCAGGTCGCGGGGGACCCCACCGAGTGGTCCACGGTGATCCGGGTCGTTGCTGATGACGAGGGTGTCCATACACTGGTCGAGCTGAGCATGTCCTCCGATGACCTCGCCCGCCGAGTCTCTGTTGGTAGGCCGAAGGTCGTGCATGATCTTTTGAGTGCCGTCGACAAGCCGCGGCTAGGCGGCAGTCAACTTCAGGTGGAGCCGCTCTCGCTTCCTGCAAACGCCATCGACATCCTGGCGGAAATGCTGTCGAATCCCTCCCGCACGCTGCCGATCATCGTCTGTACCGAACCGAGTGGAGATCACGATGGTGATTGGCTCCGTGCGGCTAAGAGAATCGCGGCCCGCGCGGAGGGTGTTGCCATCGTCCTTACCCTTGATTTGGCTGCAGTCTCTGAGTTTCGGCGCGAATTCGGTTCTCTTGCGGTCTGGGATGGCGGGATACGTGTGTATTCGCCTGGTGTGGTGACCCGGGATGCTGAGGGGTGGCGGCACCGCTACTACCAGCGCTCCCGCCTCGAAGATCGTCCGCGATTCACCGTAGACCGCATCGTCTACTCGGTTGCTCAGCTCTCGACGCGGCGACGAATACCGAATGTGTTCCACATCTTTGGAGGTCAGAGTGGTCTGCCGTCGGACGCACTCGACGGGATGATCCCGGTGAAGGACCTGATAAAGGCGCGGGAAGACTGGGATTTTGAGCGTGAGGTGGCCCTCGACGAGCAGAGCTCCGTGGAGAGGGAGCTCGCCAGTGCCAACGGCCATCTTTCACGACTCAAGGAAGCGCTGATCGAGCGTGGGCTCGCCTCTCTATTGTGGGGCGCCCAGCACGAGGACGTGGCCTCGGTCCCAGACCTTGTGCAGGACACGTCAGAGGCCGTACTCGCGGCCCAGATGTACCTTGCAGACTGGCTCGTCCTCCCGGACTCCGCGGTGCGCCATTTGGAGGATATTGACACCGCGCCCGAAGCGTACAACTGGGGCAATAAGGCTTGGCGCGGATTTCGTGCCCTCGCTGCGTACGCACAGGATCGGGCGTCGGGCTGGGATAAGGGCGGCTTTTGGGAGTGGTGTGCCTCGGGGCCGGTGCTCGGCTGGCCGGCTACTAGCAAGAAGCTGTCCATGACCGAGAGTGAAGGGGTGCAGACGAGCGGGAAGTTCAAGGGGACTCGTGACTTCAAGGTGGATCCGGCTGTCGATTCATCCGGCGAGATCACCATGCTCGCGCATCTTAAAATCTCCGAGGGAGGCGGCAACCTTGCGCCACGGGTCTACTTCTATGATGACACTAACGGGGCGACTAAGAAGGTTCATATTGGCCTCGTCGGTCCTCATTACCTAGTCCCGAACAAGTCAACTAACTAGCGCTAAACAGCCAATAATCAAAACCATACGTGCGTGGCGTCGGGTACCACAGTTGCATGGTAGTTAACTCTGCATCCGGGGAGGGGGCCGGAGCTGGAGCAGAGGGTGCACCGGAATCCAGGTGGCAAAACTGCCTTGTTGAGGGTGCTAGTTTCCGCGAACTGGAAGGTGGACCTTTATCGGTCTTTAGGGGTCGGCCGAGGCGGAGCGAGATGGTGGGTACAACGGCGTCTGCTCGGGTAGTCGAGGCACCTATGTGTGGGTCGGTTTGGGTGCCTCTGGCACGTGGACGCGGTGGGTCGTCCCGCCATGGCGTTGGGTCGGCCCCCCGCGCACGCCGCCACCCGGGCTTCTGCGCCGCGATCCGCTGCATCCAGGGGGCTGGGAATAGGCGTGGAGCGTCGACCGCCAACAGCGACCTGCCCCATTGCACGGATGAGCGCGGCCGGCTGTGCAGTGGGCGCCGGTTCGCTACCCTCGCGTGCGCGCATCGGGGCGCACGCATCGGGTGCGTGGGCGATCGAGCTATCACCATTGGGTGCTGATACCAGGCGTGCAGTTCCCTGCCGCCTGGCACTAGGGCATGTCTGACAATCGTTTTGACCATGCGAGCACAGCATTCAGGACCACAGCGGCCCTGTAGATGATCGCGTACTTGTCATACCGGGTCGCCAGACCGGTCAAGCCCCATGAAGTGGTGTAGCGGCTGATTCCTTCGTTGGGGTTGTCAGGCGCTGAACTCGAGGGCGGGCGCGGTGTCGGGGTTCACCTCGCTTCCCGTGTTGCTGACGGTGGTGAGTCGGCAGCGGGCCAGGACCTCCAGGCCGAGGTAGCGACGGCCCTCGGCCCACTCGTCTGTCTGCTCGGCCAGCACCGCGCCCACCAGTCGTACGATGGCCGCCCGGTTGGGGAAGATGCCCGCCGCGTCGGTGCGGCGGCGGATCTCGCGGTTGAGCCGCTCGGCCGGGTTGTTCGACCAGATCTGGGTCCAGACGTCCTTGGGGAATGTGGTGAACGCCAGGATGTCGGCCCGGGCAGCATCGAGGTGCTCGGCCACCACCGGCAGTTTCTCGCTCACGTAGTCCAGCAGCCGGTCGAACTGGGCGTTGACGCTGGCGGCATCGGGCTGGTCGTAGACCGAGTGGAGCATGGCCTTCACCGCCGGCCACATGCTCTTCGGGGTGATGCCCATCAGGTTCGCCGCGTAGTGGGTGCGGCAGCGTTGCCACACCGCACCGGGCAGGTTCGCGGCGATGGCGTCCTTGAGCCCGGGGTGGGCATCAGAGGTGACCAGCCGGACCCCGGCCAGGCCCCGGGCGACCAAGTCGGCGAAGAACTCGTTCCACGCCGCCCCGGTCTCGCTGGTGGCCACCCGCAGGCCCAACACTTCGCGGTGGCCGTCGCCGTTGACCCCGGTGGCGATGAGCACCACCGCGTTGACCACACGCCCGCCCTCACGCACCTTCATCGTCAACGCGTCCGCGGCAACGAACGTGAACGGTCCCGCCTCCCCGAGCGGCCGGTGGCGGAAGGCCTCCACCTGCTCATCGAGGTCCGCGGCCATCCGGGACACCTGGGACTTCGACAGGGCATTGATGCCCAAGGTCTTGACCAGCTTGTCCATCCGCCGGGTAGAGACACCGGCCAGGTAGCAGTCTGCGACCACGGTGATCAGCGCCGATTCGGCC
Source organism: Micrococcus sp. KBS0714 (assembly GCF_002008305.4). GTDB lineage: Bacteria > Actinomycetota > Actinomycetes > Actinomycetales > Micrococcaceae > Micrococcus > Micrococcus luteus. Next base: position 662,258 of record NZ_CP042169.1, read on the forward strand.
CGCTTGCGCCGCTCGAGCAGCCATTCCGGGAAGTAGGTGCCCGAGCGCAGCTTCGGGATGGCCACGTCCACGGTGCCGACCCGGGTGTCCAGGTCCCGGTGCCGGTACCCATTGCGCTGGGCCGTGCGGTCACGGGAGGGTTTGCCCCATTCGGCGCCGACCACCGCATCGGCGTCAGCGCAGAGCAGGGTGTTGATCATCGTCTGCAGCAGGTGGCGCATCATGTCCGGGGAGGCCTCGGACAGGGCTTCGCCCAGCAGGCCGGCAGGGTCGACAATATGAGGAGCGGTCATCGTGATGACTCCATTCGAGGATTCTGTGAGAGGTTGACTCGAAGGATCACACGGTGGCCGCGTCCACGTCTGGAACGACGTGCCCGACCACCGGGCGCTACACCACTATGCGGGACTCAACTTTCACCATCGTCAACATCTACTTCCCGGGCCTGCACTCCTACGCCGGCCTCCCCGGGTAGGGCAGCGGCGAACCATACCGGTGAGGCCCAGCCCTGCCGGGAGGCGGATCCGGACCGGCCGCAGCGCTGAACGCTCGGCCGCGGACCGAGCGCCGCGGCCATGGCGCAGAAGCCCGGCCCGAGGAAGTCCAGGTTCGTCAACCCGGTGTCGCAGGGGTGTTCCCTGGACTTCGGCACCAAGCGGCGCCGCTGGCCTTGTCGAGTCTCGGTAGGGGTTAGTGCTTGTGGGCGAGGAATCGCATGACGTGGCCGGCCCAACCGGTACGGATGGAGACGTCGAGGCCTACATGTCGCGCGGTGGCAGCCAGGTCGGCAGGGGCCACGAGCTGGTGAGGTGATCGATCGACCAGGTGAAGCAATGTGGCGGTTGGGGAGGCCGTCAGTTGAGTCCCGCATAGTGGTGTAGCGCCCGGTGGTCGGGCGTGTCGTCTCAGACGTGGTCGCGGCCACCGTGTGATCCGTCGAGTCAACCTTCCACAGAATCCTCGAATGGAGTCATCACGATGACCGCTCCTCATATTCTCGACCCTGCCGGCCTGCTCGGAGAAGCCCTGTCTGAAGCGTCCCCGGACATGATGCGCCATCTGCTGCAGACCATGATCAACACCTTGCTGTCCGCGGATGCCGACGCGGTGGTCGGTGCCGAATGGGGCAAGCCCAGCTCCTCGCGCACTGCTCAGCGGAACGGGTACCGCCACCGGGACCTGGACACCCGGGTCGGCACCCTGGACGTGGCCATCCCCAAGCTCAGATCGGGCACGTACTTCCCGGACTGGCTACTTGAACGCAGGAAGAGAGCGGAGTCGGCGCTGATCACCGTGGTCGCTGACTGCTACCTCGCCGGGGTCTCGACCCGACGGATGGACAAGCTGGTCAAGACTCTGGGCGTCAACGCCCTGTCCAAGTCCCAAGTCTCCCGGATGGCCACCGAGCTCGACGAGCAGGTCGAGGCCTTCCGCCACCGCCCGCTCGGGGTGGCCGGCCCGTTCACGTTCGTGGCCGCCGATGCGCTGAGCATGAAGGTCCGCGAGGGCGGGCGCGTGGTCAACGCCGTGGTGCTGCTGGCCACCGGGGTCAACGCTGACGGCCACCGCGAGGTCCTGGGCCTGCGGGTCGCCACCTCGGAGACCGGGGCGGCGTGGAACGAGTTCTTCGCCGACCTGGTCGCCCGCGGCCTGGCCGGGGTCCGGTTGGTCACTTCTGACGCCCACACCGGACTCAAGGACGCCATCGCGGCGAACCTGCCCGGAGCGACGTGGCAGCGCTGCCGCACCCATTACGCGGCGAACCTGATGGGCATCACCCCGAAGAACATGTGGCCGGCCGTGAAAGCCATGCTGCACTCGGTCTATGACCAGCCCGATGCGGCCAGCGTGCACGCGCAGTTCGACCGGCTCCTGGACTACGTGAGCGGGAAGCTGCCCACCGTGGCTGAGCACCTCGACGCCGCCCGGGCGGACATCCTGGCCTTCACCACGTTCCCGAAGGACGTCTGGACGCAGGTCTGGTCGAACAACCCGGCCGAGCGGCTCAACCGGGAGATCCGCCGTCGCACCGACGCGGTGGGCATCTTCCCCAACCGGGCGGCCATCGTCAGGCTAGTGGGTGCGGTGCTGGCCGAGCAGACCGATGAATGGGCCGAGGGTCGACGCTACCTCGGTCTCGAAGTCCTGGCCCGCTGCAGGCTCACCACCGTGACCAACACCGGAGACGAGGTGGACCCCGACACCGAACTCACCCTCGGCCTCAGCGCCTGACCCCCATGAAGGATCAGACCGCTACACCATCACGAGGGGCTTGACCAGGCCGTCAGGTCATAGCCGATCAGCATGCCCCCTGGCTTGAGCACCCGAGCGGCTTCCGCTACCGCCGCCTTCCAGTTCACCACGTGATGCAGCATCAGGAAGCTGAGCACAACGTCGAACGAAGATTCCGCGAAGGGAAGGGCCGTGGAATCCGCCTGCTGTACCGTCAGGCGTGGGCTTGTCGGGAAGCGTCTGCGTGCCGTGGCGACCATGCGTTCATCGATGTCGGTCAGCGTCAATCGCATCCCCGGGGACCGCTGCAGCAGGGCTGCTGCCATCTGGCCGCTGCCAGCACCAAGCTCGAGCACGTCGCCGCCGAGGTCTTGCCCTCCAAGGCTCCAGGGCACGATGATGTCGCGGGCGAAACGTCCCCAGAGGGCACTGCGGCAGAATGCCGTTTCGATTCCGGACATCTTGGGCATGGGCAATCTCCAGCATGGGCGATCTGCAGGGCCGGGGCCCCCGACACTATCCGGCCTCCCCATCGGGGGGAAGGCCAGGACCGCCAGGTGCGTTGGGGACAGGCCATGCTGGGAACGCCTTCGTCCGTGGCGGTGGGGTCCGCCGGGCGCGCTTGGTGGTGTGCCGTCCTCGCGCTCACTCTGGACCTCCCCGCGCTGGTCGCGGACTGCGGGGCTGAGGTCGGCGATCCCGTACCGGAGTCCCGCTGATGAAAGCGCTAAGGAGTGTTCATGACGGAAAGCCGCCTGTGGTTGCTGTGCGATGCTCGCGCCGCCCACCGCCAGGGCAGGGCGGGGCTCGACCGGCGCCGGCACGAGCGCCTTGTCGAGATGGTCTCCTTCGCCCGTGCCCGGTCGCCCTTCTATCGCCGGCTCTACCAGCACCTACCCGAGCAGCTCACGGATCCGGTGCTGTTGCCGGTCACGGGCAAGGCCGAGCTGATGCGCCACTTCGATGACTGGGTGACCGATCGGGCCGTCACCCTGTCCGCCGCGCGGGCGTTCGTCGAGGACCCTGCCCTGGTGGGCGAGAAGTTCCTCGGCCGCTACACGGTGGGAACCACCTCCGGAACCACGGGCACCCGGGGCATCTTCCTGTGGGACGAGCGGTCCCTCGCGGTGACCACCGCCCTGTTGGCGCGGTTACTCGGTACGTGGCTCACTCCCGCCGATGTGCTCCGGATGCTCGCCCGCGGCGGGCGCATCGCCATGGTCAACGCCACCGGGGGCCACTACGCCTCCGCCGCCGCGGCCGCCGCGCTGCGCAAGAACCGGTGGGGCAGCGACCGGATCGGGGTGTTCGGCGTGCACACCCCCATGGCGCAGCTGGTCGCCGGGCTCAACGACTTCCGCCCGGCCATCCTCGCCCCATACGCCACGATGGGCGCGCTACTGGCCGCCGAGCAGCGCGCCGGCCGTCTGCACATCAACCCGGCTCTGGTCGTGCTCTCCGCCGAGGCCCTGCCGGAGGGGGAGTACGACAGGATCGCCGCGACGTTCAACGCCAAGGTCCGCCAGGGCTACGCCGCCACCGAGTGCCCCTTCCTCACCTACAGCTGCCAGCACGGGTGGCTCCACGTCAACAGCGACTGGGTGCTTCTGGAATCGGTCGACGCCGATCACCGCCCGGTCCCACCCGGCCAACCCTCGCACACCACCTTGCTCAGCAACCTCGCCAACAAGGTCCAGCCGATCCTGCGCTACGACCTCGGCGACGCCGTCTTCGTCCGGCCCGATCCCTGTCCGTGTGGGGACCCGCTGCCCGCCATCCGGGTGCGGGGCCGCACCGCCGACCTGCTCACCTTCCACACTCCCGCCGGCGAGCCGGTGGTGCTCACGTCATTGACCGTGACCGCCTGGGTCGACCGCGTTCCCGGCGTGGAGCTGGTCCAACTGGTGCACACCGCCCCCACACACCTCGAGGTCCGGATGCAGTTCTCGGCCGGAACCGACCCGGAACGCCTCTGGCAAGCGGTGCACACCGAGATCCGGCGCCTGCTGGTGGACCACGGGCTCGGCCACGTCACCGTGGCCCGCGGCGACGGGCCGCCACAGCCCACACCGGGTGGCAAGTTCCGCGCGGTCATCCCGCTTCCGTGACCGGCCGTAACTGTCGAAGCCGTTGGCAACTGCGCAGCCCGTGCACACCCCGCCCTGGTCACCCCGCCGAATCCGACCTGGAGGCGGCCGCTCTCATGGGGTACGAGGTGGTGTCCACTCTGCGTGTTTCCCCGGCGGCCGGGCCTGCGGTCGGTGAAGGGGGAACGCAAAGGCGGCCGGTGCCGGTTCCCGCCGGGTGACCCGTCGTGTCGGCCCGCCGCCGGGAGGAACCCGCGGCGCGCGACTCGATGGCGCTGGTCGGGCAGATCGCCGCAGCGGATCTGCCGGCCCTTGTTCTTCTCACGGGATGAACTGAAGCCCGACGAAGAACCACAGGCGCCGGCACTGGGCGGTGGGATTCGACGACGTGCCAGTTCAGTCGTGGCGCACGGTGAAGTGCGAGGAGAACGGGCTCAGCGTGCCGGGCAGCTGGCCGGTGTCCAGCGGTTCCTGGGCCGTGAAGTCGTGTTGGCGCAGCAATTCACCCAGCACCAGGGACGAGGTCAGCAGCACCACGTTGCGGCCCGGGCACATGCCGGGGCCGGCACTGAAGGGCACCAGCGGCCAGGCATTGTCATCGCGCTCCTGAAGCCACAGCTCGGGGCTGAAGCGGTGGGCTTGGGGCAGGGTCTGGTCGTCGCGGTGGAAGAACGGGGCGTAGATGACCAGCGCGGTGTCCGGCGGCAGGGTCCCGTTGCGCCAGTGCGTCGTCGCGGTGCTATCGCGCAGGATCAGGGGGGTGGTGGGCCACAGCCGCAGGGACTCCAGCACGGTGGCGCGCAGGAACGGCAGATCGGGAGCGTGGGCCACCTCCGAGCGTGCCGTCCCGGTGGCGCCTGGATGATTGGTGAGCAGGGCCAGGGCCCGGAATGTGGCCCAGGCCTCGGCGTCGAAGGCGAAGAGCCACTGCGGGACCTGCTGGTGGGGGACGGCCTCGTCGGGGGCCGGGGTCTGCGCGACCAGGGCGGCCAGACTGCCGGGCTCGGCCAGTTCGATGTAGTGCTGCAGTCGGCGCAGGAACCGCTCGCGCAGGCGGCGGTTCTGCGGCATGAGGTAGGAGAAGTTGCCGCGGGCGCGCAACCGGCGCAGGTCGTCGGTGACCTGGTCGTCGTCGCGGGCGCTGGCGCCGAGCACGATGCGCCGGACCATGCGCGCCCACATCACCGCGAAGGACTCCCAGTCCAGGGTGCCGGTGAAGTCCACGTGGCCGCCCAGCGTGGAGACCTCTTCGGTGATGACAGCCTTCATCGCCTCGGCATGACTGTGGACGGGGCGCGGGGTTTCTAGGATCTGCTCGTTGAACGGTCGGCGTGAGAGCCGTTGCTGCGGGGTCGAGACGAGGGAGCCGGCCGGCTCGAAGTGGTTCAGCGCCCCGCGCTTTTCTAGCGTGGCCGGCGAGAAGGGGGTGGGGCTGTCGTTGAGAACACGGCGCACATCAGCGGGATCCAGCAGTAGCGCGATCCGGCGGCCGGGGATCCGCAGCTGGACCGGGCCGGCGCCGTAGCGGGACCGTAGGCGCTGCATTTCGGCGACGCCGGCGGCATCGGCATCGAGGCGTTCGGCCAGGCCGACGGCTGCCGGTCTGCGCACGATCGGCCCCTTGACCACCGGGCCCAGGAGCACCCGGGTCAGAACGCGGAGATGGTCTACCGCTCCCAGGGTCGGCACTTCTGCTTCATCGCCGATCGGCGTCGCACCAGGCATGCCACCAACCTGTCACACCGGCCTCACCCCCGCCAAGACCAGCGTGTTCTCTCGTCCGGTGCCGGCGGGCTGGCGCCGTGGGGTTGCAGCCACTGCAGGCGGCAGGGTTGTCCGGGTGGCGTTTACTGCGGGGTGTCGGCGGTGTCCCGGTCGGGGCTCGTGGCGGTCAGCAGGACCGCGGCCGCTGCGCCGCCGACGATGAAGATGTCCGCGACGTTGCCGATGAACCAGTTCCCGTATGCGAGGAAGTCCACCACGTGGCCTTGCCCGAACGACGGGGGGCGCAGGAGCCGGTCGCCCAGGTGGGAGGTCACCGCGCCGCCGAGGCACCCGACCAGAAGGGCCCAGGACACGGTGCGGACCCGGAGGGAGAACCAGATCGCCGCGGCGACCGCCACCGCCGAGATGACGGTGAAGATCCAGGTCGAGGTGGCCCCCAACGAGAACGCCGCCCCGGGGTTGTAGGCCAACTGAAGCCCGAGCAGGTCACCCAAGACCGGGACTCGCTCACCCGTGGACAGGCTGTTCTCCGCCCACCACTTGGTCCCCTGGTCCAGGACCACTACGCCGGCCCCGATCGCAACGGTCAAGAGCACCAGGGGGTACCTGCGCCGATGGTTCATTCGTGTCCTTTCGCGGTGCGCCCGTTTCCCGGCGCCTCAGTGGATTGACCGACCTCCGCACGACCTACGCAGTCACTGGAAGGTACCGGACGGCGCGGGCAGGCCGGGTCTCACCGTGCCTGCGGAGCATCTACCCCGCAGGCACGGTGGGAGCTCATCCCACGGTGGAGCGTTGGGCCTGCCGGTCGGTGAGGGATGCCAGGGCGGTGCGTCGGGTGGTGGCCGCACGCAGGCCGTTGCCGATGACGATGACCTCGGCGACCTCGTGCACCAGGACCACGGCGGCCAGGCCGAGCATGCCGGTGATGGCCAACGGCAGCAGCACTCCGATGATCAGCAGCGACAGGACGATGTTCTGGTTCATGATGGCCCGGCCGCGGCGGGCGTGGGCCAAGGCCTGGGGGATCAGGCGCAGATCGTGACCGGTGAAGGCCACGTCCGCGGACTCGATGGCCGCGTCCGAGCCGGTGGCGCCCATGGCGATGCCGACCTCGGCGGCGGCCAGGGCGGGGGCGTCGTTGATGCCGTCCCCGATCATCGCGGTGGGCCGGGTGCCGGTCAGCTGACCGACGGCGGCGGCCTTGTCCTCGGGGCGCAGCTCGGCGCGAACGTCGCCGATGCCGGCCTGGGCAGCGATCGCCCGGGCGGTGCGGGCGTTGTCCCCGGTGAGCATCGTCAGGCCGATGCCCTGGCCGGTCAGGGTGGTCACGACGGCGGGGACCTCGGGGCGCAGTTCGTCACGGACCCCGATCGCTCCGGCGACCGTCCCGTCGCGGTGGATGATGACCACGGTCATGCCCTGGTCCTCCAGCTGCTGGACCTGGGCGGCCAGGGGCCCGGGGTCGAGCCAGCGGGGGCTGCCGACCGTGATCGTGGCCCCGTCGATACGGCCGGTGATGCCGTGCCCGGCGGTCTCGGTGACGGCCTTGGCCCCGGGTGCGTCGGGGGCGGCGGCGATGATGGCCGCGGCCAGCGGGTGGGTGCTGTGCTGTTCCAGCGCGGCGGCCCAGCCCAGCACCTGATCCTCGGTGAGGCCGGGGGTGGTGAGCACGGCGGTGACGGTGGGCTGGTTGCGGGTCAGGGTCCCGGTCTTGTCCACGGCCAGGTGGCGGATCCCGCCGAGGCGCTCGAAGGCGGCCCCGGACTTGATGACGACCCCGAACCGGCTGGCCGCGCCGATCGCGGAGACCACCGTGACCGGGACCGCGATGGCCAAGGCGCAGGGGGAGGCGGCCACCAGCACCACCAGGGCGCGGGTGATCCACAGTTCCGGGTCCCCGAACAGGGACCCCAGGGCCGCGACCAGCACGGCCAGGACGAGCACCCCGGGCACCAGGGGCTTCGCGATCCGGTCGGCCAGGCGGGCCCGGGCGCCCTTCTCGGTCTGGGCCTGTTCGACCAGGTGCACGATAGTGGTCAGGGAGTTGTCGGTGCCGGCGGCGGTCGCGTCGATCTCCAGGGCCCCGGAGGTGTTGATCGACCCGGCCGAGACGGTGTCTCCCGGGCCGACCTCGACCGGGATGGACTCCCCGGTGATCGCCGAGGTGTCCAGGGAACTGCGCCCGGTACGCACGATCCCGTCGGTGGCGATGCGTTCCCCGGGCCGGACCACGAGCACCTGCCCGGGATGCAGGTCCTTGGCCTCGACCTGCACCGTGGCCCCACCCTGGCGGATGGTCGCGGTCTCGGGCACGAGCTTGAGCAGGGCGCGCAGCCCGGCCCGGGCCCGGTCCATGGCCTTGTCTTCCAGGGCCTCGGCGATGGAGTACAAGAACGCCAGGGCGGCGGCCTCCTCGATGTAGCCCAGGATCACCGCGCCGATGGCGCTGATCGTCATCAGCAGCCCGATCCCGAGCCGGCCCCGGGTGAACAGCCCGCGCAGCGCCCCGGGCACGAAGGTCCAGGCGCCCAGCACCAGCCCGACCCAGAACACCACCGTGGCCACCAAACCGGCCCCCGACCATTCCAGGACCAGCCCGGCGATAAACGCCACCCCGGAGAGCACCGGGAGCAGGATGGCCGCATCCCGCCACCACGGCCGGTGCTCTTCGGGCTCCTCGGGTGCACCGGGGGTCGGGGCCTCGCAGCCGCAGGCCGAACTCATGAGGCCACCTGCCCCGTGTCGCAGCACCCGGGCACCGGGCAGCCCGGGTCCAGGCAGGGGGCGGAGGCATCCACGGCGAGGGTCACCTCGAGCAGGGCGCTCAGCGCCCGGGCCAGGTGCGCATCGACGATCGCGTACCGGGTGCGGCGGCCCTGGTGTTCGGCGGCCACGATCCCGCAGTCCCGCAGGCAAGCCAGGTGGTTGGACACGTTCGATCGGGTCAGCCCCAGGGCCTGGGCCAGTTCGGCCGGGTACCCGGGGCCCTCCAGCAGGTTCAGCAGGATACGGGACCGGGTGGGGTCGGCCATCGCCCGACCCAGCCGGTTCATCACGTCTAACCGTGTCGCAATCGTCAGCATACGGTGAACTATACAGCCTGTGCTGTAGTGTCTTGCGGGGGTTTCGCCCGGACCGGCTGGCCCCGACCCGTTGACCCTGTGAGGACTCTCCGTGACTGCCCGTTGCCGCCGCGCCTGCCCGTATCGCCCCTACCGGGGTCGGGGAGGGCGGGCATGAGTCTGGGTGGGTTCTTCGCCGAGATGGTCCAGTCCGGGGCGCTGCTGGTCGCGATGCCGCTCGCCGCGATCGCCGGACTGGTGTCCTTCCTCTCCCCGTGCATCCTTCCACTGGTGCCCGGCTACCTGGGCTATGTCTCCGGGCTGGCCGACCCGCGGCGGGCGGACAATCGGCGCCGGGTGATGACTGGGGTGGGACTGTTCATCCTGGGCTTCGCCGCGGTCTTCACTTTCTACGGGGCCGCCTTCGGGGTGATCGGCGGGTGGCTGCTGCAATGGCAGGACGCGCTGATCCGGGCCCTGGGGGTGTTCGTGGTCCTGATGGGCCTGGTCCTCATTGGCTGGCTGCCCTTCTTGCAGAACACCCGGCGGATGTCCTTCCAACCCAAGACCGGGATCGTCGGGGCCCCGCTGCTCGGAGTGGTCTTCGGCCTGGGGTGGACTCCGTGCATGGGGCCCACCCTCAGTGCCGTGCTGGCGTTGAGCACCACCACCGGGGACCCCTGGCGCGGGGCCCTGCTGGGTTTCCTCTACTGCCTCGGGCTGGGGATCCCCTTCGTCCTGGTGGCGATGGGCCTGGACTGGGTCACCCGCACCCTGGGCTTCGTCCGCCGCCACATCCGGGCCTTTAATATCATCGGCGGGATCCTGCTGGTGCTGGTCGGGGTCCTGATGGTCACCGGGATCTGGACCCTGTGGATCTACCAGCTGCAGAACCTCGCCGGCACCTTCACCACCCCCGTCTAACCCTCCCTGCCCTGCCCCTGACTCCCGACCCCACGGATTGGACCGATCGTGACTTCCACCGACCCCACCCCGGCCAAGGCCGCCTCCGCCCCGAACCGGCAGCGCCGGGCCAAGATCATCGTCTGGGTCGTGCTGGCTGCCCTGGTGCTGGCCGGGGTGGTGGCCTTTTTCGCCGCCCGGGCCCCGTCCACCCCGGAGGCTGCCCCGGCGCAGGCCGGCCAGGCCGCGTCTTCCGGGACCGGCCAGACCGCGGCCTCGGAGGCCGCACCGGTGGTGCGCCCCGACAGCCGGGTGCTCTCCCAGGCCCCGAACGAGAAGGCCGTGCTGGTGGAGTTCCTGGACTTCGAGTGCGAGGGCTGCAAGGCCGCCCACCCGGTCGTGGAGGAACTGCGTGCCGAGTACGCCGACACGGTGACCTTCGTGCACCGGTACTTCCCGCTGCCGGGGCACCCGAACTCGATGACCGCGGCCGTGGCCGTGGAGGCCGCCGCCCAGCAGGGGGCGTACGAGGCGATGTACCAGAAGATGTTCGACACCCAGGAGCAGTGGAGCCACACCGGTCAGGACCGCAGCCCGGTGTTCCGCGGCTACGCCGAGGACCTGGGCCTGGACATGACCGCCTACGACAAGGCGGTGGCCGACCCGGCCACCCGCGCCCGCATCGAGGCCGACGTGGCCGACGGGGTCGCCCTGGGCGTGCAGGGCACCCCGACCTTCTTCCTGGACGGGCAGGTGCTCACGCTGAACACGCTCGAGCAGTTCCGCGCCGAGGTCGACGCGGCCGCGAGCAACTGAGCCGCCCCGTGCGCACGCCTGCCCCCGGCGCCGAATCGCCCATGACCACCCCCACGATCCCCACGGACCATCCCATCGAGCACCGGGTCGACACCGGGCCGGCCTCCGAGGAGGCGGGGATGCCGGTGGCTGCCCGGCACCGCCCGTTCGGTGTGGTGCTGCTGGTCACCGGGGTGGTCGGCTGGGTCGCCTCGGCGATCCTGGTCCTCGAGCGCCTGGCCCTGTACGAGAACCCCGGTCACACCACCAGCTGTGACATCAACCCGTGGGTGTCCTGCGGGCGGGTGATGGGCACCTGGCAGTCCGAGCTGTTCGGCTTCCCGAACCCGCTGATCGGGATCGTGGCCTTCGCCGTGGTGATCGCCACCGCGATGGTGGTGCTCTCCGGGGCCCGGCCCGGCCGCGGGTACTGGGCCGGGTTGCAGGCCGGGGTCACCCTGGGGATGGGGTTCGTGGCCTGGCTGTGGTTCCAGGCCCTGTACGAGATCTACATCCTGTGCCTGTACTGCATGATCGTCTGGGCGGCCATGATCCCGCTGTTCATCCTGCTCACCGCCCGCAACCTGGCCCACGGCGTGATCCCCGCCCCGCCCGGGGTGGTCCGGTTCGCGACCGGCTGGGCCGGGACCCTCATCGCCGTCGCCTACGTCGCCGTCGCCGGCTCCGTCTTCGTCCAGTTCCTGCCCGCCTTCACCGGCCTCTGACCGCGCCCGGGGGCACCACCTCGTCACTATCGACAACAGGCGCTATCATCGTCACATGACGATGATTAAAGAGCCGGGGGTGTCCCCGACGGCGGGCCTGGGGCCGGCCGCGGCCCTGTTCCACGGGTTCTCCGACCCCACCCGGCTGGCGATCCTGCGCCACCTGGCCACCGGGGAGCACAAGGTGCGCGAGCTGACCGAGCACCTCGGGCTGGCCCAGTCCACGGTCAGCGCGCACCTGGCCTGCCTGACCGGCTGCGGACTGGTGTCCTCCCGGCCGGTGGGCCGGGCCTCGCTGTACTCCCTGGCCGCCGAACCCGAGCTGCTGGAGGTGTTGGCCGCCGCCGAACGGCTGCTGACGGTCACCGGGCACGCCGTCGAGCTCTGCCCGCACTCCGGCCCCGCTGCGACCGGCGCCCTCCCGCACGACGCCGGGCACTGACGCCTACCGCTTCCCCCGGAAAGGAGGTCCCGGTCATGGGATCCCACCACCATGCCCCGACGGGGCACCGCGGGCGGCTGGCGATCGCCTTCGGCATCACCACGGCGGTGCTGCTGGCCGAGGTGGTCGGCGCGGTGCTCACCGGCAGCCTGGCCCTGCTGGTGGACGCCGCGCACATGCTCACCGACGCCGGCGGGCTGTTGATGGCCCTGCTGGCGGCCACCCTGATGGCCCGCCCGCCCACCACCCGGCGCACCTGGGGGTTCCTGCGGGCCGAGGTGCTGGCCGCCCTGGCCCAGGCCGCGGTCCTGCTGGCCGTGGGCACCTACGCCTTCATCGAGGGCCTGCAGCGCCTGTTCGCCCCACCCGAGGTCGCCTCCGGGCCCCTGCTGGCCTTCGGGATCCTGGGCCTGGTCGGCAACCTCGCCTCGCTGGCCGTGCTCGGCTCCGGCCGCGGGGCCAACCTGAACATGCGCGCCGCGTTCCTGGAGGTCCTCAACGACGCGCTGGGCTCGGTCGCGGTGATCGCCAGCGCCCTGGTCATCGCCGCCACCGGCTGGACCCGGGCCGATGCCGTGGCCGGGATGCTCATCGCCGTGCTCATCGTCCCGCGCACCCTGAAGATCCTGGGCGAGACCACCCGGATCCTGCTCGAATCCACCCCCCGAGGCCTGGATCTGGCCGAAGTGCGGACTCACCTCCAGGCGCTGCCGCACGTGGTGTCCGTGCACGACCTGCACGCCTCCCAGATCGCCACCGGGGTGCCCGTGCTCAGCGCCCACATCGTCGTGGAGGACTCCTGCTTCCACGACGGGCACGCCCCTCAGATCCTGGACCAGCTCCAGCACTGCGTCGCCGAGCACTTCGACGTCGGGGTCGACCACTCCACCTTCCAACTCGAACCCGCCGCCCACGCCCATCACGAACACCCCACCCACCACTGACCCCGTCGGGGTCGGGGAGCACAGCGCACGATCCCGAGGGGACCCGCATGACCGCCACCACCGCCGCCCTCGCCCTGGCCCTGTACCTGGCCGGGCTGGCCGCCGCCTTCGGGGCCCGGTCCTGGATCCCCTTACGGGCATGCGATCTGGGCTGACGCCTGTGACCGAGTATTCAGTGCGCGTTGTATAGTTCAGTCCATGATGACTATTGCTTCGCGTCTCGACGTGATGAACCGCCTGGGTCGTGCACTGGCCGACCCCACTCGATCCCGGATCATCTTGACCCTGCTCGACCATCCCGCTTACCCGGCGGAGCTGGCCCGAGATCTGGACCTGACACGCCCGAACGTGTCCAACCACCTGGCATGCCTGCGCGATTGCGGGATCGTCGTCTCCGAGCCCGAGGGTCGTCGGACACGATATGAGATCGCCGATTCGCACCTGGCGCAGGCGCTGACGGCACTGGTCGATGCCACCCTGGCAGTGGACGAAGACGCCCCGTGCATCGATCCCGCCTGCTCGCTTCCCGGATGCGACGCAGCTGGGGAGGGCGCATGAGCCTCACCTCGGTCTTGCAGGCGATGGGCCTGTTCGCAGCGACCAACATCGACGACATCATCGTGCTCTCCCTCTTCTTCGCGCGAGGGGCAGGCCAGCGCGGCACTACCGCCCGCATTCTGGCCGGCCAGTACCTCGGATTCGCCGGCATCCTCGGTGCCGCGGTCCTGGTGACCATCGGCGCCGGAGCATTCCTGCCCCCGGCAGCCATCCCGTACTTCGGCCTCATCCCTCTGGGCCTCGGCCTCTGGGCCGCATGGCAGGCCTGGCGCGGAGACGATGACGACGATGACGACGAGGCCAAGGTTGCCGGCAAGAAGGTCGGCGTGTGGACAGTCGCAGGCGTCACCCTTGCCAACGGCGGCGACAACATCGGCGTCTACACCCCTGTCTTCCTCAGCGTGGAACCTCTCGCAGTAGTCGCCTACTGCATCGTCTTCCTCGCGCTCGTCGCGGTCCTGGTGGCCCTGGCAAAGTTCGTCGCCACCCGCCCCCCGATCGCCGAAGTGCTCGAACGCTGGGAGAACATCCTCTTCCCCATCGTTCTCATCGGCCTCGGCATCGTGATCCTCGTCAGCGGCGGAGCCTTCGGACTCTGACGTAGCGGCAGCGATCCAAACGGCCCCGACCGGGCGCACCCCTCTCGGTTCAGACCGCGACACCTACCTGCAGCCAGTCCTGCGTGATCGCGGCAACAAGACCGCCACGGAGCGCTGCAAAAACCCCGCCACCAAGCGAACGAAGCCACAGCCCCGTCGCATCCCGGACGCCCGCCACAAACGACCGATTTTGTCGCCCTGGACAACAAGCGCCAGCGCTCCCCATGGGCAGGGGCCGACCCTGTGCTCCAACGAGAACAGCGGGCCAGCCTCTGCAGAGGCTGGCCCGCTGTTCAGCGTTGAGTCAGGAAGTGCGCACCGTGATCGGGGTGCCTTCGCTGATGTGCTGGGCATAGATGCTCAGCTCAGGATCACTGATGGTCCCGCTGATGCGGGACCACCGCGTCCGCAGCACCGCCTTGATCTCTTCCACCGGCGCACCGGCGTACTGCTGGCCCAACTGATCGAGCATCCTCTGGTAGTCCTTGGCCAACGTGGTCATCGTGTCCTGGACGGCTCGCTGCAGCTCGCGCTCCAGATTTCCCGAGATCTTCACCCGGGCGCTCATCGGGACACCTGCTGGGTGATGGTGGTTCCGGGGTGACGTGCGACGGTGGAAGTGGTGACGAAGCGGCCCGTGATGGCCGAACGGCCCACCGAACGGGTCGCTCCGCCGGGTGAGGGGATCGTCTCGGTAGTGGTGGTCCGCGGATTGCGCTTGGCCGTGGAGGTCTTCACGAACCGGCCCGTGCTGGCACTGCGGTGAACGGTCTTGCCCATGGGCTCGACTCCTGTTCTAGGTGTCCCGTTAACCGGGTGTCACCCATCCTGAGCGCGGCGGTGAGGGCGGTAGAGTCCGAAGCCTAGCCGCCAAACTAGACACCGAGCCCTGCGCCCTCCACCCTGGAGGGTCCAGGGCTTTGGTGCTCTAACGGAATTCTATCGTGGAACCCGGACGCATTAAGTGGGAGCTCTCACTGCCGGTCACTGACTCGTGTCAGGACGGCCTGGAATCTGCCGCAGGCCCGAGATTTTGGGGTATCCGGTAGCTCTGTCCACGTCTTTATCCACAAGATCTTGATCGGAGTCATTTCGTCGCGGGCTTCCAGAAGACACTACGCGCCGGCGAGGGATGTGCGGTCGGCTCTATATCCGAATGGCTTCGCGGTGTCTCCTCCAGACTTCAGTGGCGGGAGGCGGGCGCAGTGGGAATGTCCAAGCGGGTATACCCCTTTACACACCCTGCCCGGTCACGAGACCATCACGTCAGAGACGGTCCCAATCGGGTCTGTTGGACACAAGCGTCGGAGGGTCTGAGACGTGGTTGGACAGACTGTGGGGTACGTGCGGGTGAGCTCGGCGGAGCAGAACCTGGATCGCCAACTCGAGGCGGTGGGGGAGTGCGACCGGATCTTCCAGGACAAGATCTCGGGCAGCTCCCGCGCCAAGCGCACCGGGTTGGCGGAGCTGATGCAGTACGTGCGGGAGGGAGACCTGGTGAAGGTCGCCTCCATGGACCGGCTGGGACGGGACACGCGGGACCTGTACGCCATCGTGGACGAGCTCACGGGTAAGGGGTGCGCGGTGCAATTCGTGTCCGAGCGGATCACCGTGGACAAGTCCGGCACCTCTCCGGTGGACGGGCTGATGCTGGGCATTCTGGCGGCGTTCGCTGAGTTCGAGCGTCGAAGGATCAAGGAGCGCCAGGCCGAGGGCATCGCCCTGGCCAAGGCGAGAGGCAAGTACGTGCAGGCCCCGAAGCTCTCGGGCACCGACGTGGAGCAGGCTCGGGTGATGATCGAGATGGGGATCCCGAAGGCTGAGGTGGCGCGCACGTTCGGGGTGAGCCGGCAGACGCTGTACACCTCGTTGCGCCGCTTCGAGTCAGGGTGACCGCTGGGAGCTTCCCTTAGAGGCGACGGTATCCCCGGTGTAAACCTTCGATTGCGCCGACCCGGCTCGGAGGCGAAAAGGTCCGGGCCTGTGCGTCGTCATCCCGCCAGCGGGACATGATCTAACGCTTGAATCGCTCCCAGGCGGACTCCCGGGGCATGACGTAGTGTCCTCTGAATGAGAGGTCATTCAGACGCCTGGCCTACGTCCCTGCGTGCGTTGCGGGCCAATCGCCCTCCGCTGGCTAAGAGGGGCGCCCGGGGCGAGCTGTTCAGCGCGGGACTAGAGCAGGCCGAACAGTTCTGGATGGCCGCAGCCTCGGTCGGCCCGGAAACGAGGCCACTTCTACTCTTCTATGGTCTGGGTCAGGCAGGACAAGCGCTGTGCGCCGCCGCCGCAGTCAAGCCCAGTGCAGGCCACGGGCTCACTTTCAACATGGTGGATCCCCCATATGGAGAACAAGCGGACTTGGGGGAGGTCATGATCGCACCAAATGGAGCAGGGCTGGCCACGGAGGTCGCCTCTATCCGCAAATCCCCTCTTCTCCAGGAGCCGGTCTCGCTGGGGAGGCTGATCGGCGCCCTCGGTTACTTCGCCTTCACTGTGGTTCCCCCTGCAGGCGACACGAATCGGTTACGGGTCGAGGGCGGTGAGAGCGGGGCGCAGAGGAACCCCCACACCTCACCTGCGACAGGAGAACTCACCCTCTCGCCCGTGCCAGCCCACCTGACCACCCGGGATGAACAAGTAGATGTGGGATACCCGGGGGTCGGTCGCCGGACAGGTGCCGCACCCGGTGTGGAGGAGATCCGCGAATGGCTCCGGCCGTACCCCGCACTCGCCAAGCTGGGTACTCCACGGCATGTGAGCGAGCCGTGGAGCTACCCACACGGGAGCTCGTCCATCACGGTCACATGGGATGTCAGCGGTGATGGGAAGGCCGGCACCCAGGCGCAGTGGGTGAGGAGCATTTTGGATGTGGTCTCCGCGGAGCACGGCCCCTCTGGTTCGCCCTACGGGGAGGTGCTTCCTGGCGTCGGCGGGAACGACTCGGCGCAAGATCCGCTGGTCACATGGTGGCTAGTCCTCTATGGCCTGTCGAACCTGGTGCGGTACCACCCGGCGGCGTGGAGGGCGACCCTGGACGTCGATAAGAGCACCCTTGCTGTTCCCCTTGAACAGCTCGTGTCCTTTGCCAGTGAGAAAGTGCCCGATCTGTTGTTCGAGGCCTTCGTCGACCTCGGCGGCGGACGACAGTAGTCGGCACGCCCATCACTCCCGCCGTTAGTGGCGCTCGGAGAGGGTAAGGCGGGCGAGCGCAGCCGCCGCAAACCTTCGATTGCGCCGGTGACCGGACGCCGCTACTTCGGCGGCGTGCCACCGTCTCTCAGCCCATTCGTCAGAAGAGATCTGTCGCGGGGACTGCCTTTACGTGGTTCCCCAATCCACCCTTGATGGTTGAGCTCCAATCGTTCACTGCGGCGTACTCGTCCCAATGGCCGGCGTAGTCACCCAGCTGGTCGTCGACCGCGCGGATAGCGTCTCGCACGCTTTCGGCGGCCCCTTCGCCAGCGAGCTGCTCGGCGATGCGCGCTGCAGCTTCGGCGATCGCCTGCAGCTGGTGAACATCCTGGACCTTAAGGGTGGCTGTGTCCTTCTGAGAACTCATCATGCTCTTACCTTATGCGTGCGATCTTCGATTTCGTCGGTCGAGAAAGGAAGGGTGACCGTGCCCCCGTGTCGTGATGGCGTCTCACCCGCCGTTCCTGCGTTGCCCGCTCTCGATGTCACGCCGCCACCGCGGCGGCGCGACGTCCTCCGCGTCTACACCCTGGCTCATCGGCGGGTACCTCTACGGGGTGAGAGTGGCCAGAGGGCGCTGCGCGAAGGCCTACGCCCTCCTCATGGAGTTGAGTCCCTGATAGTGGTGTAACCCTCCCCGGTCGCCAACACCGTCCCCTTCACGGACGCGGTCACCGTGGGAGCCTTCGAGTGAACCTTCCACAGCACTCTCGAAAGGACATCACCACGATGACCGCTCCACACATTGTCGACCCTGAACGCCTTCTGCGCGAAGCTCTCGGGGAGGCCTCTCCCGATCTGTTGCGCCACCTGCTGCAGACCGTGATCAACGCCCTGCTCTCCGCCGACGCGGACGCGGTCTGCGGCGCCGAGTACGGCAAGCCCTCCGAACATCGGACAGCGCAGCGCAACGGCTACCGCCACCGACCCCTGGACACCCGCGCCGGCACGATCGATGTGGCCATCCCCAAACTCCGGGCCGGCACGTACTTCCCCGAATGGCTGCTCGAGCGCCGCAAACGGGCCGAGTCCGCACTGATCACCGTGGTCGCGGACTGCTACCTGGCCGGGGTCTCGACCCGGCGCATGGACAAGCTCGTACGGCAGCTGGGCATCGACTCGCTCTCGAAGTCCCAGGTCAGCCGGATGGCACAGGAGTTGGACGAGCACATCGAGGCTTTCCGTCACCGGCCGCTGGGCGAGGCCGGCCCGTTCGTGTTCCTCGCCGCCGACGCCCTGACCATGAAGGTGCGTGAGGGCGGGCGTGTGGTCAACGCGGTGGCCATGGTCGCCACCGGGGTCAACGCGGACGGGCGCCGCGAGGTCCTCGGGCTGAGGGTGGCCACCACGGAGTCCGGGGCGGGGTGGAACGAGTTCTTCGCGGACCTGGTGGCCCGGGGGCTGGCCGGGGTGGCACTGGTGACCTCGGACTCCCATCGCGGCCTCGTGGAAGCCGTGGCGGCGAACCTGCCCGGGGCCGTGTGGCAACGCTGCCGCACCCATTACGCGGCGAATCTGATGGCCGTGACCCCGAAGAGCATGTGGCCGGCGGTGAAGGCCATGCTGCACAGCGTGTACGACCAGCCCGACGGGCCGGCCGTGCAGGCCCAGTTCGAGCGCCTGTTGGACTACGTGACCGATCGGCTGCCCGCGGTGGCTGGGCACCTCGATGCAGCACGAGAGGACATCCTCGCGTTCACCTCGTTCCCGAGGGACGTGTGGTCCCAGATCTGGTCGAACAACCCCGCCGAGCGGCTGAACCGGGAGATCCGGCGACGCACGGACGCGGTAGG
This sequence comes from Micrococcus sp. KBS0714, assembly GCF_002008305.4. Lineage (GTDB taxonomy): Bacteria > Actinomycetota > Actinomycetes > Actinomycetales > Micrococcaceae > Micrococcus > Micrococcus luteus. Next base: position 681,321 of record NZ_CP042169.1, read on the forward strand.
GATCTTCCCGAACCGAGACGCCGTGATCCGGCTCGTAGGGGCCGTGCTGGCCGAACAGACCGATGAATGGGCCGAAGGCCGCCGCTATCTCGGACTCGAGTTGTTGGCCCGCTGCTCTAACCAGGACCCGGACACCCCCTCGACAACCGGAGCGAGCGCGGAGGTGATGCCGACCCTGGCCTGACTCTCATGCCTTGAAGGTCGTTACACCACTTCCAGGGACTTGACCCCCACATAGGAGCGGCACGAAACCCGGGACGCTTCATCCTGAGACGGCCGGTGGGGGTCAGGGGTGCGTTAGCGTGGGTCATGAGCGGGCTCTTTCCAGCGGAGGGGTTGTTGAGGAACTTCCATCCTGCCGGGCGGGGCCCGCTCGTCTCATCTCAGCCCGGGCCTCGTGCCAAGAACCTCATGACCCACAACAACTAGATGGCGGTTCTGGGTCGCGGGGTGCCCTGGGCCATCTGGCGTCGATGAACGATCGCCCTGTCAGATGCCTCTATGCATTGGCCGGTGACGGTCCGCGGGCCTGGTCTCGTGCTGGGGGTCTGCCATGAGTTTGCTTGACACGAGCTATCAGGCGGCGGCAACCGCCTGGACTGATTGAACCATCTCGAACTCGACAGGGGTGAGCTTCCCGAGACGGGCCTGCCTACGACGGCGGTGATAGGTCCGCTCGATCCAGCTCACGATCGCGAGCCGGAGCTGGTCGAAGGACTGCCAGCGACGCCGGTTCAGCACGTTCTTCTGCAACAGCGCGAAGAAGGATTCCATTGCCGCGTTGTCCCCAGCAGCACCGACCCTGCCCATCGACCCGACCAGGCCGTTGACCCGCAGCGTCTCCACGAACCGCCTGGAGCGAAATTGGGCGGGTTCAACCGGTCGTTGCAACACCGTGCGTTGAGAGCGAGCGTAGCTGCTCGGCGAAGACCTCCGCGGGAGTCTTCCAGTCCAGGACCTTCCTGGGCCTGTTGTTCAGCGTGTACGCGACTGCTGCGAGGTCCTCGGCCGACCATCTCGACAGGTCCGTGCCCTTGGGGAAGTACTGCCGCAGCACCCCGTTCGTGTTCTCGTTCGTCGGCCGCTGCCACGGCGAGTGGGGGTCAGCGAAGAACACCTTCGTGCCCGTGGCCATCGTGAACTGGACATGCCCGGCCAGCTCCTTGCCCCGATCCCACGTCAAGCTCTGACGCAGCTGCTCCGGCACCGTCGCCATCGCCTTGATCAGGGCCGCGGTCATCGCCTCAGCCCCGTACCCACCCAGCGACGGCCCGTTCTTCACCGGCGGCCGCTCACCCCATCCCTCCAGGCGGGGCAAGTGGACCAGGATCGTGGCCCGGCTCTTGCGCTCGGCCAGAGTCCCGATCGCTGAACGCTCGGTCCCGATGATCAGGTCCCCTTCCCAGTGCCCGGGCACAGCACGATCAGCGGCCTCGGGTGGGCGCTTGCTGAACACCACGTCCTCGGTGACGTGGCCCTGGGGCTTGTTCCGGGTACGTGCCCGCGGCTCGCGCAGAGCCCGCCCGGTACGCAGGCACGCGACGAGTTCACGCTTGAGCGCCCCACGCCCCTGGATGAACAGGGACTGATAGATCGCTTCATGAGAGATCCGCATGGACACATCATCCGGGAACTCCAGGCGCAGCCGGTGGCTGATCTGCTCAGGGCTCCACGCCGTGGACCACCGCCGGTCCGCCCGGCGCGGTTTCATCTTCCGCCCCTTGAAACCGGGCCCGACCGGTCCCGGCACGGCCACGCCATCGGGGCCCAGGACCACCCCGTTCAGGCGTGCCTGGACGTAGTCGTGCAGTCGCTGGTTCGTGGCCAGCTTCGCCGGCTTGGGCCGCCTGGCAGCTTCCTGGGCCTTCCACTGCGCCACCGTGGCCCGGTACTCCTGCTTCCCGGAACGAGTGGCGCAGTTACGGCGCAGCTCACGGCTGATCGTGCCCGGGTCACGTCCCAGCGTGCGTGCGATCTGACGGACCCCCTGGCCCTGGGCATGGAGGATTGCGATCTCTTCACGCTCAGCGAAGGACAGATACCGGCCGGTGGGCTCGGCTAAGGACAGCGGGGTCATCCCGCCAGCGTGACGGAACCAGCGCGCCCCGACGGGCCAGGACACGCCCACAGTCAGGGATGCCTCGACCGTGGTGACACCGGTGGCGATTACACGCCAGAACTGGCGTTGGACCTCCCGTGAGGGCTGCGGCCTGCCAGGAGAGCGCATCGGGGCCCGCAAGGCCCGATCCGCTCTCCACTGCCGACGTGTCCCCTCGGGCACGTCACTGATCTTCCTCGCCCAGTCCTTGCTTGCCATCGCCCATACCTCCAGTGATTCCGAGAGGGTGTTGCGACGACCGATTGAATCCACCTTGCGACCCTCGATCCGAATGCACCCGGCAACCCTGCACCTCGGCCTTGCCTCCACGCCGGGCCAGAGCCATCTGCAGGGCATCCAAAGCCAGCTGCGAGCTCATCCGCCGATTGATCGAGTAGCCCACGATCCGGTTCGAGAACACGTCCTTGACCGCGCAGAGATAGAGCTTGGAATCCCCGGCCCAATGCTCTGAGATGTCCGTGAGCCACAGCTGGTTCGGCTTCTCAGCGCGGAACTCACGACGAACCAGATCATCATGAACGGCAGGGCCAGGACGCTTGCCCGAGCCGCGACGGAACCAGTGGCAGCAGCGGACACGCACGAGCCGACAGGCCTTCAACACCTGATGGTCCGACACGGCCAGGCCACGGCCGCGGAGCTCATCAGCCAGGAACCGGTATCCGAACTCCGGGTCACCGGCATGGGCATCGAGGACGGCGTTGGCAGCATGCGCGTCGGACCATTCCCGCGCGCTGACAGGTTCGGCCAGCCACTGGTAGTAGGCCTGACGAGAGAACCCGAGGACCCGGCAGGAGAGTTTCACGGGAATCCCGTCGCGGGCCAGGTCCTTCACGACGGGATAGGTCATTTTGGGGACTGACCCAATTTCAGGTTCGCCTGGGACAGATACGCGGCCGCACGCCGTAGGACCTCGTTCTCCATCTCCAACTCGCGGTTGCGGCGCTTGAGAGCCTTCAGCTCCTCGTTCTCAGCCTTGGTGATGCCGGGCCGGATCCCGGCCTCGACATCATCCTGGGCCAGCCAGCGCCGTAGGCAGGACTCGGCGATGCCGAAGTCCTTCGCGACCTGCGCGATCGGTATCTGACCCTTACGGGCGATCGCGACCACGTCCTGGCGGAACTCTCGGGGGTATGCAGCGGGCATGGGGTCATCCTTCCAGCAGTCCCTCCCGGGACCACAGATCAGATGTCAACCAAACTCACGGCAGACCCTTTCCTCCTACGGGTCAGGACGGGGGTGCCGGGCCAGAGGTCTCGGGCGGGCTGGGCACGGTGGGTGGGGGTGAGCGATAAAGGCATGTTCTTTCCTGGGCGGCCACCGTGCGATGCCCCCGTGGATGGAGGGGTGTGGGCCGGGCGGGAGGGTCAGTGGATGTAGGAGAAGACGCCCATCATCCCGGCCTCGGCGTGGTAGGCGTTGTGGCAGTGGGTTAGCCACTGGCCCGGGTTGTCCGCCTCGAAGTCGAAGACGATGGTTTGCCGGGGTTTGATGATGACCGTGTCCTTGCGGGCGCCATGGTCGGCCAGCTGGAAGGTGTGGCCGTGCAGGTGCATGGGGTGCCACATGTCGGTGTCGTTGGTCATCGTGACCCGCACGCGTTCGTCCAACCGGAGTTCGAAGGCGCCCTCGAAGGGGTTGGCCGGGTCGAAGCGTCGCCCGTTGATGCCCCAGTCGTACTCCATCATCGATCCGGTGAGGCGTACCTCGTGGGTCGTGGTCGGGTCCTTGGGTGGGAGCAGGACGGATTCGTGTGCCTTCAGTCGGCTGCCATCGAGCACGGTTCCGCCCAGGGTCTGTGGGAGCCGACCGGAGAGCGTGGTCTTTGGACCGGCTGCGATGATGCCGTAGGCGTGGCCGGTCTTGCCCTCGGGCAGGGCCAGTACGGGCACCGCCTGGTCGCCGAGGGTGATCAGCACGTCCAGGCGTTCGCCCATCCCCAGGACGACGGTATCGGCCTGGCGGGGCTGGACCGGGAACCCGTCGGTGTGGGTGATGGTCAGTTCCTGGCCGGGGATCCCGACCCGGTAGGCGGTGTCTCCGGCCGCGTTGATCAAGCGCAGGCGGATCCGGTTGCCCGGGGTGCTGGAGAAGGTGTCCGGGTCGGATGGGGGGCGGCCGTTGAACAGGTGCACGGGGATCTTCACGTCGCCGGCGTCCCCGCCCAGATAGTCGCTCTCAGCGCCCATGAGCATGTGCTTCATGGGCATGCCCGAGGAGCTGTCCTGGCTCATGGACCCGTGGTCCATGCCCGCCATGCCGGCCATGCCCTCCATGTCGCCGGACATGTCCATCCCGGCGGAGAGTTCCTCGACGACGTCCTGCGGTGTTCCGGTGATCCCGTCGAGCCAGTCGTCCAGGATCACGACCCATTCCTGGTCGTAGCTGAGGGGCTCGTTGGGGTCCTCGACGATCAGGGCCCCGTACAGGGCGCGTTCGCGCTGGGTGTCGAAGTGGGAGTGGTACCAGTACGTGCCCGGATGGGACAGCCGGAAGCCGTACGTATAGCGTCCTCCGGCGGCGATGGGGTCCTGGGTCACCCCCTGGACTCCGTCGGCGTCGTTGCGCAGGGCCAGCCCGTGCCAGTGCACGCTCGTGTCCTCGGGCAGGTCGTTGGCGACGCTGACCTTGAGCAGGTCCCCGGTCTGGGCGCGCAGCAGCGGCCCGTTGAGGCCGTCGTTGTATCCCCAGGTGGTCAGGCCCCGACCCTGGAGGGAGGTCTCGAGGGGTGCGGCGGAGAGCCGGTGGGTGACGGTGGTGCCCGAGGCGGCGCGTCGTTTCTCGTACTCGGCGACCAGCGGGTCGGTGGGCAGGATGCGCCCTGACGGTTGGGGGCTGATGGCGGGATCGGCGCAGGCGGCCAGCCCGGCCAGCGCCAGGGCCCCGACGGAGGCGCCCAGGAAGGTGCGGCGGGTGGTCAGTGAGGAGGTCATCGGTTCTTCTTTCCGTCATCCGGCCCCGTGTCGCAGGCGGGCGCGACGGGGCCGGGCATGGCTGATCAGTTGCTGGGTGAGGCCGGTGGCGTACCGGGGCTGCGTGCCGCTGTCACCCGGAGGTATTGGCGGACCCTGCGCTCACCGGTGGGGCGCGGCCGGGGGCTTTAGGTGCGGCTGACGGCCAGTTGAGCCAGTGAAGGGTCCACGGGGGCCGGAAATGGGCAACCCAGGGCAGGGGTGGTGCGGTCAGTCCCCCACCGGGGCTAGGCAGGAGGGCCCGGGAGGCCAAGTGGGACACGACAGGTGCCTTGGTCAGGGCCGAGGCGCAGGTATCGTCCACGGCCTCCAGGGCACAGACCGGCAGCCCGGGGTCGGCTGCCTCATCCCCGGCAGGCTCGGCCGGGAGCACGACCTCGGGCACCATGCCGGCCGGACCGATGGCCCCCGGCCCGAGGTGATGAACAGTTGTGGCGGCGGCCGTACCGGTGGCGGCCCAAGCCGCGCTGGTGCCCGTACCAGCGTGCATCCCGAGCAGGCCCAGGATCAACACGAGGGTGCCCAGAACGGTTCGAAGGGCGGGCCAGCCGGACAGGGGGCGGCGGGGGGAGGTCACAGCAGCGATTCGGTGGTGTTCCCGCCGTCCGTGGTGGACAGCACGGTCGAGCCGACGACCAGCAGTGCTTCGGTCTGCCCGTCGTCGGTGATGCCCGTTCCCAGGGCGGTGGCCGTGCCGACCGGGCGGTCGCTGGCGGTCCAGGTGTCGCCGGCGTCGGTGCTGGTCAGCAGGTGTCCCTCGGTGCCGGCGCCCACGGCGGTGGTGTCATCGGCCCAGGCGACCAGGTGCATCAGCTGGGGGGTGTCCAGGGTGGTCCAGGTCGCGCCGTGGTCGGTCGAGCGCAACATGCCGGTTTCGGTGGTGGCCAGCACGGTCCCGGTTTTGGGGGAGATCGCCAGCGATGCCGGGGCGACGGGGATCTCAAGGCTCTGCCAGGTGAGGCCGTCGGTGCTGGCGCGCAGTTGCCCATCGAAGCCGAGGACCCCGTTCGGGCCGGCGGCCAGGGCGTGGAAATCGGATGCGCCGCCGCGGGAGAGCACCGTCCAGCTCTGGCCCCGGTCGGTGGACTCGGCCAGGCCCAGCGGCTCGGGCAGGTCGGTGCGCGGCGCGGGGTGACCCGAGGCCAGGTAGCGGCCCTCGGGAGTCAGAGTGAAACCCATGAAGTCCACGACCGGACCGACCTGGGTCAGCTCCCCGTCCTGGAGCCGGAACAGGCCCTGGTGGGTGGCCAGCAGCACCTCACCGGACTCGGGGTCCCGGGTGAGGGCATGGACGTGGGTGATGGCCGTGCCGGTGCCCTGCGTGCCGGTGCCGGCCGCCGGGGATGTCGCGGGGTTCGGCGCGGCGCAGGCGGTGAGGGTGCCAGCGCCGAGCAGGGTCAGCCCGCCGGCGATCAGGGTTCTGCGGGTCAGGGGGGTCATGGAGCCTTTCCGCCCCGGGCCAAAAGGCGGGGCTTCTACCATTGTCGGCCGGTGACGCGCCGGGATGGGGCGGTTTGCCTTGAAGATTCGATGAAGATTCCCCGCCCCGGCACCGTTCTGAGCCGCCGGGGCGCGAGACAGAGCGAGACTGGACCCATGAACTCTGGCACTGGCACTGGGACTGACACTGGGACTGGTCCGGCGGCCGGCCGGGTGTTGGTGGTCGATGACGAGAAGCCGCTGGCGCGCATGGTGGCCACCTACCTGGAGCGGGCCGGCTACGAGGTGGCCCTCACCCACACCGGCCCGGCCGCAGTGCAGGCCGCCCGGGTTCACGAGCCCGACGTGATAGTCCTGGACCTGGGCCTGCCCGGGCTGGACGGGATCGAGGTGTGCCGGCGGGTGCGGGCCTTCTCCGAGTGCTATGTGCTGATGCTCACCGCCCGCGGCGATGAGCACCACCGGTTGGAGGGATTGGCGGTGGGGGCCGATGACTACATCACCAAACCCTTCAGCGTCCGGGAGCTGGTCGCCCGGGTGGGGGCGGTCATGCGCCGGCCGCGCACAACGGTGTCAGCCCCCGAACCGGAACGGGTCTGCGGTGACCTGGTCATCGACCTGGCCGCCCACGAGGCCCGCGTGTCGGGCCAGGTGGTGCAACTAACGCGCACGGAGTTCGACCTGCTGGCCGCCTTGTCGGGGCGCCCGCACCAGGCCTTCTCCCGGCGCCAGCTGATCGATATCGTCTGGGACCCGGCCTGGGTGGGCGATGAACGGCTCGTGGACGTGCACATCAAGAACCTGCGCCGCAAGCTCGACGCGGACCCGGCCCGCTATATCGACACCGTCCGCGGGGTCGGCTACCGGATGGCGGAGCAATGACCGGCCGGCGGCGCTACCAAGGATTAGCGGCCCGGTTCTTCCTCGCCCAGCTGCTGGTGGTGGGGGCCAGCGTGCTGGCCGCGGTGGTGGTGGCCTCCCTGGCCGGCCCACCACTGTTCCACGAGCACCTGGAACAGGCCGGGGCCGGACACGATGCAGCCCAGATGCTGCACGTGGAGCAGGCCTACCGGGACGCCAATTTCTGGACCCTGGGCGTGGCCCTGGCCACGGCCTTGATCTGCTGTCTGGCATTGACCTGGCATGTCGCCCGCCGGATCCAGAGTCCGATCAACGCCCTGACCCAGGCGGCCAAGGCCATGGCCGGTGGACGGTACGACACCCGCGTGCCGGCCATGGGCGCCGGCACCGAGGTGGAGGAGCTGGCAGGGTCTTTCAACACCATGGCCGCACGGCTTCAGCGCACCGAGGACACCCGTCGACGGATGCTCTCGGACCTGGCCCACGAGCTGCGCACCCCCGTCTCCGTGCTGACCGTCTACCACGAGGCCCTGCAAGACGGGGTGTCCCACTGGGACGAGCCCACCGGTGAGCTGATGGGCGAGCAGCTGGCCCGGTTGACCCGGCTGGTGGAGGACATCAACGACGTCTCCCGCGCCGAGGAGGGCCGGATCGAACTGGACCGCAGCCCCCAAGGGGTCAGCGGGCTGCTGCATGCCGCGACCGAGGCCCACAAGGAGGCCTACGCCACCAAGGGCGTGGCCCTGACCATGGACGCCGATCCGGGCCTGGCCGTGGACGTGGACCGCCAGCGCATGGGCCAGGTCCTGGGCAACCTGCTCACCAACGCCCTGCGCCACACCCCGGCCGGGGGCCGGGTCACCCTCGAGGCCCGACAAAGCCCGTCCGGGGTCACGCTCAGCGTCACCGACACCGGGGAGGGGATCTCTCCCGAGCACCTGCCGCACGTCTTCGAACGCTTCTACCGCGGGGACACCGCCCGCGACCGTGACCACGGCGGCTCCGGGGTCGGCCTGGCCATCTCCCGAGCTCTCATCCAGACCCACGGCGGCACCTTGAGCGCCACCTCCACCACGGCCGGGGCGACGTTCACCATCGACCTGCCCACCAAGCAGCCCCCGACCAGCCCACCTACCGGCGCACCCGTTTATCCACCGTGAACACCGGCGCTCCACCCCTTGAATGATACCCCCGGGGGGTATATACCAAGAGGAGAGGCGCCGTCCGGCGCCGCCCTCAGACCTGAAGGAGACCGTCATGACCGAATCCGCCCGCACCCCGCTGCCGGGGGCCACCAACGGCTGCTCGTGCTGCGCCCCAGCCGCCGACGCCACCGCCCCCGCCGGGCACCAGAGTGCCGACCCAACCGGGACGAGCGCCGGCGACGCGACCTACCAGGTGGAGGGCATGACCTGCGGACACTGCGTGGGCTCCGTCGCCGAGGCCGTGAGCGCCCTGGACGGGGTGGACGATGTCCGGGTCGAACTGGTCGCCGGCGGGGCCTCCCCCGTCACCGTGACCGGGCCCGCCTCCGCGGACTCCGTGCGGACGGCCATCGAAGCGGCCGGCTACCGCGTCCGGATCTAACCGACCCATCCCCTCGAGGTCGGCGCCCCACCGCCGAGCCGGTCGCCGAACAGACCGCCGAGCAGAAGGAACACCATGAGCACCCCGCACCACCACGATCACCCCACCGACCAGACCGCCGAACACCCAGACCCGAACCCCCCCGCCGGCCACGCCAACCACACCGACCATGCCGCCCACCACCCCGCGGACGCGGCCGCCCACGGGCAGGCCATGCCCCAGGGCCACGCCCACTCGGCCCTGGACGAGGACCACCAGGTCCACGACCACGGTCAGCACGCCGGGCATTCCACCGCGATGTTCAAGAACCGGTTCTGGGTCTCACTGGTGCTCTCCATCCCGGTGGTGTTCTTCAGCCACATGGTCGGGCAGCTGCTGGGCTACCACGTCCCCGAGTTCCCGGGCTCGGCGTGGATCGCCCCGGTGCTGGGCACCGTGATCTACCTCTATGGCGGCATGCCCTTCCTGAAGGGCGGGCTGACCGAGTTGCGCGCCCGCCAGCCCGGGATGATGCTGCTGATCGCGATGGCCATCACGGTGGCCTTCGTCGCCTCCTGGGTCACGACCCTGGGCATCGGGGACCTGATGCTGGACTTCTGGTGGGAGCTGGCGCTGCTGGTGGTCATCATGCTGCTGGGCCACTGGATGGAGATGCGCGCCCTGGGCGCGGCCTCCTCCGCCTTGGACGCGCTGGCGGCGCTGCTGCCGGAGGAGGCCGAGAAGGTCGTGGACGGTGACACCATCACCGTGCCGATCACCGAGTTGGCCGTGGGCGATGTGGTGCTAGTGCGGGCCGGGGCCCGGGTGCCGGCCGACGGGACCATCCTCGAGGGCGCCGCGGAGTTCGACGAGGCGATGATCACCGGGGAGTCGAAGCCCGTGCTGCGCCAGGCCGGGGACACGGTGGTCGCTGGGACCGTGGCCACCGACAACACCGTGCGGGTGAAGGTGGCCGCCGTCGGGACCGACACGACCCTGGCCGGGATCCAGCGGATGGTCGCCGACGCCCAGGAATCCTCCTCCCGCGCCCAGGCGTTGGCCGACCGGGCGGCGGCCCTGCTGTTCTGGTTCGCCCTGGTTGCGGCGATCATCACCGCGATCGTGTGGACCGCGATCGGCCAGCCCACCGACGCGGTCACCCGCACCGTGACCGTGCTGGTGATCGCCTGCCCGCACGCCCTGGGCCTGGCCATCCCGCTGGTGATCGCCCTCTCCACGGAGAAGGCCGCCAAGTCCGGGGTCCTGATCAAGGACCGGATGGCCCTGGAGCGGATGCGCACCATCGACGTGGTCCTGTTCGACAAGACCGGCACCCTGACCGAGGGCGCCCACGTCGTCACCGCCGTCACCGCGATGCCCGGCGTGTCCGAGGCAGAACTGCTGGCGGTGGCCGCCGCGGCCGAGGCTGACAGCGAGCACCCCGTGGCCCGGGCCATCGTCACCGCCGCCGGGCAGCACCCGCAGGCCAGCACGTTGCGCAAGCGCGGCACGGACTTCAGTGCTGCCATGGGCCGCGGGGTGCGCGCCACCGTGGACGGCTCCGAGATCCTCGTCGGGGGCCCGAACATGCTGCGCGAGCTTAACCTGACCATGCCGGCGGAGATCACTGAGCACACCGCCTCCTGGACCGCGCGCGGGGCCGGGGTGTTGCACGTGCTGCGCGAGGGGTCCGTTATCGGCGCGGTCGCCGTGGAGGACAAGGTCCGCCCCGAGTCCCGGGCCGCCGTGGCCGCCCTGCACGCCCGCGGCATCAAGGTCGCGATGATCACCGGCGATGCCCGCCAGGTCGCCGAGGCCGTCGGGGCGGACCTGGGCATCGACGAGGTCTTCGCCGAGGTCCTCCCCCAGGACAAGGACACCAAGGTCACCGAGTTGCAGTCCCGGGGACTGTCCGTGGCCATGGTGGGCGACGGCGTCAACGACGCCCCGGCGCTGGCGCGGGCCGAGGTCGGCATCGCCATCGGCGCCGGCACCGACGTGGCCATGGAGTCCGCCGGCGTTGTGCTGGCCAGCAACGACCCCCGCGCGGTGCTGTCGATGATCGAGCTCTCCCAGGCCAGCTACACCAAGATGATCCAGAACCTGGTGTGGGCCACCGGCTACAACGTGCTCGCCGTGCCGCTGGCCGCCGGCGTGCTCGCCCCGATCGGGTTCGTGCTCTCCCCCGCGGTGGGCGCGATCCTGATGTCCGTCTCCACCATCGTGGTCGCCCTCAACGCCCAGCTGCTGCGCCGGATCGACCTGGACCCGGAGCACCTGGCTCCTCTCGAGCGCCCCCGGTCGCAGGCTGCCCTTCAGCCGGCTGCGGTTTCCTGATCTCGCCCCTTGGCGTGAACCCTGATGTGAACCCTCAACCCACCATGAAAGGACCCACCATGAAACGCACCATGACGCTGACCGCCCTGGCCCTGGCCTCCGCCCTGACCTTGACCGCCTGCGGCACCGGCGCCCAGGACGAGAACGCCGGCGCTGAGGCCTCGGCCACTGCGGCCAGCTCCGCCCCGGCCGCCACCCCTGCGGCGACGGCCACCGCGACACCGTCCACCACGGCGACCGGTTCGGCTGAGGAGGTCTCCGCCGAGCACAACGACGCGGACGTGATGTTCGCCCAAATGATGATCCCGCACCACCAGCAGGCCGTTGAGATGAGCGAGATGCTGCTGGCCAAGGATGACGTCCCGGCGGAGGTGGCCGCGTTCGCCCAGAAGGTCATCGACGCCCAGGGGCCGGAGATCAAGCGCATGAACTCCATGCTCACCGCCTGGGGCCAAGACCCCGTGGACACGGACGGCATGGACGGTATGGAGGGCATGGACCACGGCGGGATGTCCGGGATGATGTCCGAGGAGGACATGACCGCCCTCGACCAGGCCCAGGGCACCGAGGCCGCCCGGTTGTACCTGGAGCAGATGACCGCCCACCACAAGGGCGCCGTGGACATGGCCAAGGACGAGGCCAAGGACGGCCAGAACCCGCAGGCCGTGCAGCTCGCCGAGCAGGTCATCGCCGACCAGGAGGCCGAGATCACCGAAATGCAACAGATGCTCGACAAGCTCTGAGCACCGTCGTCCGCTGCGGGGATCCGGTGAGACGCGGCTGGCGATAGACCCCGAAACCGGAACGGGTCCTCCAGGAAAGGAGACGAGCATGCAGGACAAGATCAAGGTCGCGGTGAACGGGTACGGGGTCATCGGCAAACGCGTCGCCGACGCGGTCCGGGCCCAGGAGGACATGGCGCTGGTCGGAGTCAGTGACGTCATCGCTGACTACCGCATCGCGACTGCGGCCGGGAAGGGTATCCCCGTCTACGCCTCTACCGAGCAGGCCCTACCGGTGATGGCGGATGCCGGCCTTCCCGTCGTCGGAGGCCTGCACGACCTGCTCGAGAACGTTGACGTCGTGGTGGACTGCACCCCGGCCCAGGTGGGCGCCGGCAACCTGGAGCTCTACCGTGCCCACGGGGTCAAATCCGTGTTCCAGGGCGGGGAGAAGCACGATCTCACCGGCCACTCCTTCGTCGCCCACGCCAACTACGCCACCGCCCTGGGCCGGGACAGCACCCGGGTGGTGTCCTGCAATACCACCGCCACCGTCCGGGCCCTTACCGCGCTGAAGGACGTCGGACTGCTGTCCAAGGCCCGGGGGGTGCTCATCCGCCGGGCCACCGATCCGTGGGAATCGGACCATTCCGGGATCATGAACACCATCGTCCCCGAGGGCCGAATCCCCAGCCATCAGGGGCCCGACGCCCAGTCGGTGGTCCCGGACCTGGACGTGGTCACCATGGCCGCCAAGGGAGCCCACACTCAGAACCACCTGCACTACTGGACGATCGAGCTCACCCGCCCGGCCGAGAAGCAGGAGGTGTTGGAGACGTTCCGGGCGATGCCGCGGATCGCCTTCGTCCGGCGCTCGGACGGCGTCGTGGCGGTCAATAGCACCGTGGAACTCATGGAGGACCTGGGCCGGCCCCGGGGTGATATGTATGAGGTGGCCCTCTGGGAAGACATCCTCACCGTGGACGGCAACGAGCTGTACTACACCTACACGGTGGACAACCAGGCGATCGTCATCCCCGAGAACATCGACGCGATCCGGGCCCTCACCGGAACCGTCGACGACGGCGGCGAGTCCATCCGGTGCACCGACCGCGCCTTGGGGGTGCGCCAGGACTTCGTGCGCTCCTCGGTGGCTGCCCGTTGAACTGCGCGGCAGACGCCGCTGAGGCGGTGCCCGGCCCCAGGAATGGGGGGTGGTCGGACACCGCTTCGGCGGCCGCGGACTACCGCAGCGGTCCTATGGCCTCCGGTCAGGTGCGAGAGGCCGTCGCGATCGCGTTGATGGCCTCATCCAACACCGCATTGAACTGCGCTGGGCTCTGGGCCGTACTCAGCCCTTCGGTCAGGGCGCGGGAGAAGCTGGCGATCACGCCGTGGTTGCGGGCCAGCAGGGTGGTGGCCTGGGCCCGGGTATAGCCGCCCGACAGGGCCAGGACGCGGATCACTCGGGGATGGTCCACGAACTCGCGGTAGAAGTCCGCCCGCTCCGGCAGCGTCACTTTGAGGATGACCGACTGGTCGTCTCCGAGCTTGTCCAGTTGGGCGAGGATTGCCGCCTTGAGCTGGTCCTCCACCTCGGCCTTGCGGGGGCTGCGGATATCCACCTCGGGCTCGATGATGGGCACCAGCCCGGTAACGAGGATCTGACGGGCGAGCCCGAACTGCTGCTCCACGACGGAGCCCACCCCGTCCCCGGGCAGCTTGATGACCGAGCGCATCTTCGTTCCGAACATGTGCTTTTCGACGGCTCGAGACAGTAAGTCATCCAGGTGCGGGATGGGTTTCATGAGCTGGGCGCCTTGCTGTTCCGGGGCCAAGCCCTGGTCGATTTTGAGGAAGGGCACGATGCCTTTGCTGTTCCACAGGTAGTCGCCCGTGGGGGAACCCTCCACCTGGCGGTTCATTGTGTTCTCGAACAGGATGGCCCCCATGACGCGCTCACCGTCGAAGCTGGGGCTGGTGATGATACGTGTGCGCAACTGGTGTACCAGGTCGAACATCTCCTCTGGGCCGGAGTAGGCATCCTTGTCGATCCCGTAGAGGTGCAAGGCCGCCGGGGTGCTGCCCCCGCTCTGGTCCAGCGCCGCGACGAATCCGGCACCGTTCCTGACCCTCTGATACTTCTCCGAGTCCATGGGAGCCTTCCGCGGCGAGGGAGCACGGTGGTCCGGGTTCCCTGCGCGCGTCATGGACGACTGGCCGCCCTCAAGGGGGAACGGTCATCAGCAGGCTCAACCCAGGGTGACGAGCAGGTCGGCGCAGGCCTGCTCACACCGGCGGCAGGCCTCGGCACACACCTTGCAGTGCTCGTGCATCTGGGCGTGGCTCTCGCATTCGTCCCCGCACGTCTTGCAGGCGGCCCGGCAGGCCTCGAGCAGGGCGCGGGTGGTCTCGACGTTGTTGCCGGTCTGCCGGGACAGCATCCGGCCTGTGGCGGCGCAAACATCGGCGCAGTCCAGGTTCAACCGGATGCACTGCCTCAGGTCGGCCACCATGTCCTCGGCCAGGCAGGCGTCCGCGCAGGCCGTGCAGGTCTGGGCGCACTCGAAGCAGGCCTGGATGCACTCGGCCAGCTTCTGCCGGTCGATGTTGCCCACATTCTTTGGGTAGGTGTCCAGCATGGCGCTCACGTGATGGGTCATGATGTGCTCCTTCGTCGATCTGATCCGACGCACCGGCCTTCGCCGGCCCGCCCTGCCATCGACCGTAGACCGCCCCGCCGACGCGGGTGAAGGGCTCAACCTTGAAGGTTCCGTGAAGATCGCCGGCCACGGAGGCCCGCGGACTCCTTTACGGGCAGGGATGACGCAGGTGTGACCAGCCGCCCCTCAGCCCGGCCGACGGCCCTGAGGACCACGCCGACGGGGAGGACCAGCAGGGCTCGCCTCAACGTGGATCCTGTCGGACCGGACGGTCGGTGTCAGGAAGAGCGCTTATGCGATCCGACCAGGGGCGTCGAGGCCGCCGGTGCAGGGTTGCCGGGTGCATTCGGATCGAGGATCGCAATTTCGAGCCAGGCGGTTCGTGGAGACGCTCCGGGTCAACGGCCTGGTCGGGTCGATGGGCAGGGTCGGTGCTGCTGGGGACAACGCGGCAATGGAATCCTTCTTCGCGCTGTTGCAGAAGAACGTGCTGAACCGGCGTCGCTGGCAGTCCTTCGACCAGCTCTGGCTCGCGATCGTGAGCTGGATCGAGCGGACCTATCACCGCCGTCGTAGGCAGGCCCGTCTCGGGAAGCTCACCCCTGTCGAGTTCGAGATGGTTCAATCAGTCCAGGCGGCTGCCGCCGCCTGATAACTCGTGTCGCGCAAACTCATGGCAGACCCTTCTCACGCGCCTGAATCTCGCCGTCATGGATCGACAGCACCTCGGTCTGTGCGCCAGCCCGCTCCAGAAGCGCCGCGCAGGCTCTGACTGACCGACATCAGGAAGCACTTCACGGCTGAGGAGAAGCTCTGTCTCTGCGCGAACAAGGCCGTCGCAGGCCGCGGCGGTGCAGCCGTGGTGGCTGGGTGCCTGGTGCACGAGGACCGGGGCTCGCAGTTCCGATCTGGCCTATTTCAGGACGCGCGCACCCGTCATGGGCCGATCGGCTTCGTACTCGACGTCCTGACGCGCGGTTCTGCCGGCCGGTCGGCCTGATCCCGCGCTCCGGGTGATCACGGCGTCGGATCGAGCCTGACAGGTCAGCGTCGGCGCCGTGGTGGATGGCATGCACCACCCCCACGAGCGCCGTGTCGCGTTCAGCACTCTGGTGGGCCTACCTGCCCCCTCACTCCGCCAGGAATTCCAGCAGGATCCGGTTGAACTCCTCGGAGTGGCTGGTGTTGAAGCCGTGCGGGGCATCCTTGACCAGTTCGACGCGGCTGCCGTCGATCGCCTTGTGCGTCCGCTTGCCGGAGCCCTCGAACGGCACGATCTGGTCGGCGTCGCCGTGCAGGACCAGGGCCGGCACAGTCACTGCGGGCAGGTCGCGGCGGAAGTCGGTGGCCCCGAACGCGTCCATGCAGGCCAGCGCCGCCGTCTGGTCGGACTGCAGCGCCATCCGGATGGCCTCCTGGCGCTGTTCCTCGGTGACCTTCAGGCTGCTGGTCAGGCCGGCGAGCTTGGGGGTGGAGAAGAACGTCGTCGTGAAGTCGTCGAAGAACGACTCGCGGTCCTTCTCGAGACCCGCGCGCATCTCGGCGGCCTGCTTCTCGGTCAGCGGGCCGTCCGGGTTGTCGTCGGTCTTCAGCAGGTACGGGGGCACGGCGCCGGCGAACACCACCGAGTGGATCCGGTCCGCGCCGAATCGGGACATGTAGCGCGCCACCTCGCCGCCGCCCATCGAGAAGCCCACGAGCGTCACGTCGCGCAAGTCGAGCTCGGTGAGCAGGCCGTACAGGTCGGCGGTCATCGTGTCGTAGTCGTAGCCGCCGGCGGGCTTCTCCGAGGCGCCGAAGCCGCGCCGGTCGTAGGTGATCACGCGATAGTGCGGGGACAGGGCTGCGACCTGGTCCTTCCAGGAGTCGAGGGTCAGCGGCCAGCCGTGGATGAGGACCACGGGGCGCCCATGGCCGGACTCCTCCACGTTCAGCCCGATCGTGCCGTGGTCCGTGGGGATCTGCATGAGGGTCATGTGCGCATGCCTTCCTGTGCTCTCGGGGGACGACGGCGGCGCTCGGCCGCCGCTTCCTCCTCACGCTAGGCACGCGCTCGGCACGTGTCAGGCTTCGGCCTCCGCCATCCTGCGCAGCGTCAGCGCGTTGAAGGCGGCGTGGCCGTGGTTGTCGTTGTAGAAGGAGACGTGAGCGGGCCGTGCGCCCGCCGCGTCCGCGCCGGTCAGCTCCCGCAGCCGCCCCACCCAGGGGCGAGCTCGGCGTCGGAGAACGATCCGCCGTAGCGCCGGTCCGGGTCCGCGTTGTGGAAGCGCACGTAGGCGAGACACCCGGTCGCGCTCCGTGCAGTGGTCGAGCTGATCGGCGATCCGCAGCCCCTGCGGGTAGAAGGTCCCGCGCCCGTGCTTGTAGATCCAGCCGGAGGTCCCGATCCGCACATCCAGCCCCCGACGACACTCCCGGCCCGGGTCCCCGGGTCTTGCCATGACCTGCCGCTGGGCCCGATTGCCCCGGTCCAGTGAACGCCGTGACCGGCCCGGTGCCCGCCCGCGACCCGGGCGCCCGTCCACTACTGTGACAGGAATGGACACGACGCGATTCGACGACGACCTGCGCGCGATGCTCGGCGAGGTGGAGTCGGACCGCCGCGGCGAGCCCTCCGACTACCTCGAGGACGTCGCCGGCCAGCATGTGGACGGCCTCGCCGTGGCGGTGTGCACGGTGGACGGCCACCAGGCCGCCGCCGGGGAGACCGAGCACGCCTTCGCGCTGCAGTCGGTCTCCAAGGCCCTCACCTACGCGGTGGTGCTGCAGGAGATCGGCCTGGACCACGTGCTGGAGGACGTGGGCGTCGAGCCCTCCGGTGAGTCGTTCAACCACCTGTCCCTGCACGACGACGGCCGGCCGTGCAACCCGCTGATCAACGCCGGCGCCATCCTGGTCCACTCCCTCCTGCCCGCCGGGGACGAGGACGAGCGGACGGCCCTGCTGCTGCGCCGCTACAGCGCGCTGGCCGGCGTCGAGCTGGAGGTCTGCGAGGACGTCCTCGACGCCGAACGCACCCGCGCCGACCGCAACCTGGGCCTGGCCCACCTGCTCGCCGACGCCGGCCGGCTGCCCATCTCGGCCCGCGAGGCCGTGGCCGGGTACCTCGCGCAGTGCTCGGTCCTGGTCACCGCACCCCAGCTGGCCGTCATGGGCGCCACCCTCGCCGCTGGCGGCACGAACCCCGTGACGGGGGAGCGGGTGCTGGACGAGTGGGTGGCGCAGCAGACGATGTCCGTGATGCTCACCTGCGGCATGTACGACGCCAGCGGCCAGTGGGTGGCTGAGGTCGGCGTGCCCGCGAAGTCCGGCGTCTCGGGCGCGCTGCTCGGTGCCGTGCCCGGGGCCCTGGGCCTCGCCGCGTGGTCGCCGCGCCTGGACGAGCAAGGTAACTCCCGGCGTGGCATCGGGTTGTTCGAGGGGCTTAGCGCGCGCTGGGACCTGCACGTGCTCCAGCACCGTGGCGCCCTGCGCGGTCTCAGCGGGCCCCGCTGACCCCGCGCTGATGCCTAGCCGCCGCGCCGTCGTCGCGTGGGCCACCCCGCCGACGACGCCGCGCTCCGTCCCTTGTCACCCTCTGGCGCGCGCCGCGTAGCATCGGGCCCATGACCACTCCAGAGAAGAAGGACGACGCCCCCGCGATCCCCGTGCAGGACTCCCAACTGGCCCACGACGACCCGCGCACCCGCCACCCGAAGCTCCGCGTCGACAAGCAGCGCCAGCCCGAGCCGGGCCTGGACGTGAAGACGGATCCCGTCCCGGACATCGGTCTGGACTCGTACCGGGGGATGGGTCGGCTGACCGGCCGCAAGGCCCTGATCACCGGCGGCGACTCCGGCATCGGTGCCGCGGTCGCCATCGCCTACGCCCGTGAGGGCGCGGACGTCGCCATCGCCTACCTGCCTCAGGAGCAGCCCGACGCCGACCGCGTCCTGGCGGCGATCGAGGCGGCCGGGCGCACCGCCGTCGCGTTGCCGGGCGACCTGATGGACGCCGACTACCGCGCCTCCCTCGTGGACGAGGCCGCGCAGCGCCTCGGTGGCCTGGACATCCTCGTGAACAACGCGGGCAAGCAGTTCATCTCCGATGACCTGACCGATCTCACCGACGAGCAGGTCCACGAGACGTTCCAGATCAACATCATGTCCATGTTCACGCTCAGCCGCGCCGCGCTGAAGCACATGGGCCCGGGCAGCACGATCGTGAACACCACCTCGGTGCAGGCCTACAACCCCAACCCGAGGCTCCTCGACTACGCGGCCACCAAGGGCGCCATCAACAACTTCACCAAGGGCCTGGCCGAGCAGCTCGGCCCGAAGGGCATCCGTGTCAACGCGGTGGCGCCCGGGCCCATCTGGACGGTGCAGCACGTGTCCTACGGTGAGCCCGAGGAGAAGCTGCCCGAGTTCGGCCACAGCAACCCCATCGGCCGCGCCGGCCAGCCCGTGGAGATGGCGCCCGCCTACGTGTTCCTTGCCTCGGGCGAGTCCAGCTACGTCAACGGCGAGACCCTCAACGCCAACGGCGGCACGCCCACCCCGTGACCGCCCGCCTCCTCGCCGACGTCGACACCGGCATCGACGACGCCTGTGCCCTGCTCCACCTCGTGGGCGCCCACCGCCTCGGTGCCGGCCCCGAGCTCGCGGCCGTCACCACCACGGGCGGCAACGCGACCGCCCGGGACTGCGCCCTCAACACCGCCGCGGTCCTGGACCTGGCCGGCCGGGCCGACGTCGAGGTGGCCGTCGGTGCCGAGACCCCGCTGCGCCGCCCCGCGGTCACCACCCCGGAGACCCACGGCGACGGCGGCCTCGGCCATGCCCGGATCGTTCGGCGCCCCGAGCGGCTCTCGCCCCGGCCCGCCGTGGACGTGTGGCTGGACG
The DNA here is from genome assembly GCF_002008305.4 of Micrococcus sp. KBS0714. Taxonomy (GTDB): domain Bacteria; phylum Actinomycetota; class Actinomycetes; order Actinomycetales; family Micrococcaceae; genus Micrococcus; species Micrococcus luteus. Next base: position 700,881 of record NZ_CP042169.1, read on the forward strand.
AGCTGCGGGCTCACCCCGGGGAGACGGCGATCCTCTGCACCGCGCCGCTGACGAACCTGGCCCTCGCCCTGCGCACCGAGCCGCGCCTGCCGTTCCTCGCCCGCGGCATCGTGATCATGGGCGGCTCCTTCTATCATCCGGGCAACACCACGCCCACCGCCGAGTGGAACACCTGGGTGGACCCCGACGCCGCGAAGGAGGTGTTCGCGGCCGTCGAGGGCCTGCCCGAGGACCGCCTGCCGATCGTCTGCGCGCTCGAGACCACGGAGCGGATCGAGTACACGCCCGCCCTGCTGGACGGCCTCCTGGCCGACGCCGGCGCCCACCCCGTCGGCTGGTCCGCGGACCGGCCGCGGGTCGCCGGGCCGGACGCCGCGACCGGCAGCCCCGTCCTGGACGTGCTCGCCGACGCGCTGCGCTTCTACTTCGAGTTCCACCACGACTACGACCAGGGCTACATCGCCCACCTGCACGACCTCTTCGCCGCCCAGGTGGCCGCGGGCCAGGCCCGGATCGCCACGCGGGCCACCGTCGTCGACGTCGAGGCGGACTCGGAGCTGCTGCGCGGCACCACCGTCCACGACACGCGGGACATCTGGGGCAGGCGCCCCAACGCCCAGCTCGTCACGGCCAACGACCCCGCGGAGGTGTTCGCGGCCTTCGCCCGCGCGGTGGGCGCCGTCGTCGCGGGGGAGCGCACGCTCGACGGCGGTTCCCCGGCCCGGTGACCGCCGTCGGGAATGCCCCCCGTCCGCGTGCGGTTGCACCCGAGGCATCCGCCCGACCCCGACCTCCCAGGAGTGCCCCCATGACCAGCGTGCCCACCGTCCCGTTCCACGACGGCCAGCAGATCCCGCAGCTCGGATTCGGCGTGTGGAAGGTCGAGGACGACGTCGCGGCCGACGTCGTCGAGCAGGCGATCCGCGCCGGCTACCGCCACATCGACACCGCCGCGATCTACGGGAACGAGGAGGGCGTGGGCCGCGGCATCGCCGCGTCCGGCGTCGCCCGCGAGGAGCTGTTCCTCACCACCAAGGTGTGGAACTCGGACCAGGGCTACGAGGAGGCGCTCGCCGCCCTCGACGTCTCGCTGGACAAGCTCGGCACCGACTACGTCGACCTCTACCTCATCCACTGGGCCAAGCCTGCGCAGGGGAAGTACCTGGAGACGTGGAAGGCCCTGATCGAGGCGCAGAAGCAGGGCAAGGTGCGCTCGATCGGCGTCTCCAACTTCCCGGCCGCCCAGCTCGAGGAGATCATCGAGGCCACCGGTGTGGTGCCCGTGATCCACCAGGTCGAGACCCACCCGTACTGGCAGCAGCGTGAGCTGCGCGAGGTCGAGGGCCGCCACGGCATCGTCCACGAGTCCTGGTCCCCGCTGGGTCAGGGCGGCGACCTCCTCGCCGACCCCGTGGTCACGGAGATCGCCGAGGCCCGCGGCGCGACGCCGGCCCAGGTGGTCATCGCGTGGCACCTCGCCCACGGCTTCGTGGTCATCCCCAAGTCCGTGACGCCCGAGCGCATCGTCTCGAACCTCGAGGCCGCGGGGGTGGAGCTGACCGACGACGACGTCGCCCGGATCGACGCGCTGGACCGCGAGGACGGCCGTCTCGGCCCCGACCCGGCGGTCATCGACTTCTGATCCAGCCGCCATCGCGCGCACCCGGCCCGTCCCCCTGGGGGCGGGCCGGTGATAGCTTTGCTCGAGAATGCCCGGCGACCGCCGCGCCGCCCGGGCGCATCTGTCCAGGCACTCCACGGAAGGCATGCACCATGTCCCACCAGGCTCCCCCCGCCGATGCGTCGAAGGTCCGCGCGCCGCGGACCGCCGTCCCGGTGACCCCGCAGACCCGCGCGAGCTCGCTGACCGACCTGCTCGGCGCCGTCGTGCGCCTGTTGCCCCTGCAGATGAAGGACGAGCTCGAGCTCGCCAAGAGGCACGTGGCCGCGAAGGGCAAGAAGGCCGGCATCGGCGCCGGCATCGCGGTGGTGGGCCTGTTCTTCCTCGCACTCATGGTGGTCGCCCTCGTGGTGACCCTGATCGGCGCCTTCGCCGACCCGACCTTCTGGTTCCCGGCGCTGATGGTGGCGCTGGCGTTCCTCGTGCTCGGCCTGATCTTCGCCGGCGTCGGCCTCATGATGGTCAAGGGCGCCATGCCGCTCGTGCCGCAGGAGATCGTGCGCAACCTCGAGTACGACCTCGGCTACCTCAAGGAGGGCAACGCCTTCGATCCGGCCGAGTACGACCGCCTCAAGGCGGAGCGCGCCGAGGCCAAGCGTGTCGAGGCCGCCCGCGAGGCCGAGCGGAAGAAGGTGGAGAAGGAGGAGAACAAGAAGGCCCGCAAGAACGGCGAGGCCGCTCCCCATCCGGACCGCGCCGACGCCAGCGAGGCGGAGATCCGTCGCCGTGCCGACCTGCGCCGCCGCCACCTGGGCGACATCCGCTCCGGCCTGGACGAGAAGACCAGCGTGAAGGGCCAGCTCGCGGCCTTCGCCGCGCAGCGCAAGGGTCGCGGCGTCACCCCCGAGACCGCACACGCCACCGAGCAGACCGCGCCGTTCACCGGTGCCGCCCGCGCGGGGGAGCGGACCGCCGAGGCCGAGGACTACGTGAAGGACAACTGGCAGCCGCTCGCGCTGCTCGGCGCCTCCTCCGCCGCGTTCGTGGCGCTCGCCGGCCGCCTGCGCCGCCGCTGACCCGGGGGTGCCCGCCCTCCCCGGCCCCTGAGGCCCCGATCCCCACGGATCGGGGCCTCGTCGTCTGCGGGGAGGGGCGACGGCGTCGGTAGGCTGGGCGTGTGGGGCGCCCGGCGGGGGCGTCCGCCCGCGGACCCTGGAGGAGCGACCCATGAGTGTGATCGACGTCGGCCTGCGCGAGGGCCACGAGTACCGCGTCCGCGACACCTGGCTGACCGTGCCGAACCTCATCACCCTGGCCCGCTTCGCCCTGGTCCCGGTGTTCGTGTGGCTCACCGTCGACGGCCGGCACCTGGACGCGTTCGTGATCCTGGCGGTGCTCTCCGGCACGGACTGGGTGGACGGCTACGTGGCGCGCCGGTTCGACATGATCTCCACGGTCGGGCGGTGGCTCGACCCGGTGGCGGACCGCCTCTCCCTGCTGGTGGTGGCCGTGACGTTCGTGGCCACCGGCATCGCCCCGCTCTGGCTCGCCCTGGCCATCGCGATCCCGGACCTCGTGCTCGCCGCCGTGTGCCTGTGGCTGTTCGGCGGCAGCCCGGATCTGCCGGTCACGGTCCTGGGCAAGGTGCGCACCGCGCTGCTGCTGGTGGGCACGCCCCTGCTGCTGCTCGCCCGTGTGCCGGGGGTCGACGGCGGCCCGTGGAGCGGCGTGGCCCTGGCTCTGGTCGGCGCCGGTTGCCTGCTGCACATCCTCGCCGCGGGGGACTACCTCGTGCGCGCGGTGGGCAAGGCCCGCGGCCTGCGGGCGGACGGTCAGGACCCGCGCGAGCACCCGTCCCGCCGGGGCTGACCCCCTCGCGCATCCTCGTGCCGGCGCCGACGGTTGCTACCGTGGGACGCGCGCCGTGCCCGCGGCCGATCCTCACGGCACGGGCCGGGCGCCGTCGTGCCATCGCCACCACAGAGAGGGACCGCCGTGTCCGACCGTCCCGGGATCGCCGCCGACCGCCCCCTGAAGGTGCTGATCGCCGCAGACACCTATCCGCCGCACGTCAACGGGGCCGCCACCTTCGGCCACCGCCTCGCCACGGCGCTGCACGCGCGCGGCCACGAGGTCCACGTCGTGATGCCGCGCAGTGACGCCGGCCCGGACACCGTGGAGCACCGGCCGGAGGCCACCGTGCACCTGCTGCGCTCCCTGCCGGCGCCGACGCACGAGTACTACCGTGTGGTGCTCCCGCGGCACGCCAAGACCTCCTTCCGCCGCATCTACCGCGAGGTCCAGCCGGACGTCGTGCACGCCCAGTGCCACTACATGATCGGCGAGGCCGCCATCAACGAGGCCGAGCGGCGCCGCATCCGGATCGTCTCCACGAACCACTTCATGCCGGAGAACCTCGAGCCGTTCCTGCCGTTCCCGCAGTGGTTCCTGGACATCGTCTCCCGGGTGTCGTGGAAGGACATGGGTCGGCTCATGGGCAAGGGCGCGGTGGTCACCACCCCCACGGCCCTCGCCGCGCAGGCCATGGCCGAGCACGCCGGCCTGGACAACGTCCTCCCGGTCTCCAACGGCATCGATGCGAGCGCCTACGAGCTGCAGCCGGGGGAGAGGGTGGACCATCCCGGCCATCCGGTCGTGCTCTTCGTGGGGCGGCTGGCCGTGGAGAAGAACGTGGAGGTGCTGATCCGTGCGATCGCGCACCTGGCCCGCACCCGTCCCGACCTGGACGTGCACGCCGAGATCGTCGGCGACGGCGAGCAGCGCGACCGCATCCGTGCCACGGTGGACGAGGAGGGGGCGGCCGACCGCGTCCTGCTGCGCGGCCACGTCTCCGAGGAGGAGCTGCGGGCGGCCTACCTGCGCGCCGACGTGTTCTGCCAGCCGGGCACGGCGGAGCTGCAGTCCCTCGTGACCCTCGAGGCGCTCAGCGCGTCCACCCCGGTGGTCCTCGCGGACGCCCTCGCGTTGCCCCACCTCGTGGACGAGGGCGTCAACGGCCACCTCTTCCCGCCCGGGGACCACGTGGCCCTGGCCGAGCGGATCGCCCGGATCCTCGACCTCTCGGACGCGGAGCGCGCCGCCATGGGTGAGGCGTCCCACGCGAAGGCCCTGCACCATTCCGCCCAGAAGACGGTGGACATCTTCGAGCGCCTCTACCGCGGCGCGACGGCCGCCGAGGTCCGCGCGCTGCTCTGAGACCCGTCGGTAGGATGGGCGGGTCCCGCGCGATGCCGCGGGGGAGGGGCGTTAGCTCAGTCGGTCAGAGCAGGGGACTCATAATCCCTGGGTCGCGGGTTCAAGTCCCGCACGCCCTACAGAAAACGGCCCCCGGCCGCGCGGTATGGCGCGGGCCGGGGGCCGTCGTCGTGCCGGTGCTCAGTAGCGGGCGGCCACCGCGAGCATGTCGGACTTCATGATCGTCGTGGAGGTGAACACTAGGCCCGCGTCCTCGTTGAGGGCGTGGGCGAGCTGGCCGCCGCCCATGTACATGGCCGTGTGGTAGATGCGGCCGGTGGACTGGTTCGCATAGAACACGAGGTCGCCGGGCTGGGCCTGGGAGATCGGCACGTAGGACTTCGCGGCGAGGTACTGGTCGCCGGCGCGGCGCGGGATGGAGATGCCGGCCCGGGCCATGGCCTGCTGGGTGAGGCCGGAGCAGTCGAAGCCGGAGGGGCCGTTGCCGCCCCACACGTAATAGGAGGACGGGTTCCGGACGGCGGAGCGCACGTAGTCGACGGCAGCCTGCTTGGACGCGGGCGCCGGCGCAGGGGCGACGGCGGGGGCGCTGGAGGTGGAGACCGAGGTGGTCTTCAGGACCATCCCCGGGTGGAGCATGGTCGAGGAGCTCATGCCGTTGATGGACTGCAGGATCGAGGCGGACACCCCCGTGCGGTAGGAGATGATCCACCAGCCGTCGCCGGCCAGCACGGTGTAGGTCGAGCCCGAGGTGGACGGCGCCGGGGCCGGGGTCGGGGTGGCAGTGCCGGAGGTCTTGAGGACCATGCCGGGATGCAGCACGGTCGCGGCGGTCATGCCGTTGAGCGACTGCAACCTGGACATGGAGACGCCGGTGCGCTGGGCGATGATCCACCAGCCGTCGCCGGAGCGGACGGTGTAGGCGGTCTCGGCGGCCTGGGCGGTCTCGGCGACGGACACGGTGCCGACGCCGGTCAGGGCGGCGGCGCCCAGGGCGAGGGCCACGGAGGCGGCGGCGGTGCGGGGGGCGCGACGCACAGCGGCGTGCGAGGAGGTCACGGACATCGGATCTTCTTCCCGGACAGGACCTGCGGCCCATGAGGGCGGTGCCTCCGGGCGATGCCCGGAACGAGGCCGGACCGCGGGTGCGAGTTGACGAGCAGTGCGGATGACCGGGTACGCGAGGACGCGGAGGAAGCCCCGGTGTGGCGGATCGGCTGTAACCGATCCGTGATCAAGATACACGATCGTTATCGAAACGCAATCAGAAATCCGGATGACGTCCAGGTGGCCGATCGGCGCTCGACGCGCCCCGGTCGGCACCTACCGTGCGCGGCTGTCCCCGCCCCTCTCCGGCGCGGCGCTAGCGTGGTGCGGGTGAGCCCCTCCCGCCCCCTGCGCCTGCTGATGGACGCCCGCTACACCCGCACCGACTTCCACGACGGCATCTCCCGCTACGGCGCGAGCCTCATCGAGGCGGTCGCCCGCCGGACCGACGCGCCGGGCCCGGAGGGGGCCGACGTCGAGGTCGAAGTCGCGATGCTGATCTCGGACGAACGACAGCTGGCCCTGCTCCCGGACGGCGTGCCGTGGCACCTCGTCTCCGGCCCCACCTCCCCACGCGAGCCGTTCGTGGCCCGTCAGGTCGCGCGCCTGCGACCGGACGTCGTCTTCTCGCCCATGCAGACCATGGGGTCGTGGGGGCGGGACTACGCGCTGATCCTCACGCTCCACGACCTCATCTACTACGAGCACCGCACCCCGCCGCGGAACCTGCCCGAGCCGATCCGCTGGCTGTGGCGGGCCTACCACCTGACCAAGACCCCGCAGCGGCTCCTGCTCGACCGCGCGGACGCGGTCGCCACGGTCTCCCGGACGACGGCGGAGCTCATCGACCGGCACCGCCTCACCCGGCGTCCGGTCCACGTCATCGCCAATGCGGCGCAGACGGTACCGGAGCCGCGTGACCCGGACGAGACCCCGGACCGCACGCTGCTCTACATGGGCTCGTTCATGGACTACAAGGACGTCGAGTCCCTCGTGGCGGCCGCGCCCCTGCTGCCGGGCTACGCGCTGCACCTGCTCTCCCGCATCAGCCCGGAGCGCCGCGGGCAGCTCGAGGCCCGGCTGGCCGCGCGCCGCGCCGCCGCGGGGGCCGCCGGCGCGGACGTGGTCTTCCACGACGGCACCGACGAGGCCGAGTACGTGCGCCTGCTCCGCCGGGCCACCGCGGCCGTCACCCTCTCCCGCGCCGAGGGCTTCGGCCTGCCCGTGGCCGAGGCGATGGCCCATGGCACGCCGGTGGTGTGCTCGGACCTGCCGATCTTCCGCGAGATCGCCGGCGCGGGCACCCCGTCCTTCCGGGGTGTCCCGCTCGAGGGGGACCGGGCGGCCGCGCTCGCGGCCCGTGTGCGGGAGCTCGAGGACCCCGCCGAGTTCGCCGCGGCCTCCCGGGCGAGCGTCGCTCAGGCGGCCCGGTTCAGCTGGGACGAGTCCGCTCGCCGACTCCTGGACCTCACGGCCGCGCTGGGTGCGGCGCGGCGTGCGGCCAGAGCACGGACGGACCGCTCCAGCCGATGAGCACCAGCGGGTCGAGGTAGCGATCGAAGGCCGCGTCCCCCACCCGCCAGCCGTCGGGCTCCCGCACGCCCCAGTGCACGCACGCCCGCGTGCAGTGGGGTGGCGCCCCGGCCAGTCGCCCCACCGGGTCGCCTGCGGCGACGACGGCCCCCACGGCGACATCCGCCTCCACCGGCTCGAGCGAGCTGCGGGTCCCGTCCTCGTGCTCGAGGGTCAGCACGGGGCGGTCGACCACGACCCCGGCGAACACGACTCGGCCCGCCGCCGGTGCCCGGATCGCTGCGCCGGACGGCACGGCGAGGTCCACGCCCCGGTGCCCCCGACCCCACGGTCGCTCGGGCGCGACGAACGCGCGGAGCACGTCATCCGGGGCGGCGCCGGCCACGGGCGCGTGCCACGCGACCGGCGCGGCCGTCGATCCCGGACCTGCCGGGGACGCCGCGACGAGCAGCAGCGCGTCGCGCCCCGACGGTGCGGACGTGGCCCGCGGCACGGCGTCGAGGCCGCCCACCCCCGAGGCGAGGACGAGCCAGGCGAGCAGGGCCGCCGCGACGCACCCCGCGATGTGCGGGCGCGGGAGCGGACGGGGGAGGTGGGTGCGTGGGGTCATGGCGACAGCCTGGCGTCCCGGGCGGCCGCGTGGCGGGCCCGCAGTGCGATCGTGGAGAGCGCCCGCCGCACCGGTCCCTGTGCAGGAGTCGGCGATGGGAGCGGTCGCCCACCTGGGGTACGATTCACCTCAGCGGTGTCCTGTGGCCGGCCCAGTGCTATGCCCCGGACACCGACTCCGCGCATCGCGGTGGGTCGCTCCAGCGGCCCAGCCCCCACGCTCGGTCCCGTCCCCGCCGTCCTCCTGGAGAGGGCGTCGGCGCGGGTGCTCGTGGGGCCCGGCAGCCCGCCGTCGTGATGCCAGGGGCCGCCCGACCGGGCCGGCCGCCAACCGTCAAGAAATCGACCGGCAGACCGCCCGCGCGTGAAGCGCGGGGTGTCACGGCTGCCACAGAAGGGAACGTCATGCCCGTCGTGACCATGCGCCAGCTCCTCGACTCCGGTGTCCACTTCGGCCACCAGACCCGCCGCTGGAACCCCAAGATGAAGCGCTTCATCTTCACCGAGCGCAACGGCATCTACATCATCGACCTCCAGCAGTCGCTGTCCTACATCGACCGCGCCTACGAGTTCGTCAAGGAGACCGTCGCCCACGGCGGCACCATCCTGTTCGTCGGCACCAAGAAGCAGGCCCAGGAGGCCATCGCGGAGCAGGCCGGCCGCGTGGGCATGCCCTACGTGAACCACCGCTGGCTCGGCGGCATGCTGACCAACTTCTCCACCGTCTCCAAGCGCGTGCAGCGCATGAAGGAGCTCGAGGAGATCGACTTCGAGGACGTGGCCGGCTCGCAGTTCACCAAGAAGGAGCTGCTGCTGCTCAACCGTGAGCTCGAGAAGCTGCAGGCCAACCTCGGCGGCATCCGCAACATGGCCAAGACCCCCTCCGCCGTGTGGGTCGTGGACACCAAGAAGGAGCACCTGGCCGTCGACGAGGCCCAGAAGCTCGGCATCCCGGTCGTCGCCATCCTGGACACCAACTGCGATCCGGACGAGGTCGCCTACCCGATCCCGGGCAACGACGACGCCATCCGCTCCGTGAACCTGCTGACCCGCGTGGTCGCGGACGCGGTCGCCGAGGGCCTGATCGCCCGCCAGGGCGGCAAGTCCGGCCAGGCGGCCGCCGAGCCGATGGCCGAGTGGGAGCGCGAGCTGCTCGAGCAGCACAACGCCCAGCAGGCCGAGCAGGCCGAGGCCCCCGCCGCCGAGGCACCGGCCGAGCAGGCCGAGGCCCCCGCTGCCGAGGCGCCGGCCGAGCGGGCCGAGGCCCCCGCCGCCGAGGCCGCCCCGCAGGGCGAGTGATCCCGGCCGGTCCGTCGGCCCGGCCTCACCCGGCCGGGCCGACGGACCGGATCAGACCCCGAACATCCCGCACAACCCACACCACGGGAAGGACCGAACGAGCATGGCGAACTACACCGCTGCTGACATCAAGGCCCTGCGCGAGCGCACCGGCGCCGGCATGATGGACGTGAAGAAGGCTCTGGACGAGGCCGACGGCGACGCCGAGAAGGCCATCGAGATCATCCGCGTGAAGGGCCTCAAGGGCGCCACCAAGCGCGAGGGCCGCTCGGCCGCCGAGGGCCTCGTGGCCGCGACCGTCGAGAACGGCGTCGGCGTCATGATCGAGCTCAACTGCGAGACCGACTTCGTGGCCAAGGCCGACAAGTTCATCGCCCTGGGCGACGTGGTGCTGCGCGCCGCCGTCGCCTCCGGCGCCACCGACGTCGACGGCCTGCTGGCCTCCGAGCACGAGGGCCGCACCCTGGGCGACTACGTGACCGAGGAGGGCGCCCTGCTGGGCGAGAAGGTGGCCGTGCGCCGCCTGGCCCGCGTGGAGGGCGCCTACGTGGACGCCTACCTGCACAAGACCTCCAAGGACCTGCCGGCCCAGGTGGGCGTGCTCCTCGCCGTGGACGCCGACTCCGCCGAGGCCAAGACCGCCGCGCACGACATCGCCGTGCACGTCGCGGCCTACTCGCCCACGTACCTCACCCGTGAGGACGTGCCGGCCGAGACCGTCGAGAACGAGCGTCGCATCGCCGATGAGACCGCCCGTGCCGAGGGCAAGCCGGAGCAGGCCCTGCCGAAGATCGTGGAGGGCCGCCTGACCGGCTTCTTCAAGGAGATCGTGCTCGTGGACCAGCCGTTCGCGAAGGACCCGAAGCAGACCGTCGGCAAGGTCGCCTCCGACGCCGGCACCAACGTCACCGGGTTCGCCCGCTTCCGCGTCGGCAACTGACCGCCGCACCCGGACCGGCCGCTCCCGGTCCACGCCCCGCGGGGGCGTAGGATCGGGAGCGACCCGAGGTCCACTCCGGCGCCGGATGGCGCCGACGACCATCGCATGACGGGGTGGCCGCCCCGACCGGGCGGCCACCCCGTCCGCGTGTCCGCCCCCGGGACGGCCGTCCCCGGCCCGACCCCCCACCGACCAGGAGATGCTTCCCATGGAGACGAACCGCGCCCCCGAGGACCCGACCACCGCCCACGCCCCGCAGACCTCGGACGACACCGGCCGCCGTCGCGTGCTGCTCAAGCTCTCGGGCGAGGTGTTCGGCGGCGGCAAGATCGGCGTGGACCCGGAGACCGTCCGCGGCATCGCCGAGCAGATCGCCGCCGCGGCGGACCAGGTGGAGATCGCGATCGTCGTCGGCGGCGGCAACTTCTTCCGTGGCGCCGAGCTGTCCGAGAACGGGATGGACCGCCGTCGGGCCGACTACATGGGCATGCTCGGCACCGTGATGAACTGCCTGGCCCTGCAGGACTTCCTCATCCAGGCCGGGGTCACCACGCGCGTGCAGTCCGCCATCCACATGGAGCAGGTGGCGGAGTCCTACATCCCGCTGCGCGCCATCCGCCACATGCAGAAGGGCCGCGTCGTGATCTTCGGCGCAGGCACCGGCCTGCCCTACTTCTCCACGGACACCGTGGCGGCCCAGCGTGCCCTCGAGGTCGGGGCGGACGAGGTCCTGATGGCCAAGTCCGGCGTGGACGGCGTCTACACCGCGGACCCCAAGAAGGACCCCACCGCCGAGCGTCTCACGCACCTGACCTACGACGAGGCGCTGCTGCGGAACATCCGCGTGATGGACCTGACCGCCATGACCATGTGCAAGGACAACGACCTGGACATGCGCGTGTTCGGCATGGAGGGCCCGGGCAACGTGACCCGCGCCCTGCTCGGCGAGCCGATCGGCACCACCGTCACCGTCTGAGGCGCGCCGCGTAGGATGGCGGCAGACCTGTTCCACCACACCGAGGAGACACCGTGATCCAGGAGACCCTGCAGTCCGCCGAAGAGCAGATGGACCGCACCATCGAGGCCACGCGTGAGGACTTCGCCTCCGTGCGCACGGGCCGCGCCAACCCGGGCCTCTACTCCAAGGTGATGGTTGACTACTACGGCTCGTTCACCCCGCTGCAGCAGCTGGCGTCCTTCACCACCACGGACGCCCGCACGCTGCTCATCACCCCGTTCGACCAGTCGGCCCTGCGCAACATCGAGAAGGCGCTGTCCGAGTCCGAGGTCGGCGCGAACCCGTCCAACGACGGCAAGGTCATCCGCATCGTGATGCCGGAGCTGACCGAGGAGCGCCGCAAGGAGTACGTGAAGCTGGTCAAGTCCAAGGCGGAGGAGCACAAGATCTCCGTGCGCAATGCCCGCCGCAAGGCCAAGGAGGCCATGGACAAGGCCGTCAAGGACGGCGAGGTCGGCGAGGACGAGGGTGCCCGCGGCGAGAAGGAGCTGGACGCGCTCACCAAACGCCACGTCGAGCTCATCGACGAGATGGCCAAGAACAAGGAGCAGGAGCTGCTGGAGGTCTGAGCCTCCCGCCGTCCGCGCTCGCCCCATGACCTCCGCCGTGTCCACCTCGCCCGCACCCCCGCGCGGCGGCCGCGACCTCAAGTCCGCCGTCCTCGTGGGGGTGGGGCTGCTGGCGACGGCCCTGGTCGGCCTCTTCTGGCTCGACTGGCTGCTGGTCCTCCTCGTGGTCGCCCTGCTGGTCGGCGCGGTGTCCGAGATCGCGACGGCGGTGCGCGGCATCGGCCTGGACGTGCCGCGGCCCCCGCTCTGGGTGGCCGCGGCGGTCCTGCCGCTCACCGCGTGGCGGTGGGGGGTGCCCGCGCTGTTCATCGCCCTGGTGGCATGCCTGGCGCTGGTGGCCGTGTGGACGGCGCTGACGCGGCGGCGTCCGGCGGGCCAGTTCATGCTCGCGGGCGTGTTCATCGTGCTGTGGGCGCCGTTCCTGCTCTCCTTCGCCGCGGCGCTCCTGGACGAGCCGCTGGGGCACCGCATGGTGGCGGTCCTGCTGCTGATGGTGGTCTCCAACGACACGTTCGGCTACATCGTGGGCTACCGCTTCGGCCGCACCCCGATCGCCCCGCGCATCAGCCCCAAGAAGTCCTGGGAGGGCCTGGCCGGCTCCCTGGCGGGCTCGGTGCTGGTGGGCGTCGTCGCCGTCCCCCTGCTGGTCGGCCAGCCGTGGTGGGTCGGCGCCGTCCTCGGCGTGACCACCGTCGCCGCCGCCACCTCGGGGGACTTCTCCGAGTCCATGGTCAAGCGTGAGCTCGGCATCAAGGACATGTCCTCCGCCCTGCCCGGCCACGGCGGCGTGATGGACCGCCTGGACTCCCTCGTGTTCGCCGCGCCGGTGGCCTACACCGTGCTGGCGCTGCCCCTGACCTGATCCACCCCTCGACCCGGCACGTCCGGGACCCACACCGCAGGAGACGCCCATGACCCCCCGCACCACCCCGGACGCCGAGCCGGTCTTCGAGCTCGTCGAGCAGGACGAGATCGGCTACGAGACCACCCACGTGGACGCCTTCATGGCGCGTGCCCGTGAGGCGCGCGACGGCGGTGCCCCGCTGACGGCGGAGGAGGTGCGCCAGGCCCGCTTCGCGACCGTCAACGGCGGCTACGCCACCGACGAGGTGGACGACGAGCTGGACCGTCTGGAGGAGGAGCTGGCCGCCGCCGAGCGTCAGGCCTTCGTCGCCGAGCGCGGGGACGAGGACTGGGCCGCGGACCTCGAGGAGCGCGTGGCCGAACTCGTGGCCCGCGCCGATCGGGCCCCGGCGGAGCGCTTCCGCCGCCCCTCCCGCGCGGACGCCGTGAGCTACGACGTGGACCAGGTGGACGCGCTCGTGGACCGTCTGCGCGTCACCCTGGCCGGTGCGGAGGACTCGACGGATCCCGGCGCCGAGGGCGGGCTGACCGCGGACGACGTGCGCCGCGCGTCGTTCGGCGAGGCCGAGGGTGCCGCCGGCTACGAGGAGGGCCAGGTCGACGCCTACCTCGACGCCGCCGTCGACGTGCTGCTGCGCCGCGCCTGACACCCGGCCCTCGCGCGGCGGCCCCGGGCAGAGTGGCGCAGATCACACTCACGTGAGTACAATCGCACCACCGAGACGCCGCGCGCTCCACCCCTGCTCGCGCATGCGTACAACTCCCTCGCCCCGCACCGTGGGCGTCGATCGGAAGGCAGTCCAGTGACCCTCGTGGACCACACCCGTCCCACCGGCGGACAGTCCGCCGGCTCTCCGCCCCCGGCGGGCCCGGCCGAGGCCGTGATGCTCCAGGTGCTCGACACGGAGGGCCGCCGCCGTCCGCAGCCGGAGCTCGACCCGTGGATCGAGGACGTCGACGCCGACGCCCTCGCCGCGCTGTACCGTCAGATGGCCGTGGTCCGGCGCCTCGACGTCGAAGCCACGCACCTGCAGCGTCAGGGCGAGCTCGCCCTGTGGCCCCCGCTGCTGGGCCAGGAGGCCGCCCAGGTGGGCTCCGCGGTCGCGCTGCGCCCGGACGACTTCGTCTTCCCGTCCTACCGTGAGAACGGCGTGGCACTGCTCCGCGGCGTCCCCGCGCTGGACCTGCTGCGGGTGTGGCGCGGCTCCACGTTCTCGAGCTGGGACCCGAACGAGACGCGGGTGGCCACCCAGCAGATCATCATCGGCGCGCAGGCCCTGCACGCCGTCGGCTACGCGATGGGCGTCCAGCGGGACCAGGCGGACGTGGCCACGATCGTCTACTTCGGCGACGGCGCCACGAGCCAGGGGGACGTCAACGAGGCCATGGTCTTCAGCGCCTCGTACCAGTCGCCCGTGGTGTTCTTCTGCCAGAACAACCACTGGGCCATCTCCGAGCCCGTGCGCCTGCAGACCCGCCGCAGCATCGCGGACCGCCCGTGGGGCTTCGGCATCCCGTCGATGCGCGTGGACGGCAACGACGTCCTGGCCGTGCTCGCCGCGACCCGCGCCGCCGTCGAGCGCGCGGCCGACGGGGGCGGCCCCACCTTCATCGAGGCCGTCACCTACCGCATGGGTCCGCACACCACCGCGGACGACCCCACCCGCTATCGGGACGACGCCGAGCTCGAGGCCTGGAAGGCCCGTGACCCGCTGACCCGCGTGGAGGCGCACCTGCGCACCCTCGACGTGGACGTGGACGCCGTGCTCGCGCAGGCCCAGGCCGAGGCCGACGAGCTGGCGGCAGAGGTCCGCCGCGCCCTCGAGGCGCTCGAGGAGGACGGCGCGGACAGGCTCTTCGACGAGATCTACGCCGAGCCCCACCAGGAGCTCGAGCGGCAGCGCCGCGAGCACGCCCTCTACCTGCAGCAGTTCGGCGACGAGGAGGCGGGCGCGTGAGCGAGCGCATGACCTTCGGCCGGGCGATCAACCGCGGCCTGCAGCGTGCCCTGGCCGACGACCCCAAGGTCCTGCTCATGGGCGAGGACATCGGCGCCCTCGGCGGCGTGTTCCGCATCACCGACGGCCTGCAGGCCGAGTTCGGCGAGGACCGGGTGCTCGACACCCCGCTGGCCGAGTCCGGCATCGTGGGCACGGCCATCGGCCTGGCGATGCGCGGCTACCGGCCCGTCGTCGAGATCCAGTTCGACGGCTTCGTGTACCCGGCGTTCGACCAGATCGTGGCGAACCTGGCCAAGCTGCGTGCCCGCACCCGCGGCGCCGTGCCGATGCCGGTCACCATCCGCATCCCCTTCGGCGGCGGCATCGGCTCCCCGGAGCACCACTCCGAGTCGCCCGAGGCCTACTTCCTGCACACCGCGGGCCTGCGCGTGGTCTCCCCGTCCTCCCCACAGGAGGGGTACGACCTCATCCGCGCCGCGATCGCCTCGGAGGACCCGGTGGTCTACCTCGAGCCCAAGCGTCGCTACCACGACAAGGGCGACGTGGACCTGGACGTCGCGATCCCGCCGATGAGCCCGGCCCGCATCCTGCGCGAGGGCCGTGACGCCACGCTCGTGGCCTACGGCCCGCTCGTGAAGACCGCCCTGCAGGCCGCCGAGGTGGCGGCCGAGGAGGGCGTCGAGGTCGAGGTGGTCGACCTGCGCAGCCTGTCCCCGCTGGACACCGGCCTCGTCGAGTCCTCGGTGCGGCGCACCGGCCGGCTCGTCGTGGCGCACGAGGCCTCCCGCACCGGCGGCCTCGGCGCCGAGCTCGTGGCCACGGTGGCCGAGCGCGCGTTCCACTGGCTCGAGGCCCCGCCGGTGCGCGTCACCGGCATGGACGTGCCCTACCCGCCGTCCAAGCTCGAGCACCTGCACCTGCCGGACCTCGACCGCATCCTCGACGGCCTGGACCGTGCTCTGGGCCGACCGAATTCGCTGGACTCCGTGGACGCGTTCGCCGCCCCCGAGACCGCCGAGCAGTTCCTCGCGGCCCAGAACGCCGGGGAGGAGACCCGATGAGCCAGAAGACCTTCCGCCTGCCCGACCTCGGCGAGGGCCTGACCGAGTCCGAGATCGTGACGTGGCGCGTGGCCGAGGGCGACGCGGTGAGCGTGAACCAGGTGCTCGCCGACGTCGAGACGGCCAAGGCCGTGGTCGAGGTCTCGAGCCCGTTCGCGGGCGTCGTCGCGGCCCTGCACGGCGCCGAGGGTGAGACCCTCGAGGTCGGTGCGCCCCTGGTGACCTTCACCCTCGAGGGCGCCGAGCCCGACGTCGGCGGGCCCGCCGAGGGTGACGGCCGCGTGCCCACCCTCGTCGGCTACGGCGCCGCGCCGGACACCGGCAAGCCCGGCCGCCGTGCGCGGCGCGGCTCCGCGGCCCCGGCGACGTCGGCCGCCCCGGCGGGCGAGCCCGCCCGCGGACAGGCGCCGTCCACGTCGGAGGCGGCCCCCGCCGGCGCCGGGCGCCCGCAGCCCGAGGCCGCCGAGCCGGACCGCGCGGACGCGGCCCACGAGCCGGCCCCGGGCGAGCGACCCCGGTGCACTCCGCCCGTGCGCCTGTACGCGCGCCGCGCGGGCGTGGATCTGGAGCAGGTCACCGGCACGGGTGTGGGCGGGGTCATCACCCGCGCGGACGTCGAGGCGTTCCTGGCCGGGGGCGGGCAGCCCGCGGCCGCGGCGGCGCCGCCGCAGTCCGGCGCCGAGTCGGGCTCGACCGGGGGCGTCCGCACCCTGGGTGGCCGCCCGCGCACCGAGGCCGTGCCGGTCAAGGGCGTGCGCAAGGCGACCGCGGCGGCCATGGTGCAGTCCGCGTTCACCGCCCCGCACGTGACCGAGTTCCTGCAGGTGGACGTCACCGAGACCATGGAGCTGCTCGCCGAGCTCAAGGCCTCCCGCGAGTTCCGGGACGTCAAGCTCACGCCCATGACGCTCGCCGCCAAGGCGTGCCTCGTGGCGATGGAGCGCACCCCGGACGTCAACGCCCGGTGGGACGAGGCCGCCGGGACGATCGTCCAGCAGAACTTCGTGAACCTCGGTTTCGCCGCCGCCACCCCCCGCGGGCTGATGGTGCCGAACGTCAAGGACGCCCAGGCGATGAGCCTGAGGGAGCTGGCCGACGCCATCCGCGATCTCACGGGCCTCGCCCGCGAGGGGCGGCTGTCCCCGGCGGATCTGGCCGGCGGCACCTTCACGCTCACGAACGTCGGGGTGTTCGGCGTGGACGCGGGCACCCCGATCATCAACCCGGGTGAGGGGGCGATCATCGCGATCGGCCAGGTCCGGAGGATGCCGTGGGAGCATCGCGGCGAGATCGCCCTGCGGGACGTCATGACGCTGTCCCTCTCGTTCGACCACCGCTTCGTGGACGGCGAGCAGGGCTCGCGCTTCCTCGCGGACGTCGGCGCGATCCTGCGCCGCCCGGGTCTGACCCTGACCATGGTCTGACGGCCCCGGACGCGCCGCGGCCCCGCCACCCGGGCACCGGGAGGCGGGGCCGTCGTCGTGGCAGGCCGGTGCGGCCGCCGGCACGGCGGGGGCCGCGGGGCGCGCTCAGTCGGCGGCGGGCAGCTCCATCACGAGCTCGGTGATGACCTCGGCACGGGCGTTGGAGAAGACCTTCTCCTCGCCGACGGTCTCGAAGCCGCGGCGGGAGAGCACCTTCACGGAGCCCACATTGTCCTCGGGCACGTGCGCCCGCAGCGGGCGGGCGGTGTGCTCCTCCAGGAACCGGTCCACGGCCGCGGTCGTCAGCCCCAGGCCCCAGTAGTCCTGCGCGGTCCAGAAGGACAGCTCGCCCACGCCGTCCTGCTGGGTGCACACGAGCGCACCCACGGCGCGGCCCTCGTGCTCGATGGTCCGCACGACGGTGTCCTCGTCCCCGAGCAGGTGGGCCCAGTGGTAGTCGAAGACACCGCGGTCCCGGGGGTTGCGGGGGGCGAAGGCGGACATCAGGTTGGCCTGCTCGTCCTGCTGGTGGAGGAAGAACTCGTCCAGATCCTCGGGTCGGACGTCACGAAGAAGCACGGCGGTGGACCTCTCGGGGCGGGGTTCGACGGCGTCGCCGTCGCGGGTACCGGCCACCGTACCACCGGGCACGACGTCGGCCCGCCGGGCCGGTGCCGCCCGCTCAGTCCTCGCCGGAGAGCGGCCCGGGGGCCGTGGCCGCGGCCCAGGCCATGGCCACGAGGGTCGCGCGGCGGGCCGCGCGGTCGGCCGCGGTGCGCCGCACCGAGCGGGGGGTGGAGTTGAGCAGGCCCAGCACGGCCTGGGCGCGGAACACGGCGGTGGCCTGGTCCTCGCGGGGGTGGACGACCTGCAGCTGGCGCGCCCACACGTCGATGTAGGCGCGCTGGGTGCGCGTGATGGCCGTGCGCGCGCCGTCGGGCAGGGCGGACATGTCGCGGTCCTGCACGCGGATCACGTCGCGCTGGGCGAGGGCGAAGTCCGCCTGGAAGCCGATGAGGGCCCGCAGGGTCTCCGCCCCCGGCGCGTGCTGCGCCTCGGCGGCCAGCCCGCCGTCGAGCAGGTCCTGCGAGGCCGTGTCGAGGATCGCCGTGAGCACGGCGGCCTTGCCGGCGAAGTGGCGGTAGATGGCGGGGCCGCTGATCCCGACCGCGGCGCCGATGTCCTCGAGGCGGACCGCGTCGAAGCCCCGGGCCGCGAACAGTCGCGCCGCGGCCGCGAGCAGGTCCACCCGGCGTCGGGCCTTGGCGGCCTCCCGGGCGGTCGGCGGGGTCGCCGGGGCGGCGGGGGACGCGGGATCGGCGGCGGGCATGGGTTCCACTGTAGGACGAGACGAGGCGCGCCGGGCGCCCGGTCGACGTCCGTGACGATCGTCACTACACTGAGGCTCGGTTCAGTTAGTCGTCATTCACTGAAGGGGGTCTCATGACCGCCAGCACCCCGGCCCCGGCCGCGCAGTCCGCGCCCACCGTGGCCGAGCGCAACGCGGCCGGCCACGCTCGGCTCGAGCAGGAGCTCGCCGACCTCGTCGCCCGCACGTCGCTCGGCGGGCCCGAGCGCTCGCGCGAGCGCCACACCGGCCGCGGCAAGCTGCTGGTGCGGGACCGCATCGACGCGCTGCTCGACGAGGGCTCGCCCTTCCTCGAGGTCGGCGCGCTGGCCGCGCACGGCCTGTACGACGGGGACAGCCCCGCCGCCGGCGTCGTGGCGGGCATCGGCCTGGTCCACGGCCGCCTCGTGATGGTGGTCGGCAACGACGCCACCGTGAAGGGCGGCACCTACTACCCCATGACGGTGAAGAAGCACCTGCGGGCCCAGGAGATCGCCCTGGAGAACCGCCTGCCGTGCATCTACCTCGTGGACTCCGGCGGCGCGTTCCTGCCCCGCCAGGACGAGGTCTTCCCGGACCGCGAGCACTTCGGCCGCATCTTCCGGAACCAGGCGCTGCTCTCCTCGCAGCGCATCCCGCAGCTGGCCGCGGTGTGCGGCTCCTCCACGGCGGGCGGCGCGTACGTGCCGGCCATGTCGGACGAGACCGTGATCGTGCGCGAGCAGGGCACCATCTTCCTCGGCGGCCCCCCGCTCGTGAAGGCCGCGATCGGGGAGGACGTCTCGCCCGAGGACCTCGGCGGCGGCCGGCTGCACGCCGAGCGCTCCGGCGTCGCGGACCACCTGGCGGACGACGACCTGCACGCCATGCAGATCCTCCGGGACATCGTGGCCACCCTGCCCCCGGCCGAGGCGCCGGCCTGGGAGGTCGCCCCCGCCGCGGAGCCCGCCAAGGACCCGGCCGAGCTGACCCGCGTCGTGCCCGTGGACGTGAACACCCCCTACGACGTGCGCGAGGTGATCGACCGCCTCGTGGACGGCGGCTCCGTCCACGAGTTCAAGCCCCTCTACGGCACCACCCTGGTCACCGCGTTCGCGCGGATCGACGGCCACCCCGTGGGCGTCCTCGCCAACAACGGCATCCTGTTCGGAGACTCCGCCCGCAAGGGCGCGCACTTCATCGAACTGTGCGACCAGCGCGGCATCCCGCTGCTGTTCCTGCAGAACATCTCCGGCTTCATGGTGGGTCGGGACGCGGAGGCCGGCGGCATCGCGCGCGACGGCGCCAAGATGGTCACCGCCGTCGCGACCGCCCGCGTGCCCAAGCTGACCGTGGTGATCGGCGGCTCGTTCGGCGCCGGCAACTACGCGATGTGCGGCCGCGCCTACTCACCCCGCTTCCTGTGGATGTGGCCGAACGCGCGCATCTCCGTGATGGGCGGCCCGCAGGCCTCCTCCGTGCTCACGCAGATCAAGCAGGACCAGCGGGCCGCCGCGGGGGAGGAGCCGATGTCCTCCGAGGAGGTCGAGGCCTTCCAGGCGCCGGTCCGTCGGCAGTACGAGGACCAGGGCAGCCCCCTGTACTCCACCGCCCGCCTCTGGGACGACGGGGTGATCACCCCCGGCCAGACCCGCCGGGTGCTCTCCCTGGCCCTCGACGTCATCTCCCGTTCCCCGCTGCCGGACTCCCGGTTCGGCCTGTTCCGCATGTGAGCCACCAGTGACCGAGAACCACGCCCAGGGGACGCCCCTGTTCGACACCGTGCTGTTGGCCAACCGCGGCGAGATCGCCGTGCGCGTCATCCGCACCCTGCGCCGCCTCGGCATCCGCTCGGTGGCCGTGCACTCCGACGCCGACGCCGACGCGCGGCACGTCCGCGAGGCGGACACGGCGGTCCGCCTCGGCCCGGCACCGGCTCGCGAGTCCTACCTGGACATCGACGCCGTCGTCGACGCCGCGCGCCGCACCGGCGCCCAGGCCGTGCACCCCGGCTACGGCTTCCTGTCCGAGAACGCCGACTTCGCCCGCGCGCTGGAGGCGGCCGGCATCGTGTTCGTGGGCCCTCCCGTGGGCTCGCTCGACGCGATGGCGGACAAGATCCGCGCGAAGGAGACCGTGGCCGCGTACGACGTGCCGGTGGTCCCCGGCATCCAGGACCCCACGCTCACCGACGCGCAGATCACGGCCGAGGCCGAGCACGTCGGCTTCCCGCTGCTGATCAAGCCCTCCGCGGGAGGCGGCGGCAAGGGCATGGTGGCCGTGCGCGCCGCCGAGGAGCTGCCCGGCGCCCTCGCCTCGGCCCGACGCACGGCGCGCTCGGCGTTCGGCGACGACACCCTGCTGCTCGAGCGGCTCATCACCGCGCCCCGGCACGTCGAGGTGCAGGTGTTCGCGGACGCCCACGGCGCCACCGTGCACCTGGGTGAGCGCGAGTGCTCCCTGCAGCGCCGCCACCAGAAGGTGATCGAGGAGGCCCCCGCGCCCCTGCTGACCGGGCTGGCGCACGGGGCCGAGCTCCGCGAGCGCCTGGGCCGGGCCGCCGTGGACGCGGCCGTGTCCGTGGGCTATCGCGGCGCCGGCACCGTCGAGTTCCTCGTCTCGGACGAGAACCCGGACGAGTTCTTCTTCATGGAGATGAACACCCGCCTGCAGGTGGAGCACCCGGTCTCCGAGGAGGTCGTCCGGGTGCGCGGACAGCGCCTGGACTTCGTGGAGCTGCAGCTGCGCATCGCCGCGGGGGAGCCGCTCGGCTTCGCCCAGGAGGACGTGAGCCTCGACGGCGCCGCCGTCGAGGCCCGCGTCTACGCGGAGGACCCCGCGAACGGCTTCCTGCCCTCCACCGGGCCGGTGCTGCGCTGGCGCGAGCCCGCCGGAGAGGGCGTCCGCGTCGACACGCTCCTGCTGCCCTCGCAGGGCGAGGAGCGTGCGTTCGGCACGGTCCTGACGATCCGCGACGACGAGGGTGCGCTGTGGGAGGGGCTCGCGGCCCCGGACGGCGCACAGCCCGAGATCACCGGCTTCTACGACCCGATGATCGCCAAGCTCATCACCCGCGGCGCCGACCGCACCGAGGCCCTCGAGCGGCTCGACGCCGCGCTCGCGGACA
This sequence comes from Micrococcus sp. KBS0714, assembly GCF_002008305.4. Lineage (GTDB taxonomy): Bacteria > Actinomycetota > Actinomycetes > Actinomycetales > Micrococcaceae > Micrococcus > Micrococcus luteus. The sequence continues at coordinate 722,497 of NZ_CP042169.1, forward strand.
CCGTGCTGTTCGGCGTCCGCTCTAACCTGGGCTGGCTGCGCGAGCTCGCTGCCCGCACGGATGTGCGGACCGGCCGGCTCACCACCGAGCTGATCGACGGCCTCGAGGCGTGGACCGCCCCCGCGCTGCCCGAGGACCTCGCCGCCCTCGCGGCCGAGGCCCTGGCCGACGTGTCCGAGGACGCGGCCGCCGCCGAGCAGCGCGCGGCCGGCACCGCGTGGGCCCGGGCGGACGGCTGGCGCGGCGCGGGCGCCCCGCAGCCCGGGATGCGCGTGCGGGTCGGGGACGAGGACCGCATCCTCACCGCCCCCGCCGCCGACGCCGAGGTGGACGAAGACGCCGGAGCCCTGGCGGGTGTCAACCTCCTGGCCGGTGACCCGCGGGACCCACGCTCAGCGTGGCTGCACCGCGACGGCGCCGCGTGGCAGGTCCGCCGCCTCACCCGGGCCGAGGTGGTCGAGGCCGCCCGCGCGGCCGCGGCCGCGCGCCGTGCCCCGGCCGGCGCAGCGTCGCCCGAGGCCCGCACACCCATGCCGGGCACCGTCGTCGCCGTGTCCGTGGCCACCGGGGACACCGTGGCCGCGGGCCAGGAGCTGGCGGTGGTCGAGGCCATGAAGATGGAGCACCCCGTCACGGCCGCCGTCGCCGGCGTCGTGACCGTCCACGTCGCCGAGGGCGACCCCGTGGCCGCGCAGGCGTTGATCGCCGTCGTCGAGCCCGCCGAGAACGCAGCACCCGAAGAGAACGCCTGAGAACAGGAGAGGACCATGAGCACCAAGCACCGCACCCTGCCCGCCCTCGAGGAGGACTACCAGGTCCTCTCCGACACCGTCCGCGAGTTCGCCGACGAGGTCGTGGCCCCGGTCTCCGCCGAGCTGGACGCCAAGCACGAGTTCCCGTATGAGATCGTGGCCCAGATGGGCGAGATGGGCCTGTTCGGCCTGCCGTTCCCCGAGGAGTACGGCGGCATGGGCGGCGACTACTTCGCCCTGGCCCTGGCCCTCGAGCAGCTCGGCCGCGTCAACCAGTCCGTGGCCATCACCCTCGAGGCCGGCGTCTCCCTGGGCGCCATGCCGCTGCTGAAGTTCGGCACCGAGGAGCAGAAGCAGCGCTGGCTGCCGGACCTCGTGGCCGGCACGCACCTGGCCGGCTTCGGCCTCACCGAGCCGGGCGCGGGCTCCGACGCCGGCGGCACCCAGACCACCGCCGCGCTCGAGGACGGCCAGTGGCGCATCAACGGCGCCAAGGAGTTCATCACCAACTCCGGCACGGACATCACCTCGCTCGTCACCGTCACCGCCGTGACCGGCACCGTGGAGGGCAGGACCGGCCACGACGGCCGCCCCGCCAAGGAGATCTCCACGATCCTCGTGCCCGCCGGCACCGAGGGCTTCTCCGTGGCCAAGGCCTACGACAAGGTCGGCTGGAACTCCTCGGACACCCACGCCCTGCACTTCACGGACGCGCGCGTGCCGGAGGAGAACCTGCTGGGCGCCCGCGGCCGCGGCTTCGCCCACTTCCTCGAGATCCTCGACGAGGGCCGCATCGCCATCGCGGCCCTGGCCACCGGAGCGGCCCAGGGCTGCGTGGACGAGTCGGTCGCCTACGCCACGCAGCGGACCTCGTTCGGCCAGAAGATCGGGCAGTTCCAGGCCGTGTCCTTCAAGATCGCCCGCATGCAGGCCCGCGCGCACGCCGCCCGCCTGGCCTACTACGAGGCCGCCCAGAAGATGCTGGCCGGCAAGCCGTTCAAGACCGAGGCCGCCATGGCCAAGCTGATCGCCGGCGAGGCCGCCATGGACAACGCCCGGGACGCCACCCAGGTGTTCGGCGGCTACGGCTTCATGAACGAGACCCTCGTGGCCCGTCACTACCGCGACTCCAAGATCCTCGAGATCGGCGAGGGCACCACCGAGGTGCAGCTCATGCTGATCGCCCGCGAGCTGGGCCTCTGACGTGACGGAGCGCGTCGAGATCGAGCAGCGGGGCCGCTACGCGGACGAGCTGGCGGTCGGTCAGGTCTACCTGCACCGGCCCGGCCGCACGCTCACCGAGGCGGACAACGTGCTGTTCACCACCCTCACCATGAATCCGCAGGCCCTGCACCTGGACCACGCGTACGCGGCGGACCAGCCGTTCGGCCGCCCGCTGGTCAACTCGATGCTGACGCTGTCCACCCTGGTGGGCCTCGCCGTCGGGCAGACCACGCAGGGCACGCTCGTGGCCCAGCTCGGCCTGGGGGAGATCGCGTTCCCGAAGCCGGTCTTCCACGGGGACACGCTCTACGGGCGCTCCGAGGTCACCGCGATCCGCGAGTCCTCCTCGCGGCCGGGGCAGCGGATCGTCACGTTCGCGATGACGGGGGAGAACCAGCACGGCGACGTCGTCGTCCGCGCCCAGCGCACCTGTCTGATGTGGACCGCGCAGGCGCACGCGGAGGCCAAGGCGAAGGCCGCCGACGCCGCAGGGACGGGAGAGCGGGCATGAGCGCGCTGACCCTCGGACCGGCCGTCATGTTCACCCCGGCGGACCGCCCCGAGCGGTACGCCACGGCGCTCGAACGCGCGGACGCGGTGATCCTCGACCTCGAGGACGCCGTCATCCCGGAGGCCCGGCCCGCCGCGCGGGACGCCGTCGCGGCGGCCTGGGCGGGGCGGGCGACGGGCGGGGTCGACGGCGGCCCGCTGGACGAGGACCGCGTGGTGGTGCGCGTGAACCCCGCGGGCACCGCGGACCACGACGCCGACCTGGCCATGCTCGCCGGGACGGGCTGGCGCACGCTCATGCTCGCCAAGGCCGAGTCCGCCGCGCAGGTGGACGGGGTCGTCGCCGCCCTCGGACCGCAGACCCGCGTCGTCGCCCTGTGCGAGACCGCGGCCGGGATCCTCGCCGCCGCCGAACTGGCCGCCCACCCGCACGTGGGTGCGCTGATGTGGGGCGCCGAGGACCTCGTGGCGTCGATGGGCGGCAGCTCCTCCCGCACCCCCGAGGGCGCCTACCGCTCCGTGGTCCAGCACGCCCGCGCGACGGTGCTGCTGGCGGCGGCCGCCCACGGCGCGGCCGCATGGGACGCCGTCCATCTGGACCTCGGCGACGAGGCCGGACTGGCCGCCGAGGCCGAGGACGCCGCCGCCCTGGGCTGCACCGCGACCGTGTGCCTGCACCCGCGCCAGGTGCCCGTCGTGCGCTCCGCCTACACGCCCGCCCCGGAGGCGGTCGAGCGCGCCCGGCGCGTCCTCGCCGCGGCCGAGGGCCGACACGGGGCCTTCGAGCTGGACGGGACGATGGTCGACGAGGTGGTCCTCGCCCAGGCCCGCGCGGTCCTGCGCCGCGCGGACGCGGCCCGGCCCGCGGGCGCCTGACCGGCTCCCGGGCGGCTCCGCGCCCCGGCGGCCCCGTGCCGTCGGGGCGCGGCCGTGTCCGCACGGCTGCACACCGGGGCTGGGCTGTCACATGGGTTCACGGCCCAGGGGCGCGCTTGACGGCGCACCCCTGGGCCCGACAGAGTGTGTTTGTCATCACAGTGATCTGTCTCACACTGATTCGTCCCACGCACCCCGGAGGGCCCATGTCATCCAGCGAGCCCACGGCGCCGGTCCCCACGGCCGCGCAGTTCCGCGCCGCGCAGCAGTCCGAGGAGTTCACCGAACTCCGGCGCACCCACCGATCCTTCGCCTTCCCCATGACCGTGGCGTTCTTCGTCTGGTACCTGGTGTTCGTGATCGTCGGCGCGTTCTTCCCCGAGTTCATGGCGATCCGCCTCGGCGGCAACATCACCCTCGGCCTGATCCTCGGCCTGCTCCAGTTCGTCACCACGTTCCTGATCACCTTCGCCTACGTCCGTTTCTCCAACCGGACCCTGGACCCCCGCGCCACCGCGCTGCGTGAGCGCCTCGAGCGCGAGGCCGCCGGCGCCCACGAGAACCCGGAGGCCACGCGATGAGCGCGCTCACCCCCCTGCTCCAGGCCGCCCCGCAGACGGTCGGCAACCCCGCCGTGAACATCGGCATCTTCGTCGCCTTCGTGGTGGTCACCCTCGTGATCGTGATCCGCGCGTCCAAGACGAACGCGTCCTCGGCCGACTACTACGCCGGCGGCCGCGGCTTCTCCGGCACCCAGAACGGCACGGCCATCGCGGGTGACTACCTCTCCGCGGCCTCGTTCCTGGGCATCGTGGGCGCGATCGCCCTCTACGGCTACGACGGCTTCCTCTACTCCATCGGCTTCCTCGTGGCGTGGCTCGTGGCCCTGCTGCTGGTGGCCGAACTGCTGCGCAACACCGGCAAGTTCACCATGGCGGACGTGCTGTCCTTCCGCCTGCAGCAGCGACCCGTGCGCATCGCGGCCGCCTTCGGCACCATGGCCGTCTGCCTCTTCTACCTCCTGGCCCAGATGGCCGGCGCCGGCGGCCTCGTGGCCCTGCTGCTGAACATCAACGACCGGGCCGGCCAGGCCCTCGTGATCGTGATCGTGGGCGTGCTCATGATCGTCTACGTGCTGATCGGCGGCATGAAGGGCACCACCTACGTGCAGATCATCAAGGCGGTCCTCTTGATCGCCGGCGCGGGGATCATGACCGTGTGGACGCTGGCCCTGTTCGGCTTCGACTTCAACGCCTTGCTGGGGGCCGCCGTCGAGAAGAACCCGAAGGGCGAGGCGATCCTCGAGCCGGGCCTGCAGTACGGCGCCAGCGCGCTGACCCGCCTCGACTTCGTGTCCCTGGGCCTCGCGCTCGTGCTCGGCACGGCCGGCCTGCCGCACGTGCTCATGCGGTTCTACACGGTGCCCACCGCCAAGGAGGCGCGCAAGTCCGTGGTGTGGGCCATCGTCCTCATCGGCGCGTTCTACCTGTTCACCCTCGTGCTGGGCTACGGCGCCGGCGCGCTGATCGGTCCCGAGCGCATCCTGGCCGCGCCCGGCGGGCAGAACTCCGCAGCCCCGCTGCTGGCGTTCGAGCTCGGCGGCTCCATCCTGCTGGGCCTGATCTCGGCGGTCGCGTTCGCCACCATCCTCGCGGTGGTCGCGGGCCTGGCCATCACGGCGGCGGCGTCCTTCGCCCACGACGTGTACGGCTCCGTGATCGCCAAGCACCCGCTCACCCCGCAGGAGGAGGTGCGGATCGGCAAGATCACCGTAGTGGTGATCGGCGTCCTGGCGATCGTCGGCGGCATCGCCGCCCAGGGCCAGAACGTGGCGTTCCTCGTGGCGCTCGCCTTCGCGGTGGCGGCCTCGGCGAACCTGCCGACCATCCTGTACTCCCTGTTCTGGCGGCGCTTCACCACCCGCGGCGCGGTGTGGTCGATGTACGGCGGACTGCTCTCCGCGATCATCCTGATCGTCCTGTCCCCGGTGATGTCCGGGACGCCGACCTCGATGATCCCGGGCGCGGACTTCGCGGTGTTCCCGCTGAAGAACCCGGGCATCGTCTCCATCCCGCTGGCCTTCTTCCTCGGCTGGCTCGGCTCGGTGACCTCGTCGCGTGCCGAGGACCCGGACAAGCAGGCCGAGATGGAGGTCCGCTCCCTCACCGGCATCGGCGCCGAGAAGCCGGTGCAGCACTGATCCGCAGCTGACCCGGTCCCACGGGGGCCGGCGGGGCGGGACGTCGCGGTGCGGCGTCCGTCCGGCCGGCCCCCCGTCCGTGTCCAGGCCCGGCTGGCATCATGGCGGGGTGACGCACGGATCCCTCACCGACTACACGCTTCCCGCCCCCGCCCCGGCGCACGACGGCGGCGCCCCGCGCGCCGTCGCCCTGATCGGCTCCACGGGCTCGATCGGCACCCAGGGCCTCGACGTGATCGCCCAGGACCCCGCCCGGCTCCGGGCCGTCGCGCTCGCGGGCGGGGCGAACACGACCCTGCTGGCCGAGCAGGCCGTGCGCTTCGAGGTCGAGGCGGTGGGCTCCGCCGCGGCGGGGGAGGAGGAGCTGCGCGCCGCCCTCGCCGACGCCGCCGCCCGCCTCGGGCGCCCGGCCCCCCGACCCGTGCTGTTCACCGGGCCACGCGCCGCCGAGCAGATCGCGGCGTGGCCCGGCGCCGACACCGTGCTCAACGGGATCACGGGCTCGATCGGCCTGCGGCCCACCCTCGCCGCGCTGCACGCCGGCCACCGCCTGGCCCTGGCCAACAAGGAGTCGCTCATCGTCGGCGGGGCCCTCGTGAAGGCGGCCGCCCGCCCGGGCCAGCTCGTGCCGGTGGACTCCGAGCACTCCGCGCTCGCGCAGGCGCTGCGCGGGGGCACGGCGGACGAGGTCCGCCGCCTCGTGCTCACGGCCTCGGGCGGGCCGTTCCGCGGCCTGGACCGCGCCGCCCTGCACGCCGTCACCCCCGCCCAGGCCCTCGCCCATCCCACGTGGGACATGGGCCGCGTCGTCACCACCAACTCCGCCTCCCTCGTGAACAAGGCCCTCGAGGTGATCGAGGCCCACCTGCTGTTCGACGTGCCCCTGGACCGGATCGACGTCGTGGTCCACCCGCAGTCCGTGGTCCACTCGATGGTCGAGTTCGTCGACGGGTCCACGCTCGCCCAGGCCTCCCCGCCGGACATGCGCCTGCCCATCGCCCTGGGGCTGTGCTGGCCGCGCCGTCTCCCGGGCGCGGCCCCGGCCTGCGACTGGACGCGGGCGGCCACCTGGACGTTCGAGCCCCTCGACGAGGAGGCCTTCCCCGCGGTACGGGCCGCGAAGGAGGCGGCGGCCGCCTCGCCCACCCACATGGCCGTGTTCAACGCCGCCAACGAGGAGTCCGTGGACGCCTTCCACGCCGGCGCCCTGCCCTTCGACGGGATCGTGGACACGGTCCGCGCCGTCGTCGCCGACTATGCCCCCGAGCACGTGCTCGCCGCGGCCGGCCACGACCCCGCGCCGACGGGGCTCACCGTGGATGCCGTGCTCGCCGCCGAGGCCTGGGCGCGCCGTGCGGCGCGGGCCCGCTGGTGACCGTCGTGGAGATCCTCTGGTACGTCGCGGGCGTCCTCGCGGTCGCGCTGGGCCTGGCGGTCTCGATCGCCCTGCACGAGATCGGCCACCTCGTCCCGGCCAAGCTCTTCGGCGTGCGCGTCACGCAGTACATGATCGGCTTCGGCCCGACGCTCGTCTCGTGGCGCCGCGGCGAGACGGAGTACGGGTTCAAGGCCGTGCCGCTGGGCGGCTACGTCGCGATGATCGGGATGCTGCCCCCGCCGCGGCCCGGGCAGACGCCCCGCGCGGCGTCCACGGGCTTCGTCCAGCAGCTGGGCCGCATGGCCGACGACGCGCGGGCCCAGGCCGCCGAGGAGGTCCGCCCCGGCGACGAGCACCGCCGCTTCCTCGCCCTGCCGGTGTGGAAGCGGGTGGTGATCATGCTCGGCGGGCCGTTCATGAACCTGCTCATCGCGCTGGGCGCCACCGCCCTGCTGGTCACCACGGTGGGCACCTCGCAGCCCAGCACCACCGTCGCCGAGGTCTACCGGTGCGTGGTCACGATGCAGGAGCAGCAGGCCCGCGCCGCCTCCGGCGGGACAGAGGACTGCCGCCCGGGCGATCCCGCCGCGCCCGCCCACGAGGCGGGACTGCGCCCCGGCGACACCGTGCTCGCCTTCGACGGGCGGCCGGTCTCCGACTGGGACGCCCTCTCCGCCGCGATCCGGGACCGCGCCGGACAGCCCACCCGGATCGAGTGGGAGCGCGACGGCGAGCGGATGAGCGCCACCCTGACCCCGCGCCTGACGGAACGGCCCGTGACGGACGCGCTGGGCCGGCCCGAGCGGGCCCCGGACGGGACCGTGGCGACCCACGAGGTCGGGTTCATCGGCATGGGCGCGCAGCTCGAGACGGTCCGCGGCACCCCGCTCGACGCCGGCCCGCTCGTGGCCCAGCAGGTGCGGGGCGTCGTCGACGTCGTCCTCGTGCTGCCGCAGCGGCTGTGGGACACCGCCGTCGCCGTGGTGACCCCGGCCGAGCGCGACCCGGACGGCCCGATGTCCGTGGTGGGAGTCGGCCGGATCGCCGGGGAGGCGGCGGCGCTCGAGGAGGCCACGCTGACGGACAAGGCCGCCCTGCTGCTGTCCCTGCTGGCGGGCGTGAACGTGGCGCTCATGGTGTTCAACCTCATCCCGCTGCTCCCGCTCGACGGCGGCCACGTGGCCGGCGCCCTGTGGGAGGCGGTGCGCCGCGGCTGGGCCCGGATCACGGGCCGCCCGGACCCGGGGCCGTTCGACCTGGCCCGCATGCTGCCGCTGACCTACGCGGTGGGCGCGGCGATGCTGCTCATGGGCGTCATCCTGATCGTGGCGGACATCGTGGAGCCGGTCCGGCTGTTCTGAGCCCGGCCCGTTCGCCGTGGGCGGTCGCCCCGCGCCCCGGGGCGCCCGCGCGCCTAGGATGGACCGGAGAACCCGGCGGCCCCGCGCCGTCGACCCCGAGAACCCATGAGGAGCGCCCCCGTGCCCGTCAGCCTTGGAATGCCGTCCGCCCCGCCGCCCGTGCTGGCCCCGCGCCGCACCACCCGGCAGATCCAGGTGGGCTCGGTGGGCGTCGGCTCGCAGCACCCCGTCTCGGTGCAGTCGATGACCACCACCAAGACGCACGACATCGGCGCGACCCTGCAGCAGATCGCCGAGCTCACGGCCGCCGGCTGCGACATCGTCCGCGTGGCCTGCCCCACGGACAAGGACGCCGAGGCCCTCAAGGTCATCGCCCAGCAGTCCACCATCCCCGTGATCGCGGACATCCACTTCCAGCCGAAGTACGTGTTCGCGGCGATCGAGGCCGGCTGCGGCGCCGTGCGCGTGAACCCGGGCAACATCAAGAAGTTCGACGACAAGGTCAAGGAGATCGCGCAGGCCGCCTCGGACCACGGCACCTCCCTCCGCATCGGCGTCAACGCCGGCTCCCTGGACCCGCGCCTGCTGCAGAAGTACGGCAAGGCCACCCCGGAGGCCCTCGTCGAGTCCGCCGTCTGGGAGGCCTCCCTCTTCGAGGAGCACGGCTTCAAGGACTTCAAGATCTCCGTCAAGCACAACGACCCGGTGATCATAGCCCGCGCCTACGAGCTGCTCGCCGAGCAGGGTGACTGGCCGCTGCACCTCGGGGTCACCGAGGCCGGCCCGGCCTTCCAGGGCACCATCAAGTCCGCTACCGCCTTCGGCTACCTGCTCGGCCAGGGCATCGGTGACACCATCCGCGTCTCCCTCTCCGCGCCGCCGGTCGAGGAGGTCAAGGTGGGCCTGCAGATCCTGCAGTCCCTGAACCTGCGTGAGCGCAAGCTCGAGATCGTCTCCTGCCCCTCGTGCGGCCGCGCCCAGGTGGACGTGTACACGCTGGCCGAGCAGGTCACCGAGGGCCTCCAGGACCTTGAGGTCCCGCTGCGGGTGGCCGTCATGGGCTGCGTCGTCAACGGGCCGGGCGAGGCCCGCGAGGCCGACCTCGGCGTCGCCTCCGGCAACGGCAAGGGCCAGATCTTCGTCAAGGGCGAGGTCATCCGCACCGTGCCCGAGGACCAGATCGTGGAGACCCTCATCGAGGAGGCCAACCGGATCGCCGGTGAGATGGACCTGGGGGAGGACGGCGGTGACCAGGCTGCCGCCGGTGCCCCGGTGGTCTCCGTCCACTGACCGGGAGGTCCGGGCCGCCACGGGTGACCGCGTCCGCCTGCTGACCGACGCGGACACCGCCGCGCTCGCGGCCCTGTCCGCCCGTGCCCCCGTGTCCAACGTGTTCGTGGACTCCCTGCTCGAGGCGGGCCGCCTGGCCGGCCCGCGCGGGGGAGCGGCGGGCACCCTGTTCCTCGGGATCGACGACGACGCCCCGGGCGCCGGCGCGCTGCGCGCGGCCGTCTGGATCGGCTCGAACGTGGTGCCGGTCGCCGCGTCCGAGGCCCCGGACGCCGGCTGGGCGCCGGGCGACGCGGAGGCGCTCGGCGCGGCGGCCGCCGCGCTGCGCCGCCGGTACGGGTCGATCTACGGCCCGGCCGGTCCCGTGCTGGCCGCCGGCGAGGCCCTCGCCGCCGCGGGCCACCGGTCCCGGTCCGTGCGCCCCGACCAGCCGCTGCTCGTGCTGGGCACGGCCGGGGGGATCGACCCGAACCCGCACGTGGTGCAGGCGCAGCCACACGACTTCGCGCGCGTCCTGCCGGCCAGCGCGGCGATGTTCGAGGAGGAGCTCGGCTTCTCCCCATTCGCCGGGGGCGCGGCCCAGTACCGGGACCGCGTCGAGCGGCTGATCCACACCGGACGCGTCTTCATCGACCCGGGACCGCGCGACGCGGGCGGCCCGCTGCGCTTCAAGGCGGACATCGGGCTGCTCTCCTCCCGGTGCGCCCAGATCCAGGGCGTGTGGATGGCCCCCGCCGCGCGCGGCCGAGGACTGGCGGCGTCGGCGATGGCCGCCGTCGTGGACTACGTGCGACTCCAGGCGCCCGTGGTCAGCCTCTATGTCAACGCGTACAACACCCCCGCGCTGCGCACGTACGAGCGCGTGGGGTTCGAGCGGCGCGGCACGTTCGCGACCGTCCTGTACTGACCCGGCGGGCCCTGCGCGGGCGATAGGATCGGCGGTCAGGACGCCGGGCACCCCGTGCCGGCGTCGTCCCGTCCCGCGCGCCGCCCCGACCGCGCGAGCCCGTCCGAGGAGGCCCCGTCATGCCCCTGCGCATGTCCACCCTGTTCCTGCGCACCCTGCGCGACGACCCGGCGGAGGCCGAGGTGGCGAGCCACAGGCTCCTCGTCCGTGCCGGTTACATCCGTCGCGCGGCCCCGGGCATCTACTCGTGGCTGCCGCTGGGCCTCAAGGTGCTGGCCAAGGTGGAGCGGATCGTGCGCGAGGAGATGGACGCGATCGGCGCCCAGGAGGTGCACTTCCCGGCGCTGCTGCCGCGGGAGCCCTACGAGGCCACGGGGCGCTGGGATGAGTACGGCGACGGGCTGTTCCGCCTGCAGGACCGCAGGGGCAACGACTACCTCCTGGCCCCCACACACGAGGAGATGTTCACGCTCCTGGTGAAGGACCTGTACTCCTCGTACAAGGACCTGCCCGCGTACCTGTACCAGATCCAGACCAAGTACCGGGACGAGGCCCGCCCGCGCGCCGGCCTGCTGCGCGGGCGCGAGTTCATCATGAAGGACTCCTACTCCTTCACGGTGGACGACGCCGGCCTGGACGCCGCGTACGAGGCCCACCGGGCCGCCTACCTGCGGATCTTCGACCGCCTCGGCCTCGAGGTCGTGCCGGTGCGGGCCACCTCCGGTGCGATGGGCGGCTCCCGCTCCGAGGAGTTCCTGCACCCCACCGAGGTGGGCGAGGACACCTTCGTCGAGTCCGACGGCGGCTACCGCGCCAACGTCGAGGCCGTCACCACGGTGGCCCCCGCCCCGCTGGACGAGGCGGCCATGGCGGTCCTGCCCGCCGCCGAGGTCAAGGACACCCCGGTCTCCACCACCATCGCCGCGCTCGTGGACGTCGCCAACCGGCTGGCCCCGCGCGACGGCGAGCCGTGGACCGCCGCGGACACGCTCAAGTGCGTCGTGGTCACCGCGGTGGTGGACGGCGGCGAGCGCCGCCCGTTCGTCGTGGGCGTGCCCGGCGACCGTGAGGTGGACCTCAAGCGTCTCGAGGCCTCCGTGGGCCCGGCGCTCGGCGTGGTCGGCGAGCCCACGCTCGAGGCCGCGACCGCCGCGGACCTGGCCGCGCACCCCGCCCTGGTCAAGGGCTACATCGGCCCCGCGGCGGCCGACGCGGTCGAGGGCACCCCGGTCCTCGGCGCGGAGGGCTCCGTCTCGGGCCTGCCCTTCTTCGTGGACCCGCGCATCGCCCCCGGCACCGCGTGGATCACCGGCGCGAACGCGGACCAGCGCCACGTGTTCGGCCTCGTGGCCGGCCGCGACTTCACGTGGGACGGCGTGCTCGAGGCCACCGCGGTGCGCGAGGGCGACCAGGCCCCGGACGGCTCCGGCCCGCTGCACACCCGCCGCGGCATGGAGATGGGCCACATCTTCCAGCTCGGCCGCAAGTACGCCGAGGCCCTCGACCTGAAGGTCCTCGACGTCCACGGCAAGCAGGTCGTGGTGACCATGGGCTCCTACGGCATCGGCATCACGCGCGCCGTCGCCGCGATCGCCGAGCGCTACCACGACGACAAGGGCCTGGCGTGGCCGCGCGCGGTGGCCCCGGCGGACGTGCACGTCGTCGTCGCCACGAAGGGCGAGGACGGCCTCGCCGCCGCCGAGACCCTCGCCGCGGGCCTCGAGGCCGAGGGCCTGACCGTGCTCGTGGACGACCGTCCGAAGGTCAGCCCCGGCGTGAAGTTCAAGGACGCCGAGCTCATCGGCGTGCCCACCACCGTGGTGATCGGCCGCGGCCTGGCGGACGGCGAGCTCGAGCTCAAGGACCGTGCCACCGGCGAGGCGCGCCCCGTGCCCGTGGACGGGGCCGTCGCGGCGGTGCTCGCGGAGGTGCGCGACGGGCGCTGAGTGGTTCGGCGCCGTCGAGCTGACCGCCGGGCTGCTCGTCCTCGTGCTCGCCGCGGGCTTCGCGGCGGGCTGGATCGACGCCGTCGTGGGCGGGGGCGGGCTCCTGCAGCTGCCGGCCCTGCTGCTCGTGCCCGGGCTGAGCCCGATCCAGGCCCTGGCCACCAACAAGCTCGGCTCGGTGTTCGGCACGGCGACGTCGGCGCTCACCTACCGGCGGCGCCTGCGGCAGGATCTGTCCACCGCACTGCCGATGGCCGCCGTCGCCTTCGCGGCGGCCCTGGGCGGGGCCGTGGTCGCCGCGCATCTGCCGGCCGGCGTGATCCGGCCCGTGATCCTGGCGGCGTTGATCGCCGTCGCCGTGTTCACGGCCGTGCGCCCGGGCCTCGGACAGGTCGCCGGCGTGGGGCCGCGGCGGAGCACCGCGCTGGCCCGGGCCGTGGCGCTCGGCGCGGCGGTGGGCTTCTACGACGGCGTCCTCGGCCCCGGCACGGGCACGTTCCTCATCCTGGGGCTGGTCCTGCTGCTCAAGTTCGACTTCCTGCACGCCTCGGCACAGGCGAAGGTGGTCAACCTCGCGACCAACCTCGGCGCGCTCGCGTACTTCGTGCCCTCGGGGCACGCGGTGCTGGGCCTGGGGCTGCTGCTCGGCGCGGCCAACCTCATGGGCGGCTACGTGGGGGCCCGCATGGCGATCGCCCGCGGCACCGGCTTCATCCGCGTGGTGTACCTCATGGTGGTGACCGCGCTCATCGTCAAGGTCGGCGCGGACACCCTCGCCCCGCTGCTGCGCTGAGCTCGCCCCGTCCAACCCGGTCGGGAGCACTCGGCCCCGCCGTGGGCCGCCGGTAGGCTCGGCCCCGGATCCCGACCCCGGCCCCCGCCCGCGTGGCGCGGCGGCCCCGACCCGACGAGTGAGGCACCCCATGGACAGCACCGACCGCCGCGACGACCTCGCCGAGCTGCGCACCCGCGTCGAGGAGGCCCTGGCGGCCGACGACGTGGTGGTGGAGCAGGTGCGCGCCACGGGCACCGCCGAGCACCGCACCGTCGAGGTGGTCCTCGACCGCGCCTCGGGCACCCAGGGCCTGAGCCTGGACGACGTCGCCCGCCTCTCCGGCCGGGTCTCCGCCGCCCTCGACGCCCTGGGCGACCACGTGCCCGGCGTCGGCGCGGGGGAGTACCTGCTGGAGGTCACCACCGCGGGCGTGGACCGCCCGCTCACCGAGCCCCGCCACTTCGCCCGCAACGTCGGCCGTCTCGTCGAGGTCTCGGTCGACGGCGCCGCGCCCGTGACCGCCCGCCTGAAGGACGTGACGGACGACGACGTCGAGCTGGCCGTGGTGCGCCCGCCCGCGAAGAAGGGCATGAAGGCCAAGGAGCTGCCCGCCGAGCGGGTCGCCCTCGACCGCCTCGGTCCGGCGATCGTGCAGGTAGAGTGGAGCCCCGCTCAGCAGGCCGGCGACGCCGACGCCGCCGCGGGCGAGGACACGGCCGAGCACACGGAGGCATGAGTTGGACATCGACATGAGCGCGCTGCGCATGCTGGAGGCGGAGCGGGAGATCCCGATGGACCGCCTCATCCCCACCATCGAGCAGGCCCTGCTCATGGCGTACCACCGCACCCCGGGGGCCCTGAAGCGCGCCCGCGTGGAGATCGACCGCGCGACCGGCCACGTCACCGTGTGGGCCACGGAGCTGGACGAGGACGACACGCCCATCGGCGAGTTCGACGACACCCCGAACGGCTTCGGCCGGGTGGCCGCCTCCACGGCGCGCCAGGTGATGATCCAGCGCATGCGCGAGGAGGACGACGACAAGGTCCTCGGCGAGTTCAAGGACAAGGAGGGCGAGCTCGTCTCCGGCGTCATCCAGCAGGGCCTGAACCGCCACATGGTCCAGGTGAACCTCGGCACCCTCGAGGCCGTCCTCCCGCCGCCCGAGCAGGTGCCCGGCGAGGACTACGCCCACGGCCGCCGGATCCGCGCCTACGTGGTCTCCGCGACGCGCGGCGCCAAGGGCCCGTCCGTCACGGTGTCCCGCTCGCACCCCGGCCTCGTGCGCAAGCTCTTCGAGCTCGAGGTCCCGGAGATCGCGGACGGCTCGGTCGAGATCACGGCGCTGGCCCGCGAGGCCGGCCACCGCACCAAGATGGCCGTGCGCGCCACCCGCCCCGGGGTGAACGCCAAGGGCGCCTCCATCGGGGAGATGGGCAGCCGCGTGCGCGCCGTCATGACGGAGCTCAACGACGAGAAGATCGACATCGTCGACCACGTGGACGACCCCGCCGCGATGATCGCCAACGCCCTCTCGCCCGCCACGACCGTCTCGGTGGAGATCCTCGACGCGGACCAGCACTCGGCCCGCGCCGTGGTGCCGGAGTACCAGCTGTCCCTGGCCATCGGCAAGGAGGGCCAGAACGCCCGCCTCGCGGCCAAGCTCACGGGCTGGCGGATCGACATCGTCGGCGACGGGGTCACCACCTCCGCCCCGGGCCGCTGACCGTCCCCGGGAACAGATCCGGGCCCGGACGCGCTAGGATGGATGAGGTCCTTTCTCGATCCGACGCCCGTGAGGGGTGAACGCATGACGTCTCGGACGGTCGTGCGCACCTGCATCGGATGCCGATCGAGGGCGGACCAGCAAGAGCTGGTGCGCGTCGCCCTGGACTCCTCGACGGAACCCCCATCCGTCGTCTGGGACCCGGAACGACGCCGTCCCGGCCGGGGTGCGTGGCTGCATCCCGGCGAGGACTGCCTCCACCTCGCCCTGCGCCGCCGCGCGTTCGGGCGGGCCTTCCGGTCCGCCGTCGACGCCGACGCGCTGGGCCGCACCGCGGAGGCACCGGCTGACAGACCGACAGATGAAGGCGGGTCAGAGATCTGATGCGTACCCGATGAGCACTGAAGCATGAGTGCCCAGCGATGAACTTCACCCCCTGCTATCAGGCAGGCCGTGGTGCGCGTGCCCTGGTGGCGCGCGCGACGGCCTGGAGCAACGTCAACGGTCCCAGGACGCGCTGAGACGGACAGCCCGAGCGGCTCCGTTCCGGCCCGTGGGGCCAGAACAGGAGAACCGTGGCCAAGGTCCGCGTCCATGAGCTCGCCAAGGAGCTCGGCATCACCTCGAAGGAGGCCTTGAGCACGCTCAAGGACCTCGGCGAGTTCGTCAGCTCGGCTTCGTCCACCATCGAGCCCCCGGTGGTCAAGAAGCTGCGCAACGCCTACCCGGGTGCCGGCAAGTCCGCCGCCAAGCCCGGTTCCACGCCCGCCGCCCCGGGCCGTTCCGCCGCGCCGAAGCCGGCGGCCGCCCCGTCGCCGCGCGCCGCGGCCCCCACGTCGAATGTCGGCGCCCCGGCGCCCGGTCCCGCCGCGGGCCGCACCGCCGCGCCCAAGCCGGGCGCCGCCCCGACCCCCGGCCCCGCCGCACCGACGCCGGCCGCCCCGGCCGAGCCGAAGGCCCCGCAGCCGCCGGCCACGCCGGGGTCGGCCGCGCCGAAGCCGGGCGCCGCCGCGCCCAAGCCGGGTGCCTCCGCGCCCAAGCCGGGCGCCCCGCGTCCCGGCAACAACCCGTTCAGCCCCAAGGGCGGCTCCGCCGGGCCTCGCCCGGGCGCCCGCCCGGGCGGCCGTGGCGGTGCTCCGCGTCCGGGCAACAACCCGTTCGCCCCCTCGCAGGGCATGCGCTCCGGTCGTGAGGACCGCGCGCCTCGTCCGGGCGGCCCCCGTCCGCCGGCCGGTGCCGGCGGTCCCCGTCCGGGCGGTCCGCGCCCGGCCGCGGGCGCCGGCGGTCCCCGCCCCGGTGGGCCGCGTCCGAACCCGGGCATGATGCCCAAGCAGATCACCCCGGCCCCGCAGCCGGCCCGCGGCCGTGGCCGTCCGGGCGGCGGCCCCGGTGGCGGCCCGGGTCGTCCCGGCGGCCCGGGCGGCCGTGGCGGTCGCGGCAACGCCCAGGGCGCCTTCGGGCGCGGCGGCGGCCCGCGCAAGGGACGCAAGTCGAAGCGCGCGAAGCGCCAGGAGTTCGAGCAGCAGCACACGCGTGAGATCGGCGGCGTCAAGGTCCCCAAGGGTGACGGCACCACCGTCCTGCGTCTGCGCCGCGGCGCGTCCCTGGCCGACTTCGCCGAGAAGATCCGCGCCGACGTCGCCGACCTGGTGAAGGTGCTCTTCACCCTCGGCGAGATGGCCTCGGCCAACCAGTCCCTCGACGAGGAGACCTTCCAGCTGCTCGGCGACGAGCTGGGCTACAAGGTCCAGATCGTGTCCCCGGAGGACGAGGACAAGGAGCTGCTGGAGGCCTTCGACATCGACCTCGAGGCCGAGGCGGCCAACGAGGACGAGGCCGACCTCGAGCCGCGCCCCGCGGTCGTCACCGTCATGGGCCACGTGGACCACGGCAAGACGCGTCTGCTGGACGCCATCCGCTCCTCGAACGTCATCGAGGGCGAGGCCGGCGGCATCACGCAGCACATCGGCGCCTACCAGGTGCCCGTGGAGCACGAGGGCGAGCAGCGTCGCCTCACCTTCATCGACACCCCGGGTCACGAGGCGTTCACCGCCATGCGTGCCCGCGGTGCGAAGGTCACCGACATCGCCGTGCTGGTGGTGGCGGCCGACGACGGCGTCATGCCGCAGACCGTCGAGGCGCTCAACCACGCCCAGTCGGCCGGCGTGCCGATCGTGGTGGCGGTCAACAAGATCGACAAGGACACCGCCGCCCCGGACAAGATCCGCGGTCAGCTCACCGAGTACGGCCTCGTGCCCGAGGAGTACGGCGGCGACACGATGTTCGTGGACGTCTCCGCGCGCAACAACATCAACATCGACCAGCTGCTCGAGGCGATCCTGCTCACCGCGGACGCCGCCCTCGAGCTCACGGCGAACCCGCACAAGGCCGCCCGCGGCGTGGCCATCGAGGCCAACCTCGACAAGGGCCGCGGCGCCGTCGTCACCGTGCTGGTGCAGACCGGCACGCTGCGCGTGGGCGACACCATGGTGGTGGGCTCCGCCCACGGCCGTGTGCGCGCCATGTTCGACGAGAACGGCAACGCCGTGGAGGCGGCCGATCCGTCGCGTCCCGTCCAGGTGCTCGGCCTGTCCACGGTGCCGCGTGCCGGCGACTCGTTCCTCGTCACCGACGACGAGCGCACCGCCCGCCAGATCGCGGAGAAGCGCGAGGCCGCGGACCGCAACGCCCAGCTGGCCAAGCGCCGCAAGCGCATCACCCTGGAGGACTTCGACCAGGCCGTGGCCGAGGGCAAGCTGGACACGCTCAACCTCATCATCAAGGGCGACGCGTCCGGTGCCGTCGAGGCGCTCGAGGACTCGCTGCTCAAGATCGAGGTCGGCGAGGACGAGGTGCAGCTGCGCGTCATCCACCGCGGCGTCGGCGCCATCACGCAGAATGACGTGAACCTGGCGACCGTGGACAACGCCATCATCATCGGCTTCAACGTGCGCCCCGCCGAGCGGGTCGCCGACCTGGCCGACCGCGAGGGCGTGGACATGCGCTTCTACAGCGTGATCTACGACGCGATCGACGACATCGAGAACGCGCTCAAGGGCATGCTGAAGCCGGAGTACGAGGAGGTCGAGCTCGGCTCGGCCGAGGTCCGCGAGGTGTTCCGCTCCTCCAAGTGGGGCAACATCGCCGGTTCGCTCGTGCGCTCGGGCCTCATCCGCCGCAACGCCCAGGCCCGCCTGGTGCGCGACGGCGTGGTGGTCTCCGATCACCTCAAGATCGAGTCGCTGCGCCGCTTCAAAGACGACGCCACGGAGGTCCGCGAGGGCTACGAGTGCGGCATCGGCCTGGGCAGCTTCAACGACATCAAGGAGGGCGACGTGATCGAGACCTTCGAGATGCAGGAGAAGCCGCGCGTCTGACGGCCGGGGCGGGGGCCCGCACGGGCCCCCGCCTTCCGCGTCCCACCCTCTGAACCATCACCACCGGAAGGAACCGCACCATGGCCGATCCGGCACGCGCCGGCCGCCTGGCCCAGCGCATCAAGGTCCTCGTGGCCGAGGCGCTGCGCCGCGGCGTCAAGGACGATCGCGTGGAGCCCGTCACCGTGACGGAGGTCCGCGTGACCAACGACCTGCAGCACGCCACCGTCTACTACACCGTCCTGGGCGACGAGGCCACGGTGGCCGCCGCCCACGAGGGCATCCAGGACAACCGCGGCATCCTGCGCCGCGAGGTGGGCCGCGGGCTCACCATCCGCCTGGTGCCCACCCTCGAGTTCGTGGCGGACACCGTCCCCGAGGCGGCCGCACACCTGGAGGACGTCCTCCGCGCGGCCAAGGAGCGGGACGCCGAGCTGGCGAAGGCGCGCGAGGGCGCGTCGTACGCCGGTGACGCGGACCCGTACCGCACCGCGGAGCCGGACGCCGACGCCGACGACGCCCCGCGCGCCTGAGGCCCGCGGCACGGTGAGCGCACGCAGCACCGGGGGACAGGCCCCCGACGCGCCGGGAACGGAGGCGTCGGGGGTCGTTCTCGTGGACAAGCCGCAGGGGTGGACCTCGCACGACGTCGTCGGGCGGGTCCGCCGGCTGGCGGGCACCCGCAAGGTGGGCCACGCCGGCACCCTGGACCCCATGGCCACGGGCCTGCTCGTGGTCGGCGTCAACAAGGCCACGCGCCTGCTGACCGCCATCACGGGCACGGACAAGACGTACACGGCCACGATCCGGCTCGGGCAGTCGACCGTCACGGACGACGCGGAGGGCGAGGTCGTGCAGACCCGGCTGGCCAACGCCGTCACGCCCGAGCGCGTGGCCGAGCAGGTCGCCGCCCTCACGGGCGAGATCCTGCAGGCGCCCTCGGCCGTCTCCGCCGTCAAGGTGGCGGGCCGGCGCGCCTACGATCGCGTCCGCGCGGGAGAGGACGTCACCCTCGACGCCCGCCCCGTCACCGTGCACGAGTTCACGGTGCACGAGCTGCGCCGGCTCGACGGCGGCCGGCTGGTCGACCTCGACGTCACCGTGCGCTGCTCGTCCGGGACCTACATCCGGGCGCTCGCCCGCGACCTGGGCGAGGCCCTCGAGACCGGCGGGCACCTCACGGCGCTGCGCCGCACCGCCGTCGGCCCGTTCGACGTGGCCGACGCGCTCTCGCTCGAGGCCCTCGCGGAGCGGTTCGCGATGACCGAGCTCTCCGAGGCCGCCGCCGGGCTCTTCCCGGTGCGCGAGCTGACGGAGCACGAGGCCCACGAGCTCGCCTTCGGGCGGGTCGTGGCGCCCACCGGCACGGGTGAGACGCTCGTCGCCGGGCGCGCGCCGGACGGCCGCGTCATCGCCCTCGTCTCCGACGTGCGCCGCCGCGGCGCCGACGTCGCCAAGCCCCAGCTCGTGTTCGCCCCGGCCGAGGGGCCGGGACAGGGAAGGACCGCATGATCCTCGACGCCTGGTTCTGGACGGGACTGGTGATCGGTGCCGTCTCGTTCGTCGTCTGCGTGGTGATGACGGCGATCCGCCGCCACCCCGCGGACGCCTCGATCCTCTCGGTGGCCGCCGTCGAGCTGTTCACGCTCGTCTATGCGGCGGCCGCCGCCGTCCGCCAGCTCGGCGGGGACACCCTGAACGGCCCCGGCTGGGAGTTCTGGGGCTACATCCTCACCGCCCTGATCGTGCCGGTGATCGCCGTGGGCTGGGCCGTCACGGACAAGACCCGGTGGTCCAACCTCGTGCTGGCCGTGGTCGGGCCCACGATCGCCGTGATGCTGCACCGCATGCAGGTCATCTGGTTCGGGCAGTGGTGAGGAGGATGGACATGGCACCCAGCGACGGCGCCCCCGCGCGCAACCAGGGTCTCGGCCGGATCATCGTCATGGTCTACGCGGTGTTCGCCCTCTCGGCGAGCGCGCGCAGCCTCTTCCAGATCCTCACGCAGTTCGACGCCGCCCCCGTGGCGTACACGCTCTCCGCGGTCGCGGCGGTCGTGTACATCGTGGCGACGTTCGCGCTCGCCCGCTCCGGCGCGCGCGCCTGGGCCGTGGCGCTGGGCGCCGTGCTCGTGGAGCTGGCCGGCGTGGTGGGCGTGGGCCTGTGGACCGTCCTGGATCCGGGGATGTTCGCCCACGACACCGTGTGGTCCCGGTTCGGCGCGGGCTACGGCTACGTGCCGCTCGTGCTGCCGGTGGTCGGCCTGATCTGGCTGCTGACGCACCGCCCCGCCCGCCCGGCCGAGGCGGGGGCGCTCTGATGCGGGTCTGGAACAGCCTGGACGAGGTCCCCACGGACCTGCCGCGCACCGTGGTCACCCTGGGCAACTTCGACGGCGTGCACCGCGGCCACCGGGAGGTGCTGCGCCGGGTCGTCGAGCTGGCGCGGGCCCGCGACGCCCTGGCCGTGGCCGTGACCTTCACCCCGCACCCGCGCGCCGTGCACCATCCCGAGGTGCCCCACGTGGACATCATCAGCCCCGAGCAGCGGGTCGTCCTCCTGGACGAGGCGGGTCTGGACGCGGTGCTCCTGCAGCGCTACACCCTCGAGTTCGCGGACCAGTCCCCGGAGGAGTTCGTCCGCGGCATGCTCGTGCACGGGCTGCACGCCGCCGTCGTGGTCGTGGGGCACGACGTGCGCTTCGGCCGGGGCAACACCGGCGACGTCGCGGAGATGGTGCGCCTGGGGGCCCGCTACGGCTTCGAGGTCGAGGCCGTCGAGGAGTTCCCCGCCGAACACGGGGCCGAGCCGGAGCGCCGCTGCTCCTCGACCTGGGTGCGGGAGGCCCTGGCCGCGGGCGACGTCGCCCAGGCCGCGGCCGTGCTCGGCCGGCACCACGTGCTCGCCGGCGAGGTGGTGCACGGGTTCGCGCGCGGCCGCGAGCTCGGCTTCCCCACGGCGAACCTCGAGACGGATGTGCAGGGCATGATCCCGGCCGACGGCGTCTACGCCGGCTGGGTGCACGACGCGCACGGCGGGGTGTGGCCGGCCGCGATCTCCATCGGCTCGAACCCCACGTTCGAGGACGTCTCCCGCGTGGTGGAGGCACACGTGATCGACCGCCACGACGAGCGGGTGGAGGACTTCGACCTGTACGGCCAGCACATCGAGGTGGAGTTCGTGGCCCGGCTGCGCGGGATGGTCGCCTACGAGGGCGTCGAGAAGCTCGTGGCGCAGATCACGCAGGACGTGGACGAGGCCCGGGCGATCCTGGCCACGACCCCCTCCGACCGGTGAGCGCCCCGGAGCCGGGCGCTCCCCCCGCTGTGCCGAACCTGCCGGGGCGCCCGGCCCGGGCCCGTCGGGCCGGGCCCAACCCCTTCGAGACCGGCGGGGAGCACTACGACGCCGTCCGCCCCTCCTACCCGGCCGCCGCGGTGGACCGCGTCCTGGCGGGCACCGCCGACGGCGCGGACGTGGTGGAGCTCGGGGCCGGGACGGGACTGTTCACCCGGCTGCTCGCGGCCCGCCCGGCGGACCGGGTGCGGACGGTGACGGCCCTCGAGCCGTCGGCGTCGATGCGCGCCGTCCTGGAACGCGAGGTCGCGGCCGGCACGGGCGGGCGGGTGCGCGCCGTGCCGGGCACGGGCGAGGCCACGGGCCTGCCGGCGGCGAGCGCCGACGTCGTGGTGGCGGCCCAGGCATGGCACTGGATGGACCCGGCCGCGGCGAGCGCGGAGGCCGCACGGGTGCTGCGCCCGGGCGGGCGCCTGGCCGCGGTGTGGAACCAGCTCGACACGGCGGTGCCGTGGGTGCACCGTCTCACCCGGATCATGCACGCCGGGGACGTGCACGCCGCCCGGCCGGAGCAGCGCCGGTTCGCCGCCCCGTTCGGGGCGGAGGAGCACGCGCGCTGGGCGTGGACGCAGCCCATGACCGCGGCGGGGCTGCACGGGCTCATGGCCTCGCGCTCGTACTGGCTACGCGCGGACGAGCGGATCCGGTCCCGGATGACGGCCAACCTCGACTGGTACCTGCACGAGCACCTGGGCCATGCGGCGGACGCGGTCCTGCAGGTGCCCTACGTGACGGTGGCCTGGTGGGCGGCGCCGGTCAGGGGCGGGCGCCCACGGTGACCGGGACCGTCCGGGCGATCCCGGCCCGCCGCGCCTGCCAGAGCAGCAGCGCCGTGGCCACCGCGACCACCGCCACCGAGAGCAGCGTGGCCGCCGGGGAGCCGGCGGTCTCCGCGCCCACGTAGCTGTCCTCGACGGTGCCCACGAGCGTGCCGACGGCGATGATCACCACGTTGTTGACCACGTGGAGGGCGACGGCGGCCTCGAGCCCGCCCGTGCGCCACGTGAGCAGGACGGCGGCGACGGCGAACGCGGCGAGGTCCAGCAGGATCCACGGGTCGAGCGAGCCGTGGGCGAGCGAGAAGGTCGCCGCCGAGAGCACCGCGGTGACCGCGGCGGCCACGACCGGCCGGCGGATCCACGTGCCGACGGCCAGCAGCAGCCACCCGCGGAACAGGTACTCCTCGCCCGCGGCCTGGAACGGGGTGAGCACGAACGCCATGACGAGCAGCCAGACCCAGTCCTGCGCGCGCGGGGCCGTGGGGGCGCCGTCGAGGGCCCACGCGCCCAGCACGTAGGCGAGGAACAGCGGCGTCAGCACGACGACGCAGCGCGCCAGCCAGCGCCAGCGCACGCGGCCCTCGACCGAGTGGACGAAGCGGGCGGCGACGGGGTGGCCCAGCGCCACGGCCAGCAGCGCGACCCCGATCAGCGCGGCGAGCAGGAGGTTGTTCAGCAGCACCATGGGCGCGGAGTACAGGTCGAGGTCGGTCACGTCCGTCGGGTCGGCCGCGCCGAGCAGCGCGGGCCCGGACGTGGCGATCAGGGCGAGAGCGCCCAGCACGCCCCCCAGCACGAGGAGGCCCACCAGGCCGGCCAGCACGAGGCCGAAGGACGCGAGCGGGTTCCACCATCGGGCCCGCGGCGTGCGCAGCAGCGCGGGGTAGCCGTGGCCGATCAGCGGCAGATCCAGGGGCGGCGCGGGCGGCCGGAGGGGGAACGACGACGGGGCCGGGGAGTGGGGGACCGGTGGGGTGCTCACCGGGCCAGGGTAGGCGATGCGGTAGACTCGACCCTCGGCCTCCCTGCAGTCCGCGGTGGGGTGGGCCCCGCGTCGTCCGCCCCGGCGGGGCGCGGCCCGTGTTCGCGGTACCGAAGTGAAGGAGGCCCACCATGGCCCTGGATCCCGCTGTCAAGCAGCAGATCATCAAGGAGTACGCCACCCACGAGGGCGACACCGGTTCCCCCGAGGTGCAGATCGCGGTCCTGTCCCGCCGCATCAAGGACCTGACCGAGCACCTCAAGGAGCACAAGCACGACCACCACACCCGTCGCGGCCTGATGGCCCTGGTGGGTCGCCGTCGTCGCATGCTCGGCTACCTGCAGAAGGTCGACATCGAGCGCTACCGTGCGCTGATCGAGCGCCTCGGCCTGCGCAAGTGACCTGAGGAGGCGGCGCCGGAGCCCGCGGGGACCCGCGAGCGCCGGCGCCGCCTTTCGTCTGCCCCCGGACGCACGTAGTGTGTCCCGGGGGGAGACCGCCGCAGCCTGCGGCACTCCGGCGCGCCATGGCGCGCATCCCCGCATCATCGACACACCCGACGGTTCCGCGCCCATCGCCCGCGGTCCTCGACAGTGGCTCCCGGACCCCGCCGCACGGCGGGACGCCGAGGGCCTCGATCGAAGACCAGGGGGACAGGGACGCCTGCGGCGCCGTCCACCTGAAAGGAGGCCCTCATGGAGGGTCCTGAGATCACCTTCGCCGAGGCCGTCATCGACAACGGCTCGTACGGCAAGCGCACCGTCCGCTTCGAGACCGGGCGCCTCGCCCAGCAGGCCGCCGGCGCCGCCATGGTCTACATCGACGAGGAGACGTCGATGCTGTCCGCCACCACCGTCGGCAAGTCGCCCCGCGAGGGCTTCGACTTCTTCCCGCTGACCGTGGACGTCGAGGAGCGCATGTACGCCGCGGGCCGCATCCCCGGCTCGTTCTTCCGCCGCGAGGGCCGCCCGTCCACGGACGCGATCCTCACCTGCCGCCTGATCGACCGCCCGCTGCGCCCGGCGTTCGTCAAGGGCATCCGCAACGAGGTCCAGGTCGTCGTGACCGTCACCTCGATCGCCCCGGACGAGATCTACGACACGGTGGCCATCAACGCCGCCTCCCTGTCCACGCAGCTGTCCGGCCTGCCGTTCTCCGGTCCCATCGGCGGCGTGCGCATGGCCCTCATGGACGACGGCTCCGGCACGCGCCAGTGGGTCGCGTTCCCGAAGCACTCCCAGCTCGAGGGCGCCGTGTTCAACATGGCCGTGGCCGGCCGTGTGGTGGGCGACGACGTCGCCATCATGATGGTCGAGGCCGAGGCGACCCCGGACTCCTGGACCCTGGTCAAGGAGCGCGGCGCGCAGGCGCCCACCGAGGAGATCGTGGCCGAGGGCCTCGAGGCCGCCAAGCCCTTCATCCGCGCCCTGTGCGAGGCCCAGGCCGACCTGGTCAAGCGCGCCGGCAAGGACCCGGTGGACGTCCCCGTGTTCCAGGACTACCAGGACGACGCCTACGCCGCCGTCGAGAAGCTCGCCACGGACCGCCTGACCGAGATCTTCTCCATCGGCGACAAGCAGGAGCGCGAGTCGGCCTCGGACGCCTACCTGCTCGAGGTGCTCGAGGAGCTCGCCGGCGAGGGCAAGGACTTCGCCGAGCGCAAGGGCGAGATCGCCAAGGCCTACGGCTCCCTCACCAAGCAGATCGTGCGCCGCCGCATCCTCACCGACCAGGTGCGCATCGACGGCCGCGGCCTGACGGACATCCGCAAGCTGACCGCGGAGGTGGAGGTCCTGCCCCGCGTGCACGGCTCCGCCATCTTCGAGCGCGGCGAGACCCAGATCATGGGCGTCACCACGCTGAACATGCTCAAGATGGAGCAGCAGATCGACTCGTTGGCGCCGGAGACGGCCAAGCGGTACATGCACCACTACAACTTCCCGCCGTACTCCACCGGCGAGACCGGCCGCGTGGGCTCCCCGAAGCGCCGCGAGATCGGCCACGGCGCCCTCGCCGAGCGCGCCCTCGTGCCCGTGCTGCCGGCCCGCGAGGAGTTCCCCTACGCGATCCGCCAGGTCTCCGAGGCCCTCGGCTCCAACGGCTCGACGTCGATGGGCTCCGTCTGCGCCTCCACCCTGTCCCTGCTGAACGCGGGCGTGCCGCTGCGTGCGCCCGTGGCCGGCATCGCCATGGGCCTGGTCTCCGCCGAGGTGGACGGCCAGACCCAGTACGCGGCCCTGACCGACATCCTCGGCGCCGAGGACGCGTTCGGCGACATGGACTTCAAGGTGGCCGGCACCGCGGAGTTCGTCACCGCGATCCAGCTGGACACCAAGCTGGACGGCATCCCGGCCTCCGTGCTGGCCGCCGCCCTGACGCAGGCCCGCGAGGCGCGCCTGCACATCCTGTCCGTGCTGAACGCCGCCATCGACGCCCCGGACGAGATGGCCCCCACCGCCCCGCGGATCATCTCCGTGCGCATCCCGGTGGACAAGATCGGCGCGGTCATCGGCCCCAAGGGCGCCATGATCAACCAGATCCAGGACGACACGGGCGCGGACATCACCATCGAGGACGACGGCACCGTGCTGATCGGCGCCACCGACGGCGCCTCGGCCGAGGCCGCGCGCTCCGCGGTGAACGCGATCGCCAACCCGCAGGTCCCCGAGGTCGGTGAGCGCTACCTCGGCACCGTGGTGAAGCTGACCACGTTCGGCGGGTTCGTCTCGCTCACCCCGGGCAAGGACGGCCTGTTGCACATCTCCGAGCTGCGAAAGCTCAACGAGGGCAAGCGCGTGGACGACGTCGAGGACGTGCTCGGCGTGGGCCAGAAGGTCCAGGTCGAGATCACCAAGATCGACGACCGCGGCAAGCTGTCCCTCTCCCCGGTGGTGGCGGAGTCCGACGCCCTGGCCGAGACCGCGGACGCGATCGAGTCCTCGCAGATCGAGGCCTGATCCGCCCCGCCCGGCCCGGTGACCACGACGGCGCCGCACCCTCCCCGCGAGTGGTGCGGCGCCGTCGTCGCGCATGGGCGAGAATGGCCGTCATGAGTGTTCACCGTGAGATCCCCCTGGACTTCGACGGCGTGCTGGCGGACGAGGGCAACGGTTCCGTGGTGCGCCGCTCCGTGCTGCCCGGCGGCGTCCGCGTGCTCACCGAGGCCATGCCGGACCAGCGCTCGGTGACCATCGGCTACTGGGTGGCCGTCGGGTCCCGTGACGAGTCGCCCGAGGGCTACGGCGCCACGCACTTCCTCGAGCACCTGCTCTTCAAGGGCACTCCCACGCGCACCGCGATGGACATCGCGGCCGCCTTCGACCGCGTGGGCGGGGAGTCCAACGCCGGCACGGCCAAGGAGTCCACCGTCTACCACGCCCGCGTGCTGGACGAGGACCTGCCGATGGCCGTGGAGGTCCTCACGGACATGCTCACCTCCTCCCTGATCGACCCGGACGAGCTCGAGACCGAGCGCGGCGTGATCCTCGAGGAGCTCGCCATGGACGCGGACGACCCCGTGGACGTGGCCCACGAGAAGCTCGCCGAGGTCATGCTGGACGGCCACCCCCTCGGCCGGCCGATCGGCGGCACGCCCGAGACGATCCGGGCCGTCACCCGCGACCATGTGGTGGGGCACTACACGCACTGGTACCGCCCGGACGAGCTCGTCGTCACCGCCGCCGGCCACCTCGACCACGACGAGGTCTGCCGCCTCGTCCTCGCCGCCCTGCGCGCCTCGGGCTGGGAGCTCACCCAGGGGGCCCTGCCCGCCCCGCGTCGTGCCGTGGACACCGCCGGGGCCGCGGCCTCGCGGGTGCGGACCGGCACGCACACCGTCACCAAGGCGGTCGAGCAGGCCAACGTCCTCGTCGGCGGCCGCTCGCTGTCCACCACGGACCCGGACCGCTTCGCCCTGGGCGTCATGCAGTCCGTCCTGGGCGGGGGCATGTCCTCGCGGCTGTTCCAGGAGATCCGCGAGCGCCGCGGCCTGGCCTACAACACCTACTCGTTCTCCGCCGGGTACTCCGACGCCGGCTACTGGGGCCTGTACGCGGGCTGCCAGCCGGACCGGGTGGACGAGGTGGCCGCGCTGATGGAGGCCGAGCTGGACCGGATGGCCGAGGCCGACGTCACCGGGGAGGAGCTCGCGCGCGCCCACGGGCAGATCTGCGGCGGCACCGTGCTGGGCATGGAGTCCACGGGCGCCCGCATGTCCCGGCTGGGACGGGCCGAGCTGGTCACGGGGGAGTACGTGGACCTGGCGGCCTCCCTCGCCCGGGTCCGCGAGGTCGACGCCGGCCAGGTCCGGGCCGTGGCCGCGCGCCTGGCCGCGGGGGACCGGGCGCGCGTCGTCGTCGCCCCGGCCTGACCTCGGCCACGGCCGCCGGGGCGGGCCGCGTAGGCTGGAGGCCATGACCGAGACCCGCACCCCCTCCGCCGTGTCCGCTCCCGACGACGTCCCGCGCGTCGCGATCCTGGGCGCCCGTGGCCGCATGGGCCGCCACGCGGTGCCCGCGGTGCGAGCGGCCGAGGGGCTGGAGCTCGTGGCCGAGCTCGGCTCGCAGGACCGCCTGGACGCGGTGCTCGACGCCGGCGCCACCCACGTCCTGGACCTCACGGTCCCGGACGCCTCGCCCGAGAACGTGGCCTTCGCCGTGGAGCACGGGCTGCACACGGTCGTCGGCACGTCGGGCTGGGTGCCCGAGCGCCGCGAGCGCCTCGAGGCGCAGCTGGCTGAGCACCCGGGGGTGGGCGTGCTGATCGCCCCGAACTTCTCGGTCGGCTCGGTGCTGGCCTCGGCGTTCGCCGCGCAGGCGGCGCGGTACTTCGAGTCCGTCGAGCTCGTCGAGCTGCACCACCCGGACAAGGTGGATGCCCCGTCGGGCACGGCCGTGCGGACCGCCGAGCTCATCGGCGCGGCCCGGGACGCGGCCGGCGTGCCCGTCTCCCCGGACGCCACCGAGCACGACCCGGACGGCGCGCGCGGCGCCGTCGTCCACGGCGTGCACGTGCACGCGGTGCGCCTGCGCGGCCTGGAGGCGCACCAGGAGGTGCTGCTGGGCGGGCCGGGCGAGCAGCTCGTGGTCCGGCACGACGCGTTCGACCGCGGGGCCTACATGCCCGGCGTCGTCCTCGGCCTGCGGACCGTGGCCTCCCGCCCGGGTCTGACCTATGGACTGGACGGATACCTGGACCTTGGCTGAGCCCTCCCGCACCCCCGACGACGGCGCCGTGGGCCCGCCCGCGCCCGCCGTCCGTGCCCGCCGCTCGACCGTGATGAGCAAGGTGTGGGTCGGCTTCGTGTGCCTGCTCGTGCTGCTGTTCGCCGGGTTCGCCCTCAACGCGTCCGTCGCGCTGGTGCGCGCCCCGCAGCCACTGGCCAAGGCGATCGGCGCGGGCGTCATCCTCGTGGTGCTGGTGACCGTGGCCGTCCTGGCCCGCGAGGTGTGGTTCGGGCGCCAGACCGAACGCCTGGCCGACCAGCTCGAGGCCGAGGGCGGGCTGCCGGAGGACGACCTGCCGCGCTCGCCCGGCGGCCGGATCGACCGGGAGGCCGCCGACGCCCAGTTCGAGCTGTACCGCGTGGAGGCCGAGGCCGCACCGCGCGACTGGCGCGCCCGCTACCGCCTCGCCCTGGCCTACGACGCCTCGGGCGACCGCCGCCGCGCCCGCGAGGCGGCCCGGGAGGCCGTCCGCCTGCACCGCGCCGGCTGACGCGGCCCACGCGTCGCTCAGCGCCCTCCGACGGCCCGTTCCCCACCCGTCCGGGAGAGCCGGGCCATCACGGCTTCGAGCGGACCCCGTCGGCCGCTGAGCTCGGCGGCCAGCCCGGCCGCGAGGCTCAGCACGACGAGGGCGGTGAGCAGCGCCCCGTCGGCCGGATCGAGTCCGGTCGCGTCCACGAGCGCGAGCACCACGAGGTGCCCCACGTAGAGCGTGAGCGGGATGCGCCCCGCACCCACGAGCGGGCGCAGCGCGGCGTGCCCGACCAGCGGCCGGGCCAGCAGGCAGGCGCCCAGCACGGCGCAGGCCCAGCCCGCCGCAAGCACGGCGGCCACCACGGACCCGGAGTGCGGGGTCGGCAGGGCGAGCCACAGCGGATCCGGGATCAGCAGCGCGAGCCGCGGCTCGCCCGTGCGCAGCGTGAGCGCCGTCTCGACCGGGTCCGTGCCGATCGCCGCGGCGACCCGCCCGACCGTGCCCGGGGCCCGCAGCACCGCCGCACCGACGACGCCGGCCGCCGCCCACGCCGTGGCCCCGCCGCCGAGGATCCCGGCGGCCACGCGGCGACGGTCCAGCGGCAGCCGCCCCAGGGCCAGCCCCAGCACGAGGAACGCGCCCCAGGACAGGACGGGGTAGTAGCCCGTGACCGTGAGATCGGCCAGCAGCAGCCCGGGACGCAGCAGGTCCGCGGGGCCGGGGGAGAGCCAGAGCCGCCCGCCCACGAAGAACTCCTGACGCCCCACGGCGGCCTGCGCGGCCGCGACCACCGCGAACACCAGCACCGGCCCGAGCACGAGCCACGCCCCCGCGATCAGGCCCAGGGCGCGGGCGCGCAGGCCCAGCAGGGGCAGCGCGAGCAGGAAGAGCAGGGCGTAGTGGCACAGGATGACGGCCACGGGGACGCCGAGCGTCCCGCACGCGAGCCCGAGCACGAACAGCAGGCCCGCCCGTCGGGCGATCCGGCGGCGCAGCGCCGCGCGCCGGACCCCCGTGGCCGGCGTCGCGCCCCCCGTGGACAGGGCCAGCCCGACTCCGGCCAGCAGGACGAACAGCACCGAGGCGCGTCCGGCGAACCACAGGAACGCCGGGTGCGGCGCCCCGTCCGCCGTCACCGGGTCGAGGACGTGGACGGTGATCATGCCGAGCAGGGCGATCGCGCGGGCCGCGTCGACGCCGGGCAGCCGGCGACGCGCGGGCCGGTCCGGGCGGACGGCGGCGGGGGGCGGGGCGGGACGCAGGGCGGGCTCCTCTCGGGTCGCCGCGCGTCGCGGAGGGGCCACGGACGGCGCGGGCCCCCAGTCTCGCAGGTAGGGTGGGGCCCATGAGTGCCGTCCGTTCCGCCGTCATCCCCTCCGAGCTGCTCTTCGGCACGGTCGTGCCCGCCATGGTCACCCCCATGACGGACGAGGGCGCCGTGGACCTCGAGGCGGCCGCCGCGCTGGCCGAGCACCTGGTGGACCGCGGGGCCGACGGCCTCGTGGTCACCGGCACCACCGGCGAGACCTCCACGCTCACGGACGACGAGAACGTGGCGATGTTCCGCACCGTCGTCGAGGCCGTGGGGGACCGCGCCAGGGTCGTGGCCGGCACCGGCACCAACGACACGGCGCACACCCTCGAGCTGTCCCGCCGCGCGGCCGAGACGGGCGTGGACGGGCTGCTGCTCGTCACCCCGTACTACAACAAGCCCAACCAGGCCGGCATCCGCGCGCACTTCGAGACCGTGGCCGACGGCGTGGACCTGCCGATCATGCTCTACGACATCCCGGGCCGCTCCGTGATGCCGATCGAGCCCGAGACGCTGATCGCGCTCGCGCAGCATCCCAACATCCGTGCGCTCAAGGACGCGAAGGGGGACCTGCAGTCCACCACGACCGTCCTGGCGCACACGGACCTCGACCTCTACTCCGGCGACGACGGCGCGACCCTGCCGCTCATGGCGCTCGGCGCCGTGGGGGTCGTCTCGGTGGCCGCGCACGCGGCCCCCGAGCTGTACCGCCAGCTCGTGGACGCCGTCCACGCAGGCGACCTGGCCGGTGCCCGTGATCACCACTTCGCGCTGGACCCCGTCCAGCGCGGCATCATGACCCATGTCCAGGGCGCGGTGGCCGCGAAGGCCGTCCTCGCCGCCCAGGGCGTCATCCCGTCCGCAGCCGTGCGGCTGCCCCTCGTCCAGGCCACGCGGGACGAGCTCTCCGTCATCCGAGCCGACCTCGCGGAGGCCGGCATCACCTTCTAGAAGGGACCCGTTCCATGACCGCAGGCACCCGCCTGTCCACCCCGCCCAAGCTCAAGCGGGGCACCTGCCGCATCGTCCAGCTGGGCGGCCTCGAGGAGGTCGGCCGCAACATGGTCACCTTCGAGATCGACGGCAAGATCCTCATCGTCGACTGCGGCGTCCTCTTCCCCGAGGAGCACCAGCCCGGCGTCGACCTGATCCTGCCGGACTTCGACTACATCCGGGACCGCGTGGACGACGTCGTCGGCATCGTCCTGACCCACGGCCACGAGGACCACATCGGCGCCGTGCCGTACCTGTTGCGCCTGCGCGACGACATCCCCGTGATCGGCTCCAAGCTGACGCTCGCCCTGATCGAGGCCAAGCTCGAGGAGCACCGGATCAAGCCGCGCACCCGCGTGGTCAAGGAAGACGACATCGTCGAGTTCGGCCCGTTCGAGTGCGAGTTCGTGGCCGTGAACCACTCGATCCCGGACGCGCTCGCCGTCGCCATCCACACGGACGCCGGCACCATCCTGCACACCGGCGACTTCAAGATGGACCAGCTGCCGCTCGACGGCCGCATCACGGACCTGCGCGCCTTCGCCCGTCTCGGCGAGGAGGGCGTGGACCTGTTCATGACCGACTCCACGAACGCCGAGGTCCCGGGGTTCACCACCACGGAGGCGGAGATCGGCCCCACCCTCGAGCGCTACTTCGCCACGGCGAAGCGCCGCATCGTGGTGGCCTCGTTCTCCTCCCACGTGCACCGCGTGCAGCAGGTCCTCGACGCCGCCCACAAGCACGGTCGCAAGGTGGCCTTCGGCGGGCGCTCCATGATCCGCAACATGACCATCGCGGCGAAGCTCGGCTACCTCAACGTGCCGAACGGGATCCTCGTGGACATCCGCAAGGTGGACAAGTACCGCGACGACGAGATCGTGCTGATGGTCACCGGCTCCCAGGGCGAGCCGATGGCGGCCCTGTCCCGGATGGCCAACGGCGACCACCAGGTGCAGCTGGAGGAGGGCGACCTCGTCGTGCTGGCCTCCTCGCTGATCCCGGGCAACGAGAACTCCGTGTTCCGCGTGATCAACGGGCTCATGAAGCTCGGCGCGACCGTGGTGCACAAGGGCATGGCCAAGGTGCACGTCTCCGGCCACGCCTCCGAGGGCGAGCTGCTGTACTGCTACAACATCGTCGAGCCCGAGTTCGTGATGCCGGTGCACGGCGAGACCCGCCACCTGATCGCCAACGGCCGGATCGCGGAGAAGACCGGCGTGCCGGCCGAGAACGTCATCCTGGCCGGCAACGGCACCGTGGTGGACATGACCGACGGTCTCGTGAAGGTCGTCGGCGAGGTGGAGTGCGGCTACGTGTACGTGGACGGCTCCTCCGTGGGCGAGATCTCCGACTCGGACCTCAAGGACCGCCGTGTCCTGGGCGAGGAGGGCTTCCTCTCGATCATCACCGTGGTCAACCGGCAGACCGGCGCGATCGTGTCCGGCCCGGACGTCCACGCCCGCGGCGTCGCCGAGGACGAGAAGGTGTTCGAGGAGATCAAGCCGAAGATCGTCCGGGCGCTCGAGGAGGCCGTGCAGTCCAGCAAGGACCACACCGCCCACCAGCTCCAGCAGGTGGTCCGCCGGACCGTCGGCACGTGGGTCAACCGCAAGCTGCGCCGCCGCCCGATGATCATCCCGGTGGTCCTGGAGGCCTGACCCCTCCGGGTCGCCATGCCTGCCGTGTCCGCGGTTCGCGGTAGTTTGGTGGGCATGGCGACCCGTACTTCCCCCACGCGTTCGTCGTCCTCCTCCGCCACGTCCCGCTCCGGCTCCGCCGGACGCCGAGGCTCCGGACGGAAGGGGTCGACCGCGACCGTCCCCGAGGCCGACCGGCCCGCCGCGCCCCTGCGCGCCCTGCACACCCTGTGGATGGGGCTGGCCACGCCGGTCGGCGCCGGCTTCCGCAAGCTCGGCCCGGACGTGCGCATCGACCGCGAGGAACGCCGTGACGGCACCGGCCTGGTCCTGCTGCTGCTCGCCGCGCTGATCGCGGCCGTGGAGTGGTGGGGCCTGCGCGGCACCGCCGTCGGCCGCGTGGTGCACGGGGTGGTGGGCGGCACCGTCGGGTGGTTCGCCCTCCTGGTGCCGATCGCCCTGCTCGTCGTGGCCGTGCGCTGCTTCCGCCACGCCACGGACCATCGCGCCAACGGGCGCATCATCATCGGCCTGCTCATGGCCACGGTCGCGGGCTCCGGCATCGCCCACCTCGTGGGCGGCGTGCCCTCGGCCGCCGACGCCTTCGAGGACATGCTCGGCGCCGGGGGCATGGTCGGCTACCTCGCGACGGCGCCGCTGGCCTCCCTGCTGACACCCGTGCCCGTCTGGGTCCTCATGATCCTGCTGGCCTTCTTCTCGGTGCTCGTGCTCACCGCGACGCCCGTCGGCTCGATCCCGCAGCGGATCGCGGGCGGCTACGACTGGCTCACGGGCCAGGACCCCGAGGGCGCCTCCGAACAGCGGGCCGCCCGCCGTGCCGAGCGGCGCCGGGCCCGTGAGGAGCGCCGCGAGGCCGAGGACCTCGCCGCCCCGCTCTCCGTGGACGCGGAGACCGGGCGCACCCACCCGGACCACGACCAGTCCTACCTGGACGGCCCGGCCGCCGGCGCCCACGCCGCCGGGGCCTCCCGCCCCGGCCTGTTCGCGCGCCTGTTCGGCGGGCGCCGGGCACGCGAGGAGCAGGCCGCCGACGCCGCCCCGGAGCACACCGCCAGCACCGCCTACGACTCCCCGGTGATCCACGAGGCCGAGGTCGGCTCCCACGCCGCCCCCGAGGCGGAGACCACCCAGGTCCTGCCCCGGCCCGCCCCCCGGCGAGCCGCTCGCGGGGAGCAGGGCGTGTTCGACTCCGAGCAGGCCGCCGCGGACGCGCGGGACGCGGGCCGGGACGCCTCGGACGACTTCGACCCGTGGGTGGACGAGGACGACGCGCCCGAGGACGCGGACGCCGAGCCGCAGCCGCCCGCCGGAGTGCGCCGGCCCACGGCCGCGGACCGTGCCCTCGAGCAGGTCCGCGAGCACGCCCGCGCCCAGCGCGAGGCCGCCGCCCCGGCCGCCGCAGCCCCGGAGGAGGACGCGGGGGAGGACACCCCGTTCGCCCTGGACGACGCCCCACGTCAGGGCTCCGGGGCCGCCGCACCGTCGTCGTCCTCCGCCGTGCCCGCCAGCACCCCCGCGCCGGTGCCGCCGGTGACCGCCGAGCCGGCCCGCGGCACCCAGTCCGAGCTGGGCGGGGACGTGTCCTACACGCTGCCGCAGTCGGCCCTGCTCCCGGCCGGGCCCCAGCCGAAGGAGCGCTCCGAGGCCAACGACCGGGTCGTCGCCGCGCTGACCACCACGTTCACCGAGTTCAAGGTGGACGCCCAGGTCACCGGGTTCTCCCGCGGGCCGACGGTGACGCGCTACGAGGTCGAGGTCGCCCCCGGCACCAAGGTGGAGAAGGTGACGGCGCTGGAGAAGAACATCGCGTACGCGGTGGCCTCCTCGGACGTCCGGATCCTCAGCCCCATCCCGGGCAAGCGCGCGATCGGCATCGAGATCCCCAACACGGACAAGGAGGTCGTGGCCCTCGGCGACGTCCTGCGCTCGCAGGCCGCCCAGCGCACCGACCACCCGATGGTGATGGGCGTCGGCAAGGACGTGGAGGGCGGCTACGTGGTGGCCAACCTGGCGAAGATGCCCCACATGCTCGTGGCGGGCGCCACCGGCGCCGGCAAGTCCTCGTTCGTGAACTCGATGATCACCTCGATCCTCATGCGCTCCACCCCGGACGAGGTGCGCATGGTGATGGTGGACCCCAAGCGCGTCGAGCTCACCGCGTACGAGGGCGTGCCCCACCTGGTCACCCCGATCATCACGAGCCCGAAGAAGGCGGCCGAGGCGCTGCAGTGGGTCGTCAAGGAGATGGACACCCGCTACGACGACCTCGCGGCGTTCGGCTACAAGCACGTGGACGACTTCAACAAGGCCGTCCGGGCCGGCCAGGTGAAGCTGCCGCCGGACTCCAAGCGCGTGCTGCGCCCATACCCGTACCTGTTGGTCATCGTGGATGAGCTCGCGGACCTGATGATGGTCGCCCCGCGCGACGTCGAGGACGCGATCGTGCGCATCACCCAGCTGGCCCGTGCGGCCGGCATCCACCTTGTTCTCGCCACGCAGCGGCCGTCCGTGGACGTGGTCACGGGCCTGATCAAGGCCAACGTGCCCTCCCGCATGGCGTTCGCGACGTCGTCGGTCACGGACTCCCGCGTGGTCCTGGACCAGCCCGGCGCGGAGAAGCTGCTCGGCCAGGGCGACGCCCTGTTCCTGCCGATGGGCAAGTCCAAGCCCATGCGCGTGCAGGGGGCGTGGGTCAACGAGTCCGAGATCCACGCCGTCGTGGAGCACGTGAAGTCGCAGATGCAGGTCCAGTACCGCGCGGACGTGATCCCCGAGAAGACCGAGAAGGTCATCGACGAGGACATCGGCGACGACCTGGACCTGCTCCTGCAGGCCGTCGAACTCGTGGTCACCACGCAGTTCGGCTCCACGTCCATGCTGCAGCGTAAGCTGCGGGTGGGCTTCGCGAAGGCCGGCCGCCTCATGGACCTCATGGAGTCCCGCGGCGTCGTGGGCCCCTCCGAGGGCTCCAAGGCCCGCGACGTGCTGGTCAAGCCCGACGACCTCGCGGACGTGCTCGCCACCATCTCCGGAGACACCCCGCCCTCGGCCACCTCCGGCGACGGCGACGCCTCGGCCGGAACCGGCGACGGCGACGCCTCGGCGTCGGCCGCTCCGCGCGACCTGGTGCAGGAGGACCTGGACTCGCGCCCGGCCGCCGTGGACTGGAACGACGAGGACGATGATGAGGGATCGGAGGACGCGTGGCAGCTGACGGGCAGATGAGCGCGGCTGGCGGGGCGCAGCACGTGTCCGCCTGGAACCTGCCGAACATCCTGACCTCGGTGCGCATCCTGATGGTGCCCTTCTTCGCCTGGGCGCTGTGGGCCGGCGGGCCGTGGGGCGGCGACTCGCTCGTCGCCCGCTGGGTCGCGCTGGCGCTGTTCGCGGCGGCCATGTACACCGACAAGCTCGACGGGGACATCGCCCGCGCCCGCGGGTTGATCACCGACTTCGGCAAGATCGCGGACCCCATCGCGGACAAGCTGCTCACGGGCACGGCCCTCGTGCTGTTCTCCCTGCTGGGGGAGCTGTGGTGGTGGGTGACCATCGTGATCCTGGTGCGCGAATGGGGCATCACCCTGATGCGCTTCGTGGTGATCCGCTACGGCGTGATGCCGGCCGGCCGCGGCGGCAAGCTCAAGACCGTGCTGCAGACCGTGGGCATCGGCCTGCTGCTCCTGCCCTTGGCCCCGGTCGTGGGCGGCTGGTGGCCGTGGGCCGGCTGGGTGGTCATCGGGGCCGCCACCGTGCTGACGGTGCTGACCGGCCTGGAGTACGTCAAGGACGCGTGGGTCCTGCGGCGGGACGCCCTCGCCGCCCAGCGGGGGGCCTGAGGCGATGACCATGGCAGGCGCCCAGGACGTGGTGCACGCGC
Source organism: Micrococcus sp. KBS0714 (assembly GCF_002008305.4). Classification (GTDB taxonomy): domain Bacteria; phylum Actinomycetota; class Actinomycetes; order Actinomycetales; family Micrococcaceae; genus Micrococcus; species Micrococcus luteus. The sequence continues at coordinate 759,475 of NZ_CP042169.1, forward strand.
TCGCGCACGCGGGCCGCACGGTGGCGACGGGGGAGTCCCTCACCGCCGGCCTGCTGGCCGCGCGCCTGGCCGACGTCCCCGGGGCGTCGGCCGTGCTGCACGGTGGCGTGGTGGCCTACCAGAACGCCGTGAAGACCGGCCTGCTGGGTGTGCCGGAGGACCTGCTCGCGCGGGTCGGGGCGGTGGACGCGGACGTGGCCCGGCGGATGGCCCTCGGCGCCCGGGCGGCCCTGGGCGCCGACGTCGGCGTGGCCACCACGGGCGTCGCCGGGCCCGAGCCGCACCAGGGCCAGCCGGTGGGCACCGTGTGGCTCGGCCTGGCCGTGCCCGACGCGGACGCGAACGCGTTGGACGTGCTCGGCGGCGAGCGCGACGGCGCGGCCACCGCGATCCTCCTCCGGCTCGACGGCGACCGGGCCGCGATCCGGGAGGCCACCGTCGCCGCGGCGCTGCAGGCCCTGACGCGCCTGCTCGCCGTCCGCGGCCACTGAGGCGGCACGGGGGCGCCGACCGGCCGCCCCGGTACCCCGTCCCTGGTGCCGGCCCGCCCCGCCGCGTAGGTTCGGCGCGATGGAGACCGCATCGCCTCCCACCCAGCCCGAGCATGCGCCGCAGGACGGCGACGACGCCCCGGGCCCCCGCGTCATCGGCCTCGTGGCCGACCCGGGCACCCCGTGGGCTCTCGTGCGCCGCATCGCCGGGGACGTCGAGGACCGGCTCGACGAACGCCTGCCGCAGCCCGGCGGCTGGCGGGTCGAGACGCGGCAGGAGTCGCTGCCGGTCGGTGCGACCGGGGGCATGGTCCTGGAGGAGCCGGTCCGCTCCCTCGCAGACGGGCAGGGATGGGACACGGTGGTCGCCGTCGTCGACCTGCCCCGGTTCGACGACCGGCGCGGCGTGGTGGCGGACGTCGTGCCGCAGCTGCGGGTCGGCGTCGTGTGCGTCCCGGCGCTGGGGGTCATCACCCCGGCCCGCCGGCTGCGGGAGACGGTGCTGCGGATCGTCGAGCACATCGACACCGCCCCCCACGTGGACCCGCCGGACGGGGAGCTGGACGTGCAGTCCTCCGACGAGTCCGGCGAGGTGGAGGAGGACGACGGCCCGTCCCCGACGGACGAGCCCCCCGAGCCCGACACGGCCGCACTGCGGGGCATCGCCCCCCTGGTCGACGTCGACGCGGACGTGACCACGACCACCCGGATGGGCGGCGGGTCCCGGCGCACGTCCACGGTGTACGTGAAGGGCTGGACGGGCACGCTGCGTCTGCTGGCCGGGATGGTGATGGCCAACCGGCCGCTGCTCATGCCGCGGGACATGACGTTCACGATCGCCTCGGCCAGCGCGGCCGGTGCCTACGGCGTGTTCTTCGGCTCCATCTGGGTGCTCTCCAGCGTGATGTCCCCGGTGCGGCTCGCGGCGGTCAGCGTGCTGTCCGTGGTGCTGCTGGTGGCGTGGCTGGTCACCACGAACGGCCTGTGGACGCACGGTGCGACCCACCGGCACAGCTCGCGGCTGGACAACCTCTCCACCGTGCTCACCGTCGGTCTGGCCTGCACCGTGGTCTACGTCCTGCTCTTCGTCACGCTGCTGCTGGTCGCGCTCATGATCATCCCCGTGGAGTATCTGGAGGAGGAGCTCGACCAGCCCGGCGGCGTGGGCGACTACGTGCGGCTCGTGTGGCTCGCGGCGTCGATGGGCACGATGGCCGGAGCCGTCGGCTCGAGCCTGGACGACTCCGACCGCATCCGGAACGCCACCTACTCCCTGCGGGAACGGCATCGGCGCTCGGAGCGGCACGAGGGCGACGGGGCCGCCGAGGGCCCGACGGCGGGGGAGACCATGTCTCGGGAATGAACGCGACCCCGCCCGACGTTGAATGTAACGAGTCGAGAAGAGTGCCTCGCGGGATCAGGCCCGCGGCCCGGCGCCCTTCAGGAAAAGTCCAGGAGCAGGCGATAGACATGATGCGACATCCCGTCCATTCCCACGGAATCACGCGCTGGGTCGATGACCAGCCCCGTCCCCGCGCGGCCGCCCCCGACATCAAGGAGCGCAGCATGCCCCTCCTCCGCCACGAGATCGGCGACGTCCTGCGCGACGTCCGGCAGCTCCAGGGCCGCACCCTGCGCGAGGTCTCGCACGACGCCCGTGTCTCGCTCGGCTACCTGTCGGAGGTGGAGCGCGGCCAGAAGGAGGCCTCCTCCGAGCTGCTGGCCTCGATCTGCCAGGCGCTGGACATCCCGCTGTCCTACCTGCTGCGGGAGGTCTCGGACCGGCTCGTGGAGCAGGAGGGCATGGTCGTCCCGGACACCCTGCCGGACGACCTCACGGACCCCAGCCTGGGCTCGCTGGCCGGCCGCTGACCCCGCCACCCCCACGGCGCGGGCGCCCTGTCTCGGGGCGCCCGCGCCGTCTGCGTCCCCGTCCCTGACCCCGCGACCGACCACAGAGAGGACCGCCCGTGCGCGAGAGCGAGTTCCGCCGGCTGATGGACGAGGAGTTCGGCCCCGCCCGGGCCGGCCTCGTGGCCGACTCCCTGCACCTGCCCGGCCTGGACACCACCGCGACGGCGGCGCTCGCCGCCGGTGTGGACCCGCGGCGGGTGTGGCTGGCGGTCTGCGACCTGCATGAGATCCCGCAGGAGCGGCGTCTCGGTCGGGACGTGCCGCCGAAACGCTGACGTGTTTCTCTGCCGCCAGAGCCCTGGCCGGTACAGTGGCTGGGGGCCGGGCGTGTGGTTGACACGCGATGGCCTGCTAACCAAGGGCAGGTACCAATCGAACAGGTGCGTGGCCACCAATTCGGACTAAGGAGCCACCGATGATTTTGGCGGACGCCGGGGCGACGGGCGTGGCCCGAGTCCGTTCGAGGGGCGGCGTTTACGACGTGGTCGTGCCGGACTCTGGCACAGACTACATCCAGGGACACCTACAGCGCGAGGGTTCTCCCTACGAGGAGGAGATGCTGGACAGGATGGCCGCGGCCCTGTTGCCCGGTGACCTTGTCATTGATGTCGGGGCCAATATTGGCAACCACACGCTTAACCTCGCTTGTGTGGCCGATGCCCGAGTAGTCGCTATAGAGCCAGACAGCCACCTTGCCGATGCATTGCGCCGGTCAGTCGAGTTAAACGGCGCCGTTGACCGCGTCGAGGTGTATGAATGTGCCGCGGGTGCGCAACCCGGCTTTGGGCGTTTGATCCTACACGATCCTGCGAATCTGGGAACGCAGTCGCTCTCATTCGAAGAAGGTGATGCTGGCCAAGATGTGGCTTTCTACACCCTCGACGATCTCATCCAAAGGCAAAGCGTACGCATGGTGAAGATCGATGTAGAGGGCTTTGAACTGGAGGTCCTGCAGGGCGGGATGGAGATGATTACCAGAGACCGCCCGTTGATCTGGGTCGAGTGCCTGGACTATGAAGCGTATGAGGCTGTGAGCTCATTGCTAAGCCCGCTCGGCTACCGTGTAGTTGACGTGGTAAACGCCTCGCCGACGCTGCTGTTCTCCCCCGGAGGCAAGCAGAACGACGCAGGGGAGCGGACCGGAATAAATGCAGTCATGCATCGCCTTTACACCGAGCGTCGGATAGCGGAGTCCCTTCGCAGCAAATTCCAGACAATCACCAACGATTTGGAAGATCCCGAGGCTCGGAAACTAGTAACGCATCTAGGCGCTCTCGCGGAACTGGAGATCGGACAGTCCGCGGCCGAGGCTGAACTCAAGGGGGCCTTGACGGACGCTCGGCGACGGATCGCGGAACTCGAGGCCAGAGAACGGCTTCATCTAGAGGACTTCCGCGCCATCCGTGGATTCGTGGAAACGGTCGAAGATCGACTCTGGTCCACACGTACCGTCCAGGCAGAGAACGAGGCGGCCGCAGAGCGTCTTCGGTATCTGGAAGATGCGCTCGAACTCGTGACGACAGAAAAAGAGATGGCCCTTGCCGAGGCCGGCGAGATGCGCGCGACCCTACGCCGTATTCGATCGTCTCGAACTTTCCGCGCCGGTAGGGCGTTGAGTGAGGCCCAAAGCGTTTCCGGCGCATCGCGCGCACTGCCTCGACTGCTTGCGATCATCCGTGAAGAGAAGAAGGGGCGCGACGTATGACCCGAGCAATTCCCAAGCCAGTGGTGCCGGCCGACATAGCAGCTCGACGCCGCAACAGTGATCCCGTCCCGGTGCGCCGACGAGCCGGCCGAGCCGGAAAGCTCGTCGTCGCTTGCATTTTGGACGAGTTCTCACAAACTGCGTTCGAGGCCGAGGCAGATTTGGTGCCACTAACGATGGAGTATTGGCGTGCCGAGATCGCGGCGGCCCAGCCGGATCTCCTACTCGTTGAGTCAGCCTGGCGGGGGCACCGGCAGACCTGGTGGAACACGGTGCACCGCCTTGGACCCGAACTTCAGGGGATCTTGGCGTGGTGCCGCTCTCGCGGCGTCCCCACGGCGTTCTGGAACAAGGAGGACCCGGTCCACTTCAACACGTTCCTCACGGCTGCGGGCGAGTTCGATGCGGTATTTACCACCGACCTCGACTGTGTTCCGCGCTATAAGCGCGAGCTGGGTCATGAGAATGTGCACTTCCTGCCCTTCGCGGCGCAGACCGCCCAATCCAACCCTGTCGAAGTGTTTGACCGCGTGGAGGGTTGCGCTTTTGCCGGTGCCTATTATGCGAAGTATCCAGAACGCCTTGCTGATCTCCGAGAGCTGTCCGCGGAACTCTCCGCGGATGGGCGGCGGTTTGACATCTACGATCGCAATCATGGGCGTGCTACCTCGGGCTACACATTCCCGGAGGACTATCAGCGATACATCGTCGGCGGGGCGCTGACGCCGGGCCTCCTGGACGTGCCCTACAAGGGCTATACAGTTAACCTCAACCTGAATTCGGTTAAACAGTCGCAGTCGATGTTCGCTCGTCGGGTTTTCGAATTGCTTGCCTCCAATACTTTGACCGTCAGCAACTTCTCCCGCGGGCTTCGACTGATGTTCGGGGACTTAGTCGTCTCTACTGACTCAGGCAGGCAGATGCGACGCCGGCTCGAAGCGATCGAGGCCCAGCCGAACGGCAACGAGCGTCTTCGTGCCGTGGCCCTTCGCAAGGTCCTGCGCGAGCACACCTACACAGAGCGCTTAGAGTTCGTCGCGTCGCGGTCAGGGGTGACGTTGCCGGATGCTGCTGTCGAGCGTCCGCTGATGGTTGTCCCCTCTACCCTCGGCCGGGATGCAGCGGCCGTCGTGGAACTTGTCCGCCGATGGGCAGGTCAGACCTGGAACGACTGGGTCCTGGCCGTTCAGGGCAAGGTTGAGGAATTCGCGCCCATGCCGCTTGAGCTACAGGATCCTCGTGTGGTCCTGTTCGACGAACTGGCCGACTTGGACGGGCTGGCAAGGACAAGGGGGTGCACCCTCGCCGGGATGCTTGATCCCAACGACTGGTACGGCCCCCACTATCTCGAGGACATGGTCCTCACTCTGAGATGGGCGGATGTGAAAACGTGTGGGCACGTGGAGCACTACGCCGTTGACAGCGTCGACGGCTCGCTCGAACGCCGTGAGCTTGGTACGGCCTGGCGACTGCAGGACAAGATTCTGCCGTGTCGTTCCCTCTCGCGACTTGATTGGGCACAGGTGGCGGACTGTAACGGAGTCGCTAGGCAACTGGACGCTGCGCAGCTGTCGGGCCTGGCCGTCTCGCCGCTCGAATATTGCGCCGGAGGCGCGACCTCGGAAGAGCCAGCACTCGCGCCCGCGTCCTCGCTCGATGTTTACGAGGGCTTGACACTGACGGAGATCCGTCAGCATGCGGACGATCTGGTCTTCGCAGAATCCAGCGACGACATGCCGGTTATGGACCTGGGAACCATCTTCGAGGGGATGAAGTCCTTCGACGAGATGACTCTGACATGGGAGGACGGAGTGCCCCGTGTCACGTCTTCCCTTGGGGCAGGCCGGCACCAGTACTGGATTAACTCACTGGCGCGCCCAGTGGAGTTTCACCAAAACGGTAATGATCAGCCCGTGTACTTCGACGTCAGCGTCGGACTCGACATCATGCTCGTTGCCTATTGGTTAGATGCTGACGGACAGCGCTTCGGCCATGCCATGATTCCGGCGCGCCAGTACACCACCGTCAAGATCCCCGAGCAGGCTCGCGCGATGCGTTGGGGTCTACGGGTGAGTGGATCCGGTAGCGCCGTGGTCCATCGCGTAGTAAACGGGCCCTACGTTGCGCCCTCCGTGCCCATGCTGGCTGGAAGTTCTGATGTGTTGATCACTAACATCTATCCTGCCTATGACAACCTCTACAGGAATGGGTTCGTTCATAGTCGGCTTCGTCGATATAGGGAGATGGGCCACCGCCTGGAAACCATCCTCGTGGGCGAAGGAGACGGCCCTAGATTTCGAGAGTTCGAAGACGTCGACGTGGCCGTATTGCGTGTCCAGGACCTCATTGCGACTCTTGCAACGGGAGAGGTGAAGACCCTCGTAGTACACTGTTTGCTCCCCGAGACGTGGAATGTATTGAAGGCTACGTCTGACCTCCCTCCGACCACGGTGTGGGTTCACGGATTCGAGATTCAGCCCTGGTGGCGTCGCCGTTTTAACTACGCCACGGAAGAAGAGCTGGATGCCGCTAAGATGCTCACTGAACAGCGTTTGGCAATGTGGAGAGAAGTCTTCGATTCCAGCCCCGACAATATGCACTTCATCTTTGTCTCCCGGTGGTTCGCTGAAACAGTTTTCGAGGATGTCGGTATTCGCTTGCCAGACCATCGGTATTCGGTGATTCATAATCCAATCGATGACACCGTCTTTCCGTATCAAGAGAAGACCGCGCAGCACCGTCTTCGTGTCCTCTCGATCCGCCCATACCATTCGCATGTATACGCCAACGACCTTGCCGTTGCTGCTGTTCTTGAGCTATCCAACGAGCCTTGGTTCAATGAGCTGGATTTCACATTTATTGGAGATGGCCCTCTCTTCGAGGAGACGCTGGCGCCATTGTGGGATTTCGAGAATGTATTGATTCGAAAGGGATTCTTGACTCATGCAGAGATCGCGTCCGAGCATGCTCGGCATGGCGTACTGCTCGTGCCCACCCGCAGCGACACCCAGGGCGTCAGCCGCGACGAGGCGATGTCCTCGGGTCTGGTGCCCATCACGTCGGCGGTGGCCGCGATCCCCGAGTTCGTCGACGAGGAGGTCGCCTTCCTGGCGCCGCCCGAAGACCACCGCGCGCTCGCGGACGCCGTCCGGACGCTGCGCGCCGAGCCCGCGCGGTATCTGAGGATGTCCGCGGCCGCGGCACGCCGGGTCCGCAGACAGTCCGGCGCGGACCACGTGCTGGACGCCGAACTCCGCCTGGCGTTCCGCACCGACGGGGACCACTCCGCTCCGTCGGTCCGTCCCCATCCCGAGAGAGAGGCCCACAGGCCATGACCGCACGCATCGCCGTCGTCGGGAGCGCCCTGACCCGCTCCGCCCTGGTCGCGGACCCCCGGCTCTCCGTGCCCGCAGGGCACTTCCTCGCCCGGGTCTCCATGGCCGGACTGGGCACCCCGCCCGTCGAGGACGCCGACCTGACCGGGGTCGCCTCGGACTTCCGGCGTGAGCTGGTCCGCCGCGACGTCGACCGCATGCTCGTGGCCGACCTGGTCCGGCTCGATCCCGACGCGATCGTCGTCGACGTCGCCGACGAGCGCTTCGCCCTCGACGTGCTCCCGTCCGGGGCCGTCGTGACCGTCTCGCCGGAGTACCTCGAGTCGGCACCGCCGCAGGACGGCCGGCGCCGGGTGCCCAGCGGCGACGACGAGCACTTCGCGCTGTGGGTGGCCGGGTGGCGGACCTTCCTCTCCACCCTGGATGCCGTGGGTCTGAGAGAGCGGCTGATCCTGCATCACGGCGGGATGGCGGTCCGCACCGCGGACGGGACCGCCGCCCGGCACGAGGCCGCGATCCTCGCTGCCGCGCGCTACGCGGACCGGCTCGCCGACCGGGCGGCCCAGGACCTCGACCCGGCCCGGGTGGTGCGCGTGGACGACGCGATCCGACACGCCGCGCTCGCCGACGACGGCACCGCCGACCCGCTGGCCCTCGCCCCGGCGGCCGCCGCCGCGCTGGCGGCCGGGGTGGTCGCCGTGCTTGACGGACGCGATCCATGGGAGGTCGACGGTCTCGTCGACGTCAGCCCGGACGCGGAGCCCGTCGAGCCCGCTGCGCCGCAGGCCCCGGCCGAGCCCGCTGCGCCCGAGCCGTCCGCCGAGCCCGCTGCGCCCGAGCCGTCCGCACCATACCGGGACGTCGTGGAGAGCGACTATGCGAACTACGGGGTCGACCCGGTCCGCTGGGGGTCGGTCGAGGAGTTCGCGGCCTCCGGCTTCGGTCCGGGACTGCACATCCTGCCCCTGCCGGACGGCAATCACCTTGACCTCATCATCCGCGGTGACCTCGGGGGCGTGGGAGAGCGCGAGTCCGTCGTCGTCTTCCTCACGGGCGCGATGAGCCAGCGGAACAGCGTGGCCCCGCCGTTCTTCGCCGGGCGTCGGCTCTCCTACGAGCTGGGGATCCCGTGGGTCGCCGTCAGCGACCCCTCGATGCAGCTCGCCGACGACCTCCTCCTCGGGTGGTACACGGGCTCGCCCGGCTCCCAGGCCCACGCCACGTTGCTCGCCACTCTGCGGGCCCTGGCGGACGGGCTGGGCCGTGACCTGCTCCTGGTGGGCGGGTCCGGGGGCGGTTTCGCGGCGCTGCGGCTGAACGAGGAGCTCGAGGGGCGCAGCAGCGTCTTCGCCTGGAACCCCCAGACGGACCTGCTCGACTACCACCCGCCCACGGTGCGGGACTACCTGCGGACGCTCTTCCCCGGTAAGGAGCTCGACCCCGTCGCGGAGCGCGAGGCCGTGGAGGCGCGGCTGGCCGAGGAGGGGATCGGGCACCGGGTGGGCACGCTCGACGCGGGCCGTCGCGTGGTGGTGTTCCAGAACGCGGGCGACCACCACGTGGAGGGGCACCTGCTGCCCCTCGTCCACCGCACCCCGGGCATGACGGGCGGCCCTCGGCGGTTCGCCACGGACGCCGAGCACCAGGTGCGGATCGCCACCTGGGGGGCCGGGCACGCCGCGCTGCCCGCCCACGTGACGGCGCGGGCCGTGGACGCGATGCGTCGGGGCCACTCGGCCTCGACCGTGGCGACGGACATCGACGCGCTGCTGGCGCATGAACGGGGCGACGACTCAGACGGGCCGGACGTCCTGGTCACCGCCGAGCCCGGCGGGCTCTCACGGGTGGACTGGGCCGCCTTCCCGGGAGAGGCCGACGACGGGCACGCCTGCACCCTGTCCCGGATGCACGGCGAGGACGTCGTGGACCAGGTGGAGCACATCGGTCCGCCCGTGGTGCTGCCCCGGCTGGACGACGGAGAGCACTGGCGGCTGGAGGCGTTCGACGCGCGCGGTCGGCGGGTCCACGAGATCCACGTCGACGGTCGGGGGGACCCGGTGCTGTTCGGTGGCACGGGCGGCTCCGCCCGGCCCCGTCGCGCCCGGCAGTGACGCCGGCGCGTCCGGGTGTCGGCGGTCCGGCCGCGGCATCGCCCGGCCCCGGTGGGGTCTGTAGCCCAGGCCCGGCTTCGAACACGTGTTCGAATAATGCGGTAGAGTCCTGCACAGCAGTGCGACGGGGTGATCTCGTGCACAGGCGGAGCAAGGCGTGCTTATCATGTCCGCTGCTCCCCGTAGATTCACGGACATGACCGAGGCGGGCGCTCCAGCGTCCGTCGCAGCACCACCAGAGCTAGGGGTGAAGGATGAGCAAGGTGACGGATCGCGAGAAGGCCCTCGAGGCCGCTCTCGCCCAGATCGACAAGCAGTTCGGCAAGGGTTCCGTCATGCGGCTGGGGGACCAGACCCAGGCACCCGTCGAGGTCATCCCCACGGGCTCGGTGGCCATGGACGTGGCCCTGGGCATCGGCGGCCTGCCGCGCGGCCGCGTGGTGGAGATCTACGGTCCGGAGTCCTCGGGCAAGACCACCCTGGCCCTGCATGCGGTGGCCAACGCGCAGCGCAACGGTGGCATCGCGGCCTTCATCGACGCGGAGCACGCCCTGGACCCGGTCTACGCCCGCCAGCTCGGGGTGGACACGGACGCCCTGCTGGTCAGCCAGCCGGACACCGGCGAGCAGGCCCTGGAGATCATGGACATGCTCGTCTCCTCGGGCACCCTGGACATCGTCGTCATCGACTCCGTGGCCGCGCTGACCCCGCGCGCCGAGATCGAGGGCGAGATGGGCGACTCCCACGTCGGCCTGCAGGCCCGCCTCATGTCCCAGGCGCTGCGCAAGGTGACCGGCCGCCTGCACCAGACCAAGACCACGGCCATCTTCATCAACCAGCTGCGCGAGAAGATCGGCGTGTTCTTCGGCTCCCCGGAGACCACCACGGGCGGCAAGGCGCTCAAGTTCTATGCGTCCGTGCGCATCGACGTCCGCCGCATCGAGACCCTCAAGGAGGCCGGCAACCCCGTCGGCAACCGCACCCGCGTGAAGATCGTCAAGAACAAGATGGCCCCGCCCTTCAAGCAGGCCGAGTTCGACATCCTCTACGGGGTCGGCATCTCCCGCGAGGGCGGCCTGATCGACATGGGTGTCGAGGAGGGCATCGTCAAGAAGTCCGGCGCGTGGTTCACCTATGACGGGGACCAGCTCGGGCAGGGCAAGGAGAACGCCCGTCGCTTCCTCAAGGACAACCCGGACCTCGCCAACGAGATCGAGGAGCGCATCCTCACGAAGCTCGGCATCGGCGTGGCCCCGGAGGCCGAGGACGACGAGGCCCCGGCCCTGACCGCGGTTCCGGGGGACACCGCGGCCGGATGACCCGATCGCGCAGGAACGTCGGAGGCGGGGCCGCCCACCGGTCGGAGACGACCGGCCGGAGCGGCTCCGCCTCCGGTGCGTCCGCGTTCGACGACGCCCGGGACTCGGACGTGGGCCGGATGTGGCTCGATCTGGCCGGCGCTCCGGAGCCGACGTCGTCCGACGCGGACGCCTCGGATGCCGCGCGGGACGCCGCGCCCGCGCGCGACGCCGGAGCCCCTGCGGAGGACGTCCCGGACCCCGCCCCCGGCGCGGCACCGGATCTCGGGGCCCTGCTGACTCGCGCGAGCGACCTGCCCAGTCCCGCGCCCGGCGCCGGGCCCCGATCGCTGCCCTGGTCCGGGCGCGAGGACACCCGGGCGGACACCGAGCGCCGAGGACGGAGGCGGGCGCCCGCCAAGCGGTCGGGGCGCACTCGGCCCCGCGAGGACGGCCGCGCGCCGGCTGAGCCCGCCCCCCAGACCGACCGCCCCCGACGTCGCCCCGGCCCGGCGCCCCTGCCCACCGCACCGCGTGAGCGCGAGGAGGCCGCACGCGAGGTCGTCCTGCGCCAGCTCGCCCTGGGCCCCCGCTCCCGCGGCCAGCTCGAACGCAAGCTCGCCGAGCGCCAGGCCGAGCCCGAGCTGATCGAGCGCGTCCTCGACCGCTTCGAGGAGGTGCGCCTCGTGGATGACGCCGCCTTCGCCGAGGTCTGGGTCCGCAGCCGTCACCGAAGCAAGGGCCTGGCGCGCCGTGCCCTCGGGCACGAGCTCCAGCAGAAGGGCGTGGACCGGGAGATCGCCGCCGAGGCGCTGGAGGCCATCGACGGCGAGGACGAACGGGCCGCCGCCCTCGACCTCGTGCGCCGACGGCTGCGGGGCCGCACCGTCCCCGGCGGTGCCTCGCCGGAGGCCCGGGCTGAGCGGGACAAGGTGACCCGCCGCCTCGTCGGCATGCTGGGACGCAAGGGCTACGGCGGCGGCCTCGCGTTCGCCGTCGTGAAGGAGGTCCTCGCCGAGCACGAGGAGTGAGCGGATCCGGGCCGCGCCCGGAGTTCCTAGAATGGTGCGGTGACTCTGACGGACCCCACCCCCCGCACCACCCCGCTCGCGCAGGACGGCGCCGCCGCGCGCCCGCACGAGGGTCTGACCTATGAGGTCCGCACCTTCGGCTGCCAGATGAACGTGCACGACTCCGAGCGCATCTCCGGCCTGCTCGAGTCCACCGGCTACGCCCCGGTCGCCGAGGACGCCCAGGCCGACCTCGTGGTCTTCAACACGTGCGCGGTCCGCGAGAACGCGGACAACCGCCTGTACGGCAACCTCGGCAACCTGCGCGCGGTGAAGGACGCGCACCCGGGCATGCAGATCGCCGTCGGCGGGTGCCTCGCCCAGAAGGACCAGGCCGCCATCCAGCGCAGGGCCCCGTGGGTGGACGTCGTCTTCGGCACCCACAACATCGGCTCCCTGCCCGTGCTGCTGGAGCGCTCGCGCCACAACGCCGAGGCCGAGATCGAGATCCTCGAGTCGCTCGAGGTGTTCCCCTCCACCCTGCCCACCAAGCGGGACTCCACGCACTCCGGCTGGGTGTCCATCTCTGTGGGCTGCAACAACACGTGCACGTTCTGCATCGTCCCGTCGCTGCGCGGCAAGGAGAAGGACCGCCGCCCCGGGGAGATCCTCGCCGAGGTGCAGGCGCTCGTCGACGCCGGCGCCGTCGAGGTCACGCTGCTGGGCCAGAACGTGAACACCTACGGCGTCGAGTTCGGCGACCGCGGCGCGTTCGCCAAGCTGCTGCGCGCGTGCGGGGAGATCGAGGGCCTCGAACGCGTCCGCTTCACCAGCCCCCACCCGGCCGCGTTCACGGACGACGTCATCGACGCGATGGCCGAGACCCCCAACGTCATGCCGCAGCTGCACATGCCCCTGCAGTCGGGCTCGGACAAGGTGCTCAAGGACATGCGCCGCTCCTACCGGTCCGCGAAGTTCCTGCGGATCCTGGAGAAGGTGCGCGAGCGCATCCCGCACGCCGCCATCACCACGGACATCATCGTCGGCTTCCCCGGGGAGACCGAGGAGGACTTCGCCGAGACGATGCGCGTGGTCGAGGCCTCCCGCTTCTCCTCCGCGTTCACCTTCCAGTACTCCATCCGCCCCGGGACCCCCGCCGGGGAGATGGACCACCAGGTGCCCAAGGCCGTCGTCCAGGAGCGCTTCGAGCGCCTCGTGGCCCTGCAGGACCGGATCTCGGCCGAGGAGATGGCCACGCTCGTCGGCACCCGCCAGGAGCTGCTCGTCACCGCCGACTCCGGCTCCAAGGCCGCGGAGCGCGGCCGCCTGTCCGGGCGCGCACCCGACAACCGGCTCGTGCACTTCTCCGTGCCCGCCGGCGCCGAGACCCCCCGCCCCGGCGACTTCGTCACCGTGACGGTCACCGAGGCCCACCCGTTCTTCGCCGTCGCCGACCCGACCGCACAGGACTACGTCCTGCGCCGCTCCCGCGCCGGCGATGCGTGGGACCGCGCCCAGGCCGAATCGTGCGGCGCGCCGGCCCCCGGCACGGCGGGCGGCTCCGGTGCCACGAGCCTCGGCATGCCGACCCTGCGCCCGCGGTCCTGATGCCCGCCGCCGCGTCCCGGCCGCCCGTCGTCGCCGTCGTCGGGGCGACGGCGACGGGCAAGTCCGCCCTCGCCGTCGCCCTGGCACACGCGCTGGACGGCGAGGTGGTCAACGGGGACGCCCTGCAGTTCTACCGGGGGATGGACGTGGGCACGGCGAAGGTCACGCAGGCCGAGCGCGAGGGCGTCCCGCACCATCTGCTGGACGTGCTCGACGTCGGCCAGGAGGCCTCGGTGGCGGCCTTCCAGTCCGCGGTCCGCGACCTGTTCGCCCAGATCCGCGCGCGGGGTCGGACCCCGATCCTCGTGGGCGGCTCCGGGCTGTACGTGCGGGCGGCGCTGGACGTGCTCGAGTTCCCGCCCACGGACCCGGCGCTGCGGGCCGAGCTGGAGGCGCGCGCGCAGCGGGAGGGCCTGGCCGGGCTGAGGGCCGAGCTGGCCTCCCTGGACCCGGTCTCGGCGGAGCGGCTGCAGGACGCCCGCCGCATCGTGCGCGCGCTGGAGGTGTGCCGGCTGACGGGCCGTCCGTTCTCCGCGTTCATGCCGGAGCGCACGTACGCCCCGGAGGTCGCCCCCGTGGTGCAGCTCGGCCTGCGCCTGGACCGGGCCGAGCTGCACCGGCGGATCGCGGCCCGGGTGGAGCGCATGCTGGCCGAGGGGCTGCTGGACGAGGTCCGCCGCCTCGACGTCCCCGGGCCGGACGGGCTGCGGCAGGGACCGACCGCGTCCCGCGCGATCGGCTACGCCCAGATGCTCGCCGTCCTCGACGGCGAGCTCACCGAGGCGGAGGCGGCCGACCAGACCGTCGTGGCCACGCGCCGGTTCGCCCGCCGCCAGGAGACCTGGTTCCGGGCCGACCCGCGCGTCGTCTGGCTCGACGCGCAGGACGAGGACGTCGTGGCGGAGGCGCTCGCCGTCGTCGCCGGGGACGCCACCTAGACTGGGCCCATGACCGAGCAGCCCGCGGCGCCCGCCGCCCAGGACCCCCTCCACGCGAGCGCGCCGCGCGTGCCGTTCACGAAGGGCCATGGCACGGGCAACGACTTCGTGCTGATCGCCGACCCGGACGGCAACACGCAGCTCGACGCCCAGCGCGTCGCACGGCTGGCTGACCGGCACCGGGGGATCGGCGCCGACGGCGTCATCCGCGCCGTGCGCTCGGCACGCCTGCCGGAGGGTGAGGCGCTGCTCGCCGAGCACCCCGAGGCCGAGTGGTTCATGGACTACCGCAACGGCGACGGCTCGATCGCCGAGATGTGCGGCAACGGGGTGCGCGTCTTCGTGCACTTCCTGGTCGAGAAGGGCCTCGTGGACCTGGCCCCCGGCCGGGCGATCACCATCGGCACGCGCGCCGGCGTGAAGGCCGTGACCCGGCTCGAGCACGGCTACGCGATCGACATGGGCCCCTGGTCGTACCTCAACCCCGAGCTGGCGGAGGAGGCGGCGTCGGACTCGATGGTCCTCGCCCACGGCCTCACCGATCCGCGTCCGGCGCTGAGCGTCTCGATGGGCAACCCCCACACCGTGGTCCCGCTGGCCTCCTTCGCCGACCTGCAGGGCCTGGACCTGGGCCGCGCCCCCGAGGTGGACCCCGCCCCGCCGCACGGCACGAACGTCGAGTTCGTGGCCGCGCACGAGCCGCTCGTGCGCGAGGGCGTCGGCCGCGTGCGGATGCGCGTGCACGAGCGCGGGGTGGGCGAGACCCAGTCCTGCGGGACGGGTGCGTGCGCGGTGGCCGTGGCGATGCGCGCGTGGTCGGGCGACCAGGGCACCGACTCGTGGCTCGTCGAGGTGCCCGGCGGCGTGCTGGCCGTCGACGTCGTGCCGGGCCCGGAGGGGGCCGAGCACGTGGTCCTCTCGGGCCCGGCCGAGCTGGTCTTCGACGGCGAACTCACCGCCTGACCGCTGTCGTTCGGGAAACGGCGGGCCACGAACCGCTGTCGTTCGGGAAACGGCGCCTCAGCGCGCCCGCGCCACCCGCAGGATCCGGAAGCCCTTGACGCTGTCCGCCCGCTCCGCGGTGAACCGGCCGGGCGCGCGCTCCTCGAGCATCCGGCCGATCCACGGCAGCAGCGAGTCCGCGCCGAGGTTCTTCTGCACCACCAGCCAGGCCTCGCCGCCGGGGGCCAGGCGCGGCAGCCACCGCTCCAGCAGGGCGTGCAGCGCCGGCTTGCCGATCCGGATGGGCGGGTTGGACCAGATGAGGTCGAACTCCGCGCCCTCGGGGACGTCCTCCGGCCGCAGTGCCACGAGATTGTCGAGACCCAGCGCCGCGGCGTTGTCGCGGGTCAGCTGCAGGGAGCGGTCGTTGACCTCGACGGCGGTCACCTCCGCCTCGGGCGACCGCAGCGCCAGCGTGAGGGCGATCGGTCCCCAGCCCGCGCCGACGTCGAGGAACCGGCCCCTCGCCGGCGGCGCGGGCACGGCCGAGAACAGGGCCGCGGTGCCCTTGTCCAGACCGTCCGGGGAGAAGATCCCGTTGGCCGTCTGGACCTCGACGTCGCGGCCGGCCAGGCGTGTCCGCACGGTGCGCCGCCGCTCGGGCGCGGAGGGGTCGGCGTCGAAGTAGTGGGATGCGGAGCTCACGGCGACCATGGTAGCCAGCGGGTCGTCGCGGCCCTCAGCCCGACGCCGGCCCGGCCAGGTCCGCGAGGATCGCGCGCACGGCGTCGCGCCCGGCGCGGTTGGCCCCGACCGTGGACTGGGAGGGCCCGTAGCCGAGGAGGAACAGGCGCGGCTCGTCCAGGGCGCGCCCGCCCGCCACGCGGATGCCGCCGGCGGGCGTGCGCAGCCGCAGGGGAGCGAGGTGCCGGATCGCCGGCCGGAAGCCGGTGGCCCAGAGGATCACGTCCGCCGGTTCGAACGAGCCGTCGGGCATCCGCACCCCGTCCGGCTCGACGGCCGTGAACATGGGGTGGCGCACCAGCACGCCTCGTGACTCGGCCTCGCGCACCCAGGACGAGCGGTGCATCCCGGTCGCCCCGACCACGGAGCCCGGCGGCAGGCCCGCACGGGTCCGTTCGTCCACCCCGCGCACCGACTCGGCCAGGGCGCCGGGTGCGGCCGAGTCCTGCCACCGCGGTTCGCGGCGGGTCACCCACAGGGTGTCCGCGACCGTGGAGATCTCGGCCAGCAGCTGCGTCGCCGAGACGCCCATGCCCACGATCACCACCCGCTGCCCGGCGAACTCGTCTGTCAAGGGCCATTGAGTTCTGCCCATAGGCGGCCAGTGTTTCTTCCCGCTGGTGGCCATCAGAACTGCCCACTGGTGGCCAGCTGGTTTGCCCGTTTGGGTGGTGGTGCTGGCCACCGTGATGGGATCAGTTCAGTGGCATGACTCCCTTCCCGGCCATTGCCTGGGTCATCCGTACGGAGTCTCCGGTGGTCTGGCACACGTGGGCGTGGTGCAGGAGCCGGTCCACGGTGGCGGTGGCCAGGGTCTTGGGCATCAGCTCGTCGAAGCCGGCCGGGTGCAGGTTCGAGCTGATCGCTACGGAGCGTTTCTCGTAGGCGGCGTCCACGATGCGGTAGAGGCCCTCGGCGGCATCGTCGGCGACCGGCAGCAGGCCGATGTCGTCGATGACGATCAGGTCGGCGCGCAGGATTCGGGCGACGGCTTTGGTGATGGTGTCATCGGGCCGGTGGGCCCGGATCATCGCCCCGAGGTCCTCCAGGGTGAACCAGGCCACCCGCTTGCCCTCCTCCACGGCCTGCTGGCCCAGGGCCTCGAGGAAGAAGGTCTTGCCGGTGCCGGAGGGCCCGCAGACCACGAGGTTCTCTCTGCGCGAGAGCCATTCCAGGGTGCGCAGGGACTGCTGGGTCGGGGCCGGGATCGAGGAGGCGCCCGGATCCCAGGTCGTGAAGGTCTTGCCGGTGGGGAACCCGGCGGCCTTGCGCCGGGCGGCGAGCATGGATCGGGCCCGACCGGTGGTCTCCTCGACCAGCAGGGCCTTAAGGACCTCGGCCGGCTCCCAGCGTTGGGCCCGGGCGGTGGCCAGTACCTCGGCGGCGATACCGCGGGCGTGGGGCATCTTCAGCTGCCGCAACAGCGCCTCCAAATCGGCCGGCAGCGCCGGTGCGGCGGTGTTCGGGGTGTGGATGCTCACCGGGCTGCCCCCTCGGTGTTGGAGGTACCGAGGCCGGCCCAGCCGGCGGTGCCCTGGGTCAGGGACCGTTCCTCGGTGGCGGTGTGCATCCCGGTGCGGTGGCCGGCGGCGGTGAGCAGGGAGGCCAGGTCGCCGTGGGCGAAGCGCTGGTGCACCGCGGCCACCCCGAGGGCGCGGTCGACCTGGTCGGTGCCGGCGAGCTTGGCCAGGGTGACGGCCTCG
Source organism: Micrococcus sp. KBS0714 (assembly GCF_002008305.4). Classification (GTDB taxonomy): domain Bacteria; phylum Actinomycetota; class Actinomycetes; order Actinomycetales; family Micrococcaceae; genus Micrococcus; species Micrococcus luteus. Next base: position 777,274 of record NZ_CP042169.1, read on the forward strand.
GCCATCTTCTGACCGATCCGGCTGGTGCCGGCCGCGGCGGCCTCCACCAGCCAGGTCCTCGCTCCGGCCCCGATGGCCAGGAACTCGGCCTCCGCCGCCGAACGGGGCACCGGGGTGTAGTCCCCGGGCACCTTGTCCGTCTCGTGGCCGGGGAAGTGCGCGTCGTCGATGGCCGGGGACCCGGGCCGGGCCACCCGGTGCCGGGCGACCTCCACCGGCCCCTGCGCACCGGCGTGCATGATCACCACCATCGAGTCCGGTCCGGTGCCGTGATGGCGCACGAACACCTCGGCCCCGAGCAGGTGCGCGGGCACCGAGTACTGGGCGTTTTCGAAGGAGACCATCGGCGTGTTCTCCGGCACCTTCCGTCCCACCCCGTAGGCCACGGTGTGCGCCGTGGCGGGGATCCGATGCAACGCGCTGGTCTCCTCGGCGAGCATGTGGTCCGGGCGGCGCCGGGTCACCCGGTGCTCCCGGGAGTTCACCATGGCCATGAACCCCGCGCAGGCGGCCTCGAGCTCAGCGAACGAGGCGTACTGGTCCCGCAGGTTGGTGTCCTTCGGGACCAGGTCGGCCTTGGCCAGCTTCACCGCGTTCTCCACCCCGCCCTTGGCGGCCGGATCCGCTGGCTGGCAGGTCAGCACCTCCACGCCGTAATGCCGAGCGAACGCCACGGTGGCCTGGTTACGCACCGGCACCCCGGCCACATGAGAGACCGTCACTGTCTTCTCGTTATCCGTCAGCACATAGGTCGGCGCGCCCCCGATCAGCCGGAAGCACCGGTCCAGGGCGGCGAACACACTCGGAGCCGTCCTATCACGCAGGGCGATGACGATCCGGTAGCGGGACCAGGCCAGCCAGGCCACGAACAGCACCGTCTTGGCCCCGTCGATCGCCGGCCCATCGCCGAAGTCGTACTGCAGCCATGCGCCCGGCTCGGTGATCCAGGGCCGGTGCACCCGGCGCTTCCCGGCCCGCCAGGCGGCCTTCACCTCGGCCACCGCCCGCCGGGTGGAGCGCTCAGAGCCGGTGTAGCCCATTGCGGTGAGCTTGGCGTGCACGACATCGGCGCGGATCCTGCCCGTGGAGGCCTCGACCCATTCCTCGATCTTGGGCAGCCAGACATCGGTGACCTTCGGGCGGCTGGCTCCGGATCCAGGGGTCTGGCCGGCGTCGCGGGCCCGCACCAGCCGGGCCACGGTGTGATGGGAGCAACCGGCCAGCTCGGCGGCGCCCCGCAATGACTTGGTCAGGTCATAGGCACTGAGTATTTTCATGGTTTCTGCGGCATCCTTCATTCAGGGCCTCTTCCTCGCTGGATTCGATTCGACACCGATATCCAACCCGGGGAGGAGGCCCCCGCCGGCTCACGACGCGGCGGGCAACGAGCAACGCGGGCAAACCAGATGGCCAGCACCGGGCAGTTCCCGTGGCCATCACTGGGCAGTCCTCATGGCCGTCAGCGGGTCATTCCCTGGCCACCTATGGGCAGCTTTTCATGGCCGCTTACACTCGTCCTTGGACACGTAGTCACGGGTGTGCAGCTGCCGGCCGCGGAACGAGCGCATCCCGGGCACCGAGTTGAGTCCCGGATAGTGGTGTAACCCTCCCCGGTGGCCACGACCATCTTCGAGACGGACGCGGTCACCGTGGGAGCCTTCGAGCGAACCTTCCACAGCACTCTCGAAAGGACATCACCACGATGACCGCTCCACACATTGTCGACCCTGAACGCCTGCTGCGCGAAGCTCTCGGGGAGGCCTCCCCAGACCTGCTGCGCCACCTGCTGCAGACCGTGATCAACGCACTGCTCTCCGCCGACGCTGACGCGGTCTGCGGGGCCGAGTACGGCAAGCCCTCCGAACACCGGACAGCGCAGCGCAACGGCTACCGCCACCGACCCCTGGACACCCGCGCCGGCACGATCGATGTGGCCATCCCCAAACTCCGGGCCGGCACGTACTTCCCCGAATGGCTGCTCGAGCGCCGCAAACGGGCCGAGTCCGCACTGATCACCGTGGTCGCGGACTGCTACCTGGCCGGGGTCTCGACCCGGCGCATGGACAAGCTCGTACGGCAGCTGGGCATCGACTCGCTCTCGAAGTCCCAGGTCAGCCGGATGGCACAGGAGTTGGACGAGCACATCGAGGCTTTCCGTCACCGGCCGCTGGGCGAGGCCGGCCCGTTCGTGTTCCTCGCCGCCGACGCCCTGACCATGAAGGTGCGTGAGGGCGGGCGTGTGGTCAACGCGGTGGCCATGGTCGCCACCGGGGTCAACGCGGACGGGCGCCGCGAGGTCCTCGGGCTGAGGGTGGCCACCACGGAGTCCGGGGCGGGGTGGAACGAGTTCTTCGCGGACCTGGTGGCCCGGGGGCTGGCCGGGGTGGCACTGGTGACCTCGGACTCCCATCGCGGCCTCGTGGAAGCCGTGGCGGCGAACCTGCCCGGGGCCGTGTGGCAACGCTGCCGCACCCATTACGCGGCGAATCTGATGGCCGTGACCCCGAAGAGCATGTGGCCGGCGGTGAAGGCCATGCTGCACAGCGTGTACGACCAGCCCGACGGGCCGGCCGTGCAGGCCCAGTTCGAGCGCCTGTTGGACTACGTGCAGGACAGGTTGCCCGCGGTGGCTGGGCACCTCGATGCAGCACGAGAGGACATCCTCGCGTTCACCTCGTTCCCGAGGGACGTGTGGTCCCAGATCTGGTCGAACAACCCTGCCGAGCGGCTGAACCGGGAGATCCGGCGCCGCACGGACTCGGTGGGGATCTTCCCGAACCGGGATGCCGTGGTGCGTCTGGTCGGGGCTGTGTTGGCCGAGCAGACCGATGAGTGGGCCGAAGGCCGCCGGTATCTCGGCCTGGAACTGCTCGCCCGGTGCCGTGAGCCCCTGACCACGGAGCAAGAGACCGTGATGAGCACGGAGGTGATGCCGACCCTGCAGACCTGACAGGTACAAGCCCCCTACAACCTCGAAGACGGCTACACCACTTCCAGGGACTTGACCGGGCACCGAGGGCCACCGTGGGGACGTCCAGGTGCCGGTCGCGTTGACCACGAAGTCCGCCCGCCACGTGCCCGGCGCCCCGTCCGTGCGGACGAAGAACCCGCGCGCACGTCCCGGCTCGCCGATCCGTTCGACGCGCCTCACGCGCACGGGCCGCCGGATCGGCAGGGCGAACCGTGCCTCGTAGTCCGCGAAGTAGGCCGGCAGCAGGGTGTTGGCGTGCGCGGCCGGGTCGGCCGGCGGCACCGGGTCGCCGGGCAGCTCGTGGATGTGGTTGACGGTGGCCATCGTGAGCGAGTCCCAGCGGTGCTGCCACGCCCCGCCCGGGGCGGTCTCCGCGTCGAGCACCACGAACGTGCCGGGGGCGTCCTCGGGGACGCCGGCGGCGCCGTCGTCGTTCGGACCCAGCCCCACGAAGCCGCGGCGGCGCAGGTGGTAGGCGGCGGACAAGCCCGCCTGGCCCGCGCCGATCACGACGACGGTCACCCGGCCCACCCGGCCGGGTTGCGGCGGGGCGGGGGAGGGGGACGCGGTCATGCCCGCAGGATACGTGCGCGTCGTCGGCGAACCGGGCGCCGGGGCCCCTGTCGCCCACACGCGCAGCCCGGTACACTCGACGCCCATGTGGATCTTCCTGCGCTGACGCCCCCGCGTCACTGCCCGCCCCCGCCCCCTCGCGCGCCCGCCTCGGATGAGGCCGTCGAGCGCGCCCCGGCACCTGATGGAGATCCCACCATGGACGATGTGGTCCGCCCCTGCACGCCCGCCGACGAGACCTCGTGGCTGCGGTGCCGCGTGCTCGCCTTCCTCCCGCGAACGGAGCCGCCGCGAGATCGTCGCAGCGCGGCGCCGACCCCTGCCCACACGGCCGTGCGCGTCACCCGTCACGTCCGCCCCCTGCGGACAGCCGCCTAACGCGTCCGCGCACCCCTCTACCCTGAGAGCATCGGGCCACCCGACCGCGGCGGCCCAGAGGAGACCATGACTGAGAAGAACCAGCACACCCCCGGCCCCCAGGGCGCCCACGGCTCCGAGGACGAGATCCAGGCCGTGATCGACCGCATCCTGGCCGCCGATGACGCTCGCCGCGCCTCCGAGCGCGAGGCGACCGGGCGCGGCTCCGCGGACAGTGTGGTCGCGGACCACGAGGACGCTCCCGACGCCGGCACCCCGGACCGCTCCGGCGCGCTCGCGGGCCGTGCACTCGCCCTGGACGAGGGCGAGGACGGGCACACGGACGCCGACGGTGACCAGGACGAGCTCGCCGCGCGCCACTCCCTCAAGCGCGTGCAGGGCCTGTCCACCGAGCTCGAGGACATGACCGAGGTCGAGTACCGCCAGCTGCGCCTGGAGCGCGTGGTGCTGGCGGGCGTCTGGACCGAGGGCTCCGCGGAGGACGCGGAGAACTCCCTGCGGGAGCTGGCCGCGCTCGCCGAGACCGCGGGCTCGGAGGTGCTCGACGGCGTCATCCAGCGCCGCGCCACCCCGGACCCGGCCACGTTCCTCGGCAAGGGCAAGGCGCAGGAGCTCGCCGAGATCGTGGCGCTCTCCGGTGCGGACACCGTGGTGGTGGACTCCGAGCTCGCCCCGTCCCAGCGTCGCGCGCTGGAGGACGTGGTGCGGGTGAAGGTGATCGACCGGACCGCGCTGATCCTGGACATCTTCGCCCAGCACGCGAGCTCGCGTGAGGGCCGCGCCCAGGTCGAGCTCGCGCAGCTCGAGTACCTGCTGCCGCGCCTGCGCGGCTGGGGCGAGTCCATGTCCCGGCAGGCCGGCGGCCGTGCCGCCGCCGGCGAGGGCATCGGCTCCCGCGGCCCCGGCGAGACCAAGATCGAGCTGGACCGCCGCCGCATCCGCACCCGCATGGCGAAGCTGCGCCGGGACATCGCCGGGATGAAGCCGGCACGCGAGGCCAAGCGCGCCAACCGTCGTCGCAACCGGGTGCCGTCCGTGGCGATCGCCGGGTACACCAACGCCGGGAAGTCGTCCCTGCTCAACCGCCTCACCCACGCCGGGGTGCTCGTGGAGAACGCCCTGTTCGCCACGCTGGACCCCACCGTGCGCAAGGCCATGACGCCGGACGGCATCGGCTACACCCTCTCGGACACGGTCGGCTTCGTGCGGAACCTGCCCACGCAGCTGGTCGAGGCGTTCCGCTCCACCCTCGAGGAGGTCGCGGACGCGGACGTCATCCTGCACATCGTGGACGGCTCGCACCCGGACCCCGAGGGCCAGATCGCCGCGGTGCGCTCCGTGTTCGCGGAGGTGCACGCGCACCGGATCCCCGAGATCATCGTGCTGAACAAGGCGGACGCCGCGGACCCGGCCGTCATCGCCCGGATCCGGGCCAAGGAGCCCCACGCCGTGGTGGTCTCGGCGCGCACCGGCGAGGGCATCGACGAGCTCGAGCGCGCCATCGCGGCCACCATCCCGCGGCCGGACGTGCGGCTCGAACTGCTGATCCCGTTCACCCGGGGTGAGCTGGTCTCCCGCCTCCACTCGGCGGACGCGGAGATCCTGGCCGAGGGCTACGAGGAGGGCGGCACCCGCCTGTCCGTGCTGGTCCGTGAGGACATCGCGCCGGACTTCGCCGAGTTCGTCGTGGAGGCGGACGCGTTGTGAGCGGCGGGGCGGAGGAAGTCGGGGCAGGCGGCGCGCAGCCCCGCACGGAGCACGAGCGCGAGGCACTGCGCCTGCTGGACGCCGCGGTGCAGGCCACCGGCGGCCAGCACCGCGCGGGCCAGCGGGAGATGGTGCTGCAGGTGGCGCGCGCCCTCGAGTCGCGCCGCCACCTGCTCGTGCAGGCCGGCACCGGCACCGGCAAGTCCCTCGCCTACCTCATCCCCGCGATCCAGCACGCGATGACGCAGGAGGACCCCGTCGTCGTCGCCACGGCCACGCTCGCCCTGCAGGCCCAGATCATGAAGCGGGACGCCCCCCGGCTGGTCGAGGCGCTCAAGGACGAGCTGCCTCGCGAGCCCGTCGTCGCCCTGGTCAAGGGCCGCTCCAACTACCTCTGTCGCCACAAGGTGGACGGCGGCTACCCCGGGGATGAGGGCGAGGAGGCCCTCTTCACGGTCGCCGACGACGGCGGGATGATCGGCTCCGCCACGGACGGCGCCGCCGGGCCCTCCTCCCTGTTGGGCAAGGAGGTCATGTACCTGCGGGCGTGGGCGGACCAGACCGAGACCGGGGACCGCGACGACCTCGAGGTCCCCGTCACCGACCGCGCGTGGCGGCAGGTCTCCGTCTCCGCAGTCGACTGCCTCGGCGCGTCCCGCTGCCCCCAGGCCGAGGAGTGCTTCTCCGAGCGGGCCCGCGCGGACGCGGCGGACGCGGACGTCGTGGTCACCAACCACGCGATGCTCGCCATCAGCGCCTTCGAGGGGCTCGCGGTGCTGCCGGCGTACTCGGCCGTCGTCGTGGACGAGGCCCACGAGCTGCAGGACCGGGTGACCGGCGCGGTCACGGGGCAGCTGTCCGGGTCGATCGTGCACGGCGCGGCCACCTCGCTGCGCCGCCACACCACGGTGGCCGTGGAGGACCTGATCGAGGCCGGGGCGGCCCTGGACCGCGCGTTCACGGACACCCCGTCCGGCCTGATCGCCGCGGGCCCGGACGAGGTGCAGGAGCAGGCCCTCACCGGCGTCCTCACCGCCGCGCGTCAGTGCCTGTCCGACCTCGGCCAGGACAAGGACAAGGAGGCCGATGCCGACGGCGGACGGCAGATGGCGCGCTCGCGGATCCTCGAGGTCCTCGAGGTGGTGGAGCGCATGCTCGCGGCCCGGCCCGAGGCCGACTTCCCCGAGGTGCTGTGGGCCACCCGCCCCGGCCACTTCGAGCCCGGCGTGGGCTGGCAGCCGGGGGACGAGACCGACCCGCCCCAGCTCTACGTGGCCCCGCTCTCGGTGGCCGGCAAGCTGCGGGAGGGCCTGTTCGGCAAGGCGACGACGGTGCTCACCTCCGCCACGCTCACCGTGGGCTCGGGGGAGCGCCGGTTCGACTCGGTGGCCGGCGACGTGGGCCTGGCCGGCCCGGACGCCCCGAAGTTCGAGGCCCTCGACGTCGGCAGCCCCTTCGACTACCCGCGTCAGGGGGTGCTCTACGTGGCCCGGCACCTGCCCCGGCCCGGCCGGACGGCCTCGCCCGAGTCCCTGGATGAGCTCGAGGCGCTCCTGAGGGCGTCGCGGGGCGGGGCCCTCGGCCTGTTCTCCTCGCGCCGGGCGGCCGAGGACGCCGCCGCCGAGATGCGCCGTCGGCTCGGGCCGAAGACCACGATCCTGTGCCAGGGGGACGCGACCCTCTCCGCCCTCGTGCGCCAGTTCTCCGAGGAGCCGGACACGTCCCTGTTCGGGACCATGAGCCTGTGGCAGGGCGTGGACGTGCCGGGGAACTCGCTGCGGCTCGTGGTGATCGACCGCATCCCGTTCCCGCGGCCGGACGACCCGCTCTCCCAGGCCCGCACCCGGGACGTCGCCCGGCACGGCGGCAACGGGTTCATGCGGATCTCCGCCACGCATGCGGCCGTGCGCATGGCCCAGGGCGCCGGGCGCCTCGTGCGCTCCGTGACGGACCGCGGCGTGGTGGCCGTGCTGGACCCCCGCCTGGCCACCGAGCGGTACGGCGGCTACATCACGAGCGCCCTGCCGGACTTCTGGCGCACCACGGACCGCGACGTCGTCCGCGGGGTGCTGGCACGGCTCGCCTCGGGCGATTGACCTCGCTCGGCCTCGGGCCGTCGGCCCGGTCGGAGGGAGCGGGTCAGAGTGAGCGCAGGACCGTGACGACGCGCCCCATCACGGTGGCGTGATCGCCGAGGATGGGCTCGTAGGCCGTGTTCTGGGGGAGGAGCCAGGTGTGCCCGTCGCGGCGGCGGAAGGTCTTCACGGTGGCCTCGTCGTCGAGCAGGGCCGCGACGATGTCGCCGTTCTCCGCCGTCTCCTGCCGGCGCACCACCACCCAGTCGCCGTCGCAGATCGCGGCGTCCACCATCGAGTCGCCCGTGACGCGCAGCATGAACAGCTCGCCCTCGCCCGTGAGGCGTCGCGGGATCGCCATGACGTCCTCGACCTGCTGCTCAGCCAGGACCGGGCCGCCCGCCGCGATGCGGCCGACCCAGGGGACCGGCACGCTGTCCGCCTCGTCTGCGCCGGTGTGCCACGCGGGGATCGCGGTGACCCGCGACGACGGCGCAGCGGCGGGGGAGGCGGCCTCGCCCAGCGGGGTGCCGTCCACGTCGAGCAGCACCTCGAGGGCACGCGGGCGTCCGGGGTCGCGCCGGATGTAGCCGTGCCGCTCGAGACGGCCCAGCTGGTGCGTGACGGAGGAGAGCGAGGCCAGGCCCGCGGCATCGCCGATCTCGCGCATGGAGGGCGGGTAGCCGTGGTCGGCGATCGCGTCCCGGATGGTCTGCACGATCCGCCGCTGGCGGTCGGTGAGCGGCGCGCGCGCCGCCGGCTGATCGTCGGTGGTGCTCATGGCTGCCGTCCGTTCTCCCGGGGGTGATGGTGGCCGGCCTCATGTTCCGGCGTCCGGCTGCCGTCCGGACGCTTACCGTGTCCGCCCCCGCTGGTTGCCTGTGTCCTGGCGATCCCCGGGGGCGTTCCGGGGCGTCCGTGCATCGCTTCGAGCCTAGAGGAGAGCCGCCTCTCCTTCAAAGATATGTTCGATCTCGTCGTGGCGTGTCTCGAACACCTGTGCTAGAAAGGGATTCGAACGGATTCGAACAGATGTTCGATCGCCTGGAGGGCATCCGCCCCGGAGGAGGACACCATGACGCTCACCACCGCCCAGTTCGCCGGTTCGCCCGCGACGGCGCGGCCGCGTCCGGCCACCATCCGTCTGACCCGCCGCGGCCGCCTCGTGCTGCGGGGGATCCCCGTGATCGCCGCGGCCGTGGCCGCCACGCTGGCGGCCGCCTTCTTCCTGGGTGTGCTGCTGTCGCCCGCCGCGGTGTCCGCGGACACCGCGGGGCCCGCCACCCAGTCCGTCACGGTCATGCCCGGGGACAGCCTGTGGACCATCGCCACCACGGTGGCTCCGGAGGCGGACGTCTACGAGGTGATCGCCACGATCGACGAGCTCAACGGGCTCGAGGGCCGGGCCCCCGCGCCGGGCGAGGAGCTGTTCGTCCCGGCCACGCGGTGACGCACGGCGGGCCTCGCCCTCCACGCTTCCTAGACTGGCGGCCATGACCGACCTCAGCTCTCTGCCCCTGCGTGAGAACCTCCGCGGCCTGAGCCCCTACGGCGCCCCCCAGCTGGACGTGCCGTACATGCTCAACACCAACGAGAACACGCATCCGGTGCCGGAGGAGGTCGCCACCGCCATCGCCGAGCGGGTCGCGGCCGTCGCCGGGGGGCTGAACCGCTACCCGGACCGCGAGTTCACGGGGCTGCGACGTGCGCTCGCCGGCTACCTCGGCCACGGCCTCACGGCGGACCACGTGTGGGCCGGAAACGGCTCCAACGAGATCCTGCAGCAGATCCTCCAGGCCTTCGGCGGCCCCGGGCGGACACTGCTGAGCTTCCTGCCCTCGTACTCCATGTACCCGCTGCTGGCCGGCGGCACGGACACCGTGTTCGTGGACGGCGGCCGTGCCGAAGACCACACCCTCAGCGCCGAGCACGCGGCGGCCATGGTGCGGGAGCACCGTCCGCACGTCGTCTTCCTGGCCTCGCCCAACAACCCGACGGGCACCGCCCTGGACCTGGCGACCATCGAGGCCGTGTACGCCGCGCAGGCGCAGAACGAGGCCGCCGGCGGGCCCGGCGCCATGGTCGTCGTGGACGAGGCCTACGCGGAGTTCGCCCTCGCCGGCACCCGCTCCGCCCTCACCCTCCTGCCCGGCCGTGAGCGGCTGATCGTCACGCGCACCATGTCCAAGGCGTTCGCCCTGGCCGGCGCGCGCCTGGGCTACCTGGCCGCGGACCCCGCCGTCGCCGACGCCCTGCGCCTGGTGCGCCTGCCGTACCACCTCTCCGCGGTCACGCAGGCCACGGCGGAGGCCGCCCTCGATCACGTGGACGCGCTGCTGCGCACCGTGGAGGACATCAAGGCCCAGCGCGACCGCATCGTCTCCACCCTGCGCGGCCTGGGACTGAGGCCCTCGGTGTCCGACTCGAACTTCGTCTTCTTCGGTCACCTCGAGGACGCGTCCGACGTGTGGCGCCGCCTGCTCGACCGCGGCGTCCTCGTGCGGGACGTCGGCATCCCGCACCACCTGCGCGTCACCGCCGGCACCGAGGCGGAGACGACGGCGTTCCTCACCGCTCTCGCGGAGGTCCTCGGCGAGACCGGGGACCGGTCCTGAGGCGTCACCGGAGTCTCGGCGTCCGCCCGGCTCCCTAGGATAGGGACAGCGCGCGCGGCGCCCCGGCCCGCCGGCACCGGCCGCGCGCACCCGCATCCCCCCGCACCCGTCCCGGACCGGTGCGGACCCAGCCCGAGGAGGACCCGTGGCAGCCGAGTTGATCTCCGGACGCCGTGCGCGCATGACGCGCACCACGAGCGAGTCGGACGTGTACGTCGAGATGGATCTGGACGGCACCGGCCGCGCTGAGATCTCCACCACCGTGCCGTTCTACGACCACATGCTCACCGCGCTGTCCCGGCACTCCCAGATCGACCTGACGGTCCGTGCCACCGGGGACACGCACATCGACGTGCACCACACGGTCGAGGACGTCGCCATCACCCTGGGCGAGGTGCTCAAGACCGCGCTCGGGGACAAGTCCGGCATCCGCCGCTTCGGCGAGGCGTCCGTGCCGCTGGACGAGGCGCTGGCGCGCGCCGTCGTCGACGTCTCCGGCCGGCCGTACCTCGTGCACGAGGGCGAGCCCGAGGGCCAGCAGTACCACCTCATCGGCGGGCACTTCACCGGTTCCATGACCCGCCATGTGTTCGAGTCGATCACGTACCACGCGGCGATCTGCCTCCACATGGACGTCGTGCGAGGCCGGGATCCGCACCACATCGTCGAGGCGCAGTTCAAGGCCTTCGCCCGCGCCCTGCGCGCCGCCGTCGAGGACGACCCCCGCATGACCGGCGTGCCCTCCACCAAGGGCGCCCTCTGATGGCCCGCCCCACCACCGTCCCCGGCGTGCGGCCGCGCGTCGCCGTCCTGGACTACGGCTCGGGCAACGTGCACTCGGCGCTGCGTGCCGTGGAGCGGGCCGGCGCGGAGGTCGAGCTCACGCGCGATCCGCAGGCCGTGCAGGAGGCCGACGGGCTGCTCGTGCCCGGCGTCGGGGCGTACGCGTCCGTGATGCGGGCACTGACCGAGGTCGGCGGCACCCGCTGGATCGGCCGCCGCGTGGCCGGGGGCCGACCCGTCCTCGGCATCTGCGTGGGCCACCAGATCCTCTTCGACGCCGGCGTCGAGCACGGCGAGCGCACCGCAGGCATGGGGGAGTGGCCGGGTGTCGTCGCCGAGCTGCCCGCCGAGGTCCTGCCCCACATGGGCTGGAACACCGTCCGGCCGCCCGAGGGCAGCGCCCTCTTCGCGGGCATCGAGGACGAGCGGTTCTACTTCGTCCACTCCTACGGCGTGCTCGAATGGGAGTTCGACCAGACGATCTCCGCCATGCGTCCGCCCCAGGTCACCTGGGCGCACCACGGCGCGGACTTCATCGCCGCCGTGGAGAACGGCCCCCTGTCGGCCACGCAGTTCCACCCCGAGAAGTCCGGGGACGCCGGGCTGCAGCTGCTGCGCAACTGGCTGGAGACCCTCTGATGCCCTACTGGTCCGTCCTCTACCTCGCCCTCGGCGGGCTGCTGCTCGGCGCCGCCTGGTCCATGCGCACGCAGAAGGCGCCGCTGTGGGCCATCGTGATCGTCCTCGTGCTGGCCGGCATGGCCATCGCCGCCTCCTTCCTGACCGTCGGCGCCTGACCGCGCCGGCCGCCCCACCCGAGAGGAACCCCATGACCCCGAACGCCCCCGCCCTCGAGCTGCTGCCCGCCGTCGACGTCCAGGACGGCCAGGCCGTCCGCCTCGTCCAGGGCGAGGCCGGCAGCGCCACCTCGTACGGCGACCCGGTCACCGCCGCCCTGGACTGGCAGCGCGCCGGCGCGGAGTGGATCCACCTCGTGGACCTGGACGCGGCCTTCGGTCGCGGTGACAACCGCGAGGTCATGCGCCGTGTGGTGGAGGAGATCGGCGTGAAGATCGAGCTGTCCGGCGGCATCCGCGACGACGCCTCGCTCGAGAACGCCCTCGAGATGGGTGCGGCGCGCGTGAACCTGGGCACCGCCGCCCTCGAGGACCCGGACTGGACCGCGCGCGTCATCGAGCGCTTCGGCGACCGGGTGGCCGTGGGCCTCGACGTGCGCGGCACCACGCTCGCCGCCCGCGGCTGGACCAAGGAGGGCGGCGACCTCTGGGAGGTGCTCGCCCGCCTCGAGGATGCCGGCTGCGCCCGCTACGTGGTCACCGACGTCACGAAGGACGGCACGCTCAAGGGGCCGAACACGGAGCTGCTCGCCCAGGTCTGCGCGAAGACCGCGAAGCCGGTCGTCGCCTCGGGCGGCATCTCCTCCCTCGAGGACGTTGCCGCGCTCGCGGCCATGACCGGCCAGGGCGTCGAGGGCGCGATCATGGGCAAGGCGCTGTACGCCGGCCGCTTCAGCCTGGAGCAGGCGCTGGCCGTCGCCGGCGGCGCCACGGTGGAGCAGGCGCGCTCCGAGCAGCCCGGCCCGGTCGCCCCGTGACGGGCTCGCACGACGACGGCGGCCTGGCCCGCGACGACGGGCTCGGTCCGATCGACGAGACGGTCGCGGTGCCGCATCCGGCGGCCCGGGAGCTGCCGGGGCACATCCGGGCCGCACTCGACCGCATGCGGGAGAAGACCGCGGGCGAGAACACCGCGGACACCGCGGGCGTCCCGTGGCAGGGCCGTGACCTCTCCGGCCCCGGCGTGGACGGCTCCGCGAACCCGTTGCACGTGTTCGACGAGGACGACGGCACCAGCCCGGCCGAGTGGACCGCCGTCATGTCGGCCCTGACGGACGGCTCCGCCGGTGAGCGGGAGGTGACGGAGGTGCTCGCGCGCATCCGCGTGTTCGCCGCCGTCGTGCCCACCCTCGCCGGGGACGAGGACGACGTCCACGACCACGCCGACCACACCGGTCACGAGCACGACGTCGCGGCGCACGGGGACAAGGCCGCGGACGTGGCCCTCGTGACCATGCGCGCGCCGGACGGCCGGCAGGCGCTGCCGGTGTTCACGAACGTGCCCGCGCTGACGGCGTGGAACCCGGTCGCCCGACCCGTGGCCGTGTGGCTGCCGCGTGCCTGCCTGTCCGCCGTGGACGAGGGCTGTGAGCTCGTCGTCATCGACGCCGGCGCCGAGCACACGTACGTGGTGCGACGCCCGGCCGTGTGGTCGCTCGCCCAGCAGAGGGAGTGGACCCCCGCCTATCGGGACCAGGAGATCGCGGACGAGATCGCCGAGGTCGCCGACCTGGTCCCGAACCTGCTCAACCTGGGCCTCGCACCCGGGTCGGGGGTGGCCACGCACACGGGCTCCGGCGCGGTGATGAACGGAGGCGGGGCCGGGCCCGAGCTGCAGATCGTCGCGATGCCCACCCGGGACGCCGACGCGGCCGGGGTGCGCCTGATGACGGCCACGCTCAAGACCCTCCTGGCAGACCTGCCGCTGCTGGCCGAGCGGGCCGACTCCGTGGAGATCACGGTCCGCCGACCCTGATCGGTCGCCCGGCCTGTCCGGTACCGTTGAGGGGGAGGGGAGGGCCCGTGGTGGCCCCACCCCATCCTGGAGGCCGTGCGCCGCGCGCCGGCCCCATGCCTCCCATCCTCCGAGGAGTACCCATGAGAACCAGAACCTTGACCGGCGTCGCCACCGCGGCGCTGGGCGCGGTGGTGGTGGCCGGTGCCGGCCCCGCCCTCGCGCAGACCACGCTCACCCAGGGCTCGGCGATCACCGCGCCGGCCGGGGCGTGCAGTCTGACCATCGTCGACGACGCCACCGCCTACACCGCGGCCCACTGTGGTGCGGGCCAATGGCAGATCGGCTCGACCGTCCGCGACGTCGACGGCACCGCGATCGGCACCGTCTCGGCACTGCCCGGCGATTCGGGCGTGGACGCGGTCCGCGTGGCCCTGGCCGACGACGTCGACGTCGTGGGCGACTGGTCCACGCGGCCGGCCTCGTCCATCGGTGTGGGCGAGACCGTCTACACCCACGGCTCGTCCGTGCCGCTGGGCGCGCCGAACACCGTGTCCCACACGCAGACCTTCGAGGCCGCCACGGTCTGCGACGACGCGTACGCGGATCAGGTTGCCCTCGACACCGCCTCGACCTACGCCGGCGACTCGGGCGGGGCCGTCTATGACGCCCAGCAGCGGGTGGTCGGGGTCATCTCGGGCATCGCCCCGGTGACCTTCGACGCCGAGGGCAACGTGGTGGGCTGCGACGCCCAGGCGATGTCCTCGATCATGGTCCCGGTCGAGTCCCTCGACGCGCTGGACGCCTCCGCGGCGCCCGCCGCCGAGACCGCCGCGGCCGCGGAGACCGCTCCGGCCGCCGAGACCGCCCCGGCGATCGCCGACGTCGCGGGCCCCGTGGCCGACGAGGACCTGCCCACCGGCGGCGAGCCCGCCGTGGACGAGTCCGAGCTGACCGAGTTCACGCCGGCTGAGGAGGAGGCCATCGCGGCCGAGCTCAAGGCCCGCGCCGAGGCCGCCGCGGAGGAGGAGGCCGCCGAGGCGGCCCCCGCTGCTGAGGCCCCGGTCGCCGAGGCCGCTGCGCCGGGCGTGACCGACGTCGTGGCCGCGCCCGCCGAGGGTGTCGCCTACGGCACCCAGGTGGTCGCGCAGACGGATCAGGGCGGCTTCGCCTCCGTCACCGTCACGGCCTACGACGCCGACGGCACGGTCCTCGGCCAGGACGGCCTGGACCTCACCGGCGAGTACCGCGCCTGGCTGCCCGTGCCGGCCGAGGTGCCCGCGGGCGGCTCCGTGGTGGTGACCGTGGTCGACGCGGCCGGTGCCGCCACGGACGCCACCGTGACCCTGGGCGGTCAGCTGGTCGGCTGATCGATTCCGCCCCGAACGACACGACGGGGCCCGGTGATCCCGCACGGATCACCGGGCCTCGTCATGTCCCGGGGCCGGGGCGACCCCGGCCAGGTGGGGACGTGGTCAGCACAGCCCCTCGAGCCGCCGCCCCAGGCGGGAGAAGATCCGGGTGAGGGACTCCGCCTCGCCCGGCGCCAGGTCGCCGAGGAAGAGCTCGTCCACCTGCCGGGCGTGCTCGATCGCGGCGCGCCGGAAGGCGGACCGGCCCTCGTCGGTGAGGACGGCCTCGAAGCCCCGCCGGTCACAGGCCACCGGGCGGCGGTCGATCAGGCCGCGGGCCACGAGCGTCTTCACCTGGTAGGTGATGCGCGACGGGGAGAAGACCATCCGGGACGCCAGCTCTCCCAGCCGGAGCCGGCCCTCGGGGGACTCGTAGAGGAGCAGCAGCAGGTTGTAGTCGGCCAGCGACATGCCGCAGTCCTGCTTCAGGCGGCGCTCCACCACCTCCGTGAGCATCTGGGTGGCCTCGAAGTAGGCGCGCCAGGCGCGCTTGGGCGGGTCCACCGGGCGGTGCGCCTCCGATGCGGAGCCGAACCAGCCGCCGTCGGGCTCCGCCGGCGCCGCGTCCTGCGCGGCGGGCTCAGGGGCCGGGGTTGAGGAGCTGCTCAAAGGGGGTCACCTCCAGGTCGATGTCCGCGGGCGCGGCGGCGCGTGCCCGCGGGGGGCGGCTCAGGGTGATCTCGGCCAGGTCGCGTCCGGCGGCCCGGATGCGGGACTGCAGCGGGTCGGTCCGCATCGAGGCCTGCACGCCGGCCGCCTCGCCCCAGTCGTCCGAGGCCGCGAAGACCGCGGTCGGCACGATGCGGGCCTTGAGGTAGGCGAACAGCGGCCGCATGGCGGTGTCGATCATGAGCGAGTGGCGGGCGGTGCCGCCGGTGGCGCCGAGGAGCACGGGCACCCCGACGACGGACGTGGGCTCCGCGAGGTCCCAGAAGGACTTGAACAGGCCCGAGTAGGAGGCCTTGTACGTGGGCGAGACCGCGATGACGGCGTCGGCCTGGGCGACCTCGTCCAGGGCGGCGCGCAGGGCCGGGGAGATGGCGAAGGTCACCAGGGCCTGCGCGATGTCCACGGCGAGCTCCCGCAGCGTGATCAGGTGGATCTGCGGGACCACGCCGTGCTCGGAGAGCGCCGCCGAGGCGGACTCCGCCATGCGTTCGGCGAGCATGCGGGTCTGGGACGGGTCCCCGGACCCGCCGGAGACCACGGCGAGGTGCCGGGCCTGCGGCGTGAACGGGGCGGAGGCATCGGGGGCGCCGGGGGTGGTCACTGCGCGGCACCGCCCTTCGCGGCATCGGCGGTGGCGCGCTGCTCGGCGGCCGCCGCGCGGTCGAGCTGGGCCTGCGATCCCTCCTTGCCGCCGGGCACGGGAGCCTCGCCGCGGCGGGCGCGTGCCACGAGGAACTCGTGGGTCGGGGCCGCCGGGACGTCGTCCGGCTTCAGAGCGTCGAACTCCTTGCGCAGCACGGGCAGGACCTCCTCGCCGAAGAGGTCGATCTGCCGCAGGACGGTGTCCGTGGGCAGGCCGGCGTGGTCGATGAGGAACATCTGACGCTGGTAGTCGCCCACCCAGTCGCGGAACGTGAGCGTGCGCTCGATGACCTGCTGCGGCGAGCCGACCGTCAGGGGCGTCATCCTCGAGAAGTCCTCGAGGGACGGGCCGTGGCCGTAGACCGGCGCGTTGTCGAAGTAGGGGCGGAACTCCGCCACGGCGTCCTGCGAGTTCTTCGCCATGTAGGCCTGGCCGCCCAGGGCCACGTACGCCTGATGGGCCTTGCCGTGGCCGTAGTACTCGTAGCGCTGGCGGTACAGGCGCACCATCTGGATGACGTGCTCCTTGTTCCAGAAGATGTTGTTGTGGAAGTAGCCGTCGCCGTAGTAGGCGGCCTGCTCGGCGATCTCGGGGGAGCGGATGGAGCCGTGCCACACGAAGGGGGCGACGCCGTCCAGGGGCTGCGGGGTGAGGGTGAAGTCCTGCAGCGGGGTGCGGTGGTTGCCGCTCCAGTCCACGGTCTCCTCATGCCACAGGCGGTAGAGGAGGTTGTAGTTCTCCACGGCGAGTTGGATGCCCTGGCGGATGTCCTTGCCGAACCACGGGTACACGGGGCCGGTGTTGCCGCGGCCCATCGTCAGGTCCACGCGACCGTCGGCGAGGTGCTGCAGGTACGCGTAGTCCTCGGCCAGACGCACCGGGTCCATGGTGGTGATCAGGGTCGTCGCCGTGGAGAGCTGGAGGGTCTCGGTCTGCGCGGCCAGGTAGGCCAGCAGCGTGGGCGGGTTGCCCGGGGCCACGAAGGGCGGGTTGTGGTGCTGGCCGGTCGCGAACACCTCGAAGCCCGCCTGCTCGGCGTGGCGGGCGATCTTGACGGTGTCCTTGATCCGCTGATGCTCGGTGGGGGCGGTCCCGTTCGTCGGATCGGCGGTGATGTCGCCGATCGTGAAGACGCCGAACTGCATGGTGTGCTCCTCAGTGTGCCCGGGGGCGGGTCTCACGGTGCCGGCCGCGCCGTCGCCGTGTTCTTCAAAAATGAACTATACCGCACAACGAGCCGCCCCGTCCTGAATATTCCGCAGGGCCCGACACGGCAGACTGGTCCCATGAGCCCCGCCTTCGACGCCGGTCGCCTCGCCCACACGGACGTCCTCATCCTGCAGCAGGTGACGAGCTTCCTGTCCAACGACATCCAGGTGACGGACCCGGACGGGCGCACCGTCGTCTCGGTGGTCACTACGGGCGGGGGCCTGGGCCGAATGCTGATGGGGAACCGCAGCTTCGACGTGGTCGACGGTGACGACGGCCGCGTGCTCTTCCGCCTCGCCGACCCGGCCACGTTCGGCCGCGACCGCTTCGCGATCCTGGACGCCGACGGGCTGCCCTTCGCCAACCTCGTCCGCCAGATCGCGTTCCTGCGGACGTCCGTGAACGTCGAGGTCGTGGACGGCACGTGCTTCGCGGTGACCGGCGACCTGTGGGACCACGACTACGCCATGACCGTGGGCCAGCAGCCGATCGCCCGCGTGACCGCGCGGTTCGGAGGCGTCATGAACGCCCTGGCCGGGCGCTCGCGGTACGAGATGCGCCTGGACCCCGGCATGCCGCCCGTGGTGCGCTGCGCCGTGCTCGGCACGGCCATCGCCCTCGACCTGATCCGGGCCAAGGACCGGCGCAGCAACGGCTGAGTCCGCCGAGCGCGCGGCCGTCTCGACGGCGCCTCCGGGGCGTGCCTTGACCCCTCCCGTAGGATTCGACGGTGGACTTCGGAGCGTACGGACGGCTGTTGCAGGACCCTCGGATCCGCCATCTGCTGGCGGTGGGGTTCATCGCCCGCTTCCCGCACACCGCGGCCGGGGTGATCCTCACCCTGCACGTGGCGCTCACGCTGGGCCTGGGCTACGGCCAGGCCGGCCTGGCTGGGGCGGCGATGACGCTGGGCATCGCGGTGGGCTCGCCGTGGCGGGGCCGCGTGGTGGACGCGAAGGGGCTGCGCCGTGCACTGCTGCCCTCCGTGATCGCGGAGGCCGTGATCTGGCCGATCGTCCCGTGGCTGCCGTTCTGGCCGATGCTCCTGGCCGTGTTCCTGGGCGGCGTGTTCTCACTGCCGATCTTCTCCGTCGTCCGGCAGGGACTCGGCGTGCTCACCCACGGCAAGGACCGGCAGACGGCGTTTGCCCTGGACTCCATCGTCACGGAGACGATCTTCATGATGGGCCCGGCGCTGGGCGCCGTCGTCGCGGCCACGTGGTCGAGTGCCCTCGGCCTGACCATCGTCGGCCTCTCCAGCGCGCTGGGCGGCATCCTGCTGATGTGGTTCAACCCGCCGACACGGTCGAGTCAGCTGGCCGTCGTCGGACCGGCGACCGAGGATCCCTACACCGAGGAGCAGGACCGTCAGGAGGCGATCGCCCAGGCGGTGACCGCCGCGCCCATGCACGTGGAGATGGCCGCCCCCAGCCTGGCGACCGGTGCGCTGCCGGCCATCACGGAGGCCATCCCCCTGGTCACCGGGTCGCTGCCCGTCATCGCCGCGGACGGCTCCGGGCCGACGACGGCGCCGCGCCGGGCCCGGGCCGAGCGGCTGCGGCAGTGGCGGCGGACCCACTTCTCCTGGGTCGGGCCGGAGGTGCTCGGTGTGCTCGTGGTGTCGATGGCGGCCGGGATCGTCATGGTCGGCACCGAGGTCTCGATGGTGGCCGAGCTGGAGTCGCAGGGCGCCGCGGCGTCGGTGGGTCTGGTGTACGCGTTCTGGTGCGGCGCCTCCGCCGTGGGCGGGCTCTTCTATGGGGCCTGGGGCCGCCAGGTGCACCCGTACCTGCTGATGGCGCTGTTCGCCGTGGCGACGGTGCCGCTCGCGCTCGTGGACGGGGTGTGGGCGCTCGCGCTGGCCTCGATCCCCTCGGGTCTGCTGACGGCGCCGACCCTGGCCTCGGCCTCGTCCCGGCTCTCGCACCTCGTGGTGGAGGAGCGGCGCGGCGAGGCGATGGGCTTCTACGGCTCGGCCATGACCGCCGGCGCCGCCATGGGCGCCCCGCTGGCCGGCGTGTTCATCGACGGCGTCGCCCCGTCCGCGGGCTACGTGTTCGCGGCGGCCGCGGGCTTCGTGCTCGTGCTGCTGGCCGCCCTGGCGACGGTGATGCGCGGGCGGCGTCCCGCCTGAGCCGGACCCGCTCCGCGCGTCAGGCCAGGAGCTCGTGGATGCGGCGGACCAGCACGGCGGTGAGGTCCGCGTCGAAGTCCGCGGTGGAGGAGTTCATGAACAGGTGCCGGTCCGTGTCGTACTCGAAGAGGTCGGCGGGGCGGTCCGGGTGCTCGGCGGTGGCCGCGTAGGAGCGGGCGGTCGCGAGGTCGCCCTCGAGGGCCCAGGGGTCGCGGGTGCCGAGGTGGATCTGCAGGGCGGTGTGGGGCTGCCAGAGCGGGGCGTAGGCGTCGAGGGCCAGGACGCCGGCCATGGCGATGCACGCGCGGAAGCCGGGGACCACCTGGGCGGCACGCCAGGCGGGCATCACGCCCATGCTGATGCCCGCGACGACGGAGGCCTCCTGGTGCTCGGCACACGCCCGCATGCCGCGTCGGCCGATCTCCTCGAAGCCGAGGTGCTGGGCGTGGGCGACACCCTCGTCCACGGTGGCGAACGTGCGGCCGTCGTAGAGGTCAGGGGTGTGGACGGTGTGACCGCCGCTGGCGATCTGTTCGGCGAGCGCGCGCACGCCGTCTGTGAGACCGAGGGCGTGGTGGAAGAGGACGATCTGCGCCATGGGTCAGAGCGTAGACCGCGGTGAGCGGCTGCCCCAGAGTGCGGGTGGGTGATCGGGGCGAAGAAGTGAGGTGGCTCGCGTCTGTCGCCACGGGTGAGTTGCCGCTCATTGCGTGGAGGGCAAGCGCAGTGTTTCTCCGACCGGTGCCCTGGGTTCTCGTTGCAGCGCTCCTCCCCGGGCGTGCTCTGCTGGGTGGGGGCGAGACTCGGGGACGCATGCTGTCGGTGCGGATGCGGAAAGGAGGCTCCTGCCCACCGGAGACTGCGCGAGCGAGCGGCGAGGAATCTTCTGCATGAGTGCCGAGGCACTCGTGCGATCGGTCACGGGGCTGCTCGAGGCAGGAGCGGGCAGCGGCCTCCTGGCCTCATCCGTCCTGCGACCTTCGGGACGTCTTCGCCGGACGATGCCGCGGCCGCTTCGGACGTACGGCGACGAAGGGGCGCCCTGTCCGACTGCTCCTGGCGACCTCGACCACGGCATCCACGTTCGACGGAGGACGGGAGAACGTCTCGCCGGGTGGACGTCGGAGCTGAGTCCACCGTTCCGCTGCGGTCACACGGGAATCGCCGTCAGTGCGGTCACGCCGGGGCGGGAGACGCGAGCTGGCAGGGCATGCCGGGTTCGGGGACGGCGGGACTGATGTGCACGGCCCGCCCCGGCAGGGGCTCGACCTCGGTCAGCCGGGGCCAGATGAGCCGGTGCTCGGCGTTCGTCCCGGCCGGCACGAAGAAGCGGTGGGGCAGGTGCAGCAGCAGCCGGCCCGTCGCCAGCTCTCGGCCGCCGAACACCGCCAACCGCAGGCCGGCGGCGGTCGGACGGCCGAGCCAGTCGTGCACGTCCTCCTCGACCGTGCGGTAGGTGTCCCCGACGCGCAGGCCGGACCACGCGTTCCAGCCCGTGATCACCGCCGTGCCGCCGGCGGCCGCGAGCTCGCGCAGGCGGGCCAGGGCGGCCTCCCCGGCCCCCTCGGCGTCCGGGGTCAGCACCGGCGTCCCGGACCGCGCGGCCGCCGCGGCCTCCCCGGTGCCGTCCAGCACGGCCACCGGCCGGCCGCTGCGCAGCGCCACTTCGACGACGGCGGCCAGCGTCTCCGCGCGACCGCCCGCGGCCTCGACGATCCATGCGGTGCGTCCCTCCGCGCCGGTCGGCCACCGCCAGGGACGGTGCCGGCCGTGGGCCGCGTCGTCGAGCAGGGCCAGGGCCGTGGCCTCGGCCCGGCGAGCGCGGTCCGGCACCCAGCGCTCCGGCAGGGCGGGGGTGACCACGGGCGGGGGTGTGGGCCAGTCACCCGCCGCGTAGTTCTCCACCAGGACCGAGACGACGGCCTCCCAGGGGGCGACGGCCGGGGCGGCCGCGGCCTCGCCCAGCCGCCGCCACACGGGCGTGCCGCCGTCGACCGTCCACTGGGATGCGCGGAACGAGACCGTCGGGCGCCCCGCCGTCGAGAGGATCGCGGAGCCGGGGCGACGCGGGTCGAGCCGGGCCGCGGCGGCCGTGCCCACGAGGTCCCACGACTCCTGCTCCGTCGCGGTGCGCAGGGCGATCGTGCTGCCCAGGTTCGAGCGCAGGTCCGAGCCCACCGCACCCGTGGCCCGCTGCGTGGCCAGGATGAGGTGGAAGCCGAGGGAACGGCCCGTGGCGGCCAGACGCTGCAGGACGGCGGCTGCGTCCGGGTGGTCGTCCACGAGCACGCGCAGTTCGTCGATCGCCACGACGAGCCGAGGCAGCGCCGCGTCCGGATGGCGGCGGCGGAAGCCGGGATAGTCGCTGACCCCGGCCTCCGCGAAGAGGGCCTCGCGGCGATGCAGCTCCGCCCGGATGGCGCTCAGCGCCCGCAACGAGGCCGTTCCCACGTGGTTGGTCTCCAGGCTCATCGTGTGGGGGAGCGCGCCCAGCGGACCGAACGACGCACCGCCCTTGAAGTCCAGCAGCAGGAACGCGACCTCGGCCGGCGGGTGGTGCGCCGCGGCCCCCAGCAGGAGGGACAGCAGGAGATCCGACTTCCCGGATCCCGTGGTGCCCGCGATGAGCAGGTGCGGCCCGTCGGCGGCCAGGTCCATCTCGACGACGCCCGTCTCGTCGCCGCTACGGGCGAGGGTCACGGTGAGCCCGTCGACGGCATCGCGGGCGCCCACCTGCCCCGGTGGTGTGAGCGTGCCGTCGCCGTCGTCGGCGGGCAGCAGGCCGAGGTCCACGACGTCGTCGGCCAGCTCGGTCAGCCAGGCGACCAGGGTGCCGTCGGCGAGGCCGTCGGCGGTCACGTCCTCGAAGCGCTGTTGTTCGGCCGGGACCACGACGGTGCGCCCGCGCAGGTCGACGACGGCGTCCCCCGGCGCAGGCGACGGCCCGGTGAAGTCGTACCGCGTCCAGGGCAGATCCGCCCGGGCCGTGGGCGTCGTCCCCGCGTCGCCGCCGATGGCGGCCCGCCACGCTCGCCACGCCGGATCCAGTGCCGCGTCCTCAGGAGCCGACACCAGCAGCCGCGGGCCGGACCCGCCCGACCACCAGGTGCGGCGGACTCCACCGGCCTCCACCACGAACGCGCCGTCGGCGGCCACCGCGTGCCGCAGGAGCTGGAACACCGCCCACCGGCAGGCCCCGGCCACATCGCGCGGCGGCCCGAGCACGACGACGCGCGACTCCGGCGGTGACGTCGTCATCACGGTGCGCCGCGACGTGACGGCCTCCACCCATGCCTCGTCCGGGTCGTCCCGCGACAGGGACAGCGCCCCGACGCCGGAACCCCACGAGACCGCCACGGCCTCGTCGGCCCCCGACGTCAGCCCGAAGCGGTCCGTCGCGCCGGAGCGGACGGCGCGGGCCACCGCACCGGGGCTCAGTGCCGCCTGAGCCCGCCGGCGCACGAGCGCGTCCGCGCGGGCGGCGAGCAGCCGCGCATGCCGCAGCCGGGTACGGCGCTGCATCGCCAGCATGACCAGCGCCACCGTCACGGACAGCACACCGAACAGCAGGAACACCGGGTTGCCCATCATCAGGACCAGGGCGACCCCGAGCACCAGCGGGCCCAGGGCCGCCACCAGCGGGATCACGACGGACTGCCGGGCCGGTGGGGATCCGAGGTCGACGGCGGGCGGCTCCGGCGTGACCGGCCGCGGCAGGGCGGCCCCGGGCCCGCGGACCAGGCCCAGGGCGGTCCGGCCCACAGGGAGCGGGCTGCGGCCGTCCCACAGGCGTCCGGTGTCCCGAGGACCGTCGTGGACGTGCAGCCCGGTGGGCGCGAGCCGCAGACGCATCGGCCGCGACGGGGCAGAGGGGTCGTCCAGCAGCAGCCGCGCCCCACCGCGTCCCGTGCTCAACCCGCCCTCCCCCAGAGGGACGAGGCGGCCGGCGTCGGGTCCGTGCTCGGTGACCACCGCGAGCTCCGGCCCCCGGGCCGGTGCACTCCCGACCCGTTCCGCGTACGTCACGCTGCGCGGCCCGGCAGCGCACCGGTGCAGCGACCGGGCGGGAAAACGTTCCCGCACCGCCCGGTCCTGCTCGTCCGCGTCGGCGGGGAAGTGCTCCACCCGCCATGTCTCGGGAGCGGCCCCGCCCAGGATCCGCACGCTCCAGGCCATCCCCGCCCCTCCCTCCTGAGACCGGCGACCGGCCCGTCCGGCCGCCTGGGGACGACCCTGCCACGGCCTGATGGCGGCTCGGGCGGCCTGTGGACAACTCCCCGTCGAACGGGACCGCCGCCACGTTGTCCACAGTCATGGTGTCCTGGACCACACGCATCGACGGAACGGGGTATCTTCCTGATCGAGACATGTGCGGCGCTGGGGATGGCGCCGAATCGGGCACAGGAGGGACACATGGATGCGGTGCGCATTCTCGAGGACGAGATCCGGGAGATCGTCCGGCGGCAGGGCATCGACCCGCAGCGTGAGCACGCCCGGGTCCTGACGCTCATCCAGGACGCGGCCGCGGACTACGAGTCCCGCGCGATGGTCAGCTCGCTGCCGGACCTGGAGGATCCCGTGGCGGCGCGGCAGGACCTGTTCGACCGCATCGCGGGCCTCGGGCCGCTCCAGCGGCTCATGGACGATCCCTCCGTGGAGGAGATCTGGCTGAACGCGCCGGACGCCGTCTACTGCGCGCGGTCCGGCCGCTCCGAGCTGACGGGCATCGTCCTGACCGAGGAGGAGGTGCAGGACCTCGTCGAAGTCATGTTGAAGTCCTCGGGCCGGCGGCTGGACCTGTCGATGCCGTTCGTCGACGCGGCCCTGCCAGACGGTTCGCGCCTGCACGTGGCCATCCCCGACATCACGCGGCGGCACTGGGCCGTGAACATCCGGAAGTTCATCGCCCGGGCGCGCCGGCTGGACGACCTCGTCCGGGGCGGTTCCCTCACTCCGACGGCGGCCCGCTTCCTGGACGCGGCCGTGGACGCGGGCATGAACATCCTCGTCAGCGGGGCCACCCAGGCGGGCAAGACCACCCTGCTCAACTGCCTGGCTTCGGCCATCGGCCCGCGGGAGCGGGTGATCACCGTGGAGGAGATCTTCGAGCTGCAGATCCCGGTGCGCGACGTCGTCGGGCTGCAGTGCCGCCAGCCGAACCTGGAGGGCCACGGCGAGATCCCGCTGCGTCGCCTCGTCAAGGAGGCGCTGCGGATGCGCCCGGACCGCCTGATCGTCGGCGAGGTGCGCGAGGCCGAGGCGCTGGACATGCTCGTCGCTCTGAACTCCGGCCTGGCCGGCATGTGCACGATCCACGCGAACTCGGCCGCGGACGCGCTCACGAAGCTCTGCACGCTGCCGCTGCTGGCCGGGGAGAACATCTCCCGGGACTTCGTCGTCCCGACGGTCGCCACGTGCATCGACGTCGTCGTGCACTGCGAGCGCGACCGTCAGGGCCGCCGGCGGGTGCGGGAGATCCTCACCGTCGGCTCACGGGTGGAGGGCGGGGTCATCGAGACGTCGGCGCTCTTCCAGCGTGACGCCGAGGGCGACCTGCGCCTCAACGAGGGTGCGAACCTGGAGTTCGAGGCGCTCGCCCGTCGCGGCGTGGACGTCCACGAGCTGGTGGGGCTGCGCTGATGGCCGCGCTGCTGGGGCTCGCGCTCGGCTGCGGCCTGTTCCTGCTGTGGTGGTCCCTCTGGTCCCCTCCCACGGAGAGACCCGGGGCCGCCCGCCCCGACTCGCGCCTGCGTGTGCTGATCGCCCAGTCCGGCATCCAGCGTCTCAGCCCGGCCGGCGTCGTGTCCGCCATGGCCGTCGGCGGTCTCGTGGTCGGGCTGCTCGTCCTGTCGCTGACCAGTACGTGGACCATCGCCGCGTGCTTCGCCGTCTTCGGCGCGGCCGTGCCCTGGCTGCTGCTGTCCTGGCAGGCCCGCCGGCGGTCCACGGCACTGCGCGAGCTGTGGCCGGACGCGATCGACCACGCCCGGTCGGCCATCCGCGCGGGCCTGACTCTCCCGGAGGCGCTCATCCAGCTCGGGGAGACCGGGCCGGAGGGGCTGCGCGAGCCGTTCCAGCAGTTCGCCCGGGACTACCGGGCCGGAGCCCGCTTCGTGGACGCACTGGACCGGCTCAAGGCCCGGATGGCCGACCCCGTCGCGGACCGCCTGGTGGTCTCGCTGCGCCTGACCCGCGAGGTCGGCGGCGCCGACATCGGCCGTCTGCTGCAGACCCTCTCCGAGTTCCTCCGGCAGGACGCCCGCATCCGCGCCGAGCTCGAGGCCCGGCAGTCGTGGACCGTGAACGCGGCCCGGTTGGCGGTGTGCGCCCCGTGGCTCGTGCTCCTGCTGCTGGGGACCCAGCCCGCCGCGGTCGCGGCCTATCGGTCCGCCGCCGGCGGGGCCGTGCTCCTCGCCGGCATGGTGGCCTCCGTCGTCTGCTACCGCGTCATGCTCCGCATCGGCGCGCTGCCCCGGGAGAAGCGGGTGTTCGCATGACGTCCGCGCTGATCTGGGCTGCGCTCCTGGGCCTCACCCTCGGGGCGGGACTGCTCCTCATCCTGGTCACCCAGCCGGTGGGCTGGCGCCCCAGCCTCGAGCAACGGGTCGAACCGCAGCTGCGCCACCACATCCCGGCCTCCCGCCTCCTCGAGGAGGAACGTGCGGGCGCCTCGCCCTGGGGAACGTGGGGACGCATCCTCGATCCCGTGGTGCAGGCCGGAGTCGGCTGGGTCCAGCGCATCTCCCCGGGCGGGGCGGCGCTCGACCGCAAACTGGCCGCCGCGGGGCTCGCGGTCACGTCGACGGACTTCCGTGCCCAGCAGGTCCTGAGCGGAGCCGCGGGGGCCGCCGTGGCGGCCGTCCTCGCGCTCAGCCTCACCGTCACGGGCCGCGTGCCGGTGATCACGGGGGTCGCCCTCGTGATCGCCGGCGGCATGGCCGGGTTCCTGCTCCGGGAGCAGCTGCTCTCCCTGCGGGTGCGACGGCGGCGCGAGGCCATCCTCTCCGAGTTCCCGTCCGTGGCCGAGCTGTTCGCGCTCTCGGTGGGCGCGGGGGAGAGCGCCGCCGGAGCGCTCGAACGCATCGCGGGGACGGCGCGCGGGGAGCTGGCCGGCGAGTTCCGCACCACGCTCGCCGACATGCGTGCCGGGGCGTCGCTGTCCGCGGCGCTCAAGGCCATGGGACGGCGCGTGCAGCTGGCCCCCGTCGAACGGTTCATCGGGGGCGTGCTCATCGCGCTCGACCGCGGCACGCCCCTCGCCGACGTCCTGCGCGCGCAGGCCCAGGACGTGCGTGAGATGGGTCGCCGCGAGCTCATGGAGGCCGCCGGCCGGAAGGAGATACAGATGATGGTGCCCCTCGTGTTCGGCATCCTCCCGCTCACGGTGATCTTCGCCGTCTTCCCCGGCATCTCCCTGATGCGCCTGGGGTTCTGAAGACCCACAACTGAATAGTCCATCCATCCACCCACGATCACCATCCACTCCGGCCGCACGGGCGGCCGGCCACCCGAGGAGGGGACCATGCTCCACCACCACGCCATCACCGTCCTGGCCGCCCTGCGCGCCCTCATCCACGACGACGTCCGCGACGAGCGCGGCGACGTCCCCGGCTGGGTGATGATCACCCTCATGTCCGCCGTGCTCGTGGCCGGCCTGCTGGCCCTCGCCCTGCCGGCGCTCCAGGGACTGTTCAACCAGGCCATCTCCCAGGTGTCCCAGGGCGGCTGAGCATGCCCCGGGGTGCTGCCCACGGCGCGCAGGCGCCCCGTGGCGGCCACACGGGTGTCCGCTGGCGGGACGACCGGGGCGCCGCGGTGGCCGAGTCCACCATGGTGATGACCCTGGTCGTCCTGCTCTTCGCGGCGCTGCTCCAGGCCGGCGTCGTGATCCACACGCGCAACGTGATGATCGACGCCGCCTCCGCCGGCGCCCGGTACGGGGCGCTCGCGGACCGGAGCCCCGAGGACGGCGTCCAGCGGGCTCGGGAGCTGCTCTCGGCCGGCGTGCCCGGCCAGTCCGGGGCCGACGTCGCCGCGGAGCTCACCAGCCAGGACGGGGTCCCGGTCCTGCGCGTCACGGTCTCGAGCTCGCTGCCCGGCCTGGGGTTCCTGCCGGGCCCGATCCCCGTGGAGGTGAGCGGTCATGCGTTCCGTCAATGACGTCCGCGACGAGCGGGGAGCGGCCACGGTCGAATTCCTGGGCCTCACCCTCGTCCTGTTGATCCCCGTGGTGTACCTGATGATCTACGTCTCCCAGGTCCAGGCCGCGGCGTTCGCCTCGGTCGCCGCCGCTGACCAGGCCGTCAAGGCCGTGGTCGCCGAGGCTGATCACCCCAGCGCAGGCGCCGCCCACGCCACCGTCGAGCTCACGCTGGCCGACTACGGCGTGGGCGCCGGCCAGTACGACCTGACCGTCGGCTGCGATCAGGGCGGCTGTGGCACGCTCGAACCGGGCGAGGTCGTCGCCGTGCGGGTGGACGTGGGGGTGCCCGTCCCTCTCACGCCGGCAGCGTGGTCGCTGACCCCCGTGACGGTGGGTTCCGACGCCCGGCAGACTGTGCCGAGGTTCTGATGCGCCGCCGCCTCACCGCTCGCCTGGGTCACGACGACGGGCAGACCACCGTCCTCACCGTCGGCCTGTGCGCCGTGCTCGTGGCCCTCATGCTGGTCATGCTCGCGGTCACCACCGTGCAGTTGCAGCACCGCCGCCTTCAGTCGCTCGCGGACTCGGCGGCCATCGCCGGGGCAGAGGAGCTCGGCTTCCGGCTGGGGGAGGACCCGGGCGTCGTGCTCTCCGACGACGACGTCGCCGCCTCCGCCAGCGCACACCTCGCGGCCGTCGGTGCCCAGGAGGCCGTGCCCGGGCTCGGCGGGATGAACGCCCGCGTGGCCGACGACGGCACCACCGTCGTCGTCACCCTCGACGCCCGGGCCGATCTGTTCGCCATGACCGGCCCGTTCGCGGGGACACTGCCCCTGTCGGTCCCCCTCGAGGCGACGGGCAGCAGTCGCACTAGCCTGGCCCGGTGATCCGCTTCCTCCACGGCATCGGTGGCCGGCCCGCCCACTTCGAGCCCCTTGCTGACGCCCTCGGCGCCGTGGCCGACCTCGCCGCCTCGCCCGCCCTGCCCGGCCACCCGGGCACGGACGCCGGCGGTCAGGGCCGCCCCCGGGCCGCACGGCCGGCGACCGATGCGGACCCCGTCCTCGACGCCGCCCGCACCTGGGCGGCGCAGGCCGGCCCCGTGCCGGGGCTGCTGATCGGCCACAGCACGGGCGGGGTCATCGCGCTGCGCGCCGTCGCCGACGGGCTGGTGCGGCCCCGCGCCCTCGTGGTCATCGACTCGAACGTCCCGGTGACGGACACCGCCCTGGCCGCCCGGGCGGCCAAGGCCCGCCTCGCCGCCCGCCCGGACTGGCGGAGCGTGCTCCGCGCCTCGCTCGCGCGGGACCTCCTCGTCCCGGAGCCGTGGCGCGAGCGGATCCTGACCGACCTGGACGCCACGCCGGACCATCCGATGCGCGAGCTCTGGGCCGCCGTCCTCGCCGCGGACACCCGTGCCCTCTGGGCCGGCATCACCGTCCCGACGCTGTACGTGCGCAGCACCCGGGACGTCCACCAACGGGACCTGGACGCGGTCACGCAGCACGCCACCGTCGTCGATGTCAGCACGGGCCACTGGCCGCACGTCACGGAGCCCGAGGCCGTCGCGGCGGCGATCCGCCGCTGGCACACGACCGGCGTCCACCCCACGCGGTAGGCTGGCCGAATCATGGCTGACACTGACTTCTCCGCGGAGATCGACTCCCTGCGCCACACCCTGGCCTCCATCGAGCAGGTCTCGGACCTCGACCGCATCAAGGCGGACATCGCCGAACTGGAGCAGCAGGCCTCCGCACCGGACCTCTGGGACGACCCGGAGGAGGCCCAGAAGGTCACCTCCAAGCTCTCCCACCGTCAGACGGACCTCAAGCGCATCACCTCCCTGGAGAGCCGCATCGAGGACCTGGAGACCATGGTCGAGCTCGCCGCGGAGGAGGACGAGCCCTCCCTCCTCGACGACGCGAACCAGGAGCTGACCTCCATCCGCAAGGCCCTGGAGGAACTCGAGGTCGTCACGCTGCTCAGCGGCGAGTACGACCAGCGCGACGCCGTCGTGACCATCCGCGCGGGCGCCGGCGGCGTGGACGCGGCCGACTTCGCCGAGACCCTCATGCGCATGTACCTGCGCTGGGCCGAGCAGCGCGGCTGGTCCACCAAGGTCATGGACACCTCCTACGCGGAGGAGGCCGGCCTGAAGTCCGTCACCTTCGAGGTCAACGCGCCCTACGCGTTCGGCACCCTCTCCGTGGAGGCCGGCACGCACCGCCTCGTGCGCATCAGCCCCTTCGACAACCAGGGCCGCCGCCAGACGTCCTTCGCGGCGGTCGAGGTGGTGCCGCTGATCGAGTCGGACGACTCCATCGAGATCCCCGAGTCCGAGATCAAGGTGGACGTGTTCCGCTCCTCGGGCCCCGGCGGCCAGTCCGTGAACACCACGGACTCCGCCGTCCGCATGACGCACCTGCCCACCGGCATCGTCGTGTCCATGCAGAACGAGAAGTCGCAGATCCAGAACCGTGCCGCCGCCCTGCGCGTGCTCCAGTCCCGTCTGCTGCTGCTGCGCAAGGCCGAGGAGGACGCGAAGAAGAAGGAGATGGCCGGCGACGTCAAGGCGTCCTGGGGCGACCAGATGCGCTCCTACGTGCTGAACCCGTACCAGATGGTCAAGGACCTGCGCACGGGCCACGAGGAGGGCAACCCCTCCTCCGTGTTCGACGGCCACATCGACGATTTCGTGGACGCCGGGATCCGCTGGCGCGCCGAGCAGGTCAAGGCCGCCCAGGAGGACTGAGCCCCACGGCGCGGCCCCGCCGCCCAGGCCACCACGACGCCGGCCCGCACCTCCGCAGCGAGGCGCCGGCCGGCGTCGCCGTTCAAGCCCCCGCAGGGGCCTCGGGCCTGGCCCGGGAGACCGGCCCGGTGGGATGCTCGAAGCACCGGGCAGGCGCCCCCGCGCGCCGGTCCGGCACCAGACTCCATTCCCACCCAGGAGGTCGACCAGCATGACCATGCGCGCCGCCCGTTGGCACGGCAAGAAGGACATCCGCATCGAGGAGATCGACTCGCCCACGGCCGGCCCGGGGCAGGTCCTCGTGGACGTCGCGTGGTGCGGCATCTGCGGCACGGACCTGCACGAGTACCTCGAGGGCCCGATCTTCATCCCGCCGGCCGGGCACCCGCACCCGATCTCCGGCGACGCCGCCCCCGTCACGCTCGGCCACGAGATGTCCGGCACCGTCGCCGCCCTGGGCGAGGGCGTCACGGACCTCGAGGTCGGCCAGAAGGTCGTCGTGGAGCCGTACATCGTGCGCGAGGAGGACCGGGACCGACCGGACTACAACCTCGCGCCGGACATGAACTTCATCGGCCTGGGCGGCGACGGCGGCGGACTGGCCGAGCAGATCGCGGTGCAGCGCCGCTGGGTCCACCCGGTGGCCGACTCCGTGCCTCTCGACCAGGCCGCGCTCATCGAGCCGCTCTCCGTGGCCCACCACGCGTGGGTGCGGGCCGGCTCTCCGACGTCGGGCGTGGCAGTGATCGGTGGCGCCGGCCCCATCGGCGCGCTCACGGCGGCCGTGCTCAAGGGCAAGGGCCTGACGGTGTACGTCTCCGAGCTCTCGGAGCTGCGCCGCCGGAAGGTGCTCGAGGCCGGCGTGGTGGACGAGGCCTTCGACCCGCGCGAGGTGGACGTGCCCGCGAAGATCCGCGAGCTGCACGACGGCCAGGGCGCGGACGTGGGCTTCGAGTGCACCTCGGTGGACGTGGTGCTGGACATGTTGCTGGACGCGGTGCGTCCCGGCGGGGTGATCGTCAACGAGTCCATCTGGGGCCACGAGCCCGCCGTGGCCCTGCACAAGCTGGTGATGAAGGAGATCGACCTGCGCGGCACGATCGCGTACGCGAACGACCACGCGGACACCATCCGCATGGTCGAGGACGGCGCCGTGGACCTCGCGCCGTTCATCACCGGCAAGATCGGCCTCGACGACCTGGTCGACCGGGGCTTCGAGACCCTCATCCACCACAACGAGACGGCCGTGAAGATCCTCGTCTCGCCGACCGGCCAGGGTCTCTGAGGCTCCGGCCCGACCCCCGGACGTCCCGACGACGGCCCGCGCCCGCAGCCGGCGGGTGCGGGCCGTCGGGTCCCTGCACCGCGGCGCGCCGTCATGGATGCGTCGTCGCCTGGCGCGCCTGTGACCGGGGTCATAGACTGCATTTGAGTGAATCGTGATGAACCGAGTTGAACGTCCCAGGAGGACCGCATGACCGCCGAGCTGCCCCAGCCTCAGCCCACCGATGCCGTGATCGTGGGCGGTGCCCGCACGCCCTTCACCCGGCTGCTCTCGCAGCAGGCCGACCTGCGCGCCGTGGACCTGGGCGCCCACGCGATCACGCACGCGCTCGAGCGCGCCGGCGTGGCCCCCGAGGACGTGGACATGGTCTACATGGGCCAGGTCGTGCAGGCCGGCGCGGGCCAGAACCCGGCCCGCCAGTCCGCGCTCGCCGCGGGCATCCCGTGGAACGTCCCGGCCATGACGATCAACAAGGTGTGCCTGTCCGGCCTCACCGCCGTGATCGACGCCGCCCGTCTCATCCGCCTCGGCGAGGCGGACGTGGTGGTGGCCGGCGGTCAGGAGTCCATGACCAACGCCCCGCACCTGCTGCCCGGCGCGCGCAAGGGCTTCAAGTACGGCCCGGCCACCATGCTCGACGCCGTCGCGTGGGACGGCCTCACCGACTCCCTGAGCCACGAGGCCATGGGCGAGCTGACCGAGTCCGGCAACGGCGAGCGGAACATCGCCCGCGCCGAGCAGGACGAGGTCGCCGCGGCCTCGCACCAGCGGGCCGCCCGGGCCCAGTCCGAGGGCGTCTTCGAGGGCGAGATCGCCCCGGTGGAGGTGCCGCAGCGCAAGGGCGACCCGCTGGTCGTCTCCCAGGACGAAGGGGTCCGACCGGACACGACCGCCGAGTCGCTGGGCGCCCTGCGTCCGGCGTTCGCGAAGGACGGCACGATCACGGCCGGCAACTCCTCGCCCCTGTCCGACGGCGCCGCCGCCCTCGTGGTGACCTCGCGGGCCTTCGCCGAGGAGAAGGGCCTGACGATCCTCGCCACGGTGGGCGCACCCGGCCAGACCGCCGGCCCGGACAGCTCGCAGCTGCACTCGCAGCCCTCGGACGCGATCAACGCCGCCGTGCGGAAGCAGGGCTGGGACGTGGCCGACCTCGACTTCATCGAGATCAACGAGGCGTTCGGCGCGGTGGCCGTGCAGTCCCTGCGCGACCTCGACTACCCGCACGAGAAGACCAACATCCACGGCGGCGCCATCGCCCTGGGCCACCCGATCGGCGCCTCCGGCGCCCGGCTGGCCCTGCACGCCGCCCTCGAGCTCGACCGGCGCGACGGCGGCCGCGCGGCCGTCTCGCTCTGCGGCGGCGGCGGCCAGGGCGAGGCCCTGATCCTCTTCCGCTGACGGACCGCCCCTGACAGAAAGGACCCCGGACATGGCTCTCGACAAGACCGTGGCCACGCCCGCCGAGGCGGTGGCGGACGTGCCGGACGGCGCGTCCCTGGCCGTCGGCGGCTTCGGGCTCTCCGGCAACCCCGTGCAGCTCATCGAGGCCCTGCTCGAGCAGGGCGCCACGGACCTGTCCGTCGTCTCCAACAACTGCGGCGTGGACGGCTGGGGCCTGGGCATCCTGCTCGGCGCGCGCCGGCTGCGGAAGATGACCTCCTCCTATGTGGGGGAGAACAAGGAGTTCGCCCGCCAGTACCTCGAGGGCGAGCTCGAGGTGGAGCTCGTCCCGCAGGGCACCCTCGCGGAGAAGCTCCGCGCCGGCGGCGCCGGCATCCCGGCGTTCTACACCCGCTCCGGCGTCGGCACCCAGGTGGCCGAAGGAGGCCTGCCCATGCGCTACGACGCGGACGGCACCGTGGTGAAGTCCTCGCAGGCCAAGCCCACGGACACGTTCGTGCTCGGCGAGGGCTACCTCAGCCAGGCCCCGGACGAGCCCGAGACCTATGTGCTCGAACGCTCCATCGTCACCGACTTCTCCCTTGTGCACGCCTGGAAGGGCGACCGCCACGGCAACCTCGTGTTCCGCAAGGCCACCCGCCAGTTCGGCCCGCCCGCGGCCATGGCCGGCCGTGTGTGCATCGCCCAGGTGGAGGAGCTCGTCGAGCCCGGCGAGATCGACCCGGACGACGTGCACCTGCCCGGCGTCTTCGTGCACCGGATCGTGGAGGTCGGCACGGACATCGAGAAGCGGATCGAGAAGCGCACCGTGCGCGCATCGGGGGAGGGGCGGGCATGAGCGAGCAGACCACCGGGCGCCCCCGGGGCCTGAGCCGCGACCAGATGGCGGCCCGCGCCGCGCAGGAGCTGCCGGACGGCGCCTACGTCAACCTCGGCATCGGCATGCCCACGCTGATCCCCAACCACATCCCCGCCGGGCGGTCCGTGGTGCTGCAGTCCGAGAACGGCATCCTCGGCACGGGCCCGTACCCCACGGAGGAGGCCGTGGACCCCGACCTGATCAACGCGGGCAAGGAGACCGTCACCGTGAACCCGGGGGCGTCCTTCTTCGACTCCGCGCTGAGCTTCGGCATGATCCGCGGCGGCAAGATCGACGTCGCCGTCCTGGGCGGCATGGAGGTCTCCGCCGCGGGCGACCTGGCCAACTGGATGGTGCCCGGCAAGATGGTCAAGGGCATGGGCGGTGCGATGGACCTCGTCCACGGCGCCGGCCGCGTGATCGTCATGATGGACCACGTGTTCAAGGACGGCACCCCCAAGATCGTCGACCAGTGCACCCTGCCGCTGACCGGCCGCGCCGTCGTCGACCGCATCATCACGGACCTGGCCGTGATCGACGTCGTCGGCACCCCGGAACAGCCCCGCCTGGCGCTCGTGGAGACCGCGCCCGGCGTCACCGAGGAGCAGGCCCGCGCGCTCACCGGCGCGCCCCTGGACTGAGCCGACGACGCCGCCCCGCGGCCCCGGCGCACCGCCTCGGCGGGCATCGGGCCGGCACGGGATAGACTGGACGGCCGCGCCCTGATCGGGGCGCGGCCGTCGCCGTGGACGCTGGAAGGACGTGAGGCCATGGGCAAGAACAGCAAGGGCAAGGCCGCCAAGCAGCCGGCCCCCGGCGAGCGCCAGGTGATCGCCAACAACAAGAAGGCGCGCCACGACTACACCATCCTCGACACGTACGAGGCCGGCATGGTGCTCACCGGCACCGAGGTGAAGTCGCTGCGCGAGGGCAAGGCCTCGCTCGTGGACGGCTTCGCGGTCTTCTACCGGGACGAGCTGTGGCTCGAGCAGGTCTACATCCCGGAGTACCTCAACGGCTCGTGGACCAACCACGCCGCCCGCCGCCGCCGCAAGCTGCTGCTGCACCGCGCCGAGCTGACGAAGATCTCCCGCCAGATCCAGGATCCGGGCCTGACCATCGTGCCGCTGTCCCTGTACTTCCTGAACGGGCGCGTGAAGGTGGAGATCGGCGTCGCGCGCGGCAACCGCGAGTACGACAAGCGGCACAAGCTGCGCGAGCAGCAGGACAACCGCGAGGCCCAGCGGGCCATGCGGATGCGCAACCGGCGCGCCGGCGTGGCCTGAGCGCGGCAGGCCCCTTGGGAATGCCCGGGGGGCGTGCTACGTTGTATCTCTCGCAGGCCCGGTTTCAGGACCGGCGGGCTCCGCGCCCTCCGCCTGCAGTGGTGATTGACAACCTCATAGAGGAGTCGCCCCCCTGGGGCCGATCGGTTTCGACGGTGTGTGTCGCGTCGGGAGAAGCGGGCCGAGGATGCAGAGTCATCTCGTCAAACGCTCTCTGCAAACCAATAAGTGCCGAATCCAAGCGCACTGACTTCGCTCTCGCTGCCTGATCAGTGATCGAGTCCGTCACCCCGAGGTCGCTGTCGCCTCGGATCGTGGCGTCAGCTAGATAGCCACTGGGCGTCACCCTCGCCGGGGGTCGTGACGCCGACATCAATCCGGCTGGGTCCGGGTTGGCCGCCCGTCTGCGGGACGGCCAGGACCGAGCAACACCCACAGCAGACTGTGCCCGGAGAAGACCCGGCAACACCTCATCGGACGCGGGTTCAATTCCCGCCGGCTCCACTCACCACCACGGGAAGGCCCCGGAATCGTCACGATTCCGGGGCCCTCGTCGTGTCCGCGCCCGGTGTGCGGCGGCCCGCCCCTCAGCCGGCCAGGACCGCGTGCAGGCCCAGTCCGGCGCCCCAGCCGACGACGACGGCCACCAGCCCCAGACCCAGATGCGCGGTCCACAGGCGGGCGGCCGCGCCCCATCGACGGGCGAGCGCGGCGTCAGCCGCCTCAGCGGCCACGGTGGACCACGTCCCCAGGGCGAGGCAGAACCCGGACAGCACGGCCGACACCGCCGCGACGAGCAGGAGCCCCTGCCCGTCGCCCTAGCCCCCGGACGCGTACACCAGCTCCGGCACGGCCAGGCCGACGGTGACGCCGAGGAGCAGGGCCGCCGTCGTGTTGGCGGTGAGCAGACCCCGGGGGCCGAGCCGGTCGGTCAGGCGCCGGCGCGCCAGGGCGCCGAGCACCCCGCCCGCCGCGAGGCAGGCCAGGAGGGCCACCTGGAAGAGAGCGAAGACCTCGTATCCCGCGCCGCTCATGCGTCCTCCTCCGAACGATCCGTCCCGACCACGCGCGACCCCGGGGCGCCCCCGGCGCGCAGGCCGAGCATGGCCGCCGCCGTCGAGAGTGCAGCCATCAGCGCGAGCACCAGCAGCACCGCTACCGCCGCGGCGAGGACGCCACCCGCCCCGGACACCGCGGCGCCCAGCCGCACCGGCCACAGCACCAGGGCGACGGCGCTGGAGATGGTGGTGAACGCACCGAGGAAGCCGGTTCCCAGCCCGGCCACCAGGCGTGGACGCCAGTCCGGCCCGCGGCGGCGCGAGGCCGCCCACAGCAGGCCGAGCAGGAACGAGCCGAGCACGTTCACCACGAACAGCGGCAGGGCCTGGACGAGCACATCCACCGCCCCGAACGCGGCGCCGAACGTGCCGCGGAAGTTGGGCGCCCCGGCCAGCGCGGTCACCGCGTTCATCACCCCCGCACCGCACAGCACGCCCGCGGCACCGCCGAGGGCCACCGCACCCGCAGTGCCGGGCCGGCGATCTGTCCCGCGCCCGCCCCTCCGGTCGGCCGTCGTCTCCCCCCGCGCGGCCATCAGGCGCTGTCCTCGGTCTCGTCACCCGCGCGCAGGCGGGCGAGGACGTCGTCGTGGAGCAGGCCGTTCGTGGCCAGCGCGTGCCCGCCGAACGGGCCGTCCTCGCCGTCCAGCGAGGTGAAGCGGCCGCCGGCCTCGCGCACGATCGGCACCAGAGCGGCCATGTCATGCAGCTCGAGCTCGGGCTCGGCCGCGATGTCCACGGCGCCCTCGGCGACGAGCATGTAGGACCAGAAGTCGCCGAAGCCGCGCACGCGCCACACGTCCGAGGTGAGCTGCAGGAACGCGCGGATCGAGCCGCGCTCGCGCCAGCCCTCGATCGAGGAGAAGGACAGCGACGCGTCCTCGACCCGATCCACGCCGGACACGGTGATCCGCTGAGCACGCGTGAGCGAGGTGCCCGCGAAGGCGCCCTGGCCGGCCGCGGCCCACCAGCGCCGGTGCAGGGCGGGGGCGGAGACGACGCCGACGACGGGCTCACCGTCGATCAGCAGCGCGATGAGGGTGGCCCACACGGGCACGCCGCGCACGAAGTTCTTGGTGCCGTCGATGGGGTCGACCACCCACTGCCGGCCGGAGCGGCTCAGAGATCCGCCGAACTCCTCACCCACGACGCCGTCGCGCGCCCGGGCACGGGACAGGGTCGAGCGGATGGACTCCTCGGCGGCGCGGTCCGCATCCGTGACAGGGGTGAGATCGGGCTTGGTGCTGACCTCGAGGTCCTGGGCCTTGAACCGGGACATCGTGATCGAGTCCACGTTGTCCGCCAGCATGTGGGCCAGCCGCAGGTCCTCCGTGAGGTCGCGGCCGCGGGTCGCAGGGTTCTCAGGTCGCTCCATGCCGCCCACGCTATACCGCGCGGGCCGCCTCAGTCCTCGGACGACGCCGCGTCCTCCGCCCCCGAGGGGGCCAGCCGGTTGCCGAGCAGACGCCGCAGCGAGGCCAGGCGTGCCGCTCCCGAGGGGCCGGCGTGGCCCGCGGCCACCCATGCGTCCAGGCCGCAGCCGGGGGAGTCGGCGGTGTGGGTGCAGCCGCGCGGGCAGTCCGCCAGTCCGCCGGCGAGGTCGTCGAAGGCCTCCACCACGCGGTCCGGCTCGACCCAGCCCAGCCCGAAGGACCGGATGCCGGGGGTGTCCACCACCCAGGTGTCCGGCAGGGGGACGCCGTCGTCGCCCGTCAGCGGCAGTGCGAGCGCGGACGAGGAGGTGTGCCGGCCCCGGCCGGTGACGGCGTTGACGTGACCGGTGGCCCGCTCCGCGCCGGTGAGCGCGTTCAGGAGCGTGGACTTGCCGACGCCGGAGGGCCCCACGAACGCGCTGGTGTGTCCGATCAGCCGCTCGGCCACCCGGGCCACGAGCGAGGCGTCCAGGGCGGTGTCCCCGGTCTCGGCCTCGAAGGTCGCCGCACCGGAGGTCATCACCTCCAGGTCCAGCGCCTCGTAGTGCGCCACCAGCGCGTCCGGATCACGCAGGTCGGTCTTCGTGATGAGGAGCACCGGGTGGATGCCGGCGTCGTAGCAGGCGACGAGGGCGCGGTCGATGAAGCCGGTCCGGGGCTCCGGATTGGCCGCGGCCACCATGATCACCAGCAGGTCGGCGTTGGCCACCACCACCCGCTCGACCTCGTCCGAGTCGTCCGCCGACCGGCGCAGGACCGTGCTGCGCTCCTCGACACGGACGATGCGCGCGAGCGTGCCCTCCTCCCCGGAGAGGTCCCCGACGACGGCCACCCGGTCGCCCGTGGCGATCGGCGTGCGGCGCAGCTCGCGGGCGCGCATCGCCGTGATCCGCTCGTCCAGGCGCTCGGGCAGCACCACGGCGTACCGGCCGCGGTCCACCGTGGTCACCATGCCGACCTCGGCGTCCTCGTGCTTGGGCCGCTCCTTCGTGCGCGGGCGGGTGCCGCGCTTGGACGGGCGCACCCGGACATCGGACTCGTCCCACGCCGAGGGATCGAGGCGCCGGGCCATCAGCGGGCCTCCTCGGCCGCGTCGCCGGGTGCCACGAGCGCGGTCCACAGTGCGGGGAAGTCCGGCATCGTCTTCGCGGTGGTCGCCACGTCCACGATGCCGGTCCCCGGCACGCGCAGGCCGACGACGGCGGCGAAGGTCGCCATCCGGTGATCGTGGTAGGTCTCGAGGGCGGCGGGGGACAGCGGCCCCGACGCGTCCGTGCCCGGGAAGCCGAGCGACGTCTCTTCCTCGTCCACGGTGATCCCCAGGCGGGCGGCCTCGGCGGTGAGCGCGGCGAGCCGGTCCGTCTCATGACCCCGCAGATGGCCGATCCCCGTCAGGCGGGTGGGCCCGGAGGCCAGCAGGGCGAGCGCGGCCGCGGTGGGGGCGAGCTCGGCCGTGTCCGCGATCTCACCGGCGCCGGTGATGCGGGGCGCGCCGTCGTCCTGGACCACCCCCGTCACCGTGAGGCGGCCGCGGGAGCGGTCCGTGCGGTCGACCGTGAGGGCCACGCTCGCCCCGAACTGCGGCAGGATCCGCCGCCAGCGGTCGCCGATCTGCGTCGTGCGGGTGGGCCAGTCCGGCACCGTCACGGAGCCGCCCGTGGCCACGGCGGCGGCCAGGAAGGGGCCTGCGTTGGACAGGTCCGGCTCGACGGTCGCCTCGTGTGCCGGGATGCGCCCCGGGGCCACGGTCCACGCCCCGGGACCCGTCTCGGCGACGTCCACCTCGAGCGCGCGCAGCACCCCGACGGTCATCGCGACGTGCTCCGGACTCGGCACGGTCTGCCCGGTGTGCCGCAGCCGGAGGCCGCGCGGCATCCCCGCGGCCGCCAGCAGCGCGGCGGACAGGAACTGGGAGGAGCCGGAGGCGTCGACCGCGACCTCCGGCACGTCGCCGTCGGGGGCCACCGTGGCCGCGTCCGCGCGGGTCGTCATCGTGAAGGGCAGGCGACCGGGCTCGCCCTCCTCGTTGACGGCCACCCCGAGCTGGCGCAGCGCGTCCAGGACCGGGGCCATCGGGCGCAGGCGCGCGCCGGCGTCGCCGTCGAAGCGGACCCGGCCGGGCCGCAGCGCGGCGACGAACGGGACGAAGCGCATGACCGTCCCCGCCAGTCCGCAGTCCACGGCGACATCCCCGGCCAGCGGCTCGCCGACCGGCATCGGATGCACCCGCAGTCCGCCGTCGGACAGGGGCTCGAACCGGGCCCCGAGCGCTGTGAGCGCCGTGCGCATCAATGCCGTGTCCCGCGACTCGAGGACGCCGTGCAGGACGCACGGACCGTCGGCGAGCGCGGCGAGCACGAGATGCCGGTTCGTCAGCGACTTCGATCCCGGCAGCCGCACCTCTCCGCGCACCGGGCCGCGCGCCACGGGCGCGGGCCAGGTCTCGGCGGCGTCGGGACGGGGGGCGGGGGAGTGCGCGGCGGCACGCGTGGGGCGGGTCACCGGACCAGCCTATCCGGCGGCTGTCGGCCGGGGTCGGCCTGTCGCGGGGGAATACCTGGAACGCTCCTGGCGCTCCACTGGACGACCCCGTACCCGTGTCGGCGCACCGGTCCCGCTCGCCGCGGACCGCAGCCGGAGAGGAGCCCCGCATGAGCGCCGCCCTGCTGACGCATCCCTCCCGGACCGTAGACTGGCCCGCGATGAGCACTGACAACAGCCGGCCGGAATTCGCCCGGCCCGAGGACGCCCCCGAGCACGACCGCGCCGACATCGACGTCGCCGCCGAGTCCGAACAGCAGCGCCGTGCCCGGTTCGAGCGTGACGCCCTCGAGTTCGTGGACCAGTTGTACTCCGCTGCGCTGCGCATGACGCGCAACCCGCAGGACGCCGAGGACCTGGTCCAGGAGGCGTACACGAAGGCCTACTCCTCGTTCCACCAGTACCGGCCCGGCACCAACCTCAAGGCCTGGCTCTACCGGATCCTCACGAACACGTACATCAACCTCTACCGCAAGCGGCAGCGCCAGCCCCTCGAGGCGGACAACCCTGAGGTGGAGGACTGGCAGATGGCCCGGGCCGCCGAGCACACCTCCGGTGGCCTGCGCTCGGCCGAGACGGAGGCCCTCGACCGGCTGCCCGACTCCCAGGTGAAGGACGCCCTGCAGGCGATCCCGGAGGAGTTCCGGCTCGCCGTCTACTTCGCGGACGTGGAGGGCTTCGCCTACAAGGAGATCGCCGAGATCCTCGACGTGCCGATCGGCACCGTCATGTCGCGGCTGCACCGCGGCCGCAAGCAGCTGCGCGAGCGCCTCGCGGACTACGCGGCCGCGCGCGGCATCAAGGCCCAGCCGAAGAAGAAGACCGGGCGCGGCGGCACGAAGCAGACCGAGACGAGCACGAAGGAGGCCACGCGATGACCGCGGACCAGCACGGCCATGAGTGCCGCGTCGCCCAGGACGCCTCCCTGGAGCGGCTGTACCAGTACCTGGACGGCGCCCTGACGCCCGAGGACATCGAGCAGGTGCGCGCCCACGTGGCGGAGTGTCCGGACTGCCGGCACCAGAAGGAGCTCGAGGAGCTCATCCGCTCGGCGGTGCGTCGGTGCTGTCAGGAGAAGGCGCCCGCGCAGCTGCGGGCCACCATCATGACCCGCATCACCCAGATCTCGACGACGACCGTCACCTGGGGCTGACACCGCGACATGCGGACCCGTGGGCACCCGATCGGGCGCCCCGACGATGACGAAGGGCCGTCCCCTGAGGGGACGGCCCTTCGTGGTCTCTGCGGTCGCCGGGTGGCACCCGGCCGGTCCGCGACGCCGATCAGCGGATCAGGCGTTGGGACGCTTGCCGTGGTTGGCGCCGTTCCTGCGGCGGTCGCGACGCTTGCGTGCACGCTTGCTCATGACGTCTCCCTTCAACGAGTCGGTCGGTGGTCCATTCTGTCACATCAGGCCGTGGGCTCGGGCAGACCGAGCCACTGGTACCAGCCCCGATGCAGCACGAGCCACGCGATGAGCCCGTGGCCCGCCTGGCCCGGCCGGCCCTGGCCGGAGGCCAGGTCCGAGCGCCACTGCTCGTGGCCCACCAGCGGGGTGAACGTGTCCACGTACACGTGGTTGCGCCGGTCGGCCACATCCAGGTAGGCGGCGTTGAGCTCGGCGAGCCGGGCGTTGCGCTGCTCGTCCAGGGTGGGCGTGGGGCCCACCACGAGCACCGGGATGTTCCGCTGCGAGGCGGTGTCCAGGACGTTGGCCAGGTTCAGCCGCGAGCGGGCGGTCGAGGTGGCCTCCAGGTCCAGGTCCGCGTCGGACAGGGCCACGACGAGGCGGTTCTCCGTCTCCTCGGAGAAGCGCCGCGAGGCCTCGCCCCACCAGCGCTCGTTGAGGTCCTCGGTGGTCTCGTGCGGCACGGCCAGCACGTAGTTCTCCAGCTCCACGTCGGGGGCCTGGGTGCGGGCGAGCACGCGGCCCCACCAGCCGATGGCGCGGGCGTCGCCCGCACCGGCCAGCAGCTGGTCGCCGACGGCGGCGATCCGGATCCGGCGGTTGTGCACAGTGTGTCCTTTCGTCGGCCGATCCGGCGCCGCCGCCGCACCGGAGGGTGCGGCGGCGGCGCAGGGTCGGTCCGGGTCAGCGGCCGAAGGCGGCGTCCAGCAGCGTGCTGAGCTCCTGGTCGTGGCGGCCCTTGGTGCCCGCGGAGGTCGCGGCCGAGGCCGGGCGGGACACGAGGGTCACGGGGACGTCGAGCTGCGGCACGAGGTTCAGTGCCATGAACGGCCACGGGCCCTGGTTCGCGGGCTCGTCCTGCACCCAGGTGACGTCGGCGACCGGGTAGGCGCGGAGCGCCTTGCGGATCTCGTCGAGCGGCAGCGGGTAGAGCTGCTCCACCCGCACGATCGCAGTGGAGGTGTCACCGGACTTCTGGCGGCGGGCGAGCAGGTCGTAGTACAGCCGGCCGGAGACCAGCAGCACGCGCGTGACGTCCTTGGCGTCCACCCCGGCGTCCGGGATGACCGGCTGGAAGCCGCCCTCGGTGAAGTCCTCCACCGAGTTCGCGGCGGCCTTGAGGCGCAGCAGCTGCTTCGGGGTGAACACGATGAGGGGCCGACGCGGGCGGGCGTAGGCGTGCTCGCGCAGCAGGTGGAAGTGGTTCGCGCCCGTGGAGGGGTTGACCACGCGCATGTTGTCCTCGGCGCACATCTGCAGGAAGCGCTCGATGCGGGCGGAGGAGTGGTCCGGCCCCTGTCCCTCGTAGCCGTGGGGGAGGAGCAGGACCACGGACGAGGTCTGCGACCACTTCTGATCGGCCGAGGAGATGAACTCGTCGATGATCGTCTGCGCGCCGTTCACGAAGTCGCCGAACTGGGCCTCCCACAGCACGAGGGCGTCGGAGCGCTCCACGGAGTAGCCGTACTCGAAGCCGAGGGCGGCGTACTCGGACAGCAGCGAGTTGTAGACCCAGAACTTCGCCTGGTCCTCGGAGAGGTGCCTCAGCGGCGCCCACGTGTCGCCGGTGATCCGGTCGTGGAACACCGAGTGGCGCTGCGTGAAGGTGCCGCGCTGGGAGTCCTGGCCCGCCAGGCGGACCGGCACGCGCTCCATGAGCAGCGAGCCGAAGGCCGCCAGCTCGGCGAAGCCCCAGTCGATGCCGCCGTCGACGGCCATCTTGGCGCGGCGCTCGAGCAGGGCCGCGAGCTTGGGGTGGACCGTAAAGCCCTCGGGCACGTCGATGTGCGCCTGCCCGATGGCCCGCAGCGTCTCGGCCGAGATGGCCGTGGACGCCGGCGCCTCCGGGGCCGCGTCCCGGTCCTCGGCCGGGCGGAGGCCCTCCCCGCCGGAGGCGGGCGCGTCCTCGTGGGTCTCCGCGAAGACCCGCTCCAGCTGCTGCTGGTAGTCCTTCAGGGCGCTGTCCGCCTCCTCCTGCGTGATGTCGCCGCGGCCCACGAGGGACTCGACGTACAGCTTGCGGGTGGAGCGCTTCTGCTCGATGAG
Organism: Micrococcus sp. KBS0714; assembly: GCF_002008305.4. Taxonomy (GTDB): domain Bacteria; phylum Actinomycetota; class Actinomycetes; order Actinomycetales; family Micrococcaceae; genus Micrococcus; species Micrococcus luteus. Next base: position 821,247 of record NZ_CP042169.1, read on the forward strand.
GTTGTACATGCGCGGCTGCGTCATCGACGGGTCGTCGCCCTCGTTGTGGCCGCGGCGGCGGTAGCAGACGAGGTCGATGACGACGTCCTTGTTGAACCGCTGGCGGTACTCGAAGGCGAGCTGGGCCACGTGCACCACGGACTCCGGCTCGTCGCCGTTGACGTGGAAGATCGGGGCCTGGATGGTCTTGGCCACGTCGGTGGAGTACACCGCGGAGCGCGCCTGGGTCGGCGGCGTGGTGAAGCCCACCTGGTTGTTCACGACCACGTGGATCGTGCCGCCGGTGCGGTAGCCGGGCAGCTGCGAGAGCTGCAGGACCTCGGTCACGACGCCCTGGCCCGCGAAGGCCGCGTCGCCGTGCACGAGGATCGGCAGCACGGAGAAGGAGTCCGGGCGCTGGCCACCCAGATCGAGGCGGTCCTGCTTGGCACGCACGACGCCCTCGAGGACCGGGTCCACGGCCTCCAGGTGCGAGGGGTTGGCGGCGAGGTACACGCGGGTGCTGTTGCCGGCGTCGGACACGAAGGTGCCCTCGGTGCCCATGTGGTACTTCACGTCGCCCGAGCCCGAGGCGCCGCCCGGGGTGGCCCCCTCGAACTCGCGGAAGACCTGGCTGTAGGTCTTGCCGGCGATGTTGGTCAGCACGTTCAGGCGACCGCGGTGCGCCATGCCGATGGCGACCTCGTCCAGCCCGGCGTCGGCGGCGTCGCCGAGGATGCCGTCCAGCAGCGGGATGAGGGACTCGCCGCCCTCCAGGGAGAAGCGCTTCTGGCCGATGTACTTGGTCTGCAGGAACGTCTCGAACGCCTCCGCGGCGTTGAGTCGGCCCAGGATGCGCAGCTGCTCCTCGCGGGTGGGCTTGGCGTACGGCTGCTCGAGCTTCTCCTGGAACCAGGCGCGCTCGGCCGGGTCCTGGATGTGCATGTACTCGACGCCGATGGTGCGGCAGTACGCGTCACGCAGCACGCCGAGGATCTTGCGCAGCGTCAGGCTGCCCGCCCCGCCGAAGCCGCCGGTGGGCCACTTGCGGTCCAGGTCCCACAGGGTCAGCCCGTGCTCGCGGATGTCGAGGTCCGGGTGGTAGGCCATCGAGTACTCGAGCGGGTCCACGTTGGCCAGCAGGTGGCCGCGGTCCCGGTACGCGTGGATGAGCTGCTGGATGCGGGCGACCTTGCCGATCTGCTCCTCCGGGTTCACCTGCACGTCCTGGGCCCAGCGGACGGGCTCGTAGGGGATGCGCAGGGAGTGGAAGACCTCGTCGTAGAAGCCGTCCTCGCCCAGCAGGAGGCCGTGCACGATCTTCAGGAACTCGCCGGAGCCGGCGCCCTGGATCACGCGGTGGTCGTACGTGGAGGTCAGCGTGATCGTCTTGGAGATCGCCAGGTCGTGCAGCGTGGACTCGGCGGCGCCCTGGAAGGCGGCCGGATAGGTCAGCGCGCCGACGCCGATGATGGCGGCCTGGCCCTGGGACAGGCGGGGCACCGAGTGCACGGTGCCGATACCGCCCGGGTTGGTCAGGGAGACCGTGGTGCCGGCGTAGTCGTCCATCGTCAGCTTGTTCTTGCGGGCGCGCTGGACGAGGTCGTCGTACGCCTTCCAGAAGCCGCGGAAGTCGAGGGTCTCGGCGGCCTTGACGTTGGGGACCACGAGCGCGCGGGTGCCGTCCGGGCGGGGCAGGTCGATGGCCAGGCCGAAGTTCACGTGGGCCGGCTCCACCATGGTGGGCTTGCCGTCGCGCTCCTCGTAGGTCACGTTCATCGAGGGCATGGCCGCGAGCGCGCGGACCACGGCGTAGCCGATGAAGTGGGTGAAGGAGACCTTGCCGCCGCGGGTGCGGGCCAGGTGGCTGTTGATGACCACGCGGTTGTCGATCAGCACCTTGGCCGGCAGGTCGCGCACGGTGGTGGCGGTGGGCATGGATAGGGAGGCGTCCATGTTCGTGGCCACGGCCTTGGCCATGCCCTTGAGGACGGTGGCCTTCTCCTGCTTCTCGTCCGCGGTGGTGGTGGCGGTGTCGGCGGGCTCGGAGGGCACCGCCTGGGCCGCCGGGGTCTTCTTGGGCTTGGGGCCGGTGCTGACCGAGGTCTCCTTGGGCTGCGCACCCCGGGCCGGGGCGGTCGCCGCCTTCGGCTCGGTCACCTTGGCGGTGGCCTTCGGCTCGGCCTTGGCGGCGGTCTTCGGCTCGGTCTTGGCGGCGGCCTTCGGCTCGGCCTCGGCGGCGGGGGCGCTGGCCTCGAGACGGGCGAAGATCTGTGCCCACTGCCGGTCCACGGAACCGGAGTCCTCGCGGTACTTCCGGTAGATCTCGGCCACCAGCCGTTCGTTCCCCGGGAACTCCTGTGCGAGCCGGTCCGACGTGAGTTCTGGCACTGTGTAACGCCTCTTCCTGAGCCTTGGGATGCGATGTGCTGCGCCGGGCCACCCGCGCGGCGCGCGTGAGGCCGGGAACGCCTCGAGACATCATAGTTCTTCGACGCCCCCGGTCGGAATGCCGCGGCCTCGGCTCGACTCCGCTCCCGGCGGACGCGCGGGGGCCTCACGGCGTCCGCCGCGTCTGGGAGACTGACGCCATGCGCTTCCTCACCGACCCGGCCGTCGACCTGACGTACAACGACGTCTTCCTCGTGCCCTCACACTCGGACGTCGCCAGTCGCATGGACGTGGACATCGCCCCGGATGACGGCACGGGCGCCACCATCCCCCTGGTCTCCGCCAACATGACCGCCGTCACCGGGCGCCGGATGGTCGAGACCATGGCCCGGCGCGGCGGTCTCGGGATCCTGCCGCAGGACATCCCGGCGGACGTGATCCGGGACGTCGTGCGTCGGGTGAAGGCGGCCCACCCCGTGGCGGACACCGCCCTGACCGTCGGCCCGCAGGACACGGTGCTGGACCTGCTCCACCTCGTGGACCGCCGCAACCACGGGGCCGTCTGCGTGGTGGACGCGCACGGCGGGCTGCTCGGCGTGGTCCGCCCCCAGGACTGCGAGGACGTGGACCGCTTCACCTCGGCCGCCTCCGTCATGCACCCGCCGGCGGTCACCCTCACGCTCGCCGAGCTCGGCGGCACGGACGGCGCCCCGGACAAGGACGCGCTGCGGGCGGCCTTCGAGCGCCTGCACGCCGCGCACCAGGAGATGGCCCCCGTCGTGGACCCGGCGGTGGGCACCGCCGCCCCCGTGCTGCGCGGGGTCGTCACCGCGGCGGGCCTGCTGCGCTCGTCCTTGTTCACGCCCGGTCTCGACGACGACGGACGGCTCCGCGTCGGCGCCGCCGTCGGCATCAACGGGGCGGTGGGGGAGAAGGCCGCCGTCCTGGTCGAGGCCGGCGTCGACGTGCTCGTCGTGGACACCGCGCACGGTCATCAGCAGACCATGCTGGATGCGCTCGCCGCCGTGCGGGCCCTCGACCCCGGTGTGCCCGTGGTGGCCGGCAACGTCGTCTCCGGCGACGGCGTCCGGGACCTGGTCGCGGCGGGCGCGGACATCGTCAAGGTGGGCGTGGGCCCGGGCGCGATGTGCACCACGCGCATGCAGACCGCGGTGGGCCGACCGCAGTTCTCGGCGGTCCTGGAGTGCGCCGCCGCGGCCCGCGAGCTCGGGGCACGCGTGTGGGCGGACGGCGGGGTGAAGCACCCGCGGGACGTGGCGCTCGCGCTGGCCGCCGGAGCCAGCTCGGTGATGATCGGCTCGTGGTTCGCGGGGACGCTCGAGTCTCCGGGCGACCTCGTGCACGGTCCGGACGGTCGGCGGTACAAGGAGAGCTTCGGCATGGCCTCGGCCCGCGCGGTCCAGCACCGCACCCGCCACGAGGACGCCTTCACCAAGGCCCGCAAGGCGATGTTCGAGGAGGGCATCTCCTCCTCGCGCATGTACGTGGACCCGCGCCGCCCCTCGGTGGAGGACCTGCTGGACACCATCACGTCCGGTGTGCGCTCGTCGCTGACCTACGCCGGCGCCCACGACCTGGCGGAGTTCCGTGAGCGCGCCGTCGTCGGCCTGCAGTCCGCGGCGGGCTACGAGGAGGGCCGGCCGGTCGCCTCGTCGTGGTGAGGCGGCCGCATGCCCCTGCTCGTTCCGCCGGGGCCTGACGCCCCTATACTGGGCGGACTATGGATCACCCTGACACCTGTGTGCCAGACCGCTCGTCCGCCCACGCGGACGCGGCCGGATCGGAGCCTTCCAGTCCCGGTGCCCCGCACCGCCGCCCGGCCCGCCGTCGAGGGGGTGAGGTCGGGTGGAGTGGCTCCTGCTGATCCTCGGCCTGGCCCTGATCGTGGGCACCGGGTTCTTCGTGGCCGTCGAGTTCGCCATGATCGCGATCGACGTGCCCACCGTGCAGCGCATGGTGGACGCGGGTGACCGCGGCGCCGAGCCCCTGCTGCGCTGTCTCAAGTCACTCTCGACCCAGCTCTCCGCGTGCCAGCTGGGCATCACTCTGACCACACTGCTCACCGGCTACGTGATGGACCCGGCGATCAGCCGGCTCATCGACCCGCTGCTGCTCCAGGTGGGGCTGCCGGCCGGCGTGGTGGGCACCGTCTCGCTCGTCGTCGCGATGGTCGTGGCGACCCTGCTCTCGATGCTCCTCGGCGAGCTGATCCCCAAGAACATGTCCATCGCCGAGCCCATGGCGATCGGCCGCGCACTCGCCCGGCCCCAGCTCGTGTTCAGCACCGTGTTCAAGCCGGCGATCCTGGTCCTGAACGGGTTCTCCAACGGCGTGCTGGCCCGCGTGGGCATCGAGGCCAAGGAGGAGATCTCCGGCGCCCGCAGCCCCGAGGAGCTCTCCTCGCTGGTCCGCCGCTCGGCCCAGCTGGGCACGCTCGACGCGCAGACCGCCACGTTCCTGGACCGGACGCTGCGCTTCGCGGACCGCACCGCCGCGGACGTGATGACCCCGCGCATCCGCGTGGAGACGGTGAGGGAGGACCAGGCTCTGCCCGAGGTCCTGGACCTGGCCCGCAGCACCGGCTACTCGCGGTTCCCCGTGATCGGCGACTCCTCGGACGACATCCGCGGCGTGGTGCACGTGAAGAAGGTCGTGGCCGTGCCGCGGGAGCGCCGCGCCGACCTCGAGGCCGGTGCACTGATGACGGAGGTCATCCGCGTGCCGGAGACCGTGCACCTGGACCAGCTGCTGGCCGAGCTGCGCGACGCGAACCTGCAGATGGCCGTCGTCGTGGACGAGTACGGGGGCACCGCAGGGGTGGTCACGCTCGAGGACGTGGTGGAGGAGATCGTCGGCGAGGTCGCGGACGAGCACGACCGCGTCACCCCGGGGGTCCTCCAGACGGCCTCCGGCCGCTGGTACTTCCCGGCGGAGCTGCGGCCCGACGAGGTGCGGACCCAGATCCCGGCCCTCGTGGTGCCGGAGGACGGGGCCTACGAGACCGTCGGCGGGTACATCCTGGCCCGACTGGGGCGCCTGGCGGAGGTCGGGGACGTGGTGGACGTGGACGGCGGCACCCTGACGGTCGAGCGGATGGACGGCCGCCGCATCGAGCGCGTGCGCTTCGACCCGGCCGCTGAGGACGAGGAGACGCGCGCATGAACGGGGACGTCGTCGGACTGCTGTGGCTGGTGGTCCTGTTGGCCGCCAACGCCTTCTTCGTGGCGGGCGAGTTCGCCGTCATGGGCGCCCGCCGGGCGCAGATCGAGCCGCGGGCCGAGGCCGGCTCCCGCCAGGCCCAGGTGGCGCTCTACGCGATGGAGCACGTCTCCCAGATGCTGGCCGTCTGCCAGCTCGGCATCACGGTGTGCTCCCTGCTCATCCTCAACGTGTCCGAGCCGGCGCTGCACCACCTGCTCGTCGTCCCGATGGCCGCCCTCGGGGTCCCGTCCGCGGCGGCGGACGTGACCGCCTTCGTGCTCGCGCTGCTGGTGGTCACCTTCCTGCACGTGACCCTGGGCGAGATGGTGCCCAAGAACGCCGCCGTCTCGTTCGCGGACCGCGCCGTGATGCTGCTGGCCCAGCCGCTCGTGTGGCTCTCGAAGCTGCTGCATCCCGTCGTGGCCGCGCTGAACTGGACGGCCAACCTCGTGCTGCACGCCCTGCGCATCGAGCCGAAGGACGAGGTGGCCTCCTCCTACACGCTCGAGGAGGTGCAGTCGATCGTGGCCGAGTCCACCCGCTCGGGCACCCTGGAGGACGAGTCCGGCGTGCTGCACTCGGCCCTCGAGTTCTCGGACCACCGGGCCGGGGACGTGATGGTGCCGCTCGAGCGGGTCGTCACCGTCCCCGAGGGGATCACGCCGCACGACTTCGAGTGGACCGTGGGCCGCGTGGGCTTCTCCCGGTTCGTGGTCGAGGACCCCGACGGCGGCTACACCGGCTACCTGCACCTGAAGGACGTCCTCACCGTGGGCCCGTCGGGACACGATGAGCCGATCCCGCTCACGCGCGTGCGCTCGCTGGCCAACGTGCGGCTCGAGGACGAGGTCGAGGACGCCCTGGCGCTCATGCAGCGCACGGGCTCCCACCTCGCCCGGGTCATCACGCCCGAGGGCGAGACCGCGGGCATCCTCTTCCTCGAAGACGTGCTCGAGGAGCTCGTCGGGGAGATCAACGACGTGACGCAGTCGCCACGTCGGTTCCGGCCCGCGTGAGCGTCGCGCGGTCGGCGCGGTGCTACTGTTGAGAACCGATTTCATGCACCGTCCCCGACACGAACGAGGTCGCCCCATGCTCCGCCGCCGTCGTCTGCCCGCCCTGACCGGTGCCCTCGCCGCGCTCACCCTGAGCCTCGCCGCGTGCGGCGGGACCAGCGGCGACTCCGCGGGCGCGCAGGCCGCGGGCGCCTCTGCGGACTCCGGGTCCGGCTCGGCCGCGGGCGCGCCCGTGGCCGTCGCCACGACGACGCAGCTCGGCTCCGTGCTCGACCGCGTGGTCGCGTGCGCCGACGCCCGCAGCGCCACGGTGATGGGCCCCGGCGACGACCCGCACGACTTCTCCGCCTCGTCCGCGCAGGTGAAGGACATGGTCTCCTCCGGCCTCGTGTTCTCCAACGGCCTCGGCCTCGAGGGCGGCATGGAGTCCGCCCTCGCGAACGCGGAGGCGGACGGCGCGACCGTCGTCGAGGTGGCGCCCCAGCTGGATCCGCTGCCCTTCGGCGGCCATGACCACGCCGAGGAGGGGGCGGGCCACGAGGGCCACGACCACGGGTCCGAGGATCCGCACGTCTGGATGGACGTCGCCCGCATGGCGAGGGCCGCCGAGCTGATGGGCGACACGCTCGCCCAGGAGCGGGGTGACGAGAGGTTCGCCGAGTGCGGCGCGACCGTCCGCGGGGAACTCGAGCAGACGGACGCGCAGGTCCGGGAGATCCTCGCCGGGGTCCCGGAGGACCGCCGCACGCTGGTCACGGACCACGACGCCTACGGCTACTTCAGCGACGCCTACGACTTCACCGTGTCCGGCGTCGTCGTCCCGGGCGGCTCCACCGACGGCGAGCCCTCCTCTCAGGAGATCGCCGAGCTCGCCCGGTCCATCCGTGACGGCGGCGCGGACGCCGTGATCACGTCCGTGGGCGCGCGCAACAGCCTCGTGGACACCGTGGCCGAGGAGGCCGGCAACCTGCCGGTCATCGAGGTCTACGAGAGCGGCGTCGGCCCGAAGGACACCCCGGAGGCGGACTACGCCGAGGCCATGCTCGCCAACGCCCGCACCCTCGCCGACGCGCTGGAGGGCTGAGGATGGACTGGCTGCTCGAACCCTTCCAGATGGGCTTCCAACAGCGCGCCCTCGTCGGCGGACTCATCGCGGTGGTGATGTGCTCGGTCGTGGGCACGTGGCTGGTGCTGCGCGGGATGAGCTTCTTCGGGGACGCGTTCGTGCACGGTGTCCTGCCGGGCATCGCCCTGGCGGTCGTCACCGGCGGCAGCCCCCACCTCGGTGCGGCGGTGGCCGCCGTCGTCATGATGGCGGGCATCTCCCTGGTGCACCGGGCCACCACCCTCAAGGAGGACACGGCCATCGGCCTGCTCTTCGTGGGGATGATGGCCCTGGGCGTGGTGATCATCTCCAAGTCGGACTCCTACACGGGTTCGCTCACGTCGATCCTGTTCGGCGATGTGCTGGGTGTCAGCGTGGACGGCATCGTGACCCAGGCGGTCATCGCCGTCGTGGTGATCGCCCTGGCCCTGCTGCTCTACCGGCCCCTGCTGGCGCTGAGCTTCTCCGAGGTCAAGGCGCGCTCGCTGGGCATGCGGCCGGGGCTGACGCACACGCTGCTGCTGGTGATGATCGGCGCGGCCGTGATCGGTTCGTTCCAGGCGGTGGGCACGGTGCTCGTGTTCGGCCTCCTCGTGGGACCGCCCGCGACGGCGGCGCTGCTGACGCGCAGCGTCCCCCAGATGATGCTCGTCTCCGTCGTGATCGGCGCGGCGTGCGTCGTCACCGGGCTCACCCTCAGCTACCGGCTGGGCACGGCGGGTTCGGCCACCATGGCGCTCATGCCGATCCTGCTGTTCTTCGTCGTGCTCGCCGTCCGCGCCGCCGTGCTGGCGCTCCTGGGCCGGCACGTGCGCTCGCGCGCGCAGCGTGAGCGGGAGACGCCGGTCGTGGCCCTGCCCGGAGCGGAGGTCGCCCGATGAACGCGTCCTTCCCCGCGGGCGCCGCGGCGGCCACGCCTCCCCTCGCGGTCGCCCGGGCGCTCGAACTGCGCCACGGCTCGCACGTGGCCGTCCGACCCTCCGACTTCACCCTGCCGGCCCGGCGGCTGATCGCGGTGATCGGGCCCAACGGCTCCGGCAAGTCCACGCTGCTGACCGCCCTGGCGGGCCTGAGCGACCCGGCCTCCGGTGCGCTCGAGGTACTCGGCGAGGACCCGCGCCGGCGCTCGCAGCGCACCTCCTTCGTGATGCAGTCCATCGGCGTGCCCCAGGGCGTGCCGGTGACGGTGCGCGACGTCGTCGGGATGGGCCGGTACCCCACGCTCGGGTGGTTCCGCCGGTTCCGGAGGGAGGACCGGGACATCGTGCGGGCCGCCATGGAGCGCATGCAGGTCGCGGACCTGGCGCGGCGGCACCTCGACCAGCTCTCCGGCGGGCAGCGCCAGCGCGCCTACGTGGCCCAGGGCCTCGCCCAGGACCACGACGTGCTGCTGCTCGACGAGCCGATGACGGGCCTCGACATCGTCTCCGCCCGCACGATCGACGACCTCCTCCACGAGGAGCCGACGCGCGGGGTGTCCGTGGTCTACACGACCCACGATCTCGACGAGGCCGCGGAGGCGGACCACGTGGTCCTGATGGGCGGGCGCGTCGTGGCCTCCGGCTCGCCGCGGGACGTGCTCACGGTCGAGAACCTGGACATCGCGTACGGCCGGGGCGCCCTGCACGGGCCCTCCACGGCGGTCGAGGACGCGGCGGACTTCCTGGACGACCCCGCGGGCGGCCGCCGCCACTGACCGGGGCCCGGCCCATGGTCATGGTCAGGCCCCGCGGGTGCGCCCCTCGGTCCGGCAGCGGGCGCAGACACCGGTGATCTCCACCGTGTGGTCCGCGTCCGTGAAGCCGTGCTCCGCGGCGACGGCGGTGGCCCACGCCTCGACGTGGGGGGCGGTGACCTCGACGGTGGTCCAGCAGCTCCGGCACACCAGGTGGTGATGGTGGCCCTCGTCCTCGCACCGGCGGTACACGGACTCGCCGTCATCGCGGCGGAGCACGTCCACGAGCCCGTCGTCGAGCTGCTGCTGCAGGGTCCGGTACACGGTGGCCAGCGAGACGCGTTCGCCCTGGTCCTGGAGGCGGGCATGGAGCTCCTGCGCGCTCACGAAGTCCGGGATGCGGTCCAGGGCTCGGTCGACGGCGGCCTTCTGCCGGGTCGCCCGGGGACGGGCGGCACGGGGGCTGGGCTCGGGGGCGCTCACGGTGCTCACGACTCCTTCTGCGGCGGCTGCCGCCTCCTCCGCACGGTCCGGAACAGGTCCGCGCGGGCCATCCTCCAGGTTATCAGCGACGCCGAAGGGGGCGTGGAGTAGGGTGTCCGGGTGCACAGCGAGACCCCGGACCCATCCCCTGTCCCGGACCGCGACGGCGCCGCCCCCGATCGACCCGACCCGCTGATCGTCGTCGACGAGGGGCAGGCCCGCGTCGTCCCGGCGCCCACGGCGGCCCCGTCCTCGTCCCATGACGCCGGCGGCGACCCGGACGCGGACACCGACGGCGTCGACCCCGAGGCCGCCGAGCCGCCCACCCTGGTGACGGTGGACGTGCTGGCCGGCTGGCTCGGCCTGGCCCCCGTCGAGGACCTGCCGCCGGTGCCCGAGGGCCCGGCCTACGCCCAGCCGGGCCGATGCCGCCCGAACCGGGTGATCCTGCTCGACGTCCGGTTCCGGGCCACGGCGGGCGGGCCCGACCACGCCGCCTATCTCCAGGGCCATCTGCCGGGCGCCGTCTACGTCTCCCTGCCCAGCCAGCTCGCCGGCCACGCCGGTCCGGCGGCGGGGCGCCACCCCCTGCCGGACGCGCGCCAGTTCGCGGAGACCGTGCGGATGTGGGGGATCGACGAGGGCGACACCATCGTGGTCTACGACGACGACCACGGCCTGTCCGCCGCGCGCGCCTGGTGGCTGCTGCGCCACGCGGGGCTGCGGGACTCCATGCTCCTGGACGGCGGCCTCGAGGCGTGGCGCGCCGCGGGCCTGCCCCTGCAGCCCGGCGAGGTCATCCCGGTGCCCGGCACCGCCCGGCCGTCGTGGGGCCGGATGCCCGTCGTGGACACGGCCGGCGCCGAGGCGATGGCCTCCGGCGGTCTGCTCCTCGACGCGCGGGCGGCCGAGCGGTACCGCGGGGAGGTCGAGCCCTTCGACCCCGTGGCCGGGCACATCCCCGGGGCGCGGAACGTGCCCACGGCGGAGAGCATCGCCGAGGACGGCCGCCTGCGGCCCGCCGCGGAGCTGGCGGAGCGGTTCGACGCCGTCGGCGTGGACGACGCCACTCCCGTGGCCGTGTACTGCGGCTCGGGCATCACCGCGGCGCACGCCGTGCTCACCCTGGCCGTCGCGGGGCGACCCGGAGTGGCGCTCTACCCGGGTTCGTGGTCAGCATGGGTCCAGGACCCGTCCAACGCCGTCGCGGTCGGCCCCGAGCCCGACGGCGCGTCCGGCCGGGACTGACGAGCCCCGGGGCCCCGCCCCGCCGACCCCCAGGAGGACCCCCCATGGCCACCGTCTTCAGCAGGATCATCGCCGGCGAGCTGCCCGCCCGCTTCGTGTGGCAGGACCAGACGTGCGTCGCGTTCCTGTCCGCCGCGCCGCTCCAGCCGGGGCACGCGCTCGTGGTGCCCCGTGCGGAGGTGGACGAATGGGTGGAGGTCGACCCGGCGCTGGTCACGCACCTGACGACGGTCGCCCAGCAGATCGGCAAGGCGCAGGTGGCGGCGTTCTCCGCCCGCCGGGCGGGGCTCATGATCGCCGGCTATGAGATCCCGCACCTGCACGTGCACGTGTGGCCCTCCACCTCGCTCGCCGACTTCGACCTGGCCCGCGTGGACAACGCCCCCGATCCGGCGGACCTGGACGACGCCGCCGCCCGCCTCCGCGCGGCCCTGCGGGACCTGGGCCACGGCGAGGTCGTCCCGCAGGACTGACGGCCCGCGCCGCCCGGGCCCGGCTCAGGCGCGCGTGGCCCGGGCGAGCGCCTGACGCACCCGCTTCTCGGAGACCGAGACCGCCGTGCCCAGCTCCTGGGCGAAGAAGGAGACGCGCAGCTCCTCGATGAGCCAGCGCACCCGCTCCAGCTCCGCGGGCACGGGCGTGCCCGCGAACCGGGCGCGGTGGGCCGCGACCGCGGCGTCGAACTCGTCCTCGAGCCCCTGCACCACCGCCATGTGCTGCCCGTCGCGCTGCAGGTGGCCGCCGGCGTCCAGCCGGTCCAGGCGCGTCAGCATGCCCTGCAGGTAGCGCGGCAGGTGCTGCAGCCGCTCCCAGCCCGTGGCGGCCACGAAGCCGGGGAACACGAGCTGCTCGAGGTGTGCCTTCACGTCCGACAGCGCCGGTGCGAGGGCGAGCGAGACCGAGCCCTTGAGCCGGCGTCGCACCTGCGCGGCCCGGGAGAGCACCTGCTCCACCAGGGACGTGACGGCGAAGACCGTGTCGATCAGGTCGGCCCGCACCCGGTCGAACAGGGCGCGGAACGCGGCCTCGTCGAACGGCAGCTCGTCCCCGACGAGACGGTCCACGGCGGCCTGGGTGCAGTCCGCGACGAGGGAGTCCACCGAGCCGTGCGGGTTCTGGGTGAAGGTGAGCTTCTCCCTGTTGTCCAGGTGGTCCAGCACGTAGCGCTGGGGGCTGGGCAGGGTGGCCAGCAGCAGCCGGATCACCCCGGCCCGGTGCCAGGCCGCCTGGTCCTCCGCGGACCGGGCCACGGTCAGGCCGGCCGCGGGGCCGCCGTCGGGCGTGGTCTCGGGCACCAGGCTCGGGTAGCCCGTGATGGCGGGGCCGCGCGCCCCGGCCGCGGTGGAGACGGTCTTCGGCACCGTGCCGATGCTCCACGAGGTCAGCCTGTGCCGCTCCTCGAAGGCCGGCGTCGCGCCGGACCGCCCGGGGCCCTCCGGGCGACGGCGTCCCTCGGCCCCGGCCCGCGCGTCGGCCTGGGCCCGGCCGCCGCGGCCCGTGCCGCGCGGCCCCGGCCGGGCCGAGGCGGGGTCGTCGGTGCCGGCGAGCCGGGCGGCGATCGCGGAGCGGTTGGCCTGCGCGAGCCGGGCCTGCAGCGCGGGCAGGTCCTGGCCGGCGCCCATCACGGCGCCGCGGGCGTCCACGACGCGGTAGTCCATCCGCAGGTGCAGGGGCACCGCGTCCGGGGCCCACAGTCCGGGCTCCACCACCACGCCGCGCACCCGACGCACGGCCGCGGACAGCGCCTCCGGCAGCTCGTCCCGCAGCGGGTCGGCGTGGGCCTCGAGGTCCGCCACGAGCTGCTGGGCCACGTCCGGGGCGGGCACGAGGTTCTTGCGCACCGCCTTGGGCAACGCCTTGATGAGGGCGGTGACGAGCTCGACCCGCAGGCCGGGGACCAGCCATGCGAAGGGACCGGGGGAGACCTGGTTGAGCAGCAGGATCGGCACGGCCACGGTCACGCCGTCGGTGCCGGCCGCGCCGGTCGGGTCGAACGTGTACTCGAGGTCGAGCTCCACGTCGCCGCCGGGCATCGGATACGAGAACGTGGTGGGGAACGCGTCGGTGTCCAGGTCCTCGGCGTCGGCGGTGAGCAGGGCGGCGACGTCGAGGTCCAGCAGGTCCGGCTGCTCCTGGCGCGCCTTCTTCCACCACGCGTCGAAGTGCCGCTCGGAGACGACGTTCGCCGGGATCCGCGCGTCGTAGAAGGCGAACAGGTCCTCGTCCCCGATCCGCAGGTCGCGGCGGCGCAGGCGCGTCTCGAGGGCGTCGACCTCCTCGAGCGCGGCCCGGTTGCGGGCGAAGAACCGGTGGCGCGTGCGCCAGTCGCCCTCCACGAGGGCGTGCCGGATGAACAGCTCGCGGGAGAGCTCCGGGTCGATGCGGCCGTACCGGACCGAGCGGTCCGGGATCAGGGTGACGCCGAACAGCGTCACCTTCTCGCGCGCGACGACGGAGCCCGCCCGCCGCGACCAGTGCGGCTCGTTGTAGGCCCGCTTGACGAGGTGGCCGGCGACCTCCTCGGCCCACTCCGGCTCGATCCGGGCCACCGTGCGCGCCCACAGCCGTGAGGTCTCCACGAGCTCGGCGGCCATGACGAACGGGTGGCGCTTCTTGAACAGGGCGGAGCCGGGGAACACGGCGAAACGGGTGCCGCGGGCGCCCGCGTACTCGCGACGGCGCTCGTCGTAGGCGCCGATCTGCGCGAGCAGGCCGGTGAGCAGGGACTTGTGCACCGCCTCGTGCCGGCCCACCGGGTCCACGGGTCCGGCCTCGACGGTGAGGCCCACGTCCTTGGCGAGCTGGCGCAGCTGGCGCACCAGGTCCTGCCACTCCTGCACGCGCAGCCAGTTGATGTGCTCGCGGCGGCACAGCTTCCGGAACTGGGAGCCGGAGAGCTCCTGCTGCCGTTCGCGCAGGTAGGCCCACAGGTTCAGGATCGCGGAGAAGTCCGAGTTCTCGTCCGCGAACCGGCGGTGCAGCTCGTCCGCGGCCTCACGCTGCTCCGTGGGGCGCTCGCGGGGGTCCTGGATGGTCAGGGCCGCGGCGATCACCATGACCTCCCGGACGCAGCCGCGCTCACCGGCCTCGAGGATCATGCGGCCCAGCCGGGGGTCCACCGGCAGACGGGCCAGGCGGCGTCCGACCCGGGTGATGGTGCCCGCGCGGGCGCCGCCGGCCTCGAGCGCCCCGAGCTCGGTGAGCGTGGTGGCGCCGTCGGTGACCTGACGGCCGTCCGGGGGCTGGACGAAGGGGAACTCCTTGACGTCGCCCGGGGTGCGGGCCACACCGAGGGACAGCATCTGCAGGATCACCGAGGCCAGGGAGGTGCGCAGGATCTCCGGGTCCGTGAACTCGGGGCGGGAGAGGTAGTCCTCCTCCGAGTACAGGCGGATCGCGATGCCGTCCGAGGTGCGGCCGGACCGGCCCGAGCGCTGGTTCGCGCTGGCCTGGGAGACACGCTCGATCGGCAGGCGCTGCACCTTGGTGCGGTGCGAGTACCGCGAGATGCGCGCGGTGCCCGTGTCGATCACGTACTTGATGCCCGGCACGGTCAGGGAGGTCTCGGCGACGTTCGTGGCCAGCACGATCCGCCGGCGCACCCCGGCCCCGGCGCGGCCGAACACGCGGTGCTGCTCCGCCATGGACAGGCGGCCGAACAGCGGCAGGATCTCCGTGCCGGCCAGGCGCGTGGTGCCGGCGACGACGCCGGTCAGGTGGTCCGCGGCCTCGCGGATCTCCCGCTCGCCCGGCAGGAACACGAGGATGTCGCCCGGCGGCTCGGAGGCCAGCTCGAGGACGGCGTCGCCGATCGCGTCGAGGGGGTCGCGGGTCTCGGCGGCGTCGTCCGCATCGTCCTCGGGGTCGTCGGGGGAGGGCTCGTCGGTCAGCGGCCGGTAGCGGATCTCGACGGGGTAGGTGCGCCCCGAGACCTCGATGATCGGCGCCGGGACCACGCGGCCGCCGTCGTCGGCCTCCACCGCGTCCGCATGGTCCTCGCCCTCGGCCAGCGGCCGGCCGAAGTGTCGGGCGAAGCGCTCCGGGTCGATGGTGGCCGAGGTGATGATCACCTTCAGGTCCGGGCGCTGGGGCAGCAGGTTGCGCAGGTAGCCCAGGAGGAAGTCGATGTTGAGGCTGCGCTCGTGGGCCTCGTCCACGATGATCACGGAGTAGCGGCGCAGCTGCGGGTCATGGGGGATCTCGGCCAGCAGGATGCCGTCCGTCATGACCTTGACCCGGGTCGCCTTCGAGGTCTGCGCCGTGAAGCGGACCTGGTAGCCGACCGTCTGCCCGATCTCCTCGCCCAGCTCCTGCGCGATGCGCTCGGCCACGGAGCGGGCGGCGATGCGCCGGGGCTGGGTGTGGCCGATCGAGCCGGCCTCCCCGAGCCCGAGGGCCAGGCACATCTTCGGCAGCTGCGTGGTCTTGCCCGAGCCGGTCTCGCCCGCGACGATCACCACCTGATGGTCGCGGATCGCGGCCATGATCTCCTCGCGACGCTCCGCCACCGGCAGGTGTTCGGGGAACGTGATCGCGACGGCGTCGTGGGGCGTCGCCGACGGCTGCGCGGCGGGCGTGGAGGGCGGGGGAGTCTGCGTCATGACGGCCTCCATCCTAGGCGCGCGGGGGCCCGGGCCGACCCGGACGGGGCGAATCTGGGACGGACCTGGGACTGGGGCTGAGAGTCCGGATGTGATTCTCTGGAGCCCATGGACACGAACACCGTCTTCCTGTTGGCGGCGATCGGCCTCTATTTCCTCGCGATGATCGCGATCGGCCTGTACGCCTCCCGCAAGAACACCGACCTCGACGACTACATGCTCGCCGGACGCGACATGAAGCCGTCCGTCGCGGCGCTCTCCGCGGGTGCGTCCGACATGTCCGGCTGGCTCCTGATGGGCCTGCCCGGCGCGATCTACGCCGCGGGCCTGGTCGAGGGCTGGATGGCGGTCGGCCTGACCGTGGGCGCGTGGGTGAACTGGCGCGTGGTCGCCCCCCGCCTGCGCTCCTACACCGAGGTGGCCGGGAACTCGATCACGATCCCGTCCTTCCTCGAGAACCGGTTCAAGGACCGCACGCACATCCTGCGGATCGTGGCCGGCCTGATCATCCTCGTGTTCTTCACCTTCTACGTCTCCTCGGGCATGGTGGCCGGCGGCAAGTTCGTCGAGTCGACCTTCGGCCCCGAGTCCTTCTACGCCCAGGGCATCAGCATCAACTACCTCACCGGCATGCTCGTGGTCGCGGGCATCACGGTGCTCTACACCCTGTTCGGCGGCTTCCTCGGCGCCTCGCTGACGGATGTGGCCCAGGGCGTCCTCATGTTCCTCTCGCTGCTGGCCGTACCCATCGTCGTGATCCTGACCATGGGAGGCTGGGACGCCGTCGTCGAGGGCATCCGCGCCGCCGACGCCGCCGGCGGCGGAGTGAACCACTTCTCGATGTTCGAGAACGCAACGCTGATCGGCGTCCTGTCCTCCCTCGCCTGGGGCCTGGGCTACTTCGGCCAGCCGCACATCATCGTCCGCTTCATGGCCCTGCGCACCCCGCACGACGCGGCCGTCGCCCGGCGCGTCGGCATCGGCTGGATGGCGCTGTCCGTGTTCGGTGCCGTGATGGTGGCCCTCGTGGGCATCGCCTACTTCCAGGCCAACCCCGGCACCACGCTCGAGGACCCGGAGACCGTGTTCCTGGTGCTGGCCTCGATCATGTTCCACCCGTTCGTGGCCGGCCTGGTGCTGGCCGCCGTCCTCGCCGCGATCATGTCCACGCTCTCCTCGCAGCTGATCGTGTGCTCCTCCGCCCTGGTGGAGGACCTCTACATGCTGCGCGGGCGCACCGGTTCCCCGACGTTCACCCTGTGGCTCGGACGCATCGGCGTGCTGGTGGTGGCGCTCGTGGCGGGGCTGCTCGCCCTCGACCCGGACTCCTCCGTGCTCGAGCTCGTCTCCTTCGCGTGGGCCGGCTTCGGCGCCGCCTTCGGCCCTGTGATCCTGCTCGCCCTGTACTGGCCGCGGTTCACCTCGTGGGGGGCGATGGCCGCCATGGTCACCGGCGCCGCCGTCGCCTGGGTGTGGTCCGAGGCCAGTGCCGAGACGTGGGAGTGGTTCGGCCTGTACGAGCTGCTGCCGGGCTTCGTCGCCGCCTTCGTGGTGGGTGTGGTGGTGTCCCTCGTGACCCAGCGCTCGCGCCGGGTGCAGCGGCGGATCGACGCCGAGTTCACCGGCGCGATCGACATCGTGGCCGGCCGCGAGCCGGACCCGGACGTGGCCCCGGCCGCCATGACGCGCGACGCCGCCGGGGGCTCGACCGCAGCCGCCGCGGATCCGCGCGCGCAGGCGTGAGGCTCTTCCTCGCGATCCGTCCGCCGAGGGCCGCGCTCGACCACCTCGAGCCGGCCCTCGACGGCGTCCGGGACCGGGCCGGACGCGCGCTGTGCTGGACCGAGCCGGAGCAGCGGCACCTGACGCTGGCGTTCCACCCGGAGGTGCCCGCCGGCGCCGTGGACGACGTCGTCGCCGTCGCCGGCCGCATCGCGGCGGGACATGGCCCGCTGGACCTGCACCTGGCCGGAGCGGGGGAGTTCTCGCACCGCACGCTCTGGGTGGGGGTGGGTGGGCAGGTCCGGGAGCTCGGCGCGCTCCTGGCGGAGCCCTGGCTCGCCGACGACGACGGCCGGGACCGCCGGCGCGCCCACCTCACCGTGGCGCGGGCCTCGGGCGCCGCGCCCCGACCTCGGGGTCGGAGGCGGGGCGAGCCCCGTCCGCCGGCGCCGGCCACCGTCCTGCTGGCCGAGGCCGTGCACGCGCTCGCCGTGTACCGCGGGCCGGAGTGGACCGCGGACGAGGTCGAGGTCGTGGCGTCCCGGCTCGGCGAGGGCCGGTCCGGCGGGCCGCTGCACGAGGTGCTGGCGACCGTCCCGCTGCGCGGCTGAGGGGCCGACGGGCCGGCCGGAGCGGGAGACCCGCCCGGCCGACCCGGCCCCGGGTCAGCCCTCCAGGGGGCCCTGCACCGCGTACAGGCGCTTGTTGGCGAACTCGTCCAGGGCCAGGGGGCCGAGCTCGCGGCCGAAGCCCGAGCGCTTCACGCCGCCGAAGGGCAGATTCGCGCCGGCGGCGGAGGCGAGGTTCACGTTCGCCATGCCCACCTCGAGCTGGTCGGCCACGCGCTTGGCCTCGTCCAGGTCCGTGGAGAACACGGCGCCGCCGAGACCGTACTGGGAGTCGTTGGCCAGCGCCACGGCCTCCTCGGCGGAGGACACCTTGTAGACCACGGAGGCCATGCCGAACAGCTCCTGCGTGTAGGCGGGGTTCTCCTGGTCCACGTCCGTGATCACGGCCGGGGAGACGTAGAAGCCCTCGCCCTCGGGGCCGGAGGTGCGCTCGCCGCCCACGTGGACGGTGGCGCCGGCCTGCTTGGCCTCGGCGATCTGCTCGGCGAGCCCGTCGGCCGCGGACTCGGAGGACAGCGGGCCGTAGACGTCGGCGTCGCGCGAGGTCGGGTCGCCGGGCTTCATCTCCGAGGAGCGCTGGACCAGCTCGTCCACGAAGTCGTCGTAGAGGTCCTCCATGACGATCATGCGCTTGTTCGAGTTGCAGGCCTGGCCCCAGTTGCCCATCCGGGTGGCCAGTGCGTCGCGGGCGGCGGCGCGGGCGTCCGGCGCGGAGAGCACGATGTACGGATCGGAGCCGCCGAGCTCGAGGACGACCTTCTTGAGGTGCCGGCCGGCCTGCTCGGCGACGGCGGCGCCGGCCCGCTCCGAACCGGTGAGGGACACGCCCTGCACGCGCGGATCGGCGATGATCGTGGAGATCTGGTCGTGGGTGGCGAACACGTTCTGGTACACGCCCTCCGGCAGTCCGGCCTCGGTGAAGAGCTCTTCCAGCAGCTGCGCCACCTGCGGGTTGATCTCGGCGTGCTTGAGCAGGATGGTGTTGCCGAGCACGAGGTTCGGCGCCACGAAACGGGCCACCTGGTACACCGGGAAGTTCCACGGCATGATCCCCAGCAGCGGGCCGAGCGGCAGCCGCTGGACGAACGCCTCCTGCCCGGAGAACTGCTTGATCGGCTGGTCCGCGAGCAGCTCCTCGGCCTCGTCCGCGTAGTACCCGAAGATCTGGGCGCCGTAGCGCACCTCGCCGACCGCCGCGCCGAGGGACTTGCCCATCTCCGTGGTGATCACCGCGGCGATGTCCTTGGACCGCTCGGCCAGCAGCTCGGAGATCCGCTTCACGACGGCGGCGCGCTCGGCCACCGACTTCCGGGACCACTGCTCGTAGGCGGCCTGCGAGGCGTCGAGGGCGTCGGCGATCTGCTGATCCGTGGCGTTGTCGAAGGACTTCAGCAGCTCCCCGGTGGCCGGGTTGATCGTGCGGTAGCCCTGAGAGGCGGAGGTGGTGGTCATCAGTCGTCACCCTTTCGTGTGGACGTCCTGCGTTGAGCTCCCCATCCTGCCGGAGGCCCCCGCTCACTCCCAGATCCCGGACGCCCCTCTTCGCCACGAGCCGAGAAGGTGGGTGTCCACGATCCCGGCGGCCTCCAGCAGGGCGAAGCACGTGGTCGGCCCCACGAATCGGCAGCCGTGCGCCTTCAGCGCCCTCGCGAGCGCGCGCGACTCGTCCGAGGTCGAGGGGACCTGGGCCACCGTCTCCGGCCGTGGGGTCGCGGCAGGCTGGTGCGCCCAGACCAGCCCCGGCAGACCGCGGGCCGGCCGGTCGCCGTCGCCGTGCCAGGCCGGGCCCGCGCCGGGGGCGCCCGGGTGCAGCGGGGCGAACCGCTCGCCGCGCATCCCGACGACGGCTTGTGCGTTCGCGACCGCGGCCTCGATCTTGCGCCGGTTCCGGATGATGCCGGGGTCCGCCAGCAGTGCCTCGACCTCCGCGTCCCCGAACGCCGCGACGGCGTCCGGGTCGAAGCCCGCGAACACCTCCCGGAACCGCGGCCGCTTGGCCAGGACGGTCCGCCAGCTCAGGCCCGACTGGAACGCCTCGAGCACGAGGCGCTCGAACAGGCCCCGCTCGTCCGTGACGGGCAGGCCCCACTCCGTGTCGTAGTACTCCCGCAGCAGCGGATCCCGTGCCGCCCACGGCGGGCGGGCCCGCCCGTCCTCACCCACGACGACGCCACTCGGCGGCGCCTGTCGCCCGTCGGCCGGTGGATCCTCGGCGAGGGTGGAGACGGGGGCGGGGAGGCCGTCGTCGGCGTGGTGCGCGCTCATGCACCCGAGCCTAAGAGCGGCCCCGGACATCCGGAGCCGGAACGCGACGCCCGGGGACGCAACGCCGTCTGCGGACACCTGTGCAGGAGGCGCGGCCGGACCTCGTCACTCGAGCCGCCCGGCCCGCAGCGGCACGTGCGGCGAGGGGGGGAGATGCTGGGGGCGACCGCGGTCGGGGCCACGCCAGCCGGGAGCGCGCCCAGGGCAGGCCGACCGGCGAGGGCAGGCTCGCGCCGCGCGCGGGGGAGGTGCTCAAGGCCGGCACCCTGGCCCCCGCGCCGCGGCACGGGCCGCTCAGTCCCTCGCGAGCACCGCGTCCCCCTCGGGCCGGCGCAGACTCGGCTCGGGCAGGTACACGGACCCGCCGGCGGCCCGGAACTCCGCGGACTTGGCGGCCATGCCGGCCTCGGCGATCCGCGCCTGCTCGGACGCGCCGCCGAATTCGCTGCGGATGTCCTGGCTGATGCGCATGGAGCAGAACTTCGGCCCGCACATCGAGCAGAAGTGGGCGGTCTTGGCGGGCTCGGCCGGCAGCGTCTCGTCGTGGTACTCCTCGGCGAGCTGCGGGTCCAGGCCGAGGCCGAACTGGTCGCGCCAGCGGAACTCGAAGCGCGCCTTGGACAGGGCGTCGTCGCGGTCGCGGGCGCCGGGGTGGCCCTTGGCGACGTCGGCGGCGTGCGCGGCGATCTTGTAGGTGATCACACCCGTCTTCACGTCGTCCCGGTTCGGCAGGCCCAGGTGCTCCTTGGGCGTGACGTAGCAGAGCATCGCGGTGCCGTAGCGGGCGATCTCGGTGGCGCCGATGGCCGAGGTGATGTGGTCGTACGCCGGGGCGATGTCCGTGACGAGGGGGCCGAGCGTGTAGAACGGGGCGCCCTTGCACAGCTCCTGCTGGCGCTCCACGTTCTCCCGCACCAGGTGCAGCGGGATATGGCCGGGGCCCTCCACCATGACCTGGACGTCGTACGCCCACGCCCGCTCCGTCAGCTCGGCCAGCGTGTCGAGCTCGGCGAACTGGGCGGCGTCGTTGGCGTCGGCCACGGAGCCCGGCCGCAGGCCGTCGCCCAGGGAGAACGCGACGTCGTAGCGCGCGAAGATCTCGCAGAGCTCGTCGTAGTTCTCGTAGAGGAAGTTCTCCTTGTGGTGGCCCAGGCACCAGCCGGCCATGATCGAGCCGCCGCGGGAGACGATGCCGGTCACGCGGTCCGCGGACAGCGGCACGTGGCGCAGCAGCACGCCGGCGTGCACGGTCATGTAGTCCACGCCCTGCTCGCACTGCTCGATCACGGTGTCGCGGAAGATCTCCCAGGTCAGGGCCTGGTGGTCGCCGCCGACCTTCTCGAGGGCCTGGTAGATCGGCACGGTGCCGATCGGCACGGGGGAGTTGCGCAGGATCCACTCGCGGGTGGTGTGGATGTCGTCGCCCGTGGACAGGTCCATCACGGTGTCCGCGCCCCAGCGGGTGGCCCACTGCAGCTTCGAGACCTCCTCGGCGATCGACGACGTCACCGCCGAGTTGCCGATGTTCGCGTTGACCTTCACGGCGAACGCCTTGCCGATGATCATCGGCTCCGACTCGGGGTGGTTCACGTTCGCCGGGATGATGGCGCGGCCGGCCGCGACCTCGGAGCGCACCAGCTCCACGTCCACGCCCTCGCGCAGGGCGACGTAGCGCATCTCCGGGGTGATCTCGCCGCGCCGGGCGTAGTGCATCTGGGTGACGCGCGCGCCCTCCTTGGCGCGCAGCGGGGGGCGGCGCTCGCCGGCCCACTCCTGTGAGGCGGCGCCGCGGCGCACGGCCGAGCGGCCGTCGTCGAGCAGGTCGCGCTCGCGGCCCTCGTACTCCTCGACGTCGCCGCGGGCGCGGATCCACTCGGCGCGCTGGGCCGGCAGGCCGCGCTCGGGCACGGAGCCCGGGCCCATGGTGCGGTAGACGGTCAGGGGCGCGTTGGGCGTGCCGTCGGGGGAGTCGTCCTGGTGGACCTCGGTGACGGGCACGCGGATGCCGTGCTCGGCGTCCTCGAGCCATCCCAGACGGTGCGTGGGGTAGTTCTCCTCGGCGACGACCTCGGCCGTCGACTCGGCTGCGGGCAGGGGGGTGCGCTCGGAAACGGACATGGCCGCTGCTCCTTCTTCCTTCGCCGGAATGACCCGGACAGGTTCAGACGGTCTCCGGGCGGCGTCAGCCCGGTCTCAGCCCCGTGCCGTGGGGCTCCCGTGGGATGCGAGCGACCCTAGCACGTCCCCCGCGGCGCCTCACCGTCCGCCGTCCGGCCATGCGGCCGGGCGCTCAGGCGCGCGCCGCGCGGGCCGCCCGGCGGCGTACCGTGGAGCGCTCGACGATCCACGTCACGACCAGCATCACGATGATGACGAGGCCGGCGTAGCCGAGGACGGGGTAGACGGTGCCCACGAGGTCGGAGAAGCCGACGCTCGAGAGCAGGGTGGCGGCCAGGGCCGTGACGACGGCGATGACCCAGCCCGGCACGCGGCGCATCGAGGACAGCAGGGCGATGCGCTCCACCCCGCCGTACAGGCACGAGACCGCCGTCGTGAACTGCGCCAGCAGCAGGACGACCGTGTACAGCAGGGCGGCCCAGCCGCCGATCATCGCGGCCAGCTCGACCATGGGCAGCTCGGCGCGGCCGATCAGCTGGGCGTGGGCGGTCATCGCGGCCATCACCGCGCCGGCCATCACCACGAGGCCCAGGGCCCCGAGCCCGGCCCCGGCGACGAGGGAGCGGCCCGACGAGGAGCTCTCCTCGCCGATCGGGGCGAGCACCGCGTAGGCCAGCTGGATGTTGAAGGCCACGTACAGCACGCCCGAGAGCCACCACTGGTTGATCAGCGGGGACGAGGTCACGAGCGCGGCGACGTCGTCCACCGCGGCCCCCGGGTTCGCCAACCCCCACACCGCGACGCCGACGGCGACCACGATGATCAGGGGGACCACCACGGCCTGGACGCGCACGAGGCCCGTGATGCCGGCCAGCACCGAGACCACGCAGACGGTGGCCATCACCAGCGAGCCCACGAGCGAGGGCAGCCCGAACGCGGTGTGCACCGCCGCCCCGGCCCCGGCCAGCATGATCACCAGCGTCCCCAGCAGGGACGTGGTGATGGACAGGTCCGCGAACCAGGTGGGCACGCGCGACGTCGTGGGGTTCACGATCCGGTGGATGTCCGTGGTCCGCAGCTTCTGCGCCAGCCGCAGCACGATCACCGCGAGCAGGAAGAACAGCGCGCCGGCGATCACGAGCGCCCCCGTGCCGCCCCAGAGGCCGAAGCTCACGAAGTACTGCAGGATCTCGTTGCCCGAGGCGTACCCGGCGCCGATGGTGGTGCCGATGAACGTGGCGGCGATCCCGAGCGGGGAGGTCGGCCGCAGCGGCGCCGACTCCTCGGCTCGGCCGGGGTGCGCGGGAGAGCTCTCTGTGACGTGGGACATGCGACTACATTCTCATGGGCGGGATCGGCCCGGCCCGGGCGGCCGATCCGCCCCGACCCGAAGGAGCCCCCGCATGACCTCCGCCGTCCCCCGTGTGCTCAGCATCGCCGGCTCCGACTCCGGCGGCGGCGCCGGTGTCCAGGCCGACCTGAAGACCATCGCCGCGTGGGGCGGCTACGGGATGACCGCGATCACCGCGATCACCGCCCAGAACACGCAGGGCGTGCAGGCCGTCCACCCGCTGCCGGTGGACGTGGTGCGCGCCCAGCTCGACTCGGTCGCCGCCGACATCGCCGTGGACGCCGTGAAGATCGGCATGCTCGGCACGGTGGAGCTCATGCGGGCCGTCGCCGGCTGGCTCGAGGAGACCCGGCCCGCCGTCGTCGTGCTGGACCCGGTCATGGTGGCCTCGAGCGGGGACGCCCTCACCGCGGTCGGCGACGACGACGGGCGCGCCGCGTGGGCCCGGCTGCTGCGGGTGGCGCACCTGGTGACACCCAACCTGCCCGAGCTGGCCCGGCTGACCGGGCGGGACGCGACGGACTGGGACGCCGCCCTCGACGCGGCGCGGGGCCTGGCCGCCGAGCACGGGGTGACGGTGCTGCTCAAGGGCGGGCACCTGGACGAGACCGAGGCGCCCGAGGCCGCAGCGGCGGAGGTGCCGGACGCCGTCGTGCGCGTGGGCGGGGCCGTGCACGAGGTGCGCGGCCCGCGCGTGACGACCCGCGCCTCGCACGGCACCGGCTGCACCCTCTCCTCGGCCCTGGCCACGCTGGCCGGGGCGGGCCTGAGCTGGGACGACGCACTCGAGCGGGCCAAGCCGTGGCTGGCCGACGCGATGCGGGCGGGGGAGGCGCTCGCGGTCGGGGACGCCTCGCGGCCGACGTGGCACGGGCCCGTCGACCACGGTCATGCGCAGCGGGGCTGAGGGCGGGACCTCCGGGCTTCGACACGTTCGAGGCGGGAAATCCGGCGAATACGCACCTCGGGACGTCCTATGAGGTCGATTTCCCGCCTCGAATGCCGGTGACCCGGACCTCCCGCTCCGCTCGAGCGTCCGGGTCCGCAGAACGCAGAAGAGCCGGACCACCGTGTCGCCACGGGGGTCCGGCTCTGTTCGCTCGTGCCCCCGGCAGGATTCGAACCTGCGGCCTTCTGCTCCGGAGGCAGACGCTCTATCCCCTGAGCTACGGAGGCGGGGGTCGCGACGCGTCGAGCGCGTTGCGGACTCGTCGACTCTACACCATCAGGACGGCCCGTCCGTGACCTCCCCGCGGGGCGCGTCAGCCGGGCAGGCCCGCGCGCAGGGTCCGGGCCGCGGCCTCGGGGTCCTCGGCCTGCGTCACGGCGCGGACCACCACGATCCGTTCCGCCCCGGCCGCGCGGACCTCGGGCAGCCGGTCCGCGTCGACGCCGCCGATGGCGAACCACGGCCGCGCCCCCGCCGGGTCCTCCGCGTCCAGGCGTGCGGCGAGGGTCGGCAGTTCCAGTCCGACGGCGGCCCGGCCCGGCTTCGTGGGCGTCGCCCACACCGGCCCCGTGCAGAAGTAGTCCAGGCCGTCCTCCGCGCGGGCGCCGCGCACCTGCGCCTCGGTGTGGCACGAGCGGCCGAGCACCACGTCCGGGCCCAGCAGGGCGCGGCACTGCGCGGTGGTCAGGTCGGTCTGGCCCGTGTGGAACACGTCCACCCCGGCCAGGGCGGCGACGTCGGCGCGGTCGTTGGCGGCCGAGAGCGCCCCGTGCTCCCGGGCCAGCGGGACGAGCGTGGCGAACGCGGCCAGCTCGACCGCCACGTCCACGGCCTTGTCCCGCACCTGGATCACGTCTACTCCGCCGCGGAACGCCGCCGCGCAGAAGTCGGCGAACGCGGCCGTGTCGAGCGTGCCGTCCGGGCGCAGGAACCGCTGCAGGTCGGTGCAGACGTACAGCCGGGAGGCGGCGAGGCGGGCGCGGCGGCGCGCGCCGGGGCCGGTGCCGCCGTCGTCGCGGCCGGCCGCGGTCATCAGGAGCGGATCGGGGGAGTGCATGCGCCCACTGTGGCAGACTGGCCGCTGTTCCATGGGAGCCCGGGCCGCACACGCCGGGCTGAGAGGGCCGCAGGGGCGCACCGCGCCGGCGCGGCCGACCATCACCACTCGATGCGGGTCATGCCGCCGTGAGGAGGACCGGTCCGTGCACGTGGCCGTCGTCGGGGCCGGGATCATCGGCCTCACCGCCGCCGTGCGTCTGCGTGCCGCAGGCCACGCCGTCACCCTGATCGCCCCCGAGCTGGACGCCGCCGGGCGCCCGCACGCCGTGGCCGGGGCCACCCACGCCGCGGCGGGGATGCTCGCGCCGCTCGCCGAGACCCAGTTCAGCCAGGACGACCTCGCCCCGCTGCTGCAGGCCGGCTGGGAGGCCTACCCGGCCCTCGTGGACCTGCTCGCCGCCTTCACCGATGTGGAGACGGGCTTCCTCGCACAGGGCGCCTGGATCGTGGCCGCGGACCCCTCGGACGCCCGCGCCTGGGACCACGTGCTCGAGCACGCCTCGATCCTCGGTCGCCGGGTCGAGCCCGTCTCCGTCCGCGCGCTGCGCCGCGCCGAGCCCGCCCTGGCCCCGGGCCTGGCCGCCGGCTTCGACGCCCCGGACGACCATCAGGTGGACCCGCGACGGCTCGCCGCCGCCTGCGTCGCCGCCCTGCGCGCCGAGACCGGACCCGACGGCGGCCCGCTCCCGGTCGGCGCCGGACCCGCCGCCCGGTTCGTGGCCGGACGCGTCACCGCCGCCGGCCCGGAGGGCGAGGGGGTGCGCCTCACGCTGGCCGACGGGGGCGTCCTCACCGCCGACGGCGCGGTCCTCGCCGCGGGCCTGGGCCACCGCGGGATCGGCGGCGCGGCCACCGCCGTCGAGGTCCCGCTGCGCCCCGTCCACGGCGACGTGCTGCGTCTGCGGGTGCGCCCCGAGCAGCTGCTGCCGGGGGAGTCGCACCTGATCACCCGCACCGTCCGCGGCCTCGTCCACGGGCGCCAGGTCTACCTCGTGCCCCGCGCGGACGGCACCCTCGTGGTCGGCGCCTCGGCCCGCGAGGACGGCCTGGCCGGCACCTCCGCCGGGGCCGTGCTGGACCTGCTCGCCGACGCCGCCGCGATCCTGCCCGCCGTCCGCGAGTGCGAGCTGGTCGAGATCACCACCGCCGCCCGCCCCGGCACCCCCGACGACGCCCCGCGCGTGCTTACCGTGCCCGAGGCCCCGGGCGCCGTCGTCGCCACCGGCTTCCACCGTCACGGGATCCTGCTCGCCCCCTGGGCGGCCGGGCGGATCCTCGAGCTGCTGCACGCCCGCCTGAAGGAGATCGCATGAGCACCCTCACCCTGACCCTCAACGGAGAGCCCGCCGAGCTGGCCGTGGCCACCGTCCGCGACGTCGTCGCGCACGTCACCGGGCGCGCGATCGGCGAGGACGGCGCCGCCGCGGATGGGCGGCGGCTCGGCGTGGCCGTGGCGGTCGGCGGCGAGGTCGTGCCCCGGTCGGCCTGGGCCACCCGGGAGCTGGCCGCCGGGGACGAGGTCGACGTCGTCACCGCGGTGCAGGGGGGCTGAGCGATGGCCGAGCACCGCACCCCGCCCGCCGCCCCCGCGATCCCGCCGCTGCGGATCGGCGGCTACGACCTGGCCTCCCGGCTCATCATGGGCACGGGCGGCATCACCGACCTGACCGCCCTCGAGGGCGCCCTCGTCGCCTCCGGCACCACGCTCACCACCGTGGCGCTGCGCCGCTGGTCCGCGGACACCCGTGACGGCCTGGTCGCGCTGCTGGACCGCCTCGGCATCGACGTGCTGCCCAACACCGCCGGCTGCTACACCGCCCGGGACGCCGTGCTCACCGCCCGGCTCGGCCGGGAGGCGCTCGAGACCGACCTCGTGAAGGTCGAGGTCATCGCCGATGAGCGCACCCTGCTGCCCGACGTCGTCGAGACCCTCGAGGCCACCGAGCGGCTCGCCGCCGACGGCTTCACCGTCCTGGCCTACACCTCGGACGACCCCGCCATGGCGCTGCGCCTCGAGCAGGCCGGCGCCGCCGCCGTCATGCCGCTGGGCTCGCCGATCGGCTCGGGGCTGGGCATCCTCAACCGCGCACACCTGGAGCTGATCGTCTCCCGCGCCTCCGTGCCGATCGTGCTCGACGCCGGCGTGGGCACCGCCTCGGACGTCGCCCTGGCGATGGAGGCCGGCTGCGACGCCGTGCTCGCCGCCTCGGCGATCACGCGCGCCGCCGAGCCCGCCCGCATGGCCCACGCGTGCCGGCTCGCGCTCGAGGCGGGCTTCCACGCCCGCCGTGCCGGGCGCATCCCGCGCCGCGAGCACGCCCTGGCCTCCTCGCCGATGGCCGGGCGGGTCACGGCCGAGGAGGACGAGCGGTGACCGCCGCCCTGGACCCCGCCGCCCGCGAGCCCCGCGACCTCACCGCGCTGTCCGACACCCAGCTGGAGCGCTTCGCCCGCCACCTGAGCCTGGACGGCTTCGGCCCCGAGGCCCAGCTGGCGCTGCTGCGCTCCCGCGTCCTCGTGGTCGGCGCCGGCGGCCTCGGGGCGCCCGTGCTGACCTACCTCGCCGCCGCGGGCGTGGGGGAGGTCCACGTGATCGACGACGACGTGGTGGACCGTTCCAACCTGCACCGCCAGGTGATCCACGCCGAGGCGGACCTCGGCCGCCCCAAGACCGCCTCCGCCGCCGCGACGATGCGCGGCCTGCACCCCGAGGTGCGCGTGGTCGAGCACCGCGAACGCCTGACCGCGGCCAACGCGCTCGAGCGGGTCGGCGCCGTGGACCTCGTGCTCGACGGCACGGACAACTACGCGACCCGCTACCTCGTGGCCGACGCGTGCGAGATCGCCGGCGTGCCCGTGGTGTGGGGCGCGATCCTGCGGTTCGCGGGGCAGGTGAGCGTGTTCGCCCCGGGCGGGCCGCTGTACCGGGACGTGTTCCCGGAGCGTCCCGAACCCGGCGAGGTGCCCTCGTGCGCGCAGGCCGGGGTGCTCGGGGTGCTGCCCGGGATCATCGGCTCCCTCATGGCGGCCGAGGCGATCAAGCTGCTCTCCGGGGTGGGCGAGCCCCTGGTCGGGCGGCTGCTCTCCGTGGACGCCCTGACGATGCGCTTCCGTGAGCTGCGGCTCGTGCCCGACCCCGAGCGGACCCCCGTGACGGACCTGTCCGCCCACGCGGACCAGGCCCCCCGCCCGGACGACGCCGGCGCCCCCGGCTCGGCGGAGGCGTGCGGCGCCGCGGGCGGGGAGATCGCCCCCGCCGCGCTGGCCGCCCTGCTCGCCGACCCCGCCCGGGTCGCGTCCCTCACCCTGCTCGACGTCCGCGAGGACTGGGAGCGCCGCCTGCGCCGGGTCGAGGCCCCCGCGGCGGTGGCCGATCGGCACGTCCCGCTCGAGGCCGTCCTCGCGGAGCCGGCGGCCCTCGCGCCCGGGCGGGACCGCGTCCTGGTGGTCTACTGCGCCGCCGGGGCCCGGTCGGCCCGGGCGCGGGACGCCGTCGTCGGGGCCGACCCGAGCGCCGGCGGGCGCGTCCTGTCCCTCGCCGGCGGCCTCGCCGCCTGGCCCGCCTGACCCCCACCCCGACGAACCCTGCGAGATGGCCCCCACCGCGGGCCGGAGGGGGCCATCTCGCAGGGTTCGTTCGCACGCGCACGGGCGCGGCGGCCCTTCCGTAGACTTGCGCGGGTGAAGCCCGAAGACCTCTCCGCCCTGCTGTCCGCTGTCCTCACCGACGCCGTCGATGCCGGTGACCTCCCCGCCGCGCTGCGGGAGGAGATCACCCCCGCGCGCGTGAAGGTGGAGCGACCCCGCAGCCGCGAGCACGGCGACTGGGCCACCAACGTCGCCCTCCAGCTGGGCAAGAAGGCCGGGATGGCCCCGCGCGACCTCGCCGGGCTCGTGGCCGAGCGCCTGACCGACAAGCCGGGCATCGCCGCCGTCGACGTCGCCGGCCCCGGCTTCCTCAACGTCACCCTGGACGCGGCCTCGGCCGGTGCCCTGGCCCGCGAGATCGTCGAGGCCGGCCCGGAGTACGGCCGCAACGACGCCCTGGCCGGGCACACCGTGAACATGGAGTTCGTCTCCGCCAACCCCACCGGCCCGCTGCACATCGGCCACACCCGCTGGGCCGCGCTGGGCGACGCGATCGCCCGCCTGCTGCGCGCCTCGGGCGCGGACGTCACCGCCGAGTACTACGTCAACGACGCCGGCAACCAGATGAACGTGTTCGCCGACTCGGTCCTCGCCCGCCTGCACGGCCGCGACGTCCCCGCGGGCGGCTACCCCGGCGCGTACGTGCAGGAGCTGGCCGACGCCGTCGCCCTCGAGCACCCGGACGTGCGCGAGCTGACGGACGAGGCCGCCCGCCCGGTGGTCCGAGAGGCCGCGTACCGGCTCCAGATGCAGGACATCAAGGACACGCTCGCCGCCTTCGACGTGCACTTCGACGTGTTCACCTCGGAGCAGACGCTCCACGACTCCGGCGCGATCGAGCAGGCCGTGCAGCGGCTGCGCGAACAGGGCCACGTCGAGGACCGCGAGGGCGCGGTGTGGCTCAAGACCACGGACTTCGGCGACGACAAGGACCGCGTGCTCATCCGCGCCAACGGCGAGCCCACCTACTTCGCCGCCGACGCCGCCTACTACCTCCACAAGCGCGACCGCGGCTTCGAGGAGAAGGTGTACCTGCTCGGTGCCGACCACCACGGCTACGTGAACCGCCTCAAGGCGATCGCCGCCGCCGCCGGCGACGACCCGGCGACGAACATCGAGATCCTCATCGGCCAGCTCATCTCGGTCAACGGCGCGAAGCTCTCCAAGCGCGCCGGCAACATCATCGAGCTCAAGGACCTCGTCGAGTGGCTCGGCCGCGACGCCCTGCGTTACGACTTGGCCCGCTACCCCGCGGACTCGCCCCTGACGATCGACCCCGAGCTGCTGCGCTCCACCACGAACGACAACCCCGTCTACTACGTGCAGTACGCCCACGCCCGTGCCTCGGGCGCGGCGCGCACCGCGCAGGCCCACGGGGTGGACCGCTCCGAGTTCGACGCCGCCCTGCTCACCCACGCCACCGAGTCGGAGCTGCTGGCTCAGCTGGCGGAGTTCCCGGCCGTCGTCGCCGCGGCGGCGCGCCTGCGCGAGCCGCACCGCGTGGCCCGCCACCTCGAGGTGATCGCCGGGGCCTACCACTCGTGGTACGCCGCCTGCCGGATCGTGCCCATGCCCACCGACGACGGCACGCCGCGCCCCGTGGAGACCCTCAACCGCACCCGCCTGTGGCTCAACGACGCCACCGCCCAGGTGCTGGCCAACGGCCTGGGCCTGCTCGGCGTGTCCGCCCCGGAGAAGATGTGAGCGCCCGGATGAGGACGCCGCAGCCCGCCCCCGCCTCCCCGCTCGCCCCCGCCTGGCTCCCCGCACCGGGGGACCCGGACGCGCTCGTGCCCGGCCTGTGGGCCGCCGGCGTGGACCGCGCCGCCGACGGCGAGCTCACCGTCCAGGGCCTGCGCGCGAGCGCGCTCGCCGCGGAGTTCGGCACGCCGCTGCTCGTGGTGGACGAGGACGACTTCCGCGCCCGCGCCCGCGCGTTCCGCAAGGGCTTCGACGCCGCCTTCGCCGACCTGTGCGGGGGAGCGGACGTCTACTACGCCGGCAAGTCCATGCTCACCCTCTCCACCGCCCGCTGGGCCGCCGAGGAGGGCCTGCGCGTGGACACCGCCTCGGGCGGCGAGCTGGCGATCGCGCTGGCCGCCGGCATCGACCCGGCCCACATCGGCCTGCACGGCAACAACAAGTCGGACGCCGAGCTGCGCACGGCCCTGGAGGCGGGCGTGGGTCGGATCATCGTGGACTCGCTCGACGAGCTCACCCACCTGGCCGCGCTCGCGGCCGAGGCCGGCCGCCGCGCCCCCGTGATGCTCCGGCTGACCCCGGGCGTGCACGCGCACACCCACGACTTCATCGCCACCGCGCACGAGGACCAGAAGTTCGGGCTCTCCCTGGCCCCGGCCTCCACCGACCGGGACGGCAATGTGGCCGGCCGCTCGCCGGCCGCCGTCGCCGTGGCCGCGGCCCTGGCCGCCGAGTCGATCGAGCTGCTGGGCGTGCACTGCCACATCGGGTCCCAGATCTTCGAGGCCGAGGGCTTCGGGCTGGCGGCCGGACGCGTGCTCGAGTTCCTCGCCGAGGTCAAGGCCGAGCACGGGGTGGAGCTGGCCGAGCTCGACCTCGGGGGCGGCCACGGCATCGCCTACACGGCCGTGGACGAGCCCCGTCCGGCCGCGGAGATCGCCGACGCCCTCGCCGACGACGTCCAGAAGACCGTCGAGCGCCTCGGCCTGGCGTGCCCGCGCATCTCGCTCGAGCCGGGGCGGGCCATCTCGGGCCCCGCGGGGCTGACCCTCTACACGGTCGGGGTGACCAAGACCGTGGACGTGGACGCCCCCGACGGCGGCACCGCGGCCCGCCGCTACGTCGCCGTGGACGGCGGCATGTCCGACAACCCGCGTCCCGTCCTCTACGACGCCGACTACACCGCCGTCTCCGCGCGCCGCACCTCGGAGGCCGAGCCGGTGCTCTCCCGTGTGGTGGGCAAGCACTGCGAGTCCGGCGACATCCTCGTCCGCGACGTGTACCTGCCGGCCGACCTGGGCCGCGGCGACCTGCTGGCCGTGCCGGCCACGGGCGCGTACACGCACGTGATGTCCTCGAACTACAACGCGCTGGCCCGCCCGGCCGTCGTCGCGGTCTCCGGCGGGCAGGCGCGGGTGATCATCCGCCGCGAGACGCAGGAGGACCTGTTCGCCCGCGAGACCGATCCGCGCCTCGCCCGCTGAGGACGCGGGCACGGCGCACCCGGCCGCCGGCCTCGGGCCCGGGTGGGTCCGTCCCGCTCTGCGGACACCGAGTGTCGCGCGGCGGGACGGGCCGGGGCGCCACGCTAGATTCGAGGCCAGCCGGGCCGCGCGGTCGCGCGGGCCCGACCCCACCCTGGATCACGGAGGACCATGCCCCAGCACACCGATGCCCCCACCGCACTCAAGGTCGCCCTGCTGGGCGGCGGGACCGTGGGGTCCCAGACCGCCCGGATCCTCACCGAGGACGCCGACATCCTGCGGGACCGCGTGGGCGCCGACCTCGAGCTCACGGGCATCGCGGTGCGGGACACGGGCGCGACGCGCGACTGGCAGGCGGACCCGGCGCTCTACACCACCGACGCCGAGGCGCTCGTGGACGGCGCCGACGTCGTCATCGAGCTGATGGGCGGCATCGAGCCGGCCCGCACCCTGATCCTGCGCGCCCTGGCCGCCGGCACGTCCGTGGTGACCGGCAACAAGGCGCTGCTGGCCCAGCACGGCGAGGAGCTGTACGCCGCGGCCGCCGCCACCGGCGCGCAGCTCAGCTTCGAGGCCGCCGTCGCCGGCGCCATCCCGATCCTGCGCCCGCTGCGCGACTCCCTGGGCGGCGACCGCGTCACCCGCGTGATGGGCATCGCCAACGGCACCACCAACTTCATCCTTGACCGGATGGACTCCGAAGGGGCGGACTTCGACGACGCCCTCGCCGAGGCCCAGCGGCTCGGCTACGCCGAGGCCGACCCGACCGCCGACGTCGAGGGCCACGACGCCGCCGCGAAGGCCGCGATCCTGGCGACCATCGCGTTCGGCGCGCCGTACACCCTGGACCAGGTGGCC
The DNA here is from genome assembly GCF_002008305.4 of Micrococcus sp. KBS0714. GTDB lineage: Bacteria > Actinomycetota > Actinomycetes > Actinomycetales > Micrococcaceae > Micrococcus > Micrococcus luteus. The sequence goes on from NZ_CP042169.1 coordinate 854,751, forward strand.
GTCGCGGGCATCACCGCGATCACGGCCGAGGACAACGCTGCCGCCGCGGAGGCGGGCTACGTCATCAAGCTGCTGGCGATCGCCGAGCGCGGCCGCGCCGCCGACGGCGCCCAGGGCGCGGTCCTGCGCGTGCACCCCACCCTGCTGCCGCGGGAGCACCCGCTGGCCTCCGTGCGCGGGGCGTTCAATGCCGTCTTCGTGGAGGCCGAGAACGCCGGCGAGCTCATGTTCTACGGTCCCGGCGCCGGCGGCGCCCCCACCGCCTCCGCGGTGATGGGCGACGTCGTCTCGATCGCCCAGCGCATCGTGCGCGGCGGCCCGGCGCGCCTGCGCACCCCCGTCACCGCCCTGCCCGCCCTGGACCCGGCCGAGGCCCACACCTCCTTCATGGTCGTGCTGCGCGCGGCCGACCAGCCCGGCGTGCTGCGCCGCGTCGCCGGGGTGTTCGAGGAGCACGGCGTCTCCATCGAGACGCTGCGCCAGGTCCCGTCCGAGCGCGAGGACGCCCCCGGCGCGTCCCTGCGGCTGATCACCCACCGTGCGCGGCAGCGCGACCTCGACGCCACCGTCGAGGCGCTCGCCGCCCTGGACGTCGTCCACGAGGTCGCGTCCGTCCTCCGAGTCGAAGGGAACTGACCCATGGCCCACCAGTGGCGCGGCGTCGTCCGCGAGTACGCCGACCGCCTGCCCGTCACCGAGGACACGCGCGTGATCACCCTCGGCGAGGGCGGCACCCCGCTCATCCACGCCCCCCACCTCTCCGAGCTGGTGCAGGGCACCGTGCACGTGAAGTTCGAGGGCATGAACCCGACCGGCTCCTTCAAGGACCGCGGCATGACCATGGCGATCACCGCCGCCGTCGCGGACGGCGCGAAGGCCGTCGTCTGCGCATCCACCGGCAATACGTCCGCCTCGGCGGCGGCCTACGCCGCGCAGGCCGGGATCACGTGCGCCGTGCTCGTGCCCGAGGGGAAGATCTCGATGGGCAAGATGTCCCAGGCCGTGGCCCACGGCGCGGAGATCCTCCAGGTGCAGGGCAACTTCGACGACTGCCTCGAGGTGGCCCGCAAGCTCGCCGAGAACTACCCCGTGTTCCTCGTGAACTCCGTCAACCCGGCCCGCATCGAGGGGCAGAAGACCGGCGCATTCGAGGTCGTGGACACCCTCGGCGACGCCCCGGACTACCACCTGCTGCCCGTGGGCAACGCCGGCAACATCACCGCGTACTGGAAGGGCTACCGCGAGTACGCCGCCCCCTACGTGAACCCGCACGAGGGCGCCTCGGACGCCGAGCTGCCCGCGGTGGCCACGAAGACCCCCGTGATGTGGGGCTTCCAGGCCGCGGGCGCCGCCCCGATCGTCCAGGGCCACCCCGTGACGGACCCGGACACGATCGCCACCGCCATCCGGATCGGCAACCCGGCCTCGTGGGAGCAGGCCGAGGCCGCCCGCGACGAGTCCGGCGGGATGATCGACTCCGTCACGGACGAGGAGATCCTCGAGGCCCATCGCTGGCTCTCCGCGAAGGAGGGCGTGTTCGTCGAGCCCGCCTCCGCCGCCGGCGTCGCCGGGCTGCTCAAGCACCACGCCGCCGGGAACGTGCCGGCCGGCAAGAGCTGGGTCATCACCGTCACCGGCCACGGCCTCAAGGATCCGCAGTGGGCCCTGCGCGGCGCCGACGGCGCCGACGTGACCCCGCGCTCGGTGCCGTTCGACGTGGTCACCGTCGCCCAGGCCCTCGGCCTGAGCTGAGCCATGGCCGCACCGCAGCCGCTGGCGCCCGGGACCGCCGCGTCCGTCTCCGTCCCCGCCACGTCCGCCAACCTCGGCCCCGGCTTCGACTCGATGGGCCTGGCCCTGGAGCTGCGCGACGAGGTGACGCTCACGGTCGTGGCGGGTCCCGACGTCGCGGAGGTCGAGGGGGAGGGGGAGGCCACCCTGCCGCGGGACGGGGCGCACCTGATCCTGCGCCTGGCGCGCGAGCAGCTGCGGGGCCGCGGGTTCACCGCGCCGGGGCTGCATCTGCGCGCCGTGAACCGGATCCCGCACGCACGCGGGCTCGGCTCGTCCGCGGCCGCCGTCGTCGCGGCCTACGCCGCAGCCGAGGCCCTGCTGCCGGCCGCGCTGCGCCGGGCACCCGCGGACCTGCTCGAGGCGGCCACCCGCTTCGAGGGGCACCCGGACAACGTCGCCCCCGCGCTCGTGGGCGGGGCCACCGTCTCCTGGACCCGCGACGACGTCCCCGGCCCGGCCACGGTGCGGCTGCGGCTGCACGAGCGCGTGGTGCCGGTGGTCGCGATCCCGGACACCGAGCTGTCCACCCACGTCGCTCGGGGCGTGCTGCCCGCCGACGTGCCCCACGCCGTGGCGGCGGCCCAGGCCGGCCGTGCCGCGCTGCTCGTCCACGCGCTGGCGGAGGACCCCGCGCTGCTGCCGGCCGCCACGCGGGACTGGCTGCACCAGGAGCCGCGCGCCGTGGCCATGCCGGCCAGCGCCGCACTGGTCGCGGGGCTGCGCGAGCGCGGCCACGCCGCCGTCGTCTCCGGCGCAGGTCCCACCGTGCTCGCGCTGTGCGACGGCGTTCAGGCGGCCGAGCACGCCGCGGAGGCGGCGCGTGCTCTGACGGCGGACGGGGCGGCCTCCTGGCGCGTGCTGGTGCCGTGCGTGGCCGTGGACGGTGTTAGGGTGGAATCACTCCACCACGGCTGACCCCACCGCCTCGCGCGGCCCGGGTCTCCGGTGCCCGGGCCAGTGACGGCCGGACGCACCGTGCGCCGTCGGCCGGAACCCCGCCGCGATCCATCCCGTGCTGCGCACGGCCGGCGTGCGGGACCCCCTCCGGCTCGGTCGAGTCCGGACGCCTCCGCCCCGTCACGCAGCGACTGCGCACGATCAGGGGAGGCGCCACTGATGAGTTCACACCATGAAACCCGGTTTTCTGGGGCGCCGCTGCGCGGCCCGACCGGATGCACACCGCAGCCCGACGCGCCACGCGCCGCCGGGCCGCATTCGAGGGAGAAGGAACCTTCGTGACCGAATCCACGGAACAGACCACGCCGACGAACGGCGGTGGCCTGGCCTCGCTCAAGCTCGCCCAGCTCCAGGCCCTGGCCTCTCAGCTCGGCATCGCCGGCGGCTCGCGCATGCGCAAGGCCGACCTGGTGACCGCGATCTCCGACCACCAGCGCGGCGGCTCCGTGGCGGACCGCGACGCCGCCGAGCGCGCGGCCCAGGCCCCCGCGGCCCCCGCCGCCGAGGCCGCCCCGGCCGCCGCGTCCTCTCAGGACGCGGCCCCGGCCGCCGAGCGCCCGGCCCGCCGCCGCTCGCGCCGCGCCGACGCCGACACCTCCGCTCCGGCCGCCGCCCAGGACGGGCAGCCCCAGGCCGAGGCCCGCGAGGACCAGACGGAGCAGGCCCCCCGTGAGACCGCCTCGGACCAGGATCGGTCCGAGGGGTCCGAGACCCGCGACGAGGGCGAGGGCCGCCCGCAGTCCGAGCGCCGCTCCCGCGGCCGCCGCGCCGGCGACGACGACGCCCAGCAGGGTCAGGACCGTCGCTCCGACGGCGCCCAGGGCGAGGACGGCGCGGACCGCCGCGGCGACAGGGAGGACCGTGACGACAACGGGCGCGAGAACGGCCGCGGCCGCAACGGCCGCAACGGGCGGGACCGCGACAACGGCCGCGACCGTGAGAACGGCCGCGAGAACAATCGGGACCGTGAGAACGGCCGTGACGGCTCGCGCGAGCAGCGCGGCGACAAGTCCGAGGACGGCGGCCGGGGCGACGGCGGACGCGGGGACCGCAGCCGCCGCGACGACCGCGACGACGAGGGCGGCCGCAACCGTCGCAACCGCCGCAACCGCAACGAGCGCGGCCGCAACCGCCGTGGCCGCGGCGGCCCCGAGGTCGACGAGACCGAGCTGACCGAGGATGACGTCCTGCAGCCCGTGGCCGGCATTCTCGACGTGCTGGACAACTACGCGTTCGTCCGCACCTCCGGCTACCTGCCGGGCCCGAACGACGTCTACGTCTCCCTGGCCATGGTGAAGAAGTACGGTCTGCGCAAGGGCGACGCCGTCGTCGGCGCGATCCGCGCCCCGCGCGACGGCGAGAAGCAGCAGCACCACGGCGGCGGCTCCAACCGCCAGAAGTTCAACGCCCTGGTGAAGATCTCCTCGGTCAACGGCCAGCCCGCCGTCGAGCACCCGCAGCGCGTGGAGTTCGGCAAGCTCGTGCCGCTGTACCCGCAGGAGCGCCTGCGCCTGGAGACCGATCCCAAGCTGATCGGCCCCCGCGTGATCGACCTGGTCAGCCCCATCGGCAAGGGCCAGCGCGGCCTCATCGTCTCCCCGCCCAAGGCCGGCAAGACGATGATCCTGCAGTCGATCGCCAACGCGATCAAGACGAACAACCCCGAGGTCCACCTCATGATGGTGCTCGTGGACGAGCGCCCCGAGGAGGTCACCGACATGCAGCGGTCGGTGGACGGCGAGGTCATCGCCTCCACGTTCGACCGCCCGGCGGACGACCACACCACCCTCGCCGAGCTGGCCATCGAGCGCGCCAAGCGCCTCGTGGAGATGGGCCGCGACGTCGTCGTGCTGCTCGACTCCATGACCCGCCTGGGCCGCGCCTACAACCTGGCCGCCCCGGCCTCGGGCCGCATCCTCTCCGGCGGTGTGGACTCCTCGGCTCTGTACCCGCCGAAGAAGTTCTTCGGCGCCGCCCGCAACATCGAGAACGGCGGCTCGCTGACCATCCTGGCCACCGCGCTGGTCGAGACCGGCTCGCGCATGGACGAGGTGATCTTCGAGGAGTTCAAGGGCACCGGCAACATGGAGCTGCGCCTGTCCCGCCACCTCGCGGAGCGCCGCATCTTCCCGGCGGTGGACGTCAACGCGTCCGGCACCCGCCGCGAGGAGGCCCTGCTCTCGCAGGAGGAGGTCAAGATCATGTGGAAGCTGCGCCGGGTGCTCTCCGGCCTCGAGCAGCAGCAGGCCCTCGACCTGCTCACCAACAAGATCAAGGACACCGCGTCCAACGCCGAGTTCCTCATGCTGGTCTCCAAGACCACGCTGGGGTCCAAGGGTGACGACTGACCGCCCCGTCGCACGGCCCCGTCCCGCCCGGGGGAGCTCGTCTCCGCCGGACGGGGCGGGGCCGTCCGCGTCGGACAGCCCGGCCCGCTGAGGCCGGAGGAGGAGAGGCACGCACGTGTTCGATTCGGAGCAGCGGCGCGAGGCCGTGGATCGGCTCCTGGCGGAGCATCGCGAGCTGACGGCGCGCCTGTCCGACCCGGCGGTGCACCAGGACCCGGCGCTCGCCCGGAGGCTGAACCGGCGGTTCGCCGAGCTCGGCGCCGTGGTGACGGCGCACCGCGCCTGGTCGGCGGCCGCGGAGGAGCTGGCCGACGCGCGGGAGCTGGCCGCGGCCGGCGACGACGACGCGGCGGCCTTCGCGGCCGAGGTGCCCGGTCTGGAGGCGGCCGAGGCGGAGGCCGCCGAACGGCTGCGCCGGCTGCTGATCCCGCGCGACCCCGACGACGCCCGCGACGTGATCCTCGAGATCAAGGGCGGCGAGGGCGGCGAGGAGGCCGCCCTGTTCGCCGGCGACCTGCTGCGCATGTACCTGCGCTACGCCGACTCCCGGGGCTGGAAGACGGAGGTCCTCTCCGCCACGCACTCCGACCTGGGCGGCTACAAGGACGTCCACGTGGCGGTGCGGGGGAGCGCGGCCGACCCGGCCGACGGCGTCTACGCCCGGCTCAAGTTCGAGGGCGGCGTGCACCGCGTGCAGCGCGTGCCCGTCACCGAGTCCCAGGGCCGCATCCACACCTCCGCCGCCGGCGTGCTCGTGCTGCCCGAGGTGGACGCCCCGGACGAGGTCCACCTCGATCCGAACGACCTCAAGGTGGACGTCTTCCGCTCCTCCGGGCCGGGCGGCCAGTCCGTCAACACGACCGACTCCGCGGTGCGTCTGACGCACCTGCCCACGGGGATCGTCGTCTCCATGCAGAACGAGAAGTCCCAGATCCAGAACCGCGAGGCCGCGCTGCGCGTGCTGCGGTCGCGGCTGCTCGAGCGGCAGCGGGCGGAGCAGGACGCCGAGGACTCCGCGGCGCGCGCCGCGCAGGTGCGCACCATGGACCGCTCGGAACGCATCCGCACCTACAACTTCCCGGAGAACCGGATCGCGGACCACCGCACCGGCTACAAGGCGCACAACCTCGACGCGGTCCTCGACGGCGACCTCGAGGCCGTGATCGCCTCCTGCCTCGCCCTCGACGAGGAGCGGCGGCTCGCCGCGCTGGGCGGGGACGCGTGAGCGCACCGGCCTGGTCCGCGCTGCTGCGCGACGCCGCCGCACGCCTGACCACGGTGGGCATCGACTCGCCGCGCGTGGACGCCGAGCTGCTGCTGGCCCACGTGCTCGGCCTCGACCGCGGCGCGCTGCTGGCCCGGGTGTTCGCCGGGGCCGTGGCCGAGCCCGCGCAGGCGGCGGCGTTCGAGGCGCTCATCGGACGCCGCGCCGCCCGCGAGCCCGTCCAGCACCTGACCGGCGTCGCGCACTTCCACGGGCTCGACCTGGCGGTCGGCCCGGGCGTCTTCGTCCCGCGGCCGGAGACCGAGCTGCTCGTGGAGACCGTCGTGGCCGACCTGGCCGCGCGGCCCACGGCGGGCGTGGTGGTGGACCTGTGCACCGGCTCCGGCGCGATCGCCGCGGCCGTCGCGGCGTGGGGCGAGGCACGGGGCCGCCCGCTGGCCGTCACCGCCGTCGAGCTCGACCCGACGGCGGCCGACTGGGCCCGGCGGAACCTCGCCCCGCGCGGGGTCGACCTGCGACAAGGTGATGCCCTTGTCGCATGCCCGGACCTCGAGGGCCGCGTGGACGTCGTCGTGAGCAACCCGCCCTATGTGCCCGAGGCCGAGGTGCCCGCCCAGCCCGAAGCGCGGCTGGACCCGGCGCGGGCACTCTACGGCGGGGACGCACCCGGGCTGCGGATCCCGCAGGCCATCGTGCACCGGGCGGCGGAGCTGCTCGTCCCGGGCGGCCTGTTCGCCATGGAGCACCACGAGACGCAGGGCCCGGCCCTCCTGGCCGCCCTCGGCGCGGACCCGCGGTTCATGGGCGTCCGAGTCCACCGGGACCTCACCGGACGGGACCGGTTCCTGACGGCGCGCCGGTCCGGCGAAGCCGCGGCGGGCGCGGAGGTGGAAGAATGACCGACGTGAGTGACTTCATCGACGTCTCGGATCCGGCCGCCCTCGAGAATGCCGTGGCCCGCGCCCGCGAGGTCCTCGCGGACCGCGGCTGCGTGGTCCTGCCCACGGACACCGTCTACGGCATCGGGGCGGACGCGTTCTCCCCCCTGGCCGTGGCCGTGCTGCTGGCCGCCAAGGGCCGTGGCCGCACCATGCCGCCGCCCGTGCTCATCGCGGACCGCCGCGTCATGGCGGGCCTCGCGTACGACGTGCCGGAGGAGGCCGAGGCCCTCGCCGAGCGCTTCTGGCCCGGCGCCCTCACGCTCATCCTCAAGTCCCAGCCCACGCTGACCTGGGACCTGGGCGAGACCCGCGGCACCGTCGCCCTGCGCGTGCCCGACGACGCGGTGGCCCGCGAGCTGCTCTACGCCGTCGGCCCCATGGCCGTCTCCAGTGCGAACCGCACCGGCATGGACGCCGCCACCACCGCCGACGCCGCCCGCTCGATGCTGGGGGAGTCCGTGGCCCTCTACCTCGACGCCGGCCCCCGCGAGAGCCGGGATCCCTCGACGATCGTGGACTGCACCGTCACCCCGTTCCGCGTGGCCCGGCAGGGCTCCGTGCCCCTGGAGGAGCTGCGCGCGGTGGTGCCGGACCTGCTCGCCGAGGGCGAGGAGCCCCCGGTCGCCGCCGATCGGATCGCGGCTGAGGACGCTGCCGCGGCGCGCCCCGCCGACCGGGAGGCCTGACCGGCCCCTATGCGCGCGTATCTCGTCCTGGTCATGGTCACGGCCGTCGCCTGCGGGGCCCTGACGCCCCTCATGCGCCGGCTGGGGCTGCGCGCGCGCGTGTTCACCCCGCTGCGCCAGCGGGACGTGCACCGGCACCCCGTGCCGAAGCTGGGTGGCGTCGCCATGGCCGCGGCCGTGCTGGTCGGCTTCGCCGTCGGGGGAGTCGTGCCGTTCCTCCAGGGGATCTACGCGGACGACGCCGCGATGCGCGGGCTCCTGGTCGCCGTCGCCGTCGTGCTCGTCGTGGGCATCGCCGACGACATGTGGGACCTGCGCTGGTGGGTGAAGATGGCCGGCCAGGTGCTGGCCGGACTCGCGGTGGCCCTCGGCGGGATCCGCATCGAGGCCATGCCGGTGGGCTGGATCCCGGTGGGGAACGAGACCACGCAGGTCATCCTCACGGTGTTCGCCGTGGTGCTGACGATGAACGCGATCAACTTCGTGGACGGTCTGGACGGCCTGGCGGCGGGCGTCGCGCTGATCGGCGGCTCGGCCTTCTTCGTCTACTCGTATCTGCTGACGCGGACCATCAACCAGTTCGACTACGCCAACCTCGCCACCCTGCTCATGGCCCTGCTCGTCGGCGCGTGCGTAGGCTTCCTGCCGTGGAACCTGGCCCCGGCCCGCATCTTCATGGGCGAGGTGGGGGCCATGCTCATCGGCCTGCTGATGGCTGCGGCCGCGGTCGCCGTGACCGCTGACGTGAACGCCCTGGACGGGATGCGCTTCCGCAACGTCCCCGCCTACATGCCGATCCTGCTGCCCGTCGCCGTCCTCGCACTGCCGCTCGCGGACCTCGCCCTGGCCGTGCTGCGGCGGACGGCCAAGGGCACCAGCCCCTTCTCGGCGGACCGCGGGCACCTGCACCACAAGCTCGTGGACGGCGGCTACACCCAGGCGCAGGCCGTCGGGCTGCTCTGGCTCTGGGCGTTCCTCGTGGCATGGGGCGCGGTGTCCCTGAACTTCGTGGACCACATGGTCGTCCTGCCCGTGCTCGCCGTGGCCCTGGCCGGAGCCGGCTACCTCACCCTGCATCCGATCGTGGAGCGCCGTCGCGCGGACCGGAACGACGCCGCGGCCCACCCGGACGAGCGGGGGGACGCGTGACCGGGGCGGGAGGTCGCCGACGCCGGCGCCGCTGGGAGAACCGCCGCGGCTGGTGGGGGATCCTCGGGTGGTCCCTGGCCGCGGCGGGGGTTGCCCTGGCGATCACGTGCGCCGCGTGGCTGCTCTCCGTCGGCGGGGAGGCAGCCGGGAGCGCCCTGCTGGGCGGTGGCGCGGTGCTTGCGCTCTCGGCGCTCACCGGGGTGACGACGGCACTCGTCTGGGACCGGGCGCGCGAGGCGGCGCTGCCGGTCAGCGTGGGGCTGTTCGTGCTCAAGATCGCGGTGTTCGCGGTGCTGCTGGGGGTCCTGCCCCGCCCCGGCTGGGTCCGGGCGGACGCGGCGGCGATCGCCGCCCTCGTGACGATCCTCGTCTGGCAGGCCGCGGAGGTCCTCGTCTTCGCCCGGACCCGCCGCGGGATCTACGCCGACTGACCCGCCCGAGGGGCGAAGACACGGAGCCGCGGGCCATGCCGTGGGCCCCGTCTGCGGTACGGAGCACGGGTCACCGTTTGGTATCGTTGGCGGCGAACACTTCGACGGCGTCCATCTGCCGCCATCCGTGTCTCGCATCGCACCGGTACCCCCGCAATGTCGCGGCGCCCGCCTGTGGTCCGGGGACGAGGCTGCGGTCCCGTCGACTGCATCACTTCGGAGAGGAACCGCGTGCTGACCCTCGTGCTGGCCAACGCATCATTCGTGCCCCCCACCATCTCTGATGGTCACCTCCCGGAGATCTTCCCCTGGGGTGCGGAGTACGGCACCGGCTTCGGCAAGCAGATGCTGCTCGTCCTGCTCTCCGTGGTGCTCATCACCGCCTTCTTCGCGTGGGCCATGCGCCGTCCCCGGCTCGTGCCCGGCAAGGCCCAGTGGCTCGCCGAGTCCGGCTACTCCTTCGTCCGGAACGACATCGCGAAGGACATCCTGGGCGAGAAGAACTTCAAGCAGTGGGTCCCGCTGCTCTTCGCCATCTTCTTCTTCGTGCTGCTGAACAACCTGTTCGGCGCCATCCCGGTGCTGCAGCTGCCGACCTTCTCCCACGCGGGCGCCGCCTACGGCCTGGCCCTCATCGTCTACGCGATCTGGATCGGCGTCGGCATCAAGCGCCACGGCGTGCGCTACCTGAAGCTGGCCGTCGTGCCCTCGGGTGTGCCCGGCTGGATCCTGCCGCTGCTCGTGCCGCTGGAGATCATCTCCAACTTCATCGTGCGCCCGCTGACCCACTCCCTGCGTCTGATGGCCACCATGCTCTCCGGCCACATGATCGTGATGCTCGCCGGCGCCGGCGCCGCCTACCTGATCACGCAGACCGGCAGCCTGGCCCTGCAGGGCACCGGCATCCTGGTCATCCTCGGCTCGGTGGCCCTGTACTTCCTCGAGCTGCTGATCATGTACCTGCAGGCCTTCGTCTTCACGCTGCTGACCGCGATCTACATCCAGGGCGCGATCGACGCGAACGACCACTGATCTTCCGGGGCCGCCTCGGGCACGACCCAGGCGGCTGCGGTACGGCGGGAGAGCCCGCCACCAGTCTTCCCGGCCCTCCGCAGGAGGACCACCCGGGAGGCCGACCCTCCACAACCCGGCCGGACACCTCGGCCTCGTGAAAGGAACACCATGGAACTGCACGGTTCGCTCAACATGATCGGCTACGGCCTCGCCGCCATCGGCTCCGCCATCGGCGTGGGCCTGATCTTCGCCGCCTACATCAACGGCGTCGCCCGTCAGCCGGAGGCCCAGCGCATCCTGCAGCCGATCGCCCTCCTGGGCTTCGCGCTCGCCGAGGCCCTCGCCATCCTGGGCCTCGTCTTCGCCTTCGTCATCGGCGCCTGACGCGCCGCGTCCACGGAGCGCCCGCACGGTGAGACCGTCGGTGCTCCATCTCCACAGGACTCTTGACCGAAGGATGGTTGAAACATGATCAGCAACGGACTGATCCTCGCGGCGGCTGAGGGGGCCAACCCCCTGATCCCCAACCCGTGGGAGATCCTCGTCGTCGTGGTGGGCTTCGCCCTGCTCATGTTCATCGTCATCAAGTTCATCGTCCCGACCCTCGAGAAGTCCTACCAGGACCGTGTCGAGGCGATCGAGGGCGGTCTGGCCAAGGCTGAGAAGGCCCAGGCCGAGGCGAACGCGATGATGGCGGACTACGAGTCGCAGCTGGCGGACGCCCGCACCGAGGCGAACCGCATCCGCGAGGATGCCCGCACCGAGGCCGCCGAGATCGTGGCCGAGGCGCGCGAGCGCGCGACCGCCGAGGCGAGGCGCATCTCCGAGCAGGCGCAGGCGCAGATCGCCGCCGAGCGTCAGCAGGCCGCCGCGCAGCTCAAGGGCGAGGTCGGCTCGCTGGCCACGACCCTGGCCGGCAAGATCGTGGGCGAGTCCCTCGAGGACGACGCCCGCTCGCAGCGCGTGGTCGACCGCTTCCTGGCTGACCTGGACCGTCACCAGAGCGCAGGTGTCGCCGAATGATGACGGGCGCATCGAGGGACTCCCTGGCCGCCTCCCTGGAGGCCGTCGGTCCGGTGCTGGACGAGGGCGGCGTGGCCCTGGCACGCGAGCTGTTCGGCGCGCTGGACGTGGTGGACGAGCACGGCGCCCTGCGCCGCGCCCTGACCGACCCCGCCTGGACCACCGAGCGCCGTCACGGCCTCGTCGACTCGCTGTTCGGCGCCCGGGTGACCCCCGGTGCACTGCAGGTCCTCAAGGACCTGGCCGGCCGCCGCTGGTCCGCGGAGCGCGATCTCGGGGACGCCCTCGAGACGGTGGCCGTGCACGCGGCCGCCGCGGAGGCCGCACGCGGCGGACACGCGGGCCTGGCCGCCCTCTTGGGCGAGCTGCTGGCCTTCAACCGCACGGTGGAGGACTCGCACGAGCTGCAGCGGGCGCTCACCGATCAGCACGCACCCCTCGAGGCGCGGGCCGCTCTGGCCGGTCGTCTCCTGGGCGAGTCGGCCAGCCCGGCCGGCCGACTGCTGGTCGAGCGCGCCGTCTCGGCCCCGCGCGGCCTGAAGCCGTCCGCCGCTATCCGCAAGGCCGCGGACGCCGTCGCCGAGCGGCAGCGCCAGTGGATCGCCGAGGTGACCGTGGCCCGGCCGCTCGAGGCCGAGCAGCAGGAGCGGCTGGCCCTGGGCCTGCGCCGCGCCTTCGGCCGCGATCTCGTCATGGACGTGACGGTGGACCCCCACGTGGTGGGCGGCGTCCGCGTCCAGGTCGGCGACGACGTCGTCGACGGGTCCATGGCCTCGCGCCTCCACGACCTCCAGCGGCGGATGGCCGGCTGACGCCGGCCCCCGCCCGCATCCGGAACACCCACGAACGTAAGCATCATCGTCACGTCGATGATCACCAAGCACAGAGAGCAGGGACTGCAGATGGCCGAATTGACCATCAACGCTGACGATGTCCGCAATGCCTTGAACGAATTCGCGGCATCGTACGAACCGTCGGGCACCGATCGCACCGAGGTCGGCCGTGTCATCTCCGCGGCGGACGGCATCGCTCGTGTGGAGGGTCTGCCCTCCGTCATGGCGAACGAGCTGCTGCGCTTCGAGAACGGCATCCAGGGCCTTGCCCAGAACCTCGACACCCGCGAGATCGGTGTCGTCGTCCTCGGCGAGTTCCAGGAGATCCGCGAGGGCATGGAGGTGCAGCGCACCGGCGAGATCCTCTCCGTCCCGGTGGGCGATGCCTTCCTGGGCCGCGTGGTGGACCCGCTGGGCCAGCCCATCGACGACCTGGGCCCGATCGAGGCCGAGGGCCGCCGCGCCCTCGAGCTGCAGGCGCCGACCGTGACCGAGCGCAAGTCGGTCCACGAGCCGCTGCAGACCGGCATGAAGGCCATCGACGCCATGATCCCGATCGGCCGTGGCCAGCGTCAGCTGATCATCGGTGACCGCCAGACCGGCAAGACCGCCATCGCCGTGGACACGATCCTCAACCAGAAGGCCAACTGGGAGTCGGGCGACGTCGAGAAGCAGGTCCGCTGCGTCTACGTGGCCGTGGGCCAGAAGGCCTCCACCATCGCCGGCGTCCGCGCCACGCTGGAGGAGCACGGCGCCCTGGAGTACACCACGATCGTGGCCTCCCCGGCGTCCGACCCGGCCGGCTTCAAGTACCTCGCCCCCTACGCCGGCTCGGCCATCGGCCAGCACTGGATGTACGGCGGCAAGCACGTGCTGATCATCTTCGACGACCTGTCGAAGCAGGCCGAGGCCTACCGCGCCGTCTCCCTGCTGCTGCGCCGCCCGCCGGGCCGCGAGGCCTACCCGGGCGACGTCTTCTACCTGCACTCCCGGCTCCTCGAGCGCTGCGCCAAGCTCTCGGACGAGATGGGCGCGGGCTCGATGACCGGCCTGCCGATCATCGAGACCAAGGCGAACGACGTCTCGGCCTACATCCCGACCAACGTCATCTCCATCACCGACGGCCAGATCTTCCTGCAGTCGGACCTGTTCAACGCCAACCAGCGTCCCGCCGTGGACGTGGGCATCTCGGTGTCCCGCGTGGGCGGCGCCGCCCAGGTCAAGGCCATGAAGAAGGTCTCCGGCACGCTGAAGCTGGACCTGGCGCAGTACCGCGACCAGCAGGCGTTCTCCATGTTCGCCTCGGACCTGGACCCGGCCACCCGCCGCCAGCTCGCCCGCGGTGAGCGCCTCATGGAGCTGCTCAAGCAGCCCCAGTACTCGCCCTACCCGGTCGAGGAGCAGGTCGTGTCCATCTGGGCCGGCTCCAAGGGCCACCTCGACGAGGTGCCGGTGCAGGACGTGCTGCGCTTCGAGCGCGAGTTCATCGACCACCTGCGTCGCCACACCTCCGTCCTGACCGACATCGCCTCCACCGGCAAGCTCGAGGACGGCACCGTGTCCGCGCTCGAGTCGGCCGTCGCCGAGTTCTCGAAGGGCTTCCAGTCCTCCGAGGAGGGCGGCGTGCGGGCCGGCCACGAGGAGCATCGCGCGATCGAGCAGGACCAGGTCGCGCAGGAGCAGATCACCAAGCAGAAGCGCTGACCGCCGGTCGGTGAGGGAGCGGTCCGGCGTCGGGCCCCACGGGGACGACGCCGGGCTGCCCTCCCGCCAGGGAAAGGACCACCATGGGAGCCCAGATCCGGGTCTACCGTCAGAAGATCGCGTCGACGTCGTCGATGAAGAAGATCTTCAAGGCGATGGAGCTGATCGCCACGTCTCGCATCACCAAGGCACGTGAGCGCGTCAGCGCGTCGCTGCCGTATGCGAACGCGATCACCCGCGCCGTCTCGGCCGTGTCGAGCCAGCACGACATCGATCATGTCCTCACCACGGAGCCCGAGAATCCGACCCGGGCGGCCGTGCTCATCATGTCCTCGGACCGCGGCCTCGCCGGCGCGTACTCCGCGAACGTGCTGCGCAAGGCCGAGCAGCTCCTCACCCGCCTCGGTGAGGAGGGCAAGGACGTGGACGTGTACGTCGTCGGCCGCAAGGCGCAGACGTACTTCGACTTCCGTGGCCGCGGCTACAAGCAGCTGTGGACCGGTCAGACGGACGCCCCCGTCGCCGAGCGCGCCGCCGAGATCGGCGAGGTGCTCGTGGACGCGTTCCTCACGGACACGGCCGACGGCGGCGTGGACGAGATCCACGTCGTGTTCACCGAGTTCGTCTCGCTCGTGAAGCAGAACCCCCACGTGGTGCGCCTGCTGCCCCTCGAGGTCGTCGAGGAGGAGGCCGCCACCGCCGAGGACGTGCTGCCGCTCTACGAGTACGAGCCGGACGCGGAGGAGGTCCTCGACGCGCTGCTGCCCAAGTACATCGAGTCGCGCATCTTCAACGCGATGCTGCAGTCGGCGGCCTCGGAGCTCGCCAACCGTCAGCGCGCCATGAAGTCGGCGGGCGACAACGCCACGAGCCTCATCAAGGACTACACCCTCCTGATGAACAACGCCCGTCAGGCCGAGATCACCCAGGAGCTCACCGAGCTCATCGCGGGCGCGGACGCGCTCAACAACTCCTGAGCCCGTTCGGGACTCACCAGACTCGCCATCCACACACGATAGAAGTGAGAGAGATGACTGCCACCATCACTGACCAGGGCACCGGGACCCCCACCGGCGGTGCCACCGGACGCGTGTCCCGCGTCATCGGCCCCGTGATCGACGCCGAGTTCCCGGCCAACGCGATGCCGGAGATCTACAACGCGCTGACCACCGAGATCGACCTCAACGGCCAGCGCCGCACGGTCACCTTCGAGGTCGCCCAGCACCTCGGCGACAACATGGTCCGCGCCATCTCCCTGCAGTCCACCGACGGCCTGGTGCGCGGCACCGACGTCGTGGACACCGGCGCCCCCATCTCGGTGCCGGTCGGCGACGCCGTGAAGGGCCACATCTTCAACGTGCTCGGCGAGACCCTGGACATGCCGACCTCGCAGCTGCAGGCCGAGGACCGCTGGCCGATCCACCGCCCGGCCCCCAACTTCGCCTCCCTCGAGGGCTCCACCGAGATGCTGGAGACCGGCATCAAGGTCATCGACCTGCTGACCCCCTACATCAAGGGCGGCAAGATCGGCCTGTTCGGCGGCGCCGGCGTGGGCAAGACCGTGCTCATCCAGGAGATGATCACTCGTGTGGCCCGCAACTTCGGCGGCACCTCCGTGTTCGCCGGCGTCGGTGAGCGCACCCGTGAGGGCAACGACCTCTGGGTTGAGATGGACGAGGCGGACGTCCTGAAGGACACCGCCCTCGTGTTCGGCCAGATGGACGAGCCGCCGGGCACGCGTCTGCGCGTGGCCCTGTCCGCGCTGACCATGGCGGAGTACTTCCGCGATGTGCAGAACCAGGACGTGCTGCTGTTCATCGACAACATCTTCCGCTTCTCGCAGGCCGGCTCCGAGGTCTCCACGCTGCTGGGCCGCATGCCCTCCGCCGTGGGCTACCAGCCGAACCTGGCGGACGAGATGGGCGTGCTCCAGGAGCGCATCACCTCGACCCGCGGCCACTCCATCACCTCGATGCAGGCCGTGTACGTCCCCGCGGACGACTACACCGACCCGGCCCCGGCCAACGTGTTCGCGCACCTGGACGCGACCACCAACCTGACCCGTGACCTTGCGTCCCGTGGCCTGTACCCGGCCGTGGACCCGCTGGCCTCGACCTCGCGCATCCTCGACCCGCAGTACGTGGGCCAGGAGCACTACGACGTGGCCATCCGCGTGAAGCAGATCCTGCAGAAGAACAAGGAGCTGCAGGACATCATCGCGATCCTCGGCGTGGACGAGCTCTCCGAGGAGGACAAGATCACCGTGGGCCGCGCCCGCAAGATCGAGCAGTTCCTCTCGCAGAACACCTACACCGCCAAGCAGTTCACCGGCGTCGAGGGCTCCACCGTGCCGGTCAAGGACACCGTCGAGGGCTTCAAGGCCATCGCCGACGGCGACCTGGACCACGTCGCGGAGCAGGCCTTCTACAACGTGGGCGGCCTGGACGACGTCGAGCGCGAGTGGGCCAAGATCCAGGCCGAGGGCTGATCGATCATGGCTGAGCTCAACGTCGAGATCGTCTCGGAGGAGCGGTCCATCTGGTCGGGCGCCGCGTCGGCCGTGTCGGCGCGCACCGTCAACGGTGAGATCGGCATCCTCCCGGGCCACACCCCGATGCTCGCCGTCCTCGGCGACGGCGAGGTCGTGGTGCGCACCACGGACGGCGGCACCGTCACCGCGCAGGCCCATGGCGGCTTCTTCTCCGTGGACCACGACCGTGTCGTGATCGCCGCGACGTCCGCCCGGCTGGGCGACGCCGCGGCGGCCTGACGCGGCGCGGCAGGACCTGACGGTGCAGGGCCCGGTGCTCATCGCCTCGGCGACCGTGGCGGCAGTGATCGTTCTGTCGGCACTCGCCCTGGTGATGCGGCGCCGGGCCCTCGCCCGTGTCACGGCCGCCTTCCCGGCGGTCCTGGAGCGGGAGGGCCCAGGGCGTGAGCGTGTGATCGGCGTGTACGACGAGTCCCGTCTGCGCCTCACCGGGCGCTGGCGCCTCTCGCGGGAGCGCTGGAGCGCGGATCGGAGCCGCCTGCAGATCGACCGCCTCCCGGCGGACGAGGCCGGCCGGACCGTCCTGGAGCTGAGCGCCGGCGCACGTCCGGTGCGCGTCGTCGTCGACCCCGACGACGCCGGCGCCCTGCGCGCCTGGAGCGAGGCGGGGCCGTCCGCGGCGTCGTCCTTCTGGCGTCGCTGAGCCCGCCCGGCGCCTCAGAACAGGCGGGACTCGGCGTCGTCCACGCCGCGCATCGCGTCGTAGTCGAGGGTGACGCAGCGAATGCCGCGGTCCTCGGCGAGGGTGCGGGCCTGGGGCTTGATCTGCTGGGCCGCGAACACGCCGCGCACCGGCGCCAGGAGCGGGTCCCGGTTCATCAGCTCGAGGTAGCGGGTGAGCTGCTCGACCCCGTCGATGTCCCCGCGGCGCTTGAGCTCGACAGCCACGGTGCCGCCGTCGGCGTCGCGGGCCAGGATGTCCACGGGGCCGATCGCCGTCATGTACTCGCGGCGCACGAGGGTGTGGCCGTCGCCGAGCAGGCTGATCTGCTCGGCCAGCAGACGCTGCAGATCCGCCTCCACGCCGTCCTTGACGAGGCCGGGGTCCACGCCGAGCTCGTGGGAGTCGTCCGCCAGGACCTCCTCGATGAGCACGATGAGCCGGTCGTCGGACTTCTTGGCCTGCACGCGCCAGACCTGCGTCACTCCCTGGTCGGCCTGGTCGGGGGAGGGCTCCTCCACGTGCAGGGTCGCGGGCGGCGACATCCAGTTGAGGGGCTTGTAGGAGCCGCCGTCGGAGTGCACCAGCACCGAGCCGTCCGCCTTCACCATGAGCAGGCGGGTGGCGGTGGGCAGGTGGGCGTTCAGGCGGCCCTCATAGGTCACGGAGCAGCGGGCAATGACGAGTCGCACCGGTCCATCCTAGGCGGACCGCGCCCACCGGCTCGTGTGCCAGCATGGGGGCATGCCCCGTTCGAACCGCCCCCGCCGCTCGTCCGCGCCTCGGCGGAGCGAGCGCGGGGCCTCCGGCGCCTCCCGGCGGTCCCGTCCGTCGCCGGGGCGGTCCGACCCGCTCCAGGAGCTCCTCGGCCTGGACGCGGGCTATTCGCGCCAGTCCGGGTCCGACGGCGGCTGGCACGTCCGGCAGATCCCCGCGTGGCGCGCGGTGAAGGACTACACGTGCCCCGGCTGCGGCCGGGTGATCCGGCAGGGCCAGGCGCACCTCGTGGCCTGGCGCGCCGACTGGATCATGGGGGACGAGGACGCGGGAGAGGACCGGCGGCACTGGCACCCGGTGTGCTGGCGCACCCGCCCGAGCCGCTGACCGCGACGGTCCGGGCCGCGCCGCCGTCGTGGGCTAGCGGGCGTCCTGGCGGGGGATGAAGACCTCGCGGACCAGAAGCGCCAGCGCGGCGGCGAGCGGGATCGCCATGAGGGCGCCGAGGACGCCCAGCAGCGCGCCTCCGGCGATCACCGCGATCACGGCCACGGCCGCCGGCACGGGCACCGCGCGCGCCATGACACGCGGCGAGATGACGTAGGCCTCGATCTGCAGGTAGACGAAGTAGATGGCCGCGAACACGGCGGCGGTCTGCCACGAGGTCAGCAGGCTCACGAGGGTCAGCAGCGTGCCGCCGATCGCGGCGCCCACCAGCGGGATGAACGCCATGAAGGCGGCGATCGCGGCGAGCAGGACGGCGAAGGGGGCGCCGGCGATGGCCAGCGCCGTGAACGCCACCGCGCCGTTGAGGGCGGCCACGAAGGACTGGCCCATCACGTAGTGGCCGACCGAGGAGGTGATCTGCTCGGACAGCGCCTCGATGCGCGGCCGGCGCGAGCGCGGTGCGAGCCGGTAGGCCCAGTACTTCATGTGCGGCAGGGAGGAGAGGAAGTACAGCGTCAGCACGACCACCACGAGCACCGAGAAGACGGCGTTCAGCACGGTCTGGCCGAGGCCGAGGAGCCCGCCGAACAGGTCGGTGATGGCGACGCCGTCGGCGGCGAGGCGCTCGGTCTGGGCACGGACGGCCTCCTGGAGGTGGAACTCCTCGTCGAGCTGCACGAACCATTCGGCCCGCATCACCCCGTCGATGATGGCCGGCAGGTCCTGGACCAGCTGCGTGGACTGCTCGATCACCGTGGGGACCAGGAGGGCGACGAACGCCCCGGCCACGGCGGCCAGGCCGAGGGCGGCCGTGAGCACGCCGACCCAGCGGGGCGCGCCCCAGGACTCGACCCGGCGCACCAGCGGGTCCAGGCCCAGGGCGATGAACAGGGCCGCGGCGATCCACACGATCAGCTGCCCGTTCGTGCGCAGCACCGAGACGATCCCGATGGCCAGGGTCACGCCCACCGCGAGCAGGAAGCCGGTCAGAACGGGGGACTCGAGGGCCACGGCCGCGACCGCAGGATCCTCGGCGCCGTCGGCGGGGTCCGGCTCGGGGTCCACCCGGTCCTCCTCGAGGAAGGGCCGGCGCCGCCGCAGGACCGAGCCCAGGCGGAGCCGTCGACGGCGCCCGGCGGGCGTCGGCCCGTGCGACGGCGGCGCGGCGGCCGCCCCGGCCGGCTCCACGGGGATGCCGCCCACGGGCTGCTGCTCGGCGCCCTCGGGCTCGGCCGGGGCACGGACGTCGGCGACGCTGGGGGCGTCCGGACCGGACGCGGGTTCCTTCTCCTCCACGCGCTCAGCGTACGACAGCGCCCCGGTCCTGACCGCGCCGCGCCCGGGAGGCTACCGTGGTGCCCAGCGACAACGCCCCTCGCCCCGACGACGGGGCGGACCCGGACCGGAAGGATCGTGACCGACGTGACCGCCCAGCCCCCCTCCGACGCCCCGTCCCACCTGCGCGGCGCCGTCGACCTGTCCTCGCTCGGCACCCCGGCCTCGGCCGGGCGCACTGCGCCGGGGGCCGACGCCGGCGCCGGCGGTGGCTCGTGGGTCATCGCGGACGCCGACCAGGGTCTGCTGCAGCAGCTGGTCCAGCTCTCCGCCCAGGTGCCGGTGCTGCTGCACCTGCATGTGCCCGGGGACGCGGCGAGCGAGGCGCTGTACCGGCAGTTCGCGGACGCGGTCGACGCGCAGGCGGGACGGCTCGTACTCGCGCGTCTGGACGTGGCGAAGGAGCCCGCCGTGCTGCAGGCGCTGGGCCTGGGGGCCGGCCCCGCGGTCATGGCCGTGGTGGCGGGGCAGCCGGTGCCGCTGGTCAATCAGGAGGTCCCGGAGGAGACGCTGCGCCAGCTCATGGGGGAGATCCTCGAGGTGGCCCGTCAGAACGGCGTCGCCGGCACCGTGCCCGCGGTCGCCCCGGCGCGCCAGGACGCCGGCGCCGCGGCCGCGGAGGCTCCGCCCGTGCCGCCGCTGCACCGGGCGGCCCACGAGGCCCTCGCCGCCGACGACCTGCCCGGGGCTGTCTCGGCGTGGGAGGCGGCGCTGGCCGACAGCCCCGCAGACGCCGTGGCCCAGCAGGGCCTGTCCGCGGCCCGCCTCATGCTGCGCACCCGCGACGCCGACGCCTCAGCGGTGCGCGCGGCCGCCGCGGACGGCCCGGATGACGTCGCCGCCCAGCTCGCCGTCGCCGACCTGGACGTGCTCGGCGGCCACGTGGAGGACGCCTTCGACCGGCTCGTGCGGTTCATCGCCCTCCACCCCGGCGACGACCGGGAGACGGCGCGCGCCCACCTCGTGGACCTCTACACCGTGGTGGGCACGGACGACCCCCGTGTGCAGGCCTCGCGGCGCCAGCTGGCCGCAGCGCTGTTCTGAGGGACCCACGGTTCATCCCTGAGGAGGACCCGTGACCGCCTGACAGTGGGTAACGTCCCAGGCATGACTCCGCATGCGTCCGAGCCTGCCCCCACCCACCTCGCCGCCGCCACCCGTCGGCGCGCGGTGGACGCCCCCGATCCGGACCTCGCCCTCGTCACGCGCGGGCTGACCCAACGGTTCGGGGACAAGCTGGCGCTGGACGCGCTGGATCTGGACGTCCCGGCCGGGTCGTTCTTCGGGGTGGTCGGGCCGAACGGTGCGGGCAAGACCACGGCCCTGTCGATGGCCACCGGGCTGCTGCGCCCAGACCACGGCCGCGCCTGGATCCACGGCGTCGACGTGTGGGAGCAGCCCCTCGAGGCCAAGCGACGGGTCGGCGTCCTCGCCGACGGCGTGCGGACCTTCGACCGCCTCACGGGCGCGCAGCTCGTGACCTACGCCGGGCTGCTGCATGGCCTCGACGCGGACACCGTGGCCGAGCGGACCGCGGACCTGCTGCGGGTGATGGACCTGGAGGACGCCGGCCGCACGCTCGTGGCCGACTACTCCGCCGGCATGACCAAGAAGGTGTCCCTGGCGGCCGCCATGGTCCACGCCCCGGACCTGCTCGTCCTGGACGAGCCGTTCGAGGCCGTGGACCCGGTCTCCGCCGCGAACATCCGGGACATCCTGCACTCGTACGTGGAGCGGGGCGGCACCGTGATCGTCTCGAGCCACGTGATGGACCTTGTCCAGCGCATGTGCACCCACGTCGCCGTGATCGCGGCCGGAACGCTGCGGGCCGCCGGCACGCTCGAGGAGGTCCGGGACGGGCGCGACCTCGAGGACCGCTTCGTGGAGCTCGTCGGCGGCCGCCACGGCTCGGAGGGGCTGGCATGGCTCTGACGCTCGTCCGACTGCGCTGGACGCTGACCCTGAACCAGTGGCGGCGGTCCCCGTTCACCCTGGTGGTGAGCGTGCTCGGCGCGCTGTACGTGCTCGGCATGGCCGCCGTGGCGGTGACGCTGCTCGTCACGGGCCTGCCCGCCCTGCCGGACGAGGCCCGCGGCGCCACGACCGTGCTGGTCGCCGCCGTCGTGGTGCTCGCCTGGCTCGTCATCCCGCCGTTCGTCACGGGCGTGGACGCCACGCTCGACCCGCACAGCTTCGTGCTCTTCCCCGTTCCGGCCCGCACCCTGATCGCCGGGCTGGTCCTGAGCGCCTTCACGACCCCGGCCGGGCTCGCCACGCTGGCCGTGCTGGTGGGCCTGGGGGCCAGCTGGTGGGACCGGCCGGCCGCGCTGGCGGCGGGCCTGGCCGGGGGCGCGCTCACCGCGGTGACCGCCGTGGCGATCGGCTCCGGTCTCGCCGGCCTCCTCGCCGCCTACGCAAGCCGGCGTCGGGTGCGGGACGTCGTCTCCGTCCTGCTGTTCATCCCGCTCATGCTCGGCGGTGTCGCCCTCTCGCGGGCCGTCGCCTCGTTCGAGGACTTCCTGGCGATCGCGCCCCAGGTCGCCCGCGGCGCGGCGTGGACCCCGTTCGGGGCGGGCCCCGCCGCGGCGTGGGCGGCCGCCGAGGGCCGCGGCGCCGCCGCCGCGCTCCACCTCGCGGTGGCGGCCGCCTGGTGCCTGGCCGCCCTGGCCCTGTGGCACCTGGCCGTGCGCCGCACCGTGGAGCCGGTGGCCGTGGGCGGCGGTGGTTCCCGCCGCGTCGGCGCGGGCGCGGACCCGACGCCGCTGCGCTGGCTGGGCCGGCCGGCCACGGGCCCGCGCACCGCGATCGCGGCCCGCGCCCAGCGCTACTGGCTGGCCGACCCGCGGTACGCGGCCGGGCTCATCATCATCCCGCTCATGGCCGTCGTGCTGTGGTTCACCGGGGGCCTGGCCTCGGGCGGGGGCCTCGGACCGGGCCTGCTGCTGATCCTCGGGCCGATGACCGCCTGGTCCCTGGCCTACTCGATCTCCGCGGACATCGCCTACGACCACACGGCGTTCCACCTGCACGTCGTCTCGGGCGTGCGGGGCGTGGACGACCGCTGGGGCCGCGTCCTGGGCCTGGCGGGCTGGGGCGTGCCGATGATCCTCCTCGTGACGACGGCGACGGTGGCGGCGGCGGGGGACTGGTCCCTGTTGGCGCCGATGCTGGGCCTGGCCCTCGGCCTGTTCGGGACGACCGCCGGGCTGTCCGCCTTCCTCTCGGCCCGCTTCGTCTACCCGGTTCCGAAGCCGGGAGACAGCCCGTTCAAGACGCCGCAGGGCGCGGCCATGCGCACGATGCTCGTCCAGGGCGCCTCGATGCTGGTCAGCCTGGCGCTCGCGGTGCCGTTCCTGGTGCCCTTCATCGTCCGGCTCGCCACCGGGGCCGCCGTGTGGGGCTGGGTGACGGTGGCCCTCGGGTTCGCGTGGGGCGCCGTCGCGCTGTGGCTGGGTGTGCGCCTGGGGGCGCGCTGGTACGACCGCGCGCAGGCCGAGACCTACCAGGCCGTGGCCGCCTTCTGAGGGGCGCGGCTAGACTGGCCCGCATGAGTGTGACCGGCGAACCCGACCTGAACGACCCCTTCGCGCCCGCCGGCGGCGGCACGTCCGTCCTCGAGCGTGAGGAGCTGCGCCAGGAGATCGAGCCGGGCGACCACGAGCGCTTCGCCCACTACGTCCGCAAGGAGAAGATCACGGAGTCCGCCGTCACCGGCGCCCCCGTGATCGCCCTGTGCGGCAAGGTGTGGGTGCCGGGCCGGGACCCGAACAAGTTCCCCGTGTGCCCCACGTGCAAGGAGATCTACGAGGGCCTGCGCGAGCCGCAGGACGGCGGCGACGGCGACGGCGGCGGCAAGCGCGGTGGCTGGTTCGGAGGCCGCGGCCGTGGCTGACGGCCGCTCCCTGACGAGCGGCACCCCGGACGGCAGCGTCCAGCACGACCTGTTCCACATCGGCGAGGACCTTCCCCCCGCCATGCCCGAGCGCGCGGCGTGGGGGACGGCCCCCAAGCTGCGCCAGTGGCAGCAGGAGGCGCTGGAGCGCTACCTCCAGACCGCCCCGCAGGACTTCCTGACGGTCGCGACCCCCGGCGCGGGCAAGACCACGTTCGCGCTGCGCGTGGCCAAGATCCTCCTGGACTCCGGCGTCGTGCAGCGGCTGACCGTCGTCGCGCCCACGGACCACCTCAAGCGCCAGTGGGCGGACAATGCCGCGCGCGTGGGCATCGCCATCGACCCGAACTTCAAGAACGCCGACGGGCGGCACGGCGCCGAGTACCGCGGGGTGGCGCTGACGTACGCCCAGGTGGCGAACAAGCCCGTCCTGCACCGCAACCGCACCGAGGCCGCCAAGACGCTGGTGATCCTGGACGAGATCCACCACGGCGGCGACGCCCTGAGCTGGGGCGAGGGCATCCGTGAGGCGTTCGAGCCGGCCACGCGGCGTCTGTCCCTGACCGGCACCCCGTTCCGCTCGGACACCGCATCCATCCCCTTCGTCCGCTACGAACTCGGTGCGGACGGCATCGAGCGGTCGAAGGCGGACTACACGTACGGCTACGGCCCGGCGCTGCGGGACCACGTGGTGCGCCCGGTGATCTTCATGGCCTACTCCGGGCAGATGCGCTGGAAGACCTCCACCGGCGAGGTCATGGAGGCTCAGCTCGGCGAGGCCGCCACGAAGGACATCACCGCCTCCGCCTGGCGCACCGCGCTGGACCCGGCGGGCGAGTGGATCCCGTCCGTGCTGCGCGCGGCCGACCGCCGGCTCAGCGAGGTGCGCCGCAACGTGCCCGACGCCGGCGGCCTCGTGATCGCCTCGGACCACCAGGACGCGCGCGCGTACGCCGCGCAGCTCGAGGCGCTGACCGGCCAGCGGCCGGCCGTGATCCTCTCGGACGACAAGGGCGCCTCGGATCGCATCGAGGAGTTCGCCGCGTCGGACGAGCGGTGGATGGTGGCGGTGCGCATGGTGTCCGAGGGCGTGGACGTGCCCCGCCTGTGCGTGGGCGTGTACGCCACGTCCACGTCCACGCCCCTGTTCTTCGCCCAGGCCGTGGGCCGCTTCGTGCGCTCCCGCCGGCGTGGGGAGACCGCCTCGGTGTTCCTGCCGTCCGTGCCCGCGCTCATGCTGCTGGCCAACGAGATGGAGCTCGAGCGGGACCACGCGCTGGACCGCAAGGAGGGCGCCGTCGAGGTCGAGGACCTCGAGGACGCCCCCGAGGAGGACCTCATCGCGGAGGCCAACCGGGCCGAGAGCGGCTCGGACGCGCTGACGCGGGAGAAGTTCGAGGCCCTCGAGTCCCGGGCGAGCTTCGACAAGGTGCTCTTCGACGGCGGCGAGTTCGGTCTCGGCGGCGCGGTCGGCTCGGAGGAGGAGCAGGACTTCCTCGGCATCCCGGGCCTGCTGGACGCCGAGCAGGTCTCCGCCCTGCTGCGGCAGCGGCAGGCCGAGCAGATCCAGCGCCGGCCGCGTGCGCAGGCGGCCGAGCCCGCCGACGTCGTGGACCACCGGCGCATGAAGGAGCTGCGCTCAGAGCTGTCGAAGACGGTGTCCGCCTGGGCGACCCGTTCCGGCCAGCCGCACGGGGTGATCCACAACCGCCTGCGGGAAATCTCCGGCGGCCCCGCCGTGGCCCAGGCCTCCCGCGAGCAGCTGGAGAAGCGGCTGAGCACCCTGCGCGGGTGGTTCGTCGGCCGGACCTGAGGTCCGCCGGGCGCGGCGGGCGCCGGCGGGCCGTGCCGACCTGAGCGCCGGGTTCAGCCGTCCCGGGACTGGAAGCGCACGAAGGCGCGCAGCTCGTCGCCCTCCACGTCATGGGACTCGCGGAATCCATGGGCCTCGTAGAAGGCGCGCTGACGCTCCTCGGTGTCCGTGAGCAGCACGTGCTGACGCACCTGGCCGAACCGCGCGAAGACGCGGCGCAGCAGCTCGGAGGCGATGCCGCGGCGCTGGTGTCCCGGATCCACAAGGATGTCCTGCAGGTAGGCGATGGTGTGGCCGTCGGAGACCACGCGGGCCAGACCGACCAGACGACCGCCGTCGAAGGCGGTCACCACCGTGGCCGATCCCTGCAGACCGCCCATGAGCGTGTCCATGTCCGCCGTGTAGGCGGACCAGCCCACGGCGTCGTAGAGGGCGCGGACGTCGTCGGCGGCCGGGATCGCTCCGGAGAGGTAGCGGATGCCGTCCCGGTCTGCGGCGATGGGGGAGTCGGTCATGGCTGCTCTCCTCGTCTGCGTCGGGCACCGGCTCCGGCACGCCCGCCGGGGCCGAACCCGCTCACGAGGTCGCCAGGATGGCCCCGGCGGCCTCCATCTCGTGGAGCGCGGCCTGGGCGGCCGCCTCGTCGACGCCGGCCACCAGGTCGGTCAGCACCGTGACCTCGTAGCCGGCGTCGAGGGCGTCGAGCACGGTGGCGCGCACGCAGTGATCGGTGGCGATGCCCACCACGGTGATGGCGTCCACGCCCTGCTCGCGGAGCCACTCGTCGAGGCCGGGGGCACCGGCCTCGACGGCGGCCGCGGCCACGGCGGTGGCCCCGTACGGGCCGACGGTCCCGGAGGGGCGCTCGCCCGCGGCCCCGGTCGGGACGGCGTCGGGCTCGCCGAGGGCGCCGTCGAAGCCGGAGTAGGCGTCCGTGTGCAGGCCCTTGAGGAACTCGGCGTCGAGGTGCTCGGCGTCCAGGTCGGGATGCAGCTCGGCGCCGGCGGTGCCGGCCACACAGTGCACCGGCCAGGTGGTGCGGAAATCCGGCTCGGCGCCGGTGGCCGCGGCGAAGTGCGTGCCCGGGTCGACGTGCCAGTCGCGCGTGGCGGCCACGGCCGCGTAGGCGTCCGCGTGCTCGGCCAGGTGCTCGCTGACCCCGGCCGCGACGGCGGCGCCGCCGGTCACGCCGAGGGCGCCGCCCTCGCAGAAGTCGTTCTGCACGTCCACGATCACCAGGGCGCGGTTCAGGTTCTCCATGGGTCAGTCCTCCAGGAAGATGGTCGGGATGGCGGGGTCGCCCGGCTGCAGGCGGCCCACCGAGGCGGGCAGCTCGCGCAGGGAGGCGGCGTGCCGCTCGGCGGCGCGGGTGACGGCCTCGGGGCCGGTCCAGCCCTCGGCCAGCTCGCCGGCGTGCACGAAACGGTGCAGCAGGGGACGGTCGTCGGCGTCGGGCGCGGCGCCGCGGTTGACGCCGATCACCTCGGCGGTGGCCCGGCCCCGCGGGTCGCGGCGGCGCGCGGCCTCCTTGCGGCCGCCCCGGCTGGCCTTGCCGGAACTGGCCTTGGCCACGTCCACCCACGTGCCGTCGTCGTCCTGGCGGGCCACGAGCTTGTAGACCATGGAGGCGGTGGGCGCGCCGGACCCGGTGACCAGGCGCGTGCCCACGCCGTACGAGCTGACGGGGGCGGAGCGCAGGGCGGCGATCGCGTACTCGTCCAGGTCCGAGGTGACCATGATCCCGGTCTCGGTGTTGCCCAGCTCGTCGAGCAGCTCGCGCACGCGGTGGGCCTGGATCACGAGGTCGCCGGAGTCGACCCGGACGTTCCGCAGGGCCGGGCCGGCCACCTCGACCGCGGTGCGCACGCCCTGCTCCACGTCATACGTGTCCACGAGGAGGGTGGTGTCCGCTCCGAGCGCGGCGACCTGGGCCTCGAAGGCGGCGCGCTCCGAGTCGTGCAGCAGGGTGAAGGAGTGGGCGGCGGTGCCGACGGTCGGGATGCCGTACCGGCGGCCCGCCTCGAGGTTCGAGGTCGCGGTGAAGCCCGCGATGGCCGCGGCGCGGGCGGCGGCCACGGCGGACTCCTCGTGCGTGCGGCGCGAGCCCATCTCGGCGCACGGGCGGCCGTCCGCGACGGCCGTCATGCGGGAGGCGGCGGAGGCCACGGCGGAGTCGTAGTTGTAGATGGAGAGCAGGTAGGTCTCCAGGATGCACGCCTCGGCGAACGTCGACTCCACCTGCAGGAGGGGGGAGTGCGGGAAGTAGGCCTCGCCCTCGGCGTAGCCCACGATGTCGCCCGTGAACTCGTAGTCGGCGAGCCAGGCCAGCGTGGCGTCGTCGAGGGCGGTGGTGTCCGCGAGGAAGTCGAGCTCGGGCGTGTCGAACCGGAAGCGGGACAGGCCCTCCAGCGCGCGGCCCACGCCGGCCACCACGCCGTAGCGGCGGCCGCTGGGCAGGCGTCGGGTGAACAGCTCGAAGCGGGAGCGGCGGTGCGCGGTGCCGGCCTTCAGCGCGGCCTGGAGCATGGTCAGCTCGTAGTGGTCGGTCATCAGCGCCGTGGGGATCTGCCAGTCGTCGGCGGTCCGCGGGGCGCTGGGCACGGGGTTCTGGCTCACGCGCCCACCCTAGTGGACCGTGGCGGGGCCGGTCCTGGCCCGCCCGCCTCGTACACTGGGGCGCATGTCCGTGCTGACCCGCCACGATCCGTCCGCGCCGCGCGCCGTGCGTCCGGCGCCGGGTGAGTCCGTCCCCGCCGGCGCCACCGACACCGCCCTGCTGGAGCGGCCTCACGAGGACACAGCCCGGGACCGGCCGTGGAACGTCGTGGTGTGGAACGACCCGGTGAACCTGATGAGCTACGTCGCCTACGTGTTCCGCACCCACTTCGGCTACTCCGCCGCCAAGGCGCAGCGGCTCATGCTCGAGGTCCACGAGCGGGGCCGGTCCGTGGTGGCGACGGGCACCAAGGAGAAGGCCGAGCTGCACGTGGGCGCGATGCACGGCTACGGTCTGTGGGCCACGCTGGAGCAGGCGGAGGACTGAGGAGGGGCATGGCAGAACGGTTCCGCTGGACGCGGCGGGGGTACACGGCGCAGCTGGAGCTGCCGGAGGTGCGCCTGCTGCGCGGGCTGGTCAGGGACGTCGTCGCCCTGCTCGAGGGCCGACGCGCGGACGTGCGCCCCGCCGAGGCGGACCCCGCCGAGGCCCCGGCCGCCGAGGACGGCGTCGACACGCCCGAAGATCCCCCGGCGGCGCCGCCGTCCGTGTCCGCCGCGCAGGACGCGGGCCCCGTGGCCGGGCTGGACGCGTCCGACGCCGCGTTCTGGGGGCTGGTCTCCGGCCTGCACCTGAGCCAGGACCCGGAGCCGCAGCGCTCGGCCCCCACCGACCCGGCCGTCGCACGCCTCCTGCCGGATGCGATGCCCCAGGCCGGCGCCGCCGAACAGGGCGCCCACCGGGCCCTGACCGAGGACGCCCTGTCGGAGGGGAAGCTCGCGGACGCGCGCCTGGCCCTCGAGCTGCTGCGCTCGACGCGCGTGGAGGTGCCGCACGACCAGGCGCCGGCCTTCGGCCGCGCGCTCAACGACGTGCGCCTCGTCCTGGCCGCCCGCCTGGGCGTCGAGACCGAGGAGGACGCCGCCCGCGTGCACGCCGTGGACGACTGGCGCAGCGCGGAGGACGTCGAGTCCACCATGGCCCTGCTCTACAACTTCACCTCGTGGCTGCTGGAGACGCTCATGACGGAGATGCTCAGCGAGCTGCCCGAGGGCGCGGACGAGTCCGCGCCGGGCGCCGGGGACGCGGAGGACGAGCAGTGAGCGGCCAGCGCGCCGCCGTGGACGCCGCCGCGCCGATCGGCGTGTTCGACTCGGGCGTGGGCGGGCTGACCGTGGCCCGGGCGATCATGGACCAGCTGCCCCACGAGTCCATCCTCTACGTGGGCGACACGGAGCACTCGCCGTACGGCCCGCGGCCCATCGCCGAGGTACGGGCCCTCGCCCTGGCGATCATGGACGAGCTCGTCGCGCGCGGCGTCAAGGCGCTCGTGATCGCGTGCAACTCCGCGTCGGCCGCCGTGCTGCGCGACGCCCGCGAGCGCTACACGGGAGGCCACGGCATCCCCGTGATCGAGGTGATCCAGCCCGCCGTGCGCCGCGCCGTGGCCGCCACCCGCACGGGCCGAATCGGCGTGATCGGCACCGAGGCGACCGTCGGGTCCCGCGCCTACGAGGACTCGTTCTCGGCCGCCCCGCACCTCGAGATCACCTCGGTCGCGTGCCCGCGGTTCGTGGAGTTCGTGGAGGCCGGCATCACCACCGGCCCCGAACTGCTGGAGACCGCCCGGGAGTACACGGCCCCGCTGCGTGCGGCGGGCGTGGACACCCTCGTGCTGGGATGCACCCACTACCCGCTGCTGACCGGCGCCCTCTCGCTCGTGATGGGGGAGGACGTCACGCTCGTCTCCTCCGCGGAGGAGACCGCCAAGGACCTCTACCGGGAACTGGTCCGCCTCGGCCTCGAGCACCCCCACTCGGCTGCGGGCTCCGGCCAGGCCACCCGCCACCGCTTCGCCGCCACCGGCGACCCCGACCACTTCCAGGCCCTCGCGCGCCGCTTCCTCGGACCCGAGGTCGAGTCCGTGCGCCGCCTGGAGACGATCGGCGCGCCCCGCCCCGCGGCCGCGCCGGTCCCGACGCGCTCGACGGCCTTCGTCCCGCTGGGCGCCGAGCAGGAGGGTGTGACGTGAAGCTGACCATCATCGGGGCCTCCGGGTCCTTCCCCGGCCCGGGCTCACCCGCCTCGTGCTACCTCCTCACCGCCGAGGGCGTGGCCGAGGACGGCGTCACCCCGCGCACATGGCGGATCCTGCTCGACCTCGGCAACGGCGCCCTCGGCGTGCTGCAGCGCTACGTCGAGCTCGAGGACCTGGACGGCATCCTGCTCTCCCACCTGCACCCGGACCACTTCATGGACCTGTGCGGGATGCACGTGGCCATCCGCTGGAACCCGGCCGGCTGGGACCGCGGCCGGCTGCCCGTCTACGGACCCGCCGGTACCGCCGACCGCATCGCCGAGGCGTACGGGATGGACCCCGAGCCGGGGATGCACCAGGACTTCGAGTTCCGGTGCTGGGCCGCCGGCCGCACCGAGCGGCTCGGTCCGTTCCGGTTCACCCCGGTCCCCGTGCGCCATCCCATCGACGAGGCCTACGCGATCCGGGTCGAGGTGGACCGCGTCGACGACGACGGCGACGTCACCACCCGCGTGCTCACCTACTCCGGGGACACCGACGCGTGTGAGGGGCTCGTCGAGGCCGCGCGGGACGCGGACGTGTTCCTGTGCGAGGCCGCCTTCCACGAGGGCCGGGACGACGGCATCGACGGCGTCCACCTGACCGGCCGACGGGCCGGCGAGACGGCGGCGCAGGCCGGGGCCCGGAAGCTGCTGCTCACACACCTGCCGGTGTGGAACGATCCGCAGCGCGCCGTCCAGGAGGCCCGCGCGGTGTACGACGGCCCGCTGGCCGTCGCCGTCTCGGGGCTGAGCTACGGCGTCTGAGGGCGCGCCTAGACTGGAGGCCATGAGCTCTCCCGCCCCCACCGCCCCCCGCCCGGACGGCCGCGCCGTCGACGAGCTGCGCCCCATCACCATCACCCGGGGCTGGTCCCGGCAGGCGGAGGGCTCGGCCCTGATCGAGTTCGGGAACACCCGCGTGCTGTGCACCGCCTCCTTCACCGAGGGCGTGCCGCGCTGGCTCAAGGGCGAGGGGACCGGCTGGGTCACCGCCGAGTACGCGATGCTCCCGCGGGCCACCAACGAGCGCAGCCAGCGCGAGTCCGTCAAGGGCCGGATCGGCGGGCGCACCCACGAGATCTCCCGCCTGATCGGCCGGTCCCTGCGCGCCGTCATCGACCTGTCCGCCCTGGGGGAGAACACCATCGTCCTGGACTGCGACGTCCTCGACGCCGACGGCGGCACCCGCACCGCCGCCATCACGGGCGCCTACGTCGCCCTCGCCGAGGCGGTGGCCTGGGCGCGGCGCGAGGGGATCCTCGCCAAGGGCGCCGCCGTCCTCAAGGACTCCGTCGCCGCGGTGTCCGTGGGCATCGTGGACGGGGTGCCCGTCCTCGACCTGCCGTACGTGGAGGACGTGAAGGCGGAGACGGACATGAACGTGGTCGTCACCGGGGCCGGGGAGTTCGTGGAGGTGCAGGGCACCGCCGAGGGTGCGCCGTTCACCCGCGCCGAGCTGGACACCCTGCTGGACCTGGCCCTGATCGGCACGGGTGAGCTGGCCCGCATCCAGGCCGAGACCCTGGCCGCCGCCACGGAGGACCGGGCGTGAGCGCGCCCGCCTCCTCGTCGGCGGGCCTGCCGGAGGGCGCCCGCGTCGTGCTTGCCACGCACAACGCGGGCAAGGTGCGCGAGCTGCGGCAGCTGCTCGCCGGCGCCGTGCCCGGCCTCGAGGTGGAGACCGCGGTGGTGGACGCGGGCGCCGTGGGCGCCCCGGACGTCGTCGAGGACGGCGTCACGTTCGCCCAGAACGCGCTGAAGAAGGCCCGCGCCGTGGCCGCGCACACCGGGCTGATCGCCGTCGCGGACGACTCCGGTCTGGCCGTGGACGTGCTGCACGGCGCCCCCGGGATCTTCTCGGCCCGCTGGGCCGGGCGCCACGGGGACGACCGTGCCAACCTCGAGCTGCTGCTGGCCCAGCTGGCCGACGTGCCGGACGAGCATCGGGGTGCCCAGTTCGTGTGCGCCGCCGCGCTCGCGGTCCCCAGCGGCCCGGACGCCGCGGGCGCCCGGGCCATCCACGTCGAGCACGTCGAGCAC
Organism: Micrococcus sp. KBS0714; assembly: GCF_002008305.4. GTDB lineage: Bacteria > Actinomycetota > Actinomycetes > Actinomycetales > Micrococcaceae > Micrococcus > Micrococcus luteus. Next base: position 887,107 of record NZ_CP042169.1, read on the forward strand.
GGCCGCCTGCCCGGCACGCTGCTGCGCGAGCCCGTGGGGGACGGCGGCTTCGGCTACGACCCGATCCTGCGGCCCGAGGGCCGGGACGTGTCCACCGCGCAGCTGAGCCCCGAGGACAAGAACGCGATCAGCCACCGGGGGCACGCCTTCCGCGCCCTGCTGCCCTACCTGGTGGACGCGCTCGACGCGCGCCCGTGAGCGGCGGGCGCGTCCCCGTGCCGGGGCTGGACTTCACCGCGATCGACTTCGAGACCGCCAACGGCTTCCGCGGCTCCCCGTGCGCCGTGGGCGCCGTCCGGGTGCGGGACGGGGTCATGGTGGACCGTGCCGAGTGGCTGATCCGTCCGCCCGTCGGCTTCGACCGGTTCGATCCCCGCAACGTGCGCATCCACGGCATCACCGAGGACCGCGTCCTGGACGCCCCCCGGTTCGCGCAGGTGTACGACGAGCTCGCGGACTTCGTGGGGACGGACGTGCTCGCGGCGCACAACGCGGGCTTCGACGTCGGCGTCATCGAGTCCGGCCTCGAGGTCTCCGGCCGGGACGTGCCGGGCCTGGAGTTCGTGTGCACCCTGGTGCTGGCGCGCCGCGTCTACGACCTGCCCTCGTACGCCCTGCCCTCCGCGGCGCGCGAGGCCGGGTTCACCCCGGGGCGCCACCACGACGCACTGGCCGACGCCGAGGCCTGCGCGGCCATCCTCGTGGACATCGGCCGGCGCGTGCTGGGAGCGCCGCCGGCCGACGCGGACGTTCTGCCGGGTCTGACCGACGCGCCGGCCGGCCGCGGCGTCGACCGCCTGATGCGGGCCCAGGGGCTGGGCGTCAGCGTCCTCGCCCCGCGGGCGGCGGGTGCGGGCGCCGAGTCGAAGGCCACCCGCCAGGCCCGGCGCACCGAGGGCGTCTTCGACGCGCGGGTCCCGCTGCGGGACGAACGCGCCATGCCCGACTTCATGCGCTGGCCGGACGAGGGCGTCAATCCGCTCCCGAACCCGGCCGCCGACCCGGGCCACCCCCTGTTCGGCCAGACCGTGGTGTTCACGGGCGGCATCGGCATGTCGCGTCAGCGTGCCAAGACGCGCGCGGCCGCGCACGGTGCGCAGACCGCGAACCGGGTGGGCGCGGCCACCACGATGCTCGTCGTGGGGGACGGCTTCGAGGCCGCGGACCTGCACCGCCCGCGCGCCGAGGACGGGGCACCGCAGGCCGTGACCACGGCGCTGGCGCACCGCAAGACGCGGGACGCCCTGCGCCGGCGGGACCGTGGGTAGGCCATCGCCCTGGTCTCCGAGGGGGAGTTCCTGCAGATGCTCGACGGGAACTGGCCGGACGCCGCGCGCTGAACCACTCAGGTGGTCGCGGCGCTCCAGCGCCGGGCGGCCTCCAGGACGACCTCGCGCTCGGCGATCCACCCCGGGACGGAGGCCTCGGCCGCGGCGCGGTCCGCGGGGTCGTGCGCGCCGAACACGGCGGTGCCGTGCGCCGCGCCGAGCACCTGCCCGGCCAGCGAGGCCGTGGAGTCGGAGTCGCCGTCGTGGTTCACGCCGATCCGCAGCGCCAGGGCGAGCGCCGCCGCCGGATCGGCCGGGTGTGCCGCCTGCGCGGTGAGCGCGGCATAGAGCGCGATGGCCAGGGCCTCCTCCGCGACCCAGCCCTCGCCGAGCGCGGTGGGGAGGGCGCCGGGGGCGCCGGGGTCGGCGTCGACGGTGCCGGCCAGGTCGACCGCCGCGGTGACGGCGGCGCGGGTCTCCTCGGCCTCCTCGCCCAGGGTGTCGAGCCACGCGCGGGCGTGCGCGACCGCGGCGGCCAGGTCCAGGCCGCGCAGCAGGGCCGCGATGACGAGGGCGTACGCGGCCGCCGCGACCCACGCGGTGGGGTGGCCGTGCGTGAGGACGGCCCCCTGGCGGGCAAGGGACACGACGTGCGGGTCCTCGAGCCCCGGCACCATCCCGTACGGGGCCGAGCGCATGACCGTCCCGCAGCCCTTCGAACCCGGGTTGTGCGGGTCGCCCGGCAGGCCCATCCCCGGTTCGGCGAGCCCGGTCAGGCACGCGGTGCCCGGCGCGCGGCGCACCTTCAGCTCCGCGTGCGCGTCGATCCAGCGGGGCGGGGCCGGGGGAGCGCCCTCGGGCAGCGCGCCGTCCTGCGTGGCGAACCAGCGCAGGCACGCGAGCCACACGCACGCCGCGGGATCGGCCGGGACGCCGTCGTTCTGCCACTCGATCCACTCGAGCAGGCCGTCGAGCACGTACAGCGTCAGCTGCGTGTCGTCCGTGATCGGCAGGGCGTGGGCGCCCTCCTGGGCGAGCAGGTCCGCGGCGTCGGTGACGCCGGCGGGGCCGTGCACCGCCGCGATCCCCGACGCGGGGGTGAACTCGACGACGCCGCCCAGCGCGTCCCCGGCGGCACCGGCCGCGAGGAGGGCCAGGACCCGGTCGGCGTGCTCGGGGCCGGGCAGGGGCGTGGACGAGGAGGCGGTGGGCTCGGGCGCGGTGGCGGACATGCCGCCATCGTACGAGCTGCACCGCGTCGTGCTTATCCCGTCCACACCCTCCCTAGAGTGGGCCGCATGATCCTGCTGCACACCTCGGACTGGCATCTGGGCCGGTCGTTCCACGGTACCGGGCTGCTCGAGGCCCAGGAGGAGGTCCTGGACGCCCTCGTCGCGACCGTGACGGAGCGCGGCGTGGACGCCGTCCTGCTGGCCGGGGACGTGTACGACCGCGCGTTGCCTCCGGCGGACGCCGTCCGGCTGCTGGACCGGACGCTCACCCGGCTGCACGCGGCCGGCGCCCAGGTGGTGCTCACGAGCGGCAACCACGACTCGGCGGTGCGCCTCGGCTTCGGCGGCGGACTCCTGGCGGCCGCGGGCGTGCACGTGCGCGCGGACGCGGTGGAGCTGGACCGCCCCGTGCTGCTCACCGAGCCCGGGGTCGACGGCGGCGCGGGCCAGACCGTGGCCGTCTACGGCATCCCCTACCTCGAACCGCGCCACCAGGGACCGGCCTGGGGCGTGGAGCCCCACCACACGGCCGTGCTGACGGAGGCGGTCCGCCGCGTCCACGCCGATCTGGCCGCCCGCCGCGCCGAGACGCCGGAGCCGGTGGCCGCCGTCGTGCTGGCCCACCTGTTCGCGGCCGGGGGCCACGGCTCCGAGTCCGAACGGGACATCGGCGAGGGCGAGCACGTCGAGCCGGACGCCCCGCCCGAGATGCTGGTGGGCACGCTGGGGCAGGTGCCGGTCTCCGTGTTCGACGGGCTCGACTACGCGGCCCTGGGCCACCTGCACGGCCGCCAGCGGCTGGCAGAGCACGTGCGGTACTCCGGCTCACCGCTGCCGTACTCCTTCTCCGAGGCGGGCCACCGCAAGGGCGGCTGGCTCGTCCACGTCACGGGCGGGGCCGTCACCGACGTCGAGGCCGTGGACTGGGACGCCGGACGGCGCCTGGCGGTGCTGTCCGGGCCGATCGAGGACCTGCTGGAGTCCCCGGAGTTCGCGTGGGCGGAGCAGTGCTGGGTGCAGGTCACCGTCACCGACGACGAACGCCCCGAGCGGGCCCTGGAGCGCCTGAAGACCCGGTTCCCCTCCGTGCTCGTCTTCCGCCACGAACCGGCCGGCGGGAGGCGGGCCCGGGAGCGGACCTACGCCCAGGTCCTGCGGCAGGCACCCTCGGACCACGCGCTCGCGGTCGGTTTCGTGGACCACGTCCGGCAGCGGCCGGCCAGCGGGGCCGAGCAGGACCTGCTGCGGGACGCCCTCGAGGCCGCTCGCGCGGGGGAGGTGCGCGCATGAGGATCCATCGGATGCGCCTGGAGGGGCTCGGGCCCTACGCCCAGGCGCAGGACGTCGACTTCGACCGGCTCAACGCGGGCGGCCTGTTCCTGCTGGACGGGCCCACCGGCGCGGGCAAGTCCACGGTGCTGGCCGCGCTGTGCTTCGCCCTCTACGGGACCGTGCCGGGCGGACGGTCGGCCGAGTCGCTCGTGACCACGCTGCGCGAGCCGGGCGCGGTGATCCCCGAGGTGCAGGTCGAGTTCACCGTGCAGGGCCGGCGCTTCGAGGTGGTCCGCTCACCCAAGCACGAGCGGCCCCGCCGGCGACGCAGCGCGGCGGGGGGCGCCACCGTCACCACGCAGGCCACGGTCTCCCTCCGGGAACGCGTGGCCGGGGAATGGACGGCGCCGCTCACCCGGGCGGACGAGGTCGGCCAGCAGATCGCGGCCGTCCTGCACCTGGACGCCGAACAGTTCATGCAGGTGGTTCTGCTGCCCCAGGGACAGTTCGCCCAGTTCCTCACCGCGAAGTCGGATGAGCGCCGCGCCCTGCTGCGGCGGCTCTTCGGCACGCAGCGCTTCGACGGCGTCGAGGAGCACCTGCGCGTCGAGACGGCCCGGCTGGACACCGCGGTGGCCGTGGACGCGGACGTGGCCCGGACCGCGCGGGCGCAGCTGGCCGAGGCGCTCCACGAGGCGCTCGGCCCGGACTGGCATGCGCCGGAGCCGTCACCGGACACGGACGACCGGCTGCTCGCCCTCGCCGCCGAGCGCGCAGGTCGCGCCCACGAGGACGCGCGGGCCGACCTCGCCACGGCCCGCGCCGCGGAGCAGCGGGCCCGGGTGACGGCGCGTGAGCTGGAGACCCGCGGGCGGGACCTGGCCGCGGCCGAGGCGTGGGCGAGCCGTCGACGCGACCACGACGCCGAGGCCGAGACCGCCGCGGCGCGGCGCCGCGCCGTCGACGCCCATGAGCGCGCCGGGCGGGTGCTCGCGGCCGCCCAGCGGGCCACCGCGGCGGCGGACGCCGCCGGCACCGCGTCGGAGACGGTGACGGAGGCCCTGGCGCACGTCGAGGACGAGCCGACCGCGGCGGCGTGGCTCGCCGCCGCCCGGGCGGACGGGGCCGCCGACGCGCCCGCCTCCCGCCAGGCGCTGGGGGAGGCCGAGCGCGCCGCGGAGGCGGTGGCACGCGCCGTCCAGGACCGTGCCCGGATGGGCGAGCTGGAGCAGGAGGCGGCCGCCGCGGCGGAGCGTCGGGCCGAGATCGGCCGCGACCGCGCCGCCCTGGTCGAGTCCCGCCCCGAGCGTGAGGCGGCCGTCGCGGCACACCGCGCGGCCGTCGAACGCGGCACCGAGCGTCTCGGCGCCCGGGAGGCCGTGGACCGCGCCGTGTCCGAGGCCGCCGCTCGCCGCACGGCCGCCGAGGCCGCGGCCGCCCGCGCCGTCGAGGCAGAGACCGCGGCCCGGGCCCACCGGGAGGCACAGGAGCGGCGACGCGAGGCCGCCGAACGGCACGTCGGTCTGCTGCGTGCCCGGTACGAGCAGGCCGCCTCCGAACTGGCGGAGCGGCTCGTGCCCGGCGAGCCGTGCGCCGTGTGCGGCTCGCCCGAGCACCCGGCTCCGGCCGCCACCGCGGACACCGCGGTGACCGAGGCGGACGTGCGGGACGCCGAGCAGGCCCGGACCGCGGCCGACCGGGCCGCGACCGACGCCGAGACCGCCCTGCGCGCCGCCGAGCAGACCCTCCGCACGGCGCGCGAGGCCGCCGCCGGGCTCGCACCCGAGGCCGCGCGAGAGGCGCTCGAGCGCGCCGAGGCCGAACGGGCCGCGCTGGACCAGGCGGCGAAGGACCTCGCCGCGGACCGCCGTCGGCTGACCGCCGCCGAGAAGACGCTCGCCGGGGCCGACGAGACCGCCGCCGCGCTCGCGGCCGAGGACGGTCGGCTCGCCGAGGCCGCCGCCCACCGTGCCGCCCGGCTGACCGAGCTGCGGGACGCCGTCGAGGCCGCCCGCGGTGACGCCGAGACCCTCGACGCCCGCCGCGACCAGGTCACCGCCGCACGCCGGGTCCTGGCCGCCCTCGCTGCGGCGCAGGACGAGGACGCGCGCGCCCGGGCGGTCGCCGACGAGACCGACCAGGCGCTCACCGCCGCGCTGGCCGAACAGCACTTCGACGACGTCGACGCGGCGCGCGCGGCCCGCCTCGAGGAGACGGAGGCCGCCGCGCGCACGGCCGCCGTGCAGGAGTGGCACGCCGAACGGGCTCGCCTCGCCGAGCTCGAGGCGAGCGAGCCCGTCCGCCGGGGCCGCGCCCTCGCCGAGGCGGGCGTCGAGCCGCCGACCGAGGAGCAGACCCGCGCCGCCGCCGAGGCGCTCGCCGCGGCCGAGGCCGCGAGCTCGTCCCGGGCGACGGCGGTCGGGCGACTCGATTCACTCGTCGCCACGGTGCGCCGCCAGTCAGCCGCCCTGACCGAGGTCCTGGAGCGGTCCGCCGGGCTCATCGCCGAGCACACGCGGGTGCGGGGGCTGCTCGACCTCGTCCGCGGCGGCGGGGAGAACCTGCTCAAGATGCCCCTGACGAGCTACGTCCTCGCCGGGCGGCTCGAGGAGGTCGCCGCCGCGGCCACCGAGCGTCTGCTCGCCATGACGGACCAGCGGTATTCGATCGAGTACTCCGACGCCGTGGGCGGGCGCGGGAACAAGGGCCTCGAACTCGTCATCCGGGACCACTACGTGGACGAGACGCGCCACCCGGCCACGCTCTCGGGCGGCGAGACCTTCATGGCCTCCCTCGCCCTCGCCCTGGGGCTCGCGGACACCGTGCAGGCCGAAGCCGGCGGCATCGAACTGGACACGCTCTTCGTGGACGAGGGCTTCGGCTCGCTCGACGCGGACACCCTCGACGACGTCCTGGACGTCGTGGACACCCTGCGGACCGGTGGCCGGACCGTGGGCCTCGTCTCCCACGTCGAACGGATGAGGCAGGAGATCGGCGTGCGCCTCGAGGTGCGCAAGGACCGGCGCGGCTCGAGCCTCGCGGTGCACGACGGCGCCTGAGCGACGGGGGTGCGCCCCGCCGCCCCGGCCCGCGCCACGCGTGAGGTCAGGCCCGGCGCCACCGCCGGCGGAGGCGCTGCCGGAGTCGGCCGAGGCGTCCGGCGTCGAGCTCGGACGGGGCCGCGCTTCCCTGCTCGGCCCGGCGCTCCTGCTTGGCCGCCCGCTCGGCCGCGACGCGCTGCGCCTCCCATGCGGCCGCGACACGGCGCTCCTCCTGCAGGCGGCGCTCCCCGCGGACCTCGGTGAGCCGGTACAGCACGGGCACGAGCACGAGGGTGAGCAGGGTGGAGGAGACCAGGCCGCCCACCACGGCCACCGCGAGGGGCTGGGAGATGAACCCCGCGTGCCCCGTGACGCCCAGGGCCATCGGGGTCATGGCCAGGACGGTGGCCAGGGCCGTCATCACCACCGGGCGCACGCGGTTGAGCGCGCCCACCTCGATGGCCTCGTCCAAGGGCATTCCGCGGTCGCGTCGGTACTGGTTGATCAGGTCGATCAGCACGATCGCGTTCGTCACCACGATGCCCACCAGCATGAGCAGCCCGATCATCGTGGACAGTCCCAGGGGCGTGCCGGTGGCCAGCAGCGCCAGGAACACGCCCGTGGCGGCGAAGGGGATCGACACGAGCAGCACGAGCGGCTGGCGCAGCGAGTTGAACGTCGCCACCAGCACGACGTACACGGTCGCCACGGCGGCCAGCAACGCCAGCCCGAGGTCCCGGAACGTCTGCGCCTGCTGCTCCGCCGCGCCGCCCACGGCCGCGGTGACGCCCTCGGGCAGGTCCAGCTCCGCCACGGCCTGCGTGACCCGGCGTGAGACCGCCCCGAGGTCCTCGTCGTCCGGGGTCACCGTGACGACGGCGGTCCGCTCGCCGTTCGAGGACGTCACCCGGGCGGGCACGGACACGCGCGAGACCTCGGCGAGGTCGGCCAGCGGCACGGGCCCCTCGGCCGTCTCCACGGGCACCTGGCGCAGGGCGTCGAGGGACTCGACCGGCTCCGGGTCACCCAGCTGCACCGCGAAGCTCTCGAACCCGAAGCGGACGTCGCCCACGGGCACGGCCTGCAGGGCGGCGGCGGCCTGGCCGGCCACCGCCTCCTCGGTCAGGCCGAGCCGGGCGGCGGCGACGGTGTCCACGTCCACCTGGAACGTCGGGCGCAGGTCCGAAGCCGGCGTCGTCACCTCGCGGGCACCCTCGACGGGCCGCAGCGCCTCGGCGACCTGATCGGCGGCCGCGGTGAGGGCCTGCGGGTCGGGGGCGGAGACGGCCACCTCGATGTCCTGGCCGCCGCTCGGCCCCTGCTGTGTGGAGACGGACACGTCGCCCACGCCGTCGAGACCCGTGAGCTCGGCGCGCACCCCGTCCTGGAGGGCCACCTGGTCCGCATCCGGGTCGGTCACCACCGTGAACCGCGCCCGGTCCGCCGAGGAGCCGCCGAAGGCCCCCATCGGACCGGCGGCGGTGCCGGCCGTCCACTGGACCGTCTCGACGCCGTCGGTGTCCAGCAGCACCCGCTCGATGCGCTCGGCGGCGGCGGCCGTGGTCTCCAGCGACGTCCCCGGCTCCTGCTCCGCCGTGACGACGAACGAGTTCTGTCCCGAGTCGCCCAGGAGGTTCGTGGGGATCAGCGGGACCAGCGCGGCCGTGCCGGCCAGCAGCGCCAGGGCGGCGGCGAGGGTGACCACGGTGTGCCGCTGTGTCCAGCGCAGCACCGGGCGGTAGGCCCGCGTGAGCCATCCGCCGGCCGCCACGGGCCGGTCGCCGGGGACGGCGGGCGCGGCCGTGGTCTCGGCCCCGCGCCGCGGGGAGCGCAGGAACCACCAGCACAGCACCGGCACGATCGTCAGGGCGACGACGAGGGAGGCCAGCAGGGCGACCGTGGCGGTCACGGCGAAGGGCCGGAACAGCTCGCCGGCCAGGCCGCCCACGAAGGCGATGGGCAGGAACACGGCCACGGAGACGAGGGTGGAGGCGGTGATCGCGGTGGCGACCTCGCGCGTGCCGTCCAGGATCGCGGTGCGCCGGTCGGCGCCCAGGCCGAGGTGCCGGCGGATGTTCTCCACCACCACGATCGCGTCGTCCACGACTCGGCCGATCGAGATCGTCAGCGCCCCGAGCGTCAGCGTGTTGAGGGAGTAGCCGAAGGCCGCCACCCCGATGAGGGCGGCCAGCAGGGACAGCGGAATGGACACGGCGGTGACGAGGGTGGAGCGCACCGAGAGCAGGAACACGGCGATCACCAGCACGGCGAACGCCAGGCCCAGCAGGCCCTCCTGGAACAGCGTGTCGATGGACTGCTGGATGAACGGGGCCTGGTCGAACACCACGGTCAGGTCCGCGCCGCCGCCGACCAGGGACGCCAGCTCCGGCAGGGCGTCGCGCACGGCCTGAGAGACCGCCACGAGGTCGGCGTCCGGGGTCGCGGTCACGGAGACGGACAGCGTCGGCACCCCGTCGGTGCGGGTCAGCGAGGTGGGGGCCGCGGCCACGAGGGTGACGTCGGCGACCTCGTCCAGGGTGCGCGGTTCGCCGTCGCCGGAGGGAGCGACGACGATCCCGCGCAGGCCCTCGAGGTCCTCGACGGCGGCGCCCGCCTGGACGGGATAGGTGGTCGCCCCCTCGGTGACCTGGCCGACGGGGAAGAGGCCGGCGTTCTCCTCGAGTGCGTCGGTGATGTCGGAGGTGGTCAGCCCGGCGGCGGCGAGCGCGGCCGGGTCCGGGACCACGGAGACGTTCTCGTCCGTGCCGCCGAGGACGTCGGCGCCACGGACGCCGTCGATCTTCTGCAGCCGCGGGGCCAGGACGTCCTCGGCGCGGCGGCGCAGGGTGTTGAGGTCCTCGTCCCCGGACAGGGCGAGGAAGACCACCGGGAAGTCGGAGACGGAGCCCGCGAAGGACGAGGTCTCCGCCTCCTCCGGCAGCTGCGGCCCCAGGTTGGCCACCACGCGGTCCACCTGGGACCGGGCCCGGTTCAGGTCTGTGCCGTAGGCGAACTCCAGCTGGACCGCGTTGAAGCCGGACTGCGACGTGGACCGCGAGGATTCGAGCCCCTCCACGGCCTGCAGGGCCGTCTCGAGGGGCTCGCCCACCTGAGCGTCCACGACCTCGGGGGACGCCCCCGGGTAGAGCGTCGAGACGGAGATGACGGGCAGCTCGAGCGGGGGGATCAGCTCCCGCTTGAGCTGCCCGGCGGAGAGGACGCCGAACACCGCGATGAACACGGTGACGAGCGCCACGAGCGCCCGCCGACCGAGTGAGAACCGTGCGAGCGCTCCCATCGGGGCGTCAGGCCAGCTTCAGTGCGGCGTCCGTGACGGTGCGGACCTCGTCCAGCAGCGCCGGGTCGTCGTTGAGCGTGTGGCCCAGGGACGGGATGAGCTCCTTGAGCGTGCCGTCCCAGCCGGCCATCTTCGCGGGGAAGCAGCGCTCGAGCAGCTTCACCATGATGGGGGCCGCGGTGGAGGCGCCCGGCGAGGCGCCGAGCAGGCCGCCGAGCGAGCCGTCCGCGTGCGTGACGACCTCGGTGCCGAACTGCAGGACGCCGCCGAAGCGGCCCTTGCGCTTCATCACCTGCACGCGCTGGCCCGCGGTGATCAGCTCCCACTCGCCGCCGTCGGCCTCCGGGTAGAACTCGTGCAGCGCGTCGATCTTCTTGTCCCGGGACTTCAGCACCTCGGTCACGAGGTACTTGGTCAGGTCCATGTTGTCCTTGGCCACGTCCAGCATCGTGCTGAGGTTGTGCGGGCGCACGGACAGCGGCAGGTCCAGGTAGGAGCCGGTCTTGAGGAAGTTCGTGGAGAACCCGGCGTAGGGGCCGAACAGCAGGGAGCGCTTGCCGTTGACGAAGCGGGTGTCCAGGTGGGGCACGGACATCGGCGGGGCGCCGACGGCGGCCTGGCCGTACACCTTGGCCATGTGCTGGTTGACCACGGACTCGTCCGTGCAGCGCAGGAACTGGCCGGAGACCGGGAAGCCGCCGAAGCCCTTGGCCTCGGGGATGCCGGACTTCTGCAGCAGGGGCAGGGCGCCGCCGCCGGCACCGACGAAGACGAAGCGGGCGCGGTCCACGAGCTCGGAGCCGGCGGCCTTGTTCTTGACCTTGACCTCCCAGCGGCCGTCCGTGCCGCGGGTGAGGCCGGTGACCTTGTGACCGAAGCGCACCTCGGCGCCGGCGCCGGCCATGGCCGTGATGAGCTGGCGGGTGAGGGAGCCGAAGTCGACGTCGGTGCCGCCGGTGTTGCGGGACGCCGCCAGGCGCTGGCCCGGCTCACGGCCCTCGATCAGCAGCGGGGCCCAGGCACGGATCTGCTCCGGGTCCTCGCTGTGCTCCATGCCGGCGAACAGCGGCTGGGCGGACATGGCCTCATAGCGGGTGCGGAGGTAGTCCGCGTGGTCGTCACCCCACACGAAGGACATGTGCGGCAGCGGGTTGATGAAGGACTTGGGGTCCTTGAGCGTGCCGTCCGCCACCAGGGAGGACCAGAACTGGCGGGTGGTCCAGAACTGCTCGTTGATGCCCAGCGCCTTGGTGACGTCCACCCGTCCGTTCTTGTCCATGGGCGAGTAGTTCAGCTCGCACAGGGCGGCGTGGCCGGTGCCCGCGTTGTTCCACGGGTCGGAGGACTCCAGGCCGGCCTGATCGAGGCTCTCGTACAGGGCGATGGACCAGGTGGGCTCGAGCTTCTGCAGCAGCACGCCCAGGGTGGCGCTCATGATGCCGCCGCCGATCAGGACGACGTCGTGGGTGGCGGTGGACGAGGTGGTGGGCACGGTCAACTCCTGAAGCAGAACGACGGCGGGTGGGCGCAGTGCGACCAGGCCGAGCAGTGGCGGTCGGGCCGGGCGCCGTGATCTCCCACTGTACTACCGGTGCGTTCAGCCTTCGGTCAGCCTGACGCGCGAGAAGGGCTCGTCCAGCTGCGGCGACGTCGGGTAGGAGGCCACGCGCGGGCCGGTGGCCAGGGCCGAGATCGGATAGACCAGCGGCAGCGCCGGCAGGTCGAGGGCCATGGCCCGGACGACGCGGCGGAACAGGGCGCGGCGTGTGTCGTCGTCGGTCTCGGCCGCCGCCGCGTCCACGTCCTCGACGACGCGCGGGTTGCGGTAGCCGGTCTCGGCGCGGCCCGAGCGCGCGAAGGGCTCGAGGAACGCGTGCGGGTCTCGGTAGTCGCCGGTGCGGCCCATCAGGTGCAGGGCTCGGGTGGGTCGGGAGACGACGGCGTGCAGGTAGTCCTGGTCCTCCGGCACGGGCACGGGCACGATGTGCATCCCCACCGCGCCGAGGTCGCGGGCGACCATCGCGTAGACCCGCTCAGGCTCGGGCAGGGAGGGACGGGCCGTGCCAGCCGGGTAGAGGAACTCCAACGGCTCCCCGTCGTATCCCGCCAGGCCGAGGAACTCGCGGGCCCGGCCCGGGTTGACGTCGTAGCGCCGAGCCTCCTCGTCGCCGACGCCGAGGGACGGGGGGACGAGGTCGTGGGCCAGGCGGGTGCCCTCGAGGAAGACGTCGCTGCCGGCGATGCGCGGGCGGTCCACCGCGTACGCGATCGCCTGGCGCAGGTACTGCGCGTGCACGAGCGGATGGTCCAGGTTCATGCCCACGTAGAGCACGCCCAGGGGGTCCCGGGGCAGCACCTGGGTGCCGGCCTCGACGAGGGGGCGCAGCTGGCCGGGGGCGACGACGTCGATCACGTCCGCCGTGCCGCGCCGCAGCTCCCGCAGGCGCACGGAGGCCCGACCCCACGCCTGCACGGCCACCGGATGCGCCGCCGGATCGGAGCCGCGGTGGCGGGCGCTGGGGACCAGGAACGTTGCGCCCGAGGCACCCGGGTGGGCGCGCGTGAGCTCGGCGGTCTCCGCGGCGTCGGCCCAGCGGTAGGGGCCGGTGCCGGCGGGGGTGGTGACCTCGGAGCCGTCCACGTCGACCGTGCGGTCCCACGAGGCCGGCGAGGAGATCGCGAAGGCCGGCGAGGCCAGCGCGGCCGCGAGGTGACGGCGCGGGGAGTGCAGGCGCAGCCGCACCTCGAGCTCTCCGTGCGCCTCGACGCCGGCGAAGGCGGAGTCCGCGTCCCCGGCGTATCCGCCGAAGGCCGAGACGAACGAGGAGGGCGGGGAGACGGTCCCGTCCACGGGCGCAGGTGCGGCGGCCCACCGCTCGATGTTCGCGACCACGGCGGCGGCATCGCACGGCTCGCCGTCGTCGAACACCACCCCGGAGACCAGGTGGAACGTGTGGAGGCGGCCGCCGTCGGACTCCTCGTGCCGCTCGGCGAGGCGGGGCGTGGGGGCGCCGGTGTCCGCGTCCACGCCGAGCAGCGTCTCGAAGACCTGGCGGATCAGACGGAAGGACTCGACGTCCAGCGCGCGGGCCGGGTCCCGCGTCAGCGCCCGCGCCGGGGCGCCGACCACGAGCAGCCGGCCCGGGCCCGAGGAGCTCGGGGCGGCCGAGGACGGCGCCGCGGGCGACGTCGTGCAGCCGGCCACGCCCAGGCCGAGCAGGCCCAGGCCCCCGCCGAGGAAGGCGCGGCGAGTGGGCTGCATGGCGGCCTCCTCTGGCAGGTGACGTCGGGGTCGGGCGGGCCCGGGGAGTGCGGGCGGGGGGACTCGAACCCCCACGTCCAGGACACTGGAACCTAAATCCAGCGCGTCTACCAGTTCCGCCACGCCCGCGCACACCCCGCGCGGGCGGGGCGAGGCCCGATCCTACCGTGCGGCGCCCGGGCGCGGCGGGCGCGGATCAGGCCTCGTCGAGGCCGAGGGTGCGGCGCAGTCGGGCCACGTGGCCGGTCGCCTTCACGTTGTACTGCGCGTGGGTGACCTTCCCGTCCGGGCCGACGACGATCGTGGAGCGGATCAGACCCTCGAAGGTCCGCCCGTAGTTCTTCTTCTCACCCCAGGCGCCGTAGGCCTCGGCCACCGCGTGGTCCTCGTCCGAGAGCAGGGGGAACGTCAGGCCCTCCTGCTCGGCGAACCGGATGATCTTGCCGATCGGGTCGGGGGAGATCCCCAGGACGACGTAGCCGGCCGCGGTCAGGGAGGCGAGGCTGTCCCGGAAGTCGCAGGCCTGCGTGGTGCAGCCGGGCGTGGACGCGGCCGGGTAGAAGTAGACGATCGTGTGCTTGCCCGCGCTGTCGCGCAGCGAGACGGGCCGGCCCTCCTGGTCCTGGAGGGTGAACGCGGGTGCCGTGTCGCCGGGCTGGAGGCGGTGCTGGGTCGTGTCGGTCATGGGCCCCAGCCTACGGTGGGCCCGGGCGGGGAGCGGGGACGACGCAGGCCCCGTCTCCGTGGAGACGGGGCCTTCGCTTCGGTGGGTGCACCCCCCGGGACTCGAACCCGGAACCTGCTGATTAAGAGTCAGATGCTCTACCGGTTGAGCTAGAGGTGCAGGTGCCGCACCGCCTCTCGGATCTCTCCGGTGCGCCGTGCAACGAGGTGAAACCCTACCAGGGGTTTCAGACGCCGTGCAAATCGGGGGGCGTGACGTCCGTCGCGTCCGTCTCCGGGGTCGCGTAGAGGCGGTCCAGTTCGTCCATGAAGGCGGTCATGAAGGCGTGGAAGTCGGTGGCGTCCTCGGCCTGGTCGAGCTCCGCGGTGCCGTCCTCCGTGAGGTCGCCCACCGGCACCCGCGTGTGCTCCGGGACGTCGAACCACGTCCGGAAGCCCGTGACGGTCTCCACCTGATAGCCGCTGCCCGTGTCCGCCACGGTGGCCACGTTGGCCAGGCCCACCTCGACGACGTCGGCGCGGTCCGCGGAGGCCTCGGTCACCGGGCCGTGCGGGTCGTCCTCGGCCACGCCCGGCGCGCGGCGGTCGTGGTCGTCCGGGGTGGAGGTGGGGTCGAACGGGCACAGCAGCATCTCGAGCGGCTGGTGGCGGTAGCCGATCACGAGGGGGGAGGAGGAGCCCGAGGGCTGGCCGTAGACGACGTTGTAGTCGCCGTGGTTGAACACGCGCGCATCGAAGACGCGGCGCAGCCGTCTGTGCAGGGTGGGCGTGTCCATGGGCCCAACGTACGCGGACCCGTCCGCACGTGTCATGCCGCGGCACCCGTCACACGGGGACGTCGCGTCGGCCCGGTGGCGCCGTGCTCACTAGACTCCGCGGCATGGACTCCGCCGCGTCGACTCCCAGCACCCCGTCCGCCGCTCCCGACATCAAGCCGCGCTCGCGCGACGTCACCGACGGGATGGAGCGCACCGCCGCCCGCGGCATGCTCCGCGCGGTCGGCATGGGGGACGAGGACTTCGGCAAGCCGCAGATCGGCATCGCGTCGTCCTGGAACGAGATCACCCCCTGCAACCTCTCCCTGGACCGCCTCGCCCAGGCCTCGAAGGACGGCGTCCACGCCGCCGGTGGATATCCGCTGGAGTTCGGCACGGTCTCCGTCTCGGACGGCATCTCCATGGGCCACGAGGGCATGCACTTCTCCCTCGTCTCCCGCGAGGTGATCGCGGACTCGGTGGAGACCGTGATGATGGCCGAGCGCCTGGACGGCTCCGTCCTGCTCGCCGGCTGCGACAAGTCGCTGCCGGGCATGCTCATGGCCGCCGCCCGCCTGGACCTGGCGTCCGTGTTCGTCTACGCAGGCTCGATCATGCCGGGCGTGGCCCGCCTGACCGACGGCACCGAGAGGCAGGTGACCATCATCGACGCCTTCGAGGCGGTCGGCGCCTGCGCCCGCGGTCTCATGTCCGAGGAGGACCTGCTCCGCATCGAGAAGTCCATCGCCCCGGGTGAGGGCGCCTGCGGCGGCATGTACACCGCCAACACCATGGCCTCCATCGGTGAGGCCCTCGGCATGTCCCTGCCCGGTTCCGCCGCCGCCCCCTCCGCGGACCGCCGCCGCGACGCCTTCGCGCGCCGCTCCGGCAAGGCCGTGGTGAACATGCTCCGCCAGGGCATCACGGCCCGGGACATCATGACCAAGCCCGCGTTCGAGAACGCGATCGCCGTGACCATGGCGTTCGGCGGCTCCACCAACGCCGTGCTGCACCTGCTCGCCATCGCCCGGGAGGCGGGCGTGGACCTGCAGCTGTCCGACTTCAACCGCATCGCCGACCGCACCCCGCACATCGCCGACCTCAAGCCGTTCGGTCAGTACGTCATGACGGACGTGGACCGCATCGGCGGCGTCCCGGTGGTCATGAAGGCCCTGCTGGACGAGGGCCTGCTGCACGGGGACACCCTCACCGTCACCGGCAAGACCCTCGCCGAGAACCTGGCCGCGCTCGATCCGGACCCGGTGGACGGCAAGGTCATCCGGACCATGGACGACGCGATGCACCCCAACGGCGGCATCGCGATCCTCCACGGCTCGCTGGCCCCGGAGGGCGCTGTCGTGAAGTCCGCCGGCTTCGATGCGGACGTCTTCGAGGGCACCGCGCGCGTCTTCGACCGGGAGCGCGCCGCCATGGACGCCCTCGAGGACGGGACCATCGCCGCCGGCGACGTGGTGGTCATCCGCTATGAGGGGCCGAAGGGCGGCCCGGGCATGCGCGAGATGCTCGCGATCACCGGCGCGATCAAGGGGGCGGGTCTGGGCAAGGACGTCCTGCTGATCACCGACGGGCGCTTCTCCGGCGGCACCACCGGCCTGTGCATCGGCCACATCGCCCCCGAGGCCGCCGAGGGAGGGCCGATCGGGCTGGTGCAGGACGGCGACCGCATCCGCGTGGACATCGCCGGACGCACCATGGACCTGCTCGTGGACGAGGCCGAGCTCGCCGCCCGCCGCGAGTCCTGGGAGCCGGTGGAGCCGAAGTTCACCACGGGCGTGCTGGGCAAGTACGCCAAGCTGGTGCACTCCGCCGCCGAGGGTGCCTACCTGGGCTGAGGCCCGGTCGGCCTGCACGCCGAGACGAGCAGAGGATGAGCATGCACGCGATCGACGCCCGGGCCGGGGGACCCGCGCCTCGTCCCGGGCGGGAGGCGCGCTGATGGAGGTCGTCATCCTGCCCGACGCCGCCGCCCTGGGCCGGCACGGCGCGGACGCGGTGGCCGCCCACGTGGCGGCCCGTCCCGAGGCCGTCCTGGGGCTGGCCACCGGCTCCTCGCCGCTGCCCGTCTACGACGAGCTCGCCCGCCGGGTCCGGGACGGGGAGCTGTCCCTGCGCTCCTGCCGCGCGTTCCTGTTGGACGAGTACGTCGGCCTGCCCGCGGGACACCCCGAGTCCTACCGCACCGTGATCGAGCGGGAGTTCGTCGCGCGCACGGACATCGCCCCGGAGGCCGTGCACGGTCCGGACGGCGGGGCGGCGGACGTCCCGGGCGCCTGCGCCGCCTACGAGGAGGCGCTGCGCGAGGCCGGCGGCGTGGACGTGCAGCTGCTCGGCGTGGGCACGGACGGGCACATCGCGTTCAACGAGCCCGGCTCCTCCCTCGCCTCCCGCACGCGCATCAAGGTGCTCGCCGAGCAGACCCGGCGGGACAACGCCCGCTTCTTCGACGGCGACCTCGACCAGGTCCCGACCCACTGCCTCACCCAGGGCGTGGGCACGATCCTCGACGCCCGACACCTGGTCCTGCTGGCCCGGGGCGAGGGCAAGGCCGAGGCGGTGCGGCAGCTCGTGGAGGGCCCCGTGAGCGCCCGCTGGCCGGTCACCGCCCTGCAGCTGCACCCGCACGTGACCGTCCTCGTGGACGACGCCGCCGCCGGGCGGCTCGAGCTCGCGGGGGACTACCGCCACATGTGGGAGGCCAAGCCGCGCTGGCAGGGCCTCTGAGCGTCACCCGTCCGCCGATCCACCCACCCCAGGAGGCCGCCGTGCCCGACCCGCACCCCGCCCCGCCGCGCGTCGAGCCGGCGACCCCGCCGGCCGACGTGCCGCCGTCGGTGCTGCGCGCGGACCGCGTCCATGACGGCGAGCGCCTCGGCGGCCCCGGCTGGATCGCCCTGGCCGAGGGCCGGGTGGTGGCCGTCGGGACCGGGGACCCGCCGCGCACCCACGGCCCCGTCCACGACCTCGGCGACGCCCTCCTCGCTCCCGGCTGCGTGGACGTGCACTGCCACGGCGGCGGCGGACACGCCGTCGAGTCCGGCGCGGCCGCGGCACGCGCGGCGGCCGCGGCCCACGCCCGCGCGGGCACGACCACGGTGGTGGCCTCCCTCGTCACGGACGAGGTCGACGCGCTCGCGGCGCAGCTGACGGCCCTGACGGCCCTGTGCGCAGAGGGGGTGCTGGCCGGCGTGCACCTCGAGGGTCCCTGGCTCTCGCCCCTGCACCGCGGCGCGCACCGGGCCGCGTCGCTGCGGGCGCCGGAGCCCGAGGACGTCGCTCGCCTCGTCGAGGTCGGCGCGGGCCACCTGGCGATGGTCACGCTGGCCCCCGAGCTGCCCGGGGCCCTGGACGCGGTGGGCCGGTTGGCGGGGGCGGGCGTCGTCGTCGCGATCGGCCACACGGACGCCTCCTACGAGACCACGCGCGCGGCGATCGAGGCGGGGGCGCGGATGGCCACGCACCTGCACAACGCGTGCCGGCCCACCCACCACCGCGAGCCCGGGCCCGCCGTCGCCCTGCTGGAGGACCCCCGCGTGGGGATCGAGACCATCGTGGACGGCGTCCACCTACATCCGGCCACGGTGCGGCGGGTCGCCCGGGAGGCCGGGGAGCGGTGGATCCTCGTCTCGGACTCCATGGCCGCCGCCGGCTGCGGCGACGGCGAGTTCCCCCTCGGGCCGCTGCGGGTCCGGGTCCACGACGGCGTCGCGCGGGTGGTCGGCGCGGACGGCGCAGCCGGGGCCATCGCCGGGTCCACGGCCACGGTCACCGGCTCGGTGCGCTCCGCCGTCGCCGCCGGGGTCGACCTCGACGCCGCGCTGCGGGCGGCGACGGCCGCGCCCGCGGACGCCCTGGGGCTTCCCGACGTCGGCCGGCTCCGAGCCGGGAGCCGAGCGGACGCCGTCGTCTTCGGCCCCGAGCTCGAGGTGCGCGGGGTGCTCCATCACGGAACGTGGGTGAAGGCGGCCGCCCCCGCGGCGGCTGACTAGGGTGGGCGCAGGCCCGGGATCCGACCCCGACCGCCCGGTCGTCTCACGATGTGACGCTTTATCTCACATTGCGAGACAGGCGGGTGGTCGATGGCGGACGGGGCGCACGGCTGTCGATACTGAGACCACCCCCGAAGGACCCGGCGGCCCGTGTCCCCACCTCAGACTCCACCACGCCGGCCCGATCCGTCATCGACGCGGCCACGGTCCCCGACGCCCGACGGATCCAAACGACGACCGTCCGACGCCCCCGCGACGGACACGCAGCGACGAACGCAGTGAGGTGACCCCATGAGCACGACCCCCCGCGACGCCCGCGCGGCGGTCCCGCAGGTCCCGACGCCGGCCTCCCGCCCGACGGAGAGCGCCCGGGTCCAGGAGCGCCGTCCGGCCCCCCGGCCCGAGATCGTCGAGCCGCGGGTGCCCGGCGAGGGCTCCCGCGTCGAGCCGACCCGGATGACCGGCTCCGAGGGCATCATCCGCTCCCTGGAGGAGCTGGGGGTCACGGACGTGTTCGGGCTGCCCGGCGGCGCCATCCTGCCGACCTACGACCCGCTCATGGACTCCGATCGGATCCGCCACATCCTGGTGCGCCACGAACAGGGCGCCGGTCACGCGGCGCAGGGCTACCACCTGGCCACCGGCAAGGTCGGCGTGGCCATCGCCACCTCCGGTCCCGGCGCCACCAACCTGGTGACCGCCGTCGCGGACGCCCACATGGACTCCCAGGCGGTCGTGTTCATCACCGGCCAGGTCTCCTCCGCCGCGATCGGCACGGACGCCTTCCAGGAGGCGGACATCGTGGGCATCACGATGCCCATCACCAAGCACTCCCGGCTCGTGACCCGGCCCGAGGACGTCCCCCAGGCCCTCGCCGAGGCGTTCCACATCGCCGCCACGGGCCGGCCCGGGCCCGTGCTCGTGGACGTCACCAAGGACGCCCAGCAGGGCGAGTTCGAGTTCGCGTGGCCGCCCCGGATCGACCTGCCCGGCTACCGCCCCGTCCTGCGCGGCCACCCCCGGCAGATCCGCGAGGCCGCCCGGCTGATCCGCGAGGCCCGGCGCCCCGTGCTGTACGTGGGCGGCGGCGTGGCCCGCGGCGAGGCCCACGAGGAGCTGCGCGCCCTCGCCGAGCGCACGGGCGCCCCCGTGGTCACCACCCTCACCGCCCGCGGCGTCTTCCCCGACTCGCACCCCCAGCACCTGGGCATGCCGGGCATGCACGGCGGCGTCCCCGCCGTGGCCGCGCTCCAGCAGGCCGACCTGCTGATCACGCTCGGCGCCCGCTTCGACGACCGCGTGACCGGTCACCTGCCCTCGTTCGCCCCCGGCGCCCGCGTGATCCACGCGGACATCGACCCGGCCGAGATCTCCAAGAACCGCACCGCGGACGTGCCGATCGTCGGTGACGTCAAGGAGATCATCCCGGACCTGGTGGCCGAGCTCGCGACGGACACCGAGGCGCTGCCCGACCTCGCCGACTGGTGGGCGGTGCTGCGGCGCCTGCAGGACACCTACCCGATGGGCTGGACCGAGACCGAGGACGGCCTCCTCGCGCCCCAGGAGGTGATCTCGCGCCTGTCGGCCCTGTCCGGCCCCGAGGCCACCTACGTGGCCGGCGTCGGCCAGCACCAGATGTGGGCCAGCCAGTTCGTC
Organism: Micrococcus sp. KBS0714; assembly: GCF_002008305.4. Taxonomy (GTDB): domain Bacteria; phylum Actinomycetota; class Actinomycetes; order Actinomycetales; family Micrococcaceae; genus Micrococcus; species Micrococcus luteus. The sequence continues at coordinate 907,582 of NZ_CP042169.1, forward strand.
GCCTACGAGCGCCCGCGCCAGTGGCTCAACTCGGCCGGCCTCGGCACGATGGGCTTCGCCGTCCCCGCCGCGATGGGGGCGCAGGTGGGCGAGCCCGACCGCGTGGTCTGGGCCATCGACGGCGACGGCTGCTTCCAGATGACCAACCAGGAGCTCGCCACGTGCGTGATCAACCGCATCCCCATCAAGATCGCGGTGATCAACAACTCCTCGCTGGGCATGGTGCGCCAGTGGCAGACCCTCTTCTACGACGGGCGCTACTCGAACACGGACCTGAACACGGGCCACGACACCGCCCGGGTGCCGGACTTCGTCAAGCTCGCCGACGCCTACGGCGCCGCGGGCCTGCGCTGCGACCGCCGGGAGGACCTGGACGACACCATCCGGCAGGCCCTCGCCATCGACGACCGCCCCGTGATCGTGGACTTCGTGGTCTCCCGTGACGCCATGGTCTGGCCAATGGTCCCCGCGGGGGTCAGCAACGACGCGATCCAGGTGGCCCGGGGCATGACGCCCGACTGGGACCAGGAAGACTGAGGAGGGCAACCGATGGAACGCCACACCCTGTCCGTGCTCGTCGAGGACGTGCCCGGCACCCTGACCCGCGTGGCCGGCCTCTTCGCCCGGCGCGCGTTCAACATCCACTCGCTGGCCGTGGGCGTCACGGAGGTCGAGGGCCTGTCCCGGATCACCGTGGTCGTCGACGCCGACACGGACCTGCTCGAGCAGGTCACCAAGCAGCTGAACAAGCTGATCAACGTGATCAAGGTCGTCGAGCTCACGCCCGACTCCTCCGTTCAGCGCGACCACCTGCTCGTCAAGGTGCGCGCCGATGCCGCCACCCGCGGTCAGGTCGTCCAGGCGGCCGACCTGTTCCGCGCCCACGTCGTCGACGTGGCCCCGGAGTCCCTGACCCTCGAGGCCACCGGCACCCGTGACAAGCTCGAGGCCTTCCTCGAGATGATGGAGCCCTACGGCGTGCGTGAGCTCGTCCGCTCGGGCACCCTCGCCCTCGCCCGGGGGCCGCGGTCCATGACCGACCGCGCCCTGGCCCGCTGACCCGTCCCGATCCACCCATCCCGTGAGGAGAACAGCATGACCGTGAAGAAGTTCTACGACGACGACGCCGACCTGTCGATCATCCAGGGCCGCACCGTGGCCGTCATCGGCTACGGCTCCCAGGGCCACGCCCACGCCCTGTCGCTGCGCGACTCCGGCGTGGACGTGCGCATCGGCCTCGCCGAGGGCTCCAAGTCCCGCGCCAAGGCCGAGGCCGAGGGCCTGCGCGTCGTCGACGTCGCCACCGCCGCCGCCGAGGCCGACCTGATCATGATCCTCACCCCGGACCAGGTCCAGGCCGACGTGTACGACCAGCACATCGCCGGCAACCTGCAGAAGGGCGACGCCCTCTTCTTCGCGCACGGCTTCAACGTGCGCTTCGGCTACATCCAGGCCCCCGAGGGCGTCGACGTCGCCCTGGTCGCCCCCAAGGGCCCGGGCCACGTGGTGCGCCGCGAGTTCGAGGCCGGCCGCGGCGTGCCCGCGCTGATCGCCGTCGAGAAGGACGCCTCCGGCCAGGCCCACGCCCTCGCCCTGTCCTACGCCAAGGCCGTGGGCGGCACCCGCGCCGGTGTCATCGAGACGACCTTCACCGAGGAGACCGAGACCGACCTGTTCGGCGAGCAGGCCGTGCTCTGCGGCGGCGCCTCCCAGCTCGTGCAGTACGGCTTCGAGACCCTCACCGAGGCCGGCTACCAGCCCGAGATCGCCTACTTCGAGGTGCTGCACGAGCTGAAGCTCATCGTCGACCTCATGGTCGAGGGCGGCATCGCCAAGCAGCGCTGGTCCATCTCCGACACCGCGGAGTACGGCGACTACGTCTCCGGCCCCCGCGTCATCACCCCCGACGTGAAGGAGAACATGAAGGCGGTCCTCGCCGACATCCAGTCCGGCGCCTTCGCGCAGCGCTTCATGGACGACCAGAAGGCCGGTGCGCCCGAGTTCAAGGAGCTGCGCGCCCGGGGCGAGGCCCACCCGATCGAGAAGACCGGCCGCGAGCTGCGCCAGATGTTCTCCTGGCTCAAGGACGCGGACGACGACTACACCGAGGGCACTGCGGCCCGCTGAGCCGCCTGAGCCCCCGACGCCGGCCCCGGGCATCGCGCTTCGGGGCCGGCGTCGCATTCCGGCCACGGTCCGGTCACGCGTCTAGGCTCGGACCGGAGCGCGGGCCGGCCCGCCTTCCATCCCACCGCACCACACCTCCAGGAGCACCCGTGAGCGCAGCCCAGCCCGTCGTCCTGATCGCCGAGGAACTCTCGCCCGCCACCGTCGAGGCCCTCGGCCCCGACTTCGAGATCCGCCGCACGGACGGCGCCGACCGCGCCCGCCTCCTCGAGGACCTGCGCGACGTCGACGCGGTGCTGATCCGCTCGGCCACCCAGATGGACGCCGAGGCGATCGCCGCCGCGCCGCAGCTGAAGGTCATCGCGCGCGCCGGCGTCGGACTGGACAACGTGGACGTGCCCGCCGCCACCGAGGCCGGCGTCATGGTCGTCAACGCGCCGACGTCGAACATCATCTCCGCCGCCGAGCTCACCTGCGGCCACATCCTGGCCGCCGCCCGCAACATCGCGGCCGCCCACGGCTCGCTTAAGGCGGGGGAGTGGAAGCGTTCGAAGTACACGGGCGTCGAGCTGTACGGCAAGCGGCTGGGCGTGATCGGCCTGGGCCGCATCGGCGCGCTCGTGGCCGAGCGCATGAAGGCGTTCGGCATGGAGATCCTCGCCTACGACCCCTACGTGACCACCGCCCGCGCGCAGCAGCTCGGCGCGAGCCTCGTCGAGCTGGACGAGCTGCTCGAGCGCGCCGACGTGGTCACGATCCACATGCCCAAGACCCCCGAGACGGTCGGCATGATCGGCGATGAGCAGTTCGCCCGCATGAAGGACACCGCGATCATCGTGAACGTGGCCCGCGGCGGCCTCGTGGACGAGGACGCCCTCGCCCGCGCGCTCGAGGCCGGGACCATCGGGGGTGCCGGCATCGACGTCTTCAGCTCCGAGCCGGCCACGGACCTGGCGTTCTTCGCCCACGACTCCGCCGTCGTCACCCCCCACCTGGGCGCCTCGACCGCCGAGGCCCAGGAGAAGGCGGGCGTCGCCGTCGCCGGCTCCGTGCGCCTGGCCCTCTCCGGCGAGCTCGTGCCGGACGCCGTGAACGTGGCCGGCGGCGCGATCCACGAGGACGTGCGCCCCGGCCTGCCGCTGGCCGAGAAGCTGGGCCGCGTGCTCACCGCGCTGGTGGGCGAGCAGTCCATCACGGCCGTCGAGGTGGAGATCGCCGGTGAGATCTCCGAGCACGACGTCTCCGCGATGCGCCTGGCCGCCCTGAAGGGCGTGTTCACGGACATCGTCTCGGACCAGGTCTCCTACGTGAACGCCCCCGTGCTGGCCGAGCAGCGCGGCGTCGAGTGCCGCCTCACCACCACCGCGGTGTCCGAGTCCTACCGCAACACCGTCACGGTGCGCGCCGCGACCGCGCAGGGCGCCCAGACCGCCGTCACCGGCACACTCACCGGCCCGCGCCAGGTGCAGAAGCTCGTCGGCGTGGACCGGCACGAGCTCGAGGTGCCGCTGGCCGACCACCTGCTCGTGTTCGCCTACCAGGACCGCCCGGGCGTGATCGGCGTCCTGGGCCAGGCCCTCGGGGTGCAGGGCGTGAACATCGCCGGCATGGACGTCTCGCGCGACGACGAGGGCGCCGCCCTGGCCGTGCTGACCCTGGACGGGGCCCTCTCCGGGGACACCGCGGCCACGCTGGCCGCGGCCATCGGCGCCGCCCGTGCGGCCGAGGTGGACCTCTCCGTCTGACCCGTCCACGCCCGGCGGGCACCGCGGGGCCGTGCGCGCGTCGCCCTGTGTTCAGATGGTGTCCATGTCGCGTCCACCCGAGCCCCGCCCCGCACCCGCCCCGACCGCGCGCGCCGCAGCAGCCCGCCCCGCCACGCCTCCGGGCGTGCAGGGCCGCTGGGCCCGGCGCGCGGCGGGCGGGCTGATCGGCGTCAGTGTCCTGCTCGCCGCCTGGTCGTTCGCCCTCCCCTTCGTGTTCGGGCTGGGCCCGCGGCAGGTGCCGTGGTGGCGCGAGGTCTTCGGGCTCATCCGAATCCAGGGTGTAGTCGGGGTCTGAACCCGCCGGTCTCGAGAGCGGCGGTACAGGCTGGAGGACAAGGCCACCGGCATGGGCTGGGAGCACGAGGACCCCCGCTTCGACGCCCGCGCCACGGGCTTCGCCAACGAACCACATCGTTTCGGCTACATCGTGGAGATCGACCCGTAGGATCCACGCTCCACATCGGTCAAGCACACCAGCTTGGGCCGCTTCAAGCACGAGGGGGCCAACGTCATCGTCGCCGACGATGGGCACGTCGTGGCCTACATGGGAGACGACGAACGGTTCGACTACCTGTACAAATTCGTCTCCAAAGACATCTACCGCAAAAACGACCGCCGCCACAACATGACCTTGCTGAACGAGGGCGACCTGTATGTGGCACGGTTCTCCGGTACGTCGGACGGGGAGATCGACGGGTCCGGCCGGGTCCCCGCGGACGGCACCTTCGACGGATCGGGCCGCTGGATCCCCCTGGTGCAAGGCGGCAGGAGCACGGTCGAGGGCATGGCCGTCGACCAGGTGCTCGTTTTCACCCGCCTGGCCGCCGACCGGGTGGGTGCCACCAAGATGGACCGCTGCGAAGACGTCGAGCCCAGCCCGGGCAGCGGGAAGATCTACGTGGCCTGCACCAACAACTCCCAGCGTGGCGTCGACGGCCAGGCAACGGCGGACGAGGCCAATCCACGCACCGAGAACCGCGACGGACACATCGTGGAGATCACCGAGCACCGCGGCGACCACACCTCCACGCGATTCACCTGGGACCTGCTCATGCTCTGCGGCGACCCGTCCCAGGGAGACGCCACCTATTTCGGCGGCTTCCCCGTGGACCAGGTCTCACCGATTTCCTGCCCGGACAACCTGGCGTTCGACACCGACGGCAACCTCTGGATCTCCACCGATGGAGCCCCGGATGGCATCGGCTACAACGACGGCCTGTTCAAGGTCGCCGTCGAGGGCCGCAATCGCGGCCAGGTGGCACAGTTCCTTTCGGTTCCCCGGGATGCCGAGACCTGCGGGCCGGTCATCCACGACGACGAAGCGATGGTCTTCGTGGCCGTCCAGCACCCCGGTGAGGAGGGTTCCTACACGGATATCCGCTCCGCGTTCCCCGACTACGTTCCCTCCGAGGCCCGCCCGGGCGACGGCGAAGTGCGCGGGCCCCGGCCCTCGATCGTCCAGGTCTACCGAACGTAAATGCGCGCCGACGTGGCCGTGAAGCACCATGCACATAGGCTGGGGCCATGTCTCTCGAATTCAGGACCTCCGAGGAATCGCCAGATGTCACCCGGGTCGTGGCCACCCACCTCCCCACGCGGCATGGGGACTTCGCCCTGCTGGGCTACCGGGATGGCCGCGGCACGGATCATGTGGCCCTCACCTTGGGCGACGTGGCGGCAGACGACGGCGAGCTCCCATTGGTGAGATTGCATTCCGAATGCCTCACCGGCGACGCCCTGGGATCCTACCGGTGCGATTGCGGCGAGCAGCTGGACGCAGCCCTGCAGGCCATCGGCGCTGCGGGGCGCGGGGTGCTCATCTACATTCGCGGCCATGAGGGACGCGGCATCGGGCTCCTGGACAAGCTGAGGGCCTACGCCCTCCAGGACTCCGGCATCGACACCGTGGACGCGAACACGCATTTGGGTTTGCCGGCCGACGCCCGCGATTACGATCAGAGCGCGCAGATACTGCGTGAACTGGGGGTCGGGAAGATCCGGTTGCTCTCCTCGAACCCCGCGAAACAGGAAGCCCTGGAAGCATTGGGCATCCACGTCGAGGCACGGGTGCGGTTGAACGTTGCCGACCGGCCGGAGAACTCGCGGTATCTCTCGACGAAGCGGGCCCGGATGCGCCATGACCTGCCGCCCGAACGCAACGCGTGGGACCTGCTGGCCGGCGCTCGGGTGCCAACAGGTCCCCTGACCCCGCAGGAAGAGGCCCTCGTGCTGCGCTACGGTCCGCTGGTCGAAGCCGGACCCCGCCTCGTGATCGGGCAGCTGGGTCAAAGCCTTGACGGATTCATCGCCTCGCGCACCGGCGATGCCTGCTTCGTCACCGGGGAAGCGGACCGGGAGCACTTGCACCGGTTGCGGGCCCTGGTTGATGCAGTGCTGGTCGGCGCCCAGACCGTGGCGGCAGATGACTGCCAGCTCACGGTCCGTGCGGTCAACGGCGCTGACCCCGCGCGCGTCGTCGTCGATCCACATGCGCGCATCCCGCTGACGGCCAAGGTCCTCACCGACCCACGGAGCCGGACATTGTGGCTGGTCGGCTCCGACGCGTCGGTGCCCGCATCGCTGGCCCCCCATGTGAGCGTGCACCGGCTGGAGACCTCGACGGGCTTCGAACCGGCCGCCATCCTCCAATACCTGGCTGATCAAGGTTTGGGCCGCGTGCTCATCGAAGGCGGCGGCCTGACCGTGTCCGGGTTCCTGCATGCCGGCGTCCTGGACCGCCTCTACCTGACCAGCGCACCGCTATTGGTGGGAGACGGGGTCCCCGGGATTCGTTTCGACGGGGCCGACGCTCTTTCCGGAGCCCTCTCCGCCCCCGTGCGCCGCTTCGTCCTGGGCGATGACGTGTGCACCGAGTTCGATTTCTCCGCCGCCAAGCCGGCGTCGCCGGCTGCCCTGCACCGTGCGGACCAGGAGAACCAGCCCACCGGGCAGGACTGACACCAGCGCCAGGATTCCGTAGGCGACCGACACTTCCACGCCCTGCTGCGCCGCATGGCCCCAGGCCATGAACCCCAACGCCGCGGCGCCTTCACGAGGCCCCCATCCGGCCACGTTGAGCGGAATGGACATTCCGGCCAGGGTGACCGCTGCCAGGTAGGGGATCTGCGCCGGCGGCAGGTCGGGAGACACGGCAAGGCAAGCCAGCAGGAACAATCCGGCGAACGAGCACCAGCCGACAGCCGATAGCCCCCACACCAGCCCGATGTCCCGTACTCCGAGGCGCCGCAACCACGGCCAGGCCGCCGTCGCTGCGACAGCGGCCACGAGCAGGCCAAGCCCACCCAGGCCGGGGCGAACGGCCAGCAGTGCGAAACCTGCGGCGAGGAAGACCACCGAGGTGCCCGCCAACCGCTCGGCGGCCACGACGCCGAGACTGCGCTTGACCATGTCGCGTCGCCGGCCGGCGCCGACGGGGCGCTGTTCGGCTGCCCGGACGACATCTCCCGCCAGCCCCCCAGGCAGGACCGAGTTGATGAACGCGGCCTGCCAGCACCGCTCGGCGGCCGCGCGCCATCCCAATTCGATGCCATGCCTCCGGGCAATCAGCCTCCACCGTTGGGCCTGCACCAGCACACCGATGGAACCCAGGACCAGGGCTCCGACGACTCCCGGCCAGGTGAGGACGCGAACAGCCGCGACAAAGGGGCCCGTGCCGAAGAGCAGGACCACCCATCCGAGGATTCCCGCGGCGACGGCGACTTGCAGCAGGGCCAGGAGCAGTGCCCTGCGGTTCATGGCGCGTGGCCGATCATCCTGGCGGCAGGCAGAGGAGCTCGCGGTGGCGCACCTCCACGTGCAGCCTGCCCTCGTCCGATTGCCCCAAGTGCTCGGCCAACCAGGAATCCACGACGTCCCCCATGTCCGGCGCGCCTTCGATGACGGCCTGCGCCCGGTCGTGCAGGTAGCGGCGCAGCAGTACGTCATCGGCGGGGCCCAGCTTCCAGGGCGATTCCGCGACCTCCACACGCATGCCATCGGCACGGAGCCGGCCGGCGGCATACCCGACGGCGTCGGGCCCGGCCAGCGACCCGCGTCGTTGGTGCTGGTTGAAGGCCCGGGTGATCTGGGCGTCCGCCCAGTGGCCGGGATCCAGGACCACGTCGCCGGTGACGCTGAGGCTGAGCAGGGCCGGCATGCGCCGCTCGGCCAGAAAATCGCAGAAACCGGCTAGCTGGTCCATGGTGAGCAAATCAAGCACCGCCGAGCAAGTGATCAGGCACCGGTCCTGCTCCGCCTCGTCCAGGCTCCCGAGATCCTCGATCCCGGCAGTGACCCGCCTGACGTGTCGCACCCGCGCATCCTGCAGCTGGGAGGGGACGAGTTCCAGCAGGTCCGCGTCGTGGTCCAGCAGCGTCCACTGCTGGCTGAACCGCAGGCGCGGTGCCAGCCAGGCCGGGTTGGCACCGGTGCCGGCGCCGACGTCGATGACGTCCACGGGGCTGTCTGCGCCGGTTTCCGTGAAGTGTTCGGCGAGCGCATCGAGCAGGGGGGCTGAGCCGGCGCGTGCCCGTTCGTCGGCAGGGCGCCTCAGGTCCAGCCAATCACTGGAGATCGGGCGTTCGGGTCGTTTCACGGCGTGAGGATCCGCAGCATCAGGTCTGCCGAGTCGTCCCATGTGGGCAGCATACCGCGCGCACCCTCGGCCGACCGGCGCCAAGCCGCCCGTTGCGCGGGATCGCTCAGCCAACCACGCAGTACCTCCTCCAGTGCGGCGGTGTCATCAGGGGCCACTGCAATTCCGGGAGGTGCGTGTGGGCCAAGGGCGAGCGCCTCTTCCGCTCCGGTGCCGGCACCGACGATCGCGGGGATGCCTCGGGCCACGGCCTCCGTCACGACCATTCCGAAGGTCTCCGCCCGGGAGACGAGAAGCAACAGGTCGCTCGCGGACCAGATGCGCTCTAGTCCCGGACCGGTCCGGGAACCGAGGACCTGGACCCGGCCGGGAGGGAAGGCGGCCTCGGCGAATAATCGCACGCGCTGGGCGTAGTCGGGATCGGCGGCATCGGGGCCGACCAGCAGTGCCTGCCAGTCCAGTTCGGTGAGTGCCGCCAGGGCCCGCAGGATGGCCAGTTGGTTCTTGCGCGGCGTGACCGATGCCAGCAGCAGCAGCTGGGGCGGGGCGCTCCCGACGGCCAGCGGGGCCTGATCGGTGCCGGGGGACACCACACGGGTCGGGAGCGGGCCGTAACGGTTCACGACGTCTCGTGCGGCCCAGTTACTCGTGCAGATCACGGTGTGTGCCGACTGCAGGGCCCGTCGTTCCAGGGCTGCCGCCCGCCCGCTGCCATCGGGCGGCACGGCGCCATCAACGAGCAGCGACAGGTGGAAGAGGACGTGCACCCGCGTTCCCGACGCGGCGGCGGCCTGGATCTCGTCGGGGGCCGACGACGCGATCAGGCCGTCAACGACCACTTGCTCCCGGCCTGCCAAGGCCGCGCGGAGCCGTTCAAGGTCCCGCGCCTCGGGCCGGGGCCACGGGCCGGGGACCCCGCAGACGGACACGGAGCACCCCGCGGCCTCGAGGGCTCGGATTAGCGCCTTGTTGTAACGGCTTCCGCCGCTAGGACCAGGCAGCCCCGTCGGGATGATGAACGTCGTTGCCAGCGGTTCATGCGAAGTCGACATCATGCGCTGCCCACGCATCGGGATGCTCCCGCAGCAAGACTTCCATTCCGGCGAACTCCGTGGTGTCGAAGTGGCGGCGCAGCTCATCGCTGATGTGCCCGGCGATGGCTTCAGTGGTGCTCAGCCGACCGGCGAAGGCAGGGTGTTCATCCAGGTTTGTGTAGCGCAAGGGCTCGAGCACCTCGGAAAGCATGGATGTTGCGGCCCCTATATCCATGACGACGGACTGTGGACCGAGCTCCCTGCGGCGCCAGGTCACCTCCACCACCAGGGTCGCACCATGAAGGGCCTGGGCAGGGCCGAAGAACGGGTCAGGAAGGCTATGCGCGATCATGACGTGGTCGCGGACGGTCAATCGATACATGTTCCGAGCCTAACCACGCGGGCCGGGATCGGGATAGCGGATGGCCCGGCAAAGCGTCGGCAACTCCCCCTGTGCGAGGCCGGCGATGGCACCGGGCAAGTCCGCGAAGCCGGACTCCCCACTGATCAGGGCATCGAACACCGGGTCCTGGAGCATGTGCATGACCAGGTCCATGCGCGCGGCGTGGGTCCGCCGGTAACGGCGGGCACGACCGATGGTGGAGACCTGGCTGGCGGTGATCCGCAGCCGGCGAGCGTGGAAGCTGGTGCCGAGGGGGACTGCCGGAACATGGGAGCCGAACCACGAAAGTTCGACGAGCTCTCCCTCGTCGCCCAGTCGTTCCAGCCCCTGGGCCAGCCCCGCTTCGGTGGTGGAGGCGTGGTAGATGATGTCGCATTCTGCCTGCAATGCCTCCGGTTCCACGGCCTCGATGCCCATGGCCCGGGCCATGTCCCGCTTCACCGGATCTGTGTCGACCAGCTGAAGTCGGCCCAGGGGGAAGCGGCTCAGCAACACAGCCAGCGAAGCACCGATCATCCCGCCACCGATGACCGCGATACGGTCGCCGATGCACGGTGGGGCATCCCACAGCGCGTTCAATGCCGTTTCCACGGGCCCGGCCAGGACGGCACGCCTGCTGGGGACGTCGTCGGGGATCACCGTCAACGCGTCGACGGGGACAACGTACCGGTCCTGGTGGGGATACAGGCAGAAAGTCCGACGTCCGAGAAGATCGTCCGGCCCCTGTTCGACGACCCCGACGGAGAGGTATCCGTACTTCACCGGAAAGGGAAACTCCCCCTCTTGGAACGGGGCGCGCATCCGTCCGGCGACCTCCGGAGGCACTTCTCCGCGGTACACCAGCATCTCGGTCCCCCGGCTCACCCCGGAGTAGAGGCTGCGCACCAGCGCTTCTCCCACCCCCGGAGGCCGCAGCCGGGCGCGTCGGAATTCCCCGGCGCCGGGTGCCGTTGTCCAATAGGCGGTGCTGTCCATCGACTGCGGTGAATCCATGCTCCGATTATGCCCGGATACCGGACGGCTCCGGCCCCGGACGCACCCGCGAGGCCTGGGGCGGGCTGGGCGTCGGTAGACTCGCCAGGAGATACCCCCGATCACCGAGGAATCCGATGCGCCATCCGACGACGCCGTTCCGGCGACAGGCGATGGTCGATGTACTCTGCACCGTCGTGGGCTCCGTGGGGCTGGGCGTCACGCTCGTCCACTTCGGCAAGACGTCTGCCTGGGGCAGCGTCGCCGCCATCGCCAGCGGCTTGACCCTGGTCTCGGTCGCCGTGGTGACCATGGTGCGGCGCAACCCCCTGTTCTCCACCCTGGCCGACCGTGTCACCCTAAGCCGGGCGGTGCTCGGCGGCGGTTGCGCGACGATCGTCATGCTGGCCGCCCTCGACACGGCTCCGCATCGTTCCTGGTGGCTGGTCCTGTTGGCGGCACCCGCCGTCCTGCTGGACGCCGTCGACGGCAGGGTGGCCCGGCACACCGGCACCGCCTCGGCCCAGGGGTCGCGTCTGGACATGGAAACCGACGCCGCCTTGCTGCTGGTGCTCACGGTGCCCCTGGCCTTCACCATCGGCCCCTGGGTCCTGGCCATCGGCCTGATGCGATATGCCTTCGTCGTCCTGTCGTGGTTCCGGCCCGCATGGCGGGAGCCCCTGGATTTCAGCCAATTCCGCCGGGTCGTCGCAGCGATACAGGCGGTGGTCCTGGTGGTGGCGCTGGTCCCCGTGGTTCCCCTCACGGGAGCCTGCATCATCCTGGCACTCAGCTTGGCGTTGCTGCTCACGTCCTTCCTGCGCGACATCATCACCCTGGAACGCGGGACATCCTCGCGCGGGGACCGTGAGCCGACCCGGGTCGGGAGGACCTGCTCCTCCCACGCCGACCTGTCGGATGGTTAGCGCAGCACTTGCCCGAAGGCGTGCCGGCGAATCCGGCTCTTCCCAGATGAGGGTGTAGCGCACGTCGCGCGGCGGGCCGGCGCGTCGGTGGCCGGATAGAGGTCGAGGTCTCCCGAGGATGAGAGCTCCTACACACTCAGCCCGAAAGACCTCGACGTGCACGACGCTACCGTCGGCGGGCGCGCTGATGCGTTCGCCAGCCCCGACCTGACTGCCTTCTGCCGCCTCGACGAACTCGGCCTCGTTGTCACCGGGCAGCGACTCGAGCCGGATCGTGCCGTATTGGCCTGTCAGGTGGTCGAGCCCGACCAGTGGTGCCGGCGCTGCGGCTGCGAAGGGAGACCACGTGACACCGTGGTCCGACGGCTTGCCCACGAACCACTGGGCTGGCGGCCCACGACGCTGGAGGTCGTCGTGCGCCGTTACCGCTGCAGCGGCTGCGGGTATGTGTGGCGCCAGGACACCACCGCCTCGGCCGAGCCCCGGGCCAAGTTGTCTCGGCGCGCTCTGCGGTGGGCGCTGGAAGGGATCGTGGTCCAGCACCTGACCGTGGCTCGGGTCGCCGAGGGGCTCGGGGTGGCCTGGGACACCGCCAACGACGCCGTTCTGGCCGAGGGCAAGCGGGTGCTGATCGACGAGGAGCACCGCTTCGAGGGGGTGAAGGTCGTCGGGGTCGATGAGCACGTGTGGAGGCACACCCGTCGCGGCGACAGGTACGTCACCGTGATCATCGACCTCACCCCAGTGCGAGATGGCACCGGCCCGGCACGGCTGCTGAACATGGTCGAAGGACGCTCCAAGCAGGCGTTCAAGACCTGGCTGGCCGACCGCCCGCAGGACTGGCGCGACGGCGTGGAGGTGGTCGCGATGGACGGCTTCACCGGGTTCAAGACCGCCGCCGTCGAGGAACTGCCCGACGTGGTGACCGTGCTAGATCCCTTCCACGTCACGCGCCTCGCTGGCGAGGCGCTCGATGAGTGCCGACGGCGAGTTCAGCAGGCCATCTGTGGGCACCGCGGCCGCAAGGGCGACCCGCTCTATGCCGCCCGCCGGACCCTGTCCACCGGCGTCGACCTGCTCAACGACAAGCAGAAGGACCGACTGGACACCCTGTTCGCCGACGACGCCCACGTCGAGGTCGAGGTCACCTGGAGCGTCTACCAGCGCATGATCGCCGCCTACCGCCACGAGAACCGGCGCCACGGCCGCGAGCTGATGGCCCGGCTCATCGACTCGATCAGCACCGGCGTCCCCAAGGCCCTGGTCGAGATCACCAAGCTCGGCAGGACGCTGAAGAAGCGCGCCGCCGACGTCCTGGCCTACTTCGACCGGCCCAGCACCTCCAACGGGCCCACCGAGGCGATCAACGGCAGGCTCGAGCACCTGCGCGGCTCGGCGCTGGGGTTCCGCAACCTGACCAACTACATCGCCAGATCCCTGCTCGAGACCGGCGGGTTCAGACCCCGACTACACCCTGGATTCGGATGAGCCGGTCTTCGACGTGAACCACGAGGCCAACCTCACCGCGTGGTGGAGCTCGGGCCTGCTCCTGCTGGGGGCCGCGGGCTTCACCACGGTGGGTCTCGTGCGCCGCGCGCTGGGGGCGGATCGGCGGCGGAGCCTGCTCGCGTGGTTGACCCCCGCGGCCCTGCTGGCGGCCATGAGCTTGGACGAGTCGACGCAGATCCACGAGCAGGCCGGCCAGCTGTGGGAGGTTCTGCCGTTCGCGGGGGAGAACCCGCTGCCCGCGTTCCAGTGGCTGATCCTCGGCGCGCCGGCCGCGATCGTCGTCCTCGGGCTGCTCGCGCTGTGCACCGTCGCCCTGCCCCGCCGGACCCGAGCGCTGACGGTGGCGGGCGGCGCGGTGTTCTTCTTCGGCGCGATCGTCCTCGAGGCGGTGCCGCTCGTCTTCGGGATCGGGCGCAGCACCCTGGCCTACCACGTGGCGACCCACGCGGAGGAGCTGACCGAGATGATCGGGGCGTCCGTGCTCGTGGTGGCCCCGTGGGCCCACCTCCACCTGCGGCCTGCGCCGGGCCATCTGCAGGTGACCGCCGACGGCGTCCCGGACGCCGGCGCGGACGACGTCGTCCTCGGCGCGGGCCCCGGCCCCGCGGCTAGACTCGACGACTGTGACTGACGCCCGCGCCCCGTACTACCTGACCACGGCCATCTCCTACCCGAACGGCGAGCCGCACATCGGCCACGCCTACGAGTACATCGCCTCGGACGCGATGGCCCGCTTCCAGCGGCTCGACGGGCGGGATGTGCGCTTCCTGACCGGCACGGACGAGCACGGCCAGAAGATGGAGCAGACGGCGCAGCAGCAGGGCGTGAGCGCCCTCGAGCTGGCCACGCGCAACGCCGCCGTCTTCAAGGAGATGGACGACGACGTCCTGGACATCTCCTACGACCGCTTCATCCGCACCACGGACACGGACCACGCCGAGGCCGTCCGCGAGATCTGGCGGCGGATGGAGGCCAACGGGGACATCTACCTCGGCTCCTACGCCGGCTGGTACTCCGTGCGGGACGAACGCTACTTCGGCGAGGACGAGACCGAGGTGGGTCAGGACGGGGTGCGCCGCGCCGTCGAGACCGGCACCGAGGTGACGTGGACGGAGGAGGAGTCCTATTTCTTCCGCCTGTCCAAGTACCAGCAGCCGCTGCTGGACCACTACCGCGAGCACCCGGACTTCGCCGCCCCCCGGTACCGCTTCAACGAGGTCATCCGCTTCGTGGAGGCCGGGCTCGAGGACCTGTCCATCTCCCGGACCTCCTTCCAGTGGGGCATCGACCTGCCGGCGCCCGCGGACCCCGACGCCGCCGACGCCGACCGGCGCGCCGACCACGTCACCTACGTCTGGGTCGACGCGTTGACGAACTACCTCACCGGCGCGGGCTGGCCGGCGGAGGACCCGGAGGCGTTCGCGCGCTACTGGCCGGCGGACCTGCACGTGATCGGCAAGGACATCTCCCGGTTCCACTGCATCTTCTGGCCCGCGTTCCTCATGTCGGCCGGCCTCGAGCTGCCGCGCCGCGTCATGATCCATGGCTTCCTGAACAACAACGGGGCCAAGATGTCCAAGTCCCTGGGCAACGTGGTGCACCCGCGGGAATGGGTGGCCCGGTACGGCCTGGACGCCATTCGCTTCTTCCTGCTGCGCGAGTTCCCGTTCGGCGCGGACGGCTCCTACAGCCACGAGGCCGTGGTGAGCCGCAAGAACGCGGACCTGGCCAACAACCTCGGCAACCTCGCCCAGCGCTCGCTGTCCATGGTGGCCAAGAACTGCGGCGCCGCCGTGCCCGAGCCGGGCGAGTTCACCGAGGCGGACCGCGCCGTCCTGGCCCAGGTCGACGCCCTGCTGGAGCGCTCCCGGTCCGCGTACGCGGTGCAGGACTTCCACGACGCGCTCGAGGAGACCTGGCGCGTGCTCGGTGAGATCAACGCCTACTTCGCGGACCAGGCCCCGTGGGTGCTGCGCAAGACGGACGAGCCGCGCATGCGCACGGTGCTGTACGTGACGTTGCAGGCCGTGCGCCGGGTGGCCCTGCTCGCGCAGCCGGTGATGCCCGGCTCGGCCTCGCGGCTGCTGGACCTGCTCGGCGTCCCCGCCGAGGGCGACGCCGGCCGCACCGGCGCGTCCGGCACCGGCCCGCGGTCCTTCGCCGCGTTCCACGAGGACCTGGTCCCCGGCACCCCGCTGCCCGCCCCGCAGCCGGTCTTCCCGCGGCACGAGGAGCCCGCCGAGGACTGAGTCCGTCCGGAGGGTGAGACCGGGTGTCACACGATGTGGTCCTCACGCGTGCCGCGCGTAGCCTGAGGGCCATGACCGAGACCACACGCAGCTCCGCAGACCCCTTGGACATCGCCGTCATCGGCGGCGACGGCATCGGCCCCGAGGTCACCGACCAGGCCGCCGCCGTCCTGCAGGCGGCGCTGCGTGCCGAGGGGCGTCCGGAGGCCCGGCTCACCCCGTATCCGCTGGGTGCGGAGCACTGGCTCGAGACCGGCGAGGCGCTCACGGACGAGGTCCTCGAGTCCCTTCGCCGCCACGACGCGATCCTGTTCGGGGCCGTCGGCGCCGCGCCCGGGGACGAGCGCATCCCGTCCGGGCTGATCGAGCGCGGCATGCTGCTCAAGCTGCGCTTCGCGCTGGACCACGGCGTGAACCTGCGCCCGGCCACCCTGCTGCCCGGCGCCGTCAGCCCCCTGGCCGCGCCCGGCGAGATCGACTTCACCGTGGTGCGCGAGGGCACGGAGGGGCCGTACGTGGGCAACGGCGGTGCGATCCGCGTGGACACCCCGCACGAGATCGCCACGGAGGTCTCCGTGAACACGGCGTTCGGCGTGCGCCGCGTCGTCGAGGACGCCTTCCGTCGCGCCGACGCGGGCGAGCGCAAGCGCCTCACGCTCGTGCACAAGCACAACGTCCTGGTCCACGCCGGCCACCTGTGGCGCCGCACCGTGGAGTCCGTGGGGGCCGACTTCCCCGCGGTCACCTGGGACTACATGCACGTCGACGCCGCCATGATCTTCCTGGCGACGGACCCGGCCCGCTTCGACGTGATCGTGACGGACAACCTGTTCGGGGACATCATCACGGACCTCGCCGCGGCCGTGACCGGCGGCATCGGGCTCGCCGCCTCCGGCAACATCAACGTCGAGGGCACGGCGCCGTCGATGTTCGAGCCGGTCCACGGCTCCGCTCCGGACATCGCGGGCCAGGGGATCGCCGACCCCGTGGCCGCCATCCTCTCCGCCGCCCTGCTGCTCGAGCACGTGGGCGAGACCGGCGCCGCGGCGCGCGTGCGCACCGCGGTGTGGGCGCACCTGAAGGACCGGGTGGACGGCGCGCGGGGCACCACCGCCGAGGTGGGCGCCGACGTCGCCGCGCGGGTCTGACGCGCGGGCCCGGCGCGTCGACGCCGGGTCTAGGATGGGGCGACGGCCTGTGGCGTGTGCCACGCCCGGCGCCGTGGCCCCCGCGCGTCGTGCCCGGCACCGGAGCCGTCCCCATCCGTCACCCGTCACGAGGAGTGATCCCACCGTGTCCGAGACCGTGTTCACGCGGCAACCACATCTGTCCCCGATGTCCGATCAGCAGCGCGTCGAGATCCTCCAGGACCCCGGTTTCGGCAACGTCTTCACGGACCACATGGTCTCGATCGACTGGACCTGGGACGAGGACGGCGGCGCGTGGCATGACGCCCGCGTGGAGCCCTACGGCCCGCTGTCCCTGGACCCCGCGGCCGCCGTGCTGCACTACGGCCAGGAGATCTTCGAGGGCCTGAAGGCCTACCGGCACGAGGACGGGTCGGTGTGGACGTTCCGCCCCGAGGCCAACGCGGCCCGCCTGAACCGCTCCGCCCGCCGCCTGGCCCTGCCGGAGCTGCCCGAGGAGCTGTTCCTCGGCTCGCTGCGGGCCCAGCTCGAGGCGGACCGGGCCTGGGTGCCCACCGGCCCGGGCCAGTCCCTCTACCTGCGCCCCTTCATGTTCGCCTCCGAGGCGTTCCTCGGCGTCCGCCCGGCCCGGCAGGTGCGGTACATGGTGATCGCCTCGCCGGCCGGCAACTACTTCGGCGGCGAGCTCAAGCCGGTGACCATCTGGGTCTCGCGTGACTACGCCCGCGCCGGCAAGGGCGGCACGGGCGCGGCCAAGACCGGCGGCAACTACGCCGCCTCGCTGCTGCCCCAGCTGCAGGCCGCGGCGAAGGGCGCCGACCAGGTCGTGTTCCTCGACCAGTACCACGACGACGCGATCGAGGAGCTCGGCGGCATGAACGTGTTCTTCGTGCACGCCGACGGCCGCCTCGTCACCCCGGCGCTCACCGGCACGATCCTCGAGGGCGTCACCCGCTCCTCGATCCTCCAGCTCGGCCGGGACATGGGCCTGACCGTCGAGGAGCGTCGCGTCACCCTCGCCGAGTGGGCCGAGGGCGTCCGCTCGGGCGAGATCACCGAGGTCTTCGCGTGCGGCACCGCCGCCGTCGTGACCCCGATCGGCCGTCTGCTCGACGGCGACGACGTGATCGAGTCCGCCGGCGGGGCCGACGTGGCCCTGAAGATCCGCACCGAGCTCGAGGGCATCCAGACCGGGCGCGTCGAGGACCGCCACGGCTGGCTGCACCGCCTCGTCTGACCCCACCCCACGAACGGAGACCCCCGTGAGCTCGCACCGCTCCTCCGCGGCCGCCGAGGGCGCCCCACTCCCGGCCACGACGCCGGAAGACCTCCCGCCCACCGAGGCCGCCGGCCGGCCCCGCTGGACGCCCGCGAAGATCGCCGTCTGGGTGGCCGTCGCCCTGCTCGGCGGCGTCGCCTGGACCATGCTCGCCCTGCACCGCGGCGAGACGATCAACGCGATCTGGTTCGTGTTCGCCGCCGTGGCGACGTTCGCGATCGGCTACCGCTTCTACTCGAAGTACGTCGAGCGCATGATCGTCCACCCGGACGACACCCGCGCCACCCCGGCCGAGTACCGGGCCGACGGCCGGGACTACGTGGCCACCGACCGCCGCGTGCTCTACGGCCACCACTTCGCGGCCATCGCCGGCGCCGGTCCGCTCGTGGGCCCCGTGCTCGCCGCGCAGATGGGCTACCTGCCCGGCACCATCTGGATCATCGTCGGCGTGATCCTGGCCGGCGCGGTCCAGGACTACCTCGTCCTGTTCTTCTCGATGCGCCGCGGCGGCCGCTCGCTCGGCCAGATGGCCCGGGACGAGCTGGGCCGCGTCGGGGGCACCGCCGCGATCGTCGCGACCCTGCTGATCATGGTGATCATCACGGCCATCCTGGCCCTCGTGGTGGTCAACGCCCTGGGTGAGTCCCCGTGGGGCGTGTTCTCCGTGGCCATGACCATCCCGATCGCGCTCTTCATGGGCGTGTACCTGCGCTGGATCCGCCCGGGCCGCATCACCGAGATCTCCGTGATCGGGTTCGTCCTGCTCCTGGCGGCCATCATCGGCGGCGGCTGGGTGGCCGGGACCGAGTGGGGCGCGGCCCTGTTCACCCTGGACCGCACCACCATCGCCTGGGCCGTGATCATCTACGGGTTCGTCGCGGCCGTGCTGCCCGTGTGGCTGCTGCTCGCTCCGCGCGACTACCTGTCCACCTTCATGAAGATCGGCGTGATCGCCGGTCTCGCGCTGGCCATCGTCGTCGTGCAGCCGCGCATCGGCACCCCCGCGTTCTCCGAGTTCGCCTCGGGCCAGACCGGCCCGGTGTGGCCCGGTTCGCTGTTCCCGTTCCTGTTCGTCACCATCGCGTGCGGTGCGCTCTCCGGCTTCCACGCGCTGATCGCCTCGGGCACGACGCCCAAGATGGTGGAGAAGGAGCGGCAGACCCGCTTCATCGGCTACGGCGGCATGCTCATGGAGGCCTTCGTGGCGGTCATGGCGCTCGTGGCGGCCGTGTCCATCGACCGCGGCATCTACTTCGCCATGAACGCCCCCGCCGCGCTCACCGGCGGCACCCCCGAGACGGCGGCCGCTTGGGTGATGAGCCTGGGCCTGGCCGGCGTGGACGTCACGCCCGAGCAGCTCACCGCGCTGGCGAACCT
Organism: Micrococcus sp. KBS0714; assembly: GCF_002008305.4. Classification (GTDB taxonomy): domain Bacteria; phylum Actinomycetota; class Actinomycetes; order Actinomycetales; family Micrococcaceae; genus Micrococcus; species Micrococcus luteus. The sequence continues at coordinate 926,966 of NZ_CP042169.1, forward strand.
CGTGGGCGAGGACACGGTCGTCTCCCGCACGGGTGGCGCCCCGACGCTCGCCGTCGGGCTCTCGATCATCATGGGCCAGCTGATCGGCGGCGAGGCCCTCATGGGCTTCTGGTACCACTTCGCCATCATGTTCGAGGCGCTGTTCATCCTCACCGCCGTGGACGCCGGCACCCGCGTGGCCCGCTTCATGCTCCAGGATTCCCTGGGCAACGTGGTCCCGCGCTTCAAGGACACCGGCTGGCGCGTGGGCGCCTGGGTGTGCACCGGCATCATGGTGGCCGCGTGGGGCGCCGTGCTGATCATGGGCGTGACCGACCCGCTGGGCGGCATCAACACGCTGTTCCCGCTGTTCGGCATCGCCAACCAGCTGCTGGCGGCCATCGCGCTCGCGGTGGTCCTGGCGATCGTGGCCGGCCGCCGGCACTTCCGGGGCCTGTGGATCGTGGCGCTGCCGCTGGGCTTCATCACCGTGGTCACCACGGTGGCGAGCTTCCAGAAGATCTTCTCGTCGGTCCCGGCGGTGGGCTACTGGGCGCAGCACAACGCGTTCAAGGACGCGCTGGCCTCGGGCGCCACGAGCTTCGGCGCCGCGAAGTCCGTGCCGGCGATGGAGGCCGTGGTCCGCAACACCTTCATCCAGGGCACGCTGTCCATCGTGTTCCTCGTGCTGGCGCTCGTGGTCATCACGACGTCGGTGCTCGCCACGGTGCGCGCCTTCCGCGGCACCGAGGTCATCGATCACCAGGACCCGTACGTGCCCTCGCAGCGCTTCGCCCCGGCCGGGCTGTTCGCCACGGCCGAGGAGAAGGAGCTGCAGGCGCAGTGGGACGCGCTGCCGGCCGAGAAGCAGCCGGTCCGGGGGCACTGACGTGGTCGCGCCGCGCACGACGCCGGGCGGCGCCCCCGCAGCGGAGGCCTCGCCCGCGCGTCGAACCTGGCAGGCGGCGCGCTGGTGGGTCCGCCAGCTCTCCGGCGAGGGGAAGTACGACGCGTACGTGGCCCACCACCGGGCGCACCATCCGGAACGCGCGCCGATGACCGAGCGGGAGTTCTGGCGGGCCGAGTACGCGCGCCAGGAGGCCAATCCGGGCAGCCGCTGCTGCTGAGCGGTCTCGACCCGCCCCGCACCGCACCCCACCGCGCTGAGCCAGACGAATCCGCCCGCGAGCCAGACGAATCGGTCGCCTCAGGCTGCCCGCCGCGGCCGAATCGTCTGGCTCGCGGCGTCAGCGGGGTCGGCATCGGGTGGGGTGTCCGGCGACGGCGCCCGCCGCTCACCCACTAGGCTGGCGGCCATGCGCATCGCCCGTTTCGTGGACCAGGCCGAACCGACCTACGGCATCGTGGAGGGCCCGGCCGACGCCGACCCCGCCGAGCTGACCGTCACCGCCCTGCAGGGCGACCCGTTCTTCCACGGGATCCAGCCCACCGGCACCACACACCGTCTCGAGGACGTGCGCCTCGTGGCCCCGATCATCCCGCGCTCGAAGATCGTGGGCGTCGGCCGCAACTGGGCCGACCACGCGAAGGAGCTCGGCAACGAGGTCCCCGCCTCGCCGCAGTTCTTCCTCAAGCCGAACACCGCCGTCGTGGGTCCGAACGAGCCCGTGACCCTGCCGAGCTGGTCGGACGAGGTCTCCTACGAGGCCGAGCTCGCCGTCGTCATCGGCACCATCTGCAAGGACGTGCCGGTGAGCCGCGTGGACGACGTCGTCTTCGGCTACACCGTGGGCAACGACCTCACCGCCCGCGACGCCCAGCGCACCGACCTGCAGTGGGCCCGCGCCAAGGGCTTCGACGGCGCCTGCCCGCTGGGCCCGTGGATCGAGACCGAGCTGGACGTGGAGCCGGCCGGCGGCCTGCGCATCACGTCCCGGCTCGACGGCGAGACCCGCCAGGACGGCACGACCACGGACATGGTCTTCGGCGTCCGCGAGCTCGTGGCCGCGGCCTCGGAGATGTTCACCCTCCTGCCCGGCGACGTGATCCTGACCGGCACCCCGGGCGGGGTCGGGACGGTCCAGGAGGGCCAGCGCGTCGAGGCCGAGGTCGAGGGCATCGGCGTGCTCGCCACCGTCTTCCGCCGCTGACGCGGGCGCCCGACGACGGCGCCCGGGCCCCGCGTAGACTCAGGGGCATCATGACTGACGCCACCGCTCCCGTGTCCGAGAACGCCCCCGCCCCCTTCGCCGACGTCCCCCAGGTGGACGCCGAGACCCCCGTGCGCGTGCGCTTCGCCCCCTCGCCCACCGGCACCCCCCACGTGGGGCTGATCCGCACCGTCCTGTTCAACTGGGGCTGGGCGCGGCACACCGGCGGCACCCTCGTGTTCCGCATCGAGGACACGGACGCCAAGCGCGACTCGGAGGAGTCCTACCAGCAGCTGCTCGAGGCGATGCGCTGGCTCGGGATCGACTGGGACGAGGGCGTCGAGGTCGGCGGCCCGCACGAGCCGTACCGTCAGTCCCAGCGCGGGCAGATCTACGCGGACGTGATCGAGAAGCTCAAGGCCGGCGGATACATCTACCCGTCCTACTCGAGCCCCGAGGAGACCGAGGCCCGTCACCGGGCCGCCGGCCGCGACCCCAAGCTCGGCTACGACGGCCACGACCGCGACCTCACGGACGAGCAGATCGCCGCCTTCGAGGCCGAGGGCCGCGCGCCGGTCTGGCGGCTGCGCATGCCGGACGAGGACATCACCTTCACCGACCTGGTGCGCGGGGAGATCACCTTCAAGGCCGGCTCCGTGCCGGACTTCGTGGTGGTGCGCGCGGACGGCTCGCCGCTGTACACCCTCGTGAACCCGGTGGACGACGCGCTCATGGGCATCACCCACGTGCTGCGCGGTGAGGACCTGCTCTCCTCGACTCCGCGCCAGATCGCGCTCTACCGCGCCCTGCACGCGATCGGCGTCGCCCGGTACATGCCGGTGTTCGGCCACCTGCCCTACGTGATGGGCGAGGGCAACAAGAAGCTCTCCAAGCGCGACCCGCAGGCCAACCTGTTCCTGCACCGGGACAACGGCTTCATCCCGGAGGGCCTGCTGAACTACCTCGGCCTGCTGGGCTGGTCCCTCTCCGCGGACGAGGACATCTTCACCCCGCAGCAGTTCGTGGAGCACTTCGACGTGCACAAGGTGCTGGCCAACCCCGCCCGCTTCGACGAGAAGAAGGCGATCGCGATCAACGGCACGCACGTGCGCATGCTCGACGTGGCCGACTTCCGCGACCGTCTCGTGCCCTACCTGCACGCGGCCGGCCTCGTGGGCGAGCACCTGACGGAGCGGGAGATGCAGATCCTCACCGCCGCGGCCCCGCTCGTGCAGGAGCGCGTGCAGCTGCTCGGCGAGGCCGTCGAGATGCTCGCCTTCCTCTTCACGGCGGACCGGGACGTCCGGACGGCCGAGGGCGCCCTCAAGGGCATGCCGGCGGACCTGGGGGCCGCCGTCGCCGCGGCCCGGGAGGCGCTGGCCGCCCTGCCCGAGGACGAGTTCACCACCGAGCGCATCGAGGCGGCGCTGCGGGCCGCCCTCATCGACGGTCTCGGCCTCAAGCCGCGCCAGGCGTTCGGCCCCGTGCGCGTCGCGGTGACCGGCCGCAAGGTGTCCCCGCCGCTCTTCGAGTCGCTCGAGATCCTGGGCCGCGACTCCGCGCTCGCCCGCCTGGACCGCTTCGCCGCGGAGCAGGGCCTGGACCAGGGCCGGCCCACCGACGCATGAGCCGGGACGCCAGCACGACGCCGGCCGGCGGGTCCGCGGGCGCGCCCGCGCCGCCGGCCTGGGACGCCGTCCTCTTCGACCTGGACGACACGCTGCTGGATCTGCGCTCCGCCCAGCACGCCGCGTTCGACGCGACGGTGCGCCGGCAGTGGGCCGGGGCCGCCGACGTCGACCCGGCGGTGCTGGCCGAGGCCACCGACGCCTTCGCGTCCGACGCCGGCGGCCACTACGGGCGCTACGTGGCCGGGGAGCTGACGTTCGAGGAGCAGCGGCTGGCCCGCGTGGCCGACGCCCTGCGCGCGCTCGGCGTGCCCGAGGACGCGGCGACCCCGCTCGACGGCCTGTGGACCACCGACTACGAAGAGGTCGTGCGCGGGCACTGGGCGCTGTTCCCCGCGACCGCCGACGTCCTCGCCGAGGTGCGGGGAACAGGCCGTGGCGTGGGGATCGTCACGAACAACGTGGAGGCCTACCAGCGCGGCAAGGCCGACGCCCTCGGTCTGGAGTGGGTCGAGGTGCTGATCGGCTCGGACACGGCCGGGGCCCCGAAGCCGGACCCGGCCCCCTTCCTGGCCGGCTGCTCCCGCCTGGGCACGGACCCGGGACGCACCCTCATGGTGGGGGACAGTCTGCGTCACGACGTCGAGGGGGCCCGGTCGGCGGGGCTCGTTCCGGTGTGGATGAGCCCCGACGCCCCCGCCCACGGCGGGGCGGAGGAGCCGCTCTGGGACGAGGAGCACGCATGCTGGCGGATGCGGGCGATCGGCGGGCTGCGGACCTGGCTGGCGGCCTGACCCGCCGATTTTGCACACGTCGCCCGGAGGGTGTAGAGTTCTTACTCGTTGCCGGAGAGATCCGGGAACACCGAGCTCATGAATATGATGCACATCGGTCAGGCATGCTTGACCGACAGTGGGGTATGGTGTAATTGGCAACACAACGGTTTCTGGTACCGTCATTCTAGGTTCGAGTCCTGGTACCCCAGCGAGTCTTCGGACTCAATGAACGCGCACGGGCGGAGACGCTCGGACGTGGCGCACGGCCCCATCGTATAGCGGCCTAGTACGCCGCCCTCTCACGGCGGTAACGCGGGTTCAAATCCCGCTGGGGTCACGCAGTCGCCGCCCGGTCCTCGGACCGGAACGGCACGGGCGGATGAACGCATCCGCCGCCTGAACAGGAGACGCAGGCGCAGAAGAAGGTCTCCACGGCATCGCTTCCGCACACGCGGACAGCGCGCTCGGCCCCATCGTATAGCGGCCTAGTACGCCGCCCTCTCACGGCGGTAACGCGGGTTCAAATCCCGCTGGGGTCACCCGAGTGACAGGAGGCCCGGTCCCTGCGGACCGGGCTTCCGTCGTTTCCGTCCGCCGGGCCGGCGGGATGGGCGGCCGGTGCGCGCCCGTGAGACGATGGCCCACGTGCCACACACGGATCAGAACGCCCCAGACCTCGGCGTCGACACGGCCGTCCGTCGCGTGCGCGAGCACCTCGCCGCGCTCGAGCTGCCCTTCGAGACCGTCACCGCGGGGCAGGACCGCGCCGAGCGCGAGCGCACCCTGCACCAGATCGACGACTACGTGCTGCCCCGCCTCGACTCGCTCGACGCGCCGCTGCTGGCCGTCGTGGGCGGCTCCACCGGTGCGGGCAAGTCCACGCTGGTGAACGCGCTCGTCGGCCACGAGGTCTCCCGCTCCTCCGCCCTGCGGCCCACCACGCGCCAGCCGCTGCTGCTGCACAACCCCGCCGACGCCCACTGGTTCACGGGCCCGCGGGTGCTGCCCGACCTCGCCCGCGTCAGCGTGCACCGCGACGCGGCCGCCGGCCCCGTCGAACCCGACCAGTCCGCGATGGACACGGTCGCGCTCGTGGCCGAGCCCGCACTGCCCTCGGGCATCGCCCTCGTGGACGCCCCGGACATCGACTCCGTGGCGGACCAGAACCGCGCGCTGGCCCGGCAGCTCCTCGAGGCCGCCGACCTGTGGATCTTCACGACGACGGCGCACCGCTACGCCGACGCCGTGCCCTGGCAGCTGCTGGACGAGGCCGCCGCCCGCGACATCACCGTGGCCGTCGTGCTCGGCCGCGTGCCCGAGGGCGCGGCGGAGGACATCACCCCGGACCTGCGGCGCATGCTCACCGAGCGCGGCCTCGCCGACGCCCGGATCCACGTGATCCCCGAGACCCGCTTCGACGAGCGCGGTCTGCTCCCGCAGGAGCACGTCGCGGGCCTGCGCGCCTGGCTCGAGACCCTCGCCGCCGACGCCCAGGCGCGCGGCGCTGTCGCCCGCCGGACCGTGGACGGCGTGCTGGGCCAGCTGGCCGCCCGCGTCGCCGACCTGGCCCGCGCCGAGGAGGAGCAGCGGCATGCCGCGGACCTGCTCGCCCGGATCGTGGGGGACTCCACGGACCAGGCCGTCGGCCGGGTCCGTGAGGCCACCTCGGACGGCACGCTGCTGCGCGGCGAGGTGCTCTCCCGCTGGCAGGACTTCGTGGGCACGGGGGAGTTCTTCCGCGGCGTCGAGACCACGATCGGCCGGCTGCGGGACCGCCTCGGCGCCCTGGTGCGCGGGCGCCCGGCCCCGCCCGAAGAGGTCGAGACCGCGCTCGAGACCGGCCTGCACGCCGTGATGGTCGAGGCGGCTGCCGCGGCCGCCGAGCAGATCGAGCGGCGTTGGGCGTCCGAGCCGGCGGGCCGGGCCCTCGTGGCCGGGCGCGACCTGGGCGCCCTGGCGCCGGACACGTCGGCGCGGGCGGCCGACGTCGTGCGGGACTGGCAGTCGGACGTCTTGGCACTGGTCCAGGAGGAGGGCGCGGGCAAGCGCACGCGCGCCCGCCTGGCGGCCACCGGCGTGAACGGCGCGGCCGTGGCCCTCATGATCATCTCGTTCGCCTCCACCGGCGGACTCGCGGGCATCGAGGTCGGCATCGCCGGCGGCGCCGCCGTCGTCGGGCAGAAGCTGCTCGAGTCGATCTTCGGCGAGGACGCCGTGCGCCGCATGGCCCGGCGGGCCGATGAGCTGCTCGAGCACCGCGTGCGGGCCTTCCTCGAGACCGTGCTCGCGGACCGCTTCCTGCCGCTGCTCCACCTCGAGCGCGAGCCGCAGGCCACCGAGGAGCTGCGCGCCCTCGTGCCGGTGCTGCGCCGCGGGGTGGCCGCCGGCGTCGACGGCCCGACCGGGCCCGAGCACGTCCCGTCCGCCGCCGAGGCGGGGGAGGAGCCCCGATGAGCCGCCGCGACACCCCCGCCCTGGCCCCCCGCCTGGACGCCCTCGGCGAGGCCGCCGAGTTGGCCGCGGGCCGCCTGCCCGAGGACGTCGTGGCCGGGGCCGACGCCGTCGTGCGCGCGGCCGGGGAGCGCCAGGCACTCTCCGCGGAGCACACCGTGGTCGGGTTCTTCGGGGCGACGGGCTCCGGCAAGTCCTCCCTGTTCAACGCGCTCACCGGCCGCGACCTGGCCCGCGTGGCCGCCACCCGGCCCACCACGTCCGAGCCGCTCGCCGCGGTCTGGGGCGTGGGCCGGGGACAGGGGCTGGACCCGGACGCGGAGCACGGCGACGGCACCGGCGAGGGCGGCGGCGCGGCCGCCCTGCTCGACTGGCTCGGCGTGCGCCGCCGCCACCTGCTGGACGAGGCCCCCGTGCTCGACGACGGCCGCCCCGGGTTCCTCGGCTTCGGCCGCCGTGACGGCGCCGACGCCACCGGCCTGATCCTGCTGGACCTGCCGGACATCGACTCGGTCGAGCGGGGCAACCGCGAGATCACCTCCCGGCTGGCCGGCCACGTGGACGTGCTGGTGTGGGTCGTGGACCCGGAGAAGTACGCGGACGCCGTGCTGCACCGCGAGTTCCTGGCGACCATGGGCTCGCACGCGGCCGTGACCCTCGTGCTGCTCAACCAGGTGGACCGGCTCTCGGTGCGGGACCGGGACGTCGTGCTGGCCTCGCTGCGCCGGATGCTCTCCGGCCACGGCCTCGGCGACGTCCGGGTGCTGCCCGTGTCCGCGCGCACGGGGGAGGGCCTGGAGGAGGTCGGCCGGCAGGTCGCGGCGATCGTCGCCCAGCGCGGCGCGGCCGCCGAGCGCCTGGGCGCGGACGTCGCGGCCCGTGCCGCGGACCTCGCCGCCGCCTCGGGCGAGGGCGAGCCGGCCGGCGTCGGGCCCGGGGACGAGCAGCGGCTCGGGCGCGAGCTGGCCGTGGCCGGCGGCGTGCCGGCCGTCGTCCGGGCGGTCGAGGGCTCGTACCGGCTGCGTTCGGCCAAGCGCACCAGCTGGCCCGTGCTGCGCTGGATGCACTCCTTCCGCGCGGACCCCCTGCGGCGCCTGCACCTGATGCCCGAGAGCGCCGCCCCCCGCCGCGACCGGGACGAGGTCGCCCGCGACCCCGCGCTGCACCGCACCTCCCTGCCCGAGCGCTCGGGCACCCAGCGGGCCGTCGTCGACGGCGCGGTCCGCACGCTGGCCGCCGCGGCCGGCGCGGGAGCCTCCGAGCCGTGGGCCGCCGCCATCCGCCGCGCGGGCCGGGAGCACGCCGAGGAGCTCCCCGGCGCCGTGGACCAGGCGATCGCCGCCACCGACCTCGGGGCCGGTCGGGGCAGTTGGTGGCACCCCGTGCTGGACGTGCTGCAGTGGCTCGCCCTCCTCACCGCCGTCGTCGGCGCCGGCTGGCTGGGCGTCCTCGCCCTGGCTGGGTACCTGCAGTTCCCCCTGCCGCCCGCCCCCACGGTCGAGGGCTTCCCCCTCCCGACGCTGCTGCTCGTCGGCGGCCTCGCGCTCGGCGTGCTCCTGGCCCTGCTGGCGATCCCCCTGACCCGGTGGACCGCCGCGGCGCGGGGACGCCACGCGCGCCGCCGCCTCGAGGAGGCGACCACCGACGTCGGCCGGCGGCTCGTCGTCGACCCGGTGCGCGCCGAGGTGGACCGCTTCCGCGCCTTCCGCGACGCCCTCGCCCGGGCCTCCGGCGCCCCGGTCCGGCGGGGCCGCCGATGACGGTGCGCGACCCCGCGGCCGCGGCGGGGGCGACCGTCGGCGACCTCACGGAGGCCGAGCTGCTGGAGGTCGTCCTGACCGGGCTCGCTCCCGCCGTCCGGGACGGCCACTGGCCCGCCGGCACCGTCGCCCCGGGCGACGACGCCGCCCTCGTGCCCGCGCCCCGCGGCGGGACGCTCATCTCCACGGACGCGATGGGGGAGGGCACGGACTTCCTGCACCGCTGGCCGGCCGGCCCCCGCACCCGCGGCCACGACGCCGGCTGGAAGGCCGTCGCCCAGAACCTCTCGGACGTCAACGCGATGGGCGGGAGCGCCTCCGCGCTCGTCACCGCCCTCACCCTGCCGCCGACGACGCCGGTCGCCTGGGTTCGGTCGTTCGCCGCGGGCATCGTGGGCGCGGTGCGTCACCTCGGCGCGCCGGACTGCCGGGTGGCCGGGGGCGACCTGGGCACCGGCGGACGGGTCCACGCCGCGGTGACGGTGCTCGGGGACCCGCACCCCGGCGGAGTGCTGTGCCGCACGCCGGCCGCGGCGGACCGGGACCGCGTGCTCGCCGAGGGCGCCGACCTCGTCCATGCCCAGGCGGTGCCGGACGGTCCCCGGGCCGCCGCGCCCCCGGGGCCGGGGTGGGCCGCCGCCGGGCTCGCCGTGCTGCTCACCGACCGCGCGGAGCTGGAGCGACGGGCGGACGCCCTCCCCGCCGCCGACCGGCCGTCACCGCGGGAGCTCGCCCGCGCCGTCCGCGCCCAGCTGCGACCCCGCCCGCCGCTGGCCCTCGGACCCGCCGCGGTGACGGCCGGCCTGCTCACCCTCATGGACGTCTCCGACGGCCTGGGCAAGGACGCGCACCGCATGGCGGCCGCCACCGGCGGGGCAGGCCCCGCGCCGGCACCGTGGCTGGACGAGGCCTGGCTGGCGCAGGCCGCCGCACCCCTGCGCCGCGTGGCCGCCCTGGCCGGGACCAGTCCGGAGGCGCTCGTGACCGGCGGGGGCGAGGACTACGGTCTCCTGGGGCTGGCGTGGCCCGAGACCGAGCTGCCCCGGGGGTTCACGCGGATCGGCCGGCTCGTGCCGGCCGGGGCCCGGGCGCCGGCCGGGCACCGGCCGCTGCCCGGGTCCGGCTGGGACCCGTTCGCCGGCTGAGCGCCCGGGCCGGGGTCCGCGGGCGGGTCAGGCCGCGCGGAGGAGTCGCTCCGGGTCGAAGCGGTGCCCGAGGCCGATGACGTCCCACCCGTGCTCGCGCCACGCGGCGACGTCCAGGACGTTGCGCCCGTCGATCAGCAGGCGGGAGGCCACGCGTGCGCCCACGGTGTCCGGATCCATCTCGCGGAACTGGCGCCACTCGGTCAGCAGCAGGGTCAGCTCGGCGCCGTCCACGGCCGCCTCGAGCGAGTCCACGTAGTCGAGCCGCGGGAAGCGGGCGGCCGCGTTGGCGTTGCCCTCGGGGTCGTATACCCGGACGTCGGCGCCGGCCGTGTAGAGACGGTTGGCGACGTCGAGGGCGGGGGAGTCCCGGACGTCGTCGGAGTCCGGCTTGAACGTGACGCCCAGCACGGCGATCCTCGTGCCGTTGAGCACCTGCACGCTCGCGGGGGTGGGGGCGGGCCCGGAGGCCTCGGCCCGGCGGATCCGGCCGTCGCGAGCCGCGGAGAGCACCTGCACGGCCAGGTCCACCACGCGGTCGCGGCGGCGCAGGTTGATGTCATCCACCTCCGCCAGGAACCGCATGGTCCGGTCCAGGCCCAGCTCGGAGACGCGGGCCTGGAGCGCGCGGATGTCCTTGGGCAGGCAGCCGCCCCCGAAGCCCACGCCCGCGTTGAGGAACCGGCGTCCGATCCGCGCGTCGTGGCCGATCGCGTCCGCGAGGGTGCCGATGTCCCCGCCCACGTTCTCGGTGATCTCCGAGAACGCGTTGATGAACGAGATCTTCGTGGCCAGGAAGGCGTTGGCGGCCACCTTCACCAGCTCGGCCGTCTCGAGGTCTGTGCTGATCCACGGGGTGTCGGCCGCGAGCTGCCGCGCGTAGACGCGGCGCAGGATGCCCTCGGCGCGGGGCCCGTGCATGCCGATGACGAGGCGGTCCGGGGTGAGCGTGTCCCTCACGGCGAAGCCCTCCCGGAGGAACTCGGGGTTCCAGGCGAGCTCGACCTCGCCCGGCAGTCCGGCCTCGGCGCGCACGGTGCGCACGAGCTCGGCCAGGCGGCGCGCGGTGCCCACGGGCACGGTCGACTTGCCGACGATCAGTGCGTCGCGGTCGATCGCCGCGGCGAGGGAGGCGACGGCGGCGTCCACATAGCTCAGGTCCGCCGCGGTCTCGCCCACCTTCTGCGGGGTGCCGACGCCGATGAAGTGGACGTCCGCCCAGCGGGCCGCCTCCGCGACGTCGGTGGTGAAGCGCAGCCGCCCGGAGGCGACGTGGGTGCGCAGCAGCTCGGGCAGGCCGGGTTCGTGGAAGGGCACCTCGCCGCGGGCCAGGCGCTCGATCTTGGCCGGGTCCACGTCCACGCCGAGGACCTCGAAGCCCAGCTCGGCCATGCAGGCGGCGTGCGTGGCGCCCAGATAGCCCGTGCCGATCACGGACAGCCGCGGCGCGGCCTCCTGCTCGGCGGGGGCGGCGGGCGCGGTCGTCTCGGTCACAGCGGACTCCTCGGTGGTGCGGGGGGCGGCGGTCGGGGACCTGGTTGACGCTAGGCCCCGCGGGTGAACGCGGGAAGAACGGGGTGTCTCCGCGGCGCGTCCCGTCGGTGGCGCGGGCGGGCCTCAGGCCTCGCCGGCGCGGATGAGCTCGGTGAGCCGCGTCGCGGCGGAGACGACGGCGTCCGCGTGCAGCCGGCCCGGCTGACGGGAGAGCCGCTCGAGGGGGCCGGAGATCGAGACCGCCGCGATGACGCGGCCGCTGGGGCCGCGCACCGGTGCGGACACCGAGGCGACCCCGGGCTCGCGCTCGGCCAGGGACTGGGCCCAGCCGCGCCGCCGCACCGCCGCGAGGACGGTGGGTGTGAACACGGCGCCGGCCAGCCCCTCGACGAGCCGCTCGTGGTCCTCCCAGGCCAGGAGCACCTGCGCGGCGGAGCCGGCCTTCATGGACATGCGAGCGCCCACGGGGATGGTGTCGCGCAGGCCCCAGGGCCGCTCCGCGCTGGCCACGCACACGCGGGAGTCCGCCTGCCGACGGAACACCTGGGCGCTCTCGCCCGTGGCGTCGCGCAGCCACAGCAGCACCGGGCCGGAGGCCGTGGTGAGCCGGTCCTCGCCGGCGGCGGAGGCGAGCTCGGCGAGGCGGGTGCCCAGCACGTAGCGGCCCTGCAGGTCCTTGCCCACCATGCGGTGGTGCGTGAGGGCGGCCGCGAGCCGGTGCAGCGTGGGCCGCGCGATCCCGGTGGCGATGACGAGCTGGGCGAGCGTGGCCGGGCCGGACTCGAGCGCGTCAAGGATCGCCACCGACTTGTCCACCACGCCGACACCGCTGGGATGCCGGTGGAGCGAGGGGCCGATGAGGTCGTCCTCGGTGGGCGGGCGCACGGGCTCGGTGGTCATGGGGTGATCGTAGTCGTCTCACTGCGCGGACGGCCGGGGGTGTCGGTGTGCGTCGCATGTGACCGGGCCGGCCGGGGCCAGGTCCGGCATGTGAGACGAAATCTCACGATATGGAATATCGCGCCGCGTGGTCGAGAACGGCCCCGCCGCGCCCCACAGTGGTCCGTGAGCACCGGCGCCCCGCGCCGGGCGACGACCGACAGGTGCGTGAGCAGGAAGGTGCGGCACATGACGACGGCGACGACGCGGCCCAGGACGCTGGCCGAGAAGGTCTGGGACGAACACGTGGTGGTGCGTGGCGAGGGCGAGGGCGCCTCCCGCACCCCCGACCTGCTCTACATCGACCTGCACCTCGTGCACGAGGTGACGAGCCCGCAGGCCTTCGAGGGGCTGCGTCTGGCCGGGCGTCCGGTGCGCCGGCCCGACCTGACCATCGCCACGGAGGACCACAACACCCCGACGCTGGACATCGACCAGCCGATCGCGGATGCCACCTCGCGCACGCAGATCGAGACCCTGCGGGCCAACTGCGCCGAGTTCGGCGTCCGCCTGCACCCGTTGGGCGACGCCGAGCAGGGCATCGTCCACGTCGTCGGCCCCCAGCTGGGTCTGACCCAGCCCGGCCTCACCGTGGTCTGCGGCGATTCCCACACCTCCACCCACGGCGCGTTCGGCGCCCTGGCGTTCGGCATCGGCACCTCCGAGGTCGAGCACGTCCTGGCCACCCAGACCCTGCCGCTGAAGCCCTTCAAGACCATGGCGGTCACCGTGGACGGCACGCTGCGCCCGGGTGTGACGGCCAAGGACATCATCCTCGCGGTCATCGCGAAGATCGGCACGGGCGGGGGCCAGGGCTTCGTGCTCGAGTACCGCGGTGAGGCCATCCGGAACCTCTCCATGGAGGGCCGGATGACCATCTGCAACATGTCCATCGAGGCCGGCGCCCGCGCCGGCATGGTCGCCCCGGACGAGACCACCTTCGCCTACCTGAAGGGCCGTCCCCATGCCCCCGAGGGCGACGACTGGGATGCCGCCGTCGAGCACTGGCGCACCCTCGCCACGGACGAGGGTGCCGAGTTCGACGCCGAGGTGGTCATCGACGCGGACACGCTGGAGCCGTTCGTCACGTGGGGCACCAACCCGGGGCAGGGCGTGAGCCTGAACGACACCGTCCCCGCGCCCGAGGACTTCGCCGACCCGGTGGCCCAGGAGGCGGCCCGCAAGGCACTGTCCTACATGGACCTGGCCCCCGGCACCCCGATGAAGCAGGTCGAGGTCGACACCGTGTTCATGGGCTCGTGCACCAACTCCCGCATCGAGGACCTGCGGGCGTTCGCCGAGGTCGTCCGGGGCCGACGCAAGGCCGAGGGGCTGCGCGTCATGGTCGTGCCGGGCTCGGCGCGCGTGCGTCTGCAGGCCATGGACGAGGGCCTGGACAGGGTGTTCGAGGACTTCGGGGCCGAGTGGCGGTTCGCCGGCTGCTCCATGTGCCTGGGCATGAACCCGGACCAGCTCTCCCCGGGGGAGCGCTGCGCGTCCACCTCCAACCGCAACTTCGAGGGCCGGCAGGGCAAGGGCGGGCGCACCCACCTGGTGTCCCCGGTGGTCGCCGCGGCCACCGCCGTGCTGGGCCGCCTCGCCAGCCCGTCCGACCTGCCCGCCCTCACCCCCCAGGAGGCCTGAGCCATGGAGAAGTTCACCACCCACACCGGCGTCGGCGTGCCGCTGCGCGCCTCGAACGTGGACACGGACCAGATCATCCCGGCCGTGTACCTCAAGCGGATCTCCCGCACGGGCTTCGAGGACGCCCTGTTCGCCGGCTGGCGCCAGGACCCCGACTTCATCCTGAACACCGAGCCGTTCAGCGGAGGCACCGTGCTCGTGGCGGGCTCGGACTTCGGCACCGGCTCCTCGCGCGAACACGCCGTGTGGGCGCTCAAGGACTACGGCTTCCGCGCCGTGATCTCCCCGCGCTTCGCGGACATCTTCCGCGGCAACTCCGCCAAACAGGGGCTCGTCGCGGCCCAGGTGGAGCAGGAGGACGTCGAGCGCATCTGGAAGGAGCTGGAGAACCGTCCCGGGACCCCGGTCACCGTGGACCTCGTCACACGCACCGTCGAGTGCGGGGATGTGACCGCCCCCTTCCAGATCGACGACGACACCCGTCACCGGCTGCTCGAGGGCCTGGACGACATCGCCGTCACCCTGGGGCACCAGGCCGAGATCGACGCCTACGAGGCGGACCGCCCCGCGTACAAGCCCACCACCCTGCCGGCCCGCACGGCCGGCTGACCGGCCGCCGCCGGGAGCGCACCATTGCCGCGCGTGCCCGGCGACGCCCTATGCTGGGAGGCGATTCCGGGACCGCCCGCCGCACACGGCGGGCGGTCCCGTTCAGAGACCTCCCCGCTCCGGCGGAGTGGCCGAGACCGTGGCCCTGCGGCCGCGCTGAGGAAGGACGCGCATGGCGAAGCTCTTGACCATCCATGGCGGAAAGCCGCTGACCGGTGAGGTGACCGTGCGCGGCGCCAAGAACCTGGTGCCCAAGGCCATGGTGGCCGCCCTGCTCGGCAACTCGCCGTCCGTGCTCCGGAACATCCCCGAGATCAAGGACGTGGACGTCGTCAGCTCCCTCCTCGAGATCCACGGCGTGTCCGTGGAGTGGGACAAGGAGACCGGGCGGATCACGATGGACCCGGCCGGGGTGAAGTCGGCCCTGACCGCCGAGATCGACGCCCACGCCGGCGACTCGCGCATCCCGATCCTCTTCTGCGGCCCGCTCATGCACGCGATCGGGGAGGCCTTCATCCCCGACCTCGGCGGCTGCAAGATCGGCGACCGCCCGATCGACTACCACCTGGCCGTGCTGCGCAACTTCGGCGCCGTCGTGGACAAGCGCCCGGGCGGCATCTCCATCTCCGCCCCCAAGGGCCTGCACGGCGCCAAGCTCGAGCTGCCGTACCCCTCCGTCGGAGCCACCGAGCAGGTGCTGCTGACCGCTGTGAAGGCCGAGGGCATCACCGAGCTCAAGGGCGCCGCCGTCGAGCCGGAGATCCACGACCTCATCGCCGTCCTGCAGAAGATGGGCGCGATCATCACCGTGCAGACGGACCGCACCATCCGCATCGAGGGCGTGAGCGAGATGCGCGGCTACAACCACATCGCGCTGCCCGACCGCAACGAGTCCGCCTCGTGGGCCTCCGCCGCCCTGGCCACCCGGGGGGACATCTACGTCCGCGGCGCCGAGCAGCGCGACCTGACGGCGTTCCTGAACACCTACCGCAAGATCGGCGGCGAGTTCGACGTCGTCGACGACGGCATCCGGTTCTGGCACGCCGGCGGCGATCTCAACCCGCTCGTGCTCGAGACGGACGTGCACCCCGGCTTCATGACCGACTGGCAGCAGCCCCTCGTGGTGGCGCTGACCCAGGCCAAGGGGGTCTCCATCGTGCACGAGACCGTGTACGAGAACCGCTTCGGCTTCACCGACGCCCTCGTGCGGATGGGCGCCTCCATCCAGCTGCACCGCGAGTGCCTCGGCTCCGTGCCGTGCCGCTTCGGTCAGCGCAACTTCCTGCACTCGGCCGTGATCTCCGGCCCGACGCCGCTGCACGGCGTCGAGTTCGACATCCCGGACCTGCGCGGCGGCTTCTCCCACCTGATCGCCGCCCTCACCGCCGAGGGCACCTCCACGGCGACGGGCCTGGAGATCATCAACCGCGGCTACGAGCACTTCATGGCGAAGCTCGAGGGCCTCGGCGCCGACGTCGAACTGACCGAACGCGACCGGTGAGCGGCGTGGACGCGCAGAGCCCTGCCGCCGCGGGGGGTCGTCCGACGCGTACCGCGCGGGCCCCCTACGTGATCCCGGGGGTGATCGTGCGACCGGCGATGCGGGCCCTCGTCCGCCAGGTGTGGGAGGGGACCGAGCACCTGCCCGAGACCGGCGCGATCCTCGCCGTCAACCACATCTCGGAGGTGGACCCGCTCTCCGTGGCCCACATGGTCTACAACCAGGGCCTGCTGCCGACCTTCCTCGCCAAGGCCGAGCTCTGGAAGGTGCCCGTGCTCAAGCAGGTCCTCGAGGCCACCCGCATGATCCCGGTCGAGCGCACCCGCGACGGCGGCCGCTCGCTCGCCGCCGCCCGCGAGGCCGTCGCCACGGGCCGGGCGATCATCGTCTACCCGGAGGGCACCGTCACCCGCGATCCCGACGGCTGGCCCATGGCCGGGCGCAACGGGGCCGTGCGCCTCGCCCTGCAGACCGGCGCCCCGCTCATCCCCGTCGGTCAGTGGGGCATCCAGGAGCTGCTGCCGTACGGCGGCCGCTCCCTCCGCGTCCTCCCGCGCAAGACCGCCCGGATCCGGGTCGGCGCGCCCGTCGACCTCGCGGACCTGCGGGACCGCCCCGTGACGGCGGGGACCCTGCGCGAGGGCACCGGCCGCATGATGGGCGCGATCACCGACCTGGTCGCCGAGCTGCGCGGAGAACCGGCCCCGGAGGGCCGCTGGGATCCCACGGCCGGAGCGCGGGTGGCCGAGGCATGAGCGATCCGCGCACCGTCGCCGTCCTCGGGGCCGGCAGCTGGGGGTCGGCCTTCGCCCGCGTCCTGGGCCTGAGCACCAGCCCCGAGTCCGCCCGCGCGTCCGAGATCGTGATGTGGTCCCGGCGGGCCGAGGTCGCCGAGGCCATCACCGAGCGACACGAGAACCCCGAGTACCTGCCCGGCATCACCCTGCCCACCTGCGTGCGCGCCGTCACCGACGCCGCCGAGGCGGTCCGGGGCGCCGGCGTCGTGGTGGTGGCCGTGCCCGCGCAGCACGTGCGCGAGACGCTGCGCACCGTGCGCGCCGACCTGGCCCCGGACGCCGTCGTGGTCTCCCTCGTCAAGGGCCTCGAGCGCGGCACCGACGCGCGGATGTCGCAGGTCTGCGCGGAGGAGCTGGGCCTCAGCCCGGACCGGTTCGCGGTGGTCTCCGGACCCAACCTCGCCCTCGAGATCGCGCGCGGCGAGCCCACCGCCACGGTGGTCGCCTCGGCCTCGCGCGCGACGGCGGAGCGCATCGCCGCCCTCACGGCCGGCCGGACCTTCCGGCCCTACACGAACACGGACGTCGTGGGCGTGGAGATCGGCGGCGTGGTGAAGAACGTCATCGCGCTCGCCGTGGGCATCTGCGACGGGCAGGGGCTGGGGGACAACTCCAAGGCCTCCGTCATCACCCGGGGCCTGGCCGAGACCACCCGGCTGGCCGTCGCGCTCGGCGGCGACACGGACACCATGGCCGGGCTCGCCGGCCTGGGCGACCTCGTGGCCACGTGCGCCTCGCCCCTCTCCCGCAACCGCACGGCCGGCCGCCACATCGGCACCGGCCTCAGCGCGGAGGAGGCGGTGGCCGCCATGAGCCAGACGGCCGAGGGCATCAAGTCCGTCTCCGCCATCGTGCACGCCGCCCGCGCCCACGGTGTGGAGATGCCCATCAGCGAGCTGATGGACCGGGTGGTCGCCGGGGACGTGGCCGTGGACCGCCTC
Organism: Micrococcus sp. KBS0714; assembly: GCF_002008305.4. Lineage (GTDB taxonomy): Bacteria > Actinomycetota > Actinomycetes > Actinomycetales > Micrococcaceae > Micrococcus > Micrococcus luteus. The sequence continues at coordinate 944,741 of NZ_CP042169.1, forward strand.
GCCGAGCTGCTGCTCGCCCGTGACCTGAAGTCGGAAGGACGCACCGCATGACCGCCACCCCCGCCCCGGAGGCCGCCGCCGACGCGCGTCCCCGCGTGCTCCTGCTCTTCGGCGGCCGCTCGAGCGAGCACCCCATCAGCTGCGTGACCGCGGCGGGCGTGCTGCACGCGGCCGACCGTCAGCGCTGGGACGTCGTGCCGGTGGGTGTGGCCCGCTCCGGCCTGTGGTCGCACGACGAGCTGGACGTGGCCTCGTTCCGCCTGGACGGCGACGCCCTGCCGGAGGTGCCGGAGCCCGAGGCCCCGGTGAGCCTGCGCGCCCTGCCGGACGGCACCGTCGAGCTGACCGCGGCCGACGGCTCCTCGCTGGGCCCGGTGGACGTCGTGTTCCCGCTGCTGCACGGCCCCTGGGGCGAGGACGGCACCCTCCAGGGCATGTTCGAGTCGCTGGGTCTGCCCTATGTGGGCTGCGGCGTGCTCGCCTCCGCGGTCGGCATGGACAAGCACTTCATGAAGGTCGCCTTCCAGGCCGCCGGCCTCGAGGTCGGCCCGTGGGAGACCATCACCGCCCGCGACTGGGCGCGCGATCCGGAGGCGGCCCTCGCCCGCGCCGGGGCGCTCGCCTACCCGCTGTTCGTCAAGCCCGCCCGCGCCGGCTCCTCCTTCGGCATCACCCGCGTCACCGAGCCCGCGGGTCTGCGCGCCGCCGTCGAGGAGGCCCGGCGCTTCGACCCCAAGGTCGTGGTGGAGGCGGGCATCGTCGGCCGCGAGATCGAGTGCGCCGTCCTCGACGGGCACGGCTCCGCCGCCCCGCGCGCCTCGCTGCCGGGGGAGATCGTCGTGGCCCACGACGAGGGCGAGACGCAGTTCTACGACTTCGAGTCGAAGTACCAGGACACCGGCACCACCCAGCTGTCCTGCCCGGCCGAGCTGCCGGAGGAGGAGATCGAGCGGCTGCGCGCCCTGGCGATCCGCGCCTTCGAGGCCGTGGACGGATCCGGCCTGGGCCGCTGCGACTTCTTCTTCACCCCGGACGGGCGCTGGGTGGTCAACGAGATCAACACCATGCCGGGCTTCACGCCCATCAGCATGTACCCGGCCATGTGGGAGCGGACGGGCCTGTCCTACGACGATCTGATCTCGGAGCTGCTGGACCTCGCCCTCGAACGGGGCGTCGGCCTGCACTGACGCGGTCCGCGCCGGTCTCAGCCGACGGGTGTGGCGTCCTGCACGCCGACGCAGCCGCCGCTGGGCTCGATCTGCGCGACCGCCGAGGACAGGCCCACCATCACGGTGTCCGAGCTGGCCTGGTCCTTGCCGAACAGCACCTCCACGGCCGGGTCACGGCCGTAGGTGGTGATCCGCCAGTTCTCGTCCTCGTCCCGGACGACCCAGTCGATCCCGTCCACGGAGATGCAGCGGTCCGTGGTGGGGCCGGGGACCTCGGCGCCGCAGCGCAGGACGACGGCGGCCGGGTCACCCCACACGGCCGTCGCCTGGCTGTCGGTGGGGCGCAGGTCGAGGTCGCCCAGGGCGTCGGGCATGGCCACCATGGCCGGGGCACACGCCGGGTCAGCGGCGTGGGGCGCGGCCTCCACCGTGGCCACCCGTCCGGTGCAGGCCGTGGCGCCGAGGGCGATCGCGGTCAGAAGGGGCACGAGACGACGCAGACGGCGGGATTCCATCCGCCCAGGATACGTGCGGCGCCGGGACCCGCGGGGGCCCGTGCCCTAGCATGGGCGAGACCGTTCCCGTCCCCGCCTCAGGAGCCCACGTGAGCAGCACCGCGGACCCCCGCCCCCGCCCCCCGCAGGAGGACGTCGCCGTCGGGCGGCGCCGTCGTCGTCGCCGCCCGTGGCTGATCGCCCTGGCGGTGGTGCTCGTGGCGCTGCTGGCCGTGGGCATCGCGGCGGCGGTGTACGTCGGCGGGATCGCCCGGACCATCGACCAGGACACCCAGCGCTTCGACGGCGGCGCGTTCCCCGCCGAGTCGGGCCGCCCGGGTGCCGCGGGGGCGTCCGCCCAGCAGCCCACCGCGCCGCCGCCCGGCATGGACGCGGACCAGGCCGCCGAGGGCGCCCAGGGCCCCGTCGCCCCGGACGCGGACGAGAAGGCGGACGAGCAGGCACTCGACGTGCTGCTCGTCGGCGAGGACGCGGGCGCGGAGGGCCGTGACTCCGCCGGCCGGTCGGACACCCTCATGTGGGTCCACGTGCCCGGGGACCGCAGCGAGATCCAGGTCATGTCCATCATGCGCGACATGTGGGTGCCGATCCCGGGGCACGGGGACCACAAGGTCAACGCCGCCTACCAGTACGGCGGCATCCCGCTGACGGTGGCCACCGCGGAGAACATGTTCCAGGCACGCGTGGACCACGTGATCGCCGTGGACCTCGCCGGCTTCAAGGGCCTCGTGGACGCCCTGGGCGGCGTCAGCGTGGACAACCCCAGCGCCTTCGTCTCGACCGGCGGCATCGACTTCCCCGCGGGCACCGTGCAGATGGACGGGGACAAGGCCCTGGCCTACGCACGGGAGCGGTACAACCTGCCGCGCAGCGACTTCGACCGTGTGGAGAACCAGCAGCGCCTGGTCAAGGCCATCGTGGCCGCGTTCCTCTCCCGCGACACCCTCTCGGACCCGAGCCGCGTGCAGGCCGCCGTCGAGGAGTTCGCCCCCTTCCTGACCCTCGACGACGAGCTCGACTCGAGCACCCTCGCGAACCTGGCGTGGTCCCTGCGCGATGCGCGCGACGCCCCGATCGTGACCAGCACGGTGCCGTCCGTGGGCGTGGGCTACACGGACACCGGAGAGGACGTCGTGTGGCCGGACTGGGCGGCGATCGCCCGCCTCGGCGAGGGCATCCGCACCGGCACCCTGGGGGAGACCGTCGCGCAGTGAGCACGCCGTCCCGGCCGTCACTGGTACGGCACTGGCTCGCGCTCGCGGAGGAGCTCGTGGGCCGGGCCGCGCCGCGACTCGACGCCCTGAACCTCTTCCCGGTCCCGGACGCGGACACGGGCACGAACATGCTCGCCACGCTGACGGCGGCCCGCACCGCGGCCGACGCCTGCCCCGCACAGGACGACGCCGGCGCCGTGCTCGCGCACGCGGGCGCGGCCGCGCTGGACTCGGCCCGGGGCAACTCGGGCATGCTGCTCGCGGTCAGTCTGGCGGGGATGGCCGAGCCCCTGCGCGGCCGGGAGCGCGTCGACGCGTTCGCCCTGGCGGCGGCGTTCGGAGCCGCCGACCGGGCCGCCCGGCAGGCCCTGTCGGATCCGCGCGAGGGGACGATCCTCACGGTGCTCTCCGCGGCCGCCCGCAGCCTCGCGCGCTCGTCCACCCAGGCTCCCGACACGCCCGCGGTGGCCGGCGACGCGGACCCGGCCGTGCGCCTCGGCCCGGCCGTGACCCTCATGCTGGCCGACTGCGTGCAGGCCGTGGAGGAGACCGAGTCGCTGCTCGCCCCGCTGACCCGGGCGCACGTCGTGGACGCCGGCGCCGTCGGGCTGCTCTGGGTGTTCGAGGCGCTGCGCGCCGTCGTGACGGGCACGCCCGTGGACGAGGAGCTGGCCACCGCCCTCCCCGGCTACGGCGAGGGCGCCCACGCCGCGGAGGCCGAGCCTGCCGCCGCGGCGGAGGCGCCGGCCGAGGGGGCCGTCGAGGTGATGGGCACCCTGGCCCTCACCCCGCTCGCCGCGGCCGAGCTGCGCCGTCGGCTGACGGAGGTGGGGGACGCCGTGATCCTGGCCCCCCTTGGGACCGCCCGTGACGGGCAGGGCCGGGTCCCGTGGCGGGTCCACGTGCACGTGCCCCGCGCCGAGGACGCGATCGGCCCCCTGCGGGCCGCCGGCGACGTCGAGGGCCTGACCGTCACCGACCTGGCCGGGCCGTCGCACGGCGACGACGCCGCACCGGACGGGTGCCATGGCCGCTGAGGCCCCCGTCACCGACCTGCCCCTGTCCGAGGTGCTGGGTGGGAAGCTGCCCGCCCGCCTCGAGAGGGAGCTCGGGCTGACCACGGTCGGGGACCTGCTGGACCACGTGCCGCGCCGCTGGATCGAGCGCGGCGAGCTCACCCCCATCGCCGCGCTGCCCTACGACGCCGAGGTGACCGTCGTCGCCGTCGTGGAGTCGGTCACCACGCGGCGCATGCACAGCCGGCCCGGGTTCATCGTGGACGTCACCGTCGCGGACCCGTCCGTGGCCGGCGTGCCGGGGGCGAGCCTGTCCATGGCCTTCTTCAACGGCCACGACGCCCGCCGCCGCCTCGCCCCCGGGATGACCGCCATGTTCCAGGGCCGCACGACCGAGTACCGCGGCCGGATCACGCTGAACAACCCGGACTTCGCGCTCCTGGACGACGACGTCGCCCCGGGGGAGGTGGACGTGCGACCGGTCCCGCTCTACCGGGCCACGGGGAAGCTGCCGTCGTGGACGGTCCGCTCCGCCGTCGCCCGGGTGCTCGAGACCGTCGACCTGGGACGGATCCCCGAGCTGCTCACCGAGCGGATCCGCGCGGAGGCCGCTGCGGCGCTCGACCTGGACGTGCCGCTGCCTGGCACCGCCCAGGCGTACCGGGACCTGCACGCCCCGAACGACGTCGCCGCCACCGGCCCGGCGCGGACCGCTCTCGCCCTGCGTGAGGCGCTGCTCGTCCAGGCCGCGCTCGCCTGGCGCCGGAACCGGGAGCGGGCGGTGCCCGCCGTGCCCCGCCCGCCGCGGGCCGGGGGCCTGCTCGAGGCCCTGGACGCCCGCCTGCCGTTCGCGCTGACGCCCGGCCAGGTGGCGGTGGGGGAGCAGCTGTCCGCCGAGCTGGCCCGGGACGCCCCGATGAGCCGGCTGCTGCAGGGGGACGTGGGCGCGGGCAAGACGCTCGTGGCCCTGCGGGCGATGCTGCAGGTCGTGGACGCCGGCGGCCAGGCCGCCCTGGTGGCACCCACCGAGGTGCTCGCCGCGCAGCACCACCGTGCCCTGCTGCGCCTGATGGGCCCCCTCGCCGAGGCCGGCACCCTCGGGGCCGGCGACGGCCCGGCCACAAGGATCGCGCTGGTCACCGGCTCGCTCAAGACCGCGGCGCGCCGCGAGGCGCTGCTGGCCCTGGCCTCCGGCGAGGCCGGGATCGCCGTGGGGACGCACGCCCTGCTCTCCGAGAAGGTGGGCTTCGCCGAGCTGGCCCTGGCCGTCGTCGACGAGCAGCACCGCTTCGGCGTGGACCAGCGCGAGGCCCTGCGGCGGGCCAACCCCGGCACGCACCTGCTCGTCATGTCCGCCACGCCCATCCCACGCTCCGTGGCGATGACGGTGTTCGGCGACCTGGACCTGTCGGTGCTCGAGGGGCTGCCCTCGGGGCGACAGCCGGTCACCACGCACGTGGCGCGGATGGCCCACGGCCCGCGCGTGATCGGCCGGGTGTGGGAGCTGATCGCCGAGCACGTGGCGGCCGGTCACCAGGCGTTCGTGGTGTGCCCGCGCATCGACCCCGACGACGCCGACCCGGGCCACGCCAACGTGGAGGAGATGACACCCCGGCTGCGGGGTCTCCCGGCGCTGGCGGGACTGCGGATCGACGCCGTGCACGGGCGCATGGACCAGGCCGAGCAGGACGCGGCGATGCAGGCCTTCGCGCGCGGCGAGACGGACGTGCTCGTGGCGACCACCGTCGTGGAGGTGGGCGTGGACGTGCCCAACGCGACGGTCATGGCGATCCTCGACGCCGACGACTTCGGCCTGTCCACCCTGCACCAGCTGCGCGGCCGCGTGGGCCGCGGACCCGGGGCGGCGGTCTGCCTGCTGGCCACGCGCCTGCCGGACGGGCACCCGTCGCTGCGCCGGCTCGAGGTCCTGGCCCAGGAGCAGGACGGCATGCGCATCGCGCAGGAGGACCTCGCCCAGCGCGGTGTCGGCGACGTGCTCGGCGCCGCCCAGTCCGGGCTGGCCTCGGGGCTGCACCACGTGGACGTCATCGCCGACGCCCCGCTGATCGCCGTGGCCGCCGACGCCGTCGCGCAGGTCATGGCGGCCGGCCCGGGGCTCTCCGCCCACCCGGCGCTCGCCGCCGAGGTGGCCCGCTGGGAGGCCGAGCACCTCACCGCCGCCGACTACCTCGAGAAGGGCTGAGCCATGTCCCGCATCATCGCCGGCGCGGCCGCCGGGCGGCCCCTGACCGCCGTCCCCGGCACCGGCACGCGCCCCACCACGGACCGCACCAAGGAGGCCCTGTTCTCCTGGCTCGAGGCCCGCGACTGGCTGGACGGGACGGCCGTGCTCGACCTCTACGCCGGCTCCGGCGCCCTGGGGTGCGAGGCCGCCAGCCGCGGAGCGGCATCGGTGCTGCTGGTCGAGCGGGACCGGAAGGCCGTGACCGCGTGCCGCGCGAATGCCGCGCTGGTCAACCGGGCGCGCGGGGCCGACGTCGTGCGCGTGCGCGCCGGGAGCGTGGAGCAGGCGCTCGCGGCGGAGGCCGCGCCCGTGGACCTGATCCTGGCCGACCCGCCGTACCCGGTGGCCGGCCCGCCGCTCGAGGCCGTGGTGGAGGCGGCGGCCGAGCGGCTCGCCCCGGGCGGGCTGCTCGTGCTCGAGCGGGCGGCCCGGGACGCGGCGCCGCGCCGGCCGCGCGGCCTCGAGGAGGTCGAGGTGCGCGTCTACGGCGAGACCGCCCTGTACCTCTGGCAGGACGAGCGCTGACCCCGCCCACCCGCTTTCGTTCGGGAAACGGCGGCGTGTCGGCCCGTTTTCGTTCGGGAAACGGCGGCGTGTCGGCCTGCTTTCGTTCGGGAAACGGCGGCGTCTCGTCCCGTTCTCATTGGGGCGACGAGAGGGCGGAACGGACTGTGCTCAGCACCGAACCGCGAGCACGGCGGCCGCCGTTTCCCGAACGCAAGTGCTCCGGGGACCGCCGTTTCCCGAACGAAAATGCTCTGGGGACCGCCGTCTCGTCAACGAAAGCGTCGGGGGTCAGGCCGCGCGCAGCCGCGGGGCCGCCTCGGCCAGGCGGCGCATCGCCTCGTCGATCGCATCCGGGGACTTGCAGAACGCCAGCCGCAGCCACGACCGCAGGTGGCCTCCGTCCGGGCGGCAGAGCGCGCCCACGGGGATGCCCGTGACGCCGGCCTCACGCGTCCACCGCACCGCGGCCTCGGCCGCGTCCGTCACACCCCACGGGGCGAGGTCCACGACGACGAAGTAGCCCGCCGCCGGGACGACCGGGTCCAGGCCCGCCTCCCGCAGGCCCGCCACGAGCCGATCCCGGGCGTCGCGGTACCGCTCGCGCTGGCCGGCGAGGTGCCGTTCGGCGCCGTCGGTGGGCAGATAGGCACCCAGCGCGCGCTGGAAGGCGGGGCCGGAGGAGTAGGTGAGGAACTGCTTGACGGCGCGCGCGGCCCCGACGAGCTCGGCCGGGCCGGTCAGCCAGCCGACCTTCCACCCGGTGACGGCGAACGCCTTGCCCGCGCTGGAGACCGTCAGGGCGATGTCCTCGGCGCCCGCGACCGAGCGCAGGCTGACGTGCTCGCCCTCGTAGACGAGGTGGTCGTAGACCTCGTCCGAGAGGATCAGCACGCCCCGGGACCGGCACAGGGCCACGAGCTCCTCGAGCAGCTCCCGCGGATAGACCGCACCCGTGGGGTTGTGCGGCGTGTTCACGATGAGCAGGCGCGTGCGGTCGGTCATCGCCGCGGCCACCCGCGCCGGGTCCGGAAGGAAGTCCGGCGCCTCCACCGGCACGCTCACGTGCCGGGCGCCGGCCAGGGCGATCGTGGCGGCGTGCGAGTCGTAGAACGGCTCGACCGTGACGACCTCGTCGCCCGGGCGCACGAACGCCAGGACCGTCGCGGCGATGCCCTCGGTCGCGCCCGTGGTGATCATGACCTGCGTGGCGGGGTCCTCCGTCACGCCCCAGTGGCGCCGGCGGTGCTCTGCGACGGCCTGCCGCAGCGCGGGGTCGCCGGTGCCGGGGGCGTACTGGTTGGGGCCCGCCAGCACGGCGTCGGCCGCCAGCCGCAGCAGCGCGTCGGGGCCGTCGGCGTCGGGGAAGCCCTGGCCGAGGTTCACGGCCCCGTGCTCGACGGCGAGGCCCGTCATCGTCTCGAACACGGTGGGCACGGGGCCGGCGTCGCCGAGCAGGCCCGCGGCCGCCGCCGTGCGACGCCACGGCGCGTCCACGTCGACGTCGTGCGGTGCTGCCCCGGGGGTGGGCTGGGTTCCGTCCATGGCCGCACTGTACCCATCGCCGCGGACCGCACACGGCGGCGCACGCCGCGCCCGGCAGGACCGCGACGCGCCGGGGCCGGACCGGACGGGCGTCCGTCGCCGCCCGGCGCGGCCCCCGCTAGGCTGGCACCCATGCGTCGTGCCGTCTGCCCTGGTTCGTTCGATCCCCTCCACAAGGGGCACGTCGAGGTGATCGCGCGAGCCGCGAACCTCTTCGAGGAGGTGGTGGTCGCCGTGTCCGCCAACCCGGCCAAGACGTACCGCTTCAGCGTGGACGAGCGCATCGCCATGATCGAGGCGACGGTGTCCTCCCTCGCCGGTGTCGCGGTCCGGCCCATGGGCCCGGGCCTGCTGGCCGAGTTCTGCCGGCAGATCGGCGCGGACGCGATCGTCAAGGGGCTGCGCGGCGGCGCCGACCTCGAGTTCGAGGCCCCGATGGCCGCGATGAACCGCCACCTGACCGGGGTCGAGACGGTCTACCTCCCGGCCGACGCCCGGTACACCCACGTGTCCTCCTCGCTCATCAAGGAGGTCCACGGACTCGGCGGCGACGTCGCCGAGTTCGTCCCGGCCGCGGTCCTGCGCGGCCTCGACGGCGGGGCCTGACCCCGCCCGGCCCACCCGCGGGCCACCCTTCCGCTCGTCCCACCGCATCAACCGCAGGAGAACCGCCGATGACCGTCCCGCCCCCCTCCCGCCCCCGCACCCGCAAGGCCGTCATCCCGGCCGCCGGCCTGGGCACCCGCTTCCTGCCGGCCACCAAGGCCATGCCGAAGGAGATGCTGCCGGTGGTGGACCGGCCGGCCATCGAGTACGTGGTGACGGAGGCCCGGCGTGCGGGCCTCGCCGACGTGCTGATGATCACGGGCCGGAACAAGCGGGCCCTCGAGGACCACTTCGACCGCCATCCCGCGCTGGAGGCCGCGTTGGAGCACAAGGGCGACACCAAGCGGCTCGCGCAGATCCACGAGTCGGACCTGGTGGGGGACATCCACTACGTCCGCCAGGGCGAGGCCCTCGGGCTCGGCCACGCGGTGAACTGCGCTCGCCGCCACGTCGGCGAGGAGCCGTTCGCGGTCCTGCTGGGCGATGACATCATCGGCGACGGCGAGGCGCTGCTCGAGCGCATGATCGACGTGCAGCAGCGCCTCGGCGGCTCCGTGATCGCCCTCATGGAGGTCCCGGAGGAGGCCGTCTCGGCCTACGGCGTGGCCGCGGTGCAGGCCGTGCCGGGGGAGGGCGACGACGTCGTCCGCGTCACCGACCTCGTGGAGAAGCCGGCCCGCGAGGACGCCCCCTCCACCCTCGCGATCATCGGCCGCTACGTGCTGGCCCCGCAGGTGTTCGACGTGCTGGACGAGACCCCGCCCGGCCGCGGCGGGGAGATCCAGCTCACCGATGCGCTGCAGAGGCTGGCCACGGAGGACGGCGAGGGCCGCGGCGTGCACGCCGTCGTCTTCGACGGCCGCCGCTACGACACGGGGGACAAGCTCGGCTACCTGCAGGCGGTCATCGAGTTCGGCACCCGGCACGAGGACCTCGGGGCCGACCTGCGGGCCTGGCTCCGGGAGTTCACCGCCGGGCTCTGAGCCGGGCCGGCGACGCGCAGGACGCCGCCGGCTTTGGCCGAGGCGGACCCACCCGGTAGGATGGGCTGTCGGTCCGTCGTGGCTGGACCCGTGTCCAGGCCGCATCGCACCCCCGCTGAGGGCGTGCGGACGGGCCGTGTACCCCCGCCGTCCCACCCGCCGAGAGGAGCGACCATGGACAGCATCCAGCACCACGGCGCCGACTCGCCGTGGGTGATCCCCGTGCGCGATCTGACGCGCGGGGCCGGAGTCCAGCGCGAGCTGACGGCCGAGTGGCCCGCCCCCGCGGGCGTCTCCACGCCGCTGCTGGGGATCCCCGAGGGGGACCCCGTCGAACTGGACCTGCGTCTGGAGTCGGTGCACGAGGGCGTCCTCGTCACCGGCACCGCGGACGCGACCCTGAAGGGCGAGTGCGGCCGTTGCCTGCGCCCGCTGCACGAGGGGATCACCGTGGACCTGCAGGAGCTGTACCTCACCGGCACGTCCGAGGACGACGCCGGCGAGCAGCCGCTCGTGGTGCGCGAGACCGTGGACCTGGAACCCGTGTTCCGGGACGCCGTGGTCATCGCCCTCCCGTTCCAGCCGCTGTGCCGGCCGGACTGCGAGGGCCTGTGCGCCGACTGCGGCATCCGCCTCGAGGACGCGCCCGAGGGGCACGCCCACGAGCGCGTGGACCCGCGCTGGGCCGCCCTGGCCCACCTCGCGGGCACCTCAGAGACCTCCATCACCGAGACAGAAGAGAGATAGTCGTGGCAGTCCCGAAGCGGAAGATGTCCCGTGCCAACACCCGTGCCCGCCGGTCGCAGTGGAAGGCCACCGCGCCCGCCCTGGTGAAGTCCGTCGAGAACGGTCGCGTCTCGTACCGCCTGCCCCACCAGGCCGAGCTGAAGACCGACGCCGCCGGCACCCCCCTGTTCTTCGAGTACAAGGGCCGCAAGGTCGCCGACGCCTGAGATGGCGTCCCCATCGGCTCGTCGCGGGCCTGAGCCCGCGCCCGAGCCAGAAGAGCTGTTCGAGCGTCTCGGCGTGCACATCACCGCCGGGACGCTCGAACGTGCTCTGACGCACCGCTCGTTCGCCTACGAGCAGGGCGGGCTGCCCACCAACGAGCGCCTCGAGTTCCTCGGGGACTCGGTGCTGGGCTACGTGGTCACCGACCACATCTTCACGGTGTACCCGGACCTGGCCGAGGGCGACCTCGCGCGCCGCCGGGCCGCCGTCGTGTCCACGCGTGCCCTGGCGAAGGTGGCGCGCCGGATCGGCATCGGCCCTTTCGTGCGCCTGGGCACGGGGGAGCGCCGCACCGGCGGGGCGGACAAGGACTCGATCCTCGCCGACACCCTCGAGGCGCTCATCGGCGCCGTCTACGTGGACCACGGGGCCGTGGCCGCGGCCGCACTCGTGCACCGCCACGTGGTGCCGCTGCTGGACGAGCCGGACCTGCTGCGCGAGAGCACCGACTGGAAGACGGTCGTGGCCGAGGCCGCCAGCCGCCACGGTCTCGGCGCCGTCCGCTACGCGATCGAGGGTCAGGGCCCCGCGCACGACCCCCGCTACCGGGCCACCCTCGTCGTCGGCGAGCGCGAGTACGGCTCCGCCGTCGCCAGCTCCAAGAAGCAGGCCGAGCGGGACGCCGCGGCCGCCTCCTGGCCCGCCCTCGAGGCGGATCTGCCGGCCGCGGGGCGCTGAGCCCGTGCCGGAGCTGCCCGAGGCCGAGGTCGTCCGGCGCGGCCTGGCCCGGTGGGCCACGGACGCCGTCGCCGCGGAGCTCGAGGTCCTCGACCCCCGCTCGCTGCGTCGCAGCCCCGGCGGCGCGGACGCCCTCCGGGAGCGGCTGCGCGGCGCCCGGCTGGCCGAGCCGGCTCGCCGCGGCAAGTTCCTCTGGCTGCCCCTGGCCGAGGGCGACGACGCCGTCGTCGTGCACCTGGGGATGAGCGGGCAGATCCTCGTGGACGAACCGGGGGCCGCCGACCAGCGTCACCTGCGCCTGCGCCTGCCCGTCACCGCCGTGGACGGCTCCGCCCGCGAGCTGCGGTTCGTGGACCAGCGGATCTTCGGCGGCTGGTGGCTCGACGCGCTGCGGCCCGACGACGCCGCCGGCGGCGAGCGGATCCCCACCACGGCCGCCCACATCGCCCTGGACCCGCTGCACCCGCTGTTCGACCCCGCGGCCGTGCACGCGCGCCTGGCACGGCGCCGCTCCACCCTCAAGCGCGCGTTGCTGGACCAGTCGCTGGTCTCCGGGATCGGCAACATCTACGCGGACGAGGCCCTCTGGGGCGCCCGCCTGCACCCCGAGCGCCCGACCGAGCGCATGCGCCGGGCGGACACGCTGCGCCTCCTGGCGGCCGTCCAGGACGTGATGCGCCGGGCCCTGGAGGTGGGGGGCACGAGCTTCGACGCGCTCTACGTCAACGTGGACGGGCGATCGGGCTACTTCGCCCGCTCCCTGGCGGCCTACGGGCGCACCGGGCAGCCGTGTCGCCGCTGCGCCGCCGAGGGGGTCGACTCCCGCATCGTCCGCGAGCCGTTCATGAACCGTGCGAGCCACCTGTGCCCGCGCTGCCAGCCCAGGCCGCGCCGTCGCCGGGCCGCGGCGGCCGACGCCTGACGGGGCGTCCGTAGACTGGGCTGACCCCCGACCTCGAGCAGGAGACCCGAGTGAGCCATCCCCCGGCCGCGTCCTGGACGCCCGAGCCCCTGCCGCGCCCCGAGCCCCCGCGCGACGACGCCCCGCCGGTCGCGCGGCGCCGCCGGCGCTGGCCGTGGGTCGTCGGCCTGCTCGCCGTCCTGCTCGCGGCGCTGCTCGGCCTGGGCGCCTGGTACACGAGCTCGCTCGGGCGCACCTTCGACGACCACCGGCAGACGGTGGACGTGGGGGCGCTCGAGCAGGCGGCCGGCAACGGCCCGCTGAACGTGCTCGTCCTGGGCTCCGACTCCCGCGAGGGCGAGGGCGAGCAGGACATGGGCCAGCGTTCGGACACCATGATGCTCGTGCACATCCCCGCGGACCGACGCCAGGTCTACGTCATGTCCGTGCTGCGGGATTCGTGGGTCACCGTGCCCGGCCACGGCGAGGCGAAGATCAACTCGGCCTTCGACACGGGCGGCTACACCCTCGCCGTGGACACGGTGGAGCTGCTGCTGGGAGTGTCGATCCACCACGTCCTCGAGGTCGACTTCCAGGGCTTCCGGGGCGTGACGAACGCGCTGGGCGGCGTCGAGGTCTGCAACCCGCGGGCCTTCTCCTCCGGTCAGGCCAACCCCTCGTACTACCCGCGCGGACACATCCTGCTGCAGGACACCGCCGCCCTGCGCTACGTGCGCGAACGGCACGCCTTCGACGACGGCGACGTCACCCGCGTGGAGAACCAGCAGCGTTACCTGGCCGGGGCGATGGACCGCTTCCTCAGCCCGCAGATCCTGGGCAATCCCGCCCGCACCACCGAGGTCGTCGCCACGTTCTCCGACCACCTCGGTGTGGACGAGGGGCTCACGTCCGGCGTGATCGCCTCGCTCGCGTGGCAGCTGCGCGACGTCCGCGGCGAGGACGTCGAGATGTTCACGGTGCCTCGCAAGGGCTTCGCGGAGGGCCCGAACGGCGACGCCATCGTCGAGCTCGACGAGGACAAGCTGGCGGACCTGCGGTCCGCCCTCGCCGACGACGACGTCCAGCGCTACGTCGACGAGCACGAGCCCACGAAGGAGAAGAAGGCCCAGGCCGCCGGCGGGCCCGCCCCCGTGCTGACCCTGCTGACCGGCACCACGCCCGCACCTGTCCTCGGGGAGGACCCCTGTGACGACTGAGTCGCGCCGCCCCCGCCTGCTGCTGGTCTCCCACTCCTACCGGCCCGAGCGCACCCCTCCCGCGCGTCGCTGGGGCGCGGTCGTGGCGGCGCTGCGGTCGGCGGGCTGGGACGTCGACGTCGTCGCGCCCGGGGGTGTGCGCCCCTTCGCCGGGCCCGACGGCGAACGTGTCCTGCCCACGCCTCGCCTGCCCCTGGGGGAGGCCGGTCGCAACGGTCGCTTCGCCGAGGCGGTGGTGCACGCGCTGCTCGCCGTCCCCCGTGGGATGGCCACCCGACGCCCGGACGTGGTGGTGGCCACCGTGCCCGCGCTGCCCGTGGTGGTGCCCGGCGTCGTTCTCTCCCGCCTCTGGCGCCGTCCCCTCGTGCTGGAGATGCGCGACGCCTGGCCGGATCTCGCCCACGAGGCCGGGGTCCACCAGGGCCTGCTGGGCGCCGCGATGGAGCGCGTCGTGACCGGCGGCCAACGCGCGGCCCGACTCGTGGTGACCGTCACGGACGGCTTCGCGGAGACGCTGCGCGGGCGCGGCGTGCGGGTGGTCCGCACCCTGGGCAACGGTGTGGACCTGGCCCGCCTGGCGGTGGCGCCGCGGCGAGAGCGGGCCGCCGGTGAGCTCCACGTGCTGTACCTGGGCAACATGGGCGAGAGCCAGGGGCTCGAGCGGCTCATCGACGCCGCGGCGACGCTGCGGCGCACCCGGCCGGGGGTGCGCGTCCGGCTGGTCGGGGAGGGGACCCGGCGTCCGGCGCTGGAGGCCCGCAACGCCGAGCTCGGCTCGCCGGCCGAGATCCTCGGACCCGTCCACGGCGCGGCCGTGGCCGAGCAGTACGCGTGGGCGGACACGCTGGTGGTGGCCCTGCGTCCCGACTGGCCGAGCTTCCGGCACACCGTGCCCTCCAAGACCTACGAGGTGCTCGCCGTCGGCCGGCACGTCACGGGCCTGGTGACGGGGGAGGCCGCCCGCACGCTCGAGGCGGCCGGTGGCGCCGACGTCATCGGCCCGGACGTGGACGACCTGGTGCGGCACCTGACGGCGCTCGCGGACGACCCGCACCGCACCGACGTCGGCGCGGGCGGACGCGACTGGGTGCGCCGCCACGCCGACCTGCCGGCCGTGGCCCGCCGCTACGAGCGAGTGCTGCGCCGCGTCGCCGGTCGCTGAGCCCGACGTCGGCCCCTTGCTAGGGTTGACGCCGCCGCACCCGGCCGGGTGCACTCCACCGGGACACCGAGGAACAGTTCTGATGCCAGCTGGGAAGTCCATCCGTCGGGTCGCGCGCGCGGGCGCTCGCCTGCTGCCGCCCGAACAGCGCCGTCGGGTGCGCCGCACCGGCGGCGCGCTGCTGCGCAGGCTGCCGCCGCAGGTGGCCGAGGAGGTCCGCGGCGTGTTCGGCATCCGCTGGGGCGACCGTCCGGCGCACGCCCGGCCGGCCGACGCCCTGGGCCTGGCGGGCGGTCCGGCCCGCACCCGCCCCGGCAGCGCCTCCCTCACCGGCCGCGGTGCGGCCGCCGTCGGCGCCGATCCGGAGGCCGCGGCCCGTCTCGAGCGGGTCCTGGGCCTGGCCGACACGTCCCGCACCGAGCGGGGCGGGCGGGCCGTCGGCGTCGTCGCCGCCCCGGACGTGCGCGCGGCCCTCGCGGCCGCCGGGCACCGCGTCGTGCCGCTCGTGCCGGGCACCGCGGCCGCGGTGGCCGAACGCGTGGAGGCCGTCGTCGTGGATGTGGACGGCGTGGACGGGCCGTGGGCCGGGGCCCTCGACGCCGCCGGCGCGGCCCTCTACCTCGAGCTGCGAGGTGCCGTGAGCGCGGCCGCCGCGCGCGGGGTCACCGTCTGGGTGCTCTCCCGGGGCCGTCACCAGCACCGGCTCGGGGCCCTCGCCCTGCTGCACGCCGAGGACGTCATCGTGGTCGAGGCCGGCGCGGACCGGACGCCGTTGCACTTCACCGAGGACCCGGGCGACGCGCCCCAGGGGATCGCCGACGTCCTCGCCGCCTGCCCGGAGGAGAGCGCATGAACACGCACCACCCCGACCGCCTGACCGACGCCGCCGGCGTGCGCGTCCTGCTCTACGGCGACGTCGACCTGAACGTCATCGACGGCTCCGCCACGTGGCTGCCCTCCCTGGCCGAGACCCTCGCCCGCACGGGTGCGAGCGTGGACGTCCAGCTCAAGGCCGTCGAACGCCGGGACCTGCTCACCGCTCCGCTGCGCGCCCTGACGGGGGTGCGCGTGCTCACCGCCGAGCCGGCGGCCGGGCAGGGGGGGATGACCCCCTCCCGCGCCGCGGACGTGCTGGCCCGCCGGGACGAGGAGTCCCGGTACGACGTGGTGCTCGTGCGCGGCATCCACGCCTGCCTCGAGCTCGCCGACCGCGGCGCCTTCCCGGGGCGGCTGTGGTCCTACGTGACCGAGTACGGCTACGTGGAGGACGGCTTCCCGGCCGGGCGCGTCGAGGAGCTCGGCCGCATCGCCGCGGCGAGCCGTCTGATGCTGGCCCAGACGCCCCAGGCTCGCGCCGTGCTCGAGGCGATGGTCCCGGCCGCCGCCGGGCGCACCGAGCTGCTCTCGCCGATGGTGCCGGACGGGCTCGTTCCGGCCGAACGCGCCGAGGCGCCCGCCGACGGCCCGGTGCGTCTCGTGTACACGGGCAAGTTCGCCCACGACTGGCGCACCGACCTCATGCCGGACGTGCTGACCGCCCTCCACGAGGCCGGCGTCCCGGCCACGCTCACGATGGTGGGGGACAAGGTCCACCCCGAGCGGGACCGGCCCGGCTGGGCCGCGGCGATGCGCTCCCGCCTCGAGGCCGAGCGGCCCGACTTCGAGTGGACCGGAGCGCTCTCCCGCGAGGAGTCCATGGCCCGCACCGCGGCCGCGGACGTCTCTCTGGGCTGGCGCGCCCCCGCCCTGGACCTCTCGCTCGAGATCTCCACGAAGGTGCTCGAGAGCTGCGCGGTCGGAGTGCCGCCGCTCCTGAACCGGACCGTGGCGCACGAGGAGCTGCTGGGGGCCGACTACCCCCTGTTCGTGGACGGGGTGAGGGACTCAGCCCGGGACGTGGCCGCCCGCATCGCGGCCGCCCGCCACGACCTGCCGGCCCTCTCGCGACGCGTCGTCGAGGCCGCCGCCCCCTACCGCATGGCCGCGCGCGCACGCGCCCTGACAGGCGTCATGGACCGGCTCGGTCTGCTCGACCGACGGCCCGCCCGCGGCGGGTCACGCACCCGCGTGGTCCTGGCCGGCCACGACCTGAAGTTCGCGGGCGAGCTCGTCGACCTGCTGCGGGACGACCCGGGCGTCGAGCTGCGCATCGACCACTGGCAGGGTCTGCACCGCCACGACGAGGCCGCCTCACGCCGCCTCGTCGAGTGGGCCGACGTCGTGGTGTGCGAGTGGGCGGGCCCCAACGCGGTCTGGTACGCCCGCCACAAGCGGCCCGGCCAGCGGCTCGTGGTCCGCCTGCACATGTTCGAGCTGCGCGGCGGCTGGCTCTCCGCGCTCGAGACCGAGGCCGTGGACCGCCTCGTGACCGTCTCCGATCTCTACCGGGACCTGGTGCGCGAGCATCTTCCCATCGAGCCCACGCGGGTCACGGTGATCCCCAACGCCGTGTCCGTGGCGGACCTGGACCGTCCCGGCCTGCCCGGTCGCCGGTTCCGGCTCGGCCTCGTCGGCGTGGTGCCGTTGCGCAAGCGCCTGGACCGGGCCGTGGACCTGTTGGAGATCCTGCGCGCCCATGACGAACGGTTCACCCTGCACGTGCGCGGCCGCATGCCGTGGGAGTACCCGCACGAGTGGCGCAAGCCCCTCCAGCGCGAGGGCTACCTCGACCTGTTCGCCCGCCTCGGCGCCGGTCCGCTGCGCGAGGCCGTCGCCTTCGAGCCCTTCGGGGCGGACATGGGCTCGTGGCTGACGAAGATCGGCTGGGTGCTCTCGCCGTCCACCACCGAGAGCTTCCACCTCGCGCCCGCCGAGGGCATGGTCTCGGGCGCGGTCCCGCTCGTCTGGGACCGGCCCGGCGCGAGGGGCGTGTTCGGCGACGAGTTCGTGCTCGACGACACCGACGCCGCGGCGCGGCGGGTGCTCGAGGCGGTCGCCGACGACGCGCGGTGGGACGCGCTCTCGGCCCTGGCCCGGGAACGGGTGCGCGCGTACGACGAGCGCGTCGTGGCCGGCCTGTGGCGCGAGGCGCTGGGGCTGGACTGAGGCAGGCCGGGCGACGGCGGTAGGGTGGGACGCGTCCGCCCCCGCCCGCCGGTGCCTGGGGCCGCCGCCGTGAACCATTCCCCATCGAGGAGACCCCGTGAAGAAGATCGAGACCGTCGCCGTCATCGGCCTGGGCTACATCGGCCTGCCCACCGCCGCCATCCTCGCCGAGAACGGCGTGAGGGTGCTCGGCGTGGACGTCTCGGACCGCACGGTGGACGCCGTGAATGCGGGCACGGTGCCCTTCGTGGAGCCGGACCTGGCCGGGTTCGTCGCGCGCGGCGTCGAGAAGGGCCTGCTCAGCGCCTCGACGACGACGCCGGCGGCGGACGCCTACATCGTCGCCGTGCCGACCCCGTTCAAGGACGGACACTCCCCGGACCTGGGCTACATCGAGGCCGCCGCCCGCGGCCTGGCCCCGCAGCTGACCGGCGACGAGCTCGTCATCCTCGAGTCCACCTCGCCCCCCGGCGCCACCGAGTACATGGCCGAGGTGATCTTCGCCGAGCGTCCTGAGCTGCGCGAGGCCGAGCTGGACTTCGCCCACTGCCCCGAGCGGGTGCTCCCGGGTCGCGTGATGGTCGAGCTCGTGACCAACGACCGGATCGTCGGTGGCTCGACCCGGCGCGCGGCCGAGCGGGCCCGCGACCTCTACCGCACGTTCTGCGAGGGCGAGATCCTGCTGACGGACACCCGCACCGCGGAGATGGCCAAGCTCGTGGAGAACTCCTTCCGCGACGTCAACATCGCCTTCGCCAACGAGCTGTCCGTGATCTGCGCCGAGCAGGGCATCGACGTGTGGGAGCTCATCGAGCTCGCTAACCACCACCCCCGCGTGAACATCCTGCAGCCGGGCCCCGGCGTGGGCGGCCACTGCATCGCCGTGGACCCGTGGTTCATCGTGGACGCCGCCCCGCAGACCGCCCGGCTGATCCGCGCGGCCCGGGAGATCAACGATGGCAAGCCCCAGTGGGTCATCGACCAGGTCAAGGCCGCGGCCTTCGACGTCCAGCAGGCCACCGGCCGCGCTCCGGTCGTCGCCGCCCTCGGCCTGGCCTTCAAGCCGAACATCGACGACCTGCGCGAATCCCCGGCCCTGAACATCGCGGCCGAGCTGGCGGGCCAGTTCTCCGGGTCCGACGTGCTCGTGGTCGAGCCGCACGTGACGGAGCTGCCGGCCGCGCTGCAGGGCAAGGACAACGTGCGCCTGGTCGCGGTCGACGAGGCCCTCGAGGCCGCCGACATCGTGGTGCTGCTGGTGGACCATTCCGCCTTCGCCGACCTCGGCGACCGCGTGGCCGACAAGCGCGTGATCGACACGCGCGGCCAGTGGCGCACCGACCCGTCCCTCTGACCTTCCGCGGCCCGCGCCCCGCCCGCCCCGCCGACAGGAGCCCGCACCGATGACCGCACGCGAGCGCCCCGCGCCATCCCGCCGCCCGCTGCTGCGGTCCCTGGCCCTGACCGCCCAGACCGTCCGCGAGCACGTGACGGACGATCCGGTGCTGCTGGCCCTGCAGGTCTCCCGTCGGCTGCCGCCCGCGGCGGTGGGCGGGGCGGCCGGCATCCTCACCCGCCTGGGCCGGAACGGTGTCGTGCCCGCACTCGGCCACGAGATGCGGGGCGAGCGCGCGGCGGCCCTGGCCGCCCTCGGCGTGGACGAGGCCGGTCGGCCCGTCCGCGCGTCCCGTCCGGGGGCGGGGAACGTCCGCGGGCTGGTCCACCGGGCCGACGCAGCCCTCGGCATGGGCCGGCCCGACATCGCCGAGACGCTGCTCGGCAGCGTGCCGGAGAAGCGGCGCGGCGCGGCGTGGACGGCCGCCGCCGCACGCCTGGCGGCGCACCGCGGCGACCTGGGCGGCGCGGCCGCGCTCGCCGCGCGGCATCCCCGCAACCGTCATCTCGCCCGCCGCATGGCGGGGGAGCGGGACGCGTTCCGCGGGGTCGCCCCGACCGTGCCGACCGAGCCCGGCTACCGCCCGGTCCCGGGGCGGGTGCTGCACGTGCTGACCAACTCCCTGCCCCACACCGGCTCGGGGTACGCCCAGCGCAGCCACGCGATCCTCACCTCCCTGCGGGACGAGGGCTTCGATGCCGCCGCCGTGACGCGGCCGGGCTACCCCGTGCAGATCGGCGTGCCCTGGGCGGCACAGCGGGATGTCGTGGACGGGATTCGCTACGCCCGGCTGCTGCCGGCGCGGCTCGCCCAGGGCCAGGCCGCCCGCATCCAGCAGCACGCCGAGCTGCTGGCCGCGCACGTGCGTCGACACCGTCCTGCCCTGCTGCACACCACCACGCACTTCGTGAACGCGCTCGCGGTCGAGGCCGTGGCGCGGGCCTTCGGGATCCCGTGGGTGTACGAGGTCCGCGGGCAGCTCGCGGACACATGGGCGGCGGTGCGCGGTCCCGAGGCCCTGGCCTCGGAACGGTACCGGCTCTTCCAGGAGCGGGAGGCCGAGGCCGCCCGCCGCGCCGACGGGGTCGTGACGCTCGGGGCGGGCATGCGCGACCGCCTGGTCGCGGCCGGGGTGGCCGAGGACGCCGTCGTGCTCTGCCCCAACGCCGTGGGCCCGGCCTTCGTCGCCGAGCGGGTGGACCGCGACGAGGCACGCGCCCGGCTGGGCTGGGACCTGCCGACCGACGCCTTCGTGGTGGGCACCGTCTCGAGCCTCGTGGACTACGAGGGCCTGGACATCCTGCTGCGTGCCGCCGCGCGGCTGGCCCCGCACCGTCCCGGGTTGCGCGTGCACATCGCCGGCGACGGCGTCGCCCGGCCCGGGCTGCAGGCCCTGGCCGCGGAGCTCGGCATCGCGGAGCTGTGCGCCTTCCCCGGGCGGGTCGACCGCGAGGACGCGCGCCTGCACCACGCCGCCCTGGACGTGTTCACGGTCCCGCGCCGGGACCTGCCCGTCACCCGCGCGGTGACGCCGATGAAGACCGTCGAAGCCTCGGCCACCGGCCGGCCCGTCGTCGCCTCGGACCTGCCGGCCCTGGCCGAGCTCGTCGAGGACGAGCGGACCGGCCTGCTCGTCCCCGCGGAGGATCCCGCAGCGCTGGCCGCCGCCCTCGACCGGCTCGCGGGGGACCCGGCCGAGCGGGCGCGCCTCGGCGCGGCCGGCCGGGAATGGGCCCTGCAGACGCGCACCTGGGAGGCCAACGCGCGCCGCTATCGGACGCTCTACGACCGGCTCGGCGTCCACCCGCGCTGATACAGTGACGCGGGCGCCGGGTCTCCCGCACTCTCGTGTTCCGGAGGCCTCCTCGACGCCCGCCCGACGCTCGCCGCGTGGGGCCCGTGCACGGAAGGAAGACTGGACCCGCATGAAGATCGCCGTCGTCGCCCTGGGCAAGATCGGCCTGCCGCTGGCCGTGCAGTTCGCGAGCAAGGGACACGAGGTGGTCGGCGTGGACGTCAACGCCACCGTCGTGGACCTCGTCAACGCGGGGACCGAGCCCTTCCCGGGCGAGGCCCACCTGCAGGAGAAGCTCTCCTCCACGGTGGCCGACGGCCGCCTGCGCGCCACCACCGACTACGGCGACGCCGTCCCGGGGGCCGACGCCGTCGTGCTCGTCGTGCCGCTCTTCGTGGACGACGAGGCCCGCCCCGACTTCGGCTGGATGGACGGCGCCACCACCGAGCTGGCGAAGCACCTGACACCGGGCACCCTCGTCTCCTACGAGACCACGCTGCCCGTGGGCACCACCCGCACCCGGTGGAAGCCGATGCTGGAGGAGGGCTCGGGCCTGACCGAGGGGGAGGACTTCCACCTCGTGTTCTCGCCGGAGCGCGTGCTCACCGGCCGCGTGTTCGAGGACCTTCGCCGCTACCCCAAGCTGATCGGCGGCCTGACCCCGGCCGGCGCCGAGCGCGCCCGCGAGTTCTACGAGGCCGTGCTGGACTTCGACGAGCGTCCTGACCTGTCCCGTCCCAACGGCGTATGGGACCTCGGCTCTGCGGAGGCCTCCGAGATGGCCAAGCTCGCCGAGACCACCTACCGCGACGTCAACATCGGCCTGGCGAACGAGTTCGCCCGCTACGCCGGCGCGAACGGCATCGACATCTACCGGGTGATCGAGGCCTCCAACTCGCAGCCGTACAGCCACATCCACCGCCCGGGCATCGCCGTGGGCGGCCACTGCATCCCGGTCTACCCGCGCCTGTACCTGTGGAACGACCCGGCCGCGGACATCGTCCGCACCGCGCGCGCCGTGAACGCCTCGATGCCGGACTTCGCCGTGGACCTGCTCGCCCAGGCGCACGGCGACCTCGCCGGTCAGCGCGTCGTCGTGCTGGGCGCCGCCTACCGCGGCGGCGTGAAGGAGACCGCGTTCTCCGGCGTGTTCGCCACCGTGGGCGCGCTGCGCACCCGCGGCGCCGAGGTCACCGTGGACGACCCGATGTACTCGGACGAGGAGCTCACCGCGCTGGGCTTCACCCCGCACTCCTCCGGCTCCGAGGTCGACGCCGCGATCCTGCAGACGGACCACGCCGAGTACCGCGCCCTCACCCCGGCCGACCTGCCGGGCGTGCGCACCTTCGTGGACGGCCGCAACGTCACCGACGCCGACGCCTGGTCGGGAGTGACCCGTCGGGTCATCGGCCTGCCGCAGGACGCCGAGGCCGCCCGATGAGCGGGAACGTCTTCACCGCCGCCTCGGCCGACGTCGCCGAGGACGCCGTCCTCGGCGACGGCACCAAGGTCTGGCACCTCGCGCAGGTCCGTGAGCAGGCCCGCCTCGGCGAGCGCTGCATCGTCGGTCGCGCGGCCTACATCGGCACCGGGGTGGAGCTCGGCGACGACTGCAAGGTCCAGAACCTCGCCCTCGTCTACGAGCCGGCCCGTCTGGGCCGCGGCGTCTTCATCGGACCCGGCGTCGTCCTGACCAACGACACCTACCCCCGCGCGGTCAACCCGGATCTGTCCCAGAAGTCCGGGGACGACTGGGAGGCCGTGGGCGTCGACATCGGCGACGGCGCCGCGATCGGCGCGCGCTCGGTGTGCGTCGCGCCGGTGCGCATCGGCGAGTGGGCGCTGGTGGCCGCCGGTTCCGTCGTCACGCGCGACGTGCCGGACTTCGGCCTCGTGGCCGGAGTGCCCGCGAAGCGCATCGGCTGGGTCGGCCGCACAGGCCGCCGGCTGGAGGAGAAGGACGGCGTCTGGGTGTGCCCGGACACCGGCGAGACGTTCATCGAGCGGGACGGGGCGCTGCGCCCGGCCGAGCCCGCGCAGGAAGAGGAGAACCATGGCTGAGTTCATCCCGGCGGCGAAGCCGCTCATCGGCGACGAGGAGCGTGCGGCCGTGGACCGCGTCCTGCGCTCCGGCATGGTGGCGCAGGGCCCCGAGGTCGCGGCCTTCGAGGAGGAGTTCGGTGCCGCGATGGTGGACGGCCGGGCCTGCGTGGCCGTCAACTCCGGCACCGCCGGGCTGCACCTTGGCCTGCTGGCCTCGGGCATCGGCCCCGGCGACGAGGTCATCGTCCCCGCGTTCACGTTCGCCGCGACCGGCAACGCGGTCGCCCTCACGGGTGCGACCCCGGTCTTCGCCGACGTGGACCTCGACACGTACACCCTCGACCCCCAGGACGTGCGCGCCAAGGTGACGGAGCGGACCGCCGCCGTCATGCCGGTGCACCTGTACGGCCACCCAGCCCGCATGGACGAGCTCGAGGCGATCTGCCGCGAGCACGGCCTCCAGCTGTTCGAGGACGCGGCGCAGGCGCACGGCGCCCGCTGGAAGGGGCGCCCCGTGGGCACCTTCGGGGCGTGGGGCATGTTCAGCCTCTACCCGACCAAGAACATGACCTCGGGTGAGGGCGGCATGGTCTCCGTGGGGGAGGCGGACGTCGCCCGTCGCCTGCGCCTGTTGCGCAACCAGGGCATGGAGGTCCAGTACCGCAATGAGCTCGTGGGCTTCAACAACCGCATGACGGACATCCACGCGGCCATCGGCCGGGTGCAGCTGACCAAGGTCGGCGCATGGACCCGGCGCCGGCAGGAGATCGCCGCCCGCTTCGACGCCGAGCTGCGCGGGGTCACCGTGCCGACGGTGCTCGAGGGCGCCGAGCACGTGTACCACCAGTACACGGTCCGCCTGCCCGAGGAGCTGGCCGGGACGCGGGCGGACGTGCTCGCCCGCCTGAAGGACGAGTTCGGGGTCGGCACGGGGGTCTACTACCCGGTGCCCACCAATGAGCTGCCCTCCTTCGGCGTCGAGGCGGACCTGCCGAACACCCGCGTGGCCGCGTCCACCGTGTTCTCCATTCCGGTCCACCCGTCCCTGACGGACGCGGACGTCACGCGCGTGGTCGAGGCCGTCAACACCGTGGTGGCGGAGGCCGCCGCATGAGCGTGCTGCGCACCGGACTGATCGGCCTGGGCATGATGGGACGCCACCACGCCCGCGTGATGCGCTCCATCGAGGGCACCGAGCTGGTCGCCGTGGCCGACGCGATGGGTGATCCGCACGGCGTGGCGGGGGACCTGCCCCTCTACGACTCGGTCCAGGGGCTCATCGACCATGGCGTGGACGCGGTCATGTGCGCGGTCCCGACCGGCCTGCACGAAGAGGTCGGCCTGGCCCTGGCCGAGGCCGGCGTGCACGTGATGGTCGAGAAGCCGATCGCACACAGCACCGAGGCCGGCACCCGCCTGGTCCACGCCTTCGACGAGGCCGGCCTCGTCGGCGCCGTGGGCCACATCGAACGCTTCAACCCCGCCCTTCAGGAGATGCGTCGGCGGATCCAGGCCGGTGAGCTGGGCCGGGTCCTGCAGATCACGACCGTGCGTCAGGGCGGCTTCCCCGCCCGCATCGCCGACGTCGGGGTCGTCAAGGACCTCGGCACGCACGACATCGACCTGACCGCGTGGCTGGCGGACAGCCCGTTCACGCGCGTGGCCGCGGAGACCATGACCAACTCCGGCCGCGAGCACGAGGACATGGTGGTCGCCAACGGCCGCCTCGAGTGCGGGGCCATCACGAGCCACGTGGTGAACTGGCTCTCCCCGGTGAAGATCCGCCAGACCGTCGTCACCGGCGAGCTCGGCGCGTTCGTGGCGGACACCGTGCACGCAGACCTGACCTTCCAGGCCAACGGATCGGTCCGCACCCGCTGGGACGCGGTGTCCGCGTTCCGCGGCGTCTCCGAGGGGGACGTCACCCGTCTGGCGATCGAGAAGCCCGAGCCGCTGCACACCGAACACGAGGCGTTCCGCGACGCGATCCTCGGCGTCCGGCAGGAGCACGTGTCCATGGCGGAGGGTCTGGCCACGCTGCGCGTGGCCGAGGCGATGATCGCGTCGGCCCACACGGGCGAGAGCATCAGGCTGTGAGCGCAGGGGACTGGCGACGCCGCGCCCGCCGGGCCGTGCGCGCGGCGGCCCGACGGGCGCGAGCCCTGCCCGAGCCCGGGCCTCGCGTGCTGCGCGCGGTGTTCGACACCCTCCCACAGGACTCGGACGCCGTGCGTCGGCTCCGGGCGGCGGCCGCCCCGCCCCGTCGGCGCCGCACGTCGCCGCCCCGCCCCGCCGCGCCCGCGGGCGCCCACGGCGACACCCCGGGCTATCGCGGCTACCTGCACCTCGCCGACGTCGGGGACACCTACACCGCGCAAGAGGCATCGACGCTGCTGCAGCTCGAGAACGCCGCGCTCAAGCGGCGCCTGTTCGCGGAGCCGGCGCCCCCGCTGCCGCCCACGGGCCACGAGGACGAGGACCTGGCCGCCGCGCCGAGGCGGGTCGCCGACCACCTCGCACGGGCGGACGCCGCCGACCAGCTCGGCGACGACGCGCCGCGACACCTGGTCGTGGTGGGCGTGTACCCCACCCTCGAGAACCCCTACGGCAACGGCTTCGTGCACCGCCGGGTCAAGTACTTCCAGGCCGCCGGCGTCCGCGTCGACGTCGCGGTGATCGACCGGTCCGCCGAACCCCGCTCCTACGAGTATGACGGCGTCCACGTGCTGGTGGGCCGGGGCGCGGAGGCGGCCGAGATGCTGCGCACGCGGCACTACGAGTCCGTGGCGGCCCACTTCCTCGTCCGCTCCCTCTGGGAGCCGATCCAGGACGCGCTGGCCGGGCACCGCTTCTTCGTGTTCATGCACGGCTTCGAGTCGCGCCGGTGGATCCGGACCGTGCGCAACCACCGGACCCAGGGGCAGGTGGACGACGCGATCGTCGACACCCTGGAACGCCAGCGCTTCTGGCGCGAGGTGCTCGAGCACCCGCACGGCCCCGAGCGGTTCGTCTTCGTCTCCCGCTGGTGGCGCCGAGCGGCTCAGGAGGACATGGAGCTCGTCTTCCCGGGGCAACGCACGGCGATCGTGCACAACGTGATCGACACGGACCTGTTCCGCTTCGTGCCCAAGGACCCCGAGCAGCGCTTCCGCGTGCTGTGGGTCCGCTCCGCGGCGAACCTCAACTACGGCGCGGACCTCGCCGTCCGGGCCCTCGAGCGCCTGCGGGACACGCCCCTGTGGGACCGCATGCAGGTCACCGTGATCGGCGACGGCAAGCACTTCGGCCTCTTCGAGGCGGCCTTCGCGGACGACGCGAACGTCACGGTGGAGCGCCGCTACGCCGTCCAGGAGGAGATCGCGGCCCTGCACCGGGAGCACGGCGTGTTCCTGGTGCCCACCCGGCTCGACTCCCAGGGCGTCTCGCGGGACGAGGCGATGGCCTCCGGGCTCGTGCCCGTGACCAACGACGCCGGCGCCGTCCGGGAGTTCGTGGACGAGGACTGCGCGATGATCGCCGGCGTCGAGGACGTGGCCGGGCTGGCCGACGGCCTGCGACGGCTCATGGAGGACCCGGACCTGTTCCTGCGGATGTCCCAGGCCGCGGCAGCCCGGGTCCGCGCCCAGACGTCGCCGGAGCACACCGTCGACCACGAGATGGCGTTGATGGGTCTGGCGGCGGGCCCGGGCGGGCGAGGGGAGGAGAACGCGTGAGCACCGTGCTGCTGCTGACGACCGGCACGGGCCCGGCGGAGGGTCTGCTGCTGCAGGATCTGCGGGACAGCGGCCACGTGGTCGACGTCCTCGACGTCGCCTCGCACGCTTGGCTGCGCCGGCGGCCCGGCCTTGCCCCGGCCCCGCTCTACCCGTGGACAGGCACCCACGCCCTGCGCGCTGCCGGCGCCCAGATCGCGCGCGAGATGCGCCGGGTCACGGCCGCGGGCGCCTACGACGCGATCCTCGCCTCCGGGCTCGGCGCCGCGGGCTTCGCCGCCCGGCATGTGGAGGAGGAGTTCATCCCCCTGCTCCGCCGCGGCGACCTGGACTTCTCCGCGGCACGACGGCACGCCGAGGAGGACTTCGCAGCCCTGACGCGGGCGGTCGACCGGCTGTTCCTGGCCGACGAGTGGGAGTTCGACAAGGCCCTGTCCAAGGGCTCGCGCAGCGCCCACCTCCGGCATCCGCGCGTCGGCCTCGCGCCGCAGACGCTGGCGCCGCTCGCGGCGGAGGCCGAGACGCCGCGCGTCGTCGTCCTCCATCCGGAACACGTCGACGCCGATCGCCTCGCCGCGCAGATGGAGGCGCTCCAGACCGCGGTGGACACGGTGCCGGGCGCCTCGCTCCGCAGCCTCTCGGCCTCCGCCCTCTACCGCACCCGCGACCTCGCCGCAGGACGCGCGTTCGACGCGGTGGCGGCGACCCGGCTCGGCGGCGCCACGCACGTGGTCCTCGTGGGCTCGTCGCGCGACCACGCGGCCGTCGGTGAACTCCTGGTCGGCACCGGCTTCGCGGAACGGCTGGTGGTGGAGGACACCATCGGCTCGGGCGCGTGGGCCGCGGGCCATCCGGGCGTGCGGACGGGGCGCGGGCTGCGCCTCGTCACGGAGCTCGCCGCGGCCCTGCACGGGGGGCCCGAGACTCACTCCGCCGTCGACACCGTCGACGGCGGCACCACCGACCTGCTGTCTGCCTACCGCGCCGCGATGACCGGTCGCGTGGACCGGACGTTCGAGGACCTCGCCGTGCTCCGGCACGACGGCCCGCTGGACGTGTTCTTCTCCACCTCGCCGCTCGAGGACCGCACCGACGGGGCCCGTCCCCAGCGGGTGCGCAACATGAACGACGCCCTCTCCGAGCCCGCCGCGGCGCTGCGGCTCTCCTCCGTCCCGGGTGTCTTCGACCGGCGGCTCCGGGTCCTGGACGAGGCGCTCGCCGCCGGCCGTCCCCTCGGACTCCTCTACGGCGAGAATTCGACGTCGCCGATCCCGGTCGACCGGGTGACCGCCGCCCTCGCGGACGTCATGGCCCGCTTCTCGGCCGGTGGCGGTACAAGCGTCTGGTTCGTGCGTGACCTGCACTGGCTGGACGAGATCGACGGGTACCTCGAGGACGCCGACGCGCGGCGCGACGTCCAGGAGCGTGGGCTCGCCGAGTTCGACGCGATGGCGGAGGCCGCGTACCGGCTGGCGGCTCCGTCTGCGGAGTCCGGGGCGGGCTTCGACGCCCTGCTGGCCCGGCACGGCCGCGGGCCCGTGGACTGGCTGCCGCTGCCGCCTGCCGTGTCTCCGGCGAACACCGTCCCCGCCGACGCCCCGGCGATCGGCGAGGAGGGCGTCACCCTGCTGTACGCCGGAGGCGTGGGCGGGATCTACGGCCTGGGCCAGTACCTCACCGCCGTCGGGACGCTCGACCCGCAGGTGCGACTCGACTTCGTCGTGCGCGCGGGGGAGCGTTCCGTGCTGGAGGACATGCTGGCCGAGCACGGCCTGGCAGACCGGCCCGGGCTGCGGATCACCACGGTCCCGCTCGAGTGGTACGTCCCCGCGACGAGGACCGTGGTGGGCGTGGTGCTGCTGGGCGGCAAGTACGCCCGGTTCAGCTTCCCCTACAAGACCATGTCCCTGATCGAGCGCGGCTACCCCGTGCTCTGCTTCGCGGACATGGGGATCGCGGACTTCCTCGAGCGCAACCGCGTGGGCCTCGGCGTCGCGCGCTCCTCGGAGGCGATCCGCGCCGGCATCGTCACGCTCGTGCGGGACGGGGCGCCCGGCATGGCCGAGGCCCAGCGCTCGCAGTCCTGGGCCGTCCGGGTGGCCACCGCCCGGGCAGCTCTCGAAGACTGAGTCCCGGCCCCACCGGGGCGCCCGGCACGGGCCCGCGGCGGATCACACCGCGGCGGGCCCGTCCGTCGTCTCCGCAGGGCTGAGCAGGGCCTGCAGCCTCACCAGCACGGCCTCGGGCGCGTGCAGCCGCGCGTGGTGCTCGCGCGCCCGCTCCCGCCGTTCCCCCGCGGCCGCCGACGTCTCCTCCAGCAGGCCCAGCACCGTGGCGAGGAGCGTGGCGTCGTCGGTCTCGGTCACCGGCGGGGCGCACTCGTCCGGTGCGGGAGTCACCGGCGGCCCGGCGACCACAGCGCTGCCTGCGGCCAGGGCCTGCAGGGCCGCGACCTCCAGGTCCTCCGTGTGCAGCGGCGCCACGACGACGTCGCCGTGGAACGCGTCGGGTCGACGGCGGAACCGGGGACCCGACGGGGCCTCGACCGGGATCCCGCGTGCGGCCAGTTCCGCGACCAGCTCGTCCACCGCCGCCGACTCGGCCGAGGTGCGGTCCCCGGGCAGGATGAGCACGCTGCGGGGTGCAGACGCGCCGTCACGACCGGGTCCCCGGTCCGTCGGCGTCGGGATCGGTGCCGGCAGCCACAGCACGCCCGGCGTCAGCAGCGCCTCCACGCGCCGGTGGGAGAGCACGGGGACTCCGGCGGCCAGGGCGGCCTGGAACGGGCGGCCCTGACGCCGGATGCGGCGGTCCAGCGCCGCCCGCGCGTCCGGGTCCAGCCCTCCCCAGGGGTGACCGGGGACGGCCGCCAATCTCCGCTCGACGCCGGCGAGGATCCGCTCGCCCGCCACGAGGGCGACCTGGCGTCCGCGAGCCCGGAGGGAGAGCAGTTCATGGACGGGGGACTGCTCGGCCCGGCCCCACAGCGGCCCCTCGCCCCCGATGAGGACCGTGCCGTGGGCACGGTCGTCCGTGACCCAGTCCTGCAGGACCCCCCAGACCGCCTCGGGGCCGCCCACGACGAGGCCGCGGCCCTCGGGGAAATCCCGTGGCGGCCGCAGCGTCACGGGGCCGGCGCCGGCGGGCCAGGCGTCCGCGAGGGGCCGGACCGTGGGCGGGTCGCCCACGACGAGGAGCCCACGGGGCTGGGGCTCGCGCGCGGGGTCCGGGGCGATCTCCACGGGCGGCGGCGCGGCGGGCGTGGGCACGAGACGTCGCCAGAGGCCGTGCAGCGCCCGCTCGGCGGCCTCCCACCCGTGGCGCGCGGCGATCTCCGGAGAGCGCGCGGCCGCGGTCAGCTCGGTCCGTCGCGCCAGGAGGTCGCGCACCGCCCGGGCGAGGTCTGCGGCGTCCCCGGGGGCGAACACGGTCCCCACCCCCTGCTCCCGGACGAAACGGGCCTGCTCGCGCAGGTCCGACACGGTCAGCGGCAGACCCGCCAGCAGGCATTCACGCAGCTTGGTGGGGACGGCGCTCTCGTGGGCCGGGGTGGGGAGCAGAGGGCTCACGCCCGCGGTGGCGGAGGAGACGTACCACGTCACCGAGGCCGAGGGCACGTAGTCGACGATGTGCATCCGGTCGGCGACGTCGAGCTGGGCCGCCCGGTCGCGCAGGCCCTGCCGGGCGTCGGGGTCGGGGGAGCCCACGAACGCGATGTGGACGCCGGGCAGCAGCGGCAGGGCGTCCACCAGCGTGCCCACGCCGCGGACCGCGGCCAGCTTGCCGAGGTAGACGAGCAGCGGGACGTCGTCGGACAGGCCCAGCTCGGTGCGCAGGGGCAGGCGCTCGGCCGGGCCCATCGGGAGCTGCGTGCCCCACGGCCCGTTGATCACCGTCACGGGGCGTTCCTGCAGGGCGTGGTACTCGCGCATCCGCTCGGCCAGTTCGTCCGTGACGGCGACGACGGCGTCGGCCTCGTGGATCAGCTCGGCCTCGGCCGCCTTCCACGCGATGCGCTGGTCCACGGGCCCGGGCATCATCTGGCCGGGCAGCCACTCGTGGGCGTCGTAGACCCACGGCACCGGCGGCAGGCCGCGCGCAGCGCGGTAGTGGTCGTAGGCGGCCGCGGCGGGCAGGGGATGGCGGTCATGCACGTGGACGAGGTCGGGCGCGAGGTCGATCAGGGCACGCAGGAAGCCGTCCTCGTAGTCCGCGATCAGGGGCCAGACTTCGCGCCAGGCGCCGGTCCGCCCGGCGGCGAAGTTCTTCAGCGCGCGCCGGCCCCGCATTGCTGCCGGGTCCCGGCGGCCCCGTGCCGGGCCGAGGCGGCCCAGGCGACGGGCGGCCCGGCCGAGTCGGCCGCGGGCCCGGTCGGGCAGGGCGTGGGGCGACAGCCCGCGCACCACGGCCTGGAGCAGGCCCGCCCCGACCTCGTGGGCGAGGTCCCAGGCGGTCATCGCCGCAGCCTCCTCGGGGTCCAGCACGGCGGACCAGTCCGTCACGTCCGGCCGGGCGGTCCCGTGCAGGGTCTGCCACGCCAGGTGCCGCCGGAACGTCACGGGCACGCGCAGGATGGGCACGGACCCGTACCGGCCGAGGTTGAACGTGGTGCGGTGCGAGACGCCCACCACGACGACCTCGTAGCCGGCGCGCACCGCAGAGACCGCGGCCTTCTCCACGCGAGAGTCTCCGACGACCTGGTTCCCCACCAGCATCGCCATCCGGGGTCGGCGGGGGGCGGGCGTGGCGACGGCCATGGGGCTCCTCCTCGGCGGGGTCAGGCGGCGGCGCCCCCCAGGATCCGACGGACCAGGGCAGGCACGACGTCCTCCTCAGCATAGGTGTGCGCCACGTCTCGCCGGGCCTGGGCCACGGCGGACCGCCAGGCCCGCGCGTCGGCCGTCGCCCGGCGAAGGGCCTCGGCCATGGTGGCCACGTCCGGGCTCAGCCACGCGGCGGGGTAGAGCAGGTCGGCGCCCGCCCACGCGAGCGCGGCCGGCAGACAGCCGTGCGCGGCGCCGTCGGGCAGCGTGAAGTGGAACGACTCGAAGTCCGAGACGGAGAGCGCGACGCCCACCCGGGCGTACCACGCGGGCATGTCCGGCCCGTGGGGGTCCCAGGTCACGGCTCCGGCGAGCACCGGGTCGGTCTCG
Source organism: Micrococcus sp. KBS0714 (assembly GCF_002008305.4). GTDB lineage: Bacteria > Actinomycetota > Actinomycetes > Actinomycetales > Micrococcaceae > Micrococcus > Micrococcus luteus. The sequence continues at coordinate 976,652 of NZ_CP042169.1, forward strand.
ATGCGGCGCAGCTGCGCCCGGTAGTAGGCCGCCGCGGCGGGGCGCTGCGCCATCCAGCCGACCTCCTCCGGGTGGTGGCCACGGATCCGGAGCGTGTAGCGGGGCTCGACCCGGCGGAGCGCCGCCAGCAGGTCGAGGGCGCGGTGCAGCCCCTTCCGCTCGGGCAGCACGCCGACCAGCCCGAGCACGAAGCGCCGGTCGTCGTCGCCGTCCGGGAGCGTGGGCGGCACGGCCACCGCGTTCGGCACCACCGAGGTCCGCGACGCCGGGAAACGGGTGTCCCGCAGCACCTGGGCGCGCACGTGCTCGGCCACGAACACCCACTCGTCCAGGGCGTCCTGCCGCACCCGGGACGGGAACGCCGTGCCCGCCTCCTGCAGGTGGAGCCTGCTGGTCAACCGCGTGGTGCGGTGCGGGGAGTCCAGGTGCCGGGAGTACCAGGCGAGATTGCCGAGGCTCCATTCGCAGTGCACCACGTCCGCCCACGCGGCCAGGGCGCGGCTGCGCTCGACGTCGTGGCGGGCGTGGCCGCGCCAGGCGTCCACGCGCACCTCGTGCCCGTCGGCGCGCAGCCGGTCCATCAGCGCGCCCGCGAACTTCAGGTCGTGGCCCGCGACGACGACGCGCCGCGGCTCTGCGGTCACCCGCACCCGGGGGGCCGGTGCGGCGGGTGGGCCGGCGGCCTCGGCGGGCGTGAGCGCGTCCAGTCGCGCCGCCCGGCCAGCGGCGGCCAGGCGCTCCCACGTCTCAGCTGCCCGGTCCGGTCCGATCACGGCGCGGCCCGCGCGTGCGGCCGCGCGGGCGAGCGGGGGGTCCAGCCGGGTTCCCTCCGGGGCGAGGACCGCGTCGACGAGCCCCAGTGCGGCCAGGACCCGCGCCCGGCCGGCCGCCGTCGCCGGGTCCGGGCACGCGACGACGAGCACCCCGGGGAGGCGGCCGCCGGCGGTGCGCAGGGCGGCGGTCAGGGCCCGGCGGGAGGCCGGGTCAGACATCAGCACCGTGTGCAGGCCGGGCGCGCCGGCGGGCATCTCCAGGTCCGCGCAGCGCCGGGCGGCCAGCTCGGCGGCCGCCTCGACGGACCAGCCGCGCGCGGCCGGCTCGTCCACCGGCAGGAGCAGGACGGCCGGCGCGGCGGCCGGCCGGGGCCCGAGGGGGGAGAACGCGTCGAGGGAGGGGACGCGCGCACCCGTCAGGGCGCGGCGCAGCACCGCCGCCGCCGGGAGCGGGAGCGCGGCCGACGCGTCCGGCACGTGCACGTCCGCCGCACGCCAGGTGCGCTCCGGGAGGGTGGCCAGGCCCCGGGCGCCGCGCGCCGCGCGGAGGGCCGAGGCGCCGGCGTCGCCGGCCGTGGCGGCCGCGCGCTCGCCCACGATGCGGGCCCGGCCCGCCCAGCGACGCAGCCGCGCCCCGGCCACGTTCACAGCGCGGTGATCCCGGTGGGCCGCTCGCCGCCGCTCCACGCGATGCGCTCCCGCACGAGCTCTGACTGCTTGCGCTCGAGGATTTCCTGGGCCTCCTCGGTCCGCCCCTGGGCCATGGCCCGGGCGTAGAGGTTGTAGCCGCGCGTCACGGCGCGAGGGCTGCCGTCCATCGTCAGGACGCCCCGCTCGATCCAGATCACGCGCTGGCACATCTCCTGGATGGTGCTGAGGGAGTGGCTGACCAGGAACACGCAGCCGGCCTGCTCGCGCAGCTCGTCGAGCCGCTGGCGCGTGCGCTCGCGGAACTGGGCGTCGCCCGTGTTGAGCGCCTCGTCGATCACGAGGATGTCCGGGTCCACCGAGGTGGCGATCGCGAACTGCAGGCGCGCGGCCATGCCCGAGGAGTACGCCTTGAGCGGCAGCTGGAGCGCGTGGTCGTCGAGACCGGACAGGGCGACGACGGCGTCCCGCTTGGCCTCCGCCTCCGCGCGGGACATCCCCATCGCCAGGCAGCCCAGACGGATGTTGTCCTCACCGGAGACCTGGCGCACGAGCGCGGCGTTGACGCCCAGCATCACGGGCGTGGAGGTCGCGTAGATGTGGCCGGTGGTCGGGCGCATCTGGCCGGTGATGAGCTTCATCAGGGTGGACTTGCCGGACCCGTTCGTGCCGATCACGCCCACGGACTCGCCGCGCCCCACCACGAACGACAGCGGCTGCAGCGCCTGGACCTCCGTGGTGCGAACGCCCCGGGCGGCGCGGACCCGACCCCGCAGGCCCCGGCGGGGCTGGACCGCTTCGGCCGAGAGGACGCGGTAGGTCATGGACGCCTCGTCGACGACGACGGAGGGGGTCAGCGGGTCCGCGCTCATCGTTCCTCCCCGTAGGTCTCCTCAGCGCGCCAGAACACCACGGTCCCCACCACGAGCAGGGCCGCCGTCCACGCCGCGAGGACGACCCACCGCATGGGGTCCGCGTCGGAGGCGTACAGCAGGGACTGTCGCGCGATGTCCAGGACGCAGAACAGCGGGTTCAGATGCATGGCGGTCATCATCGGCGGGAAGTCCGCGAAGCGGTCGGCGCTGAAGAACACGGCGGACACGTAGAGCCAGATCCGGGTGCCGAACGCGATGAGGTTGGACAGGTCGGACCAGCGGGCCACGTAGCGGGCCAGCAGGAGGGAGGCGCCGACGTTGAACAGCGTCTGCAGCGCCAGCAGCGGGATCAGCAGCAGCCAGCGCCACGTGATCTGCTCCATCGGCGGGATGGCCAGGACCAGCACCAGCATCACCACCAGCGTCGGGCCGAAGAGCATCAGCTCGCGGATGTTCGTCGCGATCGGCAGGGTGGCCCGCGGGAAGCGGAAGGCGCGGACGATGGAGAGGTTGGTCGAGATCGAACGCGACCCCGCCGTGATCGCGCTCGAGGTGTAGCGGAACAGGAACACGCCGATGATCAGGTAGCCGAGGAAGTTCGGCACTCCGCGGCCGGTGCCCAGCAGCAGCCCGAACACGAGGAAGTACGCCGCGCCGTCGAGGATCGGGTTGAGGACCATCCAGACGCGGCCGAGCGCGTTGACGGAGTTCGCCCCGGCGATCCGGGAGCGGGAGTCGAACAGGATGAACGAGCGGTACTCCCAGAGGGAGGCCAGGTAGCGCGCCAGGCCCGGACGGGCGCCCACTCGGCGCAGGGTGGCTCCGTCCACGGTCAGGACCGCGGTGCCGCTCGGGACGCGGGGGTCGCCGGTGTCTGACATGCCGTCGCGGCCTCTCTTCATGCAGGCGGGAAGGCGGGCCGGGGCGGCCCGCCGCGAGTCGCCACTCTAGCAACCGGCGGTGCGGCGGCGCCGTCAGTAGACTGGCGCCAGCTCGCGCCCGCGTCGAGCCTGATCGGGCCGCGGCCGCGGTCCGTCGTCCAGTCAAGAGGAGCAACTGTGCCCAAGGTCATGCCCATCTACGGAACCCGCCCGGAGGCCATCAAGGTGGCCCCCATCGTCAAGGCGCTGCAGGCCGACGAGCGGTTCGAGTGCGTGGTGACCGTCACGGGGCAGCACCGCGAGATGCTGGACCAGGTCAACGAGCTGTTCGGCATCGTCCCGGACCACGACCTGAACATCATCCAGCCGCGCCAGACCCTCAACGGCGTGTTCGCCCGCACCCTCGACGGGCTCGACGCCGTCCTCGAGCAGGAGCGGCCGGACGCCGTCGTCGTCCAGGGCGACACCACGACCTCGACGGCGGGCGCCGTCGCCGCCTTCAACCGCGGCATCCCCGTGGTCCACGCCGAGGCGGGCCTGCGCAGCTTCGACATCCTCTCCCCGTTCCCGGAGGAGGCCAACCGCAAGATCACCAGCCAGATCTCGGCGCTGCACCTGCCCCCGACCACCGTGAGCCGGGACAACCTGCTGCGTGAGGCCGTGGCCGCGGAGGATATCTACGTCACGGGCAACACCGTGATCGACGCGCTGCTGGAGGCCGTCGGCCACCAGGTGCCGTTCGAGGACGAGCGTCTGGCCGAGCTGGAGGCGTCCGGCCGTCGCGTCGTCCTGGTGACGACCCACCGGCGCGAGAACCAGGGCGACGCGATGCGCGGCGTCGGGCGCGCCCTGGCCCGCCTGGCCGCGGACCACCCGGAGGTCACCTTCGTGCTGCCGGCGCACCGCAACCCGGTGGTGCGCGAGGCCATCCTGCCGGAGATCGAGGGCCGCGAGAACGTGCTCGTGACCGAGCCCCTGGCCTACGGCGAGTTCACCCACCTGCTGTCCGTGGCCACTGTCGTGCTGACGGACTCCGGCGGCGTCCAGGAGGAGGCCCCGTCCCTGGGCAAGCCCGTCCTCGTGATGCGCGAGAACACCGAGCGTCCCGAGGCCGTGACCGCCGGCACCGTGCGTCTGATCGGCACGGACGAGGAGGTCGTGGTCACCGAGGTCACCCGCCTGCTGACGGATGAGGCCGCGTACACCGCGATGTCCCAGGCCGTGAACCCCTACGGCGACGGCCGCGCGGCGGAGCGCACGGTCTCGGCGATCGCCGAGCTGCTCGGCGTGGGCGAGCGGCTGCCGGCCTTCGACGGGGGGGATCCGGCGTGACCGAGTTCCTCCTCGCCGTCCCGCGTCGGCCCCGCCGGGGTCTCACCCTCGACCTCACCCGGAGCCGCCTGCGCGCGGTCGCTGACGGTTACGCACCGTTCGTGGGCCCGGCCCACGACCAGGAGCCTGTGATCGTGGAGCCCTCCGTCACGACCGTCGCCCTCGTGTTCCAGCGCACTGGTGGCCCCGCGCTTGCCGCTGCCGAGGGGGACCGGTGGGCCGTCACCGGCGGCCATCCCGTGTGGGATGAGCTGATCCGGAATGTCCGCCGGGTCGGCTCCCGTCTCGGGTACGACCGCCCTGTATGGGGTCAGTACGCGGCCGTGATGGTGGAACGCCACGTGGACCGGGTGACCGCGTGGGCCACCGTGCCCGCTTTCGACGGTCTCTACTGGGCGCAGGACTCGGAGCACGTGTACGTCTCCAACCGGCCGCTCCTGGTGGCGCTCGCCCTGGCCGCCGGACACCGGCCGGGCGTGCGCCGGGACGAGCGCTACTTGGCCCACTACCTGTACTCGGGGTACAGCTTCGAGGACGTCACCCCGTTCGAGGGCGTCGCGCGACTGCCGATCGACCGGTCGCTGGAGATCGTGGGGGGCGCCGCCTCTCTCGGGGAGGTCCCCCCGGGCCTGCGCTCGACGCTGACGGAGGACCACACGCCGGAGGAGGGGGCCGAGGCGGCGGCCGCCGCCCTCACCGCGGCCATGGATCGGGTCGAGGACGTGCTCGCCGGCCGCCCTGTGCAGCTGCGGCTCTCCGGCGGGAAGGACTCCCGCACCCTGCTCGCCCTGCTGAAGGGTCGCGACGTCGACGCACGGGCCGTCACCTTCGGTGAGGAGCACGAGCCCGACGCCGTGGTGGCGCGCATGATGACCGAGGCCCTCGGGATGCCGCACGAGGTCACGCAGCCGACCGTCCTGGACGGGGCGGGGCCACGCGAGCACATGCTCTCCACCCTCCGGCAGGCCGGCGGTCAGCCGCTCTCCGAGGCCCAGACGGCCCGCTACCGGGGACCCGACCCGGCCACGCCGGGGGAGGGCATCATGCTGGGGCAGTGGCCGCTGCTCAAGGGCGGCATGGCCCAGCGCCTCACCTACACGGGTTCGCAGGCGCTGCGCCGCATCAAGGCCCGCTCGGCCCCCGAGCTGCTCACGGAGCACCGCCGCCGTCCGGTGGAGTCCGCCCTCGAGCGGTGGTTCCACGAACTCCCCGCGCAGAGCCGGGAGGAGAAGCTCTACCTCTACGCCCGCCACTTCCGCCGGCCCCTACCTGCACGCACACATCGCTCACTACGGCCGGGACGCGACCATCGCCTACCCCCTCGGCGACGCGGAGGTCGGTGCCGTGGCGGACGCCCTCTCCTTGTCCGAGAAGGTGTCGCAGCGTGCGCTGTTCGGCGCCATGGCCCGGATCTGGCCCGAGGTCATGGCCGTCCCGCTGGGCAACAACTCCTGGGCCTTCGAGCACGACGGGCCCGACCCGGACTGGTCCGGCCCGCATCACGCAGCCCGCACCGCTCCGCTGCCGACGGTCGAGCCCGTCCCGCGCACCGGCCCGCGCCGCGTGGGCGAGTTCTCCGGCAGGACCCTCCTGGCCCTGTGCCGCGGCCTCATGGACAGTCCGCATCCGGACGTGCTCCAGGACCACCTGTCCGAGCCGATCCTCACCGCCGTCGTCGAGTCCGCCCTGCACGGCACGGTGAGCCCCCCGGAGGGCATGGAGCGGCGCGTCTTCGCCCGCCACCTGTGGCGCATCGCGCTCGCGGACCAGTGGTACGGCTGGGAGTGGATGCCGGCCTGAGCCCCCCGACGACGACGTCCCCGGACCTGCCAGGTCCGGGGACGTCGTCGTTCGGTGGACGCCGGCGCTCAGCCGAGCTCGCGTCCCTCCATCCGGCACGGGTCCACGTCCGGGTCGACCTTTGGCAGGGAACCGGTCCGCGGTCCGCCGGGGGCGACCGGCAGGTTGGTCTCCGGAGCCCGCGCCCAGGCGAGGGCGCCGACGGCGATCACCGCCCCCGTCACCACGAAGCCCCAGCCGTAGCCGGCCGCGTCCACCACGAGGCCCACGAGCAGCGGGCCGAGGATGGCCCCCAGGTCACCGGACATCTGCGCAGCGGACATCACCGGACCGGCCTTGCGGTCCTGGCCCACGAGGTCCGCGACGGCGGCCTGCTGCGGGGCGTTGAGGGTGCCGGTGCCGGCACCGGCCAGCGCGCAGGAGACGAGGAACAGCAGGGGCGACTCCAGCCAGCCGATCGCCCCGGTGAACACCGCCATCACGGCCAGTCCCACGAGGATCAGCGGCTTGCGCCCGTGGAGGTCGGAGAGCCGGGAGCTGGAGGCCACCGCGAGGACGTTGCCGGCCGCGAACACGGACAGCGCCAGTCCGGCCATGAGCTGGCGGTTCTCCTCGGTGATGCCCCATCCCAGGAGCGCCGTCCCGGTGAAGGCGCTCGCGGCGAACAGCGGCGTGATGGCGTTGCGCACCCCGAAGGTCGCCCACCCGTTGGCGAACATGGAGGTCAGGGCCGCGCGGTAGGAGCGGTGGCCCAGCGCCGCGCGCAGGGGCATGACGGGCCGGGTCTCCCCGCGGGCGCGGTCCTGCAGGCGGGTGTCCCGGAGCATGACGAACACGATCCCGGCGGCGATCACGAGCGAGGTCCCGTAGATCAGGAACGGCACCCGGAAGCCGAAGACGGCCAGCACGGAGCCGACGATCGGCCCCACGATGTTGCCGATCAGGAACGCCGAGGCGTAGGCGCCCGAGACCCGCCCGCGGATGGTCGGCGGGGACTTGCTGGCCAGGAACGCCATGGCGGACACCGTGAACAGCGTGGAGCCGACGCCGCCGAGCGCGCGGTACAGCAGCAGCTGCGTGTAGTCCTGGGCGAAGGCGATCAGGAACATCGAGGCGGCCACGATCAGCACGCCCGTCATGTACACCGGCGTCTCGCCGAGCCGGTTGGTGAGCCGGCCGGAGACGGGCGCGAACAGCAGGCGGGTGAGGCCGAACGCGGAGACCACGGCGGCGACGGCGGTGGCCGGGTTGGCGAAGTCGGACGCGAACATCTCCGCGTACTGCGGCAGCAGGGGCGCGATGATGCCGAAGCCGATCGCGATCACGAACGCCGCCGCGACCATCACCTTGATCTCGGTCGGCAGGGGCACGCGTGCGGCCGGAGGAGAGGAGGGCATGGCCGCCATCCTCCCACCTCACACGATCCACGGCAGGGGTAGGTTGGCGGCATGAGCCGTCCCCGTGGATTCCGTGTCCTCCCCCGTGCGCGTGCCCGGTCCGCGGCGCTCGCGGTCACCCTGGGCGCCGGTCTCGTGCTGACCGGCTGCACGGCTCCCGACGGGGTCGAGGAGCCGCGGGAGCCCCCCACGGTGACCGCGTCCCCGGCGCCGCCGTCGGCCGCGCCGACGGCCTCGGGGGCCGCGGCGCCGGCCGATCCCGCCTCGGCCTCGGCGAGCACCGCCGAGCTGGCCCGCGCCGAGCTCTACCCCTGCCAGGGCTACGGCCGGGTGCCCCGGCACAACACCGTGGAGTCCAACGCCCGGGACGTGTACGCCTGGCACGTCTTCGAGCCGGTGGCCGTGGGCGACGGGCACGGCGACGTCGACTGGGACGCGGACCCCTACGAGGACGAGGGGTGGCGCCTGTGGCTGGCCTCCCTGCGGTGGATCGGCCCCAGCATCGAGGCCGCCCGCGAGGGGGATGAGGAGGCCTTCGCGGTGGCCGAGCGACTCATCGCGGACTGGGCCGCCGACCATGAGCAGGGCTGGGCGGAGGACCACGACGACCTCGAGGCGAACACGCACCGGCTCAACGTGCTCCTCTGCTTCCGAAGCGTGGTCCTGCAGCGCGAGGGCGGGACGGTGCCGGAGGAGTACGCGTGGGTGGACGAGCTGATCGGCCGCCACGCGGACCAGAACATGGCCCGGTACTCGGCCCGGCACAACCACGGCTCCATGGAGAACCGGGGCCTGCTGGGGGCCGGCTGCGTCCTGGACCGTCCGAAGTGGATGCGGCACGCGATGCAGCGCGTGGAGGCGGATCTGCCGTACCAGATCGACGAAGAGGGTTTGAGTAACGAGGCGGCGCCCCACTACGCCCAGTTCAACTACACCCTGTTTCACGCGATCGACACGACGAGCACCGCCTGTGGAGTCCCGTCGGAGGCCTTCGAGGGCCGTGTCGAGGCCATGGGCGAGGCGCTGCCCCACATGGTGGACTCCACCGGCTCCTACTGGCAGTACGGGGACAGCGCCGAGTATCCGGTCAAGCCCTTCACCGGGATCAGCGAGGGTCTGCGCTACGCCGCGACCCAGGGCGCCGAGGGTGTCGCCCCCGCGGACCGTGTCCGCGCCTTCGAGAACGGCCCCGTGTTCGGGCGCTCCTCCTGGGGCACCCCCGAGGAGGGCTTCCGGCAGGCGGCGAGCTGGATGCTGCGCTCCGGCACGGGAACCGAGAAGAAGGCCCACCGGGGGGACCTGCTGCAGTTCCTGTACACCGCGCGTGGTCGTCAGGTCATCGAGGACGGCGGTCACCCCGGCATCGTGACGGACGACTGGCGGCCCTGGGGTCTCGGTCCCACCGCGCACAACGTGATCCACCTGCCCACCCTCGAAGAGTTCCCCGGGGACGGTGCGGCCGAGCGGACCTCGTTGACGGTGTCGCCGGACGGCTCGGCCGACGGCGCCTCGGCCCGACAGGCACTGACCGCGGGCGGGGAGCGGGGTCGGTCCGTGCTGGTGCTCACCGAGCCGGACGCCGCCGTGGTGGTGGACCGCACCCGGATCGAGGACGGGCGCGCCGGCCACGTGGTGGAGAGCCTGTGGAACCTGCCGACCGAGTTCACTGCGGAGCGGATCGCCCCCGACACGGTCCGCGCCGTCGAATCCGCCTCGGGTGAGGCCACGACTCTGGTCCAGGTCCGCCTGGACGGGGCGTCGGTGGGGGAGGACGACCTGGCGATCCACCGAGGCCGGATGGATCCGGAGGGCCACCTGCACCGCGGCTGGCACTATCCGGCGGAGCAGGTGCGGGAGGAGGCCACCCAGGTCGCCTTCCGTTCGGCCGGGCCCGAGGCCGGCCTGGTCTCGGTCTTGATCCCGGCCGGGTCCGAGGACGAGGTCGGCGTCGAGGTCGAACAGCACGACGACGGCACGCTCACCCTGGTGGTCCGCGGCGCCGAGGGCACGGCGCGAGTGGGGATCGACGCGGACGGGACGCCGACCCGGCTGCCGTGAGCCCCGGGCGCGGCCCGGGGGATCCCCGCGGGCCCGGTGAGAACCCGTGTGCGAGACTGGGCACGTGGAAATCGTGCTCATCATCTCAGTCGTCCTCGCCCTGCTGGTGGGCGGTCTCATCGTCGGCCTGCTGGACCGCCGGCCCGCCCCGCCGAAGGGCTCGTACCAGGGGGTGCGCGACGCGGACGACCCGCGCCCCGGGCCCCGCCACGCGGCGCCCGGCGGGTCCACCGCGGTCCTGGAGCGTCCCGACGCCGAGGAGGCGACGGTCGACGTCGCCGAGCCAGAGGTCGTCGAGGAGGTCGAGACCGCCCCCGCGGCCCCCGAGCTGGAGCGCCCCGAGGCCGCCGGCTCGCGTCTGTCCCGCCTGCGCGCCCGGCTGCTCAAGTCCAACAACGTGTTCGGCAAGGGCCTGCTGGCCCTGCTCTCCCAGGACCGCATCGACGAGGACGTCTGGGACGAGATCGAGGAGACCCTCCTCATGGCGGACCTCGGCACCGAGCCCACCATGGAGCTCGTCGACCGCCTCAAGGCCCGCGTCACCGTGGAGGGCACCCGCGACCCCGAGCAGGTCCGCGCGCTGCTGCGCGAGGAGCTCGTGGCCATGGTGGACCCGTCCATGGACCGCCGCCTCGCGGCCACCCGCCGGGACGGCCGCCCTGCCGTGACCCTCGTCGTGGGCGTCAACGGGGTCGGCAAGACCACCACCGTGGGCAAGCTCGCTCGCGTGCTCGTGGCCGAGGACCGCGACGTGGTCCTGGGCGCCGCGGACACCTTCCGTGCCGCCGCCGCCGAGCAGCTGGCCACGTGGGGCGCCCGCGTGGGCGTGCCCACGGTGCGCTCCGAGAAGGAGGGCGCCGACCCGGCCTCGGTGGCGTTCGAGGCCGTGGCCGAGGGCATCCGCGCGGAGGCCGACGTCGTGCTCGTGGACACCGCCGGCCGCCTGCAGAACAAGTCGAACCTCATGGACGAGCTGGGCAAGATCAAGCGCGTCATCGAGAAGCAGGCGGAGGTGGACGAGGTCCTGCTCGTCCTCGACGCCACCACGGGCCAGAACGGCCTGACCCAGGCCAAGGTGTTCGCCGAGGTCGTGGACGTCACCGGCATCGTGCTCACCAAGCTGGACGGCACCGCCAAGGGCGGCATCGTCGTCGCCATCCAGCGCCAGCTGGGGGTGCCGGTCAAGCTGATCGGCCTCGGCGAGGGCGCGGACGACCTCGCCCCCTTCACCGCCGAGGGCTTCGTGGACGCGCTGCTGGCCGACTGACCCGCCGCGCCGCGCACCGGGCCCCTTCCGACGTCGTCGGGAGGGGCCCGCTGCGTCCCCGGTCACCCCCGGCGGCGCGGCGCGTCACATTGCGTCCGATTCCGTGCGCGCCACCGTGCCGCGCCTCACGCTCCGCTACGCTCCTTGAGCAACGGTCCGATCCTGGACCGGGCGACGACGCCGGACGAACGGCGTCGACGCGGCGGGCGTCCGGCTCAGACCGAGGAGACGCCCATGAACGAGATGACCCTGGACGCCGGAACCGTGTGGATGGTGGTGAGCGCAGGCCTCGTCCTCTTGATGACACCGGGGCTCGCCCTGTTCTACGGCGGGATGACCCGCTCGAAGTCCGCGCTGAACATGATGATGATGTCCTTCGTCTCGATGGGCCTGGTCGGCGTCGTGTGGATCCTCTGGGTCTCCGGCATGACCGGCGGCGAGGGCTGGCTCGGCCTCGTCGGCAGCCCGCTGGCCGACCCCGGCCTCACCACCGCGATGGAGGAGGGCGGTCTGATCGCCGCCGGCTTCGGCGCCACCTTCGCCATCATCACGGTGGCCCTCATCTCGGGCGCGGTCGCGGACCGCGCCCGCTTCCTCACCTGGTGCGTGTTCGTGCCGGTGTGGGTGACCCTGGTCTACGCGCCGCTGGCCTACATGGTGTGGGGCGGCGGCCTGCTCGCCGAGGAGGGCGCCATCGGCTCGCGCCTCGGCGAGGCCCTGGACTTCGCCGGCGGCCTCGTGGTGCACATCAGCGCCGGCGTGGCGGCGCTCGTCCTGGCCCTGATGATGGGCAAGCGCAAGGGCTTCGGCGTGGACCCCGGCCACAAGCCGCACAACGTGCCCTTCACCATGCTGGGCGCCGCCCTGCTGTGGTTCGGCTGGTTCGGCTTCAACGGCGGCGCCGCCGGCGACACGGGCCAGCTCGGCCTGATCTGGATCAACACCCTGGCCGCCGCCGCGGCCGGCATGCTCGGCTGGGTCGTGGTGGAGTGGGTGCGCCGCGGCCGCCCGACCTCGATCGGCACCGCCTCCGGCATCGTGGCCGGCCTCGTCGGCATCACTCCGGCGTGCGCCTTCGTCAGCCCGCTCGGCGCCCTGGTGATCGGCGTGGCCTCCGGCGCGGCCAGCGCCCTGGCCGTGAACCTCAAGTACCGCCTCGGCTTCGACGACTCCCTCGACGTGGTGGGCGTGCACCTGACCGCCGGCATCCTGGGCACCGTGCTCATCGGCTTCTTCGCCCTGCCCTCCGAGGGCCCCGCGGGCCTGTTCTACGGCGGGGACGGCCGTCTGCTGCTGGCCCAGACGGTGGCCGTCGTCGTGGCCGTGGTGTTCACCGCGGTGCTCACCTTCCTCATCGCGCTCGTGCTCAAGGCCACCCTGGGCCTGCGCGTGAGCGAGGAGGACGAGGAGCGCGGCGTGGACCTCACCCTGCACGACGAGTCGGCCTACCACTACGACGTCGGCTTCGGCGGCGTCCCGGTCCCGGCCGACGCGCAGGCCCATCGGGGCGGCGCCGCCGGCTGACCCCTCCAGCCGGGTTGCTAGGCTTGACGGGCGCCGCGGTGGAAGCCGCGGCGCCCGCGACCGACCGCGTCCGGATCAGTCGACCCCGCTTCGAAGGATCACACCCGCCGTGTTCAACTCCCTGTCCGACCGCCTCACAGCCACCTTCCGCAGCCTCAAGGGCAAGGGGCGGCTGAGCGAGGCGGACATCGACGCCACCGCACGCGAGATCCGCCGCGCCCTCCTGGACGCCGACGTCGCCGTGCCCGTGGTCCGCCAGTTCATCGCGCAGATCAAGGAGCGCGCCCTCAGCGCCGAGGTCGCCCAGGCCCTGAACCCGGGCCAGCAGGTCGTGAAGATCGTCAACGAGGAGCTCGTGGGCATCCTCGGCGGCGAGACCCGGCGCATCCAGCACGCCAAGACGGGCACCACCGTCATCATGCTCGTGGGCCTGCAGGGCGCCGGCAAGACGACCCTCGCCGGCAAGCTCGCCCACCTGCTCAAGTCCCAGGGCCACACCCCGCTGCTCGTGGCCTGCGACCTCCAGCGCCCGAACGCCGTGAAGCAGCTGCAGGTCGGCGGCGAGCGCGCCGGCGTCCCGGTCTACGCGCCGCACCCCGGCGTCTCCTCCGAGTTCGAGGCCGCCACCGGCGACCCGGTGCAGGTGGCCCGCGACGGCGTCGCCGAGGCCAACACGAAGTACCACGACGTGGTCATCATCGACACCGCGGGCCGCCTCGGTGTGGACGCCGAGCTCATGCAGCAGGCCGCGGACATCCGCGCCGCCGTGGACCCGGACGAGGTGCTCTTCGTCATCGACGCGATGATCGGCCAGGACGCCGTGGCCACGGCCCAGGCGTTCAACGAGGGCGTCGGCTTCACCGGCGTCGTGCTCACCAAGCTCGACGGCGACGCGCGCGGCGGCGCCGCGCTGTCCGTCCGCCACGTGACCGGCAAGCCGATCATGTTCGCCTCCACGGGCGAGGGCCTGAAGGACTTCGAGGTCTTCCACCCGGACCGCATGGCATCGCGCATCCTCGACATGGGCGACGTGCTCTCCCTGATCGAGCAGGCCGAGCAGAACTGGGACCGCACCGAGGCCGAGAAGATGGCCCGCAAGTTCGCGGACCAGGAGGACTTCACCCTCGACGACTTCCTCGCCCAGATGCAGCAGCTCAAGAAGATGGGCTCGCTGAAGAAGATGCTCATGATGATGCCGGGCGCCCAGGGCATGCGGCAGCAGCTCGAGCAGTTCGACGAGTCGTCGATCGGCCGCGTCGAGGCGATTATCCACTCGATGACCCCGCACGAGCGCGTGGCCCCCAAGATCATCAACGGCTCCCGCCGTGCCCGCATCGCCCGCGGCTCGGGCGTGAGCGTGTCCGAGGTCAACGGCCTGCTCGAGCGCTTCGCCGAGGCACAGAAGATGATGAAGCGCATGGCCGCCGGCGGCGGCATCCCGGGCATGCCCGGCACGCCGGGCGGCGCCTCCCGCAAGGGCAAGGGGAAGGGCAAGAACGCCAAGCGCGATCGCGTGAAGTCCGGCAACCCGGCCAAGGCCGCGGCCGAGCGCAAGGCGATCGAGGAGCGGCGCGCCCGCGCCGCCCAGGCGCAGGCCGGGGCCGTGTTCGGCCGCGACGGCGCGGGGATGGACGGCTTCGACCCGTCCACCCTCAACCTGCCGGCGGGCTTCGAGAAGTACCTCAAGGACCGCTGAGTCGCCCGCTGCCCGGTCGCGGCGCGCCGGGTGTGCACCGGCCCGCCCGATCTGGCAGAATGGCACGGTACTGAGCGTGAGCCCGGACGACCCTCTATGCTCCGCTGCGCTCCGTTCCGTGTGCCAGGTCGTCGACGCCCGCTGCCCCCACGCGGCGTCGTGCCCCGGCCCCCCAGATCCACTGAAGGAGAACCACACTCGTGGCTGTCAAGATTCGTCTGAAGCGGTTCGGCAAGATCCGCGCCCCGTTCTACCGCGTCGTCGTCATGGACTCGCGCACCCGCCGCGATGGCCGTGCCATCGAGGAGATCGGCAAGTACCACCCCACCGAGGAGCCCTCGTTCATCGAGATCGACTCGGAGCGCGCCCAGTACTGGCTCTCCGTCGGCGCCCAGCCGACCGAACAGGTCGCCGCGCTGCTGAAGGTCACCGGTGACTGGCAGAAGTTCAAGGGCGAGTCGGGCGCCGAGGGCACCCTGAAGTCCAAGTCCGAGAAGGAGGCCTTCGTGGCCCCCGAGAAGGGCTCGGTCATCCTGCCGGAGGAGCCGAAGCAGGAGGAGGCCCCGGCCGAGTCCGAGCAGGCCGCCGAGGCTCCGGCCGCTGAGGCCCCGGCCGAGGACGCCGAGAAGTCCGAGTGACCATGCTGACCGAGGCCCTCGAGCACCTGGTGCGCGGCATCGTGGACACGCCCGAGGCGGTCCGTGTGGACGCCCGCTCCCAGCGGCGCGGCGACATGCTGGAGGTCCGCGTGGCCCCCGAGGACCTGGGTCGCGTGATCGGCCGCCAGGGTCGCACCGCCACCGCGCTGCGCACCGTGCTGGACGGCCTGGCCGGCCACCCCGTCCGCGTGGACGTGGTGGAGACCGACCGCCGCTCCTGACGGCCCGTGACGCACGGCCCGCCCGCCCCTCACCGGGCCGGCGGGCCGTCGTCGTCTGCGGCCCCGCCCCCTCCCGCCACCGACCGTCCCACCCAGGAGAGCCCATGAGTCCCGCAGCCCAGGACGACCTCGTCCGCGTCGCCCGCATCGGCAAGCCGCACGGCATCCGCGGCGAGGTGACCGTGCAGGTCTTCACCGACGACCCGGACGCCCGCTTCGCCCCCGGCGAGCGACTCGTGGTGCGCGACGGCGCCCCGGGCCTGCCGGCGGAGCTCACCGTCACCCGGGCCCGGTGGAACAAGCAGATCCTCGTGGTCGGCTTCGAGGAGTCGCCGGACCGCAACGTCGCCGAGACCCTGCGCGGCGCCCAGCTGTTCGCCGTTCCCGCCGCGCCCGAGGAGTCCGACGAGTGGTACGAGGAGGACCTCGTGGACCTCGAGGTGCGGGTCGACGGCGAGCGCGTCGGCGTCGTCACGGCCCTGACCACCGGGGCGGTCCAGGATCTGCTGCACGTCGCGTTGGACGGCGTCGAGGAGGAGGCCCTGGTGCCCTTCGTCGAGGAGATCGTCCCGGAGATCGACCCCGAGGCCGGCGTGCTCGTGCTGACCCCGCCGCCGGGGCTGCTCGAGCTCGCCACCGGCGAGGACGAGGGCGCCGCAGACGGGCCCACCGATGCGGATGCGGAGGACTGAGCGGTGCGCTTCGACGTCGTCACGATCTTCCCCGAGTACCTCGCGGTGCTCGACGTCTCGCTGCTGGGCCGTGCCCGCCGCGAGGGCCTCGTGGACGTGCACGTCCACGACCTGCGCGACTTCACCTTCGACCGGCACCGCACCGTGGACGACACGCCCTACGGCGGCGGCGCCGGCATGGTGATGAAACCGGAGCCGTGGGCGCTCGCGCTCGAGCACGTGGCGGCCCAGGGGCCCGTGTCACCGGCCCCCGCCGAGTCGTCGTCGGCGGAGCCGGGGGACCGCCCCGTGCTGCTCGTGCCGACGCCCTCGGGGGAGCGCTTCACCCAGCGGTTCGCCCGGGAACTGGCGGGCCGGGAGCACGTGGCGATCGCGTGCGGCCGCTACGAGGGGATCGACGAGCGCGTCTTCGGCTGGGCCGAGGAGCTCTTCGAGGTGCGGCTGGTCTCGCTGGGCGACTACGTGCTCAACGGCGGCGAGGTCGCGGCGCTGGCGATGATCGAGGCCGTCGGCCGCCTCGTGCCGGGCGTCGTGGGCAACCCGGCCTCGCTCGTCGAGGAGTCCCACGAGGACGGCCTGCTGGAGTACCCGGTCTACACCAAGCCCGCGGACTGGCGGGGCCGTGCGGTGCCGCCCGTGCTGCTCTCGGGCGACCACGGCAAGGTCGCGGCCTGGCGTCGGGCCCAGCAGGAGGAGCGCACGCGCGAGCGGCGACCGGACCTGTGGGCGGCGTACGACTCCGAGGACTGACCCGCCGCGCCCGACGGGCCGGAGGGGCGTCGCGGCGTCATCGGCTGTGGCATAATGGATCCTCGTGTCCGCCGGACGCCCGACCTGCCACAGGGGGCGCGCGTCAACGGATCGGACCCCGGGACCGCACCCCACGTGCGGAGCCCGGCCCTCGGCTCGGGACCCGGCCCCCTCGTCATGCGGACGTGGACGGACCGTGCGCCCGCATACCACGCGGTTGACCTGTGGCATCCGCCAGGAGAGACGACATGCACATTCTCGACTCGTTCGACAAGAAGACACTGCGCGACGACATCCCGGAGTTCGCTCCCGGCGACACCGTCAAGGTGCACGTGAACATCATCGAGGGCAAGACCGCCCGCGTCCAGGTGTTCCAGGGCTACGTGATGGGCCGTCAGGGCCACGGCGTGCGGGAGACCTTCCGCGTCCGCAAGGTGTCCTTCGGCATCGGCGTGGAGCGCGTGTTCCCGGTGCACTCCCCGGTGATCGACAAGATCGAGGTCGTCACCAAGGGCGACGTGCGCCGCGCGAAGCTCTACTACATGCGCGACCGCCACGGCAAGGCCGCCCGCATCCGCGAGAAGCGCGTCGACGCCAAGTGATCATCCCGGTCGGCCCCGCCGGCCGGTGATCGACCCATGCGCACCTCGGAGCCCCGTGACCCCCGCCGGTCACGGGGCTCCGTCGCGTCCGGGGCCGGTTCCTCCCCGGGCACGACGGCGGCCCCCGCCTCCGGCGCGAGCCGCTGGTGGGCGTGGCTCGGCCTGACCGTGGTGGCCGCCGTCGTGGTGGCCGCGGTGCTGCGCGCCCTCACCGGGCCCGTCTACCTCATCCCCTCCGGGTCGATGGAGCCGACCCTGCAGCCCGGTGACCGCGTGCGGGTGGACGCCGCCGCGGCCGGCGGGCAGGGACTGCACCACGGGGACGTGGTGGTGTTCGACGGTGCCGGCAGCCTGGCGCCGTACCGTTCGGCCGGATCGCTGGAGCGCGGTCTGGAGGACGTCGCCCGGTGGTGGGGCGTCGGCGCGGCCGAGGACGTGTTCGTCAAGCGCGTGCTGGCCCTGCCGGGGGACCGTCTCGAGTGCTGCGCCCCGGACGGGCGGCTGCTGCGCGAGGGCGAGCCGCTGGACGAGCCCTATCTCGGCAGGCCCGTGACCGCAGACGAGCCGGCCGCGGCGGGGACCTGGTCCTTCGAGGTGCCCGACGGGCGCATGGTCGTCCTGGGCGACCACCGCGCCGCCTCCCGGGACTCCCGCGCACTGCTGGGCGCCCCCGGCGGCGGGCTGATCCCGCTCGAGCGGGTCGAGGGCCGGGCCGCGGAGATCGTGTGGCCCCTGTCCCGCCGCGGGACCGTGGACGCCCCCTCCGGGGACACGCCGTGACGGGGCGCCGCACCGCGCTGATCGCGGCCGCCGTGACCGTACTCGCCTGCGTGCTGGCGTGGGCCTTCCTGGCGCGCATGTACGCCATCCCGTCCTCGTCCATGGAGCCCGGGCTGCGGGCCGGCGACCGCGTGGTCGCCACGCTGCTCACCCCGGATCCGTTCCCGGTGCGCCGCGGTGACGTGGTGGTGTTCGAAGACACGAAGGGCTGGCTGCCCGGGGGCGGCCACGTGATCAAGCGGGCCGTCGGGCTGCCGGGGGACATCGTCTCCTGGACACCCGGCGAGGAGACGCTGCGCGTGAACGGGGTGCCCGTGGAGGAGCCGTACCTCGCGCCGGGGGAGACGCCCGCGCAGGAGGCGTTCGAGGTGACCGTGCCTGCGGGGCGACTGTGGGTGCTCGGTGACCATCGCTCGGCGTCGGCGGACTCCCGCGCGCACCGCGCCGGGCCCGGGGGCGGGTTCGTGGCCCTCGACGACGTGGTGGGCCGCGCCCGGTTCGTGGTCTGGCCGCTGGACCGGATCGGCGGCGCCGGCACCGACCCCGACGCGTTCGCCACCGTGCCGGACGCGCCCGCGCCGGAGGCTCGCACGTGACCGCCCGCCGGGGCGGTGGCCGGCCGACGGTGCGCGCCGGCCTGGACGTCGAGGCGGGGCTGGCCGCGCCGGCCCTCGCCGCGCGGGGAGCGGACCGGGTGCTGGTGGCGGGCATGGACGAGGTGGGCCGGGGCGCGCTGGCCGGGCCCGTCGTCGTCGGGGTGTGCGCCGCGTGGCTGCCCGCCGCCGGGCAGATCCCTCCGGTGCGCGACTCCAAGGCGCTCACGGACCGACGCCGGCGCGCCCTGGTCCCGCAGATCGAGGACTGGGCGGCCGGGGTGGCGCTGGGCGAGGCCGGCCCCGCGGAGATCGACGCGCTGGGGATCTCGGCGGCCCTCGGCCTCGCCGGGCGACGGGCGTGGGCGGCGCTGTGCGCCGCGGTGGGGCAGGAGCCGGTCGCCCTCGTGCTCGACGGCCGGGACGACTGGCTGAGCCGCTCCGATCCCGACGCCGGCCCCGCGCCCGCGCCGCGCCCGCTGCCGCCCGAGCCCACGATGCTGGTGCGGGCCGAGGACCGGTGCGCGACGGTGGCGGCCGCGTCGATCGCCGCGAAGGTGGCCCGCGACGACGTCATGATCGCCCTCGACGCGGCGCACCCGGGGTACGGATGGGCCGGGAACAAGGGGTACGGCTCAGCCGCGCACCGGGCCGCCCTGGCCGAGCGCGGGGCGAGCGAGCAGCACCGGCGCAGCTGGAACCTCGGGCTGCCGGGCGCGCCCGCGCAGGCGCCGCCCACGCTGTTCGACTGAGCCCCCGGGGCCGGGCGAGGCCGCCCGTTCGACGTGCGACCCCCGGACGGGGGAGGATGGAGGCCGTGCGTGCCCGGACTGTCGCGGGTGCGCGGCGAACACTGAGGAGGCATGTCATGAGCGCAGACGACGTCGAGGACTTCGAGGCCGAGGCCGAGCTGCTGCTCTACCGCGAATACCGGGACGTGGTGGGCCTGTTCCGCTACGTCGTGGAGACCGAGCGGCGCTTCTACCTCGCCAACGACGTGCGGCTGACGCCCCGCCAGGCGGACGGGGACGTGTTCTTCGAGATCCTGCTCGAGGACGCCTGGGTGTGGGACGTGTACCGCACGCAGCGGTTCATCAAGCGCGTGAAGGTGCTGACCTTCAAGGACGTGAACATCGAGGAGCTGCCCACCGAGGACCTGACGGTCCCGCCGGACGGCCAGCTGCCGAGCTGACCCACCCCTGAGCGGTCCAGAGGACGGGACGCAGACGTCCACTCCTGCACAGGCGTCCGGCCCCGCACAATCCCCGCCGCCGCCCACCCCGCGGCCTCGCCCGGGACCACCCTGGTGCCCAGGAGGTGGTCGGGATGACGGGGACCGCGGAACAGGTCGGGGCGCAGCCGCCCGGAGAGAGGCGCGCCAGCCGCGCGCACACGGCGCTGGGCCGGTTCGGTGAGGACGCCGCCGCGCGCTGGCTCGCCGAGCGCGGCTACGTGATCGCCGACCGCAACTGGCGGGGCGAGGCCGGAGAGCTGGACATCGTGGCCCACCACGCCGGCTGGTGGGTGGGCGTCGAGGTGAAGACCCGCTCGGGCCTGGCCTTCGGCGACCCGTTCGAGTCGATCGACCGGCGCAAGCTCACCCGGCTGCACCGCCTCACCGCGGCGTGGGTGCGGGCCCACGCCGCGGACCGCCGGGGGACGCCCTGGCGCGTCGACGCCGTCGCCGTGCTGGTGCCGCGCACGGGCGGGATCCGCTTCGATCTGCTGCAGGACGTGCGGCCGTGAGCGGCATCGGACGCACCCGCTCCATCACGCTGGCGGGTCTGCGCGGGGAGGTCGTGCACGTCGAGGCGGACATCGCCCAGTCCCTGCCCGGGTTCACCCTCCTCGGCCTGCCGGACCAGGCGCTGCAGGAGAGCCGGGACCGCATCCGCTCCGCCGCGCGCAACGCCGGACTGCCCCTGACCCGGCGGCACCTGACCGTGAACCTGCTGCCGGCGGGGGTGCACAAGCGGGGTGCGTGCCACGACCTGGCGATCGTCCTGGCGGCCTACGCCGCGGACGGGCGGGTGCGGAACGTCGAGGGGCCCGTGTTCCTGGCCGAGCTCGGCCTCGACGGCGCCCTGCACCGCTCGCCGGAGACCGTGGCGATGGTGATGGCCGCCGTCGACGCGGGGTGCTCCGAGGTGGTCGTCGCCGAGGATGCGGAGGCCGAGGCCCGACTGGTCCCCGGCGCCGAGGTCCGCGGCTTCGCCCATCTGCACGACGTCATCCGCGCCTTCGGCGGGGAACCGGACGGAGAGCCGCCCCACCGCCCGGCCCGACGGCAGGTGACAGCCCCGGAACCGGAGCCGACCCGTGCGGTGCCCGACCTGGCCGAGGTCGCCGGACAGGCCGAGGCCCGGTTCGCGCTCGAGGTCGCCGCGGCCGGCGCCCACCACCTGCTGCTCATGGGCGCCCCGGGGGCGGGCAAGACCATGCTCGCCGAGCGCCTGCCCGGGATCCTGCCGCCCCTGGACCGGCGCACCGCGCTCGAGTGCGCCGCCCTGCGCTCCCTTCGCGGCGGCGACGCCCGGGTCCGGCGCAGGGGCGGGACGTCCCAGGGGTTCGACGGCGAGATCGACCGGACCCCGCCGTTCGAGGCACCCCATCACTCGGCGTCCCGCTCGGCCCTCGTGGGCGGCGGCAGCGGCCTCGCCCGGCCGGGAGCGGCCTCCCTCGCCCACGGCGGCGTGCTGTTCCTGGACGAGGCCCCCGAGTTCGAACGGCGCACCCTCGAGGCGCTGCGCCAGCCCCTCGAGTCCGGGGAGGTGCTGCTGCACCGGGCCCTCGGCGCCGTCGTCTACCCGGCCCGGTTCCAGCTGGTGCTGGCCGCCAACCCCTGCCCGTGCGGCAAGGGCGGCGGCACGGGCGTCGAATGCCGGTGCAGCGTGCCCGAACGCCGCCGCTACGCCCAGCGGCTCTCCGGGCCGCTGCTGGACCGCGTCGACCTGCAGGTCACCGTGCGGCCCGTCGAGGCCAGGCAGCTCACGGGGGCGCCCGCCTCCGAGACCACGTCACAGGTGGCCGTCCGGGTCGCCGCCGCCGCCGACCGGCAGGCCCGGCGCTGGGCCACCGCCGCCGAGCGTGGGGTCGTCCCGCCTGGGCTGCGCCGCAACGCACACGTCCCCGCCGGGGTGCTGCGGCACGGCCCGTACGCCGTGCCCCGGGCGGCCCGCCGACCCGCGGACGACGCCGTCGACCAGGGCCTGCTGAGCGCGCGCGGCCACGCCCGCGTCCTGCGCCTCGCCTGGACCCTGGCAGACCTGCGCGGCGCCGAACGGCCCGCACCCGAGGACACCGACGTGGCACTCACGCTGCGCCACCAGAACGAGGAGGACGCATGACCACCCACGTCACCCCGGCGGCAGACCACGTCGCCGGGCCGCGCCGGCCGGACGCCGCCCGGCTCGCCCGCGCCGCCCTGACCCGGCTGGTCGAGCCCGGGGACGCGCTCGCGGTGCAGACCGTCACGGCGCTGGGGCCGGAGCGGGCGCTCGCCCTGCTCACGGGCCGGGAGACGATCCAGCCCGCCGAGCGCGATCTGCTCGCCGATCTCGCCGGCGCGCCCGACACGCTGCCCCGGCGCTGGGCCGCGGGGCTGGCCCGCTGGGCGCCCCGGGCCGCCCGGCTGGAGCCGGAGCGTGACCTCGTGACTCTGCACCGGCTCGGGGGAGGCCTGCTGATCCCCGAAGACGACGCCTGGCCCGCCGCCCTGGCGGACCTGGGCGAGGAGGCGCCCCTGGGCCTGTGGTTCCGCGGCTCCGGAACGCTGCCTCCCGCGGACCGGATGCTCGCCGTCGTCGGCAGCCGGGAGGCGACCGCGTACGGACGGACCGTGACCGCCCGCTGCGCCGCCCACGCCGTCCAGCAGGGCGCGTGCGTGATCTCCGGCGGTGCGTACGGCATCGACGGCGCCGCCCACCGGGCCGCGCTGCAGGCGCCCGCCGCACCGGAAGACGCGGCGGATCGCGACGGCGTCCCGCCCACGGTGGCGGTGCTGGCCGGCGGCCTCGACCGGTTCTACCCGGCCGGCCACGAGGACCTGCTTCGCGCGGTGATGGCCGCCGGGCTGCTCGTGTCCGAGATGCCGCCCGGTGCGAGTCCCACGCGGTACCGGTTTCTGCAGCGCAACCGGGTCATCGCCGCGCTCGCGGGGGCCGTGCTGGTGGTCGAGGCGCGCTGGCGGTCGGGGGCGCAGAACACGGCGGGCCACGCGTTCGGCCTCGGCCGCGAGGTGGGCGTCGTCCCCGGCCCCGTGACCTCGCCCAGCTCGGCCGGCTGCCACCGTCTGCTGCAGGAGAGCCCCGCCCGTCTCGTGACCACCGAGCAGGAGGCCCTCGCCCTGCTCGGTCAGGGGCCCGCCCGGAGCGGCGACACGGGCGGGAGGACCTCCGCCCGGGCAGCTCCCGAGCCCGCCGCAAGGCCCACCGACGGGCTCACGATGGAGGAGGCCCTCGTCCACGAGGCGCTGCCCCTGCGCCAGGCCGTGCCCGCCGACCGGATCACCGTCAGCGCCGGGCTCGCGCTGCCCACCGTCCTGGCCTGCCTGTCCCGGCTGCAGCGGGCGGGCCTGGCCGAACGGGTCGAGGACCGGTGGCGGCGGGGATGACCTCCGGCCGCGTGCTCCCGGGCGGCGCCGCCCTGGGGCGGATGGCAGAGTGGGGGGATGGCCCCGTCGTCCTCCGTCCGTCCCGCCCCGGCCCCGCGCGCCCCCTCGCCCCGGGACACGGCCTGGCTCGAGGCGTTCGAGGAGCACCTGCGCCACGAGCGGAACCGCAGCCCCCAGACCGTGCGCGCGTACCTCGCCGATCTGCATTCCCTCATCGACTACGTCGCCGGCACAGCCGCCACCGCGGGGACGCCCCCCGTGGACGACGATGCTCCCGCTCGCCACGGGCCCAGCGCACCGGACGTCCTCCCCGAGCTGGACATCGAGGACCTGCGCGGCTGGTTGGCGGCCATGAGCGGGTCCGGCCTCGCCCGCGCGACCCTGGCCCGCCGGGTGGCCGCCGTCCGCACCTTCACGGCCTGGCTGCGCCGCGAGGGCCTGCGCTCCGACGACCCCGCCCTGCGGCTGCGCTCGCCCCGGCCCGAGGGGACGCTGCCCCACGTGCTCCAGGAGCAGCAGGCGACCCGGCTCCTCGCGGCCGCCCAGGAGCGTGTGGACGCGGCCGCCGCGGGCGACGACCCC
Source organism: Micrococcus sp. KBS0714 (assembly GCF_002008305.4). GTDB lineage: Bacteria > Actinomycetota > Actinomycetes > Actinomycetales > Micrococcaceae > Micrococcus > Micrococcus luteus. Next base: position 1,000,394 of record NZ_CP042169.1, read on the forward strand.
GCCGCCCACGCGCTGGCCCTGCGGGACGCCGCCCTGCTCGAGCTGCTCTACGCCACGGGCGCCCGGGTGGCCGAACTCTCCGCCCTGGACGTGGACGACCTCGAGGCCGGCCGCGGCGTCGTCCGGCTGACCGGCAAGGGAGACCGGCAGCGCACCGTCCCCTACGGCGCACCCGCGGGCCGCGCCCTCCAGGCGTGGGAGCGGCTCGGTCGCCCCCGCCTGGCCCGGCCGGACTCCGGCCCCGCCCTCTTCCTCGGCGCACGCGGCGGCCGGCTGGGGGTGCGCCAGGCGCGCACCGTCGTCGACCGGGCGCTCGAGGGCCTGGGGGACACCGCGGCCCGCGGGCCGCACGCGCTGCGCCACACGGCCGCGACCCACCTCCTCGACGGCGGCGCCGACCTGCGCAGCGTGCAGGAGCTGCTGGGCCATGCATCCCTGCGCACCACGCAGGTCTACACGCACGTCTCGATCGATCGCCTCCGCGAGGGCTACCGGCAGGCCCACCCACGCGCCTGACGCCTCCCCGGAGCGCCCCCGGCCCCTCCACTGCGCCACCGCGACACGCGCGGCGGCGCACCGCCTCGTTGCCGGCCCGGCATCCCTGGTGCACAATGGCCCCAGGATCCACCGGAGCCGCGACGTGGTCGTAGGGGAAGACGCACCGCATCGCACCCTCGGAGGCATCCATGACCAGCACCCATACCCGCGGCGTGGTCCACATCCTCTCCGCCCCCACCGCCCTCTGCCCCCACGTGGAGTGGGCGCTGAGCTCCGTGCTCGGCCCCGCGACCTCGGTGGAGTGGGAGGGTCAGCCGGTCGCGCCCGGCCAGCACCGCGCCGAGGTGCACTGGACGGCGCCCGCCGGCACCGGCGCGCGTCTGGCCTCCGCCCTGCGTGGCTGGCCGCACCTGCGCTTCGAGATCACGGAGGAGCCGTCCGCCGGGGTCGACGGCTCGCGCTGGTCCCACACCCCGGACCTCGGCATCTTCCACGCCACCACGGACGTCTCCGGCAACATCATGGTCTCCGAGGACCGCATCCGGTACGCCTACGAGGCCGGTGCGGGCGACCCCAGCGTGCTGATGCACGAACTCTCCCTCGCGCTCGGCGAGGCCTGGGACGATGAGCTCGAGCCGTTCCGGCTGGCCGCCGCCCACGCCAACGTGCGCTGGCTGCACCGCGCTGTCTGAGCCTTCGCCCGGCCGGCGGCGCTCCGGCTCAGACGCTGCGGAACACGGCCACCGCGTTGTGGCCGCCGAACCCGAACGAGTTCTTCACGGCCACGCGCGGCCCCTCGGGCAGGCGGGCGGGGGAGCCGGTGACCACGTTCAGCGGGATCTCCGGGTCCTGGTGGTCCAGGTTGATGGTCACGGGCGCCTGGCCGTGGTGCACGGCGAGCACGGACAGGATCGACTCGATCGCGCCTGAGGCGCCCAGCAGGTGGCCGGTCTGGGACTTCGTGGCCGAGACCTGCACCTGGTCCAGGTGGTCGCCGAACACGGCCCGCATGGCCAGGTACTCCGGGGCGTCGCCCTTGGGTGTGGACGTCGCGTGGGCGTTCACGTGGCACACGTCCTCGGGGGTGATGTCGGCCGACCTCAGGGCGGCGCGCATCGCACGGGTCGCGCCCAGGCCCTCGGGCTCGGGCGCGGTGATGTGGTGGGAGTCGGAGCTGACGCCCGCGCCGGCCAGCTCGGCGTACACGCGCGCGCCGCGGGCCTTCGCGTGCTCCTCCGACTCGATCACCATGACGCCGGCGCCCTCACCGAGGACGAAGCCGTCGCGGTCCACGTCGTAGGGGCGGGACGCGGCCTGTGGGTCGTCGTTGCGCTTGGACAGCGCCTGCATCGCGGCGAACGCGGCCATCGGCAGCGGGTGCACGGCGGCCTCGGCGGCGCCGCAGATCACGACGTCGGCCTGGCCGGAGCGGACGAGCAGCAGCGCGGTCTCGAGCGCCTCGGTGCCGGCGGCGCACGCGGACACCACCGTGCGGGCGCCGGCACGGGCGCCGAACTCGAGGGAGAGCGCGCCGGCGGCGCCGTTGGGCATGAGCATCGGGACGGTCATGGGCAGCACGCGGCGCGGGCCGCGCTCGCGCAGGGTGTCCCAGCCGTCCAGGAGGGTCCACACGCCGCCGATGCCGGTGCCGAAGGCCACGGCGAGCCGGTCGCCGTCGACCTCCGCGCCCTCGAGGCCGGCGTCCTTCCAGGCCTCGCGCGCGGCGACGGTCGCCATCTGGGTGGCCGGGTCCTGGCGTTTCTGCTCCACCTTGGAGAGGACCTCTGAGGTGGGCACGGCCAGCTCGGCCGCGAAGGTGACGGGCAGCTCGTACTTCTCCACCCAGTCGTGTTCCATGGTGCGCGCACCGGAGACGCCCTGCAGGGCGTGGGACCAGAAGGTGGGCACGTCGCCGCCGATGGGCGTGGTGGCGCCGAGGCCGGTGATCACTGCGGTGCGGGTCATGGGTCTGCTGCCTCTGGGTCTCGAGTGGGGATCGGGCGGAGGGGTGTCGTCGGCACGATGCGCGGCGCTCGCCGGGGTGCCGGAAGTCGAGGGTGTCGGGGGCCGGGGGCGCTCACGCGCCCCCGGCGCTCACCGAGGGGACGGGGCGGGCCGGGCCCGCCGCCGTCGTGGGCCGATCAGGCCTGGGCGCCGTCGATGAAGTCGACGGCGTCCTGGACGGTCTTGAGGTTCTTGACCTCCTCGTCCGGGATCTTCACGCCGAACTTGTCCTCGGCGTTGACCACGATGGTCATCATCGAGATCGAGTCGATGTCCAGGTCGTCCGTGAAGGACTTCTCCGGCTGCACCTCGGCGGTGTCGAGACCGGTCTCCTCGTTCACGATCTCGGCGAGGCCGGCGAGGATCTCTTCCTTGGAAGCCATGGGGCGTCTCCTTCGGTAGGGGTGTGAGGTGTACGTGGACAGTGAATCAGACGGCGCCGCCTCAGGGGAGGCGGACCACCTGGGCGCCGTAGACCAGCCCGGCGCCGAAGCCGATCTGCAGGGCCAGGCCGCCGGAGAGCTCGGGGTTCTCCTCCAGCAGACGGTGCATGGCCAGCGGGATGGACGCGGCCGACGTGTTGCCGGCGTCCGCGATGTCCCGGGCCACGACGACGGACTCCGGCAGCTTCAGCTGCTTGGCGAACTCGTCGATGATCCGCATGTTGGCCTGGTGCGGGATGAACGCGGCGAGGTCCTCGGGCTCCACGCCCGCGGCGTCGAGGGCCTCGCGGGCCACCTTCGCCATCGACCACACGGCCCAGCGGAAGACGGAGGGCCCGTCCTGGCGCAGCGTGGGCCAGAGCATCCCCTCCGCGCCGGTGATCGCCGAGGCGTCGCCCGTGGTGCGGGCGTGCTCCACGGCATCGCGCAGCTCCAGCTGCGAGTGCGTCATGGAGATCGTGGACCAGCGCTCCCCGTCCGAACCCCACACCGAGGGGGAGATGCCCGGCTCGTCCGCGGCCGACACGATCACGGCGCCCGCGCCGTCGCCCAGCAGGAAGGAGATGGAACGGTCCGTGGGATCCACGACGTCGGAGAGGCGCTCGACGCCGACCACGAGCACGTGCCGCGCGGTGCCGGAGCGCACGAGCGCGTCGGCCTGGGCCACGCCGTAGCAGTAGCCGGCGCACGCGGCGGAGACGTCGTAGGCGGGTGCCGGGGTGGCCCCGATCTCGTGCGCCACGAGGGCCGCGGCCGAGGGGGTGGCGTGCGGGAAGGTGACGGTCGAGACGATCACGGCGTCCAGGTCCGAGCCCTGCAGGCCGGCCCGCTCGAGGGCCTCCCGGGCGGCGCCCACGGCCATGACGGGCACGGTCTCCTCCGCCGTGGCGCGCTGGCGTGTGACGATGCCGGTGCGCTGGCGGATCCACTCGTCCGACGAGTCGATGGGGCCGATGAGGTCCTCGTTCGGGACCAGGTTCGCCGGGCGGTAGGCGCCCACGGCCACGATGCGGCTGGCCGCGGGGCGCTCGTGCTGCTTCAGGGTGACGGTCATGGTGCCTCTCTCTGCCGGGCGGTGCGCGGGGTTCAGGCCGAGTGCTCGGCCAGGAACGCCCGCGCGGCGTCCAGGTCCTCGGGGGTCTTCACGGCGAGCTGCGCTGTGCCCTTGAGGCCGCGCTTGGCCAGTCCGGTCAGTGTGCCACCGGGCAGCAGCTCCAGGACCCCCGTGACCTGCCGCGCGGCCATGGTCGCCATGCACAGGTCCCAGCGGACCGGGCGGGTGACCTGGTCCACGATCCGGGCGAGCACGTCCGTGCCGGACTCGACGGTCTCGCCGTCCCGGTTGGACAGCAGGGGCAGGCGCGGGTCCGAGGGGGAGAGGCCGGCGACGTGGGTCGCGAGGTCGTCCACGGCGGGGCGCATGTGCTCCGTGTGGAACGCGCCGGCCACCTTGAGCGGGATCACGCGGGCGCGGGCGGGGGCGGACTCGGCGAGCGCGCCGAGGGCCTCCGCGGTGCCGGCGGCGACGATCTGGCCGGCGCCGTTGACATTGGCGGGCGCCAGGCCCGCCGCGTCGATGGCCGCGAGGACCTCGTCCTGGTCCCCGCCCACGACGGCGGCCATGCCCGTGGGCGTGGCCGCGGCGGCCCGGGCCATGCCGGTGGCGCGCACGCGCACCAGGGAGAGGGCCTCGGCGGGGGACAGCACGCCGGTGACGGCGGCCGCGGTGACCTCGCCCACGGAGTGGCCGGCCACGACGGTCGACTTCGGTGCGGCGGCGTCCGCCTCGAGGGCCGCGGCGGCCACCAGGCCGGCCGCCACGATCAGCGGCTGGGCGACGGCGGTGTCCTTGATGGTCTCCTCGTCCGACTCGGTGCCGTGGCGGATCAGGTCCACGCCCGCGGCGTCGGAGAGGGATGCGAGCAGGTCGCGGGTCCCGTCCAGCTCGAGCCAGGGGGCGAGGAAGCCGGGCGTCTGGGACCCCTGTCCGGGGCACACGATGGCAAGCATTCCTCCATCGTGTCAGGATCGGCCGCCATCCCGGGCAGATCGCGCCACGAAGCACGGCCAGTGGGTTTGGAGGGTTTCTACAAGTGGGGGGGCGCCGCCCCGGCTCAGTCCGAGCCTGTCCCGGTCGTCGGCCGCGCCCCCGCGAGCCGGCCCAGGGTGATCGCGGTCTGCAGGACGTACGCGTCGCGAGGGACCAGCGGGTCCCAGCCGGTCACCTCGGCCACCCGCTTGAGGCGGTACCGCACGGTGTTCGCGTGGACGAACAGCTCGCGGGCCGTGCCCTCGAGCGAGTGGCCCAGCGCGCCGTACGCGTCCACGGTCTCCAGCAGGGAGGTGCCGGCGTCGGCCAGGGGCGTGAACACCCCGTCCACGAGGGCCTCCCGGGCCGTGGGGTCGCCCAGCAGCGCCCGCTCGGGCAGCAGGTCCTCCGCCGGGGTGGGCCGGCTCGCCCGGGGGTGGGCGGCCGCGGCGCTGAGCCCGGCGAGGGTGTGCCGCGCCGAGACGTGCGCCGAGACCAGCGAGTCCACGACGGGTCCCACGATCACCGGTCCCGGCGCGAACCAGGGCGCGAGCGCCTCGCCCACCGCCCGCGCGTCCCGCACCGAGCCGACCACGAGGACGAGCCGTTCGGACTGCACGCCCACGAGCAGGTCGCAGTCGAGCCTCGCCGCGGCCCGCCGCAGGTCCGGGATGAACGCGGGCTTGTCCTGCCCCGGGGCGAGACCCGCCATGACCATCACGTCGTGGTCCCCACGCCAGCCCAGCGCGGTGGCCCGGTGCCGGATCTCGTCCGGGTCCTGCCCGCGCAGCACCGCGTCCAGCAGGACCGACTCGAGCCGCGAGTCCATCGCTCCGCGCATCTCCGCGGCCCGGGCGTACACGTCTGCGAGCGCGAACGCGACCTCGCGCGAGTAGTGGAGGATGTGCTCGCGGACGGGCGCCTGGTCGCGCTCGGCCAGCAGCTCCGGCACCCGCGTCTCGACGACGTCCACCATCGTCCGGATGAGCTGGAGGGCCCGCTGCAGCGAGATCGCCCGGGTGAGATCGGTGGGCGCGGGCCCGAAGACGTCCTGCAGGACGTGGCCCGTGGAGGTGGGCCGCTCGAACCACGTGAGGAAGCCCTGCAGGGCGCGCTGGGCCACGAGCCCGAGGGCGCTGCGCTCGTCCGGGGTGAGTCGGCGGTACCAGGGCAGGGTGGCGTCCAGCCGCTGCAGCACCGCCGTGTTCAGGGCCCCCAGGTGGCTCCTGAGGCGGGCCAGCCCGTCGGTGCTCACGGGGCGAGGGGCGGCGGGGCGGGGCTCGGGCATGCGCTTCATCCTAGGCGCGTGTTGTGGGGTTCCTACAGCGACGACGCCGGCCGCTCGCCTCCCTGGCGGAGGCGAGCGGCCGGCGTCGGGACGGGAGGGCGTCGGCCTCCCCGCGGCATGCGGGTCAGGCGTCGCCGCCCGCGATGCCGGTGGTGCCGGCGTTGACGTCGTCCAGGCGGTACTTCTCGTGCGCCTTCGCGGCCGTGCCCCGCTCGACCTCGCCCTCCTCCTCGAGGAGCTGCAGCGCGCGGACCACCATCGAGTGAGTGTCGATGAGGAAGTACCGACGGGCGGCGGCGCGGGTGTCCGCGAAGCCGAACTCGTCGGCGCCGAGCGCCGAGAAGCGGTTCGGCACGAACGGGCGGATCTGGTTCGTCCACGAGGTGGAGTAGTCCGAGGTGGCCACGATCGGGCCCTCGGCCCCCTGCAGCGCCTGCGTCACGTAGGGCACGCGCGGGGTGGCGGACGGGTCCTTCAGGGCGTCCTTCTCCGCCGCGACGGCGTCGCGGTACAGCTCGTTGTAGGAGGTTACCGACCACACGGAGGCGTTCACGCCCCACTCCTCGGAGAGGATCCGCTGGGCGTCGAGCGCCCACGGCACGGAGACGCCGGAGCCCAGGAGCTGGACCTTCGGGCCGTCGCCCTGGCCCTCGGAGAGACGGTAAATGCCCTTGAGCAGGCCCTCCACGTCGAGGCCCTCGGGCTCCTCGATGTGGGTGATCGGCTCGTTGTACACCGTGAGGTAGTAGATGACGTTGCGGACGTCGTCCCCGCGGTCGTGGTCGCCGTACATGTCCTCCAGGCCCTGGCGCACGATGTGGGCGATCTCGTACGAGTACGCCGGGTCGTAGTGCTTCACGGCCGGGTTCGTGGACGCCAGGACGGGGGAGTGACCGTCCATGTGCTGGGTGCCCTCGCCGGCGAGGGTGGTGCGCCCGGCGGTGGCGCCGATCATGAAGCCGCGCGCGAGCTGGTCGCCTGCGGCCCAGATGTTGTCCGCGGTCCGCTGGAAGCCGAACATCGAGTAGAAGATGTACACCGGGATCATCGGCTCGCCGTGCGTGGAGTACGCCGTGCCGATCGCGTTGAACGCCGCGGTGGCGCCGTCCTCGTTGATGCCGACGTGGTAGATCTTCCCCTGCGGGGACTCCTTGTAGGACAGGAACAGGTCCCGGTCCACGGACAGGTAGTTCTGGCCCTTGGGGTTGTAGATCTTCGCGGTCGGGAAGAACGAGTCCATGCCGAAGGTGCGGGCCTCGTCCGGGATGATCGGCACGAAGCGCGGTCCCATGTTCTTGTCCCGCATCAGGTCCTTGAGCAGGCGCACGAACGCCATGGTCGTGGCGGCCTGCTGCTTGCCCGATCCCTTGCGGGCCTGCTTGTACGCGGACTCCGGGGGCAGCGGGATCGCGTGGTAGTCGCTGCGCCGCTCCGGCACGAAGCCGCCCAGCTCCTTGCGCCGCTCCATCATGTACGTGATCTCCGGGGCGTCGGCGCCCGGGTGGTAGTACGGGATGTTGTACGGGTCCTTCTCGATCTGCTCGTCCGAGATCGGGATGCGGTGGCGGTCCCGGAACACCTTGAGGTCGTCCACCGTCAGCTTCTTCATCTGGTGCGTGGCGTTGCGACCCTCGAAGGACTTGCCCAGGCCGTAGCCCTTGATGGTGTGGGCCAGGATCACGGTGGGCTGGCCCTTGTGCTCCATGGCGGCCTTGTAGGCGGCGTACACCTTCTTGTAGTCGTGGCCGCCACGCTTGAGGCCCCAGATCTCGTCGTCGGTCATGTCCGCCACCATCTCCTTGGTGACGGAGGACCGGCCGAAGAAGTGGTCGCGCACGAAGCCGCCGGACTCGGCCTTGTAGGTCTGGTAGTCACCGTCGAGCGTCTCGTTCATGATGCGCACGAGCTCGCCCTCGTCGTCGGCCTCGAGCAGCGGATCCCACTCGCGGCCCCACAGGACCTTGATGACGTTCCAGCCGGCGCCCCGGAAGTAGGACTCCAGCTCCTGGACGATCTTGCCGTTGCCGCGCACCGGCCCGTCGAGACGCTGCAGGTTGCAGTTGATGACGAAGGTGAGGTTGTCGAGCTTGTCGTTGGCCGCGATGTGCAGCTGGCCGCGCGACTCCGGTTCGTCCATCTCGCCGTCGCCGAGGAAGGCCCACACGTGCTGGTCGGAGGTGTCCTTGATGCCGTTGTTGTGCAGGTACCGGTTGGTCTGCGCCTGGAAGATGGCGTTCATCGGCCCCAGGCCCATGGACACGGTGGGGTACTGCCAGAAGTGCGGCATCATCCGCGGGTGCGGGTAGGAGGGCAGGCCGTGGCCCTGGCGGGACTTCTCCTGGCGGAAGCCGTCGAGGTCCTCCTCGGTCAGGCGGCCCTCGAGGAACGCGCGGGCGTAGTTGCCCGGCGAGGAGTGGCCCTGGAAGAAGATGTGGTCGCCGCCGCCCGGGTGGTCCTGGCCGCGGAAGAAGTGGTTCAGGCCCACCTCGTAGAGGGTCGCCTGGCCTGCGTAGGAGGAGATGTGACCGCCGACGCCGACGCCGTCGCGCTGGGCGCGCTGCACGAGGGCCATGGCGTTCCACCGCAGGTAGTTGCGGTAGCGGCGCTCGAGCTCCTCGTCGCCCGGGTACTCCGGCTCCTGGTCCGCCGGGATCGTGTTCACGTAGTCCGTGGTGGTCACGTAGGGCAGGGCGACGGACTGGGCGCTCGCGCGCTGCATGAGGGAGCGCATGATGTACTGCGCCCGCTCCGTGCCGCGCTCCTCGATGAGTCCGTCGAGGGACTCGATCCACTCCGACGTCTCCTGGGGATCCTTGTCCGGGAGCTGGTCGGTCAGACCGCTGCGGATCTGCGAGCTCTCTTCGGCTGCGCTCACGGTGCCTCCTGGTTCTCGTGCGGAGGGGTGCTCCGCGGTGGGCTGCGGGCAGACGATCCGGTCCGGGCCCGCGACGCCGAGCCGGGCGCGTCGCCCGGAGAGTGCGTCTGTTCCTCCCCAGAGTAGACCGGAGCCGCCGCGTCCGCCCGGCCGGAGGCCCCGGAACGGCGGCGTCCACGGCGTATGGTGGTCATCATCACCCGCTCGACGGCGCGGGCCGCAGTGCCCGCCACCATCAAGGAGGACCGGACACTATGCAGGCTGGGTCGACGCCGACCTCGACGGACAGCGCCCTGCTGGCGGAGCTCGCCCTCTCGAGGGGCGACCTGGTGCAGGAGTGGGGGTACGACGACGACGTCGACGTCACCTTCCGCGACGCGCTCGAGGACGCGCTCGGCGAGGAGCTGCTGACCGAGGACGACCAGGAGCCGGCGGACGCGGTCCTCTTCTGGTGGCGCGCGGACGACGGCGACGTCATGGATCTCGCGGACGCCCTCGTGGACGCCCAGCGCTCCCTCGATGCCGGCCCCGTCTGGATCATGACCCCCCGCAAGGGGCGCCCCGGCCACGTCAGCCCGGCGGACGTCGCCGAGGCCGCCTCCACCGCGGGCCTGCACGCCACCACCGGGGCCGGTGCCTCCGAGGACTGGGCCGCTCAGAAGCTCGTCCAGAAGCGCGGTGGCTGAGCCCCCGTCCGGCGGGACGCGGGGCGCCGACGTCGTCCCCGCGCTGCGCGACGACCACGGCCAGACGTGGCCGTGGCCGCCGACGCGCGGGCCCCAGGACGCCGCCGGGCCGCGGGGCACGTGGCTCGTCTTCCTGCCCGGGGCGTTCACGCCGGTGTGCACGGACGAGCTCGGCTGGATCGGGGCGCTCGCCGAGGACGTGGCGGTCGACGATGTGGCTGTCCGCGTGGTCTCGTGTGATGCCGCCCCCGTGCTGCGCCGCGTCCGCGAGGAGCTGGCACTGCCGGAGCCGCTCACCCTGCTCTCCGATTTCTGGCCCCACGGCGCGGCCTGCCGTGCCCTCGACGTCTTCGACGTGGAGACCGGGCGGCCCCGCCGCGTCTCCGTGCTGCTCGACGCGGACGGGGTCGAGGCCGCGCGCGTGGTCGCCGCCCCGGGACAGGCACGCACCCGGAGCGAGCACGAGGCGGCGACGCGCGACCTGCTCGCGGACCGGTAGCCTGGACGGACACCGGCACCCGTAGCTCAGTCGGTCAGAGCATCTCGTTTACACCGAGAGGGTCGGGGGTTCGAGTCCCTCCGGGTGCACCGATCGCGGGGCCGTGACATGGCGTGACACCCCGCCCCGTCATGTCGCTGGCCCGCCGAGCGCGTGTGAGACCATGCTCACCATCATGAGCTCCTCGACAGAGTCCTTGCGCGCCCCCGTTACGCCCTCGCGGTGGGCCGAGGTGCGCTCCGGCGTCGCCGTGACGCTGGGCGCCGGCCTCGGCCTGTTCCCGCTGGGCATGGCCTTCGGGATGCTCGTGGTCCAGGCCGGGCTGCCCGCGTGGGTCGCACCCCTGTTCTCCGTGGTCGTGTTCGCCGGGTCCGTCGAGCTGCTGCTCGTCTCGCTGGTGGTGGCGGGCACCCCGCTGCTCACGATCGCCGTGACGGTGTTCCTGGTGAACTTCCGCCACGTGTTCTATGCGTTCAGCTTCCCGCTGCGCGTGGTCCGGGGGCGCTTCGCGCGGATCTACTCGATGGGCGCCCTGATCGACGAGGCCTACGCCATCGCCGCCGCCCGGCCTCGCGGCTGGACCGGCCCCCGACTGGTCGCCATGCAGGTCGCGCTGCATGCGTACTGGGTGCTCGGGGGCCTCGCCGGGGTGGCCGTGGCCTGGCTGCTGCCCGGACCGGTGGAGGGCCTGGAGTTCGCGCTCGTCGCCCTCTTCATCGTGCTCGCCATGGACGCCGCCCGCACGCGGGCCCAGCTGCCCCTCGTGCTGGCGGCCGCGGTCGCCGTCGGGGTGGCCCTGCTGCTGGCGCCGGCGCAGGTGCTCGTCGTCGCCTTCGCCCTCTACGCCGCGGTCCTGATCGCGTTCCACGTGCTCGCCGCACGCGGGACCGCCCTGCCGCTGCCCGAGCCCGTGCCCGTCACCGGACCGGTGCCCGTCGTCGCCGCGACGGGGGAGCGGGCCGGCACGGATGCCGAGCCCGGCGCCGGGGAGGACCCCCGATGACCGGCGCCGCGTACCTGGTGGCCGCGGCCGTCGTCGCGGGCCTCGTGACCTTCTGCCTGCGCGCGGTGCCGTTCGCCCTGCTGCAGCCGTTGCGGGAGTCCGTGCTCGCCGCGCGGCTGGCGGTGTGGATGCCCGCCGGCGTGCTGACCATCCTGGCCCTGGTGATGCTGCTCGACGCCGCGGCGCTGGCCCCCGGAGAGCCCGTGGACGGGACGCGGGTGGCCCACGCGCTGTTCGCGGCGGCGGTGACCGTCGTCGTGCATCTGCTGGCCGGGCGGCGGACCCTGGTCTCGATCGCCGCCGGCACGCTGGCCTACGTGCTGTTGGTCAACCTGGCCTGACCGGCGGCGGGGCGGGCTCGCCCAGGCGTTCGGCCCATGCGCGGCTCGCCGCGGCGAGGCGCCGGCCGTAGGCGGTGACCCCGTCGGACAGCGTCCCGGCGTTGTAGAGCGTCCCCGCCCGGGCGATCCCCTCCGCGGAGAGGTCGCCGCGCAGGTGACCGCGCAGGATCTCCAGCCCGAAGGCCAGGTTGTCCTCCGGCTCCCACAGGTGGAGACCGCGCTCCGCCGCCTGCGCGAAGTACGGCGGCCACGTGATCTGCGCGGGCCCCACGCCGTTGGACGTCTCCCCCTGCGCCACCCGGGCCACGAGCTCCTCATAGCGCTCCCGGGTCACGAGGACGTCCGTCCCGCGCGGGGCGCTGTGCACGCCGCCGGCGTCGTGCCCGAAGACGTTCCGGCCACCGGACTCGAGCTCGGCCAGGGCCGCCGCCACCGCGAGGGGAACGTCCGCCCGGCGTGCGGCGGCCACGATCGCCGCGGCGTTGTCGAGGTGTCGGCCGAGCGTCGCCGGCGGGTCGGAGGAGCGGTCGCGGGCGGAGCGGCGGGTGAGGAGGTCGCGGAGCAGGCCCATCGGCCCACCCTCCCGCATCCCGGGTTGAGTTGTCGCGGGTGACGGGCCCGCGCACCCGCGACAACTCAACCCGGGATGCGGGGCAGGGGCCGGGCGGCGGCGCGTCGTCGGCGTCCGGGGCGCACTAGGGTGGAGCGCATGTCCGCGACCCCCCTCGGCTTCTGGAAGCTGCCCGCACGTCCCGACGGCGCCGCCCGTCACCTCGCCGTCATCACCGGGGGCGAGGCGCAGCAGACCATGCTCTTCCTCCAGGACGGGCAATGGTCCATCCTCGCCCTCTTCCAGGACGAGCTGGCCGGCAAGGCCGCCGCCCGCACCCTGGACGCGCTCCTGCAGTCCGTCACCTGTCTGCGCATGGGCGGCCGTGACGTCCTCGACGGTGCCGACACCCCGCGGCCCGGTATCGAGTGGGCCGGCTACGACCGCGAGTTCGAGGAGGCCGACGTGGCCGAGCAGCGCGACGTCGAGCCGCGCGGCCGGATCTGGATCCTCCCCGCCACGGACGGCGCCTCCGTCGGCCTCAAGCTTCCCGGGCACCGCCGGTACGACGACGCCGTCGCCCAGTTCGCCGACGTCGACGCGGCGCGTGCCGCCGTCGCGGCGATCGACGAGCTCCTGGGCGTCGGCCCGCGCGGCTGAGCCGGCCGGCGTTCGTCGGCCCGGGGTCGTGACCGTTCGCCTCCCAGGGTTCACCTGCTGTTCACCCGGCTGCGCTGCCGGGCCCGGCTTCCTCGTCCGCCGCCCACCCATAATGGTGTGAAGAGCACAGGCCGCGGCCCGCCTCCGTCGTACCGAGGAGGGGACGGGCGGGCACGGTGACGCACCCAGTGAAGGAGACGGTCCATGGAGCTGCTGCAGCCCGACGCCCCCCGCGAGAACCTGCGCGAGTTCATCGACAAGCTGCGCGACGGCGGCTACACCGTCTCGGACGGTCACACCAACGATCCCGACCTGATCGATCCGCAGGGCCGTGCCGTGGAGACGTGGAAAGAGGACTACCCGTACGAGACGCGCATGACGCGCGAGGAGTACGAGCTGGAGAAGTACCGCCTGCAGATCGAACTGCTCAAGCTGCAGTACTGGGGCGAGGACACCGGCCAGCGCCACATCATCGTCTTCGAGGGCCGCGACGCCGCCGGCAAGGGCGGCACCATCAAGCGCTTCACCGAGCACATGAACCCCCGCACCGCCCGCGTCGTGGCCCTCAACAAGCCCTCGGACCGCGAGCTCGGCCAGTGGTACTTCCAGCGCTACATCCAGCACTTCCCCACGGCGGGCGAGATCGTGCTGTTCGACCGCTCGTGGTACAACCGCGCCGGCGTCGAGCGCGTGATGGGCTTCGCCACGGACGAGCAGTACCGCCGCTTCATGAACCAGGTGCCGCTGTTCGAGAAGATGCTCGTGGACGACGGCATCCACCTCACCAAGTTCTGGTTCTCCGTGACACAGACCGAGCAGCGCACGCGCTTCGCGATCCGCCAGATCGACCCGGTCCGCCAGTGGAAGCTCTCGCCCATGGACCTCGAGTCCCTGGACCGCTGGGAGGCGTACACGGAGGCCAAGGAGGCCATGTTCCTCCACACGGACACGGACCACGCCCCGTGGATCTCCATCCGCTCCAACGACAAGAAGCGGGCCCGCCTCAACGCGATGCGCTACTTCCTGTCCCAGTTCGAGTACGAGGGCAAGGACCACGAGGTCGTCGGCACCCCGGACCCGCTGATCGTGCGCCGCGGCCGCGACGCCGTGGGGGACTGACCGCGGTCGACGTAGGCTGGGGGCGGGTCCGTGTCCGGCACGGCCCGTCCCACCGTCCGAGCCACAGGAGGCCCCCGCGATGACCGAGCAGACCACCACCGTCCCCGTCGGCGCCGCCGACATCGGCGTCACGGGACTGGCGGTGATGGGCGCGAACCTCGCGCGCAACTTCGCCCGCCACGGCTACACGGTGGCCCTGCACAACCGCAGCCGGGCCCGCACGGACCAGCTCGTGGCCGAGCACGGTGACGAGGGCGCGTTCGTGGCGACGGAGACGCTCGCCGAGCTCGTGCAGTCCCTCGCCGTGCCGCGCCGGGTGCTCATCATGGTCAAGGCGGGCGCCCCCGTGGACGCCGTCATCGACCAACTCGTCCCCCTGCTGGACGAGGGCGACATCGTCATCGACGCCGGCAACTCCCATTTCGAGGACACCCGCCGCCGCGAGGCGGCCCTCGCCGAGAAGGGCCTGCACTTCGTGGGCGTCGGTGTCTCCGGCGGCGAGGAGGGTGCCCTGCACGGTCCGGCGATCATGCCCGGCGGTCCGGAGAAGTCCTACGAGGCCCTCGGCCCGATGCTCGAGAAGATCGCCGCGCAGTTTGAGGGGGAGCCGTGCTGCGCCTGGGTCGGCACGGACGGCGCCGGCCACTACGTGAAGATGGTCCACAACGGCATCGAGTACGCGGACATGCAGGTCATCGGCGAGGCCTACGACCTGCTGCGCCGTGTGGGCGGCCTCGAGCCCGCCGAGCAGGCCGAGGTGTTCACGGCGTGGAACCAGACCGACCTGGCCTCCTACCTCATCGAGATCACGGCCGAGGTGCTCGCGCAGGTGGACGCGGCCACGGGCCGCCCGCTCGTGGACGTGATCGTGGACGAGGCCGGGCAGAAGGGCACCGGCCGCTGGACCGCGATCTCGGGTCTCGACGTCGGCTCCCCGGTGGCCGCGATCGCCGAGTCCGTCTTCGCCCGCTCGCTGTCCTCTCAGCGCGCGGTGCGCGAGGTCGCCCGTGAGACCCTCGCGGCCGGCGTCGACGAGGAGGCGCAGCGCGCCCCGCAGGACACGGACGCGTTCGTGGAGGACGTGCGCCAGGCGCTGTTCGCCTCCAAGCTCGTGGCCTACGCGCAGGGCATGGACATGCTCGCGGCCGCCGCCGAGGAGTACGGCTGGTCGCTGGACCTGGGCACCATCGCCTCGCTGTGGCGGGACGGCTGCATCATCCGCGCCGACCTGCTCGACGTGATCATGCAGGCCTTCGGCGGCCGCGACACCTCCCGCCATCCGGCGCCGGGCACCCGCGCCCCCGGCCAGCCGCTCAACCTGCTCTTCGCCCCCGAGTTCGCCCAGGCGATCGCCGAGGCCCTGCCGGCCTGGCGCCGCGTGGTCGGCACCGCCGTCGCCGCGGGCGTGCCGGTGCCGGTGTTCTCCTCGGCCCTGGCGTACTACGACGGCCTGCGGGCCGACCGCCTGCCGGCCGCCCTCGTGCAGGGCCAGCGCGACTACTTCGGCGCCCACACCTACCTGCGCGTCGATCGCGAAGGTTCCTTCCACACGCTGTGGTCCGGCGACCGCACCGAGGTGGACGGCGAGGGCGTGCCCGTCGTCATGCCGCAGCCGACCGAGGGCGACCCCACGCAGGACTGACCCGGCGTGGACCCGGCCCTCAGATCCAGAGGGCCGGGTCCACGTACTCCGCGGGGTCCACGAGCGGCTTGCCCTCGGACGGGCCCTTGCGCGGTCGGACGGTGGCCGGCACGCCGGTGGCGATCGCGTCGGCGGGGGTGTCCTTCACGACGACGGCGTTGGCGCCCACCGCCGTTCCCTCCCCGATCTCGACGGGTCCGAGGATCTTGGCGCCGGCCCCCACCACGACGCCGTCGCGCAGCGTGGGGTGCCGCTTCACCTTGGCCAGGGAGCGGCCGCCGAGGGTGACCCCGTGGTACAGCATCACGTCGTCGCCGATCTCCGCGGTCTCGCCGATCACGACGCCCATGCCGTGGTCGATGAAGAACCGACGACCGATCGACGCGCCGGGGTGGATCTCGATGCCCGTGGCCGCGCGCGTGACCTGCGAGAGCACGCGCGCGGGCATCTTCAGCCGGTCGTGCCGCCACATCCGGTGCGCGACGCGGTGCGCCCACACGGCGTGCAGACCCGAGTAGACGAGGGCCACCTCGAGGTCACCGCGCGCCGCCGGGTCATGGCTGCGGACGGTCGCGATGTCTTCCTTGATGCGGGAGAACAGTCCCACGGGCGGCCCCTTCGGGTCGGTGCGGTCGGTGAGCGGGCGGCGGTCAGCCGCGGATGTCCTCGAAGAGGGCGGTGGAGATGTAGCGCTCGCCGAAGTCACACACGATGGCGACGATCAGCTTGCCCTCGGACTCGGGCTTGGCGGCCTCCTTGAGGGCGGCCGAGATGATCGCGCCGGTGGAGATGCCGCCGAGGATGCCCTCCTCGGTCCCG
The DNA here is from genome assembly GCF_002008305.4 of Micrococcus sp. KBS0714. Classification (GTDB taxonomy): domain Bacteria; phylum Actinomycetota; class Actinomycetes; order Actinomycetales; family Micrococcaceae; genus Micrococcus; species Micrococcus luteus. The sequence continues at coordinate 1,016,850 of NZ_CP042169.1, forward strand.
AGCCGACGGGCGGTCTCGATGGACTCCTCGAAGGTGGCCGGGTAGACCTCGTCGTAGAGGTCGGTGTCCAGGATCTCCGGCACGAAGTTCGCGCCGATGCCCTGGATCTTGTGCGGGCCGGCCTGGCCGCCGGAGAGGATGGGGGAGTCGGCCGGCTCGACGGCGATGAGCTTCACGTCCGGCTTCTGCTCGCGCAGGTACCGGCCCGCGCCCGTGATGGTGCCGCCGGTGCCGACGCCGGCGATGAACACGTCCACGGCGCCCTCGGACGCGTCCCAGATCTCCGGGCCGGTGCCCGTGTAGTGGGCCTGGACGTTGGCCTGGTTCGCGAACTGCTGGGCCCAGATGGAGTTCGGGGTGCTGCGGACGATCTCCTGGGCGCGCTCGAGGGCGCCGCGCATGCCGTCTGCGCCGGGGGTCAGCACGATCTCGGCGCCGAATGCCTTGAGCATCACGCGGCGCTCGGTGGACATGGTCTCCGGCATGGTCAGGATCACGCGGTAGCCGCGCGCCGCGCCGACCATGGCCAGGGCGATGCCGGTGTTGCCGGAGGTGCCCTCCACAATGGTGCCGCCGGGGCTCAGCTCGCCGGCCGCCTCCGCGGCGTCGACGATGGCGGTGCCGATGCGGTCCTTCACCGAGTTGGCCGGGTTGTAGAACTCGACCTTCACGGCGACGTCACCGGGCAGGTCCTTCGCGAGGCGGTTCAGCCGGACCAGGGGCGTGCCGCCGACCGCCTGGGTGATGTCGTCGAGGATGCGGGCCATGGTGATACCTCCGGGGGTGGTGCGCGTCGGGGCGCGGGCGATCGAGTGGGTGTTCCTGCGTCAGGCTATCGAGCCGCGGCGCCGCTCAAGCGTCCACGAGCCACGCGGAGTAGTTCCGGCGCACCTTCGCGAGCTTCGGATCGATGACCACACGGCAGTATCCGTTGGAACGACGCCGCGCATAGAAGTCCTGGTGAATATCTTCGGCCGGGTGCCACGCGGACGCCGGCTCGACGCGTGTGACGATGGGGCTGTCATAGTTCTCCTGCGCCCGGGCGATCTCGTCCGCGAAGAACCGGGCCTCGGCCTCGTCGTGGGCGAAGACGGCCGAGCGGTACTGGGTGCCGACGTCGGCCCCCTGGCGGTTCAACGACGTGGGGTCGTGGCCGGTGAAGAACAGGTCCATGATCACCTCGGGCGGCACGACGGCGGCGTCGAAGCGTACACGGACCGCCTCGGCGTGGCCGGTGGTCCCGGTGCACACGGACTCGTAGCTCGGGGCGGGGTCGTCGCCTCCGGTGTAGCCGGACTCGACGGCCAGCACGCCCCGCACGCGACGGTAGACGGCGTCGAGGCACCAGAAGCAGCCGCCGGCGAGCGTCAGCTCGCGGACGTCGGCGGGCGCGCCGGAGGCGCCGAGGGGCTCGGTACGGGGGAAGTCGGTCATGGCAGGCACAGCAACGCGGCCCGCGCTTTTCATTCCCGACGACGCCGCCCCGTGCCCTCACCCAGGGCCGCCGGGTCGTGCGCGCCCGGGCCGGGTGGGCCATCATGGCCGGTATGACCGTGTCCCGTCCCGCCGTCCCCGCCTCGCCGGAGCATGCCCTGGCCCCGCCGACGCTCGGGCAGGTCCTCGAGGTCGTCGAGGGGCTGTGGCCGCGGGAACTGGCGGAGCCGTGGGACGCCGTCGGGCCGGTGGCCGGGCGCCCGGAGGCGCCGGTGCGGACCGTCCTGTGGGCGCTGGACCCCGTGCAGGCCGTGGCCGACGAGGCCGTCGCCCGCGGGGCCGACCTCGTGGTCACCCACCACCCGCTCCTGCTGCGCGGGACCTCGTCCGTCGCCGCCGTCGGGCATGCCGCCGCCAAGGGACGCCTGCTGCACACCCTGATCGAGCACCGCATCGCCCTGCTCGCCGCGCACACCAACGCCGACGCCGTCGTGGGCGGCGTCTCGGACGTGCTGGCCCGTGCCGTCGGCGTCACCGGAGCGCTCTCGCCCCTGACGGCCTCCGCCGCCGGCACCGGGGCCGAAGGCATCGGCCGGGTGGGCGACCTGCCCGAGGAGACCGACCTGGCCGCCTTCGCCCGGGCCGTGCACGCGGCGCTGCCCGCCACGGCCGGCGGCGTGCGCGTGGCGGGCGGCCCCGCCCAGCGCATCCGCCGCGTCGCCGTGTGCGGCGGTGCCGGAGACAGCCTCTTCGACGCGGTCCGCGCGTCCGGCGCGGACGTCTACGTGACCGCCGATCTGCGCCACCACCCGGCCTCGGAGGCCCGGGAGACGGCAGCGTCGGGGGATGGGCGTCCCGCGCTCGTGGACGTCTCGCACTGGGCGAGCGAGTCCCTGTGGCTCGAGCACGGCGCCCGCGCCCTGGAGGCCGCCCTGGTGGAGCGGGGACTGGGCGTCACCACCCTGTTCTCAGATCACCGCAGCGACCCCTGGGACTTCCTGGTCGGGGGAGAGCGGGCCGACGAGGGGAGTCGCGCATGAGTGAGGTCACCGCACCGCCGGCCGTCCAGGCCCGGCTGCTGGAGCTCCAGGAGCTCGACACGGCCCTGGACCAGGCCCGCGCCGCCGTCCATCGGCTCCAGGCGGACCCGGAGCACGCCCGGCTGCGCGCCCGTGCGCAGGAGTTCGAGGAGGCGCTGCCCGGTCTGCAGGACGCCGCCCGCACCGCCGACCGGGCGGGGGCCGAGGCCACCGAGAAGGCCGCCGCCACCCGCGCCCGTCGGGACCGGACCCGGGAGCGGCTCGAAACGGGCCAGGGCGGGCCCAAGGAGCTGCAGGCCATGCAGCACGAGGACGACACGCTCACCGCACTGCTCGATGACCACGAGGCCGCGGCCCTCGAGGCCATGGAGGCCACCGACGCCGCCGAGTCCCGGCTCTCGAAGGGCCACGCCGCCCTGGAGCGGGCGCGGGCCGAGGTCGAGGCCCGCGCGGCGGAGGTGCGCCGCGAGGGGCAGGCCGTGACCCAGCGTGGCCGGGACCTCATCCAGCGCCGGGCGGCGTTGGCCGCGGAGTTCCCCGCGTCGTTGCTGGCCCTGTACGAGCAGGCGCGGGAGCGCAACGGCGGCATCGGCGCGGCCCGGCTCGTCGGGAACCGGTCCGCGGCCGCGGGCACGGAGCTGTCGCCCGCGGAGGTCGCGCGCATCCGGGCCCTCCCGCCGGCCGCCGTCGCCCGCTGCCCCGAGTCCGGCGCCATCCTCATCCGGGACTGACCCCGGGCCCCGCCCCCGGCGCGATCAGTAGAGTGGGGGGCCGCGTCGGACGGCGCGATCACGGACACGAGGAGGCGCACGGTGAGCGGACGAGTCCTGCAGGTGGAGGCCGACGGCGGGTCGCGGGGCAACCCCGGCGTCGCCGGCTATGGTGCCCTGGTGCGCGACCCGGCCACGGGCGAGATCCTCCGGACCGACGCCGCCCCGCTGGGGAAGGCGTCGAACAACGTGGCCGAGTACTCCGGGCTCGTGGCCGGGCTGCGGATGGCCCGGGACCTCGACCCGGAGGCCCGGGTGCACGTGCTGATGGACTCCAAGCTCGTGGTGGAGCAGATGTCCGGGCGGTGGAAGATCAAGCACGACGACATGCGACGCCTCGCGGCCGAGGCCCGGTCCGTGCTGCCCCCCGAGCGCGTCAGCTACGAATGGATCCCGCGCAACCGGAACAAGGACGCCGACCGCCTCTCCAACGAGGCCATGGACGCCGGCGCGCGGGGCGAGCAGTGGGACGCCGGCGCCTCAGAGGTGCCCGTTGCGGCTCCCGCGAAGGCGTCCACGACCTCCGCGTCGGCGGTGGCCGAGTCCGGCCTCGAGGCCGACGCGGACGTCCGGGCCGTGGAGGCGGACGGGCCCGACGCCGTCGCCTCGCCGGAGGATGCGACCCCGGCGCCCGCGCCCACGGGCCGGCTGCACCACGTGGAGATCTGGGTCGCCGACCTCGCGGCGGCCGAGGCGAGCCTCGGCTGGCTGTTCGGCGAGCTCGGCTACGTGCCGGGCGAGGGGTGGGCCGAGGGCCGGACGTACCAGGGGGCGGGGGAGTACCTCGTGCTCGAGGCCGGGCCCGACGTCGCCGCGGGCGCCCACGAGCGCACCCGCCCGGGCCTGAACCACCTGGCCTTCCGGGCCGGATCGCGCGCCCGCGTGGACGAGCTCACCGCCGCCGCGCGCGACCGGGGGTTCCGCCTGCTCTTCGAGGACCGCCACCCGCACGCCGGGGGACCGGACCACTACGCCGCCTACCTCGAGACCGCGGACGGCTTCGAGGTGGAGCTGGTGGCCGTCGAGGACTGAGGCCGCGTCCGGGCAGACCGCGCCTCGCCCGGGGTCACCCCTCGGGCAGGATCACCCGCAGCGCGCCGGGCTTCGCGCCGGACGGCCGGGCCAGCTCGACCTCCCAGCCGTGGCCGTCCCCGGCCCGCGCGACCACGTCCGCGACGCGCTCCAGCGTCGAGGTCTCCCGCGCCCCCGCCTCCAGCAGCGCGCGGGCCACGAGGCCGCGGGTGTGCTTGGCGAAGTGTGAGACGACGGTCCGCTCGCCGTCGCGCAGCTGGAACACGTCGACCGCGAGGGTCCGCTCCGCCGGTGCCCGCCACTGGGCCGCGTAGCCGCCGGAGCGGCAGTCGACGACGGGCCCGCCGTCCCGTGCGGCGAGCGCGTCGAGGGCGGGGGTCAGGACGGGGCGCCAGTGCGCGGCCAGCCCGGGCAGCCCCGGCAGCTTCGCGCCGACGGGCAGCCGGAAGGCGGGGATCCGGTCCGCCAGCGCGGTGGCGCCGAACAGCGCGGAGAAGACCAGCACGGACGCGCGGGCGCGGCGCTTCGCCGCCGCGGACAGGGAGGCGTGGTCGAGCGCATCGAAGAGCACGCCCGTGAACACCCGGTGACCGGGCGCGGCAGGGGCCGAGGCCAGGCGCGTGTTCGCCTCGACCTCGCCGGTGAGCGACGCCCCGACGCCGAGAGCCGCCAGGGCATCCGGGGCGGCCGAGACCGCGGCGAGCCGCGTGAGCAGGTCCGCGCGGGCGCCCGTCACCGCGGCGTCATCGGCCAACGCGAGGGCATCGAGGTCGAGCGGGGCCCCGGAGCGGGGCGCGGTCTTGCCCTCGGAGGGCGGCAGCAGGATCAGCACCGGGCCAGCCTAGCCAGGCGCCCCGGGCCGACGTCGTCGTCCGGACCTGGCACAGTGGTGGGGTCCGCACAGCCGCCCCGCATCCCAGGAGTCGCCCGATGACCGCCATGAACGTGTTCGGCGTGGTGTACCCGTTCGTCCTGCTCGTGATCGCGGCCGCCGTGTGGCTCGGGATCCGCTCCAGTGGGCGGGAGCGCACGCACGCCTCGGCCGTGGAGCAGCGCCTGCGGGAGCGCACCTTCACGGGGCAGGACCGGGTGACGCTCGAATGGCCGCGGGACCGGCGACGCCCGAGCCTGGCGAAGGTCGTCTCGATCGGCGAGTCGTACGGGTACCGCCTGCTGGACAAGCGGGAGCGCGAGCACGTGGTGGAGCTCGAGTTCGAACGGATCCTCGACGACGAGGGGTTCTGACCCCAGCCGGGGGCCGTGAGGCGGGACGGACCGGCTGTAAGCCGGGTTCTGTGCCTCGCGCGCGTTGCCCCGCGCGAGGTGACGGCCATCCATCTGGGCCCGCCATCGCTGACGGGCTCGAGCGGCCAACCCGGACGCTGGGGCGAGCAGCCCTCGTGACGCGTCCTGTTCGGCCTTGCACCGGATGGGGTTTACCGAGCCGGCCCCGTCACCGGGGCCGCTGGTGGTCTCTTACACCACCCTTTCACCCTTACCGCCGCGCACACGGCGCGGAGGCGGTCTTCTCTCTGTGGCACTGGCCCGCGGGTCGCCCCGGGTGGATGTTGTCCACCATCCTGCTCTGTGGTGCCCGGACTTTCCTCGCACCCCCCGCAGGGGCACGCGGCCGTCCGCCGATCCGTCCCGACCGACCAGTGTACGCCCCGTCGCGACCGCAGGGCCGCTCCGGACGTGTCCTCGCCTAGAATGGCGGAGTCCGCCGACAACGAGGTCGGGGGATGGGGCCTGCCCAGGACGGCCCCGCCAGGTTTCAAGGAAGGACTCCCGTGGCAGACACCGCCTCGACCCAGACCCCCGAGTGGAACACGCAGCAGAAGCTCGCGGAGAAGATGGTCCCCCTGCTGGGCACCCTGTACCGCGAGCACAACGTGGTCACCTCGATCTACGGGCGCTCCCTCGTGAACCGCGGCGTGATCGACATCATCAAGGCCCACCGCTACGCCCGCCGCGTGCAGGAGGCCCCGCTGAGCGTCGAGTCCACCTACCCCCTGGTCGAGGCCATGGCTGCGATGGACCTGGGCGCCGCCACCATCGACCTGGCCGAGCTGGCCGCCAAGCACAAGGCCTCGGGCCAGGACGTCCAGGCCTTCCTGGACGCCGAGCTCGCCGAGGTCAAGGGCAAGGCCGGTGAGGGCCTGGGCGAGACCCAGGACGTCGTGCTCTACGGCTTCGGTCGCATCGGCCGCCTGCTGGCCCGCATCCTCCTCGACCACGCCGGCGGTGGCTCCAAGCTGCGCCTGCGTGCCGTCGTCGTGCGCAAGAACTCGGAGGACGACCTGATCAAGCGCGCCTCCCTGCTGCGCCGCGACTCGATCCACGGCCCGTTCGACGGGACGATCGTGGTGGACGAGGACCGCGACGTGATCACCGCCAACGGCACCGAGATCCAGGTCATCTACTCGAACGACCCGACCACGGTGGACTACACCTCCTACGGCATCAAGGACGCGCTGGTCGTCGACAACACCGGTCGCTGGCGCGACGACGAGGGCCTGTCCCAGCACCTGCAGGCCAAGGGCGCCGCGAAGGTCCTGCTGACGGCCCCGGGCAAGGGCGAGATGAAGAACATCGTGTTCGGCGTGAACTCGGACGACATCACGCCCCAGGACACGATCGTCTCGGCGGCCTCCTGCACCACCAACGGCATCACCCCGGTGCTCAAGGTCATCCAGGACGACTACGGCATCGACCACGGCCACGTGGAGACCGTGCACGCCTACACCAATGACCAGAACCTCGTGGACAACTTCCACAAGGGCGCCCGTCGTGGCCGTGCCGCCGGCATGAACATGGTGCTCACCGAGACCGGCGCCGCCAAGGCCGTGGCCAAGGCCCTGCCCGAGCTCAAGGGCAAGCTCTCCGGCAACGCCATCCGCGTCCCCACCCCGGACGTGTCCATGGCCATCCTGAACCTGGAGCTGACCACGCCCACCTCGGTGGAGGAGCTCAACGCCCGCCTGAAGCAGGAGTCCCTCACCGGCCCCCTGCGCGGCCAGGTCGGCTACGTGGACTCCCCGGAGGTCGTGTCCACCGACTTCGTCGGCTCGGACCGCGCCGGCGTCGTGGACGGCCTGGCGACCCTCGTGAACAACGACGGCAAGAACGCCATTCTCTACGTCTGGTACGACAACGAGTATGGCTACTCGCACCAGGTGATCCGCGTGGTGGAGAAGATGGCGGGCCAGCAGGTCCCCGCCTTCCCGCAGGCCTGACCCGCCGATGACCGACGGCCCGTCCCCGCGGAGGGGACGGGCCGTCGTCGTGTGCCGACCGGGTCGGACGTGGAGCCGAGGCTCAGGCCTCGTCGTCCCCGTGGTCGCCGTCGGGGCCGTGCTCGTGGTCTTCGTGGTCGTCGGCGTCGTGGCCGAAGGGGTCCTCGTCCGTGCCGGGCAGCCACGTCACACCGGGCACGTTCAGACGCTCGGCCCGCTGCGCGCGCTTCCAGCGCCGCTGCCATTTGCCCTCGAGCCGGTTCACGTAGAGGGTGCCGTTGAGGTGGTCGTACTCGTGCTGCATGATGCGCGCGAACCAGCCCTCGGCCTCGAACTCGAACATCTCGCCGTCCACGCGCTGGCCGGACAGGCGCACGCGGGTCGGGCGCTGCAGGGGGAAGCCGAGCCCGGGCACCGAGAGGCAGCCCTCGGTGTGCTCGTCCGGGTGCGGCTCCTCCCGCGGCGCCTTGTCCAGGTGGGTCAGCACGGGGTTGATCACGTGGCCCACGTTCGGCGCGTCGCCGGAGTCCGGGAACGTCCACGTGAAGATCCGCAGCCCGACCCCGACCTGCGGGGCGGCCAGGCCCACGCCGTGCGCGGCTTCCTGCGTGACGTACATGTCCTCGATCAGCTCGCGGATCTCGTCGTCGATCACCTCCACCTCGGCCGCGCGCCTGTGCAGCACGGGCTCGCCGTAGACGGTGACGGGACGGATGGAGGCCATGGCACTGCGCTTCCCGGCCCGGGCTGCGGGCCTGCGTGGGTAGGAGGACGGGGGAGTCCCCAGCCTACCGCCGGGGACACCACGACGACGGCGGTCATTCCGCGGCGAGGGCCTCCAGCGCATCCGGGTCCAGCAGCGTCACCCGCGGGCCCTCGATGGCGATCAGGCCGTCGTCGGCGAGGCGGCGCAGCCCACGGCTGAACGCCTCGGGGGTGGTGCCCAGCAGCGAGGCGACGTCCTTCTTCGGCGCGGCCAGCACCACGACGAGGTCGGCCTCGTCCCGAAGGGCCGGCAGGCCGAGCAGATGTCCGGCGATCCGCGCGGTGACAGGCTGATGCTCCCGGGCCAGCCGTTGTTCAGCCTCGGCCAGGCGGACGGCCAGCGTCCGCATCACGCGTCCCCCGATGCCCGGATGCTCGGCCAGGAGTCGGGCGACCTCGGCGTGGGAGAAGGTGCACAGGCGGGTCGCGGCCACGGCGCGCGCCCCGTGCCGGGCCGGCTCGCCCGTGAGGAACTCGTGCTCGCCCACGGAGTCGCCGGGCTCGACCATCCGCACCACGCGTTCCCGGCCGGTCGCTGAGCCGAGCGTCAGCGCCAGGCGGCCGCTGTGCACGACGCACAGGCGGTCCGTGCGGTCACCGGCCAGGTGCAGGGCATCGCCGGCCTCGAGCACGAGCGGCCGCGCCAGGGCGGAGACCCGGCGCAGCTGCTCCAGATCCAGCCCGGTGAACAGCGGGACCCGGGCCGCGCACGGCTCTGGTTCGTCCATGGGGGCGAGGGGCAGGTCCATACGCACGCCATCAGCCTCCCACACGGCGGCTTGACCGCGGTCAAGGCGGGCCCGCCGTCTCCTTCGTAGCGTCAGTGACATCCCCGGAGGCCGGGGATCGGACCGGGCACCCGCCCGTCCGCTCAGCCTCATCGGCGGCCGCGCCGGTGACGACCCACAGGAGTGACCATGACCGCCACCACGCACATCCTGCTCCGCGCCGAGGGCTTCAGCTGCCCCTCGTGCGTCCGGAAGATCGAGAAGGCCCTCGACGCCCTGCCCGGCGTGACCGGCGCGCAGGTCCACTTCGAGACCCAGCGCATCGAGGTCGACCACGACCCGCAGACCACCACTGCCCAGGACCTCGTCGAGGCCGTCGCCAAGGTCGGCTACACCGCCCGGCCGTCGGCCTTCTGACACCGCCCCGCCCCCGACGAACGGAGTCCGCCATGTCCACCCCCGCCGTCACACGTCCGGGCCGCCCTCGTGCCCGGTTCGCGTTGTCCCGCCGCTGGCGGCGCCCCGTGGTGGCCGGCCTGCTGATCGCCGTCTCGCTCGTGCTGGCGCCCGAGCAGCTGGCCCACGGGACCGGACACCTCGTGGCGGCGGGCCTGATGCTCGCCGCCGCCGTCGTGGCCGGCCTGCCGATCGCGCGCGACGCGATCGCCGCCCTGCGGGTGAAGACCGTCGGCATCGACCTGCTCGTCGCCACCGCCGCGATCGGCGCGTCACTGCTCGGCAATTTCTGGGAGGCCGCCGCGGTGACCTTCCTCTTCGCCCTCGGCCACGCCCTCGAGGACGCGACCCTGTCTCAGACTCGCTCGGCGCTCGCGGACCTCGTCTCCACGGCGCCCGAGACCGCCGTCGTCGTGGACGCAGACGGGACCCAGCGCACCGTGCCTGCCCACGAGGTGGCCCCCGGCGCGACCGTCCTCGTCAAGGCCGGCGCTCGGGTGCCGGTGGACGGCGTGGTGCTCACCGGGGTCGGCGCCGTGGACGAGGCATCCATCACGGGCGAGTCCATCCCGGCGGAGAAGACCGACGGTGACGCCATGTACGCGGGCACCGTCGCCACGGCCGGCCTGCTGCAGGTGCAGGCCCGGGGCGTCGGCGCCGACACCACGCTGGCGCGCATCATCCACCGCGTCGAGGCGGCGCAGGAGGCCCGTGCGCGGACCCAGCAGTTCATGGACCGCTTCTCCCGCTGGTACACCCCGGCGATCATGGTGCTGGCCTTCGCTACCGGCCTGATCACGCGGGACGTCCCCCTGGCCCTGACCCTGCTGGTCATCGGCTGCCCGGGCGCCCTCGTGATCTCCATCCCGGTCGCGATCGTGGCAGGGATCGGCCGCGGCGCCAAGGACGGCGTGCTCATCAAGGGAGGGGAGTTCCTTGAGCGCTCCGCGAAGGTCGACGCCGTCGCCGTCGACAAGACCGGCACCCTCACGTCGGGCACCCCCGAGCTGACAGACGTCGTCGCGTTCGAGCCCGGGGCCGAGGACGAGGTGCTGCGCTGGGCCGCACGGCTCGAGGCGGCCTCGGACCACCCGCTGGCCGCGCCGATCGTCGCGGCAGGCCGGGACCGCGGCCTGCTGGACGGCCCGCTGGCCACGGATGTGGACGTCGTCCTCGGCCGCGGGCTCACCGGAGAGGTGGACGGCCGCGTCGTCGCCGTGGGCAACGTGGCGATGCTGCGCGAGCGCGGCGTGGATCCGGCCGCGACCGACCGGGTCGAGACCGTCGCGGCCGAGCTCGCGGAGGCGGGCCGGACCCCGGCGGCGGTCGTCGTCGACGGCATCCCGCTCGGCGTCCTCGCCATCGCAGACACCCTCCGGCCCGAGGCCGCGGGCATGATCCGGGCGCTGCACGGGATCGGCGTCCGCGAGGTCGTGATGCTGACCGGCGACCATCCCGGCGTCGCGCAGGCCGTGGCCCGGCAGGTGGGCGTCGACGACGTGCGGGCGGGCCTGCTGCCCCAGGACAAGCTCGAGGCGATCGAGGCCCTGCAGGCCGAGGGCCGCGTCGTCGCGATGGTCGGTGACGGCGTCAACGACGCCCCGGCCCTGGCGACGGCGGACATCGGCGTGGCCATGGGCGCGGCCGGCTCCGGTGTGGCCATCGAGACCGCGGACATCGCCCTGATGGGCGACCGGCTCGAGCGGCTGCCGCAGGCGCTCGATCTGGCCCGGCGCACGGTGCGGGTGATGCGGCAGAACATCGCGATCTCCCTCGTCACCGTCGTGGCCCTGCTGGCCGGCGTCTTCGCCGGCGGCGTCACGATGGCCGTCGGCATGCTCGTGCACGAGGCGTCCGTGCTGCTGGTCATCGTGAACGCGATGCGCCTGCTGCGGCGCCCGGGTCAGCCCAGGTCCACGACCTCGAACTCGAGCAGGTCGGCGCCCGTGGCGACCGGCGCCGGGCGGCCGCCCTGCTCGGCGGCGTGAGCGGCGGGCATGCGCCCGTCCCGCCAGCGCCGGAAGTCCTCCTCCGACGCCCACGTCGTGACCACGAAGTAGCGGTCCTCGCCCGCGGTGGGCCGGAGCAGCTGGAAGCCCTCGAAGCCCGGCTCCTGGTCCACCGCGTGCTTGCGGGCGGCGAACCGCTTCTCGAGTTCCGGGCCGGCGCCCTCGGGGACGCTGATGGCGTTGATCTTCACGACGGACATGGGCTGGCCTCCTCGTCGGCGGGGGTGCGGCGTCGGGTCGACGCCCTCACCGGCCGACTCTACGCCAGGCAGCGGACCGGGGATCCGTCGAGCGGTTGATGCCCGGCGGCGTCGTCCCTGCGACGCTGAGCCGTGGAACCGGCCGCCGTGGGACCTCGGGCGGTCCCGCTCGCCATCATCGGCGACCTGCACTTGGACCTCACTGACGCGCAGTGGGTGAACAGCCTCTATGCCGTGCTGCTGGCCGCCCTGTTGCTCTCCACCGGCAACCTCGCGGACCGATGGGGTCGCAAGCGGCTCTTCCTCACCGGGTCCGCGCTGATCGCCCCGTATCCGCGCCGCCCTGCGGCACAACACCCCCTTTGTTGCTACCGTTTCGGTGTCCACTTCCACGCAACAGCGGGTGTCCGAGGTCGGTTGCTCCCCTTGGCATCGCACCGCAGATTGGTCGCCATGAACGACATGCACTCGCTGGGCCGACTGATCGCCCCAGCCCAGGAGCGGAACGGCTGGTCCCTCAGCGACCTCGCTGCCCGCGCCGACCGCGCGGGGTACGACATGAGCCACGCCAGCTTCGCGCGGCTCAAGTCCACCCCGGTCACCTCGATCAAGGGCGAGAACATCACGATGCTCGCGCTCGTGCTGAGGGCGCCCGTGGCCCACGTGGTCACCGCAGCGCTGGAGTCCATAGGAGTGGAGCTCGACTCGGCTCTTCACCCGTCGGTCCTCGACGTCGTTCAGGAATCCCCTGACCTATCGACGTATGACCAGGAGCTGCTCGCTGCAGTCCTGCGGGTCATGCTCGACCGACGTAGGACGGACCACCATGACGAGCGCGACCACGCAGACCAGGATCAGGACCGCGAGCGCGGCACGGCCGAGCGCGGGGGAGCGCGCGGCGGTGACGCTGGCGCTGAACAAAAGACCGCGGCGGCCGACGCGCCGGCCGACTTCGATCTGGCAGCACACCCCGACTTCGAGCTGACCCGCGACCGGCAGGCCCGGGAGTGGGGCGACGTCGGGGAAGAGAACCAGGACCCGGGCGACGAGGCCGGCGCATGAGCGCCAACACGAACTTCTTCACGTCGCAGCAGCCCGCCGCGGTCTTCAAGCTCAAGGTGCTGGAGGACTACCTCACACCGTGGGCCATGAAGGTTGCTAGCAAGGCCCCTCGGGAGGTGGCCTATGTCGATGGCTACGCCGGCGCGGGGCAGTACGACGACGCGCACAAGGGGTCGCCGCTCTACGCGGTGGACATCGCACGCAAGCTTGCAGCGCAGAACCGCATCATGCACATCCACCTCGTGGAGCGAGATAGGGCTCATGCGGAGACCCTCCGGCACGCGGTCGCCGCGCAGGGGCAGGGGGCCGGTCCCGTCTATCTGCACCACGGCGCCGTGGAGGAGCAGATCGACGCGATCCTCAACGACATCGGCACCCGCCCAGCTCTGTTCTTTCTCGACCCGTTCGGCACGGCCCTGCCGTACGACGTCGTCGCCTCGAAGCTGCTCCTGCGGCCAGCGCGGTCGACCGAGGTCCTCTTGAACTTCAGTCTCTCCACCGTGTGGCGCATCGGAGGGATCGTCCGGAAGGGAGCCTCCGCCTCAAGTGGCGAGACCGTCACCCTCCTCCGCGGTGACCGTTTTCTTGGTGGGCCGTGGTGGCGGGAGGTCTTCGCTGAGGCTCGGCGGCAGGCTGACGTGAGTGGCGACAGCTCCTCCGCCGCTACAGCCGCCTCCTACGTGGCGCGCGAGTACATGCAGCGCATGACCGGAGAGACCGCCCACAACGTCATCTCCGTCCCAATCCGCCGGACCCCGTCTGAGGGGCCGATCTTCACGCTGATGCTCTTCTACCAGCACTTCGCTGCGCCCATGCTCTTCGCTGACGCCGCGGCTCGGGCTCACAGGAAGTGGCGGCAGGTCAACTCCGAGAACTACTACCAGGGACTGCTCAACGACACCCAGGGGTCGCTCTTCGACCTGCAGGAGACGTTCGACCAGCAGGTGGTCGCAGAGCAGACCGACGTCAGAAACCGGGCCATCGCCGCTATCCAGACGAGGCTCTCGTCTCACCTCGGTCAAGGCCAGGCGGTGCGGATCTGCGACGACGTGCCCCACTGGCTAGGCGAACACCTCGGCACGGCAGGCGCCTCAGAGGTACGGCAGGCCATCAAGAATCTCCAGAAGGCCGGGATCGCCCAGGGCTACACCAAAGACATGGTGGATGGGCGCGCGGTCATCCTGCCAGCGCGGCGCGGGAGGTAGGCATCTCGTCCCAGGTGCGCCCCTCCAAGAGCCGCCCGTTGGCCTTAGGCGTCCGCCCACCCCACTGCTTGAAGAAGAACGCCACGTCGGCAGACACGCATTGGTCGCGGATGTCCTCCACCCAGGCCTGGTCCATGGGGCGATGGTTCGCACCAGACTCGCCGCCCGCGATGACCCAGTCGATGCCGGCCAAATCCAGATCCCGCAGGGGTCCGATGAGGGGCTCGCAGGAGAGGAACCGGACCGCTGCCGGCACCTCGCGGAGATGGTCGATGCGGCCCGTCACAGTCTCGTCCTCCACGGAGACGCCCATCCACAAGTTGGCCGGCCAGTCGAGGCGATCGGCTAGACGGGCCATCCGCAGTGAGCGCTTCGTCAGCGCCTGATATGTGTGCTGCGGCGTCTCGCGCATGACGTCGAAGATGTCCCGGATGAACCCCAACGGAACTTTGGCGTGGAAGAGATCGCTCATGGAGTTCACGAACACCACGCGCGGGGCCTTCCACGAGCGGGGCTGGCCCAGGGCCTTCGGATGGAGGGTGACGCCAAACCCGGGGCCGGACGTCACCGGGTTCCCATCGTTCTGGTACTTCTCAGCACCCATCGCCTTGAGCCGCTTGGCTAAGGTCAGCGCGTAGCAGTTGTCGCAGCCGGCCGCCACGCGGTCGCAACCGGTCACGGGGTTCCACGTCACCTCGGTCCACTCAATCGCTGAGGTGTTCGCCATCGCGATCGCTCCTTCCCTGGAAGACCTGCTCCAGTCGAACAGATGTTCGACCCTTTGTCACGCAGGCGCGCTCAGTCCACCACAGTCCAGCTCGTGCTCACCCATACCGTGTCCGTCCCCACAACGACGATGGTCGCATGTTCCACCCCTGGCGGGCGCTGCGCACGCTGACGCACGTCGTCGTGGTCTGGGCCCGCCCACACCCGACGGCGCCAGCCGCGACCGATGGCGCGACGGTGATCTGGCTCGACCCCCGCATGACGCAGGCCGAGCGGCGGTGCGCGCTCACCCACGAGCTCGTGCACCTCGAGCACGGCCACCGCGGCTGCCAGCCGCCGGCCGTCGAGCACGCCGTACGCGCGGCCGCGGCCCGGCAGCTGATTACGCTCGAGCAGCTCGCCGACGCCCTGCCTTGGTCCATGAGCCTGGACGAGCTCGCCGACGAACTGTGGGTGACCCCGCTCGTGCTTACCGACCGACTGGCCGGCCTCACCCGGACCGAGCGGGAGCATCTCGCCGCGTTGGCCACCGAGCACTCTGCCTGAGCGCCTGCTAGGCGGGGGCCATCGGCTAGGTCAGAATCAAGGCAACGCGCCGCGCAGGGCGCACCACCAAGGAGGGCGACATGGCGAAGACGACCAAGTACACGGCGGAAGTGTCAGAGGGGCGAGACGAGCTGCTCGACGGCAAGACGATCGCACGCCTACGCACCATCGCAGTGAAGAACCAGCGCGGCGAGACCGTACGGGAGCTCAAGGCCGCGGACAACGACGAGGACGTGCGCGCGAAGCTGCGCGCCGCGGGCTACACCCTCAAGGACTGGGCCGGCGGCACTACGCCCGCCACCCTGGAGCGTGGGCGCAACCCGCTCGTCGCGGGCTGCCTCTGGCCCCTCGTGGCCGTGATGGCACTGCTCGCGTGGGCAATCTTCTCTGCCTTCAACAACGCCAGCCCTGACGAGCCGGAGGAGTGGGACGCGAAGATTGCCTGCCAGACCCTCGTCAAGGAGAAGCTGCGCGCCCCCAGCACCGCCAAGTTCTCCCGCGAGACGGCATCCGGGGGGCCGAAGGCATGGACAGTGACCGGAGCGGTCGAAGCGGAGAACGCGTTGGGCGGCACGGTTGGGCACCGGTACTCCTGCTCGGTGACCTTTACCGGCGACGACGAGTACCGCGGAACGGCCACCATCACGGACCGCTGATCCCACGTACTACGTCCACCCCCGGGCGTACCGTCCCGACATGACCACCACCACCCAGGCGCCCGCGTGCGCCGGCCACCTGTCCGTTCGTGACCACATGGCGCTGCAGCTGTGGGGGCGGCGGTGGCGGCACGGGGCCGCGCGTGACCGGGCCGCTGAGCATCTGGTCGGGTTGCAGGGCACGGCGCTGGCGATGCGCGTGGCCACGCTCGCCGAGGACCCGGTGGCGATCGCCGCCTACCCGGTGATCACGCGGCGGGCCCGGGAGGCTCGGCAGACCCGCGAGCGCGCGGTACGGGTGCCAGCTGCTTAACGTGTCCGCCCCCTCGGGGAGCGTGGAGGCCGCGAAGGGAAGCGCAAGAGAGGCCCCGTCCAGCAGCCAGCTGGACGGGGCCTCTCGCTGCGCCAGGGGTCAGGCGCCGGGGGGAGGCTCCCAGCCGATCGCGTCGACCGCGGCACGCTGGGCGTCCAGCAGCAGGTGCGCGTACACGCGGGAGGTGGTCTGCAGCGACTCGTGACCGAGGCGGTGCTGGACGACCTGTGCGGGGACCCCATCCATGAGGGCCCACGAGGCGAACGTGTGCCGCAGGCTGTGCGGGGTCAGGTGCTTGGCGATCCCGGCGGCCGCGAGCGCCGGCTTCCAGTGGCGCTCGACGAAGTTCGTGCGGTGGATGACGCCGCCGCCGGGGACGGTCAGGAGGAACTCGTCGGCGGCACGGCCGGCGGCCAATGGCTCGAGTGTTTCGACGGCCCAGTCGGGGAGCATGATCGTGCGGCGGCCGCGGGCGGTCTTGGGGACGCCGAGGACGGCGCCCTCCTTGCCCTTCTTCCAGGCGCGGCGCACGTGGATGACGCTGGCTGCGACGTCGAGGTCGCGGACCTGCAGGGCGGTGGCCTCGCCCCAGCGGGCGCCGGTGACGAGCAGGACGATCAGCAGCGGCTGGTACGACTCGGATATGGCTGCGTAGAAGCGCGCCCACTCGGCTCGGCTGAAGATGCCGCGCTCCTCCTCGACGTCGTCGTCGGGCAGGTCGGCGCCGCGCGCGGGGTTGGCTGGCAGGATGCCCTCCTGGACGGCGAGGCCGAGGACCGCGGAGAGCAGGGCGTGCGCGTTGCGGACCGTCTTCGGAGACACCGTGGCCAGCGGCGGCTCGGGCCGCGGGGGAGTGGCGGCCGCGGCGCGGGCGGCGACCGCGCGCCAGCGGGCCGTGGGCTGCTGCAGCTGCCACCGGATCCACTCGGCCACCGTGCGGCGGTCGATCATGTCCACGGGCAGCTCGCCGAGGCGGGGCAGGAACGTGCGCGCGGCCTCTGCCTCGTACCCGGCCAGGGTGCCCGGGGTGCAGCGGAGCCCGCGGTGCTCGATGTACCGCGGGAAGAACTCGGCGAGCGTGGGCATGCCCGGGGCACTGTCCACCTGGGCCTCGAGGATCCGGCGGGCCACCGTGGGCCCCTGCCGCGGGTCCTCCACGATCGCCTTGACGCGCTGGGCGCCGGCCTCGCGGGCGAGGGCCGGCAGCCACTGGAACCGGCCGGCCTCGTAGAAGCCGACCCGGTACGTGGTCCGGCCGGCCTTGTTCGTGCGCGTCTGGATGGTAGCCAACGCATCTCTCCTGGTGCTCTCCGATGATGTGCGTACCCCGTGGGGACCGAGCACTACCCAACAGCACTACCAAGACGAGATAAGGCCCGGAATCATCCGCATGATTCCGGGCCTTACGGTGGGGTGAGCGACGGGGATTGAACCCGCGACCTTCTGGACCACAACCAGACGCTCTGCCGACTGAGCTACGCCCACCATGCCTGCCTCACACGGACGGATCCGCGCGGCGCAGCGGGGTCCACAGTACACGAGATCCCGCGCAGCGCCGAATCGGGGCGGCGAGGCCGGGGGTGACGGCTCAGGCCTGCGCCCCGGACACCACCTCCGCGATGGCGCGGGCCTCCTCCGTGGTGGGGCCGGGGGCGGGGGCCATGACGGCGGCCCGGTAGTAACGCAGCTCGGTGATGGAGTCCTTGATGTCCCCGAGGGCGCGGTGGCCGCCGGTCTTGGCGGGGGCCTGGTAGTAGGCGCGCGGGTACCAGCGCCGGGCCAGCTCCTTCACGGTGGACACGTCCACGATCCGGTAGTGCAGGTGGTCGACGACGGCGGGCATGTAGCGGGCGAGGAACAGCTTGTCCTGGCCCACCGTGTTGCCGGCCAGCAGGCCCTTGCCGGCGGGCACGCGGGCGGCGATGTACTCGAGGACGCGCGCTGCGGCGTCGTCGAGCTCGAGACCCTCCGCCAGCTCCGGCAGCAGGCCGGAGGTGGTGTGCATGTCCCGGACGAACGGGTCCATCTGCTCGAGGGCCGCCGCGGAGGGACGGATCACCAGGTCGATGCCTTCGTCCAGGATGTTCAGCTCGGCGTCCGTGATGAGCACCGCCACCTCGACGAGCTCGTCGACCTGGGGGTGCAGGCCGGTCATCTCGCAGTCGATCCAGACCAGGGGGGCGCTCTCCGGCGTGGGGGTGCTCGTCTCGCTCATGCCCCCAGGCTACTCGCGTGTCACGATGGTAGATTCGAGCGAGCCGCGCCCTCGCGCGCCCTCGCAGGACCGCACGGAAGGACCCGTCGCATGAGCGTGTCGACCCCGCGTCCGTCCGGGTCCACGGCCCACCGGCCGGAGTACGTCGGCGTCGGCGGCCTCCGCGCGGACCCCCAGGTCGCCGGCGCGGACTGGTGGCCCATCCTGGTGGGGACCCTCGGCTCCCTCCTCCTGGTGGTGGGCTCGTACTCCGTCGGCTGGCTGGCCTCGGCCTCCCCGATCAATCGCTGGCAGTGGCTGATCCCGTGGCGCACCCAGGAGACCGGCGTGCTCGCCGGCGCGGCGCTCCTCACCCTCGGCTGCTGGGTGATGTTCTGGGCCTGGCTGCGCCTGGGCCAGACGATCCGCCCCTTCGGTCGCGGCGCCCTGCGCACGGTCAACCTCGCCACCGTCCTGTGGTGCCTGCCCCAGGTCGTGGCCCTGCCGATCTTCAGCCGGGACATCTTCGCCTACGTGGGACAGGGCCGTCTCATGGAGGCGGGGCAGGACCCCTACGTGGACACGATCTCCTCGCTGTCCAACTGGTTCCAGCTCGGAGCGGACGCCACCTGGGCGGACTCCGAGACCCCGTACGGTCCGATCTTCCTGTGGATCGAGCAGGCCGTCGTCGCGATCTCGGGGGACATGAACCCGGACCTGGCGATCTTCCTGTTCCGCCTGGTGGCGGTGGCCGGCGTCGCGCTGATCATGGTCTTCGTGCCGCTGCTCGCCCGCAGGATGGGCGTCAACGATGCGTGGGCGCAGTGGATCAGCGTCGCCAACCCGCTCTTCACCATCAGCTTCGTCGCGTCCGGGCACAACGACGCCCTCATGGTCGGCCTCGCCCTGGCCGGCACGTGGTGCGCGCTGCGCGCCGGGCATCCGCTCCGCCCCCAGCGGCCCGGGCAGTCCGTCGCGTGGGGGGTGGCCGGCGTCGTGCTGGTCACCCTATCCCTGGGCATCAAGCCCATCACCCTCGTGCTGCTCCCGTTCATCGGCCTGCTGTGGGCCGGCCCGACGGCCCGATGGCCGCGCCGGTTCGCCTTCTGGGCCCTCACCGCCGGGATCTCCTTCGGCCTCATGGCCCTGGTGGGCGTGCTCAACGGCTTCGGCTTCGGCTGGGTGGCCGTGATGGTCGGCACGGGCACGGGCACCGTGCCGTGGGGGCCGATCGGCATGCTGTCCCTCATCACGGTGGGGGCGAGCGAGCTCCTCGGGCAGGGGGCGGACGTGCAGGCCGTCGAGGGGGTGTACAAGACCGCCGGACGCGTGCTCTCGGTGCTCATCGTGCTGGCCCTGATGTTCCTCGGCCGCCAGGACCGCGTGATGACGCGCATGACCTGGGCGTTCACCGCGCTGGTGATCCTCTCGCCCATCATCCAGCCCTGGTACCTGTTGTGGCTGCTCCCGTTCTTCGCCGTGATCGGCATCCGGGACAACTGGCAGATCAAGTGGGTCGTGTTCACGGTCGGCTACTTCCTGGCGTTCGGCGCGTCGGACCAGCTCTTCACCTGGCAGTTCCTGGACATCGCGGACCAGGTCAAGGCCGTGTCCCTGATCGTCTCCGCCGTGTGTCTGCTGTGGATCCTCGTCGTGGACCGCCGCACCAGCCGGTTCGTGAAGGACCACTGGCACGTGCGCCCCGCCGTGCGCGCCGGCCTGGCCCGGCTCCGTGGCGCCCCTCGACCCGTGGAGCCGGGGGAGTGAGGCCCGCCGCCCCCGCGACGACCGGCGCCCGAGGGCCCCGTCCGAGCCGCGTGGCGGCGCAGCCCGAGCCGGAGGCGGCCGTCCGCCGGGGCACGTGGGCGTCCGTGCTCATCACGGTGGGCTCCTGGGGCGTGGGGTGGCTGCCGATGACGCCCGACTCGGTGTTCTCCGGCACCACCCTGCTCAACCCGCTGCGGGTCTACCTTCCCGGCGTGCTGCTCAGCACCGTGCTGCTGGCCGCCGGCTCGCTGCTCCTCGTCCGATCCTGGCTCGAGCTGGGGCGCGCGCTGCGGGGCCGCTGGGAGGAGCACGGCCGCCTGGTGGCCCGGGCCGCCTGGTGGTGGTCCGCCCCGCTGATGCTCGCGCTGCCGATCTTCTCCCGCGATGTGTTCTCCTACCTCCAGCAGGGCCGGCTCCTCGCGTCGGGTCTCGACCCGTATTCCCAGGGCGTGTCCGCCCTGCCCGGCTGGTTCATGCAGGGAGCGGACTCCATCTGGGCCGAGTCCCCGTCCCCCTACGGGCCGCTGTTCCTGCTGTTCGCCGAGACGACGTGGCGGGCCACGGGCGGCAACATCGAGCTCTCCGTCACGGCGTTCCGGCTCCTGGCGCTCGCGGGCCTGGCGCTGTGCCTGTGGGCGGTGCCGCGGCTGGCCGCCGTCGCGGGCCGGTGCGGGCCGTGGGCCACGTGGGTGGCCGTGGCGAACCCGTTGTTCCTGCTCTACATGATCGCCGGCGCGCACAACGACGCGCTGATGTCGGGGCTGATGCTCGCGGGCATCCTGCTCATGGTCCGCCTGCCCCGCCGCCGCGTGCATGCGCTGTGGGGAATCGTGCTGATCGCCCTGTCCGTCGCGATCAAGCCCCTGACAGCCCTCGTGCTGCCCTTCGTGGCCCTGCTCCTGCCCACCGGCTGGGCCCGGTTCCGCGCGGCCGATCCGCGCCTGCGCCGGCGGGACCGGCTCGGCCCGTGGTTCACGACGGCGGTGATCTCCCTGGCCGTCCTCACGATCCTCGGCGCCGGCTCCGGCCTCTGGTTCGGCTGGGTGCCGGCCATGCTCACGAGCGGGGACGCGGCGTTCCCGTATGCCCCCGTGGGCCTGCTCGGCCTGCTGCTCGGCGCGGTCGTCGAGGCCGTGACGCCCCTGGGGGCGCGCGACGTGGCCGCGGCCTTCTACACCGTGATGACGGTGTCGGCCCTCGGCTTCACGGCCTGGCTGGCCCTGCGCCGCCGGCCCCTGGACCCGGTGTTCAGCGCGGCGGCCGTGCTCGTGGTGGCCGTCGCCACCGCCCCGATCGTCCAGCCGTGGTACCTGCTCTGGGTCCTGCCGCTGCTGGCGTGCGCCCTCCGCCCGCTGCCGTGGGGCGCCGACCATCCCCGCTGGCTCGGGTGGGTCACCGCGCTCGCGGTCCTGTTGCTCACCGGCGTCGGCGTGGTGGACCAGCTCTCCGTGGCGCAGTGGCTGCCGGTCCTGGCCGTCCGCGTGTTCACCCTGGTCCTGATGCTCGCGGGGATCGGATGGATCATCCACCGCGATCCCGTCACCGCGCCCCTGTTCCCCGGGCGGCGGCGTCCTCCCCTGGAGGTGGTCGAGCCGCGGGCCGCGGCGGCGTCGCCGACGCCTCCGGAGGCGGGCGTGCCGCCGGACGCGCCGCCCGACGGGCCGCCGTCGACCGCCGCGCACCCCGCCTCCTCGTCCACCCGCATCCCCCAGGAGAGACCGTGACCTCCCACCCCCGCAGTCCCGCCCCGTCCCGTCCGAGCGGCCGCTGGGTCGGCCTGCTCGTCGGCCTGACCGTGGTGGCCGCCGCCGTCGGCGTGCTGACCAAGCAGTGGTGCCGCGTGAACGGCTGGGCGGCCCCCGGCGTGCACGCGCACATGTGCTATTCGGACTTCGCCCAGCTGTTCCCCACGCGGGGCCTCTCGGACGGCCACTTCCCCTTCTACACGCCGCTGCCGCCCGAGCAGTGGATGGAGTACCCGGCGTTGCTGGCCGTGGTCGCGGGTGTGACCATGTGGCTCGTGCCCGCCTCCGGCGACCTGCACGAGCGCACCGTGACCTACTTCGACGTGAACGCGATCGGCGTGGTGCTGTGCTGGATCGTGCTGGTCGTCGCGACCGCGTACACCGCGCGCGGTCGCTCCCGGGACGCCCTGCTCGTGGCCCTGGCCCCGGGGATCATCCTGACCTCGATGCTCAACTGGGACCTGTGGGCCGTGATGCTGGCCGCCCTGGCCCTGTGGGCGTGGACGGCGGGCCGTCCGACCCTCGCCGGCCTGCTCATCGGGCTCGGCACCGCCACGAAGCTCTACCCGCTGTTCTTCTTCGGCGCGATCTTCGTGCTGGCGCTGCGCACGGGCCGCTGGGCCGGGTTCGTGAAGGCGGCCCTGGCCGGGGCCGCGGCCTGGCTCGCGGTGAACCTCCCGTTCATGCTGACGGCGTTCGACCAGTGGTCGCGCTTCTACACGTTCTCGGGGGACCGCGCGGTCTCCTTCTCCTCGACCTGGCTGGCGCTGGCCTGGACAGGATGGTCCGGGGAGACGTTCACGACGCTTCAGAACGGCCTGTTCCTGGTGTGCTGCGTGGGGATCGCCTACCTCGCCCTCGCGGCGCGGCACCGTCCGCGCATGGCCCAGCTGTGCTTCCTGATCGTGGCGTCCTTCATCCTGTGGGGGAAGGTGTACTCGCCGCAGTTCGTGATGTGGCTGATCCCGCTCGTGGTCCTCGCGACGCCGCGGTGGCGCGCGTTCTGGATCTGGCAGGCCGTGGAGGTCTACCACTGGGGCGGGGTGTGGATGGAGTCGGCGCGCATCACCTCCGACGGGGCGTTCGCCGGCGGCGCCTGGTGGATCACCGCCTGGTATGCCTCGGGGATCGTGGCGCACATCGTCGCCCTCGTGTGGCTCATGACCACGGTGGTCAAGGACATCCTGGACCCCGTCCGCGACCCGGTGCGCCGCACCGCACTCGACCAGGGGGCCCCCGAGATCGCCCCGGGGGTGGCCGAGGACCCGCACGCCGGCGTCTTCACCGGTGCCCGTGACCGACTGCTCCTGCCCCCGGCCGGACTCGGCCTGCAGCCACTCGGCGAGTCCGCGGGCCGCTGACGGCGGAGCGGGTCCGCCGGCGCCGTGGGGTTCCGCTCAGCGGTGCTCGAGGTACGTCGTGCAGGTGGGCGAGACCGCGCGGTCCGGGTGGTGCAGGACGACGACGTCGCCCGCGGACCAGACCCGCTCGAAGCCGAGCCGCTCGGCGCGGGCCAGCGCCTGCTCCGGGGTGAGGGGGTCCCAGCCGCCGAGCTCGGGCACCGAGGTGTCCACGATCATCCACGTGGCCAGCTCGTCGCCGATGTCCCCGTGCAGCCCGACGTGGGTGCGGGCCGTCAGGTGCGGCACGGCGTTGTCGGCGGCCTCGACGCACACCCCGTCCGGGATCAGCCCGACCGCGTGGTCGAGGTCGCGGGCGTGCTGCGTCATCGTCATGTCGCCGGCGATCGTGCGGTGCAGCGGGTACACCTGCGGGAAGAACGCGGTGCCGATCAGACCGGCGGCCAGTGCCGCGGAGACGAGGACGGCGGGCAGCCGGCGCAGCGTGTCCCGGCGTCCGGCCAGCCGGTGGGCCGCCTCGAGCGCGGCCATGAGCAGCAGCGGGGCGAGGATCGCGTCGTACTGGTACACGGGGGCCCACACGTTGAGGCGGTCGTTGAACAGCCGCGAGAGCAGGATCGGCAGGGCCATCAGCGTGAGCGGGCTCAGGACCGGCAGGAACAGCAGCGGGACGAAGTGCAGGAGCCAGAGGGCCACCTTCAGCGGGTGGTCGAACAGCACCGCGACGGCGTTCCACGGCTGGGTCAGCAGGAACAGGACCGAACTGCGCATGTCCGGGCCCAGGGCGGTGAACTGCCAGTAGCCGAACGCGCCGGTGGGGGAGTAGTGGGGGATCACCACGGACGTGGCGAACCAGTAGCCGAGCACGCCCAGCACGGCGGTGACCGCGGCCTGCGGCCAGAAGCGACGGATCGCCATCACCAGGGCCACGGCCAGCAGGGTCACGCCCATGTCCTCTCGGACCGTGAGCAGCAGCGCCGCCAGGCCGGTGGCGAGCCACGCCCGCTGCCCGTCCAGGGCCCACACGAGCCAGGCGAGGATCGGCACGCCGAGGGTGACCTCGTGGAAGTCCCAGTTCACCATCGCCTGGAAGGGCCAGGAGAGCAGCAGGGCGGCGACGGCGGCCAGGGCCACCCCGTGTCCCGCGCGACGACGGGCGAACAGGTACACCGGCACGGCGGACGCGGCGAGGGCCAGCGCCATGACCACGCCGAGCATGCGGGGGTCCGGCCATACCCAGTAGAAGGGCGCCAGCAGCGCGAGGATCGGGTGGAAGTGGTCGCCGAGGATGTGGAAGTCCACGCCCTTGACGGAGCTGAGGGGGGCGTTGAACAGCGCGTACTGCCGCACCACCTGGTCGAAGATGCCCAGGTCGTAGCCCTTGGCCTCGTAGGTGGCGTACCGGAGGAAGGAGTGCGTCACGTACAGGGCCGCGGCCGCGACGAGCAGGGCGGCCAGCTGGACGCCCTCGCGACGGGTCACACGGACCTCGGGGACGGCGGGTCGCGGGGCGCGGAGCCAGGAGCGCAGACGGTCCAGGACGGTCTCCTTCGGGCGGTCGTCGGGCGTGCTCGGACGGCTCCGCCCCTGGTCTGGGTGCCCCAGGAGGGATTCGAACCCCCGACCGGCGGATTAGAAGGCCGCTGCTCTGTCCAGCTGAGCTACTGGGGCTGGGCCGTGTCAGTCTAACGGCCGCCGGCCGCGGCGCCGTCGGCTCCTGCACAGTCGCCCGGGGACCTCCGCGCGTCCCCAGACCGGCCCCGATCCTGCCGGGGTGCCCCGCGGTGGGGTTGTCTGGCCATGGCGGATCAGCCGATGCGCCGACGACTCGCCCCGGCGCCCACCGGGGCCCAGCCCAGGAGGCACACCATGCAGGACCTCATCACCGTGCGCGGCTTCGTGGCCACGGACCCCGCCACCCGCCACACCGCATCGGGGGCCGCCGTGACCGGCTTCCGCCTGGCCACCACCGAGCGGCGCTTCGACCGCGAGACCGCCGAGTGGGTGGACGCCCACACCAACTGGTACAGCATCTCGGCGTTCGGCCAGCTCGGCTCGAACACCGCCCAGTCCGTGAAGAAGGGCAACCCCGTGATCGTCACCGGTCGACTCCGGGTCCGCGACTGGTCCTCGGGCGAGCGCTCCGGCACGTCCGTGGACGTGGTGGCGGACGCCGTCGGGCTGGACCTGGGCTTCGGCTCGGCGGCGTTCCAGCGCAGCCAGCGCGCGGCCGTGCCGCGCCCCGAGTCGGCCCCGCGCGACGACGACGCGTCGGGCGGGCGGGCCGGCGCGGTCGGCGACGGGTTCAGCGCGGGCCTGCCGGACGGGTTCCAGGGTGGCGACGCCCCGGCCTCGCCCGGCCCGGACGAGTCGGACGCGGGCGCCCCCGGGCGCGAGCCGGCGGCGGCCGGCGTCGCCTGACCACGGGGCGGCACGGAGCACGGAGGGGGAGCGGGCTCGGTGGTCGCGGGATCGGCACGATGAGTGGAATCCCGCGGCCACCGACTAGCCTGGGCCGCATGGCGGAATTCATCTACACGATGGTCAAGGCCCGCAAGAAGGTGGGCGACAAACTGATCCTGGACGACGTCACCATGTCGTTCTACCCCGGGGCGAAGATCGGCATGGTCGGCCCCAACGGCGCCGGCAAGTCGACGATCCTGAAGATCATGGCCGGGCTGGACGAGCCCTCGAACGGCGAGGCGCGGCTCTCTCCCGGCTACTCGGTGGGCATCCTGATGCAGGAGCCCAAGCTGGACGAGTCCAAGACGGTGCTCGAGAACGTCCAGGAGGGCGTCGGCGAGATCTACGGCAAGATCCAGCGCTACAACCAGATCTCCGAGGAGATGGCGAACCCGGACGCGGACTTCGACGCCCTCATGGGGGAGATGGGCGAGCTGCAGTCCGCCATCGACGCCGCGGACGCGTGGGACATCGACTCCCAGCTCGAGCAGGCGATGGACGCCCTGCGCACGCCCCCGGGGGACGAGCCGGTCACGAACCTCTCCGGCGGCGAGAAGCGGCGCGTCGCACTGTGCAAGCTGCTGCTGGAGAAGCCCGACCTGCTCCTGCTCGACGAGCCCACCAACCACCTGGACGCCGAGTCCGTGCTGTGGCTCGAGCAGCACCTGGCCTCCTACCCGGGCGCCGTCATCGCCGTCACCCACGACCGGTACTTCCTCGACCACGTCGCGGAGTGGATCGCGGAGGTCGACCGCGGCCGCCTCTACCCGTACGAGGGCAACTACTCCACCTACCTGGAGACCAAGCGTGCCCGCCTCGAGGTGCAGGGCAAGAAGGACGCCAAGCTCGCCAAGCGCCTGGCCGAGGAGCTCGACTGGGTCCGCTCCAACACGAAGGGCCGTCAGGCGAAGTCCAAGGCCCGCCTGGCCCGCTACGAGGAGATGGCGGCCGAGGCCGAGAAGACCCGCAAGCTGGACTTCGAGGAGATCCAGATCCCGCCGGGCCCGCGGCTGGGCACCGTCGTGATCGAGGCCAAGGACCTGAAGAAGGGCTTCGGGGACCGCGTCCTCATCGACGGCCTGTCCTTCTCCCTGCCCCGCAACGGCATCGTCGGCGTGATCGGCCCGAACGGCGTCGGCAAGACCACCCTGTTCAAGACCATCGTCGGCCTCGAGCCCCTGGACGGCGGTGAGCTGAAGATCGGCGAGACCGTGAAGATCTCGTACGTGGACCAGTCTCGCTCCAACATCGACCCCGAGAAGTCGCTGTGGGAGGTCGTCTCGGACGGCCTGGACTACATCAAGGTCGGCAACGTCGAGATGCCCTCGCGCGCCTACGTGTCCGCGTTCGGCTTCAAGGGCCCGGACCAGCAGAAGAAGGCCGGCGTGCTCTCCGGCGGTGAGCGCAACCGCCTGAACCTGGCCCTGACCCTCAAGGAGGGCGGCAACCTGCTGCTCCTCGACGAGCCCACCAACGACCTCGACGTGGAGACCCTGACCTCCCTCGAGAACGCGCTGCTCGAGTTCCCGGGCTGCGCCGTCGTCGTCTCGCACGACCGCTGGTTCCTGGACCGCGTGGCCACCCACATGCTGGCCTACGAGGGCACCGCGGAGGACCCGGCCAACTGGTACTGGTACGAGGGCAACTTCGAGTCCTACGAGGCCAACAAGGTCGATCGGCTCGGCCCCGAGGCCGCCCGCCCGCACCGGATGACGCACCGCAAGCTCACGCGCGACTGAGCCGACGCGCCCCCGGGCGCCGCGCCGACGACGGCCCGCCGCGATCACGTGATCGCGACGGGCCGTCGTCGTGCCGGGACGAGTGCACATCGGCCGCCATGAACGGCCCGCGCGCGGCGCGGACGTCGAGCCGCCTCACCCGTGGCAGGGCCCGATCGGCAGCCTCACCCCCGTGGAACCGCCGGGTCAGCGCCGCCAGCTGCGGCGCAGCACCGTCCGCATGGCCATGCGCTGGGCCGCGCCACGAACCCGCGCCCGCCGGGCGGCGGCCCCCTCGGGCAGGCGGACCATGCCCTCCTGGGCGACCGTGGCCACGAGCGTCCCGTCCTCGGTGAACACGGCGCCCGTGCCGAGGCCGCGCGCGCCCTGGGCGCTGGGGGAGTCTTGGACGTAGAGCAGCCACTGGTCGACGCGGGCGGGCCGGTGGAACCACATCGCGTGGTCGAGGGAGGCCGCGGACATGCCGGGCTGGATCCAGGCCACGCCGTGCTGCCGCAGGATCGGCTCGAGGAGCGTGTAGTCCGAGGCGTAGGTGAGCGCCGCCAGGTGCAGCGCGGGGTCGTCCGCCAGGGGCGTGAAGGTCTTCATCCACACCATGTTGCGGTTCTCGGTCTCCGCGGCCGGGTCCACATAGATGGCCGGGGTGACGTGGCGGATGTCGAACGGTCGGGACCAGGCCCACTCCTGGGCCACGGGGTGGTTGATGCCGCCCAGCACGTCCGCCGTCGTGGGCAGGTCCTCGGGCCGGGGCACTCCCTCCGGCATGGCCACCTGGTGGTCCAGCGCGCTGCCGGCGGGCTCCTGGAAGGAGCAGGTCAGGGCGAGGATGGCCTTCTCGTTCTGGGAGGCCAGCACCCGGCGGACGGAGAAGGAGCGGCCGTCCCGCAGCGTCTCGACGGTGAACGTGATGGGCTGCAGCGCGTCCCCGGGGCGGATGAAGTAGCCGTGGAGCGAGTGGGCGGGGCGGGCGGCCGGCACCGTGCGGGAGGCGGCCGCCAGAGCCTGGGCGAGCACCTGGCCGCCGAACACCCGGCCGCGCGTCTGCCGGGGAGTCGTGCCCGTGAAGCGGACCTGACCCGTCACCGGGTCCGGCGCGGCCGGCGTCAGCTCCAGGATCCCGCGCAGCACGTCGGTGGGGTCCTTCGGGGCCGAGGCCGGACGGCCCGGTGCGCGACTGGGGCGGGGACGGGGATGGCGTTGCGGCACGAACGGCTCCTTCGACGTGGATGGACCCCGCGACGGCGGGGCGGCCCGGGACGCGGCGGACCTGGGACAATGCTTGCATGACCGAGCACTCCGCCGCCCCCGTCCTCCGCTTCGTCGACGACCGCGCTGTGCGGGATCTCGAGCAGCTGGCCACCCGCGCGCGTCGCGTCGCCGATACGGGGATGCGCCTGCACGTCGTGCCCGAGGCGGGGCGCTCTCGCACCCCGATGCTCGCCCAGTGGGTCTCCGTGCTGCAGCCGGCCGGGCTCGGAGACGGGGTGCCCGTCGTCCTGGGGCTGCGCACCGTGCCCCTGGCGACCGCCGACGGCGTGGCGGACCTGGACGCCGTCGTCGCCCTGGGCTCCGTCACCGAGCGCACCGCCCGGATGCGCGGCCAGGACCCCGTCGACCTGGCGTTCGCCGTGCCGCCGGGCCGCGAGCACGTCACCTGGACCGCGCTGACCCCGCCCCGCGGCGGCTGGACGCCCGTGGCCGAGGTCGCCGATGAGGAGTTGACCGAGGTGGCCACACGCGGCGCCGACGCCGTGTGGGACGCCCTGCCCGAGAACCCGGGGGAGGCGCTGGTCCGCAAGATCCGGGCGCAGATGTGGGGACCCCTGCTCGGGGGCGACGCTCTGCAGTTCCCGGCCGGCATGGCCTTCGGCGCGCACGCGCTGGGCTTCCTGCGGCCCGGCGGCCGCGCCCGGCTCAGCACGGCGGGGCCGTGGACGCGCCTGGACACCCCCGGCGGCTTCGTGCTGGGCCGCCCCGCCATGGCGGTGTGAGCCCGCGCCCCATGTCGGGGCGCGGACCGCGGGCCGGTCAGGCCGAGTTCTGCAGGGAGTGGGCGGCCCGCTCCAGGTAGTCCCAGAGTTCGGCCTCGTGCAGCGGTGACAGCTCCAGCGTGTCGACGGCGGCGCGCATGTGCCGCAGCCACGCGTTGCGCGCGGCCGGGTCGATCCGGTACGGGGCGTGGCGCATGCGCAGGCGGGGGTGGCCGCGCTCCTCGGAGTACGTCCGCGGTCCGCCCCAGTACTGCTCCAGGAACATGAGCAGCCGGCGCTGGGCGCCCTCGAAGTCGTCCTGCGGATACATCGGGGCGAGGATCTCGTCCTCGCGCACGCGGGCGTAGAACTCGGCGGTCAGCCGGTCGAAGGTCGGGCGGCCGCCGACGGCGTCGTAGAAGCTGGCGGCCTGACCGGGCGCGGCCGGGGTCCCCGGGGTCGCACCGGCGGGGCCCGCCGCGGCGTCGCGGGCGCGCACCTGCTCCACCGGGGCGGGTGTGCCCTCCTGCATCACCGGCTCGACCTCGGTGGGCCGCTCCGCCAGGCCCGTCACACGGGACGGGCCCTTGGCGACGCGCGGCCGCAGCACCGCCAGGGGGGCGCCCAGGCGCGCGGAGTGGTCCGGCAGCGTCGGCGCGCCGGTGGGCAGGGCCTCGGGGCGGACCGGCTCGACGGCGACCGGGGCCGAGAGCGAGTTCGCGATGAAGCACAGCCGGTGCGCCTCGGCGTGGAGGGCCTCGGCCCGCTCCCGGTCGGCCTCGTCCTGCAGCGTGACCTCGGGCCGCAGCGTGATCGCGGTGAACCGACCGGCGCCGTCGCCGTCCACCTCGAGCTCGCCCTCGACCCCGCACGTCATCCCCGTGACCACGACCCCGGAGGTCGCCGCGACATGGAGGTACGAGAGCACGTGACACTCGGCGAGCGCGCCGAGCAGGAGGGTCTCCGGGTTCCACTTCGAGTCGTCGCCGCGGAAGGGGCGGGCGGCCGAGGCCTGGATCTCGCCGACGGCGGCGTCCTGGATCACCACGGAGCGGTCGTAGTCGCGGACGCCGGAGGTGCCCGAGCCGCGGTCGCCCGTCCACTCGGTGCGCAGGGAGAAGGTGTGCTTCATGGGTTCCAGCCTAGCCAGCCCGCGCCTCGACGGCGGCGGGGGCGGTGCTGGAGGGCATCTTCCGTGGAATGCCCACCAGCCCCCGCCCGGTTCAGGCCCCGGCGTGGACCTGATGCACGTGCGCCGTCGCGTGCTCGCGCGCGGCCAGGGCGCGGATCGTCTCGTCCCGGCCCTCGGCGAGGACGCGGGACAGCCCCGCGCGGGTGTCGGCCAGCCGCTCGGACAGGGCGGTGGCGCGGTCGGCGATCTCCGGAGTGACCTGGGCGGTCGGGTAGCCCAGCGTCGCGGCGGTCTCGGCCATCTCGTGAGAACGGGAGTCCCACATCGCCTCGACGCCCTCGAAGTAGGCGTCCGCGAAGGGCGCGATCAGCGCGGCGTCATGGACCCGGGCGAACCCGATCAGGGCCTGGCGCTGCTCCGTGTTGGACAGTTCGCCGGCCATCACCCGGTCCCAGACCGCGCGCTTCGCCTCGGCCGTCGGCACGGCGGCCCGGGCCTGGATCGCGGCGAGCGCGCCCGTGGCGGTCGCGTCGGCGCGCTCGGCCTCGGCGATCTCGGCCTCCCCGGCGCGGCCGGCCGCCACCAGCGCGGTGAGCAGCTCCCAGCGCAGGTCCGTGGTGAGGTCCAGCCCGGGCACGGTGCGGGTGCCGTCGACGAGGGCGGACAGGCGGTCCAGCTGCGCCGTGGTGCGCGCGTGCAGGGCGAACGCCTTGACGAACTGCAGCTGGTTGTCCGAGCCGTCCTCGGCCTCCGCGACGAGGCCCCACAGACGGTCGGCCGCCGCGACCCGCACGGCCTCGGCCTGGTCCTCGGGCAGGTACAGGCCGATCGCCGTCGCGAGCTGGCGCAGCAGCGTCTGCACCACGGAGGAGTCCCGCTCGTGGCCGACGTTGGCGAGGACGAGGTCGACGAACCAGGCGGCGGAGGCCTCGCCGTCGCGCACGGTGTCCCAGGCCGCCCCCCACAGCAGCGTGCGCGCCAGGGAGCCGTCCACATCCTTCAGACGGGTGGACGCGGCCTCCCACGAGGCGTCGTCGAGGCGCAGCTTGGCGTAGGCCAGGTCGTCGTCGTTGGGCAGGATCACGGCGGGACGACGGCGGGCGGCGGCCTCGACGACCTCGGTCACCTCCCCGGCCACGTCGAGCTCGAAGCGCTCGGTGCGGATCAGGCGGCCGGTGGCCTCGTCCACGTCGTAGAAGCCCACGGCCAGACGGTGGGGGCGGAGCACGTCGTCGCCGGGCGCCGACGGTGAGCCGTCCGGGGCGCTCTGGCGCAGACGCAGCGCGGTGATGGTGCCGGCCTCATCCGTCTCCACCTCGGTGCGCAGCGTGTTCACGCCCGAGGTCTCGAGCCACACGCGGGTCCATTCGGACAGGTCGCGGCCGGACGCGGCCTCGAGCTCGGTCATGAGGTCCGGCAGCTCCGTGTTCTGCCACGCGTGCTTGGCGATGTACGCGCGGACGCCGACCATGAAGTTCTCCTGGCCCACCCAGGCCACGAGCTGGCGGAGCACCGAGGCGCCCTTGGCGTAGGTGATGCCGTCGAAGTTGACGAGCACGTCGTCGAGGTCGCGGATCCGGGCCTTGATGGGGTGCGTGGAGGAGAGCTGGTCCTGGCGGTAGGCCCAGTTCTTCTCCATGGAGGAGAAGGTGGTCCAGGCGCCGGTGTACTGCGTGTTCTCAGCGGCGGCGAGCGTGGACATGAACTCGGCGAACGACTCGTTGAGCCACAGGTCGTTCCACCAGCGCATGGTGACCAGGTCGCCGAACCACATGTGGGCGAGCTCGTGGAGGATCGTGATGGCGCGGCGCTCGATCAGCGCCTCCGGCACGGTCCCGCGGAAGACGTACGACTCGAGGAAGGTCACACAACCGGCGTTCTCCATCGCGCCGGCGTTGAACTCGGGCACGAACAGCTGGTCGTACTTCTCGAACGGGTAGGCGTGGCCGTACTGGGCCTCGAAGAACTCGAATCCCTGGCGGGTGAGCTCGAAGACGTTCTCCGCATCCAGGTGCTCCACCAGCGACGCGCGGCAGTAGACGCCGAGGGGGATCGTGCGGCCGTCGGCGCTGGTCAGCTCCGAGTGCACGGAGGCGTACGGGCCGGCGACGAGCGCGGTGATGTAGGAGGGGATGCGCGGGGTGGGCTTGAACTCCCAGACCGCGGCGTCCACCCCCTGCGGGTTCTCCTCGTTCGCCACGACGCCGAGGGTGCGGCGGGAGGCCTCCGGCTGGTTGGACACCACGGCCCAGTGCGCCGGCGCGGTCACCGTGAAGCGGAACGCGGCCTTGAGGTCGGGCTGCTCGAACACCGCGAACATGCGGCGGGAGTCCGGCACCTCGAACTGGGTGTAGAGGTAGACCTCCTGGTCCACGGGGTCCACGAACCGGTGCAGGCCCTCGCCGGTGTTGCTGTAGTCCCCGAGCCCGTCGACCACGAGGGTGTTCTGCGCCGCCAGCGGGCCGATCCGCAGTCGGGCGCCGTCGAAGTCCGCCACGTCCAGGGCCTCGCCGTTGAGGGTCACCGTGGGAGCCTGCTCCGCCACGAAGTCGATCCACGTGTGGGTGCCCACCGCGTCCTGCGTGGCCGCGAACGTCACGGTGGTGGCCGTGTGGAAGTGCTCCGCTCCGCGGGTGAGGTCCAGGCTCACCTCGTACGCGTCCACGGTGAGGGCGGCCGCGCGCGCGGCGGCCTCTTCGCGGGTGATGTTCATGGCGGCGGCGGTGGTCACGGTCGGACTCCTCCTGGGGTCGGGTGGATGCGGCACGGCCGGGCGCCTGTGATGGGGGCCATGGCACGGTGCTCCCCAGTGTGCCACCTGGCCCGGGCGTCGTGGACGGCCGCGGAAGGGCGGGCCGGCCGGCGTGCTCAGCCCCCGATCTCGGCCAGTCGGGTCGCCGCCGCACGCAGCACCTCAGCCACCTCGGGCACGCGTGCCGGTGGCATCCGCTGCTCGGCCGCCGAGGCGGTGAGGGACACCTGGGGGATGCCTCCCGTCCGCGCCGGGACGCCACAGGCGACTCCGGCCACCCCGGGCACGACCGGCACACCGCCGCACCACCCCTGCTCGTCCATCTGACGCAGCAGGGTGTCCAGCAGGTCGTGCAGGGCCCCGTCATCCGTCAGGTTCCAGCGGCGGGGAGGCCGGGCGACGACCGCGTCCACTTCCGCTCGCCGGCGCTCGGGCGGCAGGGAGGCCAGGAGCGCGATGCCGGCGTACCCGGCGGCAAGCCGTTTGACCTCGCCGACCTCCACGGTGAAGACGCGCACGGGGGAGTCGCCGTCGCATCGCAGGAGGTAGGCCACTCCGCCCGCAGCCCGTGCCGCCAGGTAGACCGTGTCCCCCAGCTCGTCCGCGGCGGCCTGGACCACGGCCCGGCTGGCCTCGCGTTCGATCAGGCACCGCGGCGTCACCGGTTCGAACCCGACCGGGCCCCACCGATCACCGAGCGCATAGGCGGCCCCGCGCCGGGTCACGGCACCCTGCTCCGCCAGGTCGGCCAGCAGTCGATGGGCGGTGGGCTGGGGCAGACCCGTCCGC
This sequence comes from Micrococcus sp. KBS0714, assembly GCF_002008305.4. Classification (GTDB taxonomy): domain Bacteria; phylum Actinomycetota; class Actinomycetes; order Actinomycetales; family Micrococcaceae; genus Micrococcus; species Micrococcus luteus. The sequence continues at coordinate 1,050,940 of NZ_CP042169.1, forward strand.
TGGACGAGCTGGCTCAGCCGCAGGCCGGCGGGTCCGGCCTCGTGCAGCAGGCGCATCACGAGGGCGGCACGGGGCAGGACGCCGGTGGGTGGGGTCATAGGGGTCACCGGTCGATCGTGCCGCAGCTCCGGCGTCGGAGCCAGTTCCATCTGATGGACTAAATGATTGCCGCTCTACTTGCATTCCGAGAAATGAACGCGCCATGCTGGGAAATGTAGGGCGGGTCACATCGCGGGTGTCGTCCCCATAGTCCACATATCGGTTTCCAGGAGGAGCCTCATGCCACTGACCGCATCGACCGTCACGCGCACCGTCAGCGTGGACGGTGCCTCCGTCACCTGCCACGACTCGGTGACACCCGGGGAGCTCGACCGGCCTCTCGTGCTGGTCCACGGCACGGGCGGGACGACCGCCTCGCACTTCGGCCACCTGTTCCCGATGATGGCCACGCGGACGCGCGTCATCGCCGTGGACTGGGCGCCGACGGCCGACCCCGCCGCAGACCTGACCGTCGACCTGCTGGTCGGCCAGGTGCGGGCTGTCGTCGACGAGCTCCTCGGCCCCGACGCCGCGTTCGACCTGCTGGGCTACTCACTCGGCGCCGTCGTGGCCGGGCAGCTGGCCGCCGACCTCGGTCGCCGTGTGGAGAACCTCGTGCTCGTGGCCGGCTGGGCGACGACGGATGTCCACCAGCGCCTGCGCAACGAGGTCTGGCGGCACCTGTACGCCACGAGCCCTGATGCCCTGGCCCGTTACACGGCCTTCTGCGGCCTGTCCCCGCTGGCCCTGCGCTCCCTGACCCCGGCCATGCTCGACGGGGCGCTCGCCTCCCTGACCGCGGACGAGTTCACCGCCCGGCAGATGGACCTGAACGCCCGCGTGGACGTCGCCGACCGTCTCTCCGCCGTCACCGCGCGGACACTGATCGTCTCCTGTGCCGAGGACATCATGGTCCCGCCCCATCACCAGTACGAGCTGCTCGGCATCATCGACGACGCGCGGCTGACGACCATGACGAGCGGCCACGCCTTCTTCCTCGAGCGCCCGGCCGAACTCATGCAGATCGTCGACCTGTACCTGCGCGAGCCCGACCGCCACCCGGCCGGCGCGATCATCCCCGAGACCCACGCCTGAGAGAGGGGCCAGCCATGACCACCGCCATGACCACCACCACCGACGTGCGCCCCGCACCGCGCGACGAGTCCGCCGAGATCCTCATCATCGGCTCCGGATTCGCCGGCCTCGGCATGGGCGCCCAGCTGCGGCGTCACGGCCGCGAGGACTTCCTCATCCTGGACCGCGCCCAGCAGGTCGGCGGGACCTGGAGGGACAACACCTACCCGGGTGCCGCGTGCGACGTCCCGAGCCACCTCTACAGCTTCTCCTTCGCGCCGAACCCGCAGTGGTCGGGCTTCTACACACCGGGTCCGGAGATCCAGGACTACCTCGTGCGCTTCTCCGAGGACGAGGGCCTCACCCCGCACCTGCGTCTCGGGGCGGACATGCTCGAAGCGCACTGGGACCCCGAGACGGAGCGGTGGACGGTGCGGACGCCGCGCGGGACCTACACGGGACGCTGGCTCATCATGGGCACCGGGCACCTCGCCGACCCCCGCCTGCCGGACGTCCCGGGTCTCGACGCCTTCGAGGGCGAGGTCATCCATTCCGCCCGCTGGGACCACACGGTGGACCTGAAGGGCAAGCGTGTCGCCGTCGTCGGCACCGGCGCCTCCGCGATCCAGGTCATCCCCGAGCTGGCGGCGACGGCGGCCGAGCTCGTCGTCTTCCAGCGCACCCCCGCGTGGGTCACCCCGCGCGTGGTCAAGCCGTACTCCGCGGCCGTGCGCCGCATGTTCGAGCGCGCCCCGCACACCATGCAGCGCGAGCGCGACGACATCTTCTGGTTCGCCGAGTCGAACTATGCCCAGCGCCGCGGTGTGCCGGCCGCACTGGACCAGGTCCGGGCCCAGGCCCTCGGGCACCTGGCCGCCGCGGTCTCTGACCCCGAGCTCCGCGAGCGCCTCACGCCGCGGTACCTGCCGGGCTGCAAGCGTGTGCTCGTCTCCAACGACTACTACCCGGCCATGGCCCGGGACAACGTCACCCTGGAGGACAGCGCGCTGGACCGCGTCGAGGGGAGCCGGCTGTTCGGCGTGAGCGGTCACGGGTACGAGGTCGACGTCGTCGTCCTCTGCACCGGCTTCGAGGCGGCCCAGCCGCCGTTCGCCGAGCGCGTCCACGACGGTGAGGGCCGTTCCCTGGCCGATCACTGGAGCAGCGGCATGGCGGCGTTCGACTCCACGGCCGTGGCGGGATTCCCGAATCTGTTCGCCATCAACGGGCCGAACACCTCGCTGGGGCACAACTCGATCGTCTACATCATCGAGTCGCAGATCGCGTACATCTTGGAGGCCCTGGACCGGGTGGAGCACGAGGGAATTAGGACGATGGTCCCCGAGACACTCGCCCAGGAGGAGTACGTGGACCGTCTCCAGGAGCGGGCCGCCACCTCGGTGTGGCTCGTGGACGGCGGCTGCCACTCCTGGTACGTCGACCCCCGCTCGGGCAAGTTGACGCTGATCTGGCCCGACTACGCCTACGACTTCCGCGCCCGCAACGGCCACTTCACCGGGGAGGGCTTCCTCTCCTCGGCGAGTGGGGAGCCCGAGCCCATGCCGGTGCGCGAGCCCGAGCGATCGGTCGCGCTGATCTGAGCCGGCCCGCCCCGGGGCAGGGGGTCGGGTGGGGCCGTCAGTAGACTGACCCCACCCGACCGTCGTCCTTCTGGAGGAGTCTGCGCATGCGCGTCCACATCGCCACCGACCACGCCGGCATGGAGCTGTCCGCCCACCTGGTGGAGCACCTCACCACCGCTGGCTACGAGATGGTGGACCACGGACCCACCGAGTACGACGCGCAGGACGACTACCCGGGCTTCTGCATCAACGCCGCCCGCGCCGTCGTCGCCGACCGCGAGCAGGGACTGGACTCGCTCGGCATCGTGCTGGGCGGCTCCGGCAACGGCGAGCAGATCGCCGCCAACAAGGTGGCCGGCGTCCGAGCCGCCCTGGCCTGGAACCTGGACACGGCGCGGCTGGCCCGCGCGCACAACGACGCGAACGTCGTGGCCGTCGGCGGTCGACAGCACTCGCTCGAGGAGGCCACCGAGCTCATCGAGGCGTTCCTGGCCGAACCGTTCTCCCAGGACGAGCGCCACGTGCGCCGCATCGGGAAGATCGCGCACTACGAGACCACCGGAGAGGTGCTGATGTGAGTGCCTGAGGGCCACTCCGTCCACCGTCTCGCGCGCCAGTTCACCGACGTCTTCGGCGGCCGCCGGATCCGCGCCACGAGTCCGCAGGGCCGCTTCGCCGAGGGGGCCGCCCTGCTCGACGGCCAGGTCCTGAAGCGCGCCCGGGCCCACGGCAAGCACTTCTTCGCCGACGTCTCCGGCGGCCACGTGCTCCACGTCCACCTGGGCATGTACGGGGCGTGGACCTTCGGCGGGGATCAGGACTTCGCGGCCGCGTCCTCGATCGGCGCACCCCGCCGGATCGGCGAGCGGGAGGTCCACGACGACGGCGCCCCGGCCGCCGAGCCCGCTCGCGACGCCGACGGCTGGGTCCAGCCCCCGCCGCCGGCCGCCACGGTCCGGCTGCGACTGCGCGCCGAGCACGGCTGGGCCGACCTGATCGGCGCGAGCCGGTGCCGCGCGCTCACTCCGGCCGAGGCTGCCGACGTCGTCGCCGGCCTGGGCCCGGATCCGCTGAGCGACGACGATCCCGCGCCGTTCTACGACCTCGCCCGGCGGACACGGCGGCCGATCGGCGTCGTGCTGATGGACCAGGCGGCCGTCAGCGGGATCGGCAACATCTTCCGGGCCGAGGCGCTGTTCCGGGTCGGCATCGACCCGTGGCGGCCGGCCCGGGACGTCTCCGCGTCGGAGCTGGAGTCCCTCTGGGCGGACAACGCCGCGCTCATGCGGGAGGGCGTGCGGCTCGGGCGGATCGTCACCACCCGGCCCGAGCACCGGCCGGGGATCCCTGCCGAAGCGGCCTGGCCCGAGCACGCGAGCTACGTGTACCAGCGGCAGGGCCTGGCGTGCCTCGTGTGCGGGCGCGAGACGATCGTGGTGGAGGAGATGGCGGCCCGGAAGCTCTACCGGTGCCTCACCTGTCAGAGCTGAGGGGCCTGTAGCAGGCCCGACCGGGCACAGCGGTCAAGGCACCGGCGCGGACGACGACGCACCCGAGAAAGCCATGAGCCGGGCCATCGTGTGCACACGATGACCCGGCTCATGAGGTCCGGAGGGGATGACGGGAATCGAACCCGCGTAGCCAGTTTGGAAGACTGGGGCTCTACCATTGAGCTACATCCCCGCGGGGCCGCGCTCGGCGCGGACCAGCGGCTGACACCGTATCACGGCGGGCCCGCGTCGGCCGTGGGGGAAGAGGCATGATGCACGGCTCCCGTCCCGCCCTCCGCAGGGCCGCGTCCGCCCTCGCCGGCCGTCGTCCCCTGTCCCTGCGCGGCGCCACCGTCCTCGTGACGGGCGGCGCGTCCGGCATCGGTCGACTGATCGCCCTGGGGGCCGCCCGCCGCGGCGCGGGCCGCGTCGTCGTCTGGGACCTCGACCTGCAGGGGGCTGAGGCCGTCGCCGCCGAGATCCGGTCTCAGGGCGCGGACGCCCAGGCCGAGCGCGTGGACGTGACGGACGCGGCCGCCGTCGAGGCCGCCGCCGCCCGCGCCGGAGAGGTGGACGTCGCCGTGAACAACGCGGGCGTCGTGACGGGCGTGCGCCTCGAGGACGCCACGGAGGAGGGCATCCGCCGCACCTTCGAGGTGAACGCACTCGCGCCGTACTGGCTGACCCGGGCGGTCCTGCCCGGAATGCGGGCCCGGGACCGCGGGGCCGTGGTCACGGTGGCCTCGGCCGCGGGGTTGGTCGGCGTCGCGCGCCAGACGGACTATTCCGCCACCAAGCACGCCGCGGTCGGCTTCGCCGAGTCCCTCGCCGCGGAGCTGCGCAAGGACGGCAGCCGCGTCACCTCCCTCGCCGTCTGCCCCTTCTACATCGACACCGGGATGTTCGCGGGCGTGCGCAGCCGGGTGCCCTGGCTGCTGCCCGTGCTGGATCCGCGCCACGTGGCGCAGGAGGTGCTGGACGCCGTCGAGGCCGGCCGCACCCGCCTGCTGCTGCCGCGCGCCGTCGGTCTGATCGCGCCCCTGCGCGCCCTGCCGGCGCCCGTCTTCGACCGCGCGATGGACGTCCTCGGGGTCAACGCCACGATGGACGGCTTCACGGGCCGGCGGTCGCGGCTTTTCGCGGGGCGCGAGACGGCGCGCTAGGATTCCACAGTCTGCCCTCGGGCAGTCCCTCGGGCAGTCCCTCGGGTGTCCGGCGAGCCTCCACCGCGTGAGCCCGCCGGCGTCGGGGACGACGGCGGGGTGTAGCTCAGCTTGGTAGAGCGCGCGCTTTGGGAGCGTGAGGCCGCAGGTTCAAATCCTGTCACCCCGACTCGACGTCAAGACCATCCACCACCACCAACAGGAGTCATCCGTGGTCAAGTCCACCGCAGAGAACCTCAGCCCGACCCGCGTCAAGCTGACCGTCGAGGTGCCGTTCGAGGAGGTGAAGCCCGCCCTGGACAAGGCGTTCAAGGACATCGCCAACCAGGTGCAGATCCCGGGCTTCCGCCAGGGCAAGATCCCGGCGCGCCTGATCGAGCAGCGCTTCGGCCGCGAGATCGTCGTGGACCAGGCCGTCAACGAGGGCCTGAACACCTGGTTCTCCGCCGCCATCGCCGAGGCCGAGGTCACGCCGATCTCCCGCCCCGAGGTCGACGTGACCGCCACCCCGGACGCGGAGAACGCCGAGGGCCCGGTGGCCTTCACCGCCGAGTTCGACGTGCGCCCGACCATCGAGCTGCCCGACTACAAGGGCCTCAAGGTGACGGTGGAGCCCGCCCAGGCCACCGAGGAGGACGAGCAGAAGGCCCTCGACGCCCTGCGCTCGCGCTTCGGCTCCCTCAAGGATGTGGACCGCCCGGCCGCCCAGGACGACTTCGTCACGATGAACCTGACCGCCACGGTCGACGGCGAGCAGGTCGACCAGGCCGAGGGCCTGTCCTACCAGGTGGGCGCCGGCACCATGCTCGAGGGCATCGACGAGGCCCTCGACGGCCTGTCCGCCGGCGAGGACGCCACCTTCGAGACCACGCTCAACGGCGGCGAGCACGACGGCGAGACCGCCGTGGTCAAGCTGGAGCTGACGGCCGTCAAGGAGCGCGAGCTGCCCGAGGCCGACGACGAGTTCGCCCAGCTGGCCTCCGAGTTCGACACCATCGCCGAGCTCAAGGAGGACCTGAAGAAGCAGGCCGCCGAGGAGGCCGTGAACCGCCAGGGCGTCGAGGCCCGCGACAAGGTCCTCGAGGAGCTGGCCAAGCTCGTCGAGGTCCCGGTGCCGGACGGCGTCATCGCCGAGCAGGTCGAGCAGCACTTCTCCGCCGGCGGCCACACCGCGGGCGACGACCACGACACCGCCGAGCACCGTGCCGAGCTCGAGCAGAACACCCGCGAGGCGTTCGCCAACGAGGTCATCCTGGACGAGGTCGCCGAGGCCGAGGAGGTCACGGTCGACCAGGGTGAGCTGATCGAGTACATCATCGCCACCTCCTCCGAGTACGGCATGGACCCGAACCAGTTCGCCATGATGCTCGACCAGGGCGGGCAGATCCCGATGATCATGGGCGAGGTCCGCCGCCGCAAGGCCCTGGCCAAGGTCCTCGAGTACGCCGAGGTCACCGACACCGACGGCAAGGCCGTGGACCTGACGGCGTTCGTGACCCCGGGCGGCCAGGAGGCCCTCGACGCTGAGGCCGAGGGCGCCGAGGCCGAGGGCGCCGACGAGGCGGAGGAGAAGCCCGCCGAGAAGGCCCCGGCCAAGAAGAAGTCGACGGCCAAGAAGGCCCCGGCCGAGCAGGCCGACGACGCCGAGGCGGCCGAGCAGGCCTGATCCCGGCCGGTGGGGACGCACCCCCGCCGAGCCACGACGACGGCGCCCCCGCCCACGCCGGTGGGGGCGCCGTCGTCGTCCCGGGGCCCCGGTGGGCGGCCCCGGGCGGGGTCCGCGACAACCTGCGCCAACAGCGAAACGCCGACGGCGTCCCGCGCGCTGGCCCGGACGCCCGGCTAGTGTCGGACTCGATCAGGGACCCGTCCGTCCGCGCGAGCGGCCGCCGTTCGGGAGGCCCGTGGACATCTCGACAGGAAGGCGGAAGTGATGACCGACATCACCCCCAGCATGCGTTCGGTGGACCCGGCGCAGCGCGAGGATTTCCTCTACACCCAGCTGCTGAAGTCGCGCATCGTCTGGCTGGGCGAGGACGTCCGTGACGACAACGCCAACGCGATCTGCTCCCAGCTGCTCCTGCTCTCGGCCGAGGACCCGGAGAAGGACATCTACCTGTACATCAACTCCCCGGGCGGCTCCGTCACCGCGGGCATGGCGATCTACGACACGATGCAGTACATCCCCAACGACGTCGTGACGGTGGCCACCGGCCTCGCCGCGTCCATGGGCCAGTTCCTGCTCGCCTCCGGCACCAAGGGCAAGCGCTACGCCACCCCCCACGCCCGCGTGCTGATGCACCAGCCCTCCGGCGGCATCGGCGGCACCGAGTCGGACATCCGCATCCAGGCCCAGCTGATCCTGCACATGAAGCAGGTGATGGCGGAGCTGACCGCCGAGCAGACCGGCCAGTCCGTGGAGACCATCCTCGAGGACAACGCGCGTGACAAGTGGTTCACCGCGCAGGAGGCCCTCGAGTACGGCTTCATCGACCACATCGCCGACCGTGCCGCGTCCGTGACCGGCGGCGGCGGCGTCCGGGGCTGAGCCCGGCCCGGACCGTCCCGACCCTCTCCAGGAGACCAAGAATGACCCAGTTCCCCGCCGGGCTCCCCACCGGGATGCCCTCCCTGCCCACGCCGGACGCGCGCTACATCCTCCCGCAGTTCGAGGAGCGCACCCCCTACGGCTTCAAGCGTCAGGACCCCTACGCCAAGCTCTTCGAGGACCGCATCGTCTTCCTCGGCGCGCAGGTGGACGACGCGTCGGCCGACGACGTGATGGCCCAGCTGCTCGTGCTCGAGGCGATGGACTCCGAACGTGACATCACCCTGTACATCAACTCGCCGGGCGGCTCGTTCACGGCCATGACGGCGATCTACGACACCATGCAGTTCATCCGCCCCGAGGTGCAGACCGTGTGCCTGGGCCAGGCCGCCTCCGCCGCGGCCGTGCTGCTGGCCGCGGGCGCCCCCGGCAAGCGTCTGGCGCTGCCCAACGCGCGCGTGCTGATCCACCAGCCGGCGATGCAGGGCGACCGCGGCACCGCCACGGACCTGCAGATCCACGCCCAGGAGATCAACCGGATGCGCGTGTGGATGGAGGAGACGCTGGCCTCCCTCACCAACCGCACGCCCGAGGAGGTCTCGCAGGACATCGACCGGGACAAGTTCCTCTCGGCCGAGCAGGCCCTCGAGTACGGCCTCGTGGACGAGGTCCTCGCCTCCCGCAAGATCACCCGCCCGTCTGCCTGACCGACGACGCCCGCCGAGGGGTCCGGCCGCGCGGCCGGGCCCCTCGGCGCCGACCGGGGACCCGGTCCCTTAACGTGTCCGTCCACGGCCGTATGCTGGACGGAATCTGACAGCGACGACGCCCGCGCGGGGCGGACGTCTCCGCCCGGCCTTCGAGGAGTACCACCATGGCGCGTATCGGAGAGAGCGCTGACCTGCTGAAATGCTCGTTCTGCGGGAAGAGCCAGAAGCAGGTGCGCAAGCTCATCGCCGGCCCGGGTGTCTACATCTGCGACGAGTGCATCGAGCTGTGCAACGAGATCATCGAGGAGGAGCTCGGCGAGGCGGCGGAGGCGGACGAGACCGTCCTGCCCACCCCGCAGGAGATCTTCGACCACCTCGAGAGCTTCGTGATCGGTCAGGAGGCGGCCAAGCGTTCCCTCGCCGTCGCCGTGTACAACCACTACAAGCGCGTGCGTGGGCCGCAGGCGCGGGGCGGTGACCTGGCCGACCGCCTCACCGAGCGGGACGACCTCGCGGACGTCGAGGTCGGCAAGTCGAACATCCTCATGGTCGGCCCCACCGGCTCCGGCAAGACGTATCTCGCGCAGACCCTCGCCCGGCGGCTCAACGTCCCGTTCGCGGTCGCGGACGCCACCAGCCTCACCGAGGCCGGCTATGTGGGCGAGGACGTGGAGAACATCCTCCTCAAGCTCATCCAGGCCGCGGACTACGACGTGAAGAAGGCCGAGCAGGGCATCATCTACATCGACGAGATCGACAAGATCTCGCGGAAGTCCGAGAACCCCTCCATCACCCGGGACGTCTCCGGCGAGGGGGTGCAGCAGGCCCTGCTGAAGATCCTCGAGGGCACGGTGGCGTCGGTGCCGCCGCAGGGCGGGCGCAAGCACCCCCACCAGGAGTTCCTGCAGATCGACACGTCCAACGTGCTGTTCATCGTGGCGGGCGCGTTCGCGGGCCTGGACGAGATCATCGGTTCCCGTGCCGGACGCAAGGGCATCGGGTTCGGCGCGCCCCTGAACCACCTGGGCGCGGGGGACGTCACCTACGCGGACGTGCGGCCGGAGGACCTGCTGAAGTTCGGCCTCATCCCCGAGTTCATCGGCCGCCTGCCCGTGATCACCACTGTCGAGGACCTCACGCACGAACAGCTCGTGCGGGTGCTGACCGAACCGAGGAACGCCCTGCTCAAGCAGTACCAGAAGATGTTCCTCATGGACGGCGTGGAGCTCGAGTTCGAGCAGGACGCCCTGGACGCCGTCGTCGCCCAGGCCGAGGCCCGCGGCACCGGCGCCCGCGGCCTGCGCTCCATCATGGAGAACGTCCTCAAGCCCGTGATGTTCGAGCTGCCCTCCCGTTCGGATGTGGGCACGGTCGTCATCTCCGGGGACGTGGTGCGCGGCGAGGCCGAGCCCACGCTCATCCCGGCCGAGGTGGAACGACGTCGACGCGGCCGGAGCGCCTGACCGCCGTCGCCCAGCAGGACCGACCGGAGCCGAGACGGCTCCCTGACCGCAAGGAGCACAGCATGACCGACACCACGCAGCAGCCCACCGTCGACTTCTACTTCGACGCCACGTGCCCGTTCGCCTGGATCACCTCCCGGTGGATCCTGGAGGTCCAGAAGGTGCGCGACGTGCGGGTGGTCTTCAAGATCATGTCGCTCGCCGTCCTGAACGAGGGCCGCGACCTGGACCCCGACTACCTGGCCCGCCTCGAGAAGGCCTGGCTGCCGGCCCGCGCCGCCGTGCAGGTGCGCGAGCGGCACGGTGCCGAGGCGCTCGGCCCGTGGTACACCGCGGTCGGCACCCGCATCCACGAGCAGGGCCGCACGGACTACGAGGCCGTGGTGGCCGAGGCCCTCGAGGAGCTGGGCCACGACGCGGACATCCTGGACGCCGCCCGCACCGACGTGGCCGACGAGCAGCTGCGCGCCAGCCAGAAGGAGGCGGAGGACCTCGTGGGCAACGACGTCGGCACGCCCGTCGTGGCGTTCAACGGCACGGCCTTCTTCGGTCCCGTGATGACCCGCATCCCGCGCGGCGAGGAGGCGGGCCGCATCTTCGACGGCGCCGTCGCCCTGGCCGACTTCCCGTACTTCTACGAGATCAAGCGGGCCCGCACCACGGATCCGCAGTTCGACTGAGCCCCCGGCTCGCACGAGACCGGCCCCACACCTTCAGCGCGAAGGTGTGGGGCCGGCGTCGTCGGGGTGCGGGGCGGCGGGGGTCAGCTGCGCGCCACTCTGCCGGCCGCGCGGATCAGGGGGACCTGCAGGGGCAGCCGCCCGAGGGAGACCAGTTGCGCCGGCCAGGGCCGGCGTCGCCACCGCCAGGCCATCCACGCATTGCCGGGCCACACGCCGAGGAAGAGCGCCTGCGCGGCGCGTCCGCCCGCGCGCCGGGTGCGCGGGACGGCCAGCAGACCCGCCACGGCCAGCTCGGCCACGCCGGAGCCGTGGGTCCACGCGCGGGCCGAGCCGGGCAGGAACGGCGGGATCAGCCCGTCGAAGGGCTCAGGTCGGACGAAGTGGAGCACGCCCATGGCGGCGAGGGCGGCGGACATCCGCCGGGCGGAGGAGTCGCAGGCGCGGCGGCCGGCCGGGGCGGGATCGGGTGTCGGTCTCATCCTCTCAGTGTCCACCCCCGCCGCGGTGACCGCACTGCGACATGCGGCAGGAGCACGACCGGGAGGTGCACCACGACACCCCCGGGAGGGCCGCCTCCCGACGAACTCCGATCCGGCGGCGGACTGTCCGACGCGTGCTGTGCCCTACCGGATCCGGGCCACGAACATCCCACGCTGACGGCAGACTCGGGTTTGCAGCACGGGCGCGACGACGGCCCCGCCGCCCGTGATGGGCGACGGGGCCGTCGTCGTGCCGCGTGCGCTCCCGAGACACCGTCCGGGAACGCGCGGCGCGGGTCAGTCGTCGTCGACCGGTGCGAGCTGCACGTCGGAGACGGTCAGGGGCGCGGACTCGCCGGCCTCGCCCTGCGTGAGGGACAGGTCCGCGATGTTGCCGGCCGCCTTGAGGTCCGCCAGGCCGCCGCGCAGCTTCTCGAGCCAGTCGGCCGGTCCGGTCACCACGGCGGAGCGCACCTCGGTCCGCTGCTTCACCTTGGCCTCGGACTTCGCCTTGCGGATGCCGCCCAGGACCTGCGCCACGGTGGGCAGGACCTCGGCGTCGCCGGCGGAGGCGGCGAAGGACAGGGACGCCACCTCGTCCGCGGCGCCCGGCCACGCGGCGGTGTGCACGGAGCCGGCGCGCCACCAGCTCCACACCTCCTCGGTGGCGAACGGCTGGAACGGGGCCAGCAGACGCAGCAGGGCGTCCAGGGTGGTGGCCAGCGTGGTCACCACCGAGGCCTGCTCGGCCTCGCCGTGGCCACCGTAGGCACGGTCCTTCACGAGCTCCACGTAGTCGTCCGTGAAGGCCCAGAAGAACTGCTCGGTCACGTTGAGGGCACGTGCGTAGTCGTAGGCCTCGAACGCGCGGGTCGCCTGCTCCACGGTGGCCGCGAGGCGCGTCAGCAGGGAGGCGTCCAGCGGGTTGGTGACGGCCGCGGCGTCGTCGGCCGTACGGATGACGGCGTCCTGCGTGGCGCCCAGGTTCAGCACGAACTTGGCGGCGTTGAGCAGCTTGATGGCCAGGCGGCGGCCGATCTTCATCTGCGCCACCTCGTAGGCGGTGTCCGCGCCGAGGCGGGCCGAGGCGGCCCAGTAGCGGACGGCGTCCGAGCCGAACTGGTCCAGGATGTCGGTCGGGACCACCACGTTGCCCTTGGACTTGGACATCTTCTTGCGGTCCGGGTCGAGGATCCAGCCGGAGAGCGCGGTGTCCGTCCACGGCACGGAGCCGTTGAGGGCGTGGGCGCGCACCACGGTGGAGAACAGCCAGGTGCGGATGATGTCGTGGCCCTGCGGGCGCAGATCGAACGGGAAGACGTTGTTGAAGAACGCCTCGTCACGGGACCAGCGGCCCACGATCTGCGGGGTCAGCGAGGAGGTGGCCCAGGTGTCCAGGACGTCCGGGTCGCCGGTGAAGCCGCCGGGGACGTCGCGCTGGTCCTCGGAGTAGCCCGGGGCGGCCTCGGCGGCCGGGTCCACGGGGAGCTGCTCGTCGGCCGGGAGGATCGGGTTCTCATAGTCGGGCTCACCCTCCGCGTCCAGCGGGTACCAGACCGGGATCGGCACCCCGAAGAAGCGCTGGCGGGAGACGAGCCAGTCACCGTTGAGGCCCTCGACCCAGTTCTCGTAGCGGTGGCGCATGTGCTCCGGGTGCCAGGAGAGCTCGCGGCCGCGCTCGATCAGCTCCGCGCGGCGGTCGGCGTCGCGGCCGCCGTTGCGGATGTACCACTGGCGGGAGGTGACGACCTCGAGCGGCTTGTCGCCCTTCTCGTAGAAGTTCACGGCGTGCATGATCTTCTTCGGCTCTCCGTCCAGCAGGCCGGCCGCGGTGAGGGCGTCCACCACGCCCTGCTTGGCGGAGAACACGGTCTTGCCGGCCACGGTGTCCGCATAGGCCTGTCGGCCGGCGTCCGTGGTGATCCACTCGGGGGTGTCGGCGGCGAAGCGGCCGTCACGGCCGATCAGGGTGCGGGTCGGCAGCTGCAGCTCGCGCCACCAGGTGACGTCGTTGAGGTCGCCGAAGGTGCAGACCATGGCGATGCCGGAGCCCTTGTCCGGCTTGGCCAGCGGGTGCGGGAAGACCTCGACCTCCACGCCGTACAGCGGGGAGGTGACGGTCGTGCCGAACAGGTGCTGGTAGCGCTCGTCGTCCGGGTGGGCGACCAGGCCGGAGCAGGAGGCCAGCAGCTCGGGGCGGGTGGTCTCGATGAAGACCTGCTCGCCGTCCGCAGCGGTGAAGGCGTAGCGGTGGTAGGCGCCGGGGACCTCGCGGTCCTCGAGCTCGGCCTGGGCCACGGCGGTGCGGAAGGTCACGTCCCACATGGTGGGGGCCTCGGCCAGGTAGGCGTCGCCCGAGGCGATGCCGGCCAGGAAGGCGCGCTGGGAGACGGCGCGGGAGACGTCGTCGATGGTCCGGTAGGTCATGTCCCAGTCGACGGACAGGCCGAGGCGGGTGAAGAGGTCCTCGAAGACCTTCTCGTCCTCGACGGCGAGCTCCTCGCAGAGCTCGATGAAGTTCTTGCGGGAGATCACGTCCCAGTCGCGCTGGTTCTTCGCCGGCTTCTCCGGCGGGCGGTAGCCCTCCACGTACGGCTTGGCGGGGTCGCAGCGGACGCCGTAGTAGTTCTGCACACGGCGCTCGGTGGGCAGGCCGTTGTCGTCCCAGCCCATCGGGTAGAACACGTTCTTGCCGTTCATGCGCTGGTACCGGGCGAGCACGTCGGTCTGCGTGTAGGAGAAGACGTGGCCCACATGCAGAGAGCCGGAGGCGGTCGGCGGGGGAGTGTCGATCGAGTAGACCTGCTCGCGGGTGGTCTGCGTGTCGAACGCGTACGTGCGCTCGTCGGCCCAGCGGGCGGTCAGCTTCTCCTCGAGGCCCTCGAGGGCCGGCTTGTCCGGCACGGCCACGGCGCCGGCGGCGGGGGTGGACGGGGTCGATGCGTCGATGGGCGTGTCTGTGCCCTGCGTGTTCTCAGCCATGCCCGCCATCCTCCCATGACCGGGGCGGCGGGCCGGGCCTGCGACGATGCCCGGGACGTCCCGCCCTTTCAGTCGGTCGACCTGGCGGAGGTGATCCGGGCGGTGCTCCGAACGGCACGGCTCGGCTACGGTCGGAGGCGTGAGCCACACCCATGAACCTGCGAAGAACCCCGCCCGCGCCGCCGTCGTGACGGGGGCCACGAGCGGCATCGGCCGCGCCACGGCCCTCGAGCTCGCCCGCCGCGGTTGGCGCGTGTACGCCGTCGGCCGCCGGGCCGAGCGCCTCGAGACCCTCGCTGCCGACGCCCGGGCCGAGGGCGTGAGCGGCGACGTCGTCCCCGCCGCCCTGGACGTCACGGACGAGGCCGCCGTCGCCGCGCTGGCCTCGCGCGTCGAGGCCGACGGCGGCGCCGACACCCTCGTCAACATCGCCGGCGGCGCGCTCGGCACGGACGCGGTGGGCGACGGCGACCGCGCCGACTGGGAGTGGATGTACCGCGTCAACGTGCTCGGCACCCTCACGATGTGCCAGGCGTTCCTGCCCATGCTCCGCGCCCACGGCGAGGGCACCGTGCTCAACCTGACCTCGACCGCCGCCGTCACCGCCTACGAGGGCGGCGCCGGCTACAACGCCGCGAAGATGGGCCAGCACGGGCTCACCGGCGCGCTGCGCCTGGAGGAGGCCGAGCACAACGTGCGGGTGATCGAGGTGCTGCCGGGCATGGTCCACACCGAGGAGTTCTCCCGCAACCGCCTGGGCGGCGACCAGTCCGCCGCGGACGCCGTGTATGCGGGCGTGGAGAAGCCGCTCACCGCCGAGGACGTCGCCGAGGTGTGCGTCCACGCCGTCGAGCTGCCCCACCACGTGAACCTGGATCAGATCGTGATGCGGCCGGTCGCCCAGGCCGCCCAGCACAAGGTGATCCGCCGGTGAGCGGCGGGCCGCAGAACGTGTGGGCCGACGCGGTGGGCTCGGCATGAGCGCGCCCGTGCTGCACGTGATCGCCTGCGCCCACGGCACGCACGACGCGGCCGGCCGCGACGTGATCGACGGCCTCCGTGCCGACCTGGCGGCCCTCCTGGCCGCCGAGGGGCCGGGCGCCCAGGTCCACGAGGCCTACGTGGACGTGCAGAGCCCCTCCCTCGACGAGGTCGTGGCGGCCCTGCCCCCGGGGGAGCCGGCCGTGATCGTGCCGCTGCTGCTGTCCCTGGGCCATCACGTCCACCACGACATCCACCACGCCGCAGCCGCCCGACCCGGCACGATCGCCGCCGCACCGCTGGCCGGGGCCGGGGACGACGTCGAGCCGCGCCTGGTGACCGTTCTGGCCGAGCGGGTGGCCCGGGCGGTGCCGGCCGGTGAGGCCGCGACATCGGACGTCATCCTGGCGGCGGCCGGCACCCGCGCCGCGGACGGCCAGGCCCAGGTGCACGCCCTGGCCGGGGCCCTGGCCCGGGCCACGGGACTGCCCGTGACCGCGGCGTTCGGGGCGGCGGCGACCCCCCGTGTGCCCGACGCCGTCGCCCGGGTGCACGCCGCCGGCCGTCGCGCCGTGGTGGCCGCCCACCTGCTGGCCCCCGGGTACTTCCACGACCGGCTCGGCGAGGCCGGCGCGGACGCGGTCACCGACCCCCTGCTGCCGCATCCGCTGGTGGCGCGGATCGCCCTGGACCGGCTGCGGTCCGCCCTCGTAGAGGCCCCGAGGGGAGCCGCCGGAGGCCGCTGAGCCGTCCGTCACACGACCGGGGCCGGACCGGGTCCCCGCCGCGGCCCGGCCCCGGGAACGTGACGAACCGCGTCGACGATCTTGGGGCCGGCATGCCGGGTTCCTAGCGTGGCGGCCATGACCCAGGTGAACGAGACGTCGAGACCGGCGCGCACTCCGCGCCGTCCCTCCGCCAAGCCGCACGGCCAGTGGAAGGTGGACGGGACCGCCCCCCTGAACCACAACGAGGAGTTCAAGCAGCAGGACGACGGCCTGAACGTCCGCGAGCGCATCGAGCAGGTCTACGCCCACGAGGGCTTCGACTCGATCCCCTCGGACGACCTGCACGGCCGCTTCCGCTGGTGGGGCCTGTACACCCAGCGTCGGCAGGGGATCGACGGCGGCAAGACCGCCACCCTGGAGCCCCACGAACTCGAGGACCGCTACTTCATGCTGCGCGTGCGCATCGACGGCGGCGACCTCACCACCGAGCAGCTGCGCGTGATCGGCGGGATCTCCACCGACTTCGGCCGTGACACCGCGGACATCACCGACCGGCAGAACGTCCAGCTGCACTGGATCCGCGTCGAGGACGTCCCCGAGATCTGGCGGCGCCTGGAGTCCGTGGGCCTGTCCACCACCGAGGCCTGCGGCGACGTGCCGCGCGTGATCCTCGGCTCACCGGTGGCCGGGATCGCCGCGGACGAGATCATCGACCCCACGCCCGTGATCCGGGAGATCGCGGACCGCTGGATCGGCGACCTCGAGATCTCCAACCTGCCCCGCAAGTTCAAGACCGCCATCACCGGACACCCCTCCCAGGACGTGGTCCACGAGATCAACGACGTCTCCCTGATCGGCGTGGTGCACCCCGAGCTGGGCCCCGGTTACGACCTGTGGGTCGGCGGCGGCCTGTCCACGAAGGCCCGCCTGGCCGACCGGATCGGTGCCTTCGTCTCGGCCGAGCGCGCCCCCGAGGTGTGGCACGCCGTCGTGAGCATCTTCCGTGACTACGGCTACCGGCGCCTGCGCAACAAGGCCCGCATGAAGTACCTGCTCGAGGACTGGGGGCCGGAGAGGTTCCGCACCGTGCTGGAGGAGGAGTACCTCGGCTACGCCCTGCCCGACGGACCCGCCCCGGCCCCGCCCACCCGTCCCGGCGACCACGTGGGGGTCCACGAGCAGAAGGACGGCCGCTTCTACATCGGCGCCGCTCCCGTCGTCGGCCGCTCCAGCGGCACCACCCTCACCGCCCTCGCGGACCTGCTCGAGGCCCACGGCTCCACGCGGCTGCGCACCACCCCCCACCAGAAGATCGTGGTGCTGGACGTGGAGCGGGACCGGGTGGACGCCGTCGTGGCCGGCTTGAAGGAGCTGGGACTGGACCCGGAGCCGTCCGTATTCCGCCGCTCCACCATCGCCTGCACGGGCCTGGAGTTCTGCAAGCTCGCCATCGTGGACACGAAGGACACCGCCACCGCCGCGATCGCCCAGCTCGAGGAGCGCCTGGCCGACCTCGCCGACCGCCTCCCCGAGCGGCTGAGCCTGCATGTGAACGGCTGCCCCAACTCCTGCGCCCGCATCCAGACCGCGGACATCGGCCTGAAGGGCCAGCTGCTCCCGGACGACGACGGCGGCCAGACGCCCGGCTTCCAGGTTCACCTGGGCGGCGGGCTGGCCTCCGTGGACCGCGCCGAGGCCGGCCTCGGACGCAGCGTCCGCGGCTTGAAGGTCCGCGCGGACGGGCTGGTCGACTACGTCGAGCGCGTCGTCCGCCGGTACGACGAGCAGCGTGAGCCGGGCGAGACCTTCGCCCGGTGGGCGCACCGAGTCGACGAGGAGGCCCTCCGATGAGCACCGTTCCCCCCACCCGTCCGACCGAGGACCTCGAGCGCCTGCAGGCGCTCGCGGAGTCCGGCGCCGCCGAGCTCGGCTGGGACGCCCCCGCCGAGGCGGTGGTCGACTGGGCCGCCCGCCATGTGGACCTCCGCCGGGCGGCCGTGGCCTGCTCCATGGCCGACGCCGTCCTGCCGCACCTGGTGGCGCAGCGGATGCCCGGCGTGGACGTCCTCTTCCTGGACACCGGCTACCACTTCACCGAGACGCTCGCGACGCGCGACGAGGTGGCCCGCCGCCTCGCCGTCACCGTGGTGGACGTGCTCCCGGAGCTGACCGTGGCCGAGCAGGACGAGCGCCACGGCAAGGACCTGTTCGCCCGCGACCCGGGGCTGTGCTGCGCGATGCGCAAGGTCGAGCCCCTCAACCGGGCGCTGGCCGGATACGACCTGTGGTTCACCGGCGTCCGCCGGGACGAGGCGCCGACGCGCACGAACACCCCGCTGGTGGGCTGGGACGAGGCCCACGGCATGGTCAAGGTCAACCCCGTCGCCCCGTGGAGCTTCGACGACCTGGTCGGCTACGCCACGGACCACGACGTGCCCGTGAACCTGCTCCTGCAGAACGGCTACCCCTCGATCGGCTGCCGCCCCTGCACCCGCCCCGTCGCCCCCGGGGAGGACCCCCGTGCCGGGCGCTGGGCCGGGACCGCGAAGACCGAGTGCGGCATCCACGTCTGAGCGCCGCACCCGAGACAGACCAAGGAGACACGATGACCCTCACCCATGCCCCCGACCCGGGGACCGTGAGCCCCGCCGGGCCCGACGTCCAGGACGCCCTGGAGGCCGAGGCGATCCACATCATCCGCGAGGTGGTGGCCGAGTTCGAGCGCCCCGCCATGCTCTTCTCGGGCGGCAAGGACTCCGTGGTGATGCTCCACCTGGCCGCGAAGGCCTTCTGGCCGGGGAGGATCCCCTTCCCGGTGGTCCACGTGGACACCGGCCACAACTTCCCCGAGGTCCTCGAGTTCCGCGACCGCACGGTGGAGCGGCTCGGCCTGCGGCTCGTGGTGGGCTCCGTGCAGGAGTACATCGACCGCGGCGAGCTGCGTGAGCGCGCCGACGGCACCCGCAACACCCTGCAGACCACCCCCCTGCTGGACACGATCCGGACCAACCGGTTCGACGCCGTCTTCGGGGGAGGCCGCCGTGACGAGGACAAGGCGCGGGCCAAGGAGCGGATCATCAGCCTGCGGGACGCGTTCGGCCAGTGGGACCCGCGCAACCAGCGCCCCGAGCTGTGGAACCTCTACAACGGCCGTCACACCCCCGGCCAGCACGTCCGCGCGTTCCCCATCAGCAACTGGACCGAGCTGGACGTGTGGCGGTACATCGCCCGCGAGGGCATCGAGCTGCCCTCCATCTACTACGCGCACGAGCGGGAGGTCTTCCGCCGCGACGGCATGTGGCGCGCCGTGGGGGAGCACTCCCGCCCGGCCGAGGGCGAGGAGGTCACCACGCGGACGGTGCGCTACCGCACGGTGGGCGACATGTCCTGCACCGGCGCCGTCCTCTCGGAGGCCGCCACCGTCGAGGACGTCGTGCTCGAGGTCGCCGCCTCCACCCTGACCGAACGCGGGGCCACCCGCGCCGACGACCGCATCTCCGAGGCGGCCATGGAAGATCGCAAGAAGGACGGGTACTTCTGATGAGCACCGCACTGCTGGACCGGCACGCCCCCGCCGGGACCCTGTTCCGCCTGGCCACGGCCGGCTCGGTCGACGACGGCAAGTCCACCCTCGTGGGCCGCCTCCTGCACGACTCCAAGGCCGTCCTGGCCGACCAGCTCGAGGCCGTGGCCCGCACCTCCGCCGAGCGCGGCTTCGGCGGTGCCGAGGGCGGGCTGGACCTGGCGCTGCTGACCGACGGCCTGCGCGCCGAGCGGGAGCAGGGGATCACGATCGACGTCGCGTACCGGTACTTCGCCACGGACCGGCGCACCTTCGTGCTGGCCGACTGCCCCGGGCACGTGCAGTACACCCGGAACACCGTCACGGGCGCCTCGACGGCCGATGCGGTCGTGCTGCTCGTGGACGCCCGCAAGGGCGTGGTGGAGCAGACCCGGCGCCACCTCAGCGTGGTGGCCCTGCTGCGGGTGCCGCACGTGATCGTCGCCGTCAACAAGATCGATCTCGTGGACTACGCCGAGGAGGTCTTCACCGCGATCGCCGAGGACGTCCGGCGCGTGGCCCGGGAGCTCGGCCTCTCCGACGCGGTGAGCGTCCCGGTGTCCGCCCTGCAGGGCGACAACGTGGTCACCCGCTCCGAGCGGACGGACTGGTACACCGGCCCCACGCTCATGGAGCTGCTCGAGTCCCTGCCCGGGGCGGACGCCGAGGACGACGCCGCCGCCTCCTTCCGCTTCCCGGTGCAGCTCGTGGTGCGCCCCCAGGGCGCCCTGGCCCCCGGCCTCGACCCCGAGGTGTTCCGCGACTACCGCGGCTACGCCGGGCAGGTGGTCGCGGGCACCGTCCGGCCCGGGGACGCCGTCGCCGTCCTCACCCCGGGGCAGCCGGCGCGCACCACCACCGTGGTGGGCGTGGACGCCGCCGGGGAATCCCTCGAGGAGGCCTCCTCCCCGCAGTCGGTGGTCCTGCGCCTGGCCGACGAGGTGGACGTGGCCCGCGGGGACACGATCGCCGCCGCGGACACCGCCCCGCGCCCCACCGCGGAGGTGGCCGCCGCGCTGTGCTGGCTCTCCGCCGCACCGCTGCGCGTCGGGCAGCAGGTCCTCGTCAAGCACGGCACCGCCGTCGTCCGGGCGCTCGTCCAGGAGGTGGCCGGTCGGCTCGACCTCGACACCCTGCGGCTCGACCCGGCCGAGACCCTCGGGCTCAACGACATCGGACAGGTGCGCCTGCACCTGGCCGCGCCGCTGCCCGTGGAGCCCTACGCCGTGCATCGGCGCACCGGGGCGTTCCTCGTGATCGACCCCCACGACGGGGCCACGCTCGCCGCCGGCATGGTGCGCGGCGGCGACGAGGCCTGATCCGGATGACGACGGCGCGACGGGAGCGGTCATGACGGTGGTGATGGAGGACGTGGGCAAGAGCTTCGGCGGGCCCACGCCCGTGCTGGAGGACGTCTCCGTGCGGATCGAGCCGGGCGAGTTCGTCTGCCTGCTCGGTGCGTCCGGGTGCGGCAAGTCCACCCTGCTGAACCTCGTCGCCCGGCTCGAGGCGCCCACCGCGGGCGTCGTCAAGACCCCCCGGGAGGGGGCCGCGTTCATGTTCCAGGACGCCGCCCTCTTCCCGTGGCTCACCGCCCGCGGCAACATCGAGCTCGCCCTCCGCTTCGCCGGTGTGGCCGCGGGGGAGCGTCGGGAGCGTGCCGGGGAGCTGCTGCGCCTCGTCCACCTCGACGACGCCGCCGACCTGCGACCCCACCAGCTCTCCGGCGGCATGCGCCAGCGCGTCGCCCTGGCCCGGGCCCTCGCCCAGGACCGCCCCCTGCTGCTCATGGACGAGCCGTTCGCGGCCTTGGACGCGATCACCCGCGACCTGCTGCATGGGGAGCTCGAGCGCGTGTGGCGGCAGACCGGTCGG
Organism: Micrococcus sp. KBS0714; assembly: GCF_002008305.4. Lineage (GTDB taxonomy): Bacteria > Actinomycetota > Actinomycetes > Actinomycetales > Micrococcaceae > Micrococcus > Micrococcus luteus. Next base: position 1,072,300 of record NZ_CP042169.1, read on the forward strand.
ACGGTCGTGTTCGTCACCCACAACGTGGCCGAGGCCGTCCGCCTCGGCCAGCGGGTGCTGCTGCTGTCCTCACGTCCGGGTCGCGTCGTCGCCGAATGGGACGTGCCCGCGGCCGCCCGCCACGACGCGCCCGCCGCGGCCGCCCTCACGGCCGCCATCACCGCCCGACTCGGTCAGGAGATCCGTCGCCATGCGCACTGACACCCCCACCCTCGACGCCCCCGGCCGCGCGCCGGGGGCCGCCACCGACGACGAGCTGCGCGAGCTCGACAGCGGCCTCGACGCGCTCCAGGCCGTCGACTCGACCCGTCGGACGGGTCTGGCCGGGTGGGACTGGAGCCGGGTCCTGCTCCCGGTGGCCGCCGTCGTCCTGCTCGTGGCGATCTGGCAGGCCTTCGCGTGGCTGGCCGGTGCGCGCGGTGAGCCGATCACCGGTCCCGGTGACGTCGTCGGGGCCTTCGGGACGCTGTGGGCGCAGGGCCTCGTCCAGCAGGCAGTGGCGACGTCGGTGGGCCGCGCCGTCGTGGGCTTCGCACTCGCCGTGGTCGTCGGCGTCGGGCTGGGCCTGCTGCTCGGACAGGTCAGCGTCCTGCGGCGGGCGTTCGGCCCGCTGCTCACGGCCCTGATGGTGCTGCCCAACGTGGCCTGGGTGCCGCTCGCGGTGCTGTGGTTCGGCCTCAGCGACGCCACCGCGTACTTCGTGATGCTCACCGGCGCCGTCCCCGCCGTGGTCGCCGGCCTCACCACCGGCACGGACCAGGTGCCGCCGCAGCTGCGTCGCGCGGCCCGCGTGCTGGGCGCCTCGCGCCTCGAGACCGCCCTGCTGGTGGTCCTCCCGGCCGCCCTGCCCGCCTTCGTCTCCGGCCTGCGCCAGGGCTGGGCCTTCGCGTGGCGAGGCCTCATGGCCGCCGAGATCATCGCCGTCGGCGGGCCCATGGGCGTCGGACTCGGGACCCTGCTCCACGAGGGACGGGCCGAGTCCGACCTCGCCGTCGTCCTCTGCGCCGTCCTGGCCATCCTGGCCGTCGGCGTCCTCGTCGAACTGACCGCATTCGGCCCCGCCGAGCGGCGCATGCTGCGCCGCCGGGGGCTGCTGGAAGGGAGCACGCGATGACCGCGTCCGATCTGTACCCCACCTCCCTGCGTCTGCTCGGCCGTCCCGTCCTGATCGTGGGCGGCGGCCGGGTGGCCGGGCGCCGCGTGGGCGCCCTCCTCGACGCCGGCGCGCTCGTCAGCGTGGTGGCCCCGGAGCCGGGGGAGGAGGTGGAGCGGCTCGCCGCGGCCGGCCTGCTCACCCTGCACCGCCGCCCCTACCGCCCGTCCGACCTCGACGGGGTCTGGTTCGCCCAGACCGCCACCGGCGACCGGGCCGTGGACGGGGCCGTGGCCTCCGACGCCGAGGCCCGCCGCGTCTGGTGCGTCGACGCCTCCGACGCCGAGTCCTCCGCCGCCTGGACGCCTGCCGTCGTCCGGGCCGGGGACGTGACCGTGGCCGTCAACGCCGGGGGAGACCCTCGCCGCGCCCGCGCCCTGAAGGACGCGATCGCCCTCGCCCTGTCCACGGGGCGGCTGCCGCTGCGCCGGCGGCGCGCGTCCTCCGAGCCCGGTCGCGTGGCCCTCGTCGGCGGCGGCCCCGGCGACTCCGGGCTCATCACCGTGCGCGGCCGACAGCTGCTCGCGGAGGCCGATGTGGTGGTCGCCGACCGGCTGGGCCCGCGCGCCCTCCTGGCCGAGCTGGACCCGGCGGTGCCCGTGATCGAGGTCGGCAAGGCCCCCGGGAACCACCTGGCCACGCAGGACGAGATCAACGCCGTCCTGGTCCGGGAGGCCCGGGCCGGCCGCCTCGTCGTCCGGCTCAAGGGCGGCGACCCGTACGTGCTCGGCCGCGGCGGCGAGGAGGCGGCGCACTGCCGCGCCCACGGCGTCGACGTCGAGGTGGTCCCCGGTGTCACGAGCGCCGTCTCGGTGCCCGCCGCCGCGGGGATCCCGGTCACCCATCGCGGCGTCGCCACCGGCTTCACGCTGGTGACCGGCCACGAAGAGCTGGCCGAAGTGCCCACCCGGGCCGACCACACGCTCGTCCTGCTGATGGGCGTGCGCCGGCTCGCGGACACCGCGCGCCGACTGACGGAGCGCGGCCTCGACGGCGCGACGCCCGTGGCGATCATCGAGCGCGGCTGGATGCCGGACCAGCGGGTCACCGTGGGCACGGTGGAGACCATCGCCGCGCAGGCGGCCGCCGTCGGTGTGGAGAACCCCGCCGTGATCGTCGTGGGCGACGTCGTGCGCCTGAGCCCTTACGCCACCGGCGCGCCGGCGGCCGGCATCCCTGCCCCGATCTCGACCCTGAACCCGACCTCCGAAGGAGCACGAGCATGACCCCGACCCCCTCGAGGCCTGACCGCCCGTTGCGCATCGCCATCATCGGTGCCGGACCCGCCGGGGTGTACACGGCGGACATCCTGACCAAGGAGGAACGGGACTTCCGTGTCAGCATCGACCTGTTCGACCGGTACCCGGCCCCGTTCGGCCTCATCCGCTACGGGGTGGCCCCGGACCATCCGCGCATCAAGGGCATCGTCACCGCCCTGCACAAGGTCATGGACCGCGGGGACATCCGTTTCCTCGGGAACGTGGACTACGGCACGGACCTGAGCCTGGCGGATCTGCGTCGGCATTACGACGCGATCGTGTTCTCCACCGGTGCCGTGCGGGACGCGGCCCTGGACGTTCCCGGGGTGGAGTTGGCCGGCTCGTTCGGTGGCGCCGACTTCGCGTCCTGGTATGACGGGCACCCGGATGTGCCGCGGCACTGGCCGTTGGAGGCCACGCAGGTGGCGGTGATCGGCAACGGGAACGTGGCCCTGGATGTGGCCCGGATCCTGTCCAAGCATGCCGAGGACCTGTTGCCCACCGAGATCCCGGACAACGTGTACCGGGACCTGGCCGCGTCCCCGGTCACGGACGTGCACGTGTTCGGCCGGCGCGGGCCGGCGCAGGTGAAGTTCACCCCGTTGGAGCTGCGGGAGCTCGCCCATTCCCGGGATGTGGACATCGTGCTGTACGAGGAGGACTTCGACTTCGATGAGGCCTCGGAGAAGGCGATCGAGGAGAACAACCAGGTCCGCACCATGGTGGGCACGTTGACGAACTGGCTCATGGAGCAGGAGGACCGTCAGCAGAGCGCCTCGCGTCGGCTGCACCTGCACTTCCTGCAGGCCCCGGAGCAGTTCCTGGACGAGGACGGCGACGGCCGGGTGGACGGCCTGCGGATGCGCCGCATGGAGCTCGACGGCTCCGGTGGGGTCCGCCCGACGGGGGAGACCGTGGACTACCCGGTGCAGGCGGTCTACCGGGCCGTGGGTTACTTCGGGTCCCCGGTGGAGGGGGTGGAGTTCGATGAGGTGCGCGGTGTGATCCCGAACGCGGAAGGCCGGGTGCTGGACGCGGACGGTGCCCCGGTGCCGGGCCTGTATGCCTCGGGGTGGATCAAGCGGGGCCCGGTGGGGTTGATCGGGCACACCAAGGGTGACTCTCTGGAGACGATCAAGCATCTGATCGAGGACGAGCCGGGGTTGTGGAGGGCTCAGGAGCCCTCGGAGGAGTCGGTGATCGAGCTGCTCGAGTCCCGCGGCGTCCCGTACACGACGTGGGCTGGGTGGCATGCTCTGGATGAGCATGAGAAGTCCTTGGGCGTGCAGGCCACGGAGGCCGGTCCGGTGGCGCGGGAGCGGGTGAAGGTCGTGGACCGGGAGGAGATGACCCGCATCTCCCGGGAGGGTGTCCTCCTCGGTGCCGGAGGCTGAGCCCTCGCGTCGGGTGGACCCGCGGCGGGGCGCGGGCCACCCCTCGCCCGCGCCGCGGCCCGCTCCCTACCGTGGTGCCCATGACCACCTTCGCCGCAGCCGAACGTGCCCGCCTCGCTGACCTCCTGCTCGAGAAGGGCCCCGACGCGCCCACCCTGTGCGGCGGCTGGAGCACCCGCGACCTCGCCGCCCACCTCTGGCTGCGGGAGCGCCGGCCCGACGCCTTCGCCGCCCTGTTCATCCCGCCGCTGTCCCGCCACCTCGACCGCCTGACCGCGGAGACCACGCGCCGCGACTACGCCGAGGTCGTGCGGGAGTGGGCCGCGGGCCCGTCGGCGCTGAACCCCATGCGGGCGGCGGACAGGCACGTGAACGCGGCCGAGCACTTCATCCACCTCGAGGACGTCCGGCGCGGCGAGTCCGCGACCGGCGGCTCGCTGCCCGCCCCGCGCTCGTTCTCCCCGGACGAGGAGGACGCCCTCTACCGCTCGCTGCGCCGCATGGCCCCGCTGTTCCTGCGTAAGTCCGCGGCGCCGGTGGTCCTCCAGGGCCCGGGTCGCGCCCCGGTCACCGTCACCCGTGGGGCCGTGGCGCTGCGGGCACCCGTCACGGTGACCGGCGAGGTCGGGGAGCTCCTCCTCTGGGCCTCGGGCCGGGACGCCGTGCACGTGGAGCTCGACGGCGACGCGTCGGCGGCCGTGCGCACCGCCCTCTGACCCGTTCCGGCCCGCGGCCACGGGCCGGCGCATCGTCCACTACACTGGCGGGCACAGGCGTCGACCCGGCCATCACCGGCGAGCCTCCGGAAGAACGGGCCGCACGGCCCCAGTAGAACCGGACGGGTAAGCCCGTCACAGCAGTCATCAAGCGGCCAGCACCCCGGGGACCTCCCGACGCCGGCAAGCAAGGTGGTACCGCGTCCGCGGCCGGCCGGAGGGTCGGGCCCCCGGGCGTCCTTGCACGGAACCGACGCCCCGGACGCAAAGGACCCCCGTGTACCCCCTCGCCTCCTCCGCCCCTGACGGCCGCACCCCCGCCTCCCCGCGCTTCCCGGAGATCGAGCGCCGCATCCTGGCGTACTGGGACGAGGACGGCACCTTCCAGGCCTCGATCGACCAGCGTCCCACCCGGAACGAGGACGGCTCGCAGAACGAGTTCGTCTTCTACGACGGCCCGCCCTTCGCCAACGGCCTGCCGCACTACGGCCACCTGCTCACCGGGTACGTCAAGGACCTCGTGGCCCGCTACCAGACGCAGCAGGGCCGCCGCGTGGAGCGCCGCTTCGGCTGGGACACCCACGGCCTGCCCGCCGAGCTCGAGGCGATGAAGCAGCTGGGCATGACGGACAAGTCCGAGATCGAGGCCATGGGCATCGACACGTTCAACGACGCCTGCCGCTCCTCGGTCCTGAAGTACACGGACCAGTGGCAGGACTACGTGACCCGCCAGGCCCGCTGGGTCGACTTCGAGAACGACTACAAGACCCTCACCCCGGACTTCATGGAGTCCGTGATCTGGGCCTTCTCCGAGCTGCACCGCAAGGGCCTGACCTACCGCGGCTTCCGCGTCCTGCCCTACTGCTGGAACGACGAGACCCCGCTGTCCAACCACGAGCTGCGCATGGACGACGACGTCTACAAGATGCGCCAGGACCCCTCGGTCACCGTCACGTTCCCGATCACCGGCCTCCCGGCGGACCCCGCCCTCGTGCCCGACGGCGGCGCCGACGCGGCGCTCGCCGCGCACCTGGCCGGCGTCCACGTCCTGGCCTGGACCACCACGCCCTGGACGCTGCCGACCAACGCGGCCCTCGCCGTCGGCCCCCAGATCCAGTACGCCGTGGTGCCGGCCGGCCCCGAGGGCGCGACCGCGGACGGGGACCGCTTCCTCCTGGCCGTGGACCTCGTGGGCGCCCACGCCAGGGAGCTCGGCTACGCCGACGCCGACGCCGCCCGCGCCGCGGTCACCGAGACGATCCCCGGCGCCCGCCTCGGCGGCCTGGCCTACGCGCCGCTGTTCACGGACGTGTTCGACGCCCACCGCGGGGAGACCTTCACCGTCAACGGCCGTGACCTCGGCGTCGAGGGCGCCCACCGCATCCTCGTGGACGACTACGTCTCCACCGAGGACGGCACCGGCGTGGTCCACCAGGCGCCGGCCTACGGTGAGGACGATCAGCGCGTGTGCGAGGCCAACGGCATCCCCGTGATGCTCTCCGTGGACTCCGGTGCCCGGTTCCTGCCGCTGTTCGCCCGCGAGGACGTCGGGCGCGGCGACCTGCGCGAGATCGCCGGCGTGCAGGTCTTCGAGGCCAACCGCACGATCATCCGCGCCCTGCGCGCCCTGGGCCGCGTGGCCCGCGAAGCCTCCTACGAGCACTCCTACCCGCACTGCTGGCGGTGCCGCACGCCCCTGATCTACCGCGCGGTGACGTCCTGGTACGTCAAGGTCACCCAGATCAAGGAGCGCATGCTCGAGCTGAACGAGGAGATCACCTGGATCCCCGGCAACGTGAAGCACGGGCAGTTCGGCACGTGGGTCGCCAACGCGCGCGACTGGTCCATCTCCCGCAACCGGTACTGGGGCTCGCCCATCCCGGTGTGGGAGTCCGACCACCCCGACTTCCCCCGTCAGGAGGTCTACGGCTCGCTCGCGGAGATCGAGGAGGCCTTCGGCCGCCTGCCGCGCAACGCCGAGGGCGAGGTGGACCTGCACCGCCCGTGGGTGGACGACCTCACCCGCCCCCACCCGGACCCCGAGGCCGCCGCGGCCGGTGCGGTCATGCGCCGGGTCGAGGACGTGCTGGACGTCTGGTTCGACTCCGGCTCCATGCCGTACGCCCAGGTGCACTACCCGTTCGAGCGCGCGGACTGGTTCCCCACGCACAACCCGGCGGACTTCATCGTGGAGTACATCGGCCAGACGCGCGGCTGGTTCTACACCATGCACATCCTGGCGACCGCCCTGTTCGACCGGCCGGCCTTCTCCCACGTGATCTCGCACGGCATCGTGCTCGGCTCGGACGGGCAGAAGATGTCCAAGTCGCTGCGCAACTACCCGGACGTCACGGAGGTCCTGGACCGCGACGGCGCGGACGCCATGCGCTGGTTCCTCATGGCCAGCCCCATCCTGCGCGGCGGCAACCTGATCGTCACGGAGGAGGGCATCCGCGAGGGCGTCCGCCAGGTGCTGCTGCCGGCGTGGAACGCGTACCACTTCTTCACCCTGTACGCGAACACCGCGCACGACGGCGGCGCCCGCCCCGAGGGGTACCGCGCGCAGGAGCGGCACACCGCCGAGGACCCCCTGGACCAGTACATCCTGGCCGCCGCGGGCCGCATGCTGCGGGAGGTCAAGGCCGGCCTGGACGCCTACGAGGTTTCGGACGCCACGGACGCGCTGCGCGGCTTCATGGACACGCTGACCAACTGGTACATCCGCCGGTCCCGGGAGCGGTTCTTCGACGAGGACACCGTCGCCTTCGACGTCCTCTACACCGTTCTCGAGGCCTTCACCCGGGCCGCCGCACCGCTGATGCCGCTGATCGCCGAGGAGATCTGGCGCGGCCTCACCGGTGGCCGCTCGGTCCACCTGACCGACTACCCGGACGCCGACCTGTTCCCCCACGGGCCCGAGGCGGACTCCCTCGTGGCCCGGATGGACGCGGTGCGCCGCATCAGCTCGGCCGGCTCGGCCCTGCGCAAGGGGGCCGGGCGCCGGGTGCGCCTGCCGCTGCCCCGCCTGTCCGTCGTCGTCCCGGACGCGGCGGGCCTCGAGGGCACCTACGCCCGCATCGTGGCGGACGAGCTGAACCTCAAGGACGTCGAGCTCACCGAGCTCTCGGAGGAGGCGATCGCCCGCTACGGCATCGGCACGGAGCTGAAGCTGAACTTCCGCGAGCTCGGCAAGGCGTTCGGCAGGCAGGTGCCGCTCGTGAAGCAGGCGGTCGACGCCGGCGCGTACGAGGAGACGGCCGAGGGCCTGGCGGTCACGCTCGCCGACGGCGAGACCGTGACACTGGCCCCCGCGCTCTACGAGCTGCGCACCGTCTCCACCGGCGCCCCCGAGGGGACCGCGGTGGGCGTGCTGCCCGGCACCGCCGGCTTCCTCGTGCTGGACACCGAGGTCTCCGCGGAGCTGGCCGCCGAGGGCACCGCCCGGGACGTGGTCCGCGCCGTCCAGGCGGCCCGCAAGGACGCCGGCCTGGACGTCTCCGACCGCGTGCGCACGCGGATCGAGGGCCCCACCGCCGTCGTGGCGGCGCTCGAGGCCCACCGCGGCCTCGTCGCGGAGGAGACCCTCACGGTGGACCTGGAGCTCGTGGACTCCGGTGCGGCCGACCCGCGCAAGGACCCGGCCGACGACGCCATGAAGACCGTGGCCGTCTCCGTCGCGAAGGCGGACGCGTGATGCGCGGGGACGCCCCGGGCACGGTCGAGGAGGTCTACCGGGACCTGCTCGCCCGCGCCCCGGAGAACAAGATGCAGCCGCGGCTCGAGCCGATGCGGCGCGTGCTCGCGCTGCTCGGCGACCCGCAGCACGCGGCCCCGGTGATCCACCTGACCGGCACCAACGGCAAGACGTCCACGGCGCGGATGGTCGAGGCCGTCCTGCGCGCCTACGGGCTGCGCACCGGGCGCTACACCTCGCCGCATCTGCAGCGTGTCACGGAGCGGATCAGCATCGACGGCGCCCCGGTGGCCGACGAGACCTTCGTGCGCGTGTGGGGGGAGATCCTCCCGATCGTGCAGACCGTGGACGCGGAGCTCGAGGCCGCGGGCGAGGTCCCGCTGACGTACTTCGAGGCGGTCACCACGCTGGGCTTCGCGGTGTTCGCGGACGAGCCCGTGGAGGTCGTCGTCCTCGAGGTGGGCCTCGGGGGCGTGACGGACGCGACCAACGTCGCGGACGCCGTCGTCTCCGTGGTCACCCCCATCTCCCTGGACCACACGGACCTGCTGGGGGAGACCGAGGCCGAGATCGCCGAGGAGAAGGCCGGCATCATCAAGCCCGGCGGCGCCCTCGTCTCCGCCGCCCAGGAGCGCGACGCCGCCCAGGTGCTGCTCGAGGCGGCGCAGGCGGCCGACGTGCCGTTCCGCTTCGAGGGCGTCGAGTTCGGCGTGCTCGAGCGCTCCCTGGCCGTGGGCGGCCAGCAGGTGTCCGTGCGTGGCCTCGCGGCCGAGTACCGGGACCTGTTCCTGCCGCTGCTCGGGGAGCACCAGGCGCAGAACCTCGCGGTGGCCGTGGCGGCCCTGGAGATGTTCCTGGGCGGCGGCGAGCGACCGCTGGACGAGGAGCTGCTGCGCGAGGGGCTGTCCCAGGTCACCTCGCCCGGCCGGCTCGAGGTGCTGCGCACCGCCCCCACGCTCATCGTGGACGCCGCCCACAACCCGGACGGCGTGCGGGCCACGGCCCGTGCGGTGCAGGAGGCGTTCGGCTTCACCCGCCTCTCGCTGGTCGTCGGGATCCTCCAGGAGAAGGACGCGCCGGGCATGCTCGCGGCGCTCTACCGGGCGTTCGGCGACGACGTGGAGGACCTCGCGGTGACGCAGTCCTCCTCGGCCCGCGCCATCCCGGCCGGGGAGCTGGCCCGCATGGCCGTCGACGCCGGCTGGCCCGAGGACGACGTGTACGCCACCGAGTCCGTGCCGGACGCCCTCGAGTGGGCGGTCGGCCGCGCGGAGGCCCTCGAGACGAGCGCGGACGAACTGGCCTCCGGCACCGGCGGCGGCGTGCTCGTGCTCGGCTCGATCACCCTGGCCGCCGAGGTCCGCACCCTCGTGGGCGAGCCCCGCCATGCCGGCCCCGTCACCGTGGCCGCCCGCGGCCTCGACCCCGCCGACCTGCTCGACGCCGTCGGGCTGGCGGACGCCGACGAAGACGATCTGGACCCGGAGATCCTCGAGCTGCTCGAGGACCGCGACGACGCCGGCGCCCGCCGCCGGCCGGAGGAGGACCGATGACCCCCGACCAGCCGGAGACCGGAGGCGCCACGGAGCAGGGGCGCTTCGGCGACGAGCCCTGGCGCCCCGAGCGCGAGACGCGAGCCCAGCGGCAGTGGCGCCCCGGCACTCGCCGGCGCCGACGCTCCGTGCGCGCCCTGTTCACCTCCACGATCCTCATGCTCGAGGCGGTGCTCATCTTCTTCCTCGGACTCATGCTGTTCGGCATGCACCGGGACGAGCCGGGCGCCTGGTGGTTCGTGGCGGGCTACTCCGCGCTGGCCGTCGTCGCGGTGCTGACCTGCGCCCTGGTGCGCAAGCCCGTCGGCATCGCGATCGGCTGGGCGATCCAGGCCGTCCTGCTGGCCTCCGGCTTCTGGGAGTACTCGATGTTCGTGGTGGGGGCCCTCTTCGCGCTGACGTGGGCGTACGCCGTGATCAAGGGCGGTGCCATGGACGTCGAGAACGCCCAGCGCGACCGCCTCGAGGCCGCCTGGGAGGCCGAGCACGGACGCTGAGTCCCGGGCCCCACTAGGGTGGAGCGGGAACCGGGCCGCGCTCGCGGCCGTCCGACGACGCTAGGAGCACACCCCATGACGCACCACACCGAAGAGACCCTCGTCCTCATCAAGCCGGACGGGGTGGCCCGCAACCTGGTCGGCGAGATCCTCGCGCGCATCGAGCGCAAGGGCTACGTGATCGCCGACCTGAAGATGCTCACGCCCACCCGCGCCATGTTGGAGCGCCACTACGAGGAGCACCAGGGCAAGCCGTTCTTCGAGCCGCTGGTGGCGTTCATGGCCTCCGGCCCCGTGGTGGCCGCGCGCGTCACGGGCGATTCGGTGATTGAGGGGTTCCGCTCGCTGGCCGGCAAGACCGACCCCACCGTGGCCGCCCCGGGCACCATCCGCGGCGACCTGGGCCGGGACTGGGGCGAGGCCGTCCAGAAGAACCTCGTCCACGGTTCGGACTCGACCCTTTCGGCCGAGCGCGAGCTCGCGATCTGGTTCGGCTGAGCCCGTTCCGGGCCCGCACGACGGCGGCCGGTCACCCTGGTGGGGTGACCGGCCGCCGTCGTCGTGTCCGGTGGGGGAGCTTAGGCTCAGTCGATCCCGACGACCCCGAGGCCCAGTTCCAGCAGGATCGAGGCGAACACCAGGACGTAGAGGAGCACGATCACGGGCCAGGCCAGCTCCCGGGCGAGGCGGACGAGACCGGCCGGGGCCGGCAGCGTGCCGGTCTGCAGGTTCCGGGACGTCACAAGCACGAGCTGGGCGATGACCATGGCCCACACGATCATGCAGTAGAGGCAGAGCGTGCCGATGCTGTAGACGGCCGAGTACCAGAGCCACACGCAGAACGCGAAGCCCGCCAGGATCCCCGCGTTCATCAGCAGCCAGTACCAGCGGGCGAAGCGGGCGCCGGCGAGCAGGGACATCCCCACGGTGATGAGCACGGAGAACGCGACCACGCCGATGTACGTGTTCGGGAAGCCGAAGGTGTGGGCCTGCCACGACTGCATCACCTGGCCGCAGGACACCCACGGGTTGAGGTCGCAGGACGTGCGGTGCGTCGGGTCCGCGGTGAGGAGGGTGCGCTCGACGATGATGATGATGGTGGCCGTCAGCGCCACGAGCGAGGTGATCAGGAGCAGCGCCGCCGTGCCCGCGGGCCGGGCGTACCAGGTGAGCCGGGCCTCCTCGGCGGGGATGTCGTCGGCGGGGGAGAGGCGGATGTCGTCCGTCAGCGGGGTCGCAGGCATGGACACGATTCTAGGCGCGTGCCCGGGGCGGATGTGAGAGAATCGGCCCTGGCCGTCCCGTGGCCACACCGCGGGGCAGCCCGCTGCGCGCCCGACGTCGGGCCGCCGCCGAGGCGCCCCCGCGTCGAGCATCGTGCGGGAGGTGGACGCCGGGCTTCGCCCGTGCGCGTCCGTGCGCCGGCCGGCGGACGGCACGTGACGCCCAGGCCCCGATCTCGAGGGCGCAGCGGTTCCGCGCCGGGCCCTGACGGTCGACGCGGTCCACCCGATGACTTCTCGGAGTCCGCCTCCCGGCGCACCCGTGGCGCACGGCGCCCGGGGCAACGCGGCCGGCGGCGGACGCGGACACGCCGGGCGGCGGCGAGTGTGGCGTCGTCGGTCGGCGGGAGGTGCTGCCATGGCGGCCAACAACGAGGACACGACCCGCGCAGACGAACGCGTGGAAGAGACGGCCGAGCAGGCCGTGACGCAGACCGCGGCGGACACCGCCGACGGGGCGGAGCCGGAGCGGACCGCCGCGTCCGACGACGCCGCGGACCCGGCCGAGGAGCCGAGCGCGCCGACGCTGCAGGTCGACCCGACCGACCCGTTCGCCGTGCCGGCGAACCTGATCGAGGTCCTGCGCACCGAGACCACGTCCCGGCAGCGCTCCGAGGACGAGGACGCCGGAGAGTCCGAGGACCGGGCCGAGGGCGCCGTGGTCTCCCGGCGGCGCCGCCGACGCCGCCGCGGTGAGGTGGACATGGAGCTCGACGGCGGCGAGGCCGGCGATCCCGAGCACACCGTCACCCGCGTGCGCGCGCCGCGCCAGGCCGTCGGCACCGCCTCGGACACCGTCCAGAGCGTCAAGGGATCCACCCGGCTCGAGGCGAAGCGCCAGCGCCGCCGCGACTCCCGCTCGGGCGGGCGTCGCCGCACCGTGATCACCGAGGCCGAGTTCCTGGCCCGCCGCGAGGCCGTGGACCGCAAGATGCTGGTGCGCCAGCGCGACCAGCGCATCCAGATCGCCGTGCTCGAGGACGGCGTGCTGGCCGAGCACTTCGTCTCGCACACCACGCAGGACTCGATGATCGGCAACGTGTACCTGGGCAAGGTCCAGAACGTGCTGCCGTCCATGGAGGCCGCGTTCGTGGACATCGGCCGCGGACGCAACGCCGTGCTCTACGCGGGCGAGGTCAACTGGGACGCCGCCCAGCTGGACGGCAAGCCGAGAAAGATCGAGAACGCGCTCAAGTCCGGCGACACCGTGCTCGTCCAGGTCACCAAGGACCCGGTGGGCCACAAGGGCGCCCGTCTGACCAGCCAGGTCTCCCTGCCCGGCCGCTACCTCGTGTACGTGCCGGGAGGCTCGATGACCGGCATCTCCCGCAAGCTGCCGGACGTGGAGCGCTCGCGTCTGAAGAAGATCCTCAAGGACCACCTGCCGCAGGACGCCGGCGTGATCGTGCGCACCGCGGCCGAGGGCACCTCCGAGCAGGAGCTGCAGAACGACATCAACCGTCTGCGCGCCCAGTGGGAGGGCATCCAGGAGAAGGCGTCCGGCACCAAGGTGCTCGCCCCCGAGCTGCTCTACGCCGAGCCGGACCTGACCATCAAGACGGTCCGCGACGTCTTCAACGAGGACTTCTCCGCCATGCTCGTGCAGGGCGAGGCCACGTGGGACAACATCGAGGCCTACGTGACCTACGTGGCCCCGCACCTGCTGGGCCGTCTGCACCACTGGGTGCCGGAGGACCACGACGGCGAGGACCTGTACGCCACCCACCGCGTGGACGAGCAGCTCCACAAGGCGCTCGAGCGCAAGGTGTACCTGCCCTCCGGCGGCTCGCTCGTGATCGACCGCACCGAGGCCATGACCGTGGTGGACGTGAACACCGGCAAGTTCACGGGCTCCGGCGGCAACCTCGAGGAGACCGTCACCAAGAACAACCTCGAGGCCGCCGAGGAGATCGTCCGGCAGCTGCGCCTGCGGGACATCGGCGGCATCATCGTCATCGACTTCATCGACATGGTGCTCGAGGCCAACCGCGACCTCGTGCTGCGCCGTCTCGTGGAGTGCCTGGGCCGGGACCGCACGAAGCACCAGGTCGCCGAGGTGACCTCGCTCGGCCTGGTCCAGATGACGCGCAAGCGCATGGGCACCGGGCTCGTGGAGGTGTTCTCGGAGACCTGCGAGCACTGCGCCGGCCGCGGCATCCTCATCCAGGACACGCCGGTCGAGCGGGGCCGCTCCGGCGGTGAGCAGCGCGGCGAGGCGGAGGGCCGCCGTCGTCGCCGGCGTCGGGGCGACGGCGAGGGCGAGCACGCCCACGCCGCCGCGGCCACGACGACGGGCGCCGAGCACGCCGACTCGGAGGACGAGCGGCAGCGCCGTGAGCGGGCCGAGGCCGCCCGGGTCGCCCTGCACTCGATCGCGAAGGCCTCCGGCAAGGTGGCCGAGGACGAGGCCCCCGCCCAGGAGTCCGCCCCCGCCGAGCAGGCGGCGGACGCCGCCGAGGACTCCGCGGCCGAGGCCGTCGAGGCCGCGTCGGCCGGGCCCGCGGAGGCCGGGCAGCCGGCCGGGACGGACGAGGAGGAGACGCCGCGTCGCCGGCGTCGTCGGGGCCGCCGCCGCAGCCGGGGCCGCGCTGAGGAGTCGGGGGACACCGGCGCCGAGGATGCCGGCTCCGAGGATGCCGCGCGGTCGCACGACGACGGCCCCGCCGAGTCCGCCGGTCAGACCCGTCAGACCGAGGAGGAGGCGGCCGAGCCGGCCGCCGCCGCGGCCCCCGAGCACCAGGACCCGGTCGTGCAGGCCGAGGAGGCCGTGGCCGCCGTCGCGGAGGCGGAGGCCGACGCCGAGGCCGAGTCCCCGGAAGACGCGGCTGAGCAGGACGACCGTCCCCGCCGGTCCCGGCGTCGCCGGGGTGGCCGCGGGCGGTCTCGCCGAGGCGGCGAGGCGGCCTCGACCGAGGCCGACGCCGACGCCGAGGACCACGGTGCGGAGCGCGCGACGCCGTCGCGGCACGAGGCCGCGGACGCCGACTCCTCGGTGGCCGTGTCCTCCGAGGTCGCATCGGAGCCTGTGCCTGCCGAGGATGCCCCGGCGCCCGTGCCCGCCGAGGATGCCCCGGCGCCCCGGCGCCGCCGGTCCCGCCGGGCCTCGAGCGACGGCGTCGTCCGTCCGGCCGCCGGTGCGGACGCGTCCGCCGAGCGGACGGCCGACCGCACGGACGCGGCTCCGGTGGAGGCCACCGAGCCCTCGCCCGAGGAGTCCACGGACGCCACCGAGGTCCACGAGCAGCCCGCCGCCCCGGCCGCCGTCGAGGAGGCCGTGATGGTGGAGCCTGCGGCGACCGAGCCGACGGCGGAGCCCACGGCGGACGCGGACCAGGCGTCCGCCGCGGACGCCCCGACCGAGGCCCAGGCGGCTCCGACCGCCCCGGTGCCTGGATCGCCGCGCCGGCGCTCGCGTCGCGCCGTGTCGTCCGACGGCGTCCACGTCCAGGTCCAGGCCGCGCCCGGCGGCGCCCAGGGCGGCCGCTTCACCGCGGCCGTGGCCGAGGCGTCCACCCCCGCCGAGCCGCAGGGTGCCGCCCCGGTGATGCTCGGCGTCGGAGTGAAGGCCGCCGACCTGGCCCGTCGCGGCCGCTGACCGTCGTCGGTGCCGCCGCCCCGGGCCTGCCCCGGGCGGCGGCGACGCGCCGACACGCCTCTGTTTGGTCCGGATGCCCGGCAGCGAGTATGCTGGACCATCGGTGTTCACCGCCCGCACGCTCCCGCATGTCCCGGTGAGGGACCGCCGGACCCGGACGCAGCCGCGGTCGAGGTGCGGGCGAGCAGAACCCGATCTGATCCGTTGAAACGTCGAGAGAAGTGAGTCCCAAGTGGTGTACGCGATTGTCCGCGCTGGCGGCCGCCAGGAGAAGGTTTCCGTCGGAGACCTCGTTACCCTTGACCGCGTTCCCGCTGAGACCGGTGGCTCCGTCGAGCTGCCCGCTCTGATGCTGGTGGACGGGGACGAGGTCAAGGCTGGCGCCGATGCCGCCGGTGTGAAGGTGACCGCCGAGGTCGTCTCCCACTCCCGTGGCAAGAAGGTCGTCATCATGAAGTACAAGAACAAGACCGGCTACAAGAAGCGCCAGGGCCACCGCTCTGAGCTGTCCACGGTCAAGATCACCGGGATCGCCTGAGCCGTCACCGGCACCGGCGAAACCGAGCATCCGAGAGGTTAGGCAACAGCAATGGCACATAAGAAGGCCGGCAGTTCCTCGAAGAACGGCCGCGATTCGAACCCGCAGTACCTCGGCGTCAAGCGCTACGGCGGCGAGGACGTCAACGCCGGCGAGATCATCGTCCGCCAGCGTGGCACCAAGTTCCACCCGGGCCGCAACGTCGGCCGCGGCAAGGACGACACCCTCTTCGCGCTGTCCGCGGGCTCCGTGGCCTTCGGCCAGCGCCGCGGCCGCAAGGTCGTGGACATCGTCCCCGCCGCGGAGTGATCTGACACTCGTGCGGTCTGCGTGCGGACCCTCGCCCGGCGAGGACACCCGCACCCCCTGACGCCCCGGCGGGGGCGGGCCCGGCATCCACCGGACCCGCCCCCGCCGTCGGCGTCTCCGGCCCCTGGGCCGTCTGAGTCCGATCCCTCCAGCCCCTAGGAGCACTCCCATGGCAGCCTTCGTGGACCGCGTGGTCCTCCACCTCACCGCCGGCAACGGCGGGCACGGGTGCGTCTCCGTGCATCGCGAGAAGTTCAAGCCCCTGGGTGGCCCCGACGGCGGCGACGGGGGCGACGGCGGCGACATCACCCTCGTGGTGGACTCGCAGACCACCACGCTGCTGGACTACCACCACGCCCCGCACCGGTCCGCTGAGAACGGCCAGCCGGGCATGGGCGACCACCGCGAGGGCAAGAACGGCCAGTCGCTCGTGCTGCCCGTGCCGGACGGCACGGTGGTCAAGGATGAGCAGGGCAACATCGTGGCCGATCTCGTGGGGGAGGGCGCGACCTACGTCGCCGCCGCCGGCGGTCAGGGCGGCCTCGGCAACGCGGCTCTGGCCTCCGTGAAGCGCAAGGCGCCCGGCTTCGCGCTGCTCGGCCTGCCGGGGGAGAGCCGGGACCTGACGCTCGAGATCAAGACCGTGGCGGACGTCGCGCTCGTGGGCTTCCCCTCGGCCGGCAAGTCCTCCCTCATCGCTGCCCTGTCTGCGGCCCGTCCCAAGATCGCGGACTACCCGTTCACCACGCTCGTGCCCAACCTCGGGGTCGTGCAGGCCGGCGACGTGCGCTTCACCGTGGCCGACGTCCCGGGCCTGATCCCCGGTGCCTCGGAGGGCCGCGGCCTCGGCCTGGAGTTCCTGCGCCACGTCGAGCGCTGCGCCGCGCTCGTGCACGTCCTCGACTGCGGCAGCCTCGAGTCCGACCGCGACCCGATCGCCGACTTCGAGGCCATCGAGGCCGAGCTCGAGGCCTACGCGGTGGAGCCCGTCTTCTCCCAGGGCGGGGAGGGCGTCGTACCGCTGAACGAGCGGCCCCGCCTCATCGCCCTGAACAAGACCGACCTGCCCGACGGCGCCGCGATGGCGGACATGGTCCGCGACGAGCTCGAGGGCCGTGGCCTACGGGTCTTCGACATCTCCGCGCTGGCCCGCGAGGGCCTGGACGCCCTCAAGTACGCCATGGCCGAGCTCGTGGCGGAGGCCCGTTCCCGGGTGGTCGAGCCCGCGCCGGCCGCGCCCGTCGAGGTGCCGCGCCGGCATCGCCGCCGTGGCGAGCGGGCCGAATTCACGATCCGCCGCGAGGAGCGCAACCTCGAGCCGCTGTTCCGCGTGCGCGGCGAGAAGCCCGAGCGGTGGGTCGCCCAGACGGACTTCCAGAACGACGAGGCGATCGGCTACCTTGCGGACCGGCTCCAGCGGGCCGGCGTCGAGGACGGCCTGTTCAAGGCCGGTGCGAGGCCGGGCGACGCCGTCGTGATCGGCGACGACGTCACGGGCGTCGTCTTCGACTGGGAGCCCACGCTGTCCGCGGGAGCCGAGCTGCTCGCCGGGCCCCGGGGCACCGACCTGCGGCTCGACGAGCGCACCCGCGCGACCCGCGCGGAGAAGCGCGCCGAGCAGGATGCCCGCCGGGCCGCCCGTGCGGCGACCCGGGCCGAGATGGAGGCCGAGCGACGCTCCGGCCTGTGGACCGACACCGACGATCGAGAGGGATGATCCATGTCCGTGCGGCGCACCGTCGTCACCCGCTATCCGACCCCCGCCACGCGCGGCTCTGAGGACCCGCAGGCCAACCCCGTGACCTCGCGGGAGACGATGCAGGCCGCACGCCGAGTGGTCGTGAAGATCGGCTCGTCCTCGTTGACCACCCCGGACGGCCTGGACGTGGCGGCCATCGACCGGCTCGTGGACGTCCTCGCCGCCGAGCGGCAGAAGGGCACCCAGGTGGTGCTCGTGTCCTCCGGCGCCATCGCGGCCGGCTTCCCGCACCTCGGGCTGAGCCGCCGCCCCAAGGACACCGCCACCCAGCAGGCCTCGGCGGCGGTCGGCCAGAGCAAGCTCATGGCGCACTACACCACGAGCTTCGGCCGGCACGACACGGAGGTGGCGCAGGTGCTCCTCACCGCCGAAGAGCTCATGCGGCGCACCCAGTACACGAACGCGCACCGCGCCCTCGCGCGGCTGCTCACGCTCGACGTGATGCCGATCGTGAACGAGAACGACGCCGTGGCCACGCGCGAGATCCGCTTCGGCGACAACGACCGCCTCGCGGCCCTCACCGCCAACCTCTGCAAGGCGGACCTGCTGGTCCTGCTCTCCGACGTGGACGCCCTCTACACGGGCCACCCCTCGAACCCGGACGCGCGGCGTATCCCCGAGGTGACCTCCGACGACGACCTGTCCGGCGTCGACGTGCGCGTGCCCGGTTCTGCCGGTGTGGGCACGGGTGGCATGGTGACCAAGGTGGACGCGGCCGGCATCGCGGCCACCACCGGCATCCCGACCCTGCTGACCTCGGCCGCCAATGCGGGCGCCGCCTTCGCGGGGGAGGACGTGGGCACGTGGTTCTCCGCCACCGGCCGCCGCCGGTCCGCCCGCGCGGCGTGGCTCGGCCTCACGGCGGAGGTCCGGGGTCGGCTCATCATCGACGACGGCGCGGTGGCCGGGGCGATCGACCGCGGCCGCTCCCTGCTGGCCGCGGGCATCACCGGCTGCACGGGCGCCTTCACGCCGGGCGACGTCGTCGAGATCGTGGATGCGCATGGCCGGGTGCGGGCGCGCGGCCTCGTGCAGTACTCCTCGTCGCAGCTGCCCGCCATGCTCGGGCGGACGACCGCCGACCTCCGCGAGGACCTCGGCGCGGGCTACGACGGCGTCGTCGTGCACGCCGACGACTGGGTGCGCCTGGCTCCGCCGCAGCGCTGACCGGCACGGGCTCCGGCCGAGTCGACGGACCGGGCCTCGTGCCTCGTCCGGGGCGCTCGATAGGCTGGCGGCATGCAGACCACCGAGAGCACCGCACCCCAGGATCAGTCCGGCCGCCAGGACGCCGAGGCGCCGACGCCCGAGGTCGAGGAGGCCGTCCGCCAGCGGGCCGAGTGGGCGCGTCAGGCCGTGCCCGAGCTGGCCGTCGCCGGCCGCGCCCGCAAGGACGCCGTCCTGCGCCACATGGCCGAGGCGCTGCGCGCCAACACGGCCGCGATCCTCACGGCCAACCGCGAGGACCGCAGCCGCGGCCGCGAGACCGGCACCTCGGCGGCCATGCTGGACCGCCTCAAGCTGGACGAGGCGCGCGTCGAGGCGCTGGCCCTCGCCCTGGAGACCCTGGCCGGCCTGCCGGACCCCGTGGGCACCGTGGTCCGCGGCGGCCCGCTGCCCAACGGCGTGCGGATGAGCCAGGTGCGGGTGCCCCTGGGCGTCGTGGGCGCCGTGTACGAGGCCCGTCCGAACGTCACGGTGGACATCGCCGGCATCGCCCTGAAGTCGGGCAACGGCGTGATCCTGCGCGGCGGCTCGGCCGCGGAGTCCACCAACGCGGTCCTGATCCAGGTGCTGCGCGAGGCGCTCGTGGACCAGGGCTTCGACGCCAACATCATCCAGGGCATCGACGATCTCGGACGTCCCGGCGTCGCCGCCCTGATGGCCGCCCGTGGCGCGGTGGACGTCCTCGTCCCGCGCGGCGGCCGTGAGCTGATCCAGCGCGTGGTCCGCGAGGCCCGGGTGCCCGTGATCGAGACGGGTGAGGGCAACGTGCATCTGTACGTGGACGCCTCCGCACCCAAGCAGATGGCGGTGGACATCGCGCTCAACTCGAAGACCCACCGCACCTCCGTGTGCAATGCGGCCGAGACCCTGCTGCTCCACCGGGACGCGGAGGAGACGGGCCGAGAAGTGCTGCGCGCCCTCACCCGTGCCGGCGTGCTGCTGCACGTGGACGAGGCCGCGCGGGCCTGGCTGCCCACGCTCGCCGACCGCGGCGACCACGCCCGGGACGCCGTGGACGCCACGGAGGAGGACTGGGGCACCGAGTACCTGGACATGGAGATGGCCGTGCGCGTCGTGGACTCCCTCGGCCAGGCGATCGAGCACATCGGCCGGTGGTCCACGGGCCACACCGAGGCCATCGTCACGAACGACCTGGCCGCGGCCGAGCGGTTCATCACCGAGGTGGACGCCGCGGCCGTCATCGTGAACGCGTCCACGCGCTTCACCGACGGCGGCGAGCTCGGCCTCGGCGCCGAGGTGGGCATCTCCACCCAGAAGATGCACGCCCGCGGGCCCATGGGCCTGGAGGAGCTCACGACCACCAAGTGGATCCTGCGCGGCGACGGGCAGATCCGCCGCTGAGCCGGGCTACGATGGACACCAGGACCCCTTCGGCCCGGCCCCGGCCCGGCCGTCTGACCCGCTGCACCGAGGAGCATCCATGCTGAACACCTCCCTGATCCTGGCCGCCGCCGAGGGCCATCACGTCGTCAATGAGCTGCCGATGGACCCCATCTGGTACGGCCTGCTCGTCTTCGCGCTGCTGATGGCCGCCCTGGCCGCCACCATGTCCATGCGCTCCCGCGCGCTGCGCCTGCCCGAGCCCACCACCGCGGTCCAGCACCACGGCACCGGCCGCGGCTCGCACACCTCCGGTCACTGACGTCTCACCGGCCCGCCGCGTCGTCGCCCCTGCCGGGGGCTGCGTGGCGGGCCGTCCGTTCGTCTCCTGAGCGCATGACCGTCGCCTCCCGCACCCCCGTGCCCGCGCCCACCGCCGGGGGCGCGCGCCGTCGTCGCCTCGGCATCATGGGCGGCACCTTCGACCCGATCCACCACGGGCACCTCGTGGCCGCCTCCGAGGTGGCCGCCGAGTTCGAGCTGGACGAGGTCGTCTTCGTCCCCACGGGTCAGCCGTGGCAGAAGTCGGACCGGCAGGTCTCCCCGGCCGAGGACCGCTACCTCATGACCGTGGTGGCCACCGCCTCCAACCCCCGGTTCACCGTCTCCCGCGTGGACATCGACCGCCCCGGCGTGACCTACACCGTGGACACGCTGCGGGACCTGCGCCGCCTGCACCCGGACGCCGAGCTGTTCTTCATCACCGGCGCGGACGCGATGGGCCAGATCCTCACGTGGAAGGACGTGGACGAACTCTGGGACCTGGCGCACTTCGTCGGTGTCACCCGTCCCGGCCACGACCTCTCGGACATGGGCCTGGGCGCCGACGTCTCCCTGATGGAGATCCCCGCCATGGCGATCTCCTCCACGGACTGCCGGGAGCGCGTCCGCCGGGGCCGGCCCGTCTGGTATCTCGTCCCGGACGGCGTCGTCCAATACATCGCCAAGCACCACCTCTACGTCTCGGAAGAGGAGACCTCGTGACCGTTCCCCAGACCACCCTGGACGCCCTCACCACCGCCGCGGCCGCCGCCGCGGACAAGCTCGGCACGCACATCGTCGCGTTCGACGTCGCCGAGCGGCTCGGCCTGACCGACGCCTTCCTGATCGCCTCCGGCGCCTCGGAGCGTCAGGTCAACGCGATCGTCGACGGCGTCGAGGAGGCGCTGTTGAAGGACGAGCAGCTCAAGCCGTTGCGTCGCGAGGGCCGGTCCGACGGCCACTGGGTGCTGCTCGACTACGGACACTTCGTGGTGCACGTCCAGCATCGCGAGGACCGCGAGTTCTACGCGCTGGACCGCCTGTGGAAGGACACCCCGGCGATCGACCTCGGCCTGCCGGAGGAGAGCACCCGACCGGACGCGGCCACCCAGGACGACGGCGCCTCCGCCTCGCACGCCTCCTGAGCGGGCCGGGAGATGCGCCTGATCCTGCTGCGTCACGGCGAGACCGACTGGAACGTCCTGGACCGCTACCAGGGGCACACGGACATCGAGCTGAACGCCGAGGGGGAGCGCCAGGCCCGCCGCGCCGCCGGCGGGCCCGTGGGTGACCTGGTCGAGGACGCGGAGGAGCTCGTGGCCGTGTGCTCCCCGCTGGCCCGGGCGCGCCGCACGGCCGAGATCGTCCTCGAGGCCCGGGTGGGCGCGGCGTCCGTGGCCGTCGACCCGGAGCTGATGGAGCTGGCCGGGGGAGAGTGGGAGGGCCTGGAGCTCAGTGCCATCGCGGAACGCTGGCCGGACGAGCACCGCCTTTGGCGGGCCGAGCCGGCGCTCGACGCCGGCCCCGTGGGCGGGGAGACCCTGCGCGGGGGCGGCGAGCGGGCCCTGCGTGCGCTGCGCGGACACGTTCCCCCGCACTGGGCGGACACCCCGCGCGACGGTGGTGCCCACACCCTGCTCGTCGTGGCCCACGGTGCGCTGATCCGCGCGGCCACGGGGCTGCTCCTGCGTCACGAGGGCGAGGCCTTCGCGGCGATGGAACGGATCGGCAACGCCCGCGCCGCCGTGCTGCAGGGCGCGTTCACTGCCGACACCGGGGCCGAGGGCTGGGGCGATTGGACCCTCGAGGGTTACGGCATCTGAGGGCGCCCCGGCCCGGACGCCGATTTGGCGCCCGCACGGGGACCGTGTACGCTGGTCGAGTTGCCAGCGAGGCGAACGGGCCGGAAACGGCGCGTGAAGATCGCGGGTGGCGCCCACATCTGGGGGTATGGCGCAGTTGGTAGCGCGTCTGCATGGCATGCAGAAGGTCAGGGGTTCGAATCCCCTTACCTCCACCAGTCAGAAGGCCCGGTCCACACGGACCGGGCCTTCGTCGTCGTCGGACTCCCGTGCGGGGCCGGGAGGCGACCGCCGCCCCGCGACATCACCGCGGTTCTGCACTGCGGTGATGTCGCTCCGCCGCGGTCGGTGCGGGGGACACGCCGGGGTACGCTGCGCGCTCCGCCGCCGTGAGTGCGGGTTCCACCGCACGGCCCTCCCGCGCCGAGGCGACGGCGGCCTCGAGCACCGCCATCACGGCGACGGCCTGGTCGGGGGTGGCGGCGTCGCTGCTCGCGCGGCCCAGGATCGCGTCGCGCACGCCCGCGTAGGACCGCTGCTGGGCTCCGATCGGCGCGGGGACGCGCTCGGTGTTCCCCTCCCCGTCGTGCAGGAGGATCGGGTCCGGATCGACGCCCCAGCCCTCGGCGCCGGGGAGCAGACCAGCGCGCAGCTGAACCTCCTGCCGATCCGGCAGTTCCTTCACCGCGGAGCCACGCGTGCCGTGGACCGCGAAGCGCGGGCTGCCGCCGGCCACGAGCATCGACGCCTGCAGGACCACGCGCCGGCCCGGGTACTGCAGCACGCAGTGCGCCCAGTCCTCGACCGGGGCGCCCGGACGCAGGGCCGCGAGGTCGGCGTCTACGCGTTCGGGGACACCGAAGAGCAGGAGCGCCTGGTCGACCAGGTGCGGTCCGAGGTCGAACCAGATGCCGCCCCCGGGCACCGCGGCTTCCCGCCAGCGGTCCCGGACGGTCGGGCGGAAGCGGTCGATCCGGGACTCGAGGTGGACGACGTCCCCGAGCCGGCCGGAGCGGACCAGCTCGGCGATGCCCAGGAAGTCGCTGTCGAAGCGGCGGTTCTGGAACACCCGCAGCACCCGCCCGGTCTCGACCGCGAGGTCGCGAAGCTCCCGCGCCTCGGCGAGACTCAGCGTGAAGGGCTTGTCTACCACCACGTGCCTACCCGCCCTCAGGGCCGTGCGCGCGAGCGGCGCGTGTTGGTCGTTCGGGGCGGCGATCACCACGAGGTCCACGTCGTGGCGAGCCAGGAGCTTGTCCACGTCAGGCACCACGACGACGTCCGGCAGGTCCGCGTGCACCGCGTCCGGGCGGCTCGAGACGACATGGGTGAGAGCGAGTCCCTCCGTGGCGTGGAGCAGGGGGACGTGGAACGTCTTCCCGGCGAACCCGTAGCCGATCAGGGCGGTGCGGATCGGTGCGTCAGTGCGGGACATGCAGGACCTCCTGGGCTGGCGGGGGGGCATGGGGGCGTCTCCTGCACGCTAGGCCGTGGCGTCGCGGCGGTCCATCGACGCCGCCCGGCCGGTTTGCGCGGTTGCCGCAGGCCGGGTATTCTGTTCAGGTGCTCCGGCCGGTCCGCCGGAAACGGAGTCACCACCCACCTGGGGGTATGGCGCAGTTGGTAGCGCGTCTGCATGGCATGCAGAAGGTCAGGGGTTCGAATCCCCTTACCTCCACCCGTCAGAAGGCCCGGTCCGTGCGGACCGGGCCTTCGTCGTCGTGACGGCCAGCTCGCCGTCGAGAACCACCGGTCACGACCGGGTTGCGGTCCAGCGTCGATCACGCATCGACGTCGCACAGCCCTTTCACGGCAGGCTCTCGGCGGACAGACTCGAGGCGTCTCCACCCGTGGAGCCCGGACCACCGGTGCTGCAGAGGCGGGGACCGCCACCCCTGTCCGGCCGACTCAGTGAGGATCTGCCATGTCCGTCATCCGTACCCGTCGTCCCTCCCTCCGTCACCTGCCCGCCGCCGTCGCCGCCGCCGGCCTCATCACCACCGTCGCCCTCGCCGGCCCCGCCGCGGCCTGGGACGACGCCCATGGCCCCCAGGCCGGCTACTTCCAGGCCGTCGACCACGAGAACGTCACCGCCGCCTTCTTCCAGACCTACGACGGCTACGACCCGGAGGACCTCACGCTCACGCTCACCCCGGTGGCCGAGGACGGCACCCGCCTGGAGGGCGGCCAGGAGGTGGAGTTCACCGCCCTGGACGTCATCGACGGCGGCGCGGTGGACGTCCTGGAGACCCGCCGCGCGCTCGGCGCGGCCGGTGAAGGCCTCGTGCGGTACGACGTGGAGGTGGACGGGCAGATGCTGAACATGGGCATCACGCTCCAGGCGGACGCCGACCTCGCCGACGATCAGGGGGCGGCCGTGCACGCCGTCGACGGCCCGCAGACGGCCGACCTCGGGGACCGGCCCCTGGTCTGGGACTCGGCCATGCAGTTGGCTCCCGGGGTGGCGGGCGCTGAGATCGTCCACCTGGTCGCCGCGCCGACGATGGAGGACGCCTACGCGGCGGTCGTGGCCGAGCCGGCCCACGGTGAGGTCTTCGCGTTCCGTGACTCGGAGCACTCCGAGCTCCGTGCCTGGTACATCCCCGACGAGGGCTTCGTCGGTACGGACACCTTCACCGTCGACTTCCACAGCGACCACGTCGCCCACGTCCAGACCGTCACCGTGCATGTCGGCGAGGAGATCTCCGCCGCGTACGACGGCTTCCTCGATGCCGAGGACGGCGTCCTCAACGGGAAGCCGCTCGACCTGACCGACCCGGACACCGCCGCGGCGCTCGCCGCGTTCCGGGCCGACGAGGCCGCCCCGGCTCCGGAGGACGAGGAGGAGCAGCCCGCTCCGGTCGAGGACGACGCCGACGAGCAGCACACGACCCCGGACACCGTCGAGACGGGGCAGTCCACCGGCTGGTGGCTGGCCGGCCTCGGCGCCGCCGCCGCGGGGGTGCTGGTCGCGGCCCGCCGTCGTCTGGGCCTGACCGACTGAAAATCCGCCGCGCACAGATCCGTCGACGCGCCGCCCCTCTCACACACAGGGGCGGCGCGTCCGTGCCGGCCTGACACGTGGCCGGCAGTCCGCGGGTCAGTCGCCGAGGCCCGCGAGCAGCAGGTCCAGTCCCTCCTCGAAGGGTGCGTCCGCATAGGGGTTCCGCGCCCCCGTCGCGCGCGTGCCCCCGCCCGCCCGGAAGGCCTCGGCGGCCGCGCCAAGCGCGGGCAGGCGCTCCTGCGCCCCCGCCACCTCGAAGATGTCGGCCGGAGCGTCGACGTCGTACGCAGACCCGTAGATGAACGACTCGAGCGCGATCACCCGGGCCAGCACCTGCTCCGGCGCCAGACCGGTCCGGGCCAGCACCGCGCACACCGTCTCGTAGACCCGCTGCGTCGACGGGGCTCCCTCGATCGGCAGGGTCGCGATGAGCGGGATCAGCGGCGGATGGGCCGCGAAGACGTCGCGGTAGGAGCGCGCCCACGCCCGCAGGGCGGCGACGACGGGCACCTCGCCCCGGATCGCGGCCTCCAGCTCGACGAGCGAGACCTCGCCCATCACGGCGTCCTGCAGCAGGACGAGCAGCTCATGCTTGCCGCTGATGTGGTTGTAGAGCGCGCTCGGCGCCACGCCCAGGCGACGGCCGACCGCCGCCATGGTGAGCCCTTCGTATCCCTCGGTGCGGGCGACCGCGAGCGCCGCGTCCGCGATCGCTTCGCGGCTCAGAGCGGGGGAGAGAGGTCGTCCGCGGCGGCGGCGCGCCCGGGGCGGTTCAGTGGTCTCGTCCATCCGGCCATTCTGACCCGTCGGACGGGCAGGAGGTGTCAGGCCGGCTACGGACCAGCCTTCCCTTCCCGGCGCGCGGCCCGTACAGTGAGCGCCGACACTCTAAATGAACGGCATTCACCCGGGCCCCGCCCGATGCCCCGTCCCCGCCAGAGGAGCACCCCATGACCACCGCCCCCGCCACCGCCGGCCGCGAGCGCCGGACGAGCGACGTCGTCGTGATCGGCGCCGGCCCGGCCGGCCTCATGGCCGCCCGCACCGCGAAGGCCCAGGGCCTGTCCGTCACCGTCCTGGAGGCTCGCCGGCGCGTCGGCGGCCGCACCTGGAACGGCCTGGTCGAGGGCGCCGACGGCAAGGACCACTTCATCGAGATCGGCGGCCAGTGGATCTCCCCGGACCAGACCCGCCTCATCTCCCTGGTGGAGGAGCTCGGCCTGCCGACGTTCTCCCGCTTCCGCGACGGTCGCAACGTCTACGTGGACCCGCGCGGAGAACGCCACGTCTACGACGGCCTCGACTTCCCGGTGGCCGAGAAGACGGACCGGGAGATGGATCGCCTGATCGCCAAGATCGACGAACTGACCGCCGAGATCGACGCCGCCGCCCCGTGGGAGCACCCGCGGGCCGCCGAGCTGGACAAGATCTCCTTCCGGCACTGGCTGGAGCAGCAGTCCGACGACCCGGAGGCCATCGACAACGTCTCCATCTACATCGCCTCCGGCATGCTGACCAAGCCCTCCCACACCTTCTCCCTGCTCCAGGCGCTGCTCATGTCCGCCTCGGCGGGGTCGTTCCGCAACCTGGTGGACGAGGACTTCATCCTGGACAAGCGCGTCGAGGGCGGCATGCAGTCCGTGTCCCTGGCCATGGCCGCCGAGCTGGGCGACGACGTCGTCCTCGGCCAGCCGGTGCGCACCCTGCGCTGGGCCGAGCCGGACCCGTCCACCGCGGACGAGAAGAACGGTGTGGCCGCAGACGTGCGCAACGGCGTGGCGCACGACGGCGCCGCCGGCGACGTCGTGGCGCTCACTGACGACTACGAGGTGCACGCCCGCTACGCGGTCCTGGCCGTCCCGCCGAACCTCTACAGCCGCATCTCCTTCGAGCCGCCGATGCCGCGCGAGCAGCAGATCGCGCACCAGCACATCTCCATGGGCCTGGTCATCAAGGTGCACGCCGTGTACGAGACCCCGTTCTGGCGCGAGGAGGGCCTGTCCGGCACGTGCTTCGGTGGGGGCCGTCTCGTCCAGGAGATCTATGACAACACCAACCGCGGCGAGAACCTGGCCGGTGGCGCCCCGGGCAAGGAGGACCCGCACGGCACCCTCGTCGGCTTCGTGTCCGACGTGTACGCGGAGCAGATGTGGGCCCTGCCGGAGGAGGAGCGCAAGGCCGCGATCCTCGGCGCCATGGCCGAGTACCTCGGCCCCCGGACCCTCGAGCCGATCGCGTTCTTCCTCTCGGACATGGCCGCCGAGGAGTGGACCCGAGGCGCCTACGCCACCAGCTACGACCTCGGCGGGCTCTCCCGCTGGGGCCACCTCCAGAACCGCCCGACCGGTCCCATCCACTACGCGTGCTCGGACATCGCAGCCGAGGGCTACCAGCACGTGGACGGCGCGATCCGCATGGGCGAGGCCGCCGCCCTGGCCATCGCCGAGCGGGAAGCCACCGACGCGGGGCAGCCCACCGGCTGACCGGCCCGACGGACAAGGACATCCTCATGAGCGCATCCACCCCACGACGCCGCGTCGTCGACAATGAGGGACACGAGCACGTGTACCCGACCACCTCCGCCATCGAGCAGGTCAACCTGCTCAACCCGGGCGGGGTGAGCAACAAGGGGCTCCAGGCCGGCAAGGTCGGCCTGCTCGGGGCGGTGGTGATCGGCGTCTCCGTCGTCGCCCCCGCCTACACGTTGACCTCGGGCCTCGGGCCGACCATCAGCACCGTCGGCACCCACGTGCCCGCGATCCTGCTGCTCGGCTTCATCCCGATGCTCCTGGTGGCCCTCGGCTACCGGGCGCTGAACACGCGGGTGCCGGACTCCGGCACGTCGTTCACCTGGGCCACGCACGCCTTCGGGCCGTATGTCGGGTGGATGGGCGGCTGGGGGCTCATCGCCGCCTCCGTGATCGTGCTGTCCAACCTGGCGGCCGTCGCCGTCGACTTCACGTTCCTGCTGCTCGCCCAGATCACCGGGAGCCAGGCCATCGCGGACCTGGCCGGCAACCTGTGGGTCAACATCCCCCTGACCCTGGTGTACCTGGCCCTGGCCGGATGGATCTCGCACCGCGGCATGGAGACCACCAAGCACCTGCAGTACATCCTGGTGGCCTTCCAGATCCTGGCCCTCGGTGCGTTCGCGGTCGCCGCCCTGACGCAGTCCTCCCGTGGCGCGGGCTTCGACCCCACCCCGGTGCAGCTGGACTGGTTCAACCCGTTCACCGCGGGCGACTTCAGTGTGGTCGCGGCCGGCGTCTCCCTGTCCATCTTCCTGTTCTGGGGCTGGGACGTGACCCTCACGATGAACGAGGAGACCAAGGACCCCGAGCGCACCCCCGGCCGGGCCGCCGCCGTCACCGTGTTCGTCATCATCGCCGTCTACATCCTGTCTGCCCTGGCCGTGATCTCCTGGGCGGGCATCGGCTCCGAGGGCCTGGGCGCGGGCAACCCGGACAACCAGGAGTCGATCTTCGCGGTCCTCGCCGGCCCGATCCTGGGCCCCTTTGCCGTGATCATGTCCAGCGCGATCCTCGTCAGCTCCCTGGCCTCCCTGCAGTCCACCATGGTCTCCCCGGCCCGCACCCTGCTGGCGATGGGCTTCTACCGGGCCGTGCCCGCGCGCTTCGCCGAGCTGAGCCCCCGGTTCAACAGCCCGGCCTTCGCGACCTGGGTGTGCGCGGGCTTCGCCGGCCTCTTCTACGTCGTCACGCGGCTGCTCTCCGAGAACGCCCTGTGGGACACCATCACCGCTCTGGGCCTGATGATCTGCTTCTACTACGGCATCACCGCCCTGGCCTGCGTCTGGTACTTCCGCCGCGAGTGGTTCACCTCGGTGGGCAACGCCCTCACCACCTTCCTGTTCCCGCTGATCGGCGGCCTCGTGCTGCTGGTGATGTTCTGCGTGACCGCGATGGACTCCACCGACCCCGACTACGGCTCCGGCTCCTCCGTGTTCGGTGTCGGCACCGTGTTCATCCTGGGCATGGGCGTGCTGGCCATCGGCGTGGTACTGATGATGTGGACGCGGCTGCGCCACCCGGCCTACTTCCGTGGCGAGACCCTGCCGCAGACGGACTCGACCCGACCCATCCCGATCATCCGTCCGGACGACGACGGCAGTGCCGTGGTCCGGGACCCCAACGAGAGGACCCACTCATGAGCACCCCCACCGGCTATCGCGTGCAGGACCCCAGCACCGACCAGGTCGTGGAGACCTTCCCCGCCCTCGCCGACGGTGAGGTCGACCAGGTGCTGGCCGCCGCCGAGACCGCCCAGCGCGCATGGGCCGCCCGCCCCATCGAGGAACGCGCCACCATCGTGCAGAAGGTCGCGGACCTCTTCGAGGAGCGCAAAGACGAGCTCGCGCAGATCATCGCCACCGAGATGGGCAAGCGCGTGACCGAGGGCGTCGAGGAGGCGGAGTTCAGCTCGGCCATCTTCGGCTACTTCGCGGACAAGGGCCCCACCCTCGCCGCGGACCGCCCCATCGAGACCTACGGGGGCGGCCGCGCCATGATCCGCCACCTGCCCCTGGGTGTGCTGCTGGGCGTCATGCCGTGGAACTTCCCGTACTACCAGATCGCCCGTTTCGCCGCGCCGAACCTCATGCTCGGCAACGCGATCGTGCTCAAGCACGCCGAGATCTGCCCGCGCTCGGCCCTGGCCGTGCAGCAGATCATGGACGACGCCGGCGTGCCGGCCGGCGTGTACACCAACGTGTTCGCCACGCACGACCAGATCGCCGAGTTCATCGCCGACCCGCGCGTGGCCGGCGTCTCCCTGACCGGCTCCGAGCGGGCCGGCTCCGTGATCGGCGCGCTCGCGGGCCAGCACCTCAAGAAGGCCGTCCTCGAGCTCGGCGGGTCGGACCCGTACATCGTGCTCGACGCCGAGGATCCGGCCGAGGCCGCCCGCACCGCGTGGGCGACCCGCATGTACAACATGGGCCAGGCCTGCAACTCCAACAAGCGCATGATCGTCTCGGCGGACATCCATGACGCCTTCGTGGCCGAGCTGGTGTCCCTGGCCGAGGCCATGAAGCCCGGGGAGGCCGCCGACGAGGACCCGACGGTGTTCACCCCGCTGTCCTCGCGCGGTGCCGCCGAGGGCCTGGCCGAGCAGGTGGAGCGGGCCCGTCAGCAGGGCGCGACCGTCCACGTCGGCGGGACCGTCACGGACGAGGCGGGCGCCCGCTTCGCCCCGGCCGTGATCACGGGCGTCACCTCCGAGATGGACGCCTACCGCGAGGAGCTCTTCGGCCCCGTCGCAGTCGTCTACAAGGTGGAGTCCGCGGACGAGGCGCTCGCCCTCGCCAACGACTCCCAGTACGGCCTGGGCGGCGCCGTGTTCTCCCAGGACGAGGCCAAGGCCGAGCGGATCGCCCGGCAGCTCGAGGTCGGCATGGCCAACGTCAACACGCCGGCGGGCGAGGGGGCGGAGATCCCCTTCGGCGGCGTCAAGCGCTCCGGCTTCGGCCGCGAGCTCGGCCCGCTCGGCATGGACGAGTTCGTCAACAAGCAGACGTACTTCGTCCAGGACTGACACCCCACGACGACGACGGGCCCGCCTCCGGTGACCGGAGGCGGGCCCGTCCGCGTCCCGCCGGCGTGGCGGGAGCGATGGGTCAGCGACGCGCCTGCCGCACAGCGGGTTCTAGGCTGGCGCGCCCTTGTCCCTTCAACCGGGGCGCGGCCATCATGAGCGGGATCCCCGTCGAGAACTGCAGAATCGAGATGTCTGATGTACCCCACCCCGATGACGTTCGACGTGGCGCGCGCCGGCCGCGCTCTCGCCCAGGTCAGTGCCCGCACCCTGGCCACCGCGGCCGGCCTCGAGAAGGAGCAGCTGCGCCGCTTCGAGAAGGGGCTGGCCGACCTGCGGGTGGACGAGCGTCTGCGTCTGGAGAAGGCCCTGCTGAAGTACGGCGTCGGGCTGGTCCCGGAGGACGAGTTCGGCGGCGCGGGGGTCCGCCGGATCTTCTCCGCCGAGAAGTCCCGGCGCATCAAGGCCATGGAGAACGAAGGCGGCCCGGCGTACGAGGACGACATCTGAGTCCTGTGCCGACAGGCGGACGGCCCCGCATCCCGGACAGGGATGCGGGGCCGTCGTCGTCGGTCCGCCGGTGGCGGCGTCTCAGGCGGACTGCAGCGCCTTCGTGACCTCGCTCAGGCCCTCCTTGAGGAGGTCCTCACCGATGGTCAGCGGCGGCAGGAAGCGCACGACGTTGCCGTAGGTGCCGCACGTGAGCAGGATGACGCCGGTGGCGCGCACGGCCGCGGCCACGGTGGCGGTCAGCGTCGCGTCCGGCTCGCCGGTGGCGGGGTCCACGAACTCGATCGCCATCATCGCGCCGCGGCCGCGGACCTCGGCGATGCGGTCGTCGGCGTTCTGCTCGAAGTGCTCGCGGATGACCTGCTCGATCCGGCGGGCCTTCTCCAGGAGACCGTCCTCCTCGACGGCTTCGAACACGGCGAGCGCCGCCGCCGTGGCGACGGGGTTGCCGCCGTAGGTGCCCCCGAGGCCGCCCGGGTGCACGGAGTCCATCACCTCGGCGCGGCCGGTGACGCCGGAGAGCGGCATGCCGCCGGCGATGCCCTTGGCGGTCGCCATCAGGTCCGGCTCGATGCCCTCGGTCTCGGAGGCGAACCAGGCGCCGGTGCGGGCGATGCCGGACTGGACCTCGTCCGCGATGAACAGGACGTCGTTGGCCTTGCACCACTCGACCACGGCCGGCAGGAAGCCCTCGGCCGGGACGATGAAGCCGCCCTCGCCCTGGATCGGCTCCATGATCACGGCGGCCAGGTTGTCGGCACCGATCTGCTTCTCCAGCGCGGAGATGGCGCGCTGCGCGGCCTCGGCGCCGGACAGGCCGTCCCGCAGCGGGTAGGAGCCGGGCACTCGGTAGATCTCGGGGGCGAACGGTCCGAAGCTGTGCTTGTAGGGCATGGACTTGGCGGTCAGCGCCATCGTCAGGGTGGTGCGGCCGTGATAGGCGTGGTCGAACGCGGCCACGGCCTGCTTGCCGGTGTAGGCGCGGGCCACCTTGACGGCGTTCTCCACGGCCTCGGCGCCGGAGTTGAACAGGGCGGTGCGGGTCTCGCCGGGGATCGGGCTGGTGCGGTCCAGCTGCTCGGCCACGGCCACGTAGCCCTCGTAGGGCGTGATCATGAACGAGGTGTGGGTGAACTGCGCGACCTGGTCCTGAACGGCGGCCACGACGCGCGGGTGGGAGGCGCCCACGGAGGTGACGGCGATGCCGGAGGCCAGGTCGATCAGGCGGTTGCCGTCCACGTCCTCGAGGATGCCGCCCGCGGCGCGGGCCGCGTACACCGGCATGGTGGTGGCCACGCCGGCCGGGACGGCGCGCTTCTGGCGCTCGGCGAGCTCACGGGAGCGAGGGCCGGGCAGCTCGGTGGCCAGATGGCGGGTCTGCTCGAGGTCGGGGGTGGCGGTCATGGGGATGCCTCCTGGGGACGGCTCACGGGAGCGGGGACGACGGGTGGGCACGACGACGACGCGTCGGGCCGCGTCCTCCCATGGTGGGGCGTTGAGTGCATGCCGTCCAGTGATGATCTTGCATGGTGGCTATGCTCATTCGGCATGGAGGAGAAACTGCTCAGGGCCTTCGTCACGGTGGCAGAGGTCGGCACGGTCTCGGGGGCCGCGATCCGCCTGGATCTCGTACAGTCCGCGCTCAGTCGGCAGCTGCAGCGGCTTCAGCGTGAGCTGCGCCTGCCCCTGTTCGCCCGGGTCGCCGGTCGGCTCGAGCTGACGACGGCCGGCGAGGCGTTCCTCCCGGTGGCGCGCGAGGTCCTCGTCGCCCATCGACGGGCGGAGCAGGCGGCCCGCGCGCTCGCCTCCGGTCGGCTCACGGACGTGGCCGTGGCCGCGCCGGGCACCACCCTCATCGACGTCGTGCTGCCGTTCGTGGCCACCTTCGGGGAGGAGGACCCGCGCCCGCGCGTCGCGGAGACCCAGCTGGACGACTCGCTGCTCGACGCCGTCGCGCGGCACGACCTCGTGGTGATGCCGACGGTGCCGCCGCCCTCCGTCGCGTCGCTGCCGCTGATGGACCTGCCGGTCTGGGCGTACGTCGCCCCGGGCCACCCCTGGGCGGGCCGGACGCGGGTGTCCCTCGACGACCTCGTGGCCCAGCCCGTCGTCGCACCCGCCCGCACCTTCATGGCGCGACGCGTCCTCGACGGCGCCGTGGCCGTGGCGGGCCTCACGCCGCCGGCCCTCACCGAGGCGAACTCCGGGCGGGTGGCCCAGGCCCTGGTCGCGGCGGGGGCGGGCGTCGCCGTCGTCACCGAGGACCCGGCCTTCGGGTTGACGCCGGTGCGGGTCATCGCGCAGGGGCGGACGCTCACGGTGCGACTGCACGCGGCGTGGCGGGGGGATCACTTCGCCGCCGAGACGCTGGAGGCGATCGCCCGTCGGCTGCAGGCCTTCGTCCGGGACCGCTATGCCGAGCCCGGAGACGACGCGCCGGGCCGAGGCCGGAGCGCGTGAGACCATGCCGTCGTCGGACGCGGCCCCGGGCGGGCCGCGTCGATGCACACGAGGGGAGAACCCGGATGAACACCACCGTCCGACGCGCCCTGTGGGTGGTCCTGGTGCTGCTGTGCCTGGGACTCGTGTTCCTCGCGCTGCGCGGGGTGCTGGCGGTCGGCGCCGTGCCGATCAGCGCCGCCCCCACCCTCAGCGCCACGGCGTCCGCGACCCCGTCGCCGTCGCCGTCGCCGTCCTCGGCACGCTTCACGCCCAGCCCCGCAACGACGGCCACCCCGACCCCGACGCCGAGCCCGTCCTCGGCGTCACCCACGCGGGAGGCGGCGGTTCCCGTCGAGACCCAGGAGCTCGCCGGCACACCCACGCCGTCCGAGGAGCCGACCCCCACCGAGGAGCCGGCGCCGTCCGAGGAGCCGGCACCGTCCGAGGAGCCGACCCCCGCCGCGGCCGCCCACCTCTCCGGCCCCGCCGCCCCGTGGGACGAGGTCACGGCGACGCCCGTGCACGTGGACGTCCACCAGGACGGCGAGCAGATCGTCGGAGCGGGGATCGACCTCACACAGTTGGATGAGGGCG
The DNA here is from genome assembly GCF_002008305.4 of Micrococcus sp. KBS0714. Lineage (GTDB taxonomy): Bacteria > Actinomycetota > Actinomycetes > Actinomycetales > Micrococcaceae > Micrococcus > Micrococcus luteus. Next base: position 1,106,844 of record NZ_CP042169.1, read on the forward strand.
GCGACCTGGACCCGGAGCCACAGACGGTCGGCTGGTACGGCCCGCCGCAGTGGGGCACCACGCCGGGGGAGCGGTCCCGGTACGCGGGGGTCCTGGCCGGGCACGTCGTCTACCACGGCGTGCGGGACGTGTTCTGGAACCTGGGCGACGTGCGCGCGGGTGCCGTCGTCGTGGTGACATACGACGACGGCACGCAGGCCGCCTTCGAGGCGGACTCGGACGCGGTCTCGGTGGAGAAGGAGGCGCTCACCCAGGATCCGGCGAACCGCTGGGCCTGGGAGCCCGGGGGCGACGACGCGAAGGTCACGCTGATCACGTGCGACCTCGTGCCGGGCACCGGGATGGCCGGGAACGCCTTCAACAACTGGGTGGTGCAGGCCACCCGCGTCGCCTGAGGCCGCGGCGACCCCGGGGCAGGGAGGCCGGAGGGGTACCCTGGGGAGGCCGGGGCGGCCGACCGCGTCGGACCGCCATTGACCCCGTGACCGGGTGACGACCGCCGAGAGGACCTGCGCCCATGAGTCGAGCCGACATCGCCCCCGCCCGCGTGCGCCCCCGCCGCTGGAGCGTGGCCGTCGGAGGGGCGCTCCTGAGCATCACCCTGGCCACCGGCGGCTGCAGCGTCGCCGAGGAGCCCGGACAGACCGGTGGCACGGAGGCGGGGAACACCTACCTGGAGGGCGTGCTGGCCAGCCCCAGCCAGACGTCCGCCGACCCGCTCGCGGCGGACATCCAGTTCGCGGGTCTGCTGCTGCGCAACCACCGCGACGCGATCCAGCAGTCCGATCAGGTGCTGGGCAAGGACGGCGTGGACCAGGAGATCCGGGCCACCGCCGAACGGATGAAGTCCGAGCACGAGGAGCGGGCGGGCCGGCTCGAGTCGATGCTCGAGGGCTGGGGCGTCCCCTCGGATGACGTGCGCGGTGCGGGTGCCGAGTCGACCCCGTCTGCGCAGCCCGAGTCCACGGAGGACGCGGAGCCGACCCAGATCGTGGGCGACGAGCTGCGCGCCGGACTCCTGTCCGACCGGGAGAAGAACGTGCTGGCCGCCGCCGAGCCGGAGGAGGCAGGACGGATCTACCTGCTCCAGATGCGCCGCCTCTATCAGGGCGCGCTGACGATCTCCGCCACGGAGGCGGAGGACGGCTCGGACGACGCGGCGAAGGAGCTGGCCTCCAGCGTGGTCGAGGGCCATCGCAAGGAGCTGGAGAGTTTGGCCGCGACGCTCGGGGAGATGGGCGTGATCGGGTCGAGCGGGGCGCGCACGGCGGAACCGTCCGGGTTCACCGGCCCCATCAAGATCGAGGGCACCGGCGCGGACGGCGGCTCCGTCCCCTCGGACTTCGTCCCGGAGCCGCTGCAGCGGGTGCGCAGCTTCCGCGCCACCCAGAAGCCGGTGCTGCCGTCGTCGAGCTCGCCCAGTTCCTCCAGCGCGTCGGGCTCCGCCAGCGCGTCCGGCCGGGACGCCGAGGACCAGCGGGGGCGGGACGCCGCATCGGCGAGCCCGTCGCCCAGCCCGGCCGACACGGCGCAGGCCACCCCGCGCCCCTCCTCCGGGGCAAGCCCCTCGCCCAGCGCATCCCGCTGACGCGCGGCGCCGGCCGGCCCGATCCGCATCGCGCGTCGCCGTGACCGAGTCGATAGCGCTTCGTCACCGGATGGTGACCCGCCTCACGTCCGCGCGGCGTAGATTCGTGCCGACGCGGCGAGTGCGACATCCGGTCGACCTCGGGCGTCCGGGCCGGGGAACCCTTCGGCCCGTCGCAGCACCGCACCCCTGGAGGAGCACGATGCGCACCGCCCGACCGACCCGCCTTGCCGTCGCCCTGGGCGCCGGCGTCCTTCTCACCGGCGTGGGGGCGACCCCCGCCCTCGCCTCACCCGCCCACCCCGCTGGATGGACCGCCGAGCACGGCCTGCCCGGCGGATCCTTCCTCGTGGCCGGCGCGGAGGGTGAGACCGGCGCCTCCTTCGGCACCGAGTTCGAGGTGGACGAGTCCGACGTCCGCCTCACGGTGGCTCCGGCGATGGAGGGGGAGGCCCGCGGCGCCGAGACCGAGGTCCCGTTCACGTACGACGACGAGTTGGAGCGCGGTGACTTCGACGTCGCCGCGGCCCGGCGGAGCCTGGGCGAGTCGGGGACCGGTCCCGTCGTCTACACCCTCTACGTCCTGGGCGGCGAGGTGGCCGCCCTCACCTACGGTCCGGACGCCGACCTCACCGACGCTGACCCGGGCGAGCCGCTGCGCGCCGACCAGCGTCATGAGCTCGGCTTCCACATGCTCCCCACCGCCTGGGACACCACCCTGCTCGCGGCGCCGGGGGAGCGACACGTGTTCATCTCCTCGTACACGGGCGATGAGGCGGCGCCGCTGACGCTCGTCGCGGGCCCGGCCGAGGGCCGGGTCGTCGAGGTGACGGAGGAGGAGACCGGCGGGCCGCGCGGCTACGTGTACCAGGCGCCCGAGGGCTTCACCGGATCCGACACCGTCACCCTGCGGGCCACGAGGGACGGCGTGACGACGACGCGGACGGTGACCGTGCGGTTCGGCGATCCCCGCGTGGACCTCTACGACTGGGAGAACGGGCGGATCCCGGGGTTCGTGACCTTCCCCGTGGCCGGCCTGTTCGACGACGCTCCGGGCCAGCCGGCCGATCCCGACACTCCCACCTCGCCGGCGGAGCCCGAGACCCCTGCGGATCCGGCCGACGGCGAGCACACGGTGCCGGACACGGTCGAGACCGGGCGTGGTCCGGCGGCGTGGCCCGTCGCCGTCGCGGTGCTGGCCGCGGGCGTCCTGGCCGTGGTGCGCCGGCACCGCGTCGCCGCCTGACCGCGCGGGTCAGCGGGGCGCGAGCAGCGCGCTCTTCTCCGGGTGCTCGTCGAACCACTGGGCGACGTACCAGCACATCGGCACGATGCGGCGGCCCCCTGCGGGGCCGCCGTTCGTCGCGATGTCCTCGACGGCGCCCGCGGTCAGCGCGGCGGCGTGGCCCCGGCCGCGGTGCACCGGGATGGTGAACGCGCGGTTCAGGGAGACGGCCGCGCCGTTGTCCCGGAAGTCGAGGACGGCGAGCAGTGTGCCGCCGTCGTGGAGCTCGTAGCGGGACTCGGCGTCATTGCGGGTGACGGTGGGGGAGGTGCTCATGCCGGGGCAACCCCCGGTGGTCACGGGGTATTCCGACGCCGGCCGGCGGCGGGCTCCTACATGTAGTGGTCCGCGGGGGCCGGACACGCCGCTCGCGGACGTGGCGAACCCGACTTTCCGGCTGTGGGAACCCGGCCCCGAGATCTCCACCGGCTGTGGACAGTCGACCTCGGTCCCGGCGTGTCCCGCATGTCCGCGCGGATCGTCTCGCACAGCAGGGTGTGGACAGGATGGGCAGAGGGTGGGGATACGTAACTACAGCGGTGTGACTACTACATGTAGGGATGGTTCCCGGCTGTGATCACTAGATGTAGTATCGACGCAGATGTTCGGCACGCCCCGTGATTCACCTCGCGGGCGCCGCGCCGACACCCGCAGACCACCAGAGACCACGAAGGAACAGGGATCGCCATGACCGTCACCGTGTACACCAAGCCGGCCTGCGTGCAGTGCAACGCCACCTACCGTGCACTGGACAAGAAGGGCATCGCCTACGAGGTCGTGGACATGTCCCAGGACCCCGCCGCCCTCGAGCGCGTCCGTGCCCTCGGCTTCATGCAGGCCCCCGTCGTCGTCACCGAGACCGACTCCTGGTCCGGCTTCCGCCCGGACAAGATCGCCGAGCTCGCCGAGTCCGCCGCGGCATCGGTGGCCTGACCGGAGTCGACATGACCGTCGCCGCGGACCCGAGCCACATCCGCTCGGCCGAGGCGCAGGGGCTCGTCCCCACCGACGCGGGACTGATCTACTTCTCCTCCGCCTCCAACTACACGCACCGCTTCGTCGAGAAGCTCGAGCTGCCCGAGGACCGGGTGGCTCGACTGCCGTTGATCACCCGGGAGCCCACCCTCGGGGCCACCGCCCCGTACGTCCTGATGACCCCCACCTACGGCGGGGGCAGCGGGCCGGGCGCGGTCCCGAAGCAGGTGATCAAGTTCCTCAACGTCCCGGAGAACCGTCACTGGATTCGGGGTGTGATCGCGTCCGGGAACACCAACTTCCATGAGGGCTACTGCCTGGCCGGCTACATCATCTCCCGCAAGTGCCAGGTGCCCCTCATGTACAAATTCGAGCTGATGGGCACGCCCGACGACGTCGAACGCGTCCGCGGCGGCCTGGAAGGAATGTGGACATGACCACCACCGCACCCACCGAGGCGGACCTCATCCGCCAGGCGAAGAACATGCCCGCCGAGTGGCAGAACCTCGGCTACCACGAGCTCAACGCCATGCTGAACCTCTACGGCGCCGACGGTCGCATCCAGTTCGAGGCCGACCACGCGGCCGCGCGCCAGTACTTCCTGCAGCATGTCAACACCAACACGGTGTTCTTCCACGACCTGGAGGAGAAGCTCGACTACCTGCAGAAGAACGACTACTACGAGACCGAGACGTTCGAGCAGTACCCCTTCGAGTTCATCCGAGGCCTGTTCGACCGTGCCTACAAGGCCAAGTTCCGCTTCCCGACCTTCCTCGGCGCGTTCAAGTTCTACACCTCGTACGCCCTGAAGACCTTCGACGGCAAGCGCTACCTCGAGCGCTACGAGGACCGCGTCGCCGTCGTCGCCCTCCACCTGGCCCGGGGCGACCAGGAGCTGGCCACCCACCTGGTGGACGAGATGATCGCCGGCCGCTTCCAGCCGGCCACCCCCACGTTCCTCAACTCGGGCAAGAAGCAGCGCGGTGAGCTCGTCTCCTGCTTCCTGCTGCGCATCGAGGACAACATGGAGTCGATCGCCCGCGGCATCAACTCCGCCCTGCAGCTGTCCAAGCGCGGCGGCGGGGTGGCCCTCTCGCTGACCAACATCCGCGAGCACGGCGCGCCCATCAAGCAGATCGAGAACCAGTCCTCCGGCGTCATCCCCGTGATGAAGCTCCTCGAGGACTCCTTCTCCTACGCCAACCAGCTCGGCGCGCGCCAGGGCGCCGGCGCGGTGTACCTCAACGCGCACCACCCGGACATCCACCGCTTCCTCGACACCAAGCGCGAGAACGCGGACGAGAAGATCCGCATCAAGACCCTCTCCCTCGGCGTCGTGATCCCGGACATCACGTTCCAGCTGGCGAAGAAGAACGAGGACATGTACCTGTTCTCGCCGTACGACGTCGAGCGTGTCTACGGGGTGCCGTTCTCCGAGATCTCCGTGACCGAGAAGTACTACGAGATGGTCGACGACGCGCGGATCAAGAAGACCAAGATCAACGCGCGCGAGTTCTTCCAGACCATCGCCGAGATCCAGTTCGAGTCCGGCTACCCGTACGTCGTGTTCGAGGACACCGTGAACGCCGCGAACCCGATCAAGGGCCGCATCACCATGTCCAACCTGTGCTCCGAGATCCTGCAGGTCTCCGAGGCCTCCGAGTACAACGAGGACCTGAGCTACGCCCACGTGGGCCAGGACATCTCCTGCAACCTCGGCTCGATGAACATCGCCAAGACCATGGACTCGCCGGACTTCGGCCGGTCCGTGGAGACCGCGATCCGTGCGCTGACGGCCGTGTCGGTCATGTCCGACATCCAGTCGGTGCCGTCCATCGCCAAGGGCAACGCGGCCTCCCACGCCATCGGCCTGGGGCAGATGAACCTCCACGGCTACCTGGCACGCGAGCGCGTCCACTACGGCTCGGAGGAGGGCATCGACTTCACGAACATGTACTTCTACGCGGTGCTGTTCCACGCGCTGCGGGCCTCGAACCGGATCGCCATCGAGACCGGCCAGCGGTTCGGCGGGTTCGAGGACTCGAAGTACGCCTCGGGGGAGTTCTTCGACAAGTACACGGACCAGGAGTGGGCGCCCGCCACCGAGCGCGTCGCCGAGCTGTTCGCCGAGGCCGGCATCGCCCTGCCCACGCAGGACGACTGGCGTGAGCTGAAGGCCTCCGTCATGGAGCACGGCATCTTCAACCGCAACCTGCAGGCCGTCCCGCCGACGGGCTCGATCTCCTACATCAACAACTCGACCTCCTCGATCCACCCGGTGGCCTCGAAGATCGAGATCCGCAAGGAGGGCAAGCTCGGCCGCGTGTACTACCCGGCGCCGTACCTCACCAACGAGAACCTCGAGTACTACGAGGACGCGTACGAGATCGGCTACGAGAAGATCATCGACACGTACGCCGCGGCGACGCAGCACGTGGACCAGGGTCTGTCCCTGACGCTGTTCTTCAAGGACACGGCCACCACCCGTGACCTGAACCGCGCGCAGATCTACGCGTGGACGAAGGGCATCAAGACGATCTACTACATCCGCCTGCGCCAGCTCGCGCTGGAGGGCACCGAGGTCGAGGGCTGCGTGAGCTGCATGCTCTGACAGCCGGCCATTCGAGGCGGGAAATCCCGCGTATTCCGCGCTTCTGAGCGCGGGTGCGCTCGATTTCCCGCCGCGAAGCGGGGCGGCGCGCCTGGCCGGGCGGGGCGGGCCCACGACGTTGTGAGCCCGGACCTGCCCGAGTGGCTGCCGCTGCCCCTGCGGGCCTAGACTGTCCCGGACCCGCGCCCCGCTGACCGTGCTCCCGTGAGCCCCCGGAATCCGCGGATTCTCAACGAATTCTTCTGAAGGATGTGCCCTGCCGTGACCGAGACCCAGCAGTCCCACCTCGTCGAGGCGATCAACTGGAACCGCATTCAGGACGAGAAGGACGTGGAGGTGTGGAACCGCCTCGTCAACAACTTCTGGCTGCCGGAGAAGGTGCCGCTGTCCAACGACGTCCAGTCCTGGTCCCATCTCACGGATGAGGAGCGACTGCTCTCCATGCGCGTGTTCACGGGCCTGACGCTGCTGGACACGATCCAGGGCACCGTGGGCGCCGTCTCCCTCATCCCGGACGCCATGACCCCGCACGAGGAGGCCGTCCTCACGAACATCGCGTTCATGGAGTCGGTGCACGCGAAGTCGTACTCCTCGATCTTCTCCACGCTGGCCTCCACCCCGGAGATCGACGAGGCGTTCCGCTGGTCTCGTGAGAACCGGAACCTGCAGGCCAAGGCCCGCCTGATCGTGGAGCGCTATGACGGCCAGGATCCGTACAAGAAGAAGATCGCCTCCACCCTGCTCGAGTCCTTCCTCTTCTACTCGGGCTTCTACTGGCCCATGTACCTCTCCGGGCACGCCCGCCTCACCAACACCGCCGACCTGATCCGCCTGATCATCCGCGACGAGGCGGTGCACGGGTACTACATCGGCTACAAGTACCAGCGGAGCATCGAGACCCTGCCGGAGGAGAAGCGGGAGGAGCTCAAGGCGTTCACCTTCGAGCTGCTGTTCGAGCTGTACGAGAACGAGGTCGAGTACACCCATGACCTCTACGACGCCGTCGGTCTGGCCGAGGACGTGAAGAAGTTCCTGCACTACAACGCGAACAAGGCGCTGATGAACCTGGGCTACGAGCCCATGTTCCCGGCCGAGACCACGAACGTGAACCCCGCCATCCTCTCCGCGCTCTCCCCGAACTCGGACGAGAACCACGACTTCTTCTCCGGCTCCGGCTCCTCCTACGTGATCGGCAAGGCCGAGAACACCGAGGACGAGGACTGGGACTTCTGATCCCGTCCGCCTGAGCCCCGTCCCGACGACGGCCGGTCGCCTCCCCGCGGAGGCGCCCGGCCGTCGTCGTCTCGCGGGGGCATCACACGTCGACACCCGGGCCCGCAGTATGACGCTGCGCGTCACCGCCCTGCCCGATGGAGCGCACACGCTGCGATACGCTTGGGCCCAGCTTCAGGAGAAGCGGCTGTGGACCCCGCCTCGGCGGGTCCACGTGGTCCCACGACGAGCCGCTCGCCAACCCCATGTTCACGGGTGGCAACGGACCGAGAAGCGGCCTGCCTCCGCTGCGTGCAGACCCCTCGAGGGGAGCCCGCGGTGACTGGGGGACGGGCAAGAGCAGCGTTCGAAAGGATCCCGGCCTCCGGCTCGGGGCGTCTCTCGCCCCCCGCCCGCCGTGCTGTGCCCCGCGGGGAATCACCCACCGCACGGCCCACCCCGCACCGTTCCGCACCCGCCGTGCCCACCCGCGCCGGCGACGTCGCACCGTCCTCCAAGGAGAACCCCATGACGACCCCCTCGAACATCTCCCGCCGCTCCTTCGCCGGCCTGTCCCTGGCCGCCGTCGGCGCGTTCGCCCTGACCGCCTGCAACTCGCAGGCCGAGGAGAAGAGCGACGACGGCGCCCAGACCGTGCGCATCGGCGTCGTGTCCGAGAACGAGTCGCACCGCGCCCTGGTGAAGCTCGCGAAGGAGAAGCACGGCATCGACGTCGAGATCCGCAACTTCACCGAGTACACGCAGCCGAACCCGGCGCTGGACAACGGCGACATCGACATGAACTGGTTCCAGCACATCGCCTACTTGGCCGACTACAACCAGGCCTCCGGCAAGGACCTGACGATGATCGGGACCACCGAGATCATCCCGCTGCCCCTGTACTCCAAGAAGTACACGGACGTCTCCGAGTTCAAGAAGGGCGACACCGTCGCCATCCCGAACGACACCGTGAATCAGGCCCGTGCCATCAATGTGCTCGTCGCCGCCGGCCTGTTGAAGCTGTCCAATGAGACCATCCGCCCGGAGGTCCGCGACATCGACGAGGCCGCCTCCACCGTGACGGTGCAGCCCGTGGCCGCGCAGCAGACCGTGAACGCGCTCGAGTCCGTGCAGGGCGCGGTCATCAACAACACCTTCTCGGCGGACGCCGGCATCGACACGAACACCGCCCTGTTCAAGGACGACCCCGAGGACGACTCCGCCAAGCCGTACGTCAACGGCTTCGCCGTGCGTCGCGAGGACCGCGACAACGAGACCTACAAGAAGATCGCGGCCCTGTACCACGAGCAGCCCGTGCTGGATGAGTCCGCGAAGCTCTCCTCCGGCACGAGCGTGCCGGTGCAGCTCGATACCGCCCAGATCGACGAGACCCTGAAGCAGTACCAGGACGCGATCGCGAAGCAGGGCGCCTGATCCATGGCAGGTTCCCATACGTCCGACCGTGACGCGGTCACCCCGGGGCGCCCCTCCGCGGGCGCCCCGGGGGAGCCGGTCATCGTCTTCGACCACGTCAGCCGCGTCTACGCCGCCAAGAAGGGTGCCGGTGTGAAGGCCGTGGACGACGTCTCGCTCGCCGTGAACCGCGGCGAGGTCTTCGGCGTCATCGGCTTCTCCGGCGCCGGCAAGTCCACCCTGATCCGCATGATCAACGGGCTGGAGAAGCCGACGTCGGGCACCGTCACGGTGCTGGGCCAGCAGGTCTCCCATCTCTCCGAAGCGAAGCTGCGTCCGCTGCGCACCCGCATCGGCATGGTGTTCCAGCAGTTCAACCTGCTGACCTCCCGCACGGTGGCCGGGAACATCGAGTTCGCTCTGGACACGGCCGGCTGGCCGCGGTCCAAACGCCGCGCTCGCGTGGCGGAGCTGCTCGAGTTCGTCGGCCTGGCGGACAAGGCCAAGCACTACCCGGAGCAGCTCTCGGGCGGCCAGAAGCAGCGCGTCGGCATCGCCCGCGCCCTGGCCGCCGAGCCGGAGATCCTGCTCGCAGACGAGGCCACCAGCGCCCTGGATCCCTCGACGACGCACGAGGTGCTCTCCGTGCTGCGCCGCGTCAACGAGGAGCTCGGGGTCACGATCGTGGCCATCACCCACGAGATGGAGGTCATCCGCTCGATCGCCGACCGCGTCGCCGTGATGGACAGCGGCCGCGTGGTGGAGTCCGGCAAGGTCTACGACCTCTTCTCTCGGCCCGCCCACTCCGCCGACGCCGCGTCCTTCGTGGCCACGGCGCTCAAGGACCGGCCGAATGCCGAGGAGGTGGCCCGCATCCGGGCGCGCACCGAGGGTCGGCTGATCATGGTCTCGCTCAAGGACTCCGCCGCGGTCTCGGCGGTGCTCGGCACCGCATCGACGCGCGGCGTGGGCTTCGAGATCGTCCACGGCGGCATGTCCGCCACCAAGGACTCCGCGTACGGCCTGCTCACCGTGGCGCTCACGGGCGAGGCCGCCGCGGTGGACGCGTTTGTCGCGGACCTGGCCGGCGCCGGAGACGTGCAGGAGGTGCACCAGTGATCGACCGATTCCAGAACCTCGACTGGGGGTACTACGGCCCCGAGCTGATGACCGCCGTGGGGGACACCCTCTACATGGTCGGCTGGTCCTTCATCCTCGGCGGCATCCTCGGCCTGCTGGTCGGGCTCGTCCTCTACACCACGCGCCCGGGCGGCATCTTCGCCAACCGTGCCGTCTACCTGGTCACGAACTTCATCGTGAACCTCATCCGGCCCATCCCGTTCGTCATCCTCATCGCCGCCCTGCAGCCGCTGACCATCGCGGTGCTCGGCACCGGCATCGGCAACACCGCCGTGGTGTTCTGCATGATCTGGGCGTCCACGTTCGGCATCGCCCGCATCGTGGAGCAGAACCTCGTCTCGCTGGACCCCGGCGTGATCGAGGCCGCCCGCGCGATGGGCGCCTCCCGCATGCGGATCGTGCGCGCCGTGGTGCTGCCCGAGGCCCTCGGCCCGCTGATCCTCGGCTTCACGTTCGTGATCATCTCGCTCGTGGACATGTCCGCGATGGCGGGCATCATCGGCGGCGGCGGCGTCGGCAACTTCGCCATCGTGGAGGGCTACAACCGGTTCCGTCCGGAGGTCACCTGGCTGGCCGTGATCGTGGTGATCGTGTTCGTCCAGGCACTGCAGCTGATCGGCAACGGCATCGCCCGCAAGGTCATGCGCCGCTGAACCCCGGCTCGGTCCGCACGACGACGGCCGGTGACATCCCGCGGGGACGTCACCGGCCGTCGTCGTCGTTCTGGCAGACTTCGGCCCATGACCGACATCACCTCCACCCCCGCGACCTCCGTCGCCGACGATCCCCTGGCCTTCTACGTGCGCCTCGGCGAGCCCACCGTGGACGCCGACGGCGTCCGCACCTCCCGCGTGCGCTCCACCGTGCACGCCCAGGGCGCATGGCGGGAAGAGGAGATGCACATGGCCGCCGTCTCGGGCCTGCTGCTGCACGAGGTGGCCGCGCACGAGACCACTCCCGGGCTGCGGGTGGGACGGCTCTCCTACGACATCCTGGGCACGCTCTGGTCGGGCGAGCTCGAGGTGGTCACGCGCACCCTGCGTCCGGGCCGGACCATCGAGCTCGTCGAGTCCGTGCTCCACGCCCGGGGCCGCACCGTGCTGACCCTGCGGGCCTGGCTGCTGTCCACCTCGGACACCTCCGCCGTCGCCCAGCTGCCGGACGAGCCCCTCCCGCCGCGCTCGCAGGCGCAGTCGCACAACGCGCTCCACGGATGGGGAGGCGGGTACATCGCCTCTCTCAACGGCGTCATCCTGCCCGGCCACGGGCCGGGCCACGGCCGGGTGTGGCTCACCACGGACCGCGAGATGGTGGCGGGGGAGAGCACGAGCGACCTGGTGCGCCTGATCAGCCTCACCGATGCAGCCAACGGGATCGCCCCGGCCCTGCCGGCGAAGCCGGGCGGGTGGTTCTTCCCCAACGTGGACCTGCAGATCCACCTGTACCGCGAGCCCACCGGCCACTGGCTCGGCCTCGCGGGGCAGGTCACGGTGGGCCCGGACGGCGTGGGCCTGACCAGCACCGTCCTCCACGACGACGACGGCCCCTTCGCCCACGTCGAGCAGACCCTCACCCTGCGCTCCTGGCCGGTCGAGGGCGGCCTGTGAGCGTAGCCCCCCGGCTGCGCTGGGCTGTGCAGGAGCGGACCCTCGGGGCCGTCGAAGACCTCGACTGGGCCATGGGCGAGCTGGCCGTCTTCCGCGCCGCCGCGGCCGAGGGAAGGGCCCTCGACGATCTGATCCGCGTCTACGTGCCCGAACCGACGGTCGCGTTCGGCCAGCGCGACGCGCGGCTGCCCGGCTTCGCGGCCGCGGCTGCGGCGGCCCGGGCCCACGGCTTCGCGCCGGCGGTGCGCCGGGCCGGCGGGCGGGCGGCGGCCTACCATCACGGCTGCCTGGTGGTGGACCACCTGAGCCAGCAGGAGGACGCGGCGCTCACGCAGCAGGCCCGGTTCGCGGAGTTCGCCGACCTGTTCGTGCGGGCGTTCGCGCGCATGGACGTGCCCGCCTCCGTGGGCGAGATTCCGGGGGAGTACTGCCCGGGCGAGTTCTCCGTGCAGGGTCCTGCGCCGACATACCCGGTGAAGCTGGCCGGCTCCGCGCAGCGCGTGGTGAAGGGGGCGTTCCTGTTCTCCACCCACGTGGTGGTGTCCGACCCCGCTCCGCTGCGGGCCGTGCTCGTCGACGTCTACCGGGAGCTCGGTCTGGACATGGATCCCCGTACGGCGGGCGCGGCCGAGGACGTGCGTCCCGGGGTGAGCGTTCCCGCGTTCGCCGCGGCCCTGCGGGAGGAGTACACGGCGTGGGCGGCCGCCGCCGGGATCGAGGTCGTGGCCGAGCAGCTCGCCGTCCTCGGCGCGCGCACCTCCGGCTGAGGGCACGGACTGGCTGCGGGCGGGCCGTCAGGCCGTGTGGGCTGACCCCGTTTCGTAGGTCCAGTCGTTATGAGAGTCGTCCTGTTGCCCGCGGTCGCGGGCAGGGAGACTGGTCAGATCATGACGAACAGCAGGAAGCGTCACACCCCCGAGCAGGTCGTCCGTAAGCTCGGGCAGGCCGACAGGATGCTCGCCGATGGTCAGGACGTCGCGGCGGTGTGCCGGGAGCTCGGGGTGTCCGAGCAGACGTACTACCGGTGGCGGAACCAGTACGGCGGCCTCAAGGCCGAGGACGCAAAGCGCCTGAAGGAGCTGGAGAAGCAGAACGCGACCCTGAAGCGTCTGCTCGCGGAAGCGGAGCTGGAGAAGGCCGCGCTCAAGGAGCTGGCTGAGGGAAACTTCTAAGCCCGGACAGGCGCCGCGCCGCCGTCGATCACCTCAAGCGCAAGTTGCGGGTGAGCGAACGGATGGCGTGCCGTCTGGTCGGGCTGAGCCGCTCCGCGTACCGGCGACCGCTCAAGGGCGACACGGTCGCGGACCCGGATCGGGCGCTCAGGGAGTGGCTGCGCGCCTGGGCGAAGGACCATCCCCGCTACGGGTATCGGCGGGCGTATCACGACGCCCGCGCCGAGGGGTGGGTGGTGAACCACAAGAAGATCCAACGCCTGTGGCGTGACGAAGGGCTCCGGGTCCCGCAGCGGCGTCGACGCAAGCGCGTCGGGTCCTCGACCGTCGACGCGCCGACGGCGGACGCGCCGAACGTGGTGTGGGCGGTGGACTTCCAGTTCGACGCCGACGAGCACGGACGACCGATCAAGATCTGCTCGATCGTCGACGAACACACCCGGGAGTGCATCGGCGGGCTCGTGGAGCGCTCGATTACCGCCGACCGACTCACCGCCCACCTCGAGGACCTCGTCGCCGCCCGGGGCGCCCCGGCGGTGCTCAGGTCGGACAACGGGCCGGAGTTCATCAGCGAGGCGATGGCCGACTGGGCCGGCACCCGCACCGGCCTGTCCTACATCCCTCCGGGCTCGCCGTGGCGCAACGGGTACGTCGAGTCGTTCAACAGCCGGATCCGCGACGAGTGCCTCAACATCAACAGCTTCTACTCGCTGCTGCACGCACAGGTCATCATCGGCGACTGGAAGGACGAGTACAACCACCACCGCCGGCACTCCTCGCTCGGCTACCTAACCCCAGCCGAGTACGCTCGGCAGTGCACCCATCAAATGGAAACCGACGACTCACAGAACGTCCGGACCGAATGAAGGGGGCGGCTCACGTGAGATCCGCGATGATCTCCCGCTTGCGTCGCGGGGTGAAGCCGGCCGCCATGGCCGCCGCCCGGCGCGCCGCGTCCGTCCGGTACAGGGACCAGCCCCGCTGCACGAGGAACGGCACCGGCTTGCGGCGTTCGGCGACATCGCGCACGAACCGGCGGGCCGCCGTCGTGGTCCGCGCCTGGTCGATGTACCAGGCCGCGTAGTGGACCTCGGCCCGGTCCAGGGCGGCGGGCATGCGCTCGGCGAAGATGCCCTCCGCCACGATCACCCCGTCCGGCTCGAGCGCGACGGTGCTGTGCCCGCGGACGGAGGACGTGGAGATGTCGTAGTCGGGCACGCGCGTGGCGCCCTCCTCGAGCAGCTCGACGACGGCGTCCACGGCCGCCTGCTCATCCCATGTTCCGGGGTGGTCCCAGTCGATCTCGCCGTACGGGGTGCGCGGGAACACGGGGCCGGGCCCACCCGCGGCGCCGTCGTCGGACTGCGGACGGTAGAACGCATCGAGCGAGAGGTGGGGTCGGCCGTGCTGCCGGGCCAGGTAGGACTTGCCGGAGCCCGACGCCCCGCCGAGCAGGATCACGGAGGGAGGGGGCGAGGCGGGGAGGATGGTCACGGGGGACCATTCTTCCCCACCTCGGCGCGTCCTCAGTGGCCGCGGTCGATCCACTCCTGCAGGTGCGGCTTCTCCGTGCCGATCGTGGTGGAGTCGCCGTGGCCGGTGTGGACCACGGTGGCCTCCGGCAGCGAGAGCAGGCGCTCGCGGATGGACTCGATGATCGTGTCGAAGTCCGAGTACGAGCGGCCGGTGGCGCCGGGCCCGCCCTGGAACAGGGTGTCGCCGGAGAACACGACGCCGGTCGGGGCGCCGTCGTCGCCGGCCTCGCCCAGGGCGGGGGCGTACAGGCAGACCGAGCCGGGGGAGTGACCGGGGGTGTGCAGCACCCGCAGCTCGACGCCGGCCACGCGCAGGACGTCGCCCTCGGCGAGCGCGCCATCGGGCTCCTCGTCGGGGAAGACGTCGTCCCAGAGCATGCGGTCGGCGGGGTGGAGCAGCGCGGGGGCGTCCACCATCTGGCGGAACTCCTGGACCTGGCGGATGTGGTCGTCGTGGCCGTGGGTGAGGACGATGGCCAGCACCTGGCGGCCGTTCACCTTCTTCCAGACGGCCGAGGCATCATGGGCCGGGTCGATGACGACGCACTGCTCCGCGCCGCCGACGATCCACACGTTGTTGTCCACGTCGAACGTCTCCCCGTCCAGGGAGAACGTGCCGGAGGTGACCAGGTGATCGATGCGCGCCATCAGAGCACCACCACCGAGCGCAGGACGTCGCCGGACTTCATCGTCTCGAAGGCCTCGTTCACCTCGTCCAGGGCGATGGTCTCCGTGACGAACTCGTCCAGCGGCAGGCGGCCCAGGCGGTACTGGTCCACGAGCATCGGGAAGTCGCGCTCCGGCAGGCAGTCGCCGTACCACGAGGACTTCAGCGCGCCGCCGCGGCCGAAGACCTCCAGCAGGGGCAGCTTCAGCTCCATGCCGGGGGTGGGCACGCCCACCAGGACGACGCGGCCGGCCAGGTCCCGGGCGTAGAACGCCTGCTCGTAGGTCTCCGGGCGGCCGACCGCCTCGATGACCACGTCGGCGCCGAAGCCGCCGGTCGCCGCGCGGATGGCCTCCACGGGGTCCTCGTCCTTCGAGTTCACGGTGTGGGTGGCGCCGAGCTCCTCGGCCTTCGCGAGCTTCTTGGCGTCGATGTCCACCGCGATGATCGTGGTGGCGCCGGCGAGCTTCGCCCCGGCGATCGCGGCCACGCCGACGCCGCCGCAGCCGATCACGGCCACGGACTCGCCGAGCTTGACCTCGCCGGTGTTGATGGCCGCGCCGATGCCGGCCATGATCCCGCAGCCGAGCAGGCCGACCGCGGCCTGTTCCTTGGGAGTGTCGACGCCGTCGACCTGGGTGCACTGCTTGGCGTGGACGAGCGTCTTGTCCGCGAACGCCCCGATGCCCAGGGCCGGGGACAGCTCCGTGCCGTCCTCGAGGGTCATCTTCTGGGTCGCGTTGTGGGTGTTGAAGCAGTACTTCGGCTCGCCCTTCCGGCACGCGCGGCACTCGCCGCACACGGCGCGCCAGTTGAGGATCACGGTGTCGCCGACCTTGACGTGGTCGACGCCCTCGCCGATCGCGGAGACCACACCCGTGGCCTCGTGGCCGAGCAGGTACGGGTACTCGTCCCCGATCCCGCCCTGCTGGTAGTGCAGATCCGTGTGGCAGACGCCGCAGGTCTTGATGTCGACGACGGCCTCGCCGGGTCCCGGATCGGGGATGACGATGGTCTCGACGGTGACGGGGGCGTCCTTCGCCATGGCGACGACGCCGCGGACCTTCTGGGACACGTTGTTCCTCCTGGTGGTGGGGTTCTGCCCGACGCCGCGCATGCGTGGGGCGGCGCGGCGTGCGGGCTCGTTCTGCCCATCCCATCACAGGACCCTGTGCGACGCATCGGTGAGCAGCCGGGGGCCTGGTGTGTGGCGTCACCGCAGTGGCCGGGGGAGACTGCAACCTGAGCCGCAACATCGATGTGAACGGAGGGGCGAACCGTGGCACGACATGGCAGAGACGAGGACGAGGCCCACGAGGCTCCAGCCGGGGCTCCGGCCGGTGCCGGCACGCTCGCTCAGTGGCGCATCCCACTGGTGGGGCTGCTGATCGGCGTCGGGCTGGGCGTGGTGTTCGGACTGGGCACCGAGAGGCCCTGGGGCACCGTGATCGGCTGCGCGATGATGGGCTTCGCCCTCGGCATCGCGTGGATGTATGTCGAGCGCGGCCGGGACGGGAGGGACCGCTGACGTGTGCGGCCGCTACGTGATGGCCCGCGCCACGAGCGACCTGGTGGCCCTGGGCGATGCCGAGGCGAATGAGGACCTGGTGCTGCGCCAGAGCTGGAACGTGGCGCCGACAGCCGAGGTGCCGATCCTCGTGGCGCACGCGGACGACGTCGGCGCCGGAGGCACCCGTGGGGGCGACGGCGGTGCCGGGGTGACCCGGCGGATCCACGTGGCCCGCTGGGGCCTGGTGCCGCCGTGGGCGAAGGAGCTGTCCGTGGGGTCCCGTGCGTTCAACGCGCGCTCGGAGACCGTGGCCTCCAAGCCGACGTTCCGGGCCGCCGTCCGCGCCCGCCGCTGCGCCGTGCCGGTGGAGGGCTACTACGAGTGGAAGACGCCGGAGCCTGGTGCCAAGGGTCCCGACGGGCGGATCGCGAAGAAGCAGCCCTACTACGTGCACCCGGCCGGGGCCGGGGACGGCGAGGGACCGGTCATCTGGTTCGCCGGCCTGTACGAATGGTGGCAGGACCCCGAGGCCAAGGCCGCGGGGGAGGACGCCTGGGTCCTCTCGACGACGATCCTCACCATGGCCGCGCCCGACGCGGACGACGACGATCCGGTGCTCGCCGCGCTCGGCCAGCTGCACGACCGGCTGCCCGTGCCCATGGATGCCGAGACGATGGACCGGTGGCTCGCTCCGGACACGCTCGGGTCTGCCGAAGAAGCCGACGCCCTCGTGGGCCAGGTGTGCGCCGGCGCGTACGACGTCGCGGCGGGCTGGTCGCTGCGGCCCGTGGGGAGCGCCGTGGGGAACGTCCGGAACAACGGGCCAGAACTGATCCAGGAGATGAGAGAGCAGCAGGGAACGCTGCTCTGAGAGACGGGGCGACGGGGATGACCTGCCCGTGAGACGCGGAAGCGCGGTGCCGCGGTGAGGCCGGAGACGGTCATCTCCTGTTCACCCTGTCCGTGGGCGGCACCCCGGTGGCCGCCCTCGACGACGAGACCGCCGGCATTCCGGAGGGCAACAGAGGCCCCTCTGCCGGGCTCGTCTACGCGTGGGGCGAGCACAGCCGGGCCGACCCCGTGTTTGGGGACTACCCCGAGCGGGTCCTCGCGCTGAAGTACGCCGAGCCGGGCGTGGAGCTGCCATTGTGGTCCAAGCGCCAGGGCGACGACGCGTCGGTCGCGGAACTCTCGTGGGGTCCGCGCTGGGGCACCCTCTGGCGCGACACCGCGTTGGAATTTTCACCGGGTTTCACTACCTCGCCGACGCGACATACCCGACCGACGACCGCCTCGTTCGCGACTGGTCGCTGGACGGGGTGACCAGGAGTGAGGACGTCATTATCACCCAGGACGCGGAGCGGTCCGACGTCTTCGCACTCGTGGAGTCGCTCGCGGATGGGCAGAAGCCCCGGGCCCTGAACGTGCCGGCGGGGGAGGACGCCCACACGACCCCGGACACGGTCGAGACCGGGCGTGAGGTTCCGGCGGGCGCGCTCGGAGCGCTCGCGGCCCTCGGCGCGGGACTCGTGCTCATGGCCCGGGGGCGGGTGCGCCGGGTCTGACACACCCGGCCGACGAGGGGGCCGCGGGGCGGTGGACGGGAGACCGTCGGCCGCCCCGCGGTCTGTGCTCAGCCGGCCGGAGCGGATTCGATGGGGCCGGTGCAGCCCCAGGCTGAGGAGTCGACGCTGCAGTCATCGGCGACATTGCGGGTGATGGTGCGCCAGATATTCGCGGTGACAGGGGCCGAGTCGAGGCTGATGGTGCCCGGGATGAGCACCCACTCGCCCCCGGCCTCCCGGTATTCGCCGATGTAGACGGTGGTGAGGCGGACCGTGTACTGCCCGGTGTCCTCGTACACGTGGCTCGTGGGGGTGGGGACGTTGAACTCCGGCTGGCTCTGGCCTGCGACCGAGGTGGTCTTGGTGGGGGAGCCGTCCCCGTAGTCCCAGTGGAAGCTCACCGGCGTGGCGCGGAGTTCGACCTCGACCCCGTTGAGGGTGGTGACGAGCGTGCGTGTCTCGGCGTCTGCGTAGAAGTTGGTCTCCGCATTGCGGATCCCGCGTCCGCCATTGTCCGACCGGATCTCAGGCTCCAGCACGAGGAGCGTGCGGACCTCGTCGATGGAGACGGGCGGGGCGCCGTTGCTGGAGGCCTTGGCCGTCCAACATTTAGGGGCGCCATAGGCGGGATTAGCATCAGGCTGACGAGTGTCTACGGTCTGCGCCCGGATCCACGAACCCTCGGGGCAGAAGTTCGCCTCTTGCTCTCGACAACTCTCGAAATCCGGATTGCCCAGCTGCCCCGAGAAGCATGCACTGACCGTTTTGTGCTCTAGGTGTGGGTCCGGGCGGGCGGCGGTCGCTGAGTAATCAGTTGCAACAACTGAACTCGAGGTTGCTGAGTGTCTATCTGAGCATCTCTTATTCGCCGCAATGCCCTTTTTATTTATTGAGTAGTGGCTCTTCGAAGAAGTGCACGACTCGATGTCTCGTGCGTGTGAAGGGGTGGCGGCGGCAGTGGTAGGCACGAATAGGAGGCTGATCAATAATGCCACTAATACAATCCAGGTGCGCCCCATCAGTTAGATCCGATCGAACCTTCATATGACATCTCATCAACAATCCAGTGTGAAGATTCGGGGTTAAACGAGACCTCCGCGATCCAAGGCTGCTTGGAGGCCGCTTCAACATCTCCGTTCTCGGGAACAACCCCGCCCTTGGTGTATCCCGTTCCTGTGCCCGTAGTGACAAGGAGTGTCGAGACATACCCGGTTTCGGATCGATGAGTCAGAATCGAATCGATCTGTACCTCAGTGCCGGTGTACCACCCCCCGTCTTTGTAGATCATTTGCAGGTCGTTCGAGCTGAACTGGCAGAACTCGCAATACTCGCTGTAGAGAGAGTCGAGGAGTTCCGTGTCTCCGGTCTGCTCGGCATAGTAGTGCACGTCCCAGAAGTAGCGAATCGCCGCCTCGGCGCCCTCCTTGGTCTCTTCCTTCATGTCGGCGGGCATCTCCGGCTTGGGCACGCTCCGCGCGGGGCCGTCGGCAGACGCGGGCACGTATTCGCCGGACCCGCTCTCCGTGGCCGTGGGGGATGAGCTGACGCCTGCGGTCTCGCTCGTGCTCGCGGGCGCGGACGTCTCGACGGCGGGCTTGGCGGACGAGGGTGACGTCGTCGACGACTCGGCGGGCTCGGACTGCCCGCCGCAGGCGGTCAGTGCGAGCGCCAAGGCCACGCTGAGCGTGCCGGCCTGGGCGAATCGGTGGCGGCGCAGGGCGCGCCCGGGTGCGGTGAGAGACATTTCCCCTCCAACTGGACGTCCGTCGTGTGTCCGCGCCTCCCGCGCTGATCCCGCAGCGCGGTGCCCGTGGCATGCGAGGCCCGGTTGGTTCGGAGTATACGCAGACGGATTGTGGTCCTGCTCGCATTGTCCACAGGGCCGTGCCGACGCACTTCTTCCGGCCCAAGAGACGATTTTCTCGTGCATGTGCGCTCCAGGGTCGGATTCGAGGTCCCCGGCCAGGACTCGGCCAGCCGGTCTCACGAAAAGGGCGTTCCCGGCCTCGCTCGTCTCGGGGCGATGCGTCCTTAACGTGTCCGGCGGCCACCCTACCTTCGCACTCATCGCATTCGAACACATGTTCGAGTACGATCGGGGGTGCGGCCCCACCTTCCCACTTCTTCCCCGCGTCCGGTCCGCCGGACGGGCCGCGCTCCCATCGCCCGACGGCACCCCGTCGTCGGTCCGGTCAGCAGTGCACAGGGAGAGAAGCAGAATGGGAGTCCTCACACAGTCGGTGGCGGTGGAGTGCGGGGCAGACGGCACCCCGCAGGGGCTGCGCTGGAACGGGCGGGACTACGTCCTCGCAGAGCGCCCCGTGCGCTGGTTCGAGCGGCGCCGCTGGTGGGCGGAGGAGGTCCGCGCGGAGAAGGGCCGCGGCGCCGGTCTCGTCGACCACGAGATGTGGCGGCTGCAGGTCCGCCTGGCCCGGGCCGGCGCCGCGCCCCTGCAGACCCTCGACGTCGCCCACCACCTGGACTCCGGCCGGTGGCGGCTCGTGCGCGTCCACGAGCACGCCCAGGACCTGAGGCGGTCGGCATGAGCCAGGCCGCCGCGGCCGGACGCACCGCCGCACCCTTCGCCCACCTGCACGTCGCCTCCGCGTTCAGCGCCCACCATGGGGTCAGCTGGCCCGAGGACCTCGTGGCCGCCGCCGCGGCCGCGGACATGGACCTGCTGGCCTGCACCGACCGGGACGGGCTCTACGGCATGGCCAAGCACGTGGGCGCCTGCCTGCGCCACGGCATCACCCCGATCGTGGGCGTGGACCTGGCCGTCCGGTGGAGCGAGGACGGGGACGCCGGCCGCGTGGTCGTGCTCGCCCGAGGAGGCTGCCACGGCTCCGGCTACCGCTCCCTGTGCGAGCTCGTCTCCGCCGCCCACGCCCGCACCACCGGGGGAGCGGCAGGCGGCAGCCCCTGGGCCAGCGTCGCCGAGCTCGCCGCCGCGGCGGCCGGCCGAGTCCCCACCGCCGCCAACCGGGACAACCCGTCCACCCCCGAGCTGTTCGTCCTCCTCGGCCCGGACTCGGACGTCGGCCGCCACCTGGCCCGCCGCCGGTACGCGGCCGGCCTCGCCGCCCTGCACCGCTGGAAGGCGGCCCTGCCCGCAGGCAGCCCCCACGCCGACGTCGTCACCCACCTCTCCGCCCCCGGCCGCCGCCTCGACACCGGGCACGCCGTGAAGACCCTCCGCGCCGCCCGCCAGGCCCGCATCCCCGCCGTCCTGACCAACGCCGTGCGCTACGCGGCCCCGGACGGTGCCGCCACCGCGGACGTCCTCGACGCCGTCCGTGCCCTCAGCTCCCTCGACGCCCTCCACGACCTGCAACCCAACGGGCAGGGCTGGCTCAAGTCCACCGCCGCCATGCACCGCATCGCCCACGAGGTCGCCTTCGCCGCCGACGACCGCCCCGCCCCCCTGCTCGAGGCCACCCGCCGCCTCGCCGAGGCCTGCGCACTCGACCCCGAGACCGACCTCGGCTGGGGCGTGCCCCGCGTCCCCGAGGCCGCCGTCATCGGCATCGACGGCCCCCCGGAGCACGTGCTGCGCGAGCGCACCCGCACCGGCCTCCTCGCCCGCTACCCCCACCTCCACACCGGGGGAGGCCTCCCCGGCACCAGCCAGGCGGCCCGAGACCTGCAGGACCGCGCCGAGCACGAGCTCGGCATCATCACCCGACTCGGCTTCTCCTCCTACTTCCTCACCGTGGCCGCCGTCGTCGACCTCATCGAGGGCATGGGCATCCGCGTGGCCGCCCGCGGCTCCGGCGCCTCCTCCCTCGTCAACCACGCCCTGCGCATCTCCCATGTCGACCCCATGGCCAACGGCCTGATCATGGAGCGCTTCCTCTCCACCGACCGCTCCACCCTCCCGGACATCGACATCGACGTGGAGTCCGCCCGCCGCCACGAGATCTACCACGCCGTCGTCGAGCGCTTCGGCGCCGAGCGCACCACCCTCATGAGCATGCAGAACGCCTACCGGGCCCGCGGCGCCGTCCGCGACGCCGGCCTCGCCCTCGGCATGCCCGAACCCGAGGTGGACGCCATCGCCAAGCAGCTCTGGCGCTTCTCCGCCTCGAACTTCCGCGAGGCACTCCAGCGCATGCCCGAACTCGGCGGCCTCTCCCGCCGCATCGAGTCCGGCCGCGCCGAGGGCGACCGCCAGCTGGACCTGCTCGTCGACCTCACCGAACGCCTCGACCGCCTGCCCCGCCACATCTCCATGCACCCCTGCGGCGTCATCCTCGGCGACGCCACCCTGCTGCACCGCACCCCCGTCCAGCCCTCCGGCATGGGCCTGCCCATGAGCCAGTTCGACAAGCACGACATGGACCCCATGGGCTTCCTCAAGCTCGACATCCTCGGCGTGCGCATGCAGTCCGCCATCGCCTACACGATCGCCGAGGTCGAACGCACCACGGGCGAGCGCATCGACCTCGAACAGGTGCCCCTCGACGACCCCGCCACCTACGCGATGATCCGCACCACCCACACCCTCGGCTGCTTCCAGATCGAGTCCCCGGGCCAGCGCGAACTCGTCGGCAAACTCGCCCCCCGCGAGTTCAACGACCTCACCGTGGACATCTCCCTCTTCCGCCCCGGCCCCATGCAGTCCGACATGGTCCGACCCTTCCTTGAACAGCGGCACGGCTGGGCACCCGCCCACTACCCGCACCCCGACCTGCGGCCCGTCCTCGCCGAGACCCACGGGGTCACCGTCTTCCACGAACAGGTCCTGCGCACCATGGACGTCATGACCGGCTGCGGACTGGCCCGCGCCGACGAGCACCGCCGCCTCCTCGGCGGCCCGCAGGAACACCTCGTCGAAGAGGCCTTCCGCACCGGCGCCCTCGCCCGCGGCTACTCCCTCGACGTCATCGACGAGGTCTGGGCCACCCTCTCCGCCTTCGGCTCCTTCGGCTTCTGCAAGGCCCACGGCGCCGCCTTCGCCGTCCCCACCTACCACTCCGCCTGGCTCAAGACCCACCACCCCGCCGCCTTCATGGCCGCCATCCTCGAACACGACCCCGGCATGTACCCCGCCCGCCTCATGGTCGCCGAGGCCCGCCGCATGGGCATCCCCGTCCTCCCCGTGGACGTCAACGCCTCCTCCCGCCACGTCCACGTCGAGTGGGTCCCCGCCCACCCCGAGATCGACGACGGCGCCCCCGGCCGCTGGGGCATCCGCCTGCCCCTCACCAGCCTCTCCGGACTCAGCGAAGCCGAGACCGACCGCCTCGACGCCGGCCGCCCCTACCGCTCCCTCGCCGACGTCCGCGACCGCGCCCGCCCCACCGCCCGCAACCTCGAACGCCTCGCCCAGCTCGGCGCCCTCGACTGCCTCCTCCCACCCGGCGGCGCCTCCCGCACCGACCTCGTCCACCACCTCGAACTCCAGCACTCCACCACCCGCGGCACCGCCCCCGGCCGCACCGCCCCGCGCTCGCGGTCCGCCCGTCCACGGCAGGTGGAGGGCCAGCTGGCCCTGGACCTGCCGGACACCGAGCTCACCGCCCTCGCCCCGCTCTTCCCGGACCCGGGCCCGGCCGCCCGGGTCCGCACCGAGCTGGAGCTCACCGCCCTGGACGTCACCGCCCACCTCATGGACTCCCACGCCCCGTACCTGGACGCGCTCGGCGTCACCCGGGCGAAGGACCTGCTCGGGCTGCGCACGCAGTCCCGGGTGCTCGTGGCAGGGGTGCGCGTGGCCACCCAGACCCCGCCCATGCGCAGTGGCAAGCGGGTGGTGTTCCTCTCCGTGGACGACGGCACCGGCTGCGTGGACGCCTCCTTCTTCACGGAGGCCCAGCACGCCTCGGGAGAGATGCTCTTCTCCGCCCGCCTCCTGCTGATCGAGGGCACCGTCCGGCGCACCGGCGACCGGGCCGTGTCCGTCCAGGCCGTGCGCGCCTGGGACCTGCACCGGCCCGAGACGCTCCCGGACCCCGACTACCTGGACGCCACCCGGCAGCAGTGGCGGGACTGGCTCGCGGCGGACCGCCGAGCCGCCGCCGCGCGCCGCAGCAGCCGGGCGGGCACCGGGGCGCAGCCCCTGCCGGACATCCCGCACCACGGCACGGGCGGCTGGCCCGTGAAGGTGCGCACCGACGTCGGACCGGCCGGCGGGGCCCGCCCCGGCCGCACGGCACCCGATCGGCCCGCGCCGGAGCACACCCCGATCCCGGTGCCCCACCCGGAGACGTGGGAGCTGCTGCCCACCCCGGACAGATGAGACCGTCCGCCTCCGTGCCCCGCCGTCCGGCCGCGCCCCTAGAATGGGACGCGGCCGACGGTGGCCCCCGTACGCCACCGATCCCGAAGCCAGACCTCGAAGGAGCACCGTGTCGGAGCCGAAGAACATCCTGCTGACCGTGGACGGAGAGCTGCGGGAGGTGACGCACGGCACCACCGGCCTCGACCTCTTCCGCGAGAAGCCGACCACCGCCGTGATGCGGGTGGACGGCCTGCTCTGGGACCTGGCCCGCGAGATCCCCGCCGGCGCATCCGTCGAGTCGGTGGACATCACGGAGCCCGAGGGACTCGAGGTGCTGCGGCACTCCACCGCCCACGTGATGGCCCAGGCCGTGCAGCAGCTGCGCCCGGGCGCCAAGCTCGGCATCGGCCCGTACATCACGGACGGCTTCTACTTCGACTTCGACGTCGACGAGCCCTTCACCCCCGAGGACCTCAAGCAGATCTCCTCGCTCATGCAGAAGATCGTGAAGTCCGGCCAGACCTTCCGCCGCCGCGTCGTGGACGAGGAGACCGCCCGCGCCGAGATGGCGGAGGAGCCCTACAAGCTCGAGCTGCTCGGCAAGAAGGACGCCGCGGACACCGCCGGCGAGGGCGCCTCCGTGGAGGTCGGGGCCGGGGAGATCACCATCTACGACAACGTGGACCGCAAGACCGGCGACGCCGTGTGGTGCGACCTCTGCCGCGGCCCGCACCTGCCCTCCACCAAGCTCATCGGCAACGGCTTCGCGCTCACCCGCTCCGCCGCCGCCTACTGGCTCGGCAATGAGAAGAACAAGCAGCTGCAGCGCATCTACGGCACCGCCTGGGCCAGCAAGGACGACCTCAAGGCCTACCAGGAGCGTCTCGCCGAGGCCGAGCGCCGCGACCACCGCAAGCTCGGCGCCGAGCTGGACCTGTTCTCCTTCCCGGACGAGCTCGGCTCCGGCCTGCCCGTGTTCCACCCGCGCGGCGGCATCATCCGCAAGGAGATGGAGGACTACTCCCGTCGGCGCCACACCGAGGCCGGCTACGAGTTCGTCTACACCCCGCACATCACCAAGCAGCACCTCTACGAGGTGTCCGGCCACCTCGACTGGTACGCGGACGGCATGTTCCCGCCCATGCACATCGACGAGGTCCGTGATCCCGAGACCGGCGAGATCACCCGCCAGGGGCAGAACTACTACCTCAAGCCGATGAACTGCCCCATGCACAACCTGATCTACCGCTCCCGCGGCCGGTCCTACCGTGAGCTGCCGCTGCGGCTGTTCGAGTTCGGCTCCGTGTACCGGTACGAGAAGTCCGGCGTGGTGCACGGGCTCACGCGCGTGCGCGGCATGACCCAGGACGACGCCCACATCTACTGCACCCGCGAGCAGATGAAGGAGGAGCTGACCACCACGCTCAACTTCGTCCTCGACCTGCTCAAGGACTACGGCCTCAACGACTTCTACCTCGAGCTCTCCACGAAGGACCCGGAGAAGTTCGTCGGCTCCGACGAGATCTGGGAGGAGGCCACCCGCACCCTCGCCGAGGTCGCGGAGGCCTCCGGTCTGCAGCTCGTCCCGGATCCGGGCGGCGCCGCGTTCTACGGCCCGAAGATCTCGGTCCAGGCCCGGGACGCCATCGGCCGCACGTGGCAGATGTCCACCATCCAGCTGGACTTCAACCTGCCCGAGCGCTTCGACCTCGAGTACCAGGCCGCCGACGGCACCCGTCAGCGCCCCGTGATGATCCACCGCGCCCTCTTCGGCTCCATCGAGCGCTTCCTGGGCGTCCTCACCGAGCACTACGCCGGCGCGTTCCCGGCCTGGCTTGCCCCGGAGCAGGTCGTGGCCATCCCGGTGGCCGAGGCATTCAACGACTACCTGGACGACGTCGTCGCGAAGCTGCGCGCCGAGGGGATCCGGGCGCGCCTGGACGACTCCTCGGACCGCTTCCCGAAGAAGATCCGCACCGCGGCCAAGGAGAAGGCGCCGTTCGTGCTGATCGCCGGCGGCGAGGACAGGGAGGCGAACGCCGTGTCCTTCCGCTTCCGCGACGGCACCCAGGACAACGGCGTGCCGGTGGAGGAGGCGATCGAACGCATTGTGAAGGCGGTGCGCGAGCGCGAGGTCACCCCATGACCAGCCCCGGCACCGGCGGATCCGACGCGCGGGCGCAGGCCCGCGCGTCGGCGGACGCCGCCGCCACGGACGGCTTCGAGCTGCCCGGCGCCCCGGACGCCTTCGAGCGGTTCTGGAACGCCCACCGCATGGCGTACGTGTCCAAGGGGACGGGCCAGGTCAAGGACGAGCACACCTGCCCGTTCTGCGCGGCCCCGCAGCGCGACGATGAGGACTCCCTCATCGTCCACCGCGGCCGCACCGCCTACGTGGTGCTGAACCTGTACCCGTACAACCCCGGTCACCTGCTCGTCTGCCCCTACCGCCACGTGCCCCTGTACACGGACACCACCACGGAGGAGGCCGCCGAGATGGCGGAGCTGACCCAGACGGCGATGCTCGCCCTCGGCCAGGCCGCCGGCGCGTCCGGCTACAACCTCGGCATGAACCAGGGGGCGGTGGCCGGCGCCGGGATCGCGGCCCATCTGCACCAGCACGTGGTGCCGCG
Organism: Micrococcus sp. KBS0714; assembly: GCF_002008305.4. Lineage (GTDB taxonomy): Bacteria > Actinomycetota > Actinomycetes > Actinomycetales > Micrococcaceae > Micrococcus > Micrococcus luteus. Next base: position 1,133,980 of record NZ_CP042169.1, read on the forward strand.
GTGGACCGGCGACGGCAACTTCCTGCCGATCATCGCCCGGACCAAGAACATGTCGCAGACCCTGGGGGAGACCCGTCAGATCCTCGCGGACGTCTGGGACCGGGCCGCCCAGGACCACGCCGCGCGCCAGGCGGCCAACGCCCGTGCCGCGGGCGAGCACCCTCGCCCGGGGGCCGGAGGCCCCGCCTGATGCTGGACCGTCACGCGCGCGACCTCACCACCCGTCTGTTCACCCCGGTGGCCCATACGCTCCTGCGGGCCGGGGTCAGTCCGGACACCGTGACAGTCGTCGGCACGCTCGGCGTGAGCCTGGGCGCGCTCGTGCTCTTCCCCCTGGGGCACCTGTTCTGGGGCACGCTCTTCATCACCGCGTTCGTGTTCTCGGACCTGGTGGATGGGATCATGGCGCGCGAGGCCGGGTCCACCGGCCGCTGGGGCGCGTTCCTCGACTCCACCCTGGACCGTGTGCAGGACGCGGCCGTGTTCCTCGGGCTGTGCCTGTGGGGCTTCGGCGTCGGCGCCGCACCCGCGGTCGGCGCGCTCTCCGGGGCCTGCCTCGCCCTGGGCATGCTCGTCTCCTACGTGCGTGCCAAGGCGGAGGCCCTCGGCTGGAGCGCACACGTGGGCATCGCCGAGCGCGCCGAACGGCTCGTGGCCGCCCTCGTGGTCGCCGGCCTCACCGGCCTCGGTCTGCCCCCGGTCGTCCTGGCCGTCACCTTGGGGCTGCTCGCCGCCGCGTCCCTGGTCACCGTCGGCCAGCGCATGGCCGCGGTGCGCCGCCAGGCGCGCGACGACGCCTGACCGGCCCGGCCGCAGGACCCGCCCGTCAGCCCGCCGCGATCTCCGCGACGACGGCGCCCGTCACCCGCACGAGGTCGGCGGGCGCGATCTCCACATCCAGGCCGCGTTGCCCGCCGGAGACGTACATGAGCTCCGCGTCGAGAGCGGAGGAGTCCAGGACGACGGGGTGGGGCCGGCGCTGGCCCAGGGGCGAGACGCCACCCCGCACGTAGCCGGTCCGGCGTTCGACGACGGCCAGATCGGCCAGGGCGAGCCGCTTGACGCCCAGCACCGCGGCGGCGGCCCGCAGGTCCAGCTGACCGGACACGGGCACCACGCACGCCGCGAGCGCACCGTCGGGGTCCGCCACCATCAGCGTCTTGAACAGTCGGTCGGCGGGCACGCTGAGCGCCCGGGCGACCTGGACGCCGAACCGCTCGCCGCCGGCGTCGAGGGCCACGTCGAAGGTGTGCAGCCGGTACGGGACCCCGGCGGCCTCGAGAGCGGCGACGGCCGGCGTGGCCGCCCCGTGCCGGGCGCCGCGATCCTTCTTGCGCTGGCCCACGGCGGACTCAGGCGATCCCGGCCTGCTCGCGGACGTTGCGCTTGATGCGGCCGAGCATGGCGGACATGCCGCGCAGGCGCAGGGGGGTGAGGGCCTTGGCCAGGCCGAGGCGGGTGGGGATGTCCTCGGGCACGTCCACGACCTCGAGGGCGCTCAGCCCGTCCAGGCCCTGGGTGAGCACGGAGGCGAAGCCGCGCGTGGTGGGCGCCTCCGGGGGAGCGGTGATGAAGAGGCGGACCGGGGCCTGCGGGCCGGGCTCACCCTCGAGTTCGACGGCCAGGAACAGCGGGGTCTGACACTCCACGACCTGCTCCATCTCGGCCTCGTGGCCGTCGTAGCGCTCCGGCAGCGCCGGCAGCTCGTCCGAGAACTCCAGCAGCAGCTCGAGCTTCTCGGGATCGGGCACCCCGGCGAAGTCGTCGATGATCTCGGCCAGGGCGGCGGGCACGGCGTGGTTCTCGGTCATGGTGTCCCAGTCTAGTGATCCACGCCGTGCCGGGGGCTCAGCGCGCGGGGGCCTCGCCCGGCTCTTCGCCGACGGCGATCGGCAGGCGCACGGCGTTGCCCCACTCGGTCCAGGAGCCGTCGTAGTTGCGGACGTCCTCGTGGCCGAGCAGGTACTTGAGCACGAACCAGGTGTGGGAGGACCGCTCGCCGATGCGGCAGTAGGCGATCACGTCGTCGCCCTCCTGCAGCCCGGCGCCGGCGCGATAGACCTGCTCCAGCTCGGCGCGGGACTTGAAGGTGCCGTCCTCGTTGGCCGCGGACGCCCACGGCACGGACGCCGCCGTGGGGATGTGGCCGCCGCGCAGGGTGCCCTCCTGCGGGTAGCCGGCCATGTGCGTGGTCTCGCCCGTGTACTCGGGACGGGAGCGGACGTCGATCAGCGGGGTGGTCCCGATGGCCTGCAGGACGTCCTCGCGGGCGGCGCGCTCGGTGTGGTCGTCGCGCTCGATCACCGGGTACTCGGCGCGGGCCACGGTCGGGACCTCGCGGGTGGTCTCGCGTCCCTCCGCGATCCACTTGTCACGGCCGCCGTCCATCAGGCGCAGGTCCTCATGGCCGTAGAGGGTGAACACCCACAGGGCGTAGGCGGCCCACCAGTTGGACTTGTCGCCGTAGAACACCACGGTGGTGTCCCGGGAGATCCCCTTGGAGGCGGCGAACTCGGCGAAGGCCTCGGGGCCGACGAAGTCGCGGGTGACGGGGTCGTTGAGCTCGGTGTGCCAGTCGACGCGCTGGGCGCCGGGGATGTGGCCGGTGGAGTAGAGGAGAGCGTCCTCGTTGGACTCGAGGACCACGACGTCCTCGTCGCCGACATGGTCGGCGACCCACTGCGTGGACACCAGCTTCTCGGGGTGGGCGTACTCGGAGAACTTCGCGGCGGTATCGGTCATGGCACTGCCTTCCTTCGCGTCGGGCGGGCCCGCACGGGCCCGGGGCGGGCGGCACGACGACGGCGGGTTCCGTGTCCGTGCCCTGCACGCCAGATTACGGCACATCGGTGTCACCTAAGAGGGTAGGGGCCCCTCAGTCCGGGACACGCGAGGTCACATGGGTCGGGTCCGCGGCCCGATAGCATGGCCCGGAATCCCCGTCGTCGACCCTGGGAGTGTCCCGTGGCTCAGATCGTCCACCTCGCCGACCGTTCGCCGCAGGTCACCCCGGACCAGCTGCTGGCCGGCTTCCACCCGTCGTACCGCTTCGGCACGGTGTCCTTCGACACCTACATCCCGGACCCCGCGCACCCCACGCAGGCACAGGCCGTGGAGCGGCTGCGCCGGTTCGCGGCAGACCTCGGCCGGGGCGGCTCGGGCGGCGGGTTCCTCGGCGGCCTGTTCGGCGGAAAGAAGCGGGCGGCAGGGCCGGCCGGCATCTACCTCGACGGCGGCTTCGGTGTAGGCAAGACCCACCTGCTGGCCTCGACGTGGCACGCGGCCCCCGGACCCAAGGCGTTCGGCACGTTCGTGGAGTACACCAACCTCGTGGGCGCCCTGTCCTTCCGCAAGGCGGTGGACGAGCTCAAGGAGTACACCCTCGTGTGCATCGACGAGTTCGAGCTCGACGACCCGGGGGACACCGTGCTGATGTCCCGCCTCATGCGCGAGCTGGCCGACGCCGGCGTGCGCCTGGTGGCGACCTCCAACACCCTGCCGGGCTCGCTCGGCGAGGGGCGCTTCGCGGCGCAGGACTTCAAGCGCGAGATCCAGGTCCTGGCCGACCAGTTCGAGGTCATCCGCGTGGACGGCGAGGACTACCGCCACCGCGGCCTCTCCGCCGCCCCGTCGCCGCTGGACGACGCCGCCGTCGAGGCCACCGCCCAGGAGAACTTCCCCGACGCGGGCGTGCTCGCCGTGGACGACTTCGCGGACCTCACCGCGATGCTCTCCCGCGTGCATCCCTCCCGCTACCGCGAGCTCGTCAAGGACGTGGACGTGCTCGCCCTCCACGACGTGCACACCATCACGGAGCAGGCCACGGCCCTGCGCTTCGTGGTGTTCGCGGATCGCCTGTACGACAAGGACGTGCCCGTCCTCGCCTCCGGTGTGCCCTTCGACGCCCTGTTCACGCAGGAGATGATGCACGGCGGGTACATGAAGAAGTACTTCCGCACGGTCTCCCGTATGACGGCGCTCGTGCGCGAGGGCCAGACGGGCGTCGCCGAGCACAAGTGAGCCGGCCTGGTCGCCACCCGGGGCCGGGCGGGACGTGACGTGACGTCCTGCCCGGCCCCTCGTCGCCGAGGCGGGCCTCGCCCGGGCGGATGCGGGCCGCCGGACACGACGAAGGCCCCTCCCGAGGGGAGGGGCCTTCAGATCGGAGCGGATGACGAGATTCGAACTCGCGACCTCCACCTTGGCAAGGTGGCGCTCTAGCCAACTGAGCTACATCCGCCTGAGTCGATCCTCACGGATCGTCTCCGTGCGCGATACTGGGTTCGAACCAGTGACCTCTTCCGTGTCAGGGAAGCGCGCTACCGCTGCGCCAATCGCGCTCGTCCACCTCCGAAGAGGTGGTGAACATGCCGCCACTCCCGGTCGGAGAAGCCTGCGAGGTCGGGACGGGATTCGAACCCGCGTATACGGCTTTGCAGGCCGCTGCCTCGCCTCTCGGCCACCCGACCAGGGGTGAAGGTTGAGCGAGCGGATGACGAGATTCGAACTCGCGACCTCCACCTTGGCAAGGTGGCGCTCTAGCCAACTGAGCTACATCCGCGTGTCGGTGCCGCCGGGATCCGCTCGTCCGAGCCGCTCACCTGCGTTTTCCAACGAGAAAGAACTCTAGGCCATCTCCGCCCGGATGCAAAATCGGCGTCGGCAGGCGTGTCGGGCCACCCCGTCGGGGGTCCGCGGACCCTGCCAGAATGGCTGACCATGACCCAGCCACGCCTCGCGCATCAGACCCCCCACGGACGCATGTACGCGCGCTCCCTCTCGGGCCTGCCCGAGGTCCCGTCCATCACCACCGTGATCGGCATGGAGAAGACGGACCTGGACGGCTGGGTCGGGTGGATGGCGGCCCAGTCCGTGACCCAGGATCCGCGCCTGGCGGAATCCGTGGGCTCCGCGGCGCGCCTGAAGCAGGTGGCCCGCCAGTCCGCCGACGCCGCCGCCCGCTACCGGGACGCCGCGGCCGAGCGCGGGGACCGCGTGCACGACTACGCCGAGCAGGTGGCCCAGCGCGCCCTCGGCCGCCCCCACACCATGGCGGAGGCCCGGGCCCGGCTGATCGAGCACGGCGAGGGCGCCTACGCGGACCGCTTCGACGAGTGGTGGGACCTCTACGACGTCCGGCCGATCGCGGCCGAGATCACCGTCTGGAACCACACGGTGGGCTACGCGGGCACGCTGGACCTCGTCGCCCGAATCGGCGGCCGGCTGTGCCTGATCGACTACAAGACGAAGGGCACGGGGCGGGACGGACGGGTCAAGGCGCTCGACCCCAAGGTGGTCATGCAGTTGACCGCCGGCCTGAAGGCGGAGGAGTCCCTCGTGGATCCCGAGGCCGGCACCTGGGAGGAGTGGCGGCACGGGCAGGCCGAGATGCTGCTCGGCGTCGCCCTGGGGGAGACCGAGGTCGCCGTGCACCAGGCCAACCCGGGCGTGCTGCCCCGCCACTGGCACAAGTTCTGGGCCCTGCGCCAGGTCTGGAAGCACGCGCAGGCCGTGGACGACGCCGGCCCCGCGCTCCGTGTCATCGGCCCGCCTCCGCCGTCGGTCCCGGTGTCGGCGGCCACCGGTCTGCAGGCCGTGCGCGCCGCGGCGTTCGGCGGCGGCTCCCACGCCGCCCCGGCCGTGGCGCCCGACGGGTTGTCGTCGCGCCCGGCGTCTGCCGAGGGCGGCGATAGGGTGACGGCGTGACCGTCCTGCCCGTCCGCACCATCCCCGACCCCGTCCTGCGCACCGCCGCGTCGCCCGTGCCCGCGGGTGCGGACGTGCGCGCCCTCGTGGCGGACATGATCGAGACGATGCACGCCGTCGGGGGCGTGGGCCTGGCCGCGCCCCAGGTGGGCGTGGGTCTGCGGGTCTTCGTGTTCGACGTCGCCGGCGTCGCCGGGCACGTGGTCAATCCCGTGCTCGAGACCGCCGGGCAGGCGCTGCGGGAGCCGGGCGAGGGGTGTCTGTCCGTGCCCGGGCTGCGCTACCACCCGGCGCGCGCCGCGGAGGCCGTCGTCCGCGGCACCGACGTGGACGGGAACCCGGTGGAGCACCGGGGGACCGGCCTGCTCGCCCGCTGCCTCCAGCACGAGACCGACCACCTCGACGGGATCCTCTACGTCGACCGCCTCGACGGCGAGGAACGCCGTGAGGCCCGCCGCCGCATGCGCGCCGGCGAGGTGGACCGCGCCGCTCGCCGCATCGGGGCCGCGCGCGCGGCCGCCGTCAGCTCGGTCTTCGGCGCCCCCGGCGCCCCCGCCGCCGGAACAGGAGCCGCCCGATGACCGCCCCGACGCCCCTGCGCGTGCTCTACGCCGGCACGCCCGAGACCGCCGTGCCCGTGCTGCGCGCCCTGCTCGACTCACCCCACGAGGTCGTCGGCGTGCTCACCCGGCCGGACGCCCCGGTCGGGCGCCGGCGGGTGCTGACCCCGTCGCCGGTCGCGGTCGTGGCCGAGGAGGCCCGCCTGCCCGTGCTCAAGGCCGACCGACTCCGCGGACCCGAGGGCGCCGATGCCCTCCAGGCGATCCGCGCCCTCGAGGCGGACGTGGCCGTCGTCGTCGCCTACGGGGCGCTCGTGCCCGCCGAGGCCCTGCAGACCCCCCGCCACGGCTGGCTCAACCTGCACTTCTCCGCGCTGCCGGCCTACCGCGGCGCCGCCCCCGTCCAGCGCGCCGTGATGGCAGGGGAGACCGAGATCGCCGCCGACGTGTTCCAGCTCGAAGAGGGCCTGGACACCGGACCCGTCTTCGCCCGACTCACCCGCCCCGTCGCGGCCGACGAGACCGCCGGGACCGTGCTCACCGACCTCGCCGAGCGCGGCGGCCCGCTCGTGATCGACGTGCTCGACCGCCTGGCGGACGGCACCGCGACGGCCACGCCCCAGCGCGGCGAACCCACCCACGCGCCGAAGCTCACGGCCGCAGACGGCCTGGTGGACCCCGCCCGCCCGGCGGCCGAGGTGGCCGCCCGGATCAACGGCGTCACCCCCGAGCCCGGCGCCTGGGGCTGGCTGACCGCGGACGACGGCGCCGCCCCGGCCCGTTTCAAGCTCGACGGCGTCGCCCCGGTCCGCGCCGGCGACGACGGCTGGCCCTCCGTACTCGACGCCGCGGTTCCCGGGCAGATCCTGGTGGCCGCGAAGGCCGCCTGGCTGCGCACGGCCGGCGGGGCCGTCCGGCTCTCCCGCGTCCAGCCGGCGGGCAGGAAGCTGATGCCGGCCGCCGACTGGGCGCGCGGCGCCGCCGCCGGGGCCGCGCTGCTGGCCGGGGAGGCGCTCGCCCACCACGAAGAACAGGCCCGACGGGACGCCGCCGCCCGGGCCGCGGCACGCCAGGCCGCGCGGAACGCCACGGAACAGGACGAGGAGGCACGCGCATGAGCCGCGAAGGACAGGCAGGACAGGGCCGGGGCGAGCGAGGGGCCCGCGGGGAACGCGGCCGCGCACCCCGGCCGGACCCCCAGGACCGCCGCGACGCGCAGGGGCGCACCCGCAACCGGGGTCGCTCCGGCGCCGGACGGAAGTACTCGGCGCAGGCGCCGTCGCAGCGCTCCCGCACCGCCGACCCGGCGCGCCGCGTCGCGTTCGGGGTGGTCCGCTCCGTCCACGCCGAGGACGCGTACGCGAACCTGGTCCTCCCGGCGCGCATCCGCCAGGCCCGCCTCGACCGGCGCGACGCCGGCTTCGCCACCGAACTCGCCTACGGCACCCTGCGCGGGCTCGGCCTGTACGACGCGATCCTGACCCGCTGCGTGGACCGCCCGCTCGAGCAGATCGACCCACCCGTGCTCGACGCCCTGCGGCTCGGCGCCCACCAGCTGCTGGGCATGCGCGTGCCCGCCCACGCCGCCCTCGACGCCACCGTCTCCCTCGTGCGCGCCGAGATCGGGGCCGGCGCCTCCGGGTTCGTGAACGCGGTGCTGCGTCGGGTCGCGGAACGCCCCCTCGAGGAGTGGCTGGCCGACGTCGCCCCCGCCGACGGTGGCGACGCCGCCCTGGCCGTCCGCGCCTCGCACCCGGTGTGGATCGTCCGCGCGCTGCGCCAGGCCCTGGCCGCCCACCGCGGCACCCGCCACATCGCCGACCGCGACGCCGAGCTGGCCGCCCTGCTCGAGGCGGACAACGCCCCGCCCGTGGTCAACCTCGTCGCCCTGCCCGTGGCCGGCGGGGCCGAGGCGCTCGCCGCGGCCCTCGACGACGGCGCCGAACCCGGGCCGCTGGCCCCGGACTCCGCCCTGCACTCCGGCGGCGACGCCGGCCGCCTGCCCGGGGTGCGCGAGGGCGTGCTCCGCGTCCAGGACGCCGGCTCCCAGCTCACCGCCCGCGCCCTGGCCCAGGCGCCCGTCCCCGCGGCCGAAGGGCGCGCCGAGCGCTGGCTCGACCTGTGCGCCGGCCCCGGCGGCAAGGCGGCCCTGCTGGCCGCCCTCGCCGCCGAGCGGGGTGCGACGCTCGTGGCCAACGAGGTCGCCCCGCACCGCGCCGACCTCGTCCGGCAGGCACTCGCCGCCGTGCCCGCCGACGCCTGGACCGTCCGGACCGGGGACGGCCGCACGATCGCCGACGCCCCCGAGGCGGCCCCGGCGTTCGACCGCGTCCTCGTGGACGCCCCCTGCACCGGCCTCGGGGCGCTGCGCCGCCGACCCGAGTCACGCTGGCGCCGCACCCCGGCCGACCTCGCCGAGCTCACCGGCCTGCAGGCCGAGCTGCTCGACGCGGCGGTCTCCGTCCTCGCCCCCGGCGGCGTGCTCGCCTACGTGACCTGCTCCCCGCACGTCGCGGAGACCGTCGTCCAGGTCCAGGACCTCGTGCGCCGCCACCCCGAGCTGGAGCTGCTCGACGCCCGCACCGCCCTCGACACCGTCGCGCTCGACGACCTGCGCCTGGACGAGGCAGAACCCGCCGGCGCGCCGAAGCCGGGAGACGTGGTCGCCCGCACGGCCCAGCTCTGGCCGCACCGGCACGGCACCGACGCCATGTTCCTGGCCCTGCTGCGCGCCCCCGGCGCCTGACCGAGAGGACCCGACCATGACTGCCCGCCCCCCGCGCCTGCACCCCTCGATCCTGTCCGCGGACTTCGCCCGCCTCGCCGACGACCTGGCCCGCATCCCCAGCGCGGACGCGGTGCACGTGGACGTCATGGACAACCACTTCGTCCCGAACCTCACCCTCGGCCTGCCCGTGGTCGAGGCGATCCGACGCGCCACGGACCTGCCGCTGGACCTCCACCTGATGATCGAGGACGCCGACCGCTGGGCGCCCGGCTACGCGGAGGCGGGGGCCGAGTCCGTCACCTTCCACGCCGAGGCCTCGGCGGCGCCCGTCCGACTGGCCCGCGAGCTGCGCGCGGCCGGAGCGAAGGCCGGCATGGCGCTGCGGCCGGCGACCGCGGTCGAGCCCTACCTGGACATGCTCCCGGAGCTGGACATGCTCCTGCTGATGACCGTGGAGCCCGGCTTCGGGGGGCAGGCGTTCCTCGACGTCGTGCTGCCGAAGATCCGCCGGGCCCGCCGCGCCCTCGACGGCGGGCCCGCCCCGCTGGCCCTCCAGGTCGACGGCGGCGTGAACCGCGAGACCATCGAACGCGCGGCCGAGGCCGGGGCCGACGTGTTCGTGGCCGGCTCCGCGGTGTTCGGCGCCGAGGACCCCGACGCCGCGCTCGCCGGCCTGCGCACCGCCGCCGCCCGCGCCTGCCACTGAGCCCGGCGACGCCGTCGCCCGCCCGCCGCGCCGGACGTCGCCCGGCGTCGTCCGGCGACGTCCGGCATGCGCGGCCGGCCGGGCGTGCGATACTGCTGGACAGCAACGTGCTCCGAGATGCGGTGGAAGTCCGCACCGGCGGTGACAGCCCGCTAACCGCGCGGCCCGTCCTCATCCGAGGCGGTGCCGAGCGGCCTGACCGGTGGAATTCCGGTGCCGACCGTACAGTCGGGATGGGAGAGGCACGCGGCGGAGCCGTTCCGCGCCCTGCGCGGGAGGGCTGCGGAGCGCACCCCTCGGAGTCCCGATCCGAGGAGGTGGCGTCACGGTCATGGACTGGCTGGTGGACGCGTTCAACTGGACCATCCCGGTCGCCGGCGGCGGCCTGCTCATGCGCGAGGTGCTGGGCAACGTCTTCGGCCTCGCCTCCGCCCTGGGCGGCATGGCGCGCAGGGTCTGGGCCTGGCCCGTGGGCATCCTCGGCAACCTCATCCTCCTGACGGTCTTCCTCGCCTCCCTGTTCACGGGGGCCGATCACGCCACCCTGCTCGGCCAGGCCGGCCGACAGGTCATGTTCATCGCCGTCTCCGTCTACGGCTGGGCGCGCTGGCGTCAGGCCCGCCGGGGCCACGCCGAGGACGCTCCCGCCATCACCCCGGAGTGGGCCGGCTGGCGCGGGCGCGTGTTCCTCGTGACGGCCATGGCGGTCGGCACCGTCGCCCTCACCCCCGTGTTCCGCGCGCTGGGTTCGTGGGAGCCGGTGTGGGCGGACGCCTGGACGTTCGTGGGATCGCTGCTGGCGACCTACGGCATGGCGCGCGGCTGGGTGGAGTTCTGGCTGATCTGGGTGGCCGTGGACGTCGTCGGCGTGCCCCTGCTGTGGAGCACCGGCTACTACGCCTCGGCCGTCATGTACGCCTTCTACGGCGCCTTCACCCTGATCGGCTTCTTCGTGTGGCTGCGCGCCACAGACCGGGACAAGCCCGCCGTGGAGACGCTGCTGCCGGACGGCCCCGAGGGGGACGTCGCCCGATGAACGCCGCCGAGACCCCGTCCGCCGACCCCATGGACCTCGCCGTCGGCGCCGCGCTGCGCGGCGTGCGCGGCGCCAACCCCCTCGTCGGGGCCGTCCTGACCGACGCGGCCGGCCGCATCCTGGCCGTCGGGCACCACCGCGGACGGGGGACCGCCCACGCCGAGGTCGACGCCCTGACCCGCTGGCGGGCCGCCCGCGCCGCGGATCCGGCCCTGGCCACCCTCGACCCCGCCGGCCTGACGCTGCACGTCACCCTCGAGCCCTGTGACCACACCGGCAGCACCGGCCCCTGCTCGCAGGCCGTCCTGGACGCGGGGATCGGCGCACTGCGCTACGCCGTCGCGGACCCCACCGGTCACGACGGCGGCGGCGCGGCCCGCCTCGCCGCGCACGGGGTGCACGTCACCGGCCCCACCGGCGAGGCGGCCGCCCTCACGCTCACCGCCCGCTGGCGCGAGGTCCGCGACGCGGGCCGCCCGTGGGTGACCGGACACCTCGCCCAGTCCCTCGACGGCCACGCCGCGGCCGCCGACGGCACGAGCCAGTGGATCACCGGCCCGGACTCCCGCGTCCACGCCCACGAGGTGCGCTCCCGCGTCGACGCCATCGTCGTCGGCACGGGGACCGTCCTGGCCGACGACCCCCGCCTCACCGCCCGTGACGCCGCCGGCGCCGAACTCGCGCACCAGCCCGTGCCCGTCGTCCAGGGTCACCGGCCCGTGCCCGACGGCGCCGCCCTGCGCACCCACCCGGTCCTGCTGCACGTGCCGGACCACGATCCGCACGCCGTCCTCGCCGCGCTCGCCGCCCATCCCGGGCCCTGGCCCCACGGCCGCCGTGCCGAGCACGTGCTCATCGAGGGCGGGCCCCGCGTGCTCGGCGCGTGGCTGCGCGCCGGCCTCGTGGACGAGCTCATGGTCTACACCGCGCCCCTGCTGCTCGGCCCGGGCCGCGCCGCCGTCGCCGGCCTGGACGTCGCCACGCTGTCCGAGGGACCGCGCTGGCATCCCGACCCCGCGGAGGGCGGCCCCGCCCGTGCCCTCGGCGTCGACGTCTGGACCCACCTGAGCCCGGTGCCGGCCCCGCGCCTGCCCACCGCCCCCGCCCCGACCCGTTTCCAGGAGGACTGAGTGTTCACCGGCATCGTCACCCATCTCGGCACCGTCGTCGCCCTCGAGCACGACGCGGCCGCCGACACCGCCCTGCTGACCCTCGACGCCGGCGGCGCCCTCGACGGGCTGCCCGCCGGCGGCTCGCTCGCCGTCGACGGCGTGTGCCTCACGGCCCTCGACGGACCCACGGAGCGCCCCGGCGTGTTCCGTGCAGACCTCATGGGCCAGACGCTGCGGATGACCAGCCTCGGCGACCGCGCCCCGGGGGACCGGGTCAACCTCGAGCGCTGCCTGCGCCCCACCGACCACCTGGACGGGCACGTGGTCCAGGGCCACGTGGACGGGACCGGCGAGGTCCTCGCGGTCACCCCGCACGGGGCCTGGACCACCCTGCGCATCGGCCTGCCCGCCCGCCTGGCCCGCTACGTCCCCGCGCAGGGGGCCATCGCCCTGCAGGGCGTCTCCCTCACCGTCACCGCCGTCTCCGACCCGGGCGCGGCCGCGCACTGGTTCGAGGTCGGCATCATCCCGGCCACACTCGAGGCCACCACCCTGGGCGCCCTGCGGCCGGGCGACCGCGTCAACCTCGAGACCGACGTGCTCGCCCGGTACGCCGAGCGCCTCGCGCTCATCCCCTCCGCCCCCGCCGCACCCACCGAGGAGGCCCGCCCGTGAGCGAGCACATCCGTCTGGACCCCGTCCCCGTGGCGATCGCCGCGATCGCCGCCGGCCGGCCCGTCGTCGTCGTGGACGACGCCGACCGCGAGAACGAGGGCGACCTGATCTACGCGGCCGCCCTGGCCACGGACGAGGTCACCGCCTTCACCGTCCGCCACACCTCGGGCGTCATCTGCGCGCCCCTGCCGGCCGGCCTGGCCGACCGCCTGGCCCTGCCGCCCATGACCACCGTCAACGAGGACCCCAAGGGCACCGCCTACACCGTGAGCGTGGATGCCGCCGCCGGCGTCACCACCGGCATCTCCGCCGCCGACCGCACCCGCACCCTCCGCCTGCTCGCCGACCCCGGTGCCGCCCCCGGCGACCTGACCCGGCCCGGTCATGTGTTCCCCCTGCGCGCCGTCCCCGGCGGCGTCCGGGCCCGCCGCGGCCACACCGAGGCCGGCGTCGAGCTGTGCCGCCTGGCCGGCGTCGCGCCCGTGGCCGCCATCGCCGAGCTCGTCCACGACGACGGCACCATGATGCGCCTGCCCGCCCTGCGGGAGTTCTCGGACGAGCACGGCCTCGTGCTGATCTCCATCGAGGACCTCGTGGCCCACCTGGAGGAGACGACGCCGGCCCTGACCGCCGTCCCCGCCGAGGCCACCCTGCCGACCCGGCACGGCCTGTTCCGCGTGAGCGTGCACGTGGACGCCGAGACCGGGGCCGAGCACCTGCTGCTCGTGGCGGGGGAGACCGACTCGGAGCGTCCCCTCACCGTCCGCGTGCACTCGGAGTGCCTCACCGGCGACGTCCTCGGCTCCCTGCGCTGCGACTGCGGCCCCCAGCTCGAGGACGCCCTCGCCCGCGCGGCGGCCGAGGGCGGCGCCGTCCTCTACCTCCGGGGCCACGAAGGACGCGGCATCGGCCTGGCCAACAAGATCCGCGCCTACCGGCTCCAGGAGGAGGGGATGGACACCGTCGAGGCCAACCTCGCCCTCGGTCTGCCCGCCGAGGCGCGCGACTGGGCCGGGGCCGCCGCCGTCCTCACGGCCGCCGGCCATCGGCGCATCCGCCTCGTCACCAACAACCCCGCGAAGGTCGCGGGGCTGCGGGCGGCCGGCATCGACGTCGTCGAGCGTGTCCCGGCCCCCACGCCTGTCACCGAGCACAACGTGGTCTACCTGCGCACCAAGCGGGACCGCATGGCCCACGCCCTGGCGGACCGCGTGCTCGAACCGCCGACGGCCACCGGCGGCCCCGCCACGCCGGCCGATGACCCGACCACCGACCCGACCCACCCCACCCACCAGGAGGACACCCCATGAGCGGCGCCGGAGCCCCGACCTTCACCCCCGACCCCGCCGCTGCGAGCGGCCTGAACGTGGCGATCGTCGCCGCCCAGTGGCACACGGAGATCATGGACGGGCTGATCGCCGGGGCGCAGGCCGCCGCGGCCGACCTGGGCCTGGAGCCCGTGCTCGTGCGCGTGCCCGGCACCGTCGAGCTCACCGTCGCTGCGGCGCGGCTGGCGGAGCGCTTCGACGTCGTCGTGGTCCTCGGCGTCGTGGTGCGCGGGGACACCCCGCACTTCGACTACGTGTGCCAGTCCGTGACCCAGGGCGTGACGGAGGTCTCGGTGCGCACCGGCGTTCCCGTGGGCTTCGGCGTGCTCACCGTGGACACCGAGCAGCAGGCCCGCGACCGGGCGGGCCTGCCCGGATCCCGCGAGGACAAGGGCCGCGAGGCCCTCGAGGCGGCGGTGCTCACCGAGCTCGCGCTGCGCTCGGTCACGCCGCGGGACTGAGGGCGGCCGGGCGGGGGGCGGCCTGCTGGGTCGGCTGCTCTTGATGTGGCCCTGTCCCCGGGGCTGGCGGCGTGAGCGCAGGCCGGTCAGCCGGGCCCGTCCGGAACGCCGGCGGCCACGCGCCGTCATGGATGGGCTCATCAGGGCCTCCCCGTCGCGGGGGACCCGACGATAGAGGCGGAGACGCGAAGCCCCCGCCCTTCGTCTCGCTCGCGGCATCCACAGCTCGTCGTCCACTGCCCCGACCGTCAGGGCGGGCCGTTGACCCCCAACGCGTTCACCGCCGCAGACGGGTGATCTATGCGGCCCGCCCCGCCTCGGACGACTGCGTCGGGGTGCACGGAGCCTGCCGCAGCGTGGCCGCGTTCAAACAGTCCATGGCCCTGCTGGGAGCTGCGCGAGACCGGGCTGCTGCTCACCCCCCTGGTGCCGGCCCGCTCCATCGTCCCCGGTGCACGTCTGGCCTGCGACTGGCTGGGCCACTATGAGAAGCGCGAACCCGTCGCCTCCGCCTACGCCGACCTGGCCGGCCTCATCTTCGAAAGGATCACCGCATGAACGAGAAGCAGCTTGAGCCCGACCTGAGTCTGCGAGCACAGCGACGCAAGCCCACCCCGGCCCCCCAGACCCAGGCTCCCGGAGCGGTGATCCCCGCAGAACCGGCAACGACCTCGGACCCGGCCGGTGGGTATGCGCCCCTGGCGCGGCGTGGGGCGCCGACCGTGGCCCTGAACGTGCGAGTGCCCGAAGCGATCCGCGACGCGGTGCGTCGAGAGGCCGCCACGAACCCGGCAACGCCCAGCCAGGCCGCGGTCATCGAAGCCCTAGGGCATGTCTGACAATCGTTTGGACCATGCGATCACAGCATTCAGGACCACAGCGGCCCTGTAGATGATCGCGTACTTGTCATACCGGGTCGCCAGACCCCGCCACGGCTTCAGGTGAGCGTACTGACGCTCGATGACATTGCGGCCCTTGTAGGCGTCCGCGTCGAGGCCAATGGGGCGCCCGCCGCGGGCACCGCGCCGTCTGCGGTGGCCCTGCTGGTCGGCCGGTTCGGGGATGACCGCTTTGATCCCACGGGCACGTAGGTGGGTGCGGATCGCCCGGGAGGAGTACGCCTTATCGCCCAGCACGGCCTCGGGGCGGGTCCGGGGCCGCCCTACTGGCCGGGTCACGCGCAGCTGCTCCAGAAGAGGAAGCAGCATCGGGGAGTCCCCTGCCTGGCCGGGGGTGATCAGGCTGACCAGCGGCAGCCCGGTCCCATCGACGAGCTGATGGATCTTCGTGCTCAGCCCGCCACGGGAGCGCCCGATGCCGTGATCGGCCGGCTCCTCACGCGGATTCTTGTAGTTCGATCCATCCCCCTGTGTGGCGGGTGATGTTCGTCGCGTGCTGGTGGGCGCGGGCGATCGTGGAGTCCACCGAGACCGACCAATCGATCAGGCCTTCGGCGTCAGCGGCGGCGGTCAGCGTGGCCAGCACCGTGTCCCAGGTGCCTTTTTCGGCCAAGCCCCGATGCCAGGTCCACACGGTCTGCCAGGGCCCGTAGACCTCGGGCAGATCCCTCCAAGCGATTCCGCACCGGTACCGGTAGATGATCGCCTCCACCATGGCGCGGGCGTCGGCGAACGGCCTGCCGGCGCGGCCGGTCCGGGTCGGGAGCATCGGGGCGATCAACTCCCATTGGGCGTCGGAGAGCATCTGGAACCGAAACATGTCCCCAGGGTCTCAGCTGACTCGTGCATCTATTCTCAGACACGCCCTAGGTCGCGGGCGAGTACCGCCGGGTAGCTCGGGCCCTCGAGGAGTGTCATGAGGATGCGGGAGCGGGTCGGGTCGGCCATCGCCCGGCCCAGCCGGTTCATGGTCAAGCCCCATGAAGTGGTGTAGCGGCTGATTCCTTCGTTGGGGTTGTCAGGCGCTGAACTCGAGGGCGGGCGCGGTGTCGGGGTTCACCTCGCTTCCCGTGTTGCTGACGGTGGTGAGTCGGCAGCGGGCCAGGACCTCCAGGCCGAGGTAGCGACGGCCCTCGGCCCACTCGTCTGTCTGCTCGGCCAGCACCGCGCCCACCAGTCGTACGATGGCCGCCCGGTTGGGGAAGATGCCCGCCGCGTCGGTGCGGCGGCGGATCTCGCGGTTGAGCCGCTCGGCCGGGTTGTTCGACCAGATCTGGGTCCAGACGTCCTTGGGGAATGTGGTGAACGCCAGGATGTCGGCCCGGGCAGCATCGAGGTGCTCGGCCACCACCGGCAGTTTCTCGCTCACGTAGTCCAGCAGCCGGTCGAACTGGGCGTTGACGCTGGCGGCATCGGGCTGGTCGTAGACCGAGTGGAGCATGGCCTTCACCGCCGGCCACATGCTCTTCGGGGTGATGCCCATCAGGTTCGCCGCGTAGTGGGTGCGGCAGCGTTGCCACACCGCACCGGGCAGGTTCGCGGCGATGGCGTCCTTGAGCCCGGGGTGGGCATCAGAGGTGACCAGCCGGACCCCGGCCAGGCCCCGGGCGACCAAGTCGGCGAAGAACTCGTTCCACGCCGCCCCGGTCTCGCTGGTGGCCACCCGCAGGCCCAACACTTCGCGGTGGCCGTCGCCGTTGACCCCGGTGGCGATGAGCACCACCGCGTTGACCACACGCCCGCCCTCACGCACCTTCATCGTCAACGCGTCCGCGGCAACGAACGTGAACGGTCCCGCCTCCCCGAGCGGCCGGTGGCGGAAGGCCTCCACCTGCTCATCGAGGTCCGCGGCCATCCGGGACACCTGGGACTTCGACAGGGCATTGATGCCCAAGGTCTTGACCAGCTTGTCCATCCGCCGGGTAGAGACACCGGCCAGGTAGCAGTCTGCGACCACGGTGATCAGCGCCGATTCGGCCCGCTTGCGCCGCTCGAGCAGCCATTCCGGGAAGTAGGTGCCCGAGCGCAGCTTCGGGATGGCCACGTCCACGGTGCCGACCCGGGTGTCCAGGTCCCGGTGCCGGTACCCATTGCGCTGGGCCGTGCGGTCACGGGAGGGTTTGCCCCATTCGGCGCCGACCACCGCATCGGCGTCAGCGCAGAGCAGGGTGTTGATCATCGTCTGCAGCAGGTGGCGCATCATGTCCGGGGAGGCCTCGGACAGGGCTTCGCCCAGCAGGCCGGCAGGGTCGACAATATGAGGAGCGGTCATCGTGATGACTCCATTCGAGGATTCTGTGAGAGGTTGACTCGAAGGATCACACGGTGGCCGCGTCCACGTCTGGAACGACGTGCCCGACCACCGGGCGCTACACCACTATGCGGGACTCAACTCGGTTCATCACGTCCAGCCGCGAAGCAATAGTCAGCATGCGCTGAGCATACAGAACCTGCTGACCTCTCGTGTGTGGCTCCCGCTGCTGATATCTGCATAGGTGTATGGTCGTGGCATGAGTGTGACGCCGTTGGATTCGTGTCAGGTCACCGCCGTCCATCCGGAGAAGGTGGCGCTGACCCGGGAGAGGATCCCCGACGAGCGCGAGGCCGGCAGGTTGGCCGGGCTGTTCAAGCTCCTGGGGGACCCGCGCCGTGCCCGGGCGCTGTATGCGTTGCTGGAGGCCGGCGAGCTGTGCGTGTGTGACCTGGCGGCGTCGGTCGATGTCGCGGAGGCGTCGGTGTCCCAGGTGCTGCGGGTGCTGCGTACCGCTGGGGTGGTCGAGAACCGCCGGGAGGGGCGGATGGTGTACTACCGCCTCGCTGACGGGCATGTGCGGATGCTGCTGGACGTCTCCCGTGAGCACGCCCGCCACGAGGGGCAGGGCTGATGGGGGCGGGACACAGCCATGCCCCGGCGACCGGGCATGCCGGTGGCCGCTACCGTCGGCGGCTGGCGGGGGCGTTCGCCCTGACGGCGGGCTTCTTCCTGATCGAGCTGGTCGCGGGGCTGGTGTCGGGGTCGTTGGCGCTGCTGTCGGATGCCGGGCACATGGCTGCCGATGTGGTGGTGCTGGGTGCGGCGCTGCTGGCGACGCGCATCGCGAGCCGGCCGGACTCCACAGGGCGACGCACCTATGGCTCCTACCGGGCCGAGGTGTTCGCCTCGGCGTTGGCGGTGCTGGCGATGCTCGCGGTCGGGGTGTACGTGGTGGTCGAGGCCATCAGCCGGCTGGGCGACGCGCCGGAGGTGGCCTCCGGCGCCATGCTCGCGGTCGGCTTCGCCGGCCTGGTGATCAACATCATCTCCATGCTGCTGCTGCGCAGCGGGGCCAAGGACAGCCTGAACGTCAAGGGCGCCTACTACGAGGTGATCGCCGACGCCGCCGGGTCGGTGGGTGTCATGGTCGCCGGCGTGCTGATCATCCTCACCGGCCAGCCGATCTGGGACGTCGTGGTCGCGGCGCTCATCGCGGTCTTCGTCATCATCCGGGCGGTGGTTCTGGGCAGGCAGGTGATCGCGGTGCTGGGCCAGCACGCCCCGGAAGGGGTGGACCCGGAGGACGTCGCCGGTGACCTGGACGCGGTCGAGGGGGTGGAGGAGGTCCACGACCTGCACCTGTGGACCCTGACGTCGGGGATGAACGTGGCCACGGCCCACCTGGTCGCTGACCAGGGCGCGGACCACGGCGCCGTGCTTGCCGGCGCGCGCCGGGTGCTGCGCGACCGTTACGGTATCGCCCATGCCACCTTGCAGGTGGAGGGCGCCGGCAGCGACGGCTGTCACGACCTGAGCTGGTAGCACTCGGCACGGAAGCCCGCTCGCGAGAGCCGCACATGCTTGAGCAACGTCTTAGGAGCGCGCGATGACCGCGAAGCACGGCAAGGGCCCCGGGCCGGACGAGGGCCAGCGGCCGGCCCGGCGCGGGGTGGTGCTCACCCTGCTGGGGATCGGTCTGGTCGCCGCGGCTTACGTGGTGACGATCGTGGTCATGGTGGTGCGGTGACGCGGCCCAAACGGACCGCGGCCTCATGGCGGCGCCGCAAGGCGGTCATCGCGTCGTCCAGTGCTGTCCTCGTCGGGTCGAGCACGTAGAGGTCGTGAAGACGTCCAGATATAGGCCTGGGACGGGAGTTCTTGCATCGACTGAACTCCCCGGTGGTTGCAGGTCCGATACGCAGGGGTGCCAGTAAGTAGGGCTGATCGGCGCCCATTTTCTTGTCTCGCGCCCCGGGGCGAGGCGGTCCCCTATCGGTGTCCCTGTGTGCGGGGCAGGTTCACGCCGCGCAGCAGGAGAGCTTGGCGATGTCGGTGGTGAAGGCCTGCGCGGTGAGCTTGAGGCCTTCGGCCATGGTCAGGTAGGGGCTCCAGAGGTTGGCGACCTGGCTGGTGGTCATGCCGGCCTCGAGCATGTAGACCCCGGCGGCGGCGAGGTCGCCGGCGTCCTGGGCCAGGGCGGTAATGCCGATGATGCGGCCGGTGTCGGCGTCGGTGACCATCTTGATGAACCCGCGGGTGTCGCGGTTGACGATCGCGCGTGGGACGTGCGCGAGTGACAGGACACGGCTGTCGTAGCGGATCCCGGCAGCGGAGGCCTGCCGTTCGGTCATCCCGACGGCGGCCAGGGCGGGGCTGGTGAACACGACCCGGGGCAGGTGGCGGTAGTCGACCTCGAGGCCGGCGCCGGTGAGGGCGTTGTCGGCGACGAGGGCGCCGTGGGCCGCGGCGACGTACACGAACTGACGGTGGGCGGTGACGTCACCGGCAGCCCAGACGCGCGGGTTGGTGCTGCGCAGATGGCTGTCGACAACCACCTCGCCGTGGTCGCCGGTGCGCACGTCGACGGTGTCGAGACCGAGCGTGGCGGTGACCGGGCGGCGCCCGGTGGCGACGAGTACCTCGGCCGCCCGGAGTTCCTGTGAGCCGTCAGTGGTGGTGGCAGTGACCGTGACCTCGCCGGTGGCCGGGTCGCGGCGGACCGCGCTGGGCACCGCGCCGCGGATGATCTGGATGCCTTCGTCCGTGAAGATCTCATCCAGGGCGGTGGACGCCTCGGGTTCTTCCTGGGACGCCAGCCGTGAGCGGACCAGCATGGTGACCCGGACGCCGAGCCGAGCGAAGAGCTGGGCCTGCTCCATCGCGACGTAGCCGCCGCCGATGACCAGCAGCGACTCCGGGACGTGGTCCAGTTCCATCGCGGTGGTCGAGGTCAGGTAACCGGCCTCCTGCAGGCCGGGGACCGGCGGCGCCCAGGGCCTGGAGCCGGTGGCGATGAGGTAGTGCGCGGCCCGGACCGTCTCCACCGTGCCGTCAGGGCCGGTGACGCGCAGTGCCGGCTCGCTGGGTGTGCCGACGAACGTGGCGTCCCCGGGGTGGAGATCCCATCCGTACTCGGTGGCCAGGTCCAGGTACTTCTCGCCACGCAGTGACCCGACGAGCCGATCCTTGCCGGCGATCAAGGCGGGCATGTCGACCGGCCGGACTTCGGGGAACGGCAGGCCGGGGAACCGGGAGGCGTCGAGTGTGACGTGGCGGGCCTCGGCGGTCGCGAGCAAGGCCTTGGAGGGCACGCACCCGGTGTTCACGCAGGTACCGCCGACGGTGCCACGCTCGATCATCACCACCCGTCTGCCGAGGTTGGTGGCGCGGATCGCGGCCGCGAACGCCGCCCCACCGGACCCGATCATTGCCAGGTCATACGACCTGCTGTTAGCCGTTGCCGTCATGAACTCCTCCTTCATCGCCCTCAGGATCGACCTTCCAGTGCACTGGAAGGTCAAGGGGGAGAATGAGTGGCATGCGGATCGGTGAGGTGGCTCGGGCGTCGGGCACGACGAGCAAGACCCTGCGGTACTACGAGGAGGTCGGGCTGCTACCCGCCGCGGACCGCACCCCGGCGGGCTACCGGGACTACGGCGCCGAGGTGCTCGACCGGCTGGACTTCATCCGCCGGGGGCAAGCGGTCGGGCTGACCCTGGCCCAGATCGGTCAGGTGCTGGACATCCGCGACCGGGGGCAGGCCCCCTGCCGGCACGTCACCGACCTGCTCGACACCCGCCTTGATGTGATCGACCGGCAACTCGCCGAGCTCGCGCAGCTACGCACCACGATCGCCGACCTGCGCGAGGACGCCGCCGCCGGCGACCCGGCCACGTGCTCCCCCGAGGATGTCTGCCGCTACCTGTGACACCGAAGTTCACGGGCCCGTGGCAGCGCATGGCGGCCCACTCTGTTGCGTTGGGGTGTTAGACCTTTCGCAACGGTTCTGTTGCGCGGGGTGCACCCTATCGCGACGCCTATTCCTCCGGCCTGCCGTCGGCCGCTGTCCCGGTGAAGGATCGGCTTGCGGAACGTGA
The DNA here is from genome assembly GCF_002008305.4 of Micrococcus sp. KBS0714. Classification (GTDB taxonomy): domain Bacteria; phylum Actinomycetota; class Actinomycetes; order Actinomycetales; family Micrococcaceae; genus Micrococcus; species Micrococcus luteus. The sequence goes on from NZ_CP042169.1 coordinate 1,155,542, forward strand.
GCCTCACTCGCAGCGCCCTCTTGCCCGCGTGCTTGGAGGCCGCCACTGAGCTCCGACAGAACCCCGCCATATAGCGGCGCAAGCCACACATGACACCGGGCGGCACACCGAGCAGCCGCCACAAACGACCGATTTAGCCGTTACACGCCCGTGAGTCGGAGCATGACTGAGCCCATTGAGGCCGGAATGGGGGGCGAGGCCACTGTGCCGATTCTGATTCTTTGTCCACACCACCGCGGGGGCCGTTTCAGCGGCCCCCGCGGTGGTGTTGCCGAGGTGTGGACTCAAGCCGCGCGGGGCAACACTCCGCGCAAGACGTCGGTGAGGGTGACGACCCCAGTGAACCGGTTGTCCTGGGTTACTGCGGCCAGCTGGCGGCTGTTGCGGCGCATGGAGGCAAGTGCTTCGTGCAACGGTGTGGTGGAGGGCAGCGTCAGAGCCTGCTGGATAAGCGGCTGGATTGGCGCAGAAGGCTCCATCGTGAGGGTGTCCCGCACGTGGACGACGCCCGGAACGCTCTCAGGGGTATGGTCCGGCTGGACCAGGATACGCAAGTGCCCTGAGCACGCAGCGGCATTCTGGACCGCCTCGACGTCGGCGTCGGGGGCGACCTTGACCGGGTGCTGACCCTGGGGGAGGAGGTCCCCGAGAGTGAGGGTCTGAAGGTCCAGGGCACCGGCCAAGGCTTCATGGTTCTGCCGGTCCAGGGTGCCGGCGGCGGCGGAGTGCTCAACCAGCTGACGAATGGCCGCTGCGTCGTAGCCGCCCACGGCGGCTTGGTCCACGGGGGTGACGCCGCTGAGGGTCACCAGGCGGTTGGCCAGCCGGTTGGCCAGCAGCAGCAGGGGGCGAACGGTCCAGACGAAGGCGCGTGCGGGCACGGCCACGGCTTTGGCTGCGGTCTCGGGGTGGGCAATGGCCCAGGACTTGGGGGCCATCTCCCCGATGACCAGGTGAAGGAAGGTCACGGCCAGCAAGGACAGGACGAAGGAGGCGGTTCCGGCTGCCGCTGCGGGGATGCCCCAGTCCTCCAGGACGGGGCCGAGCCATGCGTCGACGGCCGGCTTGGTGATCGCCCCCAGGGCGAAGGTGCACAAGGTGATGCCCAACTGGGCTGCGGCGAGCATGAGGGTCAGCTCGTCGACTCCCTTGAGAGCGGCCCGCGCGGCGCGGCTGCGTCCTGCCTCGGCCTCTAGCCGGTGCCGGCGGGCGCCCAGCAGGGAGAACTCCATGATGACGAAGATCGCGCTGAGCACGATCAGCGCTGTGGTCACGAGCATGACGATCAGTGGACCGTGCATCATCGCTCCTCGTCCGTGGTGGCGTCGGGCTGGGCCTCGTGGGCGGCATGGCTGCCGGCGGTGTCAGAGCGGGGCACCTCGATGAGGTGGATCCGCAGTCGAGCCGGGACCCTGCGTTGGATGGAGAGGACCTCGACCTGCAGGTGGCGGTCGTAGACCTCCTCAGCCCCGAAGTCTCGTGGGTCCTCGGGCAGGTCGATCGTGATGACCTCGCCTTCCCGGGGCAGACGGCCCAGAGCGTCGATGGTCAGACCGGCGGCGGACTCGGCCTCGGTCACGGGCAGGGGGTGCCCGACGAGGCGCTCAAGCTCGTCCAGGTGGGCCTCTGCGCTCAGGACCCAGGAGTGCAGGCCTGTGGCGGTGATCTCCTCCTGGGGGTGCAGGTCGTGCTCGTCCGTGAGCTCGCCCACGAGCTCCTCCGCGAGGTCTTCCACTGTGAGCACGCCGACGAAGCCGCCGAACTCGTCCACGATGCACGCCATCTGCTGCCCTGAGCCGTCGAGCTCCCGGGCTGCGTCGGGCAGGGACATCATCGTGGGCAGCACCAGTGCAGGGCGCATCAGGGCGGACACGGGGGTGTCCGGGGCCATCCGGGTCTCACCGAGCAGGTCGGTGAGGTGGACTACCCCGAGCGGTTCGTGTTCGTTCGAGATCACCGGGTAGCGGGTGTGGCCGGTGGCCATCAGGTCGCGCACCTGAGCCAGGGAGGTCTGGGGCTGAACCTCGTCCACACGCGAGCGGGGCACCATCGCGTGCTGCACGTCCTGGTCTGGGAAGTCCAGCACCCGGTCGATCAGGACGGAGACCTCCGCGGGCAAGGATCCGGAAGCTCTGGAGTCCAGGGCAATGCGGTCCAGGTCCTCGGCGGAGGCGGTGCTGTCGACGTCGTGCACTGGCTCGATGCGCAGGAGCTTGAGCAGCACCTCGGCCGCCTTGTCGAAGACCCAGATGAGCCAGCCGAACAGGCCGAGGTAGATCTGTGTGGGCCGGGCCAGAGCGCGGGCCAGGGGCTCGGGGTTGGCGATGGCCAAATTCTTGGGGTACAGCTCGCCGATGATCATCTGCACCAGGGTGGCCACCACCAGTACGCCCAGCGTGGAGATGGCGATGACCACTTCAGAAGGCAGTGCGGTGCCGCCGAGCAACTCGGTCAGGGCCGCACCCACCATCGGCTCTGCCACGTAGCCCACCATGAGGCCTGTGACCGTGATCCCCAGCTGCGCGCCGGAGAGCATGAAGGAGGTGCGGCGAGTGACCTGCAGTGCGCGGGCGGCGGCGCGGTCGCCGGCCTTGGCGGCGGTCTGCAGGCGGACGCGGTCTACAGACATGTACGCGAATTCCTGGGCCACGAAGAAGCCGTTGGCGGCGATGATCGCCAGGATGATGAGGGATCCGAGGATCAGTGTCAGGACTGGATCCATGCCTGAGTCACCTCCCCACGAGGTGCAGGCGACCCCGCCAGCTGCGGGGTGGGGTGGGGGTGACGCTCGGACTGTCACCAGGGCAGGCGGCTGGGCCGTCGCTCATGTATTCAGGGGCTCCATAAGGGGTCGAATGAATAATGGCGGCACATTACCACCGGTGACCGGTCGCAGGGCAAGGTGGGGTGTGGCCTCGCCGCCGACATCGGGCATCTGCCCGCCAGGATGTCCAGCCGGGTATACCCCTTTACACGCCCCGTCCGCCCACGAGAGCATCACGTCAGAAACGGTCCCAAACCGAGCTGTTGGACAGAAGTGTCGGAGGGTTTGAGACGTGGTGGGACAGACCGTCGGGTGCGTGTGAGGCCACCCCCGTGGGAGTCGGCCGACGCCCCGCACCCACGAACGTCGGCTCACGTCAGGGCGAGCATGGCGACGTGCCGAGGGGACGGGCGCCGAAGCCTTCTCCCGATAGAACGAGCACGTGGCGAGCCGGTGGTTGAGGGGGCCCGGCACCAGGTCTGCGACGAAGGCCCATGAGGATCTCCAGCCCCGGAAGCCAGGCTCCAGCGCTGGGCAGCTCGGCACTGCTGGGCAGCCGAGCCATCTCCACGAGCTGCGCATCACCGGGATCCCGCTCCCATTCCATGCCTTCCACCGCATTGCCCGTGGCCACCCGCCAGCGGGAGAGGATCTTCTGCGCTCGCTGCAACCGGGCGCTCACTCGGTGTGCGGGACGGGATGGGTCGCCTTCATCGTGGTGGGTCATGCTCCAGTTCGCGGGTCCGAGCGCGGGGCTCTGCTCCTCGTCCGGGAAGGGGAGGAGGGCCACGACGGCTACCCCCAGATCCTCTCGCCGCATCATTCCTGTTCCCCGTCGGCGACGTGGGCGCGGCCGCGCCGCCCGCCGGTGACCTCCAGGGCCTGGACCCGAGGCCCGGACGCGTGGACAGTCGACGAGATGGATGTGTGCGTCGCGGAAGAGATCTGGTGCGGTGGGCCCGGGCGGGGTTCGGGGCAGTGATCGACCTGGTGGTGTCTCAGGTGTGCAAGGAGCGGTGTCGTCGCTGGGGTCAGAAACGAGCGTGTCGTGCCCACCTGTCGGAGGTCGCCCGGGCCATGCGTGCGGACCGGACGGGCACGTTCAGCCCGTCATCCCCACGTCCACGGCCGCCTCGCGCGCGTGCCCCGATGGGAGTGAAGGAACGTGCAGACATGGGAGGGGGAGGACGCTGAGCGGCCGGCACGTCCCACGTGGGCCCGTAGGTGCAGCGCGTGGCGAAAACCCCGCCGTCCCGTACGTCACAATGACCGACTCCGGTCTGGGCTGGAGGGGCAGGGTCGCTAGGGTGGTCCCGTGAAGACCTTCGACGAGCTGTACGCGGAACTGACGCGCAAGGTGCAGGAGCGCCCCGAGGGCTCCGGCACCGTGGCCCAGATCGACGCCGGCGTCCATGCGATCGGCAAGAAGGTCGTCGAGGAGGCGGCCGAGGTCTGGATGGCCGCCGAGTACGAGTCGGATGAGGCCGCCGCCGAGGAGATCTCGCAGCTGCTGTACCACGTGCAGACCATGATGATCGCCCGCGGCATCAGCCTCGAGGACGTCTACCGCCACCTCTGAGGCCGCCGGCCCCGTTCCCCGCCCGCCCCACCGCACCCCGAGGAGACCGACGCGTGCTGCGCATCGCCGTGCCCAACAAGGGCGCCCTGTCCGAGTCCGCCCGTGAGATCCTGACCGAGGCCGGCTACCGGCAACGCCGGGACTCCCGCGAGCTCGTCCTCGTGGACCCCGAGAACAACGTCGAGTTCTTCTACCTGCGTCCCCGGGACATCGCCGTCTACGTCGGCCAGGGCACCCTCGACGTCGGCCTGACCGGCCGCGACCTGTTCTGCGACGCGCAGGTGGGGGACACCGCCGAGGAGATCATGGCGCTCGGCTTCGGCCGCTCCGTGTTCCGTCTCGCCGCCCCCGTCGGCTCCTTCACCTCCGCCGAGCAGCTCGCCGGCAAGCGCATCGCCACGAGCTACGACGGCCTGCTCTCCGACTACCTGGCCCGCACCGGCCTGGACGCCACGGTGGTGCACCTCGACGGCGCCGTGGAGTCCTCCGTCAAGCTCGGCGTGGCGGACGCGATCGCCGACGTCGTGGAGACCGGCAGCACCCTGCGCGCCGCCGGCATGGAGGTCTTCGGCGAGCCCATCCTCGACTCGGAGGCCGTGCTGATCGGCCGCGCGGGGGAGCGCCCCGAGGGCCTCGACGTGCTGCTGCGCCGCCTCAAGGGCGTGCTCGTGGCCCGCCGCTGGGTCATGATCGACTACGACATCCGCCGTGACCTGCTGGAGGCGGCCACCGCGGTCACCCCGGGGTTGGAGTCACCGACGGTCTCCCCGCTGCGGGACGAGACGATGGTCGCCGTGCGCTCCATGGTCCGCAAACCGGACGCCAACCGCGTCATGGACGAGCTGTACGCCCTGGGCGCCCGCGGCATCCTGATCTCCGCGATCCACGCGATCCGCCTCTGACGGCCCGCGCCGTCCCGCCCGAGCCCCCCGAGACGAAGGAGCCGACGTGAGCCTCGCCGTGCGTGTCATCCCCTGCCTGGACGTGGACGCCGGGCGCGTGGTCAAGGGCGTGAACTTCGAGAACCTGCGTGACGCGGGCGACCCGGTCGAGCTCGCTCGCCGCTACAACGCCGCCGGCGCCGACGAGCTCACGTTCCTCGACGTCACCGCCTCCACCTCGGACCGCGCCACGACCTACGAGGTCGTGACCCGCACGGCCGAGGAGGTCTTCATCCCGCTGACCGTGGGCGGCGGCGTGCGCACCGTCGAGGACGTGGACCGGCTGCTGCGCACGGGGGCGGACAAGGTCTCCGTCAACACGGCGGCCGTGGCCCGGCCCGAGGTGATCACGGAGATCACCCGCCGCTTCGGGTCCCAGGTCCTCGTGCTCTCCCTCGACGCCCGGCGCACGGAGGACCCGGGCTGCGCCTCCGGCTACGAGGTCACCACCCACGGCGGCCGCCGGGGCACCGGCATCGACGCCGTCGCCTGGTGCCGGGAGGCCTCCGAGCGCGGGGTGGGGGAGATCCTGCTCAACTCGATCGACGCGGACGGCACCCGCGAGGGCTTCGACCTGGAGATGATCCGGGACGTGCGCGCCGTGACGCGCGTGCCGCTGATCGCCTCCGGCGGCGCCGGCGAGCCCGAGCACTTCCCACCCGCCGTCGCGGCCGGTGCGGACGCGGTGCTCGCCGCCTCCCTGTTCCACTTCGGCCCGGACGACATGCTCGCCCGCGTCAAGGACGCCCTGCGGCAGGCGGGGCACACCGTCCGCTGACCCCGGCGGCCACGCCCCGCTCCGGCTCCCTAGACTGGACCTCCATGAGCATCTCCCCGCCCGACGACCTCGTGGCCTCCGTGACCTTCGACGACCGGGGCCTGGTGCCCGCCATCGCCCAGCAGGAGGGCACCGGCGAGGTGCTCATGATGGCGTGGATGAACGAGGAGTCCCTGCGCGCGACGCTCGAGACCGGCTGGGCCACCTACTGGTCCCGCTCGCGCGGCGAGCTGTGGCGCAAGGGGGAGACCTCGGGCCACCTGCAGCGGGTGCGCGCGGTCCACGCGGACTGCGACGGCGACACCCTGCTGCTCACCGTGGACCAGACCGGCCCCGCCTGCCACACGGGCACCCGCACCTGCTTCACCGGCCGCGAGCTCGTCATGCCGCCGGCCGCCGTCGACCCCGAGGAGGCCGCCCGATGACCGCCGCCACCACTCCCTCCCGTGCGGAGTTCCTGCGTCTGGCGGACACCGCCCGCGTGATCCCCGTGGTCCGCACGGTGCTGGCGGACGGCCTCACGCCGCTGGCGATCCACCGGCGCCTGGCCGGCTCCCGCCCCGGCACCTTCCTGATGGAGTCCGCCACCCCGGGCGCGGCGTGGTCCCGGTACAGCTTCATCGGGGCCGGCTCATCCGTCACCCTGACCTCGCGGAACGGCGAGGCGCACTGGCAGGGCACCCCGCCCGAGGGGCTGCCCACGCAGGGCCGCGCCCTGGACGTGCTCGCGGCGTGCCTGCGCCTGCTGCGCACGGACGTGCGCGCCGAGGTCGGAGGCGTCCTGCCGCACCTCGTCTCCGGCATGGCCGGCTTCCTGGGCTGGAACACGGTCCGCGCGTGGGAGCGCCTGCCGCACCCGCCCGAGGACCACCTCGGCCTGCCCGACCTCGCGATGAACCTCGTCACCGACCTGGCCGTGCACGATGCCCTCGACGGCACCGTGACGCTGATCGCCAACGCGGTGAACGGCAACGGCCTGGCCACCGGCGCGGACCGCGCCTACGACGACGCGCTCGCCCGCCTGGACGCCATGGTGGAGCGCCTGGCCGCCCCGGCCGCGGACCCGGTCAGCGACGTCCCGCGCCGCTGGCTCGAGGCGGACGCGGACGAGGTCGCCGCCCAGGCCGAGGACCGGTGGGGTGCCGAAGGCTTCCGCGAGGCTGTCGCGAAGGCCCAGCGGGCGATCCGCGACGGCGACGTGTTCCAGGCCGTCGTCTCCCGCCGTCTCTCGGTCACCACGGACGCCACCGGTCTGGACGTGTACCGCGTCCTGCGCACGGTGAACCCGAGCCCCTACATGTACCTCTTCTCCTTCGAGACCCCGGACGGGGAGCCGTACGAGATCGTGGGCTCCTCGCCCGAGGCGCTCGTGACCGTGCGGGACCGCCGCGTGGTCACCCATCCGATCGCCGGCTCACGGCGGCGCGGGGCCACCGAGAAGGACGACCGCCTCCTCGGCAAGGACCTGCTGGAGGACGAGAAGGAGCGGGCCGAACACCTCATGCTCGTGGACCTCTCCCGCAACGACCTCTCGCGCGTGTGCCGCCCCGGCACCGTCGAGGTCACCCAGTTCATGGAGCTCGAGGCGTTCAGCCACATCCTCCACCTGGTCTCGCATGTGGAGGGCCGCATGCGCGACGACGTCGACGCGCTCGACGTCCTCCGCGCCGCCTTCCCCGCTGGCACGCTGTCCGGTGCCCCGAAGCCCCGCGCCCTGCAGCTGCTGGACGAGTGGGAGCCGACCGAGCGCGGGCCCTACGGCGGCGTCGTCGGCTACTTCGACCTGGCGGGCAACATGGACATGGCGATCAACATCCGCTCGGCCACGCTGCACCGCGGCCAGGCACATGTGCAGGCCGGCGCCGGCATCGTCGCCGACTCCGATCCCGACGCCGAGACCGCCGAGACCGTCACCAAGGCGACGGCGCCGCTGCGGTCCGTGCTGACCGCGGGCGAGCTGGGGCAGGCGTGATGCGCCGCCGCACCGTGGTCCTCGCCGCGCTGGCCGCCGGCGCGCTCGTGCTGCTCACGGCGGGCCGCACCTGGGTGACCGCCACGGGCCTGTCCGGCGGGATCGCCTCCGAGGCGACGACGTCGGGCGGCGCCGCCGCGCCCGTCGCCACCGCCATGGCCCTGGTCGTGATGGCCGGTGCCCTCGCCCTGACCACCGCCCGGCGCCTCGGCGCCGTGATCGTCGGCGTGCTCATGGCGCTGGCTGGGGTCGTGATCGCCTCGACCTCGGTCACCGCCGCCCTGGATCCGGCGACGACGGCGGCCGCCGCGGTCGCCGACGCGACCGGGACCACCGCGCTCGCGCAGGACTACGCCGTGACGGCGTGGCCGTGGGTCGCGGCGGCCGGCGGCGTGCTCGCGGCGCTGTGCGGCGTCGTGGCGGCACTGGCGGGCCGTGGCTGGCGTTCGTCCCGGCGCTACGAGAAGGCGCCTGCGGCCTCCGAGCCCGGCCCGGCCGCCGCCGGGGAGCAGCCCGCGCAGTCCGCCCGCGAGGCGGCCCAGCGCCGGCGCGTGGACCAGATGGACGCGTGGGACGAGCTGTCCCGCGGCAACGACCCCACGTGAGTGCCCGTCTCTCGGACCGCCCCGCACCGCCCGGGTCGTCCCGGGTCACGCGGGCCCGGCCCCGTGCCCGCATGGCACAATGAGGGACAGTCGTCATGTACACCACGCACCAGTGAGGGACAGCCATGAGCCACACCGCGAACACCGCGCACACCGAGCCCACCACCCGTCGCGCCGCCCGCCGCGGCGCCGTCGAGGACGTCGTCGTCACCGAGGACGGCCTGGTGCTCAACGACCCGACCCACCTCGAGCTGCCCGGCCACGGCAACTCGCCCGGCGCGTGGGCCATGGTGGCACTCGTGCTCGTCGGCTTCGTCGCCGGCTGCGTCGGCCTGCTCGCCGACTGGAGCGTCGTCGTCTGGATCGGCGTGGCCCTGATGGCCGTGGGCGTCGTCGTGGGCATCGTCGCCGGCAAGGCCGGCGCGGGTCGCGGCCAGCACGGTCACTGATCCGCGTGTCCGTCCTCCAGGAGATCATCGACGGCGTCCGTGAGGACCTCGAGCCTCGCCGCCGTGCCCTGCCCGAGGCGCGCCTGTCCGAGCTGGTGGCCGCCACCCCTGCGCCGCGCGACGCCCACGCGGCCCTGCACGGCGGACGCACCGACCCCGCGGGGATCCGGGTGATCTCCGAGGTGAAGCGGGCGAGCCCCTCCAAGGGGGCGCTCGCCGAGATCCCCGAGCCGGCCACCCTGGCCCGCGCGTACGAGCGCGGCGGCGCCAGTGCCGTCTCCGTGCTCACCGAGGCCCGCCGCTTCGGCGGCAGCCTGGCCGACCTGGACGCCGTGCGTGCCGCCGTCGATCTGCCGGTCCTGCGCAAGGACTTCACCGTCACCGAGTACCAGATCCACGAGGCCCGCGCCCACGGGGCCGACCTGGTCCTGCTGATCGTGGCCGCCCTCGACGACGCCGAGCTGGCCGGCTTCCTGCAGCTCACCGAGTCCCTGGGCATGCACGCCCTCGTGGAGGCCCACACGCCCGAGGAGATCGAGCGCGGCGTCGCCGCCGGCGCCCGCATCCTCGGCGTCAATGTGCGCAACCTCAAGACCCTCGACGTCGACCCGGCCCGCTACGCCGCGCTGGCCGACGGGCTGCCCGAGGACGTCGTCCGGGTCGCCGAGTCGGGCGTCGAGTCCGAGGAGCAGATCAAGGCCTACGCCGCCGCGGGCGCCGACGTCGTGCTCGTGGGCGAGGCCCTCGTGCGCCACGGCGCCCCCGAGGAGGCGCTGCGCGCGTTCCGCGCCGCGTCCCTCACCGTCCGCTGACCGAACCAGACCCGAGGAGCGTGGTCGCCATGAGCGCCGACCGTCCGAGCACCGAGCCCGCGATCGAGTTCGAGGGGCCGTATCAGGGTCAGGCCGGGCCCTACTTCGGCGACTACGGGGGGCAGTGGATGCCCGAGTCCCTCATGGCCGCGCTGCAGGAGCTCACCCGCACCTACGAGGAGGCGCGGCAGGACCCCGCCTTCGAGGCCGAGCTGCGGACCCTGTTCCGGGACTACGTGAACCGGCCCTCCCTGCTGAGCGAGGTGCCGCGGTTCGCCGCGGACACCCCCGGCGTGCGCATCTTCCTCAAGCGCGAGGACCTCAACCACACCGGCTCGCACAAGATCAACAACGTGATCGGCCAGGCGCTGCTCGCCCGCCGCATGGGCAAGACGCGCCTGATCGCGGAGACCGGCGCCGGCCAGCACGGCGTGGCCACGGCGACGGCGGCCGCGCTGTTCGGCATGGAGTGCACCGTGTACATGGGGGAGGAGGACACCCGCCGCCAGGCCCTGAACGTGGCCCGCATGCAGATGCTCGGCGCCGAGGTGGTCCCCGTGGCGATCGGCGCCCGCACCCTCAAGGACGCGATCAACGAGGCCCTGCGGGACTGGGTCGCCTCCGTGGACACCACGCATTACCTGATGGGCACGGTCACGGGCCCGCACCCGTTCCCCGCCATGGTGCGCTACTTCCACTCCGTGATCGGCGAAGAGGCCCGCGAGCAGATCCTGGCGCAGGCCGGCCGCCTGCCGGATGCCGTCGCGGCGTGCGTGGGCGGCGGGTCCAACGCGATGGGCCTGTTCCACGGCTTCCTCGACGACCCTGGGGTGGAGCTCTACGGCTTCGAGGCCGGCGGCGAGGGCCTCGAGACCGGCCGCCACGCCGCGTCCATCACGCTCGGACGCACCGGCGTGCTGCACGGCGCCCGCACGTACCTGATGCAGGACGAGGACGGGCAGACGATCGACTCCCACTCGATCTCCGCGGGCCTGGACTACCCGGCCGTCGGCCCGGAGCACGCCTTCCTGCACGACACGGGCCGCGCCGTCTACGAGCCGGTCTCGGACACCGAGTGCATGGACGCCTTCCTCCGGCTCACGCGCACCGAGGGCATCACGCCCGCCATCGAGTCGGCCCACGCCCTGGCCGGCGCGCTGCGCCTGGCCCGCCGCTGGGCGGACGAGGGCCTCGTGGGGCCGGACGCCCCGGAGGGTCAGGAGCGGATCATCATCGTGAACCTCTCCGGCCGCGGGGACAAGGACGTCGCCACCGCGGCGGCCTGGTTCGGCCTCGGCACGGCCACGGAGGAGAAGGACCCGCTCGAGGAGATGACCCCCGGAGAGGAGCAGTGACCGGCATGACCGTGAACTCCAAGACCGCCGCGGCCCTGGATGCCGCGAAGGCGGCCGGCCGCACCGGCCTCGTCGCCTTCCTGCCGGCCGGCTACCCGTCCGTGGACGAGTGCGTCGAGGCCGTCGTCGCCGCCGCGGACAACGGCGCCGATGTCATCGAGCTGGGCCTGCCCTACACGGACCCCGTGATGGACGGCCCCGTGATCCAGGCCGCGACCCAGGCCGCCCTGCAGGCGGGTTTCCACGTGGCCGACGTCTTCGACATCATCCGACGGGTGACCCAGCGCACTGACGCCGCGGTGCTGGTGATGACGTACTGGAACCTCGTGGACCGCATGGGCGTCGACGAGTTCGCGCGCCGCCTCGCCGAGGCCGGGGGCGCGGGTCTCGTCACCCCTGACCTCGTGCCCGAGGAGGCCGGCGCCTGGATGGAGGCCTCGGACCGTCACGGCCTGGACCGCGTGTTCCTCACCGCGCCCTCGTCCACGGACGAGCGGGTGCGCCTCACCGTCGACTCCTCCCGCGGCTTCGTGTACGCGGTGTCGGTCATGGGCGTCACCGGCACCCGCGACGCGGTGTCCACCGTCGCCGAGACCGTGGTCCGCCGGGCCCAGGATGCCGGGGCGGAGCACGTGTGCGTCGGCCTCGGCGTCTCCCAGGCCGCGCACGTCCGCGAGATCGGCGCCTACGCCGACGGCGCGATCGTCGGCACGGCCCTGGTGCGCGCGCTGACGGACGGCGGGCCGCAGGCCGTCGGCGCCCTCGCCCGCGAGCTGGCCGCCGGCGCCGTCCGGGAGGGCTGAGCATGACCGCCCTGGCCTCCCTGGCGTCCCCCGCCGCCCTGGCCCCGCTCGCCGCCTTCCCCGCCCCCGGGTGGGACGGGTTCCAGCTGGGCCCGGTGAAGATCCACGCGTACGCGCTGTGCATCATCCTGGGCATCGTCCTGGCGCTGTGGCTCGCCGAGCGTCGGTGGCGCGCCCGCGGCGGCCCCGAGGACCGTGTGCTCGACATCGCCCTGTGGGCCATCCCGTTCGGCTTCGTGGGCGGTCGGCTCTACCACGTGTTCTCCTCACCGGACCGGTACTTCGGGCCCGGCTTCGACGGCACGGGCGACCCGATCCAGATCCTGTACGTGTGGAACGGTGGACTGGGCATCTGGGGCGCGATCGCCCTCGGCGCCGTGGGCGCGTGGATCGCGTGCCGCCGCTACGGGCTGCGGCTGACGGCCTTCGGCGACGTCGTCGCGCCGGGCATCCTGCTGGCCCAGGCCATCGGCCGGTGGGGCAACTGGTTCAACCAGGAGCTCTTCGGCGGCCCGACGACCCTGCCCTGGGGGCTCGAGGTCGACCCGGCCAGCCCGAACTTCCCGGCCGGCTACGCCCCGGACACGCTGTTCCACCCCACGTTCCTCTACGAGTGCCTGTGGAACCTGGCCGGGGTCGCGCTGCTGCTCCTCGTGGACCGCGCGCTGCACCTGCGCCACGGCCTCATGCTGTGGTCCTACGTCGCCTGGTACACCGCGGGCCGCACGTGGATCGAGATGCTGCGCATCGACGACGCCGAGATGGTCACGCTCTTCGGCGTCACCCAGCGGCTCAACGTGTGGACGTCCCTGCTGGTGTTCGTCATCGCCCTCGCGTTCATCGTCGGGATCCTGCTGCGCCATCGCGGCGCGGCCGCCGGCCCCCACGCCCACCAGAGCGTGTGGCGCGCCGGGCACGCCCCCGAGGGCGACGACGGCGTCGCCGTCGCCGCGGGCCGCTCCGGGTCCCACGCCGTGGGCGCGGCGGAGGACGACGCCGTCCGGCGCTGACCCGCTCCCCGGCGCGCCCGCGAGGGGCGCCCGGGGCCCCGGTGTCCCACATGGTGGACATTCGGCGTGTCACAGAACGTCCGGTTCCGCACAGTGGGACGTCGCGCCCGGTAGCGTCTCTTCCACCTCGGGGCCGTCGGCCCCGAGCGTCGGGGCCAGCGCCGTCCCCGTCCGAGCCCCTGCTCTCCGGAAAGGACGGCACCATGCCCGTGGCATCCTCGCCCGCCTCGGCCCCCCGCGCGGGGGGACCGGTGGATCCCTTCGTCCGCTATGCGGACGTCCCCGCCGCCCAGGGCCTCTACGACCCGTCCCGGGAGACCGAGAACTGCGGCCTCGCCGTCATCGCCACCCTGCGGGGCACCCCGGGCCACGACATCGTCCAGCACGCGCTGACCGCCCTGCGCGCGCTCGAGCACCGCGGGGCGGTGGGCGCCGACGAGGGCACCGGCGACGGCGCCGGCCTGCTGACCCAGATCCCCGACGAGCTGTTCCGTGCCGTCGTCGACGCCGAGCTGCCCCCCGTGGGCGAGTACGTCGCCGGCACCGCCTTCCTGCCGCCCGTCGACGGCGAGCGCGCCGAGGCGAAGGAGGCCGTCGAGCGGCTGGCCGAGGAGGAGGGGCTGCAGGTCCTGGCGTGGCGCGAGGTGCCCACCGACCCCTCGGCCCTGGGCGTCGGCTCCCGGGCGGCCATGCCCGCGTTCGAGCAGCTGTTCCTGTCCCTGGCGGACGGTCAGGACGGCACCGAGCCGGGGCAGTCGCTGGACGTGCGGGCGTGGCGGGTGCGCCGCCGCGCCCAGTCCCGCGCCGGCGTCTACTTCCCCTCGCTCTCGTCCCAGACGATCGTCTACAAGGGCATGCTGACGACGGCCCAGCTGGAGCCGTTCTACCCGGACCTCTCCGACGAGCGGTTCACCACCCGGCTGGGCGTGGTCCACTCGCGGTTCTCCACCAACACGTTCCCCTCGTGGCCGCTGGCCCAGCCGTTCCGCACCATCGCGCACAACGGCGAGATCAACACGGTCAAGGGCAACCGCAACTGGATGCGCGCCCGTCAGGGCCAGCTCAAGCACCCGATGCTCGGCGAGGTCCCCGAGGACCTGTTCCCGCTGATCAGCCCCATCGGCTCAGACTCGGCCTCCTTCGACGAGGTCGCGGAGCTGCTCATGCTCTCCGGGCGCCCGCTCACCCAGGCGATCATGATGATGATCCCGGAGGCGTGGGAGAACCACGCGACCATGGACCCGGCCCGCCGCGCCTTCTACCAGTACCACTCCATGCTCATGGAGCCCTGGGACGGACCGGCCGCCGTCGCCTTCTCCGACGGCACCCAGGTGGGCGCCGTGCTGGACCGCAACGGCCTGCGCCCCGCCCGCTGGTGGGTCACCGACGACGGCCTCGTCGTCCTGGCCTCCGAGGTCGGCGTCGTGCCGATCGAGCCCTCGGCGGTGGTGCGCAAGGGGCGCGTGGCCCCGGGGCGCATGTTCCTCGTGGACACCGAGCAGGGCCGGATCATCGGCGACGACGAGATCAAGGCCGAGGTCGCCTCCGCCCAGCCGTGGGAGGACTGGGTGCGCCAGAACCTCCTGGACCTGGAGTCGCTCCCCGAGCGCGAGCACGTCCGCCACACCTCCGAGTCGATCCTGCAGCGTCAGCGCATCTTCGGGTACACCTCGGAGGAGCTGCGCATCCTCGTCGGGCCGATGGCCCAGACGGGCGCCGAGCCGCTCGGTGCGATGGGCACGGACACGCCCATCGCCGTCCTCGCCAAGCGGCCCCGGCTGCTCTTCGACTACTTCGTGCAGTCCTTCGCCCAGGTGACGAACCCGCCGCTCGACGCGATCCGCGAGGAGCAGGTGACCTCGATGCGCACCGCGATCGGCCCGCAGGGCAACGTGCTCTCCCTCGAGCAGGTGCGCACCCGCCAGGTCGACGTCCCGTTCCCCGTGATCGACAACGACCAGCTGGCCCGCATCCAGCACCTGCGCGACGCCGACGGCACCCGCCTGACCCTCAAGGTGAACGGCGTGTACCGGGTGGCCGGAGGCGTCGAGGAGCTCCGCGCCCAGCTGAAGGCGATCTGCGAGCAGGTCTCGGCCGCCGTCAACCGCGGCGTGGAGTACGTGGTGCTGTCCGACCGCGGCGCCACCGCCCAGTGGGCGCCGATCCCGTCCCTGCTGCTGACCTCCGCCGTGCACCACCACCTGCTGGCCTCGGCCAACCGCACCAAGAGCTCGCTGATCGTCGAGGCGGGCGACGTGCGCGAGGTCCACCATGTGGCCGTCCTGCTCGGCTACGGGGCCTCCGCGGTCAACCCGTACCTGGCCATGGAGTCCGCCGAGGAGCTCGTGCGCACGGGAGAGGTCTCGGGCGTCACCGCCGAGCAGGCCGTGGCGAACCTGATCAAGGCGCTCGGCAAGGGCGTCCAGAAGATCATGTCCAAAATGGGCATCTCCACGGTCGCCTCCTACACCGGCGCCCAGACGTTCGAGGCGCTCGGCCTGTCCCGGCGCTTCGTGGACCGCTACTTCGTGGGCACCACGAGCCCGCTCGACGGCGTGGGCATCGACGTCGTCGCCGCCGAGATCCAGGCGCGCCACGAGTTCGCGTATCCGCCGGACGGCAACGACATCAACCCGTACCGCGAGCTCGAGGTGGGCGGCGAGTACCAGTGGCGGCGCGAGGGCGCGCCGCACCTGTTCAACCCCGAGACCGTGTTCCGCCTCCAGCACTCCACGCGGGAGCGGCGCTACGACGTCTTCAAGGACTACACGCGTCGCGTGGACGACCAGGCGGAGGAGCTCATGACCCTGCGCGGGCTCATGCGCCTGCGTACGGGCGAGCGGCCGCCGGTGCCCGTCTCCGAGGTGGAGCCCGTCGAGTCGATCGTGCGCCGCTTCTCCACCGGCGCGATGTCCTACGGCTCCATCTCGCAGGAGGCGCACGAGACCCTCGCGATCGCCATGAACCGCCTCGGCGCCCGCTCGAACTCGGGCGAGGGCGGCGAGGACCCCGAGCGCCTGCTGGACCCGGAGCGCCGCTCGAAGATCAAGCAGATCGCCTCGGGCCGGTTCGGCGTCACCAGCCTGTACCTGGCCACCGCGACCGACCTGCAGATCAAGATGGCCCAGGGCGCCAAACCCGGCGAAGGCGGCCAGCTGATGGGGACCAAGGTGTACCCGTGGGTCGCCCGCACGCGGCACTCGACCCCGGGCGTCTCCCTGGTGTCCCCGCCGCCGCACCACGACATCTACTCGATCGAGGACCTGGCGCAGCTGATCCACGACCTCAAGCGGGCCAACCCGACCGCGCGGGTCCACGTCAAGCTCGTCTCCGAGTCCGGCGTGGGCACGGTGGCCGCGGGCGTCGCCAAGGCGCGCGCCGACGTCGTGCTCATCTCCGGCCACGACGGCGGAACGGGCGCCTCCCCGCTGAACTCCCTCAAGCACGCGGGCACCCCGTGGGAGATCGGCCTGGCCGAGGCGCAGCAGACGCTCATGCTCAACGGCCTGCGCGAGCGCGTCACCGTCCAGGTGGACGGGCAGCTCAAGACCGGCCGGGACGTCGTGATCGCCGCACTGCTCGGGGCCGAGGAGTTCGGCTTCGCGACCGCCCCGCTCGTGGTCTCCGGCTGCATCATGATGCGCGTGTGCCACCTGGACACGTGCCCCGTGGGCGTGGCCACCCAGAACCCCGAGCTGCGCGCGCGCTTCACGGGCAAGCCCGAGTTCGTCGTCAACTTCTTCGAGTTCATCGCGCAGGAGGTCCGCGAGCTGCTCTCGCAGCTGGGCTTCCGCACGCTCGACGAGGCGATCGGCCACCGCGAGCTGCTCGACGTGGACGCGGCCCTGCACCACTGGAAGTCCGAGGGCCTGGACCTCTCGGGCATCCTCGCGGACCCCTCCGTCGGCCGGCGTCCGGGCCACGAGGACGCGCCCATGCGCCGCACCACCGAGCAGGACCACGACCTCGCCTCCCACATCGACCACCGGTTCATCGCCCGGCTGGGGGACACGCTCACGACGGGCACGCCCGTCGTGATGGACGAGGCCGTCGTGAACACGGACCGGTCCGTGGGCACGCTGCTGGGCTACCACGTCACGAGCACGCGGCTCGCCGACGAGCTGGACGACGACACGATCACCGTGCGCCTGACGGGCGAGGCCGGCCAGTCCCTCGGCGCCTTCCTGCCCGCCGGCGTCACCCTGCGGCTCTCGGGCGACGCCAACGACTACGTCGGCAAGGGCCTGTCGGGGGGACGCGTGATCGTCCGCCCCGACGCCGAGGCCCCGTTCGTGGCCGAGGAGAACACCGTGGCCGGCAACGTGATCGGCTACGGCGCCACCTCGGGCCAGCTGTTCCTGCGCGGCCGCGTGGGGGAGCGGTTCCTCGTGCGCAACTCCGGCGCCACCGCGGTGGCCGAGGGCATCGGCGACCACGGCCTGGAGTACATGACCGGCGGTGAGGCGCTGATCCTCGGCGAGACCGGCCGCAACCTCGCCGCCGGCATGTCCGGCGGGCGGGCCTGGGTGCTGGACCTGGACCGGGAGGACCTGAACCCACTCGCCGTCCGCGAGGACGCCCTGATCCTCGAGGCGCCGTCCGCGCAGGACCGGCTGCGGATCGCCGAGCTGCTGGAGCTGCACCGCGCGGAGACGGGCTCCGCCGTCGCCGCCGCGCTGCTCGCCGACCTGCGGGCCGGCGGGGACGCCGCCGACGCCGCGTGGGACCGCTTCACGACCGTCCTGCCCCGGCAGTACGACCTCGTGCTGCGCACCCGTCAGGCCGCGACGGCCGAGGGACTCGACCCGGACGGGGAGGCCGTCTGGGACCGACTGCTGGAGGTGACCCGTGGCTGATCCGCGCGGATTCCTGAAGAACCGGGAGCGCGTCGACCGCCCCACGCGTCCGGTGCCGGTGCGCATCATGGACTTCAAGGACGTGTACGTCCGCCAGGACGAGGCGATCGTGCGCACCCAGGCCGGCCGGTGCATGGACTGCGGCATCCCGTTCTGCCACTCCGGGTGCCCGCTGGGCAACCTCATCCCGGAGTGGAACGACCTGGTCCGGCGGAGACGCTGGGACGAGGCCGCCGCGCGACTGCACTCGACCAACAACTTCCCCGAGGTCACCGGGCGGATCTGCCCCGCCCCGTGCGAGGACTCCTGCACCCTGGGCATCAACCAGCCCGCGGTCACCATCAAGCAGACCGAGGTGGCGATCGCGGAGCAGATCTTCGACAACGACTGGCTCGAGCCGGTCGTGCCGGCCCGCCTGAACGGCCACACCGTGGCCGTCGTCGGCTCGGGCCCGGCGGGACTGGCCGCGGCGCAGCAGCTCACCCGCGCCGGCTTCACCGTGGTGGTCTACGAGCGCGACGAGCGCCTCGGCGGCCTGCTGCGGCTGGGCATCCCGGACTTCAAGCTGGAGAAGGACGTCCTGGACCGGCGCCTGGCGCAGATGGAGGCCGAGGGCACCCGGTTCCGCACCGGCGTGGAGATCGGCGTCGACCTGCCCTGGGACCAGCTCAAGGCCCGCTTCGACGCCGTGATCGTGGCGACCGGCGCCCCCGTGGCCCGCGAGCTGCCCGTCCCCGGCCGCGGCCTCGACGGGATCCACCTCGCCATGGACTACCTCGTGCAGTCCAACCGCGCGGTCGCCGGCGACGAGGTCCCGGACCAGATCTCCGCCGAGGGGCGCCACGTGGTGATCCTCGGCGGCGGCGACACGGGCGCGGACTGCATCGGCACCGCGCACCGCCAGGGGGCGGCGTCCGTGACGACGCTGGCGATCGGCCAGCAGCTGCCGGTCGAGCGCCCCGTCCACCAGCCGTGGCCCACGATCCCCAAGGTCCACCAGCAGACCACGGCCGACGCCGAGGGCGGCGCCCGCGCGCACCTTGCCTCCACGGTCGAGTTCCTCGGCGACGAGCACGGCCGCGTGCGCGCCCTGCGCGTGGCGGAGACCGAGTACCGCGAGGACGGCACGCGCGGGCCCAAGGCGGGCACCGAGCGCGAGGTCCAGGCAGACCTGGTGCTGCTGGCGCTGGGCTTCACCGGCATCGAGGAGGGGCTGCTCACGCAGCAGCTCGGCGTGCACGTGACACGCGGGCTCGTGGCCCGGAAGGACGGGTACGAGACCGACGAGCCGGGCGTGTTCGCGTGCGGCGACGCCGGGCGCGGCGCCTCCCTGGTGGTCTGGGCCATCGCCGAGGGGCGTGCGTGCGCGCAGGAGGTCGACGAGTCGCTCGAGCGCTGGTCCCGACTGCCGCACCCCGTGGACCCGGACGACCGCGGCCTCGTCCTCGGCTGAGTCCTCCGTCTCATCTTCCGACGCCACGCGGGCCCGCCCTCCACCGAGGGCGGGCCCGCCCCCTATCGTGGGTCGCATGCGACACGCGAAGATCATCGCCACCTTTGGGCCCGCCACCGACTCCGACGAGACCACCCGCGCCATCATCCGCGCGGGGGCGGACGTCGTCCGCCTCAACATGAGCCACGGCGACCACGCGGTCCACGAGACGTCCTACGAGCGGGTGCGCCGCCTCAGCGTGGAGGAGAGCCGCCCCGTCGCGATCTTCGCCGACCTCCAGGGCCCCAAGATCCGCCTGGGCCGCTTCACCGACGGCCCTCATCTGCTCGAGAGGGGCGATCGGATCACCATCACCACCCGGGACGTGCCCGGGACCCGTGAGCTGGTGGGCACCACCCACAAGGGGCTGCCCGGAGACGTCGCCCCCGGTGACGTGCTCCTGGTGGACGACGGCAAGGTGCGCCTGCGCGCCGTCGAGGTCACGGACACGGACGTGCTGGCCGAGGTCGAGGTGCCGGGCACGGTCTCGGACAACAAGGGGATCAACCTGCCCGGCGTGGCGGTGAACGTGCCCGCCCTGTCCGAGAAGGACGAGCGGGACCTGCGCTGGGCGCTGCGCACCGGCGTCGACATGGTGGCGCTGTCCTTCGTGCGGGACGCCGCGGACGTGGACCGGGTGCACGAGATCATGGACGAGGAGGAGCGCCGGGTCCCGGTCATCGCCAAGATCGAGAAGCCCCAGGCGGTGGAGAACCTCGAGGCCATCGTGGACGCGTTCGACGCCGTCATGGTGGCCCGCGGCGACCTCGGCGTGGAGCTGCCGCTCGAGGACGTGCCCGTGGTGCAGAAGCGCGCGGTGGACCTCGCCCGCCGCTGGGCGAAGCCGGTCATCGTGGCCACGCAGGTGCTCGAGTCGATGATCGACAGCCCGCGCCCGACGCGCGCCGAGGCCTCGGACTGCGCCAACGCCGTGCTCGACGGCGCGGACGCCGTCATGCTCTCGGGCGAGACCTCGGTGGGCGCGTATCCGGTCGAGACGGTCCAGACGATGGCCCGGATCATCGAGTCCACCGAGACCCACGGCCTCGAGCTCATCCACCCGCTCGGCTCGCGTCCCCGCACGCGCGGCGGCGCGATCACCCGGGCCGCCGTCGAGGTCGCGAACCAGCTCGAGATCCCGTTCCTCGCCACGTTCACCGAGTCCGGCGACTCGGCCCGTCGGCTCAGCCGCCTCCGGCCGCGTCAGCCGATCTACGCGTTCACCCACCACGAGCACACGCACAACATCCTGTGCCTGACGTGGGGCGTCTACCCGAAGATGGTCCCGTTCCAGGACTCCACGGACAAGATGACCCTCCAGGTGGAGCAGTCCCTCACGTCGGAGGGCATCGCCCAGCACGGCGACCTCGTGGTCATCGCCGCCGGGTCCCCTCCCGGGGCCGTGGGCTCCACGAACACGCTGCGCGTGCACCGCGTGGGCGACGACGCCGCGGGCGGCTCGTCCGCCGCCTCGCCGCAGACGCGCGAGCCGCTCGGCTTCTGGCCGGCCCGCTCCCCGCTCTGACGGGCGCGCGGGCGCCGCTCAGCCGACCTGGTCGATGACGGCCTGCGCGACCTCCCGCATGGTCAGGCGCCGGTCCATGGAGGTCTTCTGGATCCAGCGGAAGGACTCGGCCTCGGTCAGGCGCATCCGCTCCTGGAGCAGCGCCTTGGCCCGGTCCACGATCTTGCGGGTCTCCAGGCGGTCACCCAGGTCCCGCACCTCGGCCTCGAGGCTGCGCAGCTCGTCGAAGCGGGCCACGGCCAGTTCGATGGCGGGGACCAGGTCGGCCTCGGTGAAGGGCTTGACCACGTAGGCCATGGCCCCGGCGGTCCGGGCGCGCTCCACCAGCTCGCGCTGGCTGAAGGCGGTCAGCATGACCACGGGGGCGAGCCGTTCCCCGGCGATCTCGCCCGCAGCCGCGATGCCGTCCATCACGGGCATCTTCACGTCCATCACCACGATGTCCGGGCGGTGCTCGCGCACGGCCTCGACGGCGGCGCGGCCGTCGCCGGCCTCGGCGACCACCCGGTAGCCCGCCCCGGTGAGCACCTCCACCAGGTCGAGGCGGATGAGGGTCTCGTCCTCGGCGACGACGGCCCGCAGGCCGGTCTCCTCGGGAGGCGTCAGCGTGGACACGGCAGCTCCTTCGCGCGGGCCGGGACGGCGTCGGTGCGGCGCCGCTGGTGGTCCACCAGGCTACCGTGCGCGATGAGTGCGGCGCGGGCGCGGCGGCGGTGACCCCCCGCCGGAAGGCCGGGGACGCCGGGTCGGGGCGCTGATAGGGTGATCGAGTCCCGCCTCCGGGCGGCACTGCCCGAATGGTGGAATCGGTAGACACGCCGCACTCAAAATGCGGTGCCGAGAGGCGTGTGGGTTCGAGTCCCACTTCGGGCACCGTCGGCGCGCGGCCACCCGCCGTGGGCGCCGTGTCCGTGACCGATCGACCCGAGATGAGTGGTGTCCTGTGCTCCTGACCAGCCTCCTGCTGACCCTCCTCTCGGTGGTGGCGGCCGTCCCGGCCTCCCGGGCGCTGGGCAGGGACGCGGGCTGGGTCCTGGCCGCACCCCTGCTGGCCGCGGCCGGCGTGCTGATCGCGGCGTGGACGGGCGACGTCCGGACGGAGCACCATCCGTGGATCCCCGCGGTCGGGGTGGACCTCGACCTCCGGCTGAACGGCCTGGCCCTGGTGTTCGCCATGATCGTCCTCGTCATCGGCGCCGCGATCCTCGCCTACTCCAGCCGGTACCTCAGTCGGGACCGCACGGAGAGCCGACCCGGCTCCTTCTACCTGCTGATGACCGCGTTCGCGGCGTCGATGCTGCTGCTGGTGCTCGCCGACAACATCGTGGTCCTCTTCGTCGCGTGGGAGTTCACCTCCTTCACCTCCTTCTTCCTCATCGGGCGCTCGGGGGACCATGCCCGCGACCCCGCGATCCGGACCCTGCTCGTGACCGTGGGCGGCGGCCTCGCGCTGCTGGCCGCCGTCGCCCTCATGGCCGTGCGGACCGGCACTGCCTCGCTGTCCGGGGTGTTGGCCTCGGACGTGTGGTCCGAGGCGGGCTTCACCACCACGGTCGCCGTCCTGCTGGCGGTGGCCGCGTTCACCAAGTCCGCCCAGTTCCCGTTCCAGGCGTGGCTGCCGGACTCCATGGTGGCCATCTCCCCGGTCTCCGCCTACCTGCACGCCGCGGCGATGGTCAAGGCCGGCATCTTCCTGCTGCTGGTGTTCAGCCCGGTCCTGGCCGGGAACCCGGTGTGGTCCGCGCTGTTGATCGGCTCGGGCCTCATCACGGCCCTGCTGGGCGCCGTCTCCGCGATCCGTCGCCACGACCTCAAGGGTCTGCTGGCCTACTCCACGATGAGCCAGTTGGGCCTGCTGGTGACCGCCATCGGCATCGGCACCCCCGTCGCGCTTACCGCGGCGATCGTGCACACCGTGGCGCACGCGCTGTTCAAGTCGGCGCTGTTCATGCTGATCGGCGTGGTCGACCACGAGGCCGGCACCCGCGACCTGCGAGAGCTCGCGGCCCGCCACGTGCGCATGCCGGTCACCGGCACGGCGATCGCCGTCGCCGCCCTGTCGATGGCGGGCATCCCGCCGCTGTTCGGCTTCATCTCCAAGGAGGGCCTGGTCGAGGCCGCTCTCGGGACCCCCGGTCCCGCATGGCTCCCCGTCCTCGTCACCGCCGGCATCGCCCTGACCTCCGTGTTCACCGTGGCCTACTCCGGCCGTCTCGTGCTCGGCGCCCTGGGCCTCTGGGGTCCAAGCCCGGACGGGGCCGCCCATTCGTGGCCGACCGGCCGGGAGGACGAGGTCCACGAGGCTTCTGCCACCTTCTGGGGCGTGCCCGTGCTGGCCGCGGCCGCGGGCGTGGCCCTGGGCCTGCTGCCCGGTGTGCTGGACACCCCCGTCTCCTACGCGGCCGAGGCCGCCTCCGGCGCGGAGGTGCACGCGCACCTGGCGCTGTGGCACGGCGTGAACACGGCCCTGCTCGTCTCCGCCGCCATCATCGTGCTCGGTCTGCTGCTGGTGGCCTTGCGCCGCCCGGTGGAGCGCGTGGCCTCCCACGCCGCCCTGCCGTTCTCCGCCCTGGATGCGGTGGACGAGGTTCGGCACCGGCTGATCGGCGTCGGCGCGGTCGTCTCGCGCGCCTCCGGCACCCTGGCTCCCCGCCCCCACCTCCTCATCCCCGCCCTGGTCCTGGGGCTCCTCGCCGTGGCCGGTGTCGCCACGATCGAGGATTTGCCTGCCGTCGTCGGCCAGCCCTCGCGCTGGCACGACTGGGTGCTGGTCGTCCTGGTGGGTGCCGGCGTGATCGCCACCATCCGCGCCAAGACGCGCATCGCCGCCATGGTGGTGGTCGGCGTCGTAGGGTTCGGCATGACCCTGTGGTTCCTCACCCTCGGCGCCGTGGACGTGGCCCTGACCCAGCTGATGGTCGAGGTGCTCACGGTGTGCGTCATGGTGCTGCTGCTGCGCCGCCTGCCCGCCCGCTTCAGCGACGAGCCGACCCCGCGCAGGATGCAGGCGGTCCTCGCCGCCTCCGTCGCCGGCGTCGCCGCGACCCTGGGCGTGCTCGCGTTCACCGGCCGCTCCAGCATGTCGGAGATCGCCCACTTCTACCTGACCCAGAGCTATGCCCAGGCTGGGGGGACCAACGTGGTGAACGTGATCCTCGTGGACTTCCGCGCCGTGGACACGTGGGGCGAGATGACCGTGCTCGGGGCGACGGCGCTGACCATCGCGGCCCTGTTGCTCAACCGTCGGCCGACGCCTCCACAGCCCTCCGCCGTGGACATGCGCTCCCCACTCGCCCACGTGCGCGAGAACCTCGTCCACATCCGGGTGTTCGGCCGTGTCTTCGGCGTGCTGATCATCCTGCTGTCCGCGTTCCTGCTGCTGCGCGGGCACTACGAGCCCGGCGGCGGCTTCATCGCCGCACTGGTCGCCGGTGCCGGCTACGCCCTGCTCTACCTGGCCGCCGACTCGGACACGGCCCCGGAGTTGCGGTGGCCGTACCTGGCCTTCATCGGCTCGGGCATCGCCGTCGGCACCGCGACGGGGATCGTCGGTTACCTCACCGGCAAGGGCTTCCTCGGAGCCGCGGGAGTGAAGGTCCTGGACTACGGGCTCTCCACCACGCTCGCGTTCGACATGGGCGTGTACCTGGCCGTGATCGGCCTGATCGTGGCCGCGTTCTCCCTGCTCGGCCCCGAGCGGCCGGGTGAGGACCCGCTCCGCGCCTCGAGCCGTGACCCCGGCGTCGCGCCGGCGGCCCCGTCCTCCGATCCCTCGGCCCCGACCACCACGACTGCACGAGAGGAGGTCACCCGATGACCGTCGCCCTTACCGTGGGACTTCTGACCTTCGGCGCGTTCTACCTGTTCTCCAAGCGCGAGCTGCTGCGCGTGATCCTCGGCATGGTCCTGCTGGGCCACGCCGCCAACCTGGCCATCATCGCCGCGGGCGGCACCGACCGCCGCGGGCTGCCCTTCGCGGGGACCTCAGACGTCGAGGTGCAGGCCGATGCCCTGCCGCAGGCCTTCGTCCTGACCGCTATCGTGATCGCCTTCGCGATCACCGTGCTGCTGCTCGCGCTGGCCGTCACCGGGCGCGCGGACGACGCGGTGGCCTCGCCGGGGGAGACCCGCGACTCCCTGGAGCAGGCCGCCGCCGACGCACGCTTCCCGCGCGAGGAGCGGCACGCCGCGGCCGGCCGGATCGCGCAGCACTACGCCGGCCAGGGCCCGGAGGTGCGTCGATGAGCGCCGTCCCGCTGGGCCAGCTGCTGCCCCTCTTCGCCGCCGTCCCGCTGCTGTCCGCCGGTCTGCTCGTGCTGGCGGGGGAGCGTCCCCGCCTCCACCGGGCAGTCCTGTTCGCGGTGCTCGGACTCGTCACCACCGGCGGGCTGGCCCTGGGCGTCCACGCCCTCGACGGGTCCGTGCTCGCCACCTCGCTGGGCGGCTGGCCCGGGGGCATCGGGATCGGCTTCGCAGCGGACATGCTGTCCGCCCTGATGCTCGTGCTCACGAGCGCCCTCACGATCGTGGGCGCGGCGTTCGCCTACGGCTCCCGCGTCGCTAACTCCCAGTTCTTCGCCCCGCTGCTCCTGATCCTCATCGGCGGAGTCAACGGCGCCCTGCTGACGGCGGACCTGTTCAACCTGTTCGTGTTCATCGAGGTCATGTTGGTGCCCAGCTACGGCCTCTACGTCCTCTCCGCCAACCGCCGTGAGCCCCTGCGCCGAGTGGACGGGGCGCGGCTGTACGTCACCCTCAACCTGCTAACCTCCACGATCCTCCTGGTCGGCGTCGGCTTCGTCTACGGGCTGACCGGCTCGGTGAACCTCGCGATGCTCGCCGGGTCCGCCGCGGCGGACCCACGCATCGCGATCGCCGCGGGCATGGTGCTGTTCGCACTGTCCATCAAGGCCTCGGTGGCCCCGCTGCACGGCTGGCTGGCCTGGGCGTACTCCTCGACCTCCCCGGCGGTGACGGCCCTCTTCGCCGCCCTGCACACCAAGGTCGCCGTGTACGGGCTCTACCGGATCTACTCCGTCATGTACGACGGCGATGCGCGTCTGCTGCCGCTCATCCTGGTCCTGTCCCTCGCCACCCTCGTGGTGGGTGCGCTCGCCTCGGTCGGTGAGCACGGTGTGCGCGCCGTGTTGTCGTGGCAGATGGTGAGCGGCATCGGCGGCATCCTCGTCGGACTCGGGCTCTCCACGCGCCTGGGTCTCGCGGCGGGCCTGTTCTACCTCGTGCACCACATGGTGGCGATGGGCTGCCTCCTGATGGCCGCCGGCGCGATCGAGGTGCGCTACGGCACCGGCCGTCTCGCGGACCTGCAGGGCCTGGCCCGGCGCGAGCCGCTGATCGCCGTCGCCTTCTTCGTGGGCCTGCTCTCCCTGGTCGGCATCCCGCCCTTCTCCGGGTTCGTGGGCAAGCTCATGCTCGTCAGCGCCGGCCTGGACGCCGGCCGCGGTGTCACCGCTGCGCTGGTGCTGGGCGCCTCCCTGGTGAGCCTGTGGGTTCTGCTGCGGGTGTGGGACGCCTGGTTCTGGGGCGCTCCGACGGCCCCACACGGGCACCGCGAGCGCCTGGCCACCGCGGCCATGCCCATCGTGGGCCGGGCGGGCTCCGTGCCGTCGCCCTCCGGCCGCGGCTCGAGCACCGACCACGAGCGCACCGAGTCGTGGGCCTCGCAGGAGACCCTCGATCCGCCCACGGGCGTGCTGCCGGTGACCGTGGATCCGGACGAGGACGTCACGCGCTCCCGCATCCCAGGCCGGCTGGCCGCCCCCGCCGTCGTCCTAGCTATGGCCACCCTCGCCCTCGGGCTCGGCGGTCAGGCCCTGTGGACCGTCACCGACCTCGCGGCTCAGGGCCTGATGGACCCCAGCAGGTACATCGAGGCGGTGCTCAACCCATGAGCACCGCACTCCCGCAGCCTCCGGAAGGAGACGCCCCCATGCACACCGTCGCCCCCGCCGACGGGACCGTCGACCTGGCGCCCGGCACGGCCTCCGCCGTGTCCTGGCCTTGGCGGTGGCTCGTGTTCTGGTGCTGGTACGCGTGGGCCCTGGTGACCTCTTCGAAGGCGGTCATCAAGGACCTCGTCACCCCCGGCGTCCAGGCGCGCTCGGGCATCGCCCGCGTGCGCAGCAACTGCCGCACGGACGCCGAGGTCACCCTGCTCTCGGCGCTGATCACCCTGACGCCCGGCACGTTGACGCTGGGCACCCGGCGTGCCGGCGCCGTCGGTGACGAGGACGGTGACCCGGACGCGCGGCGCCTGCTCTACGTGCACGGCCTGTACGCTGACGACGCCGACGCCCTCCGCGCGGAGATCCACGACATGGAGGCGCGCATGCTCCACGCGATGCGGAAGACGGGGGTGGCATGATGCCCTTCGCCTACGACTGGTCCCTGGTGGGGATCGACCTGGCCATCGCGCTGCTGACCGTGTCGGCGCTCGTGTCCGCGTACCGGATCGTGGTGGGCCCGCTCGACGCGGACCGCGCGGTCTCGGGCGACCTGCTCACGTTCAGCGTGCTCGGGATGCTCGTGCTGTTCGGCGTCCGGGCGGACAACCCGTGGACGTTCGACTTGGTCCTGATCGCCGCGGTCGTGGCCTTCCTGTCCGGCATGTCCCTGGCCCGCGCGCTCACGCGCGGCAAGCGTTGAGGAGGTCGCACCCGTGGACGTCGTCCTGACCGCCGCCGGCTCCGTGCTCGTGGTGATCGGAGCCCTTGCGTTCGTCACCGCGGGACTCGGTCTGATCCGGTTCCCCGACCCTTACACCCGCGTCTCCGCCGTGGGCACCGCCGGCGGCGTCGGGATGATCCTGATCGTGGTGGGCGCCCTGCTACTGGCCCCGGGGGTGGCCGCGTTCGTGAAGGTGGCCCTGATCGTGGTGCTGCAGCTGGGCTCGGCCTCGGTGGCCACCATGGCCCTGGGCCGCTCGGCCTACCTCACCGGGGTGCCCATGAACCCCGGGCACTACGACGAGCTCGCCGAGGACACCCCGGGGCGCGAGCACGGCGAGCCCGCTCCCCGCGCGCCGGACGAGGTCTGAGACCGCTCGCACGCGGCGTCGGACCGGCCCGTCCCGTCTCCCGGGGCGGGCCGTGCCGCCTCAGGGGCGCGGCGCCAGGACCAGGTTAGTGATGCGGGCGGTCGAGAGCCGCCGGCCCTGCTCGTCCGTCATCACCACCTCATGGGTGACGAGGGTGCCGCCCAGGTGGACGGCGGTCGCGGTGCCGGTCACGAGGCCCGAGCGGACGGCCCGGTGGTGCGTGGCGCTGATCTCGACCCCGACGACGTTGCGGTCCGGCCCGGCGTGGATCTTCGCGGCCATCGAGCCCAGGGACTCGGCGAGCACGAGGTGGGCGCCGCCGTGCAGCAGCCCGACGGGCTGCTCGTTGCCCGCCACGGGCAGGGTGGCGACGGCTCGCTCGGCCGTGAGCTCGAGGAAGCGCAGACCCATCTTCTGGGCCAGGGGGCTGATCACCGCGCCGCCGAGGGCGGTGACAAGCTCGGGCGTCAGACCGGCCTCGGCGCAGGCCGCCTCCAGCTCGGCGGGGCTCAGCTCGGGGGTGACGCCGGGGCGGTACACGCGCTCGGAGGCGGCGGGGGTGGTCTCGGTGTGCTCACTCATGAGCACTAGGCTGGCACACGCGACCGGCGCGCCCCGCGCCGCGCGCCGAGAGGAGACGTGAGCACCCATGGCGGCAGATCCGACCCCAGAGGCCCCGCAGCGGCTGCTGGTCCTGGACGGGCACTCGATGGCGTTCCGCGCGTTCTACGCGCTGCCCGCCGAGAACTTCGCCACGGACACGGGCCAGCACACGAACGCCGTGTACGGCTTCACCGCCATGCTCCTGACCATGATCCGGCAGCAGCGGCCCACGCACGTGGCCGTGGCGTTCGACCTCTCCGGGCCCACGTTCCGCTCCGAGGAGTACGGTGAGTACAAGGCCGGCCGCTCCGAGACGCCCGCGGAGTTCGCGGGCCAGATCGAGCTGACCGTGAAGGTCATGGAGGCCCTGGGCATCCCCACGCTCACGCTGGAGGGCTACGAGGCCGACGACATCGTGGCCACGCTGTCCGCGCGCGCCGAGGAGGCGGGGTGGGAGGCCGTCGTCGTCTCCGGTGACAGGGACGCGTTCCAGCTCATCTCCGAGCGCACCACCGTGCTCTACCCCAAGAAGGGCGTCTCCGACATCCCGCCGATGGACGCGGACGCCGTCAAGGCCAAGTACGGGGTCGCCCCCGCCCAGTACCCCGAGCTCGCGGCCCTCGTCGGCGAGGCCGCGGACAACCTGCCCGGCGTGCCCGGCGTCGGTCCCGGGTTCGCCGCGAAATGGCTGAAGCAGTACGGGGACCTCGACGGCGTGCTCGCACACGCGCACGAGATCACGGGCAAGAAGGGGGAGGCGCTGCGCGAGCATCTCGAGGACGTGCGCCGCAACCGCCGCCTCAACGCCCTCGTGCGCGACCTCGACCTGCCGATCGGGCTCGAGACGATGCGGCTCGAGATGCCCGAGCGCGAGCCCGTGGAGGAGCTGTTCGACGCGCTGCAGTTCCACCGCATCCGGGAGCGCGTGTTCGAAGTGTTCGGCGAGCGGGTGGGCGAGGACGCGCCGCCCCCCGAGGTCGAGGCCGCCCCGGAGTTCACCGAGGCGACGACGGCCGAGGACGTGCGCGCGTTCCTCGCCGCCGAGGCCGGCAACCTGCTCGGCGTCCACGTGGACGTCGAGGGCCCGGCCCTGCTGCCCCGCCGCAAGGTGCCCGTGCCCGGCACGTTCGGCACGCCCGTCGGCGTCGCGCTGGTGGGCGAGCACGCGGGCCTGCACGTCACCCTCGACGGCGACGCCCCGGACCCGGCGCTGGTCGCCGCCGTGCGCGAGGCCCTCGGCGAGGGCGGACTGGCCAAGGCCGTGCACGACCTCAAGCGCACGCTCAAGGCGCTGGCCGCGCCCACCGAGGGCGACGGGCTCGGCCCGGACGCGGCCCTGGACGGCGTGGTGGACGACGTGCTGCTCTCGGCCTACCTGATCCAGCCGGACCGGCGGGACACCTCGCTCGAGGCGCTGGCGGAGGCGCATCTGCACACCCCCCTCACCGCCCCGCGCGAGTCCGCTCAGCAGCGGGCGCAGGGGTCGTTCGACCTCGACGGAGGTCAAGCCGCCGCCGAACGCGCGGACCGCGCCGCGGACGCCGTGCGGGCCGCCTGGGTGGTGCGCCGTCTCTCCACCCAGTTCACGCCCCAGGTGCTCGACCGCGGGGCCCAGCGGCTGCTGCAGGAGCTCGAGATCCCGCTCTCGCGGCTGCTCGCCCGGATGGAGCTGACCGGCATCGCCGTCGACGTCGACGCCCTGACCGGCCTGCGCGAGGACTTCACCGACGCCGCCGACGCCGCCAAGGAGTCCGCGTGGGCGTCCGTCGCGGAGGAGACCGGCGGGATGCAGGTCAACCTCGGCTCGCCCAAGCAGCTGCAGGAGGTGCTGTTCGAGCGGCTCAACATGCCGCGCACGCGCAAGACGAAGACCGGCTACTCCACGGACGTGGACTCGCTGCAGGACCTGCTCGAGCAGACCCGGCACCCGTTCCTCGAGAACCTGATGGCCCACCGTGACGCCACGAAGCTCCGGCAGACCGTGGAGGGGCTGCTCGAGACCGTCGCCCCGGACGGCCGCATCCACACCACCTACTCGCAGACCGCCGCCGCCACGGGCCGACTGTCCTCGCTGCACCCGAACCTCCAGAACATCCCGGTGCGCACCGAGGCGGGCCGCCGCATCCGTGAGGTGTTCGTGGCGGACGAGGTGGCCGGGGAGCAGGCCGTGCTGCTCTCGGCCGACTACTCCCAGATCGAGATGCGCATCATGGCGCACCTGTCCGAGGACGAGGGGCTGATCCAGGCCTTCCGCGAGGGCGAGGACCTGCACTCGTTCGTCGGCTCGCAGGTGTTCGGGGTGGATCCGGACGACGTCACCGCCGAGCAGCGCGCCAAGGTGAAGGCGATGAGCTACGGCCTGGCCTACGGGCTGTCCTCCTTCGGGCTGTCCAAGCAGCTGAAGATCTCGGTGGACGAGGCGCGCGGCCTCATGAAGGGCTACTTCGACCGCTTCGGCGGCGTGCGCGACTACCTGCGCGACGTCGTCGCGCAGGCCCGACAGGACGGGTACACCTCGACGATCGAGGGGCGCCGCCGCTACCTCCCGGACCTCAGCTCGGACAACCGTCAGCTGCGGGACATGGCCGAGCGCGCCGCGCTCAACGCCCCCATCCAGGGCTCGGCCGCGGACATCATCAAGCGCGCGATGCTCGACGTGCAGGCCGGCCTCGAGGAGCACGGGCTGGCCTCGCGCCTGCTGCTGCAGGTCCACGACGAGCTCATCCTCGAGGTCCCGGCCGCCGAGCTCGAGAAGGCCACGGCGCTCCTGAAGGAGCGGATGGGCCGGGCCGCCGAGCTCTCCGTGCCGCTCGACGTGCACGTCGGCCAGGGAAGGAGCTGGCATGACGCCGCACACTGACGCGCCGGAGGGTCCGTCGCTGCGGCGGCTGGCCGACGCCGCCGAGGACCGGCTCGGCGAGCACGGCCTCGCGCTGCGCGACCTCGGGGTCCTCGGCCCCGAGGACCCCGCCGCATCGCACTTCGCGGCCGCGGTCGAACGGGGCTTCTACGAGACGGTGCCCACGGGCGCCGCGCTCCGCCAGCAGCTCGAGGCCCACGCGGCCGACGGACGGCGCCGGCTCGGCGTCTACGCGCCGGGGGACGACCCGGCGGCCCGCCGCCCCGCCGCCACCTTCGAGGACTTCGTGCAGCCGCTGACCACGTCGCCCGGCCGCACCGTCGACGCCTGGCTGATCACCGACGTGACCGTCTCGCCGGACGCCCGCCGGCGCGGCGTGCTGCGGGCCATGATGCTCAGGTCCCTCGCGGACGCCCGCGACGCCGGCCTCTGCGCGGCCGCCCTGACCGCGACCGAGGCCGCCATCTACGGCCGCTTCGGCTTCGGGGCCGCCACCCGGTGGCACGCCGTGCGGATCGACGTCTCGGGCGCCCCCGCGTTCACGGGCGCCCCGGCCGGCGGGCGGGTCACGGTCGAGGAGCCGCGGGAGATCCCCGGCCTCGTGGACGAGCTGTACGGGCGGGTGCTGCCGGCCACCCCGGGCTCGGTCCAGCGGACCTCGTTCAGCGTGCCTCGCTGGGAGGACCGCGAGGCGAGTCGGAACGAGGGGCGCGGCTCGGGGCTGTACGCGGCGGTCCACCGCGACGACGACGGGCGGGTCCAGGGCGTCGCGCTGTATCGGTTCGAGGGCTGGGAGAAGGAGCCGCCCACGATCACCGTCACCGCGTTCCTCGCGGCGACCGCCGACGCGCGGCGCGGGCTCGTCCACCACCTGGCCCGACTGGACCTGGTCGAGCGGATCGAGTGGGGCCGCGCGCCCGAGCCCGGTTGGCTCGAGGCGCTCTTCGTCGACGAGCGGCGGGTGAGTCGGCACCGCGGCTCCGACGACCTGTACCTGCGGGTCCTGAACCTGCCCGCCGCCATGGCGGCCCGTGGCTGGGCGGGCGACGGGGAGGTCGTCGTCGCCGTCGAGGACGCGCTCGGCGCGATCGACGGGACGTGGCGGCTCACCGTCCGCCAGGGGCGCGGCGCCGCTGAGCGGTTGGGCCCCGCGGCCGACGCCGTGGGCCTGGACGCGGGACTCCGGCTCGACGCGGCCCGGTTCTCCGCGCTCTGGCTCGGCGGGCACTCCCGCGGGGCCGGCGCCGCGGTGCTGGCGGAGGCCGGTGTCGTGGCGGAGCTGCGGGCCGGCGCGGCGGAGGCGTTCGACGGGCTTGTGCGACCCAGCCGACCCCTGCACACCCTCGTCGGCTTCTGATACGCTGGACGAGCACATTCGTGCGCATTTGATACATGTCCATCACGACCCACGCCGGGTGGGGCCCCTCTGGTGCCCGGATGTCGCCCACCGGCGGCATCGATCCCGACGTGACCCCCGATCCCAACGGAGTCCCTCCTACATGACCACCACTTCCAACGCCCCGCAGGTCGCCATCAACGACATCGGCTCTGCCGAGGACCTGCTCGCCGCCATCGACGCGACCATCAAGTACTTCAACGATGGCGACCTCGTCGAGGGCACCGTCGTCAAGGTGGACCGCGACGAGGTCCTGCTCGACATCGGCTACAAGACCGAGGGCGTCATCCCGTCCCGCGAGCTGTCCATCAAGCACGACGTGGACCCGGACGAGGTCGTGGCCGTGGGCGACACCGTCGAGGCCCTGGTCCTCACCAAGGAGGACAAGGAGGGTCGCCTGATCCTCTCGAAGAAGCGCGCCCAGTACGAGCGCGCCTGGGGCGACATCGAGAAGATCAAGGAGGAGGACGGCGTCGTCGAGGGCACCGTCATCGAGGTGGTCAAGGGCGGCCTCATCCTCGACATCGGCCTGCGCGGCTTCCTCCCGGCCTCCCTCGTGGAGATGCGCCGCGTGCGCGACCTGGCCCCCTACATCGGCCAGAAGCTCGAGGCGAAGATCATCGAGCTGGACAAGAACCGCAACAACGTGGTCCTGTCCCGCCGCGCCTGGCTCGAGCAGACCCAGTCCGAGGTCCGCTCCAACTTCCTCCACAAGCTGGAGAAGGGCCAGGTCCGCAACGGCACCGTGTCCTCCATCGTCAACTTCGGCGCCTTCGTGGACCTGGGCGGCGTGGACGGCCTCGTGCACGTCTCCGAGCTGTCCTGGAAGCACATCGACCACCCGTCCGAGGTCGTCGAGGTGGGCCAGGAGGTCACCGTCGAGGTCCTCGAGGTGGACATGGACCGCGAGCGTGTCTCCCTGTCGCTGAAGGCGACCCAGGAGGACCCGTGGCAGCTCTTCGCCCGCACCCACGCCCTCGGCCAGGTCGTGCCGGGCAAGGTCACCAAGCTCGTGCCGTTCGGTGCGTTCGTCCGCGTGGAGGACGGCATCGAGGGCCTCGTGCACATCTCGGAGCTGGCCTCGCGCCACATCGACACCGCCGAGCAGGTCGTGTCGGTCAACGACGAGCTGTTCGTCAAGGTCATCGACATCGACCTCGAGCGTCGCCGCATCTCCCTGTCCCTCAAGCAGGCCAACGAGGGCGTGGACCCCGAGGGCACCGAGTTCGACCCGGCGCTCTACGGCATGGCCGCGGAGTACGACGAGGAGGGCAACTACAAGTACCCCGAGGGCTTCGACGTCGAGACCAACGAGTGGATGGAGGGCTTCGAGACCGAGCGCGCCGCCTGGGAGCAGCAGTACGCCGACGCTCAGGCCCGCTGGGAGGCCCACAAGGAGCAGGTGCGCCGCTCCCTCCAGGAGGAGGCCACCGCCGGCGCCGACGCCGGTGCGGGCCTGGGCGGCTCGTCCTACTCCTCCGAGGCCCCGTCCTCGGACGGAGGCACCCTGGCCTCCGACGAGGCCCTCGCCGCCCTGCGCGAGAAGCTCACCGGCAACTGATCGCCGCGGTGCGTGACCGTCCCTGACGGCCCGCGCCGAGCACCCGACGCCCCGTCCCTCCCTCCGGAGGGGCGGGGCGTCGTCGCGTCCCGGGGGGCTGGCCGTGGGGGAGCGGACGGGACCCGACGGCCGCGCTCAGCGGCGCTCGGAGACCGTCACGGTGAACGTGCGGTCGCGCGCCGTCTGCCGGGTCGGCCCGACGAGGTCCTCCAGCACCGGCCGGTACCGCAGGTGCGAGTTCCAGACGCACCACAGCCGGCCGCCCGGCTCCAGCACCCGCGCCGCGGCCGCCACCAGCCGGTGGGCCACGGAGGGGTCCACGGCGTTGCCGTCGTGGAACGGGGGATTCAGGAGCACGCACTCCTCCGTCCCGTCCGGCCACGTGGCCAGGGCGTCGTCGCGCACGGCCCGGACGCGGTCCGCCACGCGGTTCGCGCGGGCCGTGGCCAGCGTCGAGGCCACCGCCACGGCGGACTGGTCGGTGGCCAGCACGGTGACGTGCGGCCACAGCCGCGCCGCCCCGACCGAGAGCAGCCCGTTGCCGCAGCCCAGGTCCACGAGGCGCCCGGGCGGGCGCGGGTCGTCGGCGAGCGAGGCGAGCAGCAGACGGGAGCCCGGGTCGGCGGCGGCACCACCGAAGGCGCCGGCGTGGGCCACCAGATGCAGGCTCCCCACGCCGGGGACGTCGCGGTCGGCCTCCTCCGGTGGCCGGGGGGTCACGCCGGGACGCGGGCCCCGGGCCGTGAGCACGCGCGCCTTGCGGCGGCCCCGTCCGGCGACGACGTCCTCGAAGGCCGCGCCGAGCACCGCGTTCATGCGCGGGCTCATGTGCTTGTCGCGGCCGCCGGCCAGCAGGACCACGCCGGGGTCGGCCGCGGCTGCGACGATCCGGGACAGCCGGTCGAGCTCGTCGAGCGAGCGGGGCAGCGGCAGCAGGACCGTCCGGGCTCCCCGGGCCGCGTCCTCGGGCGTGGCCGTTCGCTCGAGCTCGCCCGCCTCCCCGCCGAGGCGACCGGCGGCGCGCCACGCGGCGAGGTTCGCGTCCAGCGAGCGCTCGGCGGAGGCGTCGTCCTGGTGGATCCGCACGTCGTGGCCGGCCGTGAGCAGGGGCAGGGTCAGCGCGCCGTGCCGGTCCTCCAGGACGGCCACCGGGCCGGGGACGTGCCCGCTCGCGATCCACCCGGCCAGGGTGTCGAGCAGGAGCAGGTCCGCCGCGTCGTGGGCCTGGCGGTCGGGCTCGGGCGGCAGCGGCCACCGATCCAGCGCCGCGAAGTCCACGCCCGCGGTGAGGTCGTCCGGCAGCCCGCCGTGGGCGACATCGGGGGTGACCCCCCGGGGCAGCGGCTCACTCATGGTCCACCCAGTCCTCTCCGATCCGTTCCGCACGCCCCGCGCCAGCCGTGACGTCCGCGAGCCGCGCCGCGAACGCCGCGCGGGCCTCCTCGGTGTCCGGCACGCCGACCGTCAGGCGGACCCCCGCGGCGCCGTAGCTCGCCTCCAGCACGGACACGCCCGCCGCGCGCAGCTCGTTCTCCCACCGGCCGGCGTCGGTGTGGGGCGCCTCCACCGCGAGCAGGGCCAGCCGGGAGCGGGTGCGCAGCGGGGCGGCGTCGAGTGCCCCGGACACCGAGTCCGAGTAGGCGCGCACCAGGCCCCCGGCGCCCAGCTTGATCCCCCCGAACCAGCGCACGACGACGGCGCACACGTCCGTCAGGTCGGTCCGGCCCGGCGCGGTCTCGCGCTGGAGGACGGCCTCGAGCATGGGGACGCCGGCCGTGCCGGCGGGCTCGCCGTCGTCGCTGGAGCGCATCCGGTCCCGGGCGGGGCCGAGGACGAACGCGCTGCACACGTGCCGCGCGTCGTGGTGCCGGCGCCGCAGGACGGCGACCATCTCGCGCGCCTGCGCCTCGTCCTCGAGGCGCCCGAGGTAGGTGAGGAAGCGGCTGCGGCGGATCTCCACCTCCCGTTCCAGCCAGCCGTCGGGGTCGCGGGCGGACGCCGGCAGGACCGTGCAGCGCGCGGTCGGGGCGGGGGCGGGATCGGGCATGACCCCACCCTAGGGGCTGGCCGAGGACGGGCACGCCGTCGAGCCCCGACGTGAGCTTCGGTACAGTGGAAGACCGTGCCACCCGGCACCGGCCCACCGGTGAGCGAGCACGCGTGCCGCCGCGGGCCTCCCATGACCCTGTCCCGGGAGACTCATGACTTCCCCGCTCACTCGCCTGCACGACACGTTGGGGCTCCGCACGAGTCCGGCGATCTTCTTCGGCTCGGCCGCCGCGGTCGTGCTCTTCACCGCCGCGATGGGCCTGTTCCCTGGCCCGGTCCAGGCGGCCTTCGGCGTGGTCTCGAGCTGGCTGCGCTACGACGTCGGCTGGATCTACACCCTCAGCCTGACCCTGCTGGTGGCGTTCCTGTTCATCCTCGCCGTGACCCGGTACGGCCGGGTCAAGCTCGGCGACGACGACGCGGTGCCGGA
Organism: Micrococcus sp. KBS0714; assembly: GCF_002008305.4. Taxonomy (GTDB): domain Bacteria; phylum Actinomycetota; class Actinomycetes; order Actinomycetales; family Micrococcaceae; genus Micrococcus; species Micrococcus luteus. The sequence goes on from NZ_CP042169.1 coordinate 1,192,439, forward strand.
GTACTCCGGCCTGACCTGGTTCGGCATGATGTTCGCCGCCGGCGTCGGCGCGGTGCTGATGTTCTGGGGCATCGCGGAGCCGATGAACCACTACGCCAACCCGCCCATGGCGGGGACGGAGCCGTTCTCCGACCGCGCGGCCTCGGAGGCCATGGCGATCGCGAACTTCCACTTCGGCATCCACATGTGGGCGATCCTGCTCGTCCCGGGCCTGTGCTTCGGCTACTTCACGTACAAGCGCAAGCTGCCCCCGCGCGTGTCCTCCGCCTTCCAGCCCCTCCTCGGCGATCGCATCCACGGCCCCATCGGCAAGACGATCGACATCATCGCCGTGGTCTCCACCGTGTTCGGCCTCGGCGTGTCCGTGGGCCTGGGCGCCCTGCAGATCAACGCGGGCATGAACTACGTGCTGGGCACCCCCGTGGCCGGCTGGGTCCAGGCGCTCATCCTGGCCGTCGTCACCGCCGTGGGCACGGCCTCCGTGCTGGTCGGCATGGACAAGGGCGTCAAGCGGCTGTCCTACGCCAACATCCTGCTGGCGATCGCCCTGCTCGTGTACGTCCTGATGTGGGCCGTCTCCAGCATGGACGTCATCCGCGGCACCGTGCAGGCGATCGGCGAGTACGCCTCCATGCTGCCCGTGCTCTCCACCTACAACGACACGTACAACTCGGGCCAGTGGTCCGGTGACTGGACCGTTTTCTACTGGGCCTGGACCGTGACGTGGGCGCCCTTCGTGGGGATGTTCTTCGCCCGCATCTCACGCGGCCGCACCATCCGCTCCTTCATCATGGCCGGCCTCGGCCTGCCCACGGCGTTCGTCATCATCTGGATGGGCATCTACGGCTACTCCGCGTTCCAGTCGGACCGCGCCACCGCGCCGGCGCCGGGCCAGGGCGGTGACCTCACGCAGACGATCGTCACCGACGGCAACGTCCAGGCCGCCCTGTTCCAGCACCTGCAGGGCACGCCGCTCTACACGGTGGCCGCGGTCGTGGCGCTCGTGGTCATCACGCTGTTCTTCATCACCTCGATCGACTCGGGCGCGCTCGTGATGGACGCGATGGCCAATGGCCACGAGGATGCCGCGCCCCGCCGCCAGTCCGTGTTCTGGGCCGTGTCCATCGGCGCGGTCTGCGCGGCCATCATCCTCACCGCGGGCGAGAACGGCCTGGCGGCGCTGCAGGAGGTCATCATCGTGATCGGCCTGCCCATCCTGCTCATCACCGTCACGCAGGCCGCACTGCTGCTGCAGGCCCTGCGCGAGGACGCGGGTGCCGCGCGGCCCATGCGGACCCGCCAGTGGAAGCAGGTGCTGCCGGTCGAGGAGTACCGCCGCCGCGCCACCGAGGACGGCGTGGACGTCTCGGACTTCGTGATCCGCCCCGAGTTCGAGGTCGGCACCGAGCCGGAGAACGACACGCACACCCCGAAGACGTGGCACCAGCAGCGCATCGACGCGGCCAAGGCCCTCGTCACCGTCGGCCTGACCGGCGGCATCGCCGCGGGCCGCACCGAGGTCGGCGCGGAGCTCGAGCGGCTGGGCGCCGTCGTCGTGGAGTTCGACGACCTGATGGGGGAGATCCTCGTGCCCGGCAACCCCGTGCTCGAGGAGCTCCGCTCGGTCTTCGGCGAGGACATCGTCCGCGCGGACGGCACCCTGGACGCGCGCACCCTCAACCGGCTCACCACCGAGAGCTCGACCGCCCGGACGCGCATGTACGAGATCGTCTCCCCGGCGGTGCGCGACGAGGCGAACCGCCGGGCCCGCGAGATCGGCGAGGACTCCGTGCTGGTGGTCGACCTGGCCCTGCTGGCCGAGACCGGCTCCGGACAGGACTTCGACCAGGTGCTGGCCGTCTCCGCTCCCGCCGAGGTGCGCGTCGCCCGGCTCATGGAGTCCCACGACATGACCCGCGAGCGGGCCTGGGCCTTCATCGACGAGGAGGCGGCGGACGAGGAGCGGGCCGAGATCGCGGACACCGTGATCGAGAACGACGGCTCGCTCGAGGACCTGCAGGAGGCCGTCCGGGCATACTGGGAGGCCAAGATCCAGCCTCAGCTCGAGGCCGCCCGAGGAGAGCGCGTATGACCGAGACCGACCCGGTGGCCGAACGGCCGCGCGTCCATGTGGGCCTGACCGGCGGGATCGCCGCCGGCAAGTCCGCGGTGGCCCGTGTCCTGCAGGAGCGTGGCGCGCTCCTGGTGGACTCGGACGCCCTCGCCCGGCTGGTCCTCGAGAAGGGCACCGACGGGCTGGCCGCCGTCCAGGACGAGTTCGGGGACCGCGTCATCACCGCGGACGGTGAGCTCGACCGCGTCGAGATGGCCCGCATCGTCTTCGGGGACGAGGGCGCCCGACAGCGCCTGAACCGCATCGTGCACCCCCGGATCCGGGCTGCGGCCCGGCGCATCGTCGCCGAGGCCGGGCCGGACGCCGTCGTGGTCCAGGACGTGCCGCTGCTGGTGGAGACCGGGCAGGCGGACGCGTTCGACCTCGTGATCGTGGTGGAGGCCCCGCTCGAGGAGCGCCTGCGCCGGATGGTGGAGGACCGCGGCATGAGCCGCGCGGACGCCGAGGCGCGGATCGCGGCCCAGGCCACGGACGAGCAGCGGCGCGCCGTCGCGGACGTGGTCATCGTCAACGACGCCGACCTCGAGCGGCTCGCGTCCGTGGCGAACCAGGTGTGGGACCGGTTCCTCGCCCCCGGCGCGGCTGAGCCCTCGGCGGACTGACCGCCGGGGTGTCCGGGGCGCGACGTAGGGTTCTGCCATGAGCCTGGCCCAGAAGATCAACCGCGTCGTCGCCCCGTTCGAGGTCATCTCCCCCTACCAGCCCTCCGGTGACCAGCCGAAGGCCATCGCCGAGCTCGCCGAGCGCGTGGAGGCGGGGGAGAAGGACGTCGTCCTGATGGGCGCCACCGGCACGGGCAAGTCGGCGACGACGGCGTGGCTCGTCGAGCGCCTCCAGCGGCCCACGCTGGTGATGGTGCAGAACAAGACGCTCGCGGCGCAGCTGGCCAACGAGTTCCGGGAGCTGCTGCCCAACAACGCGGTCGAGTACTTCGTCTCCTACTACGACTACTACCAGCCCGAGGCGTACGTCCCGCAGACGGACACCTTCATCGAGAAGGACTCCTCCATCAACGAGGAGGTCGAGCGGCTGCGCCACTCGGCCACGAACGCGCTGCTGACCCGGCGGGACGTGATCGTGGTGGCCACCGTCTCCTGCATCTACGGCCTCGGCACGCCCGAGGAGTACATCGAGCAGATGGTCACCCTGCGCCGCGGTGCGGAGATGGACCGGGACGTGCTCCTGCGGCGGTTCGTGCAGATGCAGTACGTGCGCAACGACGTCGACTTCCACCGCGGCACCTTCCGGGTGCGGGGGGACACCGTGGAGATCATCCCCATGTACGAGGAGCTCGCGGTGCGCATCGAGTTCTTCGGGGACGAGATCGAGTCCATCCAGACCCTGCACCCGCTCACCGGCCAGGTGGTGCGCGAGGAGGAGGAGATGTACATCTTCCCGGCCTCGCACTACGTGGCCGGCGACGAGCGCATGGGCCGGGCGATCACCACCATCGAGGACGAGCTGCGGGAGCGGCTGCAGGAGCTGGAGTCCCAGGACAGGCTCCTCGAGGCGCAGCGGCTGCGCATGCGCACCACGTACGACCTCGAGATGATGCAGCAGATGGGCTACTGCAACGGCATCGAGAACTACTCGCGCCACATCGACGGCCGTCCCGCCGGCTCCGCCCCGCACTGCCTGCTGGACTACTTCCCGGACGACTTCCTGCTCGTGGTGGACGAGTCCCACGTGACCATCCCGCAGATCGGCGCGATGTACGAGGGGGACATGTCCCGCAAGCGCACCCTCGTGGAGCACGGCTTCCGCCTGCCCTCGGCCATGGACAACCGCCCGCTGAAGTGGGATGAGTTCCTCGAACGGATCGGGCAGACCGTGTACCTCTCCGCGACGCCGGGCGCCTACGAGCTCGGCCAGGCGGACGGCTACGTCGAGCAGATCATCCGGCCCACCGGGCTGGTGGACCCGCAGGTGGTGGTCAAGCCGACCGAGGGCCAGATCGACGACCTGCTCGAGCAGATCCGGGTGCGCACGGCCAAGGACGAGCGCGTCCTGGTGACCACGCTGACCAAGCGCATGGCCGAGGACCTCACGGACTACCTGCTCGAGGCGGGGGTGAAGGTCGAGTACCTCCACTCGGATGTGGACACGCTGCGCCGCGTGGAGCTGCTGCGGGAGCTGCGCAAGGGCACCTTCGACGTGCTGGTGGGCATCAACCTGCTGCGCGAGGGCCTGGACCTGCCCGAGGTCTCGCTCGTGGCGATCCTGGACGCGGACAAGGAGGGCTTCCTGCGCTCCACCACCTCCCTCATCCAGACCATCGGCCGCGCCGCCCGCAACGTCTCCGGCGAGGTCCACATGTACGCCGACAACGTCACGGACTCCATGCGGCGGGCGATCGACGAGACCGAGCGGCGCCGGGCCGTGCAGATCGCGTACAACGAGGAGCACGGGATCGACCCCCAGCCGCTGCGCAAGCGCATCGCGGACATCACGGACCAGCTGGCCCGGGAGGACGCGGACACCGCCGACTTCCTCAAGGGCATGGGGGGCGTGAAGTCCGGGTTCGACTTCGGCATGGGCCACCGCGGCCTCAGCTCACTGGACCGGGCCCCGGCCACGGGGGAGGGTGCCGAGGCCCCGGCGGTGGACCCGGCGTCGCTGCCCGCCAAGGACCTGGCCGATCTGATCGAGCAGATGTCGCAGCAGATGCACCAGGCGGCGGCGGACCTGCAGTTCGAGCTCGCGGCCCGCCTGCGCGATGAGGTCGGCGAGCTCAAGAAGGAGCTGCGGCAGATGAAGCGGGAGCAGTGACCGCCCGGCGCGTTCCGCGCCCCGGGGTGTTATGAAAACACTGATGAATATCTTCATATCAGTGATAGTGTGACGCCATGAGCGCAGCACCCCCGGTCGCGGCCGTGATCGCGGACATCGTCGGCTCCCGCGCCCTCCCGGACCGGGACCGCGCGCAGGAGCAGATCCTGGCCGCCTTCGCGGCCGCGGAACAGGACGTCCCGCCGCTGCGTCCCGCCTGGGCCAGCGTCGGCGACGAGTTCCAGGCGCTGCACCGCACCTGGCCGGACGCGCTCCGGCTGACCGTCCGCGTCACGCTCGCCCTGCCCCCGGGCCTGGACCTGCGCTTCGGGATCGGCCTGGGGCAGCGGCGGGCCCTGGACGCCGGCGGAGACGGCATCGAGGACGGACCGGCCTGGTATCGGGCCCGCGAGGCCGTCGAGCGCGCGCATGAGCGGGCTGTCGGAGCCGCGACCGCCTTCCGCGCCGCGGACCCGTCCCTCACCGCCGCCGTGGACGGGCTCGTCCTGCTGCGCGACCATGTCCTCGGCCGGCTCAAGGCCCGCGAACGCCGAATCGCCGCCGCCCTGCTGGGCGGGGCGACCCAGGCGGAGGCGGCACGGGCGGAGCGGATCACGCAGTCCGCGGTGTCACAGGCCGTCGCGCGGTCCGGGATCGACCGGCTGCTCGAGCTGGACGCCGAGCTCGCCGCCGCGGCGACGGAGGTCGCGCCATGACCGCCCTCGCCCTGCTCGCGCTGGGGCTGCACGACCTGCTCGACGCCGTCCTGCCCGGCGCCTGGCCCACCCCCCGGCGGCGGTGGCTGGCCCGGGCCGGCGCGGCGGTGGCCGCCGTCCTCGCCGCGGTGCTGGTGGCCGTCCTGGCGCCGACCGGCATCTCCGTCGCGGTGGGCGGCGGCCTGGTGGCCCTCGGCCTGCTGATGGGCTGGACGTGGCTGCACCCGGACCGGCCGCTCGGGGTGGTCGCGGTGGCGGCCGCGGTCGGCCTGGTGGCCGTGCTCGAGTCGACCCTGGCGCCCGCGGGTCTGCGCTCCGCGCCCCCGGCACTCACGCTGCTGGCGGTGACGGTGGCGCTGACCGAGACCGGCAACCGGGTCACCCGCGCGGTCCTCGCCCTGGCGGGCCGGTCCGCCGACGGGGGCGACGAGGAGGCGGAGGACCCCGCGGCGGAGCCCACGACCGTGCCGTCCGCCGCGCCCACGGACCCCGCGGCCGACGGCCTGCGCGGCGGTCGCTACATCGGGCCCATGGAGCGACTGCTCATGGTCGTCCTGGGGCTCGCGCAGGCCTATCCGGTGATCGCGGCCCTGATGGCGGCCAAGGGCATCGTGCGCTTCCCGGAGATCTCGGCGGACCGCGGAGCCGGCTCGCGCGCGGAGGAGTTCCTCATCGGCTCCCTCGCCAGCTGGGGCCTGGCCGCCGCCGGCGCCGTCGTCGTCTGGCTCGCCCTCGGCTTGACCGCCCCCGGCGCAGCCTGAGACCGGGCCCACCCGCATCCGCGCGCGGGACCGCACCCGTCTAGACTGGCGCGGCCCCCACGAGCCCTCCATGAAGGAGGCCGGCCTGTGGATCGGGTTCTACGTGGCGCTGGCGCTGGTCTTCGCGGGGCTGCTCTTCGCCCTGGGCGATGCGCAGCACGGCACCGAGTTCCTCGCCGGCTGGGTCACCGAGTACAGCCTCAGCGTGGACAACCTGTTCGTGTTCCTCATCATCATGGCCAAGTTCCAGGTGCCCCGCCGCTACCAGCAGGAGGTGCTGATGGTGGGCATCATCATCGCGCTGATCGCCCGCGCGGTGTTCATCGCGGTCGGCGCCGTCGCCATCGAGCACCTGACGTGGGAGTTCTACATCTTCGGCGCCTTCCTGCTCTGGACCGCCTGGCAGCAGCTCAAGGACGACGGCGGGGACGAGGAGTCCGAGCCGGGCGTCGTGGCCCGCCTGACCCGCCGCCTCAACGTGGCGCCGGACTACGACGGCAACCGACTGCGCACCACCGTGGACGGCCGGCGCATGTTCACCCCCATGGTGGTCGTGTTCATCACGATCGGCCTGACGGACGTGATGTTCGCGGTGGACTCCATCCCGGCGATCTTCGGCCTCACCCAGAACTGGTTCATCGTCCTGACCGCCAATATCTTCGCCCTCATGGGCCTGCGCCAGCGGGCCCGACGACGCCCCGCTCCGCCCGCCGCGGGTCGGGGCGTCGTCGTGCGACCGGGTAGACTGACCGGCGACGTAGGGGAGTATCCCGAACACTGTGGACGTCAGCACGCCGCGGCCGCCGAGAGCGCGCCGCCGGCCGGACACAGGGGCCCGGGCCGCGGCCGCGGCGGGCGGAGAGACTTGCGGCACCGTCCTGACCCCTGACGCCGAGAGGTGACCCGTGGAAATCAACGGCCTGACCTGGGGCCTGACGATCGCGCTGATCGTCGGGCTCCTCGCGTTCGACTACTTCGCCCATGTCCGCAAGGCGCACACGCCGTCGATCCGGGAGGCCGCGATCTGGTCCGGCGTCTACGTCGGCCTCGCGCTCGTCTTCGGCCTCGTGTTCTTCGCCTTCGGCGACACCCAGCACGCGGTCGAGTACTACACCGGCTACCTGCTGGAGAAGGCGCTCAGCGTCGACAACCTGTTCGTCTTCCTGGTCATCATGGCCAGCTTTCGGGTGCCGCGCGAGTACCAGCAGAAGGTGCTGCTGTTCGGCATCACGTTCGCGCTGATCTCGCGCACCCTGTTCATCCTGCTGGGCGCCGCCGTCATCGCCGCGTGGTCGGACGTGTTCTACCTCTTCGGCCTGTTCCTGCTGATCATCGCCGGCGGCCAGCTCAAGGGCGAGATGTCCGGCGACGCCGAGGGCGCCCAGGACGAGGCGGACAACGTGATGGTCCGCCTCGTCAAGCGGTTCCTGCCCGCCTCCGAGCAGTTCGACGGCGACCGCCTCTTCACGACGGTGGACGGCAAGCGCCTCATGACGCCGATGCTCCTCGTGATGATCGCGATCGGCGCCACGGACATCCTCTTCGCCTTCGACTCCATCCCCGCGATCTTCGGCGTGACCCAGGAGGCGTACATCGTCTTCACCGCCACGGCGTTCTCGCTCATGGGCCTGCGCCAGCTGTACTTCCTGATCGACGGCCTGCTCGACCGCCTCGTCTACCTGGCCTACGGGCTCTCCGCGCTGCTGGCGTTCATCGGCGTGAAGCTGATCCTGCACGCCCTGCACGAGAACAACCTGCCGTTCATCAACGGCGGCGAGAACGTGCCCGTCGTCGAGATCCCCACGACGCTGTCCCTCGTGGTCGTCGTCGTGATCCTGGCGATCACCGTGGCGATCTCCCTGGCCTCGCCGAAGGGCCAGGCCCTGCGGGCGCTGCAGAACGCCGAGAAGTACTCGTACCGGTACTCGAAGCTGCCCGAGGACGCCGACCCGGCCGAGCGCGAGCGCGCCGCCGCCCTGATGGATCGCTGGACGGCCCGGGCCGAGGCCGTGGACCAGCGCTGGCGCGACCAGCTGCTCGAGCACAAGGACGCGTGGTCGGCCATCATCCGCACGGCCCACGAGACCCGGCTCGCCGATCCCCGTGACGACGACGCGCGCGGGGTCTCCGAGCAGATCGTGCGGCAGGACGGGCCCACCGTCTGAGCCGATCACGGCGCCGGGGAGCCCTCCGCCGGCGCCCGGGCCCCCGGGCCGGTCAGTCGACCGGGTCGGGGGCCGTCGTCGTCCCGGCGCCGTCCGGCGCGGTCATCGCCAGGAGCCGCTCGAGGATCGCCGGTCCGTCGTCGGCGATGCCGTCGTGGTGGAAGGCGTCGGTCTCCCACACCTGCAGGCCGCGGACGCGCCGCGCCGTCTCGAGCGAGAGGTCCCGGTCCACGTACACGTCGTCGGCGTAGACCGCGGCGGCCACGGGGACGGTGTTCTGCGCCAGGGCAGCCACGTCGTAGAGCGGGCCCCACTGCGTGCGCTCGGCGAGCAGCCGCGCCGTGCCGGCCAGGGGCCGCAGCCGGGGGTCGACCTCGACGGACCAGGGCATGACGTGTTCGCCCGTGGGCAGCGGGACCGTGGTCGCCTCCGGGTCGAAGTCCGGGTGCTCGGCGAGCATCCGGGACGCCGACCAGCCGGTGTCCGCCCGGCCGCCGGCCAGGTCCGCCGGCTGCGCGTAGATCGCCTCGTGCAGCACGGTGTAGAGCGGGTTGACGAGGCGGTCGTCCTGGTCGGCGACGGCGGCCAGGAACGTCTCGGACAGGCGCGGCGCGGGTCCGGTGCGGTCCACGGCCTCGGCGAGGACCCAGTGCAGGCGGTCCACGCGGGTGTTGCCGCCCAGCAGCATGCCCAGACCCTGGGCCCGTCCCACGGTGAGCGGCCCGCCGCCGGGCAGGGGGATCGGGGCGCCCGCGGCCTCGGCGGCGCGGATCAGCCCCACGGCCTCCGACCACGCGTCGCGGTCGGCCGGGTGCCGGTCGAAGAACTCCTCGGTGCGGGCGCGCATCCGGGCGTAGGTGGCCCGGTAGACCCGGTCGGCGTGGCCGGTGAGCGGGGCGAGGCCGCCGGTCACCAGGCTGCGCTGCAGGCCCTCCGGGTGGAAGGAGAGATAGCTCAGCGTGCAGAACCCGCCGAAGCTCTGGCCCAGTGTGGTCCACGGCCCGGCGCCGAGGGCGAGGCGCAGCATCTCGGCGTCCCGCACGATCGAGGGCGCCCGCAGGTGCACCAGGTGCTCGGCGCGCGCCTCGTCCGTGGCGAAGGCGCCCGGGGCGGTCAGGGTCGCCACAGTGGCCGGGGTCGAACGCCCCGTGCCGCGCTGGTCCAGCAGCAGCACGCGGTGGCTCTCGGCCAGCGCGCCGAGCCAGCCGCTCAGGCGCGCCGGGCGGGGCCCGGCACTGCCGGGGCCACCCTGGAGGTACAGGGCCCAGGGGCGCTCGCCCTCGGGGTCGTCCTTCGCCCGGATCTCGCGGGCGAAGACGGTCAGCGTGCCGCGCCCGTGCGGCCCGACGCCGGTGCCCGCCGCGTCCTGCGCCTCGGCCTCGGCGAGGCCCAGCGCGTGGTCGATCGGCACCGAGAACCAGTGGTCCACCGTGACGGTGCCGTCGTAGAGCTCGGTGCGCTCGCCCACGCGGTGGCGGGCCGGCTCGAGGGGAGCGAAGCCGCGCGGGTCGCCCGCCACGGGCCGTCCTGCCGCCCGAGCGTCCCCGGCGCTCACAGGCCCCACCCGGACTCGGGCGCGCCCACGGAGACCACCCGGATCACGGGATGGCCCGCCTCGTCGGAGGCGTCCAGGTCGACCACGGCGTTGATCCCGTGGTCCAGGTCCCCGTCCGGGTCCTTCAGGACCTGCCGCACCGCCCACCAGCGCGGGCCGGCCAGCTCCAGCGGGGCGGCGACGTCGGGGGCCGCGGCCACGCGGAACAGCTCGGGGCCGCGCGCGGCGGGGCCGTCGTCGATGTCCTCGTGGTCGTCGAAGTAGGCGTCGAGGGCGTCGGCCCAGTCGTCGGCGGACAGCTCGCCGGACAGGCGCGCGAGCGCCTCGTCCCGCTCGTCGCCGAACAGGCGCACCCGCTGGAACATCGCGTTGCGGACCATCACCCGGAACACGGGCTCGTTGTCCGTCAGGCGAGGCGGGGCCGGCGGCTCGAGCGCCTCCATGTCCCGGCGCAGCTCGTCGATGTCCCCGGCCACCAGGTCCTCCCACTCCTCCAGGAGGGACGAGTCGGTCTGCTTCACCATCTCGTCGAGCCAGTCCAGCAGCACCTGGAGCTCCTCGGTGCGGGCCGCCTCGGGGACGGTGTGGCGCAGTGCCTTGACCGCGTCCGTGAGGTAGCGCAGCAGCACGCCCTCGGACCGGGCGATCCCGTAGAACCGCACGTAGTCGCCGAAGCCCATGGCCCGCTCGAACATGTCGCGCACCACGGACTTGGGGGTCAGCTCGAACTCCGCGAGCCACGGGGCGTCCTGCCGGTAGAGCTCGAACTGCTGCTCGAGGAGCTCGGCCAGCGGCCGCGGGTGGGTGATCTCGTCGAGGGCCCGCATGCGGTCGTTGTAGTCCATGCCCTCGGCCTTCATGGCGGCCACGGCCTCGCCCTTGGCGTGCTTGACCTGGGCGGAGAGCACCTGGCGCGGCGGGTCGAGGGTCGCCTCGATCACGGAGACCACGTCGAGCGCGTGGTCGGGATCGGCCGGGTCCAGCAGGTCGAGCGCGGCGAGGGCGAAGGGGGAGAGCGGCTGGTTGAGCGCGAAGTCCGGCTGCAGGTCCACCGTGAGGTCCACGGTGCGGCCCTCGGCGTCCGGTTCGGGCAGACGCTCGACGACGCCCGTGGCCAGCAGCTCCCGGAAGATCCCGAGCGCGCGGCGCATGAGCACCGCCTGGCGGGCCGGGGTCTCGTGGGTGCCGCGCAGCAGGCGCCGGACCGCGATGACCGGGTCGCCGGGCCGGTCGAGGATGTTCAGCAGCATGGAGTGCGTGATCCGCATGCGGGAGACCAGCGGCTCCGGCTCGGCGGAGACGAGGCGCTCGAACGTCGCCGGCCCCCACGAGACGAAGCCGGCCGGCGGGGTCTTGCGCTTGCCGGACTTCACGGACTGCTTCATGCGCTTGGCCCGCTCGGCCTCGTCCTTGACGTTCGCGAACTTCGCCGCGGCCTTGCGCTCGGCCGCCTTGTTCTCGATCACGTGCTCGGGTGCCTGGACCACCACGGTGCCGGAGGTGTCGAAGCCGGCCCGGCCCGCCCGGCCGGCGATCTGGTGGAACTCGCGGGCCTGGAGCAGGCGGGTCTTCTCGCCGTCGAACTTGGAGAGCGCGGTGAGCAGCACGGTGCGGATCGGCACGTTGATCCCGACGCCCAGCGTGTCCGTGCCGCAGATGACCTTGAGCAGCCCGTCCTGGGCCAGCTTCTCCACGAGGCGGCGGTACTTGGGCAGCATGCCCGCGTGGTGCACGCCGATGCCCGCCCGGACGAGGCGGTTCAGGGTGTGCCCGAAGCCCGCGGAGAAGCGGAAGCCGGCGATCCGCGCGGCGATCGCCTCCTTCTCCTCCCTGGACGTCACCGAGATCGAGGACAGACCCTGGGCCGTCTCCACGGCGTCCAGCTGCGAGAAGTGCACGATGTACACCGGTGCCTGGTGGGTGCTCACGAACTCCTCGACCTTCTCCTGCAGCGGCACCTCGGACCACTCGAACGTCAGCGGGATGGGGCGCTCCGCGTGGGCGACGACGGCGACCTCGCGCCCGGTGCGCTCGGTCAGGTCCGCCTCGAGGCGGGTCGTGTCGCCGAGGGTGGCCGACATCAGCAGGAACCGGGCCTGCGGCAGCTCGAGGAGGGGCACCTGCCAGGCCCAGCCGCGGGAGGGGTCCGCGTAGTAGTGGAACTCGTCCATCACCACGGTGCCGATCTCCATGCCCGAGCCCTCGCGCAGCGCGCGGTTGGCGAGGATCTCGGCCGTGCAGCAGATGATCGGCGCGTCACCGTTGACGGTGGAGTCACCCGTGACCATGCCCACGTTCTCCGCGCCGAACACGTCTACCAGCGCGAAGAACTTCTCCGAGACGAGCGCCTTGATCGGCGCCGTGTAGTAGGAGACGGCGTCGTGGGCGAGCGCGTCGGCGTGCGCGGCCAGCGCCACCAGGGACTTGCCGGAGCCGGTGGGCGTCGCCAGGATCACGTGCCGGCCCTGGACCAGCTCGAGGGCGGCCTCCTCCTGGGCGGGGTAGAGCGAGATCCCGCGGTCCTCGGTCCAGGCCGCGAAGGCCCCGAAGACGTCGTCGGCGTCCGGGGCCGGCGGGAGCGCGTCGATGCGGTCGGTCAGCGAGGGCGGGTTCGTGGCGGCAGAAGTCATCGCCCCCAGGGTATCGGCCGCTCCGCGCGATACGGTGCCGCCATGAGTCAGATCGCGCCCGAGAGCCCGCACCCGGACACCGACGCCGTCGTGGGGGACGTGACCGGCCGACAGGGCGGGGGGTTCACCTGGGATCCCGCGCAGTACGAGGGCTTCGCCGAACACCGCGCCCGCCCCTTCCACGACCTGGTGGGGCGCGTGCGCGCCGAGGCCCCGCGCGTCGTGGTGGACCTGGGCTGCGGCCCGGGGACCCTGACCCGGACGCTGGCCGAGCGCTGGCCGGACGCCGAGGTGATCGGTCTGGACGACTCGCCCGCCATGCTGGAGCGGGCCCGGGAGCAGGCGGCCCGCACGGGCGCCCCCGCCAACCTGCGCTTCGAGGCGGTCGACGCCTCGCAGTGGCGCCCGTCGGGGGCGACGGACGTCGTGGTGTCCAACGCGATGCTCCAGTGGATCCCGACGCACCGTCGCCTGATCCGGCGCTGGCTCGGGGACCTCACGCCGGGGGCGTGGTTCGCGGCGCAGATCCCGCGGCCCTACGAGCAGCCCTCCCACGCGGCGATCGTGGCGCTGGCGGAGGACCCGGCCTTCTCCGAGCCGCTGCACGGGGTGGCGACGACCCGCACCGTGGCGCCGCCCGAGGAGTACACGCGGCTATTCCTCGAGGCGGGGTGGTCCCCGGTCGTCTGGGAGACGGAGTACCAGCAGGTGCTGACGGGCGAGGACCCGGTGTTCCGGTGGACCTCCGGCGCGGCCCTGCGACCGAGCCTGCAGGCCCTGGCCCGCTGGGACGCCGAGGAGGGCGCCGCCGAGGGCGCCGGGCTGCTCGAGGCGTTCGTGGACCGGTACCGCGCCGCCATGCGCGAGGCGTACCCGCCGGTGCCCGGTGTCACGGCCGACGACGGCGGCCCGGTCACGATCTTCCCGGCCCGGCGCCTGTTCATGGCGGGGCAGAAGCCGGCCTGACGCTGGGCCCGGGACCGCCCGGGCGCACCGTCACCAGCTGCGCTCGGCCCACTCCGGCAGGTGGGGGCGCTCGGCGCCCAGGGTCGTGGAGGCGCCGTGGCCGGGGTGGACCACCACGTCGTCGTCGAACGCGTCGAAGATCCGATCGCTCACGTCCGTGAACAGCTGACGGAACCGGCCGTCGTCGCCCTCGGTGTTGCCCACCCCGCCCGGGAAGAGGGAGTCGCCGGTGAAGAGCACGGCCGGCTCGTCCGCCTCGGGGCGGCACACCAGCGCGATGGACCCGGGCGTGTGGCCGCGCAGGGCCACCACCTCGAGCCGGAGCCCGTCCGCCCCCACGGTGTCCCCGTGGCGCAGGCGCACGTCGGGGGCGACCCCCGTGGCCTCGGCGATCGCGTCGGCGTCGTCCTCGCCGGCCGCCGTGCGGGCCCCGGTCAGGGAGGCCAGCGCCGGCAACGCGCGCACGTGGTCCCAGTGTCGATGCGTGGTGACGATCATCTCGAGGCGCGGCTCGCACGGGGTGTCGTCCGCGGCCGAGGCGATGAGGTCGCGGATGGCCTCGGCCTCGGCGGCGGCGTCGATCAGCACCTGCGCCCCCGTGGTCTTGGAGGTGAGCAGGTACACGTTGTTGTCCATCTCCGACACGGAGCAGGTGCGCACCGTGACGGCGGGCAGATCGTGCAGGAGGCGGTTCCGGGCGGTCTCGGGCATGCGCAACAGTGTACGGACGGGGCGGTGAGGCGCCAGGGCGGGCCCGGCCCGCGGTGGGTTCGCCCACAGGCGAGACCCCGGTGTCGTGTCCGTGCCCGCCCCTATGCTGGCCGCGTGCCCAAGAACTCCTCCACCACCGTCTCCTCCGCCGTCGAGGCCCACCCCGGCGGCCTCGCCTCCGGCTCCGGCGGCGCGCGCTCGGGCGAGCGGGACCGCATCGTCGTCCAGGGCGCCCGCGAGCACAACCTGAAGGACGTCGACGTCAGCTTCCCGCGGGACGCCATGGTCGTGTTCACGGGTCTGTCCGGCTCGGGCAAGTCCTCCCTGGCCTTCGACACGATCTTCGCCGAGGGCCAGCGACGCTACGTCGAGTCTCTCTCCTCCTACGCCCGCATGTTCCTGGGCCGGGTGGACAAGCCGGACGTCGACTTCATCGAGGGCCTGTCCCCGGCCGTGTCCATCGACCAGAAGTCCACCAACCGCAACCCGCGCTCCACGGTGGGGACCATCACCGAGATCTACGACTACATGCGCCTGCTCTGGGCGCGCGTCGGGGTGCCGCACTGCCCGCAGTGCGGCGAGCCGGTGAGCCGGCAGACCCCGCAGCAGATCGTGGACCAGCTCGAGGAGCTGCCCGAGCGCACCCGCTTCCAGGTGCTCGCGCCCGTGGTCCGCGGCCGCAAGGGCGAGTTCGTGGACCTGTTCAAGGACCTGTCCACGCAGGGCTTCGCCCGCGCCGTCGTGGACGGGGAGACCGTCCAGCTCTCGGACCCGCCCGTGCTGAAGAAGCAGGTCAAGCACACCATCGCCGTGGTCGTGGACCGCCTCGCCATGAAGGAGGGCATCCGCCAGCGCCTCACCGACTCGGTGGAGACCGCCCTGAAGCTGGCGGACGGCCTCGTCGTGGCCGAGTTCGTGGACGTGGAGCCGGTCGCCGAGAAGGGCAGGAAGAACACCGCGGAGTTCGGCGGGCGGGACGCCGAGGGCAACCCCCGGTACCGCTCGTTCTCCGAGAAGCTCTCCTGCCCCAACGGGCACGAGCAGACCGTGGACGAGATCGAGCCGCGCTCGTTCTCCTTCAACAACCCGTTCGGCGCGTGCCCCGAGTGCACCGGCATCGGCTCCCGCCTGCAGGTGGACCCGGACCTCGTCGTCGCCAACGACGAGCTGTCCCTGCGCGAGGGCGCCGTCGTGCCGTGGTCGCTCGGCAAGTCCACCTCGGACTACTGGCTGCGCGTGCTCGGCGGGCTGGGCAAGGAGATGGGCTTCTCCCTGGACACCCCGTGGAAGGACCTGACGGAGGCGGAGCGCGACGCCGTCCTGCACGGCAAGGACTTCAAGGTGGAGGTGACGTTCCGCAACCGGTTCGGCCGCGAGCGCCGCTACACCACGGGCTTCGAGGGCGTCATCCCCTACGTGATGCGCAAGCACGGGGAGACCGAGTCGGACGGCGCCCGCGAGCGCTACGAGTCGTTCATGCGGGAGATCCCGTGCCCGGCGTGCCACGGGGCTCGCCTCAACCCCACGGTCCTGAACGTGCTCGTGGGCGGCCTGTCCATCGCGGACGCCACCCGCCTGCCCATGCGGGAGGCCATGGAGTTCTTCTCGGGGCTGCGGCTGACGGACCGCGAGCGGCAGATCGCGGACCAGGTGCTCAAGGAGATCCTGGCCCGGCTGGCGTTCCTGCTGGACGTCGGCCTCGAGTACCTCAACCTGGAGCGGCCGGCCGGCACCCTCTCTGGAGGCGAGGCCCAGCGCATCCGCCTGGCCACGCAGATCGGTTCCGGGCTGGTCGGCGTCCTCTACGTGCTCGACGAGCCGTCCATCGGCCTGCACCAGCGGGACAACCGCCGCCTCATCGAGACCCTCCTGCGCCTGCGGGACCTCGGCAACACCCTCATCGTCGTCGAGCACGACGAGGACACGATCGCCGAGGCGGACTGGATCGTGGACATCGGTCCTCGCGCGGGCGAGCACGGCGGCGAGGTCGTGCACTCGGGCTCCCTGGCGGATCTCAAGGCGAACACGCGGTCCGTCACCGGCGACTACCTCTCCGGGCGCCGCTCCATCGCGGTGCCGGAGCGGCGTCGCGTCCCGGAGAAGGGGCGCGTGCTGACGGTCCGCGGCGCCCAGGAGAACAACCTGAAGGACGTCTCGGTGGAGGTCCCGCTCGGGGTCCTCACGGCCGTGACGGGCGTGTCCGGCTCGGGCAAGTCCACGCTGATCAACGAGATCCTCTACAAGGTCCTGGCCAACCGGCTCAACGGCGCCAAGCTCGTGCCCGGCCGGCACCGGTCCGTGGAGGGGCTCGAGCACCTGGACAAGGTGGTCCACGTGGACCAGAGCCCCATCGGGCGCACGCCGCGCTCCAACCCCGCCACCTACACGGGCGTGTTCGACGCGATCCGCAAGCTCTTCGCGGAGACCCCCGAGGCGAAGGTCCGGGGCTACCAGCAGGGCCGGTTCTCCTTCAACATCAAGGGCGGGCGCTGCGAGGCGTGCGCGGGGGACGGCACGCTGAAGATCGAGATGAACTTCCTGCCGGACGTCTACGTGCCGTGCGAGGTGTGCCACGGGGCCCGGTACAACCGGGAGACGCTCGAGGTCACCTACAAGGGCAAGAACATCGCCGAGGTCCTCGACATGCCGATCGAGGAGGCCGCGGACTTCTTCAGCGCGTACACCCGCATCTCGCGGTACCTGGACACGCTCGTCGACGTCGGTCTGGGCTACGTCCGCCTGGGCCAGCCCGCCACCACGCTCTCGGGCGGCGAGGCCCAGCGCGTGAAGCTGGCGGCCGAGCTCCAGAAGCGCTCCAACGGCCGCACCATCTACGTGCTGGACGAGCCGACCACGGGGCTGCACTTCGACGACATCCGCAAGCTCCTGCACGTGCTCCAGTCCCTCGTGGACAAGGGCAACACGGTGCTCACCATCGAGCACAACCTCGACGTCATCAAGAGTGCCGACCACGTGATCGACCTCGGCCCCGAGGGCGGCTCCGGGGGCGGCACGATCGTGGCCGCGGGCACGCCGGAGGAGGTCGCACACGTCGCGGAGAGCCACACGGGCCGGTTCCTCGCGGAACTGCTCGCGTAGCATGGACCCCGCCCACGCAGGACGCGGACGAAGGAGAGCCATGGCGACGTCGGAGCCCGTGCGCAGGAGCGCCGCCGCGCTCCTGCGGCTCACCTGCCGCCCCGAGGTCGTCGGCATGGAGCACGTCCCTGCGCGGGGCCCCTTCGTCATGGCCTCCAACCACCTGTCCTTCGTCGACTCGGTGATCCTCCAGGCCCTCGCCCCCCGCCCGGTCCACTTCTTCGCCAAGGAGGAGTACTTCACGGGCACGGGCCTGCGGGGCCGCGTCCGGCGGCGGTTCTTCGAGTCCGTGGGCTCCGTCCCCGTCCGCCGGGGCGAGCAGGCCGCCTCCGTGGCCGCGCTCGAGTCCCTCGTGGGCCTGCTCGAGTCCGGCCAGGGCGTCGGCATCTACCCGGAGGGCACCCGCAGCCGCGACGGCCGCCTCTACCGCGGCCGCACCGGTGCGGCCTGGCTGGCCCTGGCCACGGGCGCACGCGTGGTGCCCGTGGGCCTCGTCGGCACGCAGCACCTCCAGCCGCCGGACACGAACGGCTTCCGTCCCCACCGGTTCTCCGTGCGCGTGGGCGCGCCCCTGGACTTCGGCCACCCCGGGCGTCGACACACCCTGCCGCAGCGCCGCGACGCGACGGCGGCGATCATGGACGCCATCGGCGCGCTCTCGGGGCAGGAGCGCGTGGACGCCTACAACGCCGCCCCGGGTGCCCGTGGCTGATCCGGCCTCCTACCGCCCGGCTCCGGGCGAGATCTCCACGTCGCCCGGCGTCTACCGCTTCCGCGACGCGGACGGACGCGTCGTCTACGTCGGCAAGGCGAAGAACCTGCGCGCCCGCCTGAGCTCCTATTTCCAGGACCCCGCCCGGCTGGCCACCAAGACCCGGACCATGGTGTTCACGGCGGCCGCGGTCGAGTGGACCGTCGTCGGCTCCGAGCTGGAGGCGCTCCAGCTCGAGTACACGTGGATCAAGGAGTACCGCCCCCGGTTCAACATCATGTACCGGGACGACAAGTCGTACCCGTACCTGGCCGTGACCATGAACGAGCAGTTCCCGCGCGTCCAGGTGATGCGCGGCGACCGGAAGCCCGGCGTGAAGTACTTCGGCCCGTTCCACCCGGCCAAGGCGATCCGCGAGACCGTGGACCTGATGCTGCGCGTCTTCCCGGTCCGCACGTGCTCGGCCGGCGTGTTCAAGCGGGCCCGCGCCCAGGACCGGCCGTGCCTGCTCGGCTACATCGGCAAGTGCTCGGCGCCCTGCGTGGGCCGGATCAGCCCGGCGGACCATCGCGCGCTGGCCCAGGACTTCTGCGACTTCATGGCCGGGGACGCGAACCGGTTCATCCGCGAGCTGGAGAAGGCCATGGCCCGTGCCGTCGAGGAGCTGCGCTACGAGGACGCGGCCCGGCTGCGGGACGACATCGCCGCGCTGCGCCGCGTGTTCGAGCGCAACGCCGTGGTGCTGCCGGAGAACACGGAGGCGGACATCTTCGCCCTGCACGCGGACGAGCTGGAGGTCGCGGTGCAGGTGTTCCACGTCCGGCAGGGACGCATCCGCGGCCAGCGCGGCTGGGTCATGGAGCGCGTGGAGGACGTCGCCGAGCCGGAGATGGTCGCGCACCTGCTCCAGCAGGTCTACGGCGACCTCGAGGGGCCGGAGCGCATCCCGCACGAGATCCTCGTCCCGGTCGAGCCCGACGACGCCGCACAGCTCACCGAGTGGCTCTCGGGCCTGCGCGGGTCCCGGGTCGCCGTGCGCGTGCCCCGGCGGGGCTCGAAGGCGGACCTCATGGAGACCGTCCGGGAGAACGCGGAGATGGCCCTCAAGCTGCACAAGTCGCGGCGGTCCGGGGACCTCACCACCCGCTCCGCCGCCCTGCGGGAGCTGCAGGAGGCCCTGGAGATCACCGAGCCCCTGCTGCGCATCGAGTGCTACGACATCTCCCACTCCCAGGGCACCAACGTGGTCGGCTCGATGGTCGTCATGGAGGACGGGCTGCCGAAGAAGAAGGACTACCGCCGCTTCAACGTCACGGGGGAGGCCGCCCGGGACGACACGGCGTCCCTGCGCGACGTCCTGCGGCGCCGCTTCGCCCGCCTGGCCAAGGAGCGCGCGGAGGGCGCCCCGCTCTCCGGTCAGGTCGAGGCGGACGATCAGGAGGCGGGGCGCCGCTTCGCGTACCCGCCCTCGCTCGTGGTGGTCGACGGCGGCCCGCCACAGGTGGCCGCGGCCGCGGCGGTCCTCGAGGAGCTGGGCCTGGACGACCTGCCCGTGGTCGGGCTGGCCAAGCGGCTCGAGGAGGTGTGGCTGCCGGGCGACGAGTTCCCGGTGGTCCTGCCGCGCACCTCGGAGGGCCTGTACCTGCTCCAGCGCATCCGTGACGAGTCGCACCGGTTCGCGATCGCGGGCCACCGCAGCCGGCGGTCCAAGGCGATGACCGTCTCCGCCCTGGACGGGATCCCGGGTCTGGGCCCGGCCAAGCGCACCGCGCTGCTGAACCACTTCGGCTCCGTCGCCGAGATCCGGGCCGCCGGCGTGGACCGGCTGACCGAGGTCGCCGGCATCGGGCCGCGGCTGGCCGAGGCCGTCCACACGGCGCTCACGGCCGACACGCCCGCGGATACAGTGGAGTCATGACCGAGGAGACCCTCCAGCCGGAGAAGCCGCCGACATCCGAGGTGCTCGTGATCGCCGGGATGTCCGGCGCCGGACGGACCACCGCCGCGCACGCGCTCGAGGACCACGGCTGGGACGTGGTGGAGAACATGCCGCCGGCCCTGTTCGGCACGCTGGCCGAGCTCATCGCCCGCTCGCCGGAGGCGTTCCCGCGCCTGGCGATCGTGGTGGACGTGCGCTCGCGCTCCTACTTCGAGGAGCTGTACGCCGCCCTGCAGCACCTGGCCAACAGCGGAGTGGAGTATCGCACCGTGTTCCTCGATGCGGAGGACCACGTCCTCCTGCAACGCTTCGAGGCCGGCCGCCGCCCCCACCCGATGCAGGGCAACGCCCGGCTGCTGGACGGCATCCGCGCGGAGCGGGACGTCGTCGAGCCGCTCAAGGCGCGTGCCGACGTCGTGGTGGACACCACCGAGCTGAACGTGCACGGCCTGGCCACGGAGATCACCGAGCTGTTCTCGGAGTCCGGCCCCGTCACGCTGCGCCTGACCATCATGAGCTTCGGGTTCAAGTACGGCGTCCCGGCGGACGCGAACTTCGTGGCGGACATGCGCTTCATCCCCAACCCCCACTGGGTGCCGGCGCTGCGTCCGCACACGGGCACGGAGGCCGCGGTCGCGGACTACGTGCTCTCCCGCCCCGGTGTCGAGGACTTCCTGCGCACGTACGTCGCCATGCTGGGGCCGGTGTTCGAGGGCTACCGGCGGGAGAACAAGCACTACGCCACGCTCGCCATCGGCTGCACGGGCGGCAAGCACCGCTCCGTGGCCGTCGCCGAGGAGCTGGCCCGGCGCCTGGCCCAGGTGCCCCACGTCACGGTGCACGTCCAGCACCGGGACATGGGGCGCGAATGACGTCCCCGCTCACCGGCCAACTGCCCCTGCCGCCCGGGATGGGTTCGGAAGGGCGCGGGGTGGGCGCCGGCATGTCCCGCCCCACGGCCCGCGTCACCGCCCTCGGCGGCGGCCACGGCCTCTCCGCGTCCCTCGCGGCCCTGCGGCACGTGGCCGGGCACCTCACGGCCATCGTCACGGTGGCGGACGACGGTGGCTCCTCCGGCACCATCCGCCGGGAGATGGCGGTGCTGCCGCCTGGCGACCTCCGCATGGCGCTGGCCGCCCTGTGCGACGACACCGACTGGGGTCGGACCTGGGCCCACGTCATGCAGCACCGCTTCCACTCCACCGAGGTGCCCGCCGACCAGGCCACCCTGGACAACCACGCGCTCGGGAACCTCCTGATCGTCGCCCTCTGGGAGCTGCTGGGCGACCCGGTGGACGGGCTGCGCTGGGCCGGCGCCCTGCTGCGGGCGCACGGTGAGGTCCTGCCGGTCTCGCGGGTGCCGCTGACCATCGGCGGGGACGTGCTCAGCGCCGGCCCGGACGGCCGCCTGCGCACCCGATGCGTGGAGGGCCAGGTGGCCCTCGCGGTCGCCGCGTTCGAGGGGCGCGTCACCGACGTCCGCCTGAGCCCGTCCGACGCCCCCGCCACCCCGGAGGCGCTCTCGGCGATCGAGATGGCCGACTGGGTGGTGCTCGGACCCGGCTCGCTGTACACGTCGGTGCTGCCGCACCTGCTGATGCCGGACGTGCGCGCGGCCCTCGCCGCCACCACCGCCCGGCGCCTCATGGTGCTGAACCTGCGCACGGGAGACCAGGAGACCACCGGCCTCACCCACGCCGACCACCTCAAGGTGCTGCGCTCCTATGCGCCGGACCTCCGGCTGGACGTGGTGATCGCCGACGTGGACGCGGTCACCGACCGGGCGGCGGTGGAGGCCGAGGCGGCCCGGATGGGCGCGCGCGTGGCGTTCAGTAGAGTGAGCAGTGCCCAGGATCCCCAGGTCCACGACCCGCTGCGCCTGGCCGTCTCGATCGGCGAGGCGATGACCCACTGACGCGCGCACCTCGCCGAGAAGGAGCACGAGCATGGCGCTGACCATGACCCTCAAGGAGGAGCTGGCCCGTGTGCCGGTCGCCGCGACCCCGGAGCGGCGGGCGGAGACCGCGGCGATGCTGCGGTTCGCCGGGGGGTTGCACCTCGTGGCCGGCCGCGTCGTCGTGGAGGTTGAACTGGACCACGGCGCCAGTGCGCGCCGCCTGCGGGCCGCCATCACCGAGCTGTACGGCCTGGCCCCGGAGATCGTGGTGGTCTCCGGCGGCAACCTGCGCCGTGGTCAGCGGTACGTGCTCCGGGTCGTGCGCGGGGGAGAGGACCTCGCCCGGCAGACCGGGCTCATCGACCAGCGGGGACGGCCCGTGCGTGGCCTCGCGCCGGTCCTCGTCAGCGGGACGACGGCGGCCACCGCCGCCGTGTGGCGCGGGGCCCTGCTGGCCCACGGCTCCCTCACCGAGCCCGGCCGCTCGGCGGCCCTCGAGGTGACCACGCCGGGCCCGGAGGCCGCGCTCGCGCTGGTGGGGGCCGCGCGTCGGCTCCGCGTGGCGGCGAAGGCGCGCGAGGTGCGTCAGTCGGACCGCGTCGTGGTCCGCGACGGCGAGGCGATCGCCACGCTGCTCGCCGCCGTCGGCGCGGAGCAGACCGCGACCCTCTGGCGCGAGCGGCGCGAGCGCAAAGAGGTCCGGGCCACCGCCAACCGCCTGGCGAACTTCGACGACGCCAACCTGCGCCGTTCCGCCCAGGCCGCTGTCACGGCCGGGGCGAAGGTGGAGCGGGCCCTCGAGATCCTCGGGGACGAGGTGCCCGACCACCTTCGCTACGCGGGACGGCTGCGCCTCGAGCACAAGCAGGCCTCCCTCGACGAGCTCGGCCGCCTCGCGGACCCGCCGATGACCAAGGACGCCGTCGCCGGGCGCATCCGCCGGCTACTGGCCATGGCGGACAAGCGGGCCGCCGAGCGGGGCATCCCCGGGACGGACGCGGCCTCCGAAGGCTGAGCGCGGGATCACCGTCGACGGGATCTGGCCCCGGCGCTCCGCCCCCGATCACAATGGAGACGGACGGAATACGCCGCCGAGACGCGAGGTTGCCCGAGGTGGAGGCCGAGGGCGTCCTGCCCGCAGCCTCGCCTGACCAAGGAGGAAGCATGACCGAATACACCCTTCCGGAGCTGGACTACGACTACGCCGCGCTGGAGCCGCACATCTCGGCCCGCATCATGGAGCTGCACCACTCCAAGCACCACGCCACGTACGTCAAGGGCGCGAACACCGCCCTGGAGAAGCTGGCCGCCGCGCGTGAGGCCGGCGACTTCGGCTCCGTGAACCAGCTGTCGAAGGACCTCGCCTTCAACCTGGGCGGGCACACGAACCACTCGATCTTCTGGAAGAACCTCTCGCCGGAGGGCGGCGACAAGCCGACCGGCGAGCTGGCCGCCGCCATCGACGAGTACTTCGGCTCGTTCGACCAGTTCCAGGCCCACTTCACCGCCGCCGCCCTCGGCATCCAGGGCTCCGGCTGGGCCGTGCTGGCCTACGAGCCCATCGGCGGCAACCTGGTGATCGAGCAGTTCTACGACCAGCAGAACGGCGTGCCGGTCGCCACCATCCCGCTGTTCCAGCTGGACATGTGGGAGCACGCCTTCTACCTCGACTACCAGAACGTCAAGGCGGACTACGTCAAGGCGATCTGGAACATCGTGAACTGGGCCGACGTGCAGGCCCGCTTCGAGGCCGCCCGCGCCGGCGCCTCCGGCCTGATCCTCCCGGCCTGATCCACACCGCGCACCGGGGCGCTGACGTCGTGGCCCCACGACGTCAGCGCCCCGATGCGGGGAGGGGCTCGGCGCTCCGGCCCTGTCCCCACCGCGCGCCCGGACCGGGCGCGACCGCTCGACCGTACCGCCCCGGACCCACCGCCACGGGGACCACGCAACGCGAACTAACGAGAGAGACCACCATGACCAAGATCGCCATCAACGGCTACGGCCGCATCGGACGCAACATCGTGCGCGTGCTCAGGGACCGCGGCCACGAGAACCTCGAGCTGGTCGCGGTGAACGACCTCGCCGACCCCGAGGACCTGTTCTGGCTGACCCAGTACGACACCATCCTGGGCCGCTACCCGGGCGAGCTGGAGCGGACCGAGAAGGGGTTCCGCATCGACGGCCGCGACGTCGCGTTCTTCCAGGAGGCCGACCCGACGAAGCTGCCGTGGGGTGAGCTCGGCGTGGACCTGGTCATCGAGTGCACCGGCATCTTCACGACCGGCCCCAAGGCGCAGGCCCACCTCGACGCGGGGGCCAAGAAGGTCCTCATCTCGGCCCCCGCCAAGGAGGTCGACGGCACCTTCGTGATGGGCGTGAACGAGCACACCTACGACGCGGAGTCGATGCACATCGTCTCGAACGCCTCGTGCACCACGAACTGCCTGGCCCCGATGGCGAAGGTCCTCAACGACGAGTTCGGCATCGTGGACGGCATCATGACCACGATCCACGCGTACACCGGCGACCAGAACCTGCACGACAACGTGCACAAGAAGGATCGCCGTCGGGCGCGCGCCGCGGCCCAGAACATGGTGCCCACCTCCACGGGCGCGGCCAAGGCCATCGGCGAGGTCATCCCGGAGCTGAAGGGCAAGCTCGACGGCTTCGCCATGCGGGTGCCCACCATCACCGGCTCGGCCACCGACCTGACCGTGGAGCTGACGCGCCACGTGGAGGTCGAGGAGATCAACGCGGCGTTCAAGAAGGCCGCGGAGTCCGGTCCGCTGCAGGGCCGCCTGGTCTACTCGGAGGACCCGATCGTGTCCTCGGACATCATCACCTCCCCGGCGGCGTGCACCTTCGACGCCCCGCTGACCAAGTCCATCGGCCAGACCGTGAAGATCATCGGCTGGTACGACAACGAGTACGGCTACACCTCCCAGCTCATGGACTTCGCAGACCTCATCGGCTCGAAGCTCTGAGCCCGCACGGCGCCCGACGGCCCGGGCCGACGGTTCCTCCGTCGGCCCGGGCCGTCCGCCTAGACTGCACCGTGAACCGACCCCGCTCCGGCACCCCAGGAGGCATCATGCCCGCACCGACCCTCACCGATCTGCTCGAGGCCGGCGTCGCCGGCCGCACCGTGCTCATCCGGTCCGACCTGAACGTCCCGCTGGACGGGGACACCGTCACCGACGACGGCCGCATCCGTGCCTCGCTGCCCGCGATCCGGGACCTGGCCGAGGCCGGTGCGCGCGTGATCGTCATGGCCCACCTGGGCCGCCCCAAGGGTGAGCCGGACCCCGCGTACTCCCTCCGCCCCGTCGCCGCGCGCATGGCCGAGCTGCTGGGCACCGACGTCGCCCTCGCCGCGGACGTGACCGGGGACGACGCGCGCGCGAAGGCCGCCGCCCTGCAGGACGGCCAGGTGCTGCTGCTGGAGAACGTGCGCTTCGACGCCCGCGAGACCTCCAAGGACGATGCCGAGCGCGCCGCACTGGCCGGCGAGATGGCGGCGCTGGCCGGCGACGACGGCGCCTACGTGGGCGACGCCTTCGGCGCGGTCCACCGCAAGCACGCCTCCGTGTTCGACGTCGCGGCACAGCTGCCGGCCCACCAGGGCCCGCTGGTCGCCGCCGAGCTCGAGGTGCTCACCCGTCTGACCGAGTCCCCGGAGCGGCCTTACGTCGTCGTGCTGGGCGGGTCGAAGGTCTCGGACAAGCTGGCCGTGATCGACAACCTGCTGGACAAGGCCGACACGCTGCTGATCGGCGGCGGCATGCTCTTCACGTTCCTCAAGGCGCAGGGCCACGAGGTGGGCGCCTCCCTGCTCGAGGAGGACCAGCTCGACACCGTCCGCGAGTACCTGCGCCGCTCCGAGGCCGGGGCCGCCCGCATCGTGCTCCCCACGGACATCGTCATGGCCTCCGGCTTCGCGGCCGACGCCGAGCACGAGGTCCTGGCCGTGGACGCCCTCACCTCGGGCGCGCACGGCGCGTCCGCCATGGGCTTGGACATCGGCCCCGAGACGGCCCGGGCGTTCGCGGAGCAGATCCGCGGCGCCCAGACCGTGTTCTGGAACGGCCCCATGGGCGTGTTCGAGTTCCCGGCCTTCGCGGAGGGCACCCGGGCGGTGGCCCGGGCCCTCACCGAGGCCTCCGCGGCCGGCGGCCTGTCGGTGGTCGGCGGCGGCGACTCCGCGGCGGCCGTGCGCACGCTCGGCTTCGCCGACGACGCGTTCGGCCACATCTCCACCGGCGGCGGCGCCTCCCTCGAATACCTCGAGGGCAAGGAGCTGCCGGGTGTCACCGCCCTGGCCGGCGAGGGGCGGGCGTGAGCATGGCGGAGCAGACCACGCGCGTGCCGCTGATCGCGGGCAACTGGAAGATGAACCTGGACCACCTCGAGGCCGTCACCCTGGTGCAGCGCCTCACGTGGCTCCTCTCGGACGCGGACCATGACCAGGAGGCCGTGGAGGTCGCGGTGTTCCCGCCCTTCACGGGCCTGCGGTCCGTGCAGACGCTCGTCACCGGTGACCGCCTGGACCTCGTCTACGGCGCGCAGGACCTCTCGCCCGAGGACGCCGGCGCCTACACGGGCGACGTCTCCGGCGCGTTCCTGGCCGCGCTGGGGTGCCGTTACGCGATCGTGGGCCACTCCGAGCGCCGCACCCTCCACGGGGAGGACGACGCCCTCGTCGCGCGCAAGGCCGCCGCGGCCCTGCGCCACGGCCTCACCCCGGTGATCTGCGTGGGCGAGGGCCTGGAGGTGCGCCAGGCCGGCCGGCACGTCGAGCACACGCTCGCCCAGCTGGAGGGCTCGATCGCGGGCCTGTCGGCGCAGGACGTGGCCGGCGTCGTCGTCGCCTACGAGCCCGTGTGGGCGATCGGCACGGGCGAGGTCGCCGGCCCCGAGGACGCGCAGCAGATGTGCGCGGCCCTGCGCGCCCGCGTGGCCGCACTGCACGGCGACGACGTCGCCGCCGGACTGCGGATCCTCTACGGCGGCTCCGTGAAGTCCTCCAGCGCGCCGGCGCTGCTGGCGCAGCCAGACGTGGACGGCGCCCTCGTGGGCGGCGCCAGCCTCGACGCGGACGAGTTTGCTAAGATCGTCCGGTTCGACCAGGCCTGATCCGTCCGGCCCGACCGACCGCATTCTCCGTGACGGCCCCGGCGCGCGCCGGGGCCGCACCTCGACCCGAGGAGCCCTCCCGTGGACGTCCTGACCCTGGCCCTGCAGATCCTCGTGGTCGTGCTCAGCGTGGTCATCGTGCTGCTCATCCTGCTGCACAAGGGCCGCGGCGGCGGCGTCTCGGACATGTTCGGCGGCGGCGTGACCAGCTCGATGAGCTCCTCGGGCTCCGCCCAGCGTCTGCTCACCCGCCTGACCGTCGGCTCCGTGGTCGCCTGGGGTGTCGTGATCGCCCTGCTCGGCGTCCTGCCGCGTCTGACCATGGAGTCCTGAGGCCGCCCCGCCGGGCCCCGACGCGAACGCCCCGCACGGAAGATCCGTGCGGGGCGTTCGCGCGTCCCGGACCGGTGGGGCGCCGGGGGCCCCTCAGCGTTCGGAGGCCTGCACGGGGGAGAGGTCCGTGCGCGGCAGGCCCTGGTGGAGCACGGCGCCGAAGACCTCGTCCGGGTCCAGGCGGCGCAGCTCCTCGGCCAGGCAGTCCTGGATCGTCCGGCGTGGCAGGGAGATGCGCTGCACCGGCCGGCCCTGCTGATAGAGCCGGGCCACCTGCGACTGCGAGCGGGAGAGCACCACGTCCCCGTCCGTGCACCGCAGGCGCACCGCACGGATCCCGTGGCCGACCTTCGAGTGCGCGATCGTCACGGGCACCTTCAGGGTCAGGGTGAGCCACGCCGCGAGCAGCATGGTGCTGGGGGAGTCCGGCGCCCCGTCCACCGTCACCGAGCGCAGGGTGGCCACGTCGAGCGTGTCGAAGATCCCGGCCACCTGGATCCGCCACAGCGTCAGGCGCGTCCAGGCCAGGTCGGTGTCCCCCTCATGGTGGCCCGCGCGCAGAGCCCACAGGGCGGGCTCGGCCGCGGACGCCGAGGCCGTGTCCGTGATCCGGCGGTGGGCCAGGCGACCGAGCGCCGTCGCCGAGGGGACCCCGGGTGGCACCCCGGGCCACCACACGACGATGGGCGCATCGGGCAGGAGCAGCCCGGAGACGAGCGACTCGTCGGCGTGGGCGTTCTCCCCGGCGCACCACAGCACCACGACGTCGGAGGCGCCGGCGTCGCCCCCGACCCGGATCTCGGCGTCCAGGCGGGTGGGGGCCGCGGGGTCGCCCAGGGCCAGGACGACGATGCGGCACGGGTGTTCGAGCGAGGCCGCGTTGGCGGCCTGGACGGCGGACTCGATGCCGGCGTCGTCCGTGCTGATCACGAGCGTGAGGACGCGGCCGAGGGCCACGACCCCGCTCTTCTCGCGCAGCTGCGTGATGCGCTTGGCCACCTGGGAGGTGGTGGTGTCGTGCATGCGGATCTTCACGGGCGCCTCCAGCTTCGTCCGTCGCGGGCCATGAGGGCGTCGGCCGAGGGCGGTCCCCACGTGCCCGGGGCGTAGGGCTCGGGCTGGGTGCCCAGGCTCGCCCAGTGCTCCTCGAACGGGTCCACGATCCGCCAGGACAGCTCCACCTCGGCCTGGCGCGGGAACAGCGGCGGCTCCCCGAGGAGCACGTCGAGGATGAGACGCTCGTACGCCTCGGGGGAGTCCTCGGTGAAGGCGTGGCCGTAGCCGAAGTCCATCGTGACGTCGCGGATCTCGGTCTGCGTGCCGGGCACCTTGGACGCGAAGCGGATGGTGACGCCCTCGTCCGGCTGCACCCGGATGACGATGATGTTCTGCCCGAACTCGTCCCCGTCGTGGACGGGGAACAGCAGGTGCGGGGGCTTCTTGAAGACGACGGCGATCTCCGTCACCCGCCGGCCGAGGCGTTTGCCGGCCCGCAGGTAGAACGGCACGCCCTGCCAGCGCCGCGTGCGGATGCCCACCTTGAGCGCGGCGTACGTCTCCGTGACGGACGCCGGGTTGAAGCCCTCCTCGTCGAGGAATCCCGTGACCCGCTCGCCGCCCTGCCAGCCGGAGGTGTACTGGCCGCGGGCGGAGGCCGCCGCGAGTCCCTCGGGCGTGTCCGGGACGGTCACGGCCTCGAGGACCTTCTCCTTCTCCGCGCGCAGATGGTCCGCGTCGAACGAGATCGGCTCCTCCATCGCGGTGAACGCGAGCAGCTGCAGGAGGTGGTTCTGGATGACGTCGCGCGCCGCGCCCACGCCGTCGTAGTAGCTCGCCCGTCCACCGATGCCGATGTCCTCGGCCATCGTGATCTGGACGTGGTCCACGTGCTCCGCGTTCCAGAGCGGCTCGAACATCCGGTTGGCGAACCGGAACGCGAGGATGTTCTGCACCGTCTCCTTGCCGAGGTAGTGGTCGATGCGGAACACCGCGTCCGAGGGGAAGACGCGCTCGATCACAGCATTGAGCTCCTGCGCGCTGGCCAGGTCGTGGCCGAAGGGCTTCTCGATGACCACGCGGCGCCACGGGCCCTCGGCCGGCTGCGACCGGTCGGCCAGGCCCTGGTCGGCCAGGTGGCGGGAGACGGCCTCGAACCAGTCCGGCGGGATGGAGAGGTAGAACGCGGTGTTCCCCCGCGTGCCGCGTGAGGTCTCGAGCTCGGCGAGCACCTCGTCGAGACGGACGTAGGCAGCCTCGTCGTCGAACGCGCCGGAGACGAAGCGCAGACCGCCCTGGAACTGGTCCCACACGGTCTCGTCGAACGTGGTCCGGGAGGAGGCCTCGACGGCGGCGCGCACGTAGTCGGCGAACTCCTCGTCGGACCAGCTGCGGCGACCGAAGCCGACGAGGGAGAACGCCGGCGGCAGCAGGCCGCGTTGGGCCAGGTCGTACATGGCCGGCAGGAGCTTCTTCTTCGCCAGGTCGCCCGTCACGCCGAACAGCACGAGCGCCGACGGGCCCGCGATGCGGGTCAGGCGCCGGTCACGGGGGTCGCGCAGCGGGTTGCGGGGGGCGGTCCGGGACTCACCGGCCACGGACGGCGCTCCTCAGGGCCTCGATGCCCGCGTCGCGGCGGCGCAGGTGCAGGGTGACCACGGGGCGGCCGAGATCGCCCAGCACCCGGGCGTCGCCCGCTGCCTGCGCGGCGATGAGCCTGCCCAGGGAGAACGGGCGGCCGGGCACCTCGAGGTCCAGGCCGGCGTCGCCGGTGATCTGCAGGAACACGCCGACGGCCGGGCCGCCCTTGTGGAACTGTCCGGTGGAGTGCAGGAACCGCGGACCCCAGCCGAACGTGACCGGGCGGCCGACCAGGTCCGCCAGGTCCGCGCGCAGCTCCTCGAGCTCGGCGTCGTCATGACGGGAGAGGTAGGCGTGGACCGCCAGGTAGCCGCCCTCGGGCACCAGTGCCGCCGTGGCGCGCAGCACGCCGGCCAGGTCCGGGGCAGAGGTCACGGACGCCGGGCCGGAGACCTCGACACCCTCCACCTCGCCGTCGGCCGGCCGCTCGGCGGCGGGGCCGTCCAGCAGGGTGCGGGCGGCGGCCTTGGCGGCCTCCACGTCCGGCTGGTCGAAGGGGTTGATCCCGAGCAGGCGGCCGGCCACCGCGGTGGCCACCTCCCACAGCAGCAGCTGGGCGCCGAGCGAGCCGGCGACCTGCACGCCGTGGCCCGGGGCCGCGACGTCGTCCTCGCCGACGAGCTGCACCTGCAGCAGGTCGGGGGCGTCCCACACGGTCTCGGGGTCGCCGGGGGCGACGACGACGGGCAGCAGCCCGGTGCCGTCCTTGCCCGTGGACTCGGCGATCAGCTGCTCGATCCAGGCCGGCAGTCCGGCGATGCCGGACCCGTGGTCGGCGAAGACGAGCTTGTCGCGCAGCGGGCGGGTGCCGCCCAGGGCCGCGCCGAGCTGCAGGCCCGGGTTGTCCTCGTCGTCGGCGATCAGCAGGTCGAGCACGGCCTCCGCGTCGTCCAGCAGGGCCGCGACGTCCACGCCGGCCAGGCCGGTGGGGACCAGGCCGAACGCGGTGAGGGCCGAGAAACGCCCGCCCACGGTCGGGTCCGCGGTGAAGACGGCGCGCCAGCCGGCGGACTCGCACGCGGCGTGCAGCGGTGAGCCCGGGTCCGTGACGGCGACCAGGCGGGTGCGGGGGTCGATCCCGGCGTCGCGGAACGCGGCCTCGACGACGCGGCGCTGCGAGTCGGTCTCCACGGTGGAGCCGGACTTGGAGGAGACCACCAGCACGGTTCGCTCGAGGTCGCGCTCGAGGGCGCGGGAGACCTGGAGCGGGTCCGTGGAGTCCAGGACCTCGAGCTCGACGCCGGCCGTCGCCGCGATCACCTCGGGGGCCAGGGACGAGCCGCCCATGCCCGCCAGGACCACGCGGTCCACGCCCTCGGCGCGCAGCTCCCGGGTCAGCTGGGCGATGTCTGGGACGAGGGCGCGGGAGTCCTCGAACAGGTCGATCCAGCCGAGCCGCTTGGCGGCCTCGTCGCGGGCCGGCGCCCCCCACAGGTCGGCGTCCTGCGCCCCGAGGCGGGAGGCGACGCGGTCCTGGAGGAGGGCGGGCAGATGGCGGTCGATCGCCTCGAGGGCGGCTCCGGTGGCGGTGAGGCCGAGGGTGCTCATGGGGGGTCCTTCCGTGCGCGTGGCGAGCGGGCGGCGGGGTCGGGGGGCGGGTGCGGTCAGCGATGGGCGTCGAGCCCGGAGCGGACCGAGCCGAGCAGCTCGTCCCACGCGGCCTCGAACTTCTCCAGGCCCTCAGTCTCCAGCACGTCCACGACGTCCTGGTAGGACACGCCTGCCGCGCCGACCGCGTCGAGCAGGGCATCGGCCTCGGCGTAGGCGCCCGTGACGGTGTCCGCCGCAATCACCCCGTGGTCGGCGACCGCCTCGAGGGTCTTCTCCGGCAGGGTGGTCACGGTGTGCGGTGCCACGAGTTCGGTGACGTACAGCGTGTCCGGCAGGGCGGGGTCCTTGACGCCGGTGGAGGCCCACAGGGGCCGCTGCACGGGGGCGCCGGCCGCCTCGAGCAGGCGCCAGCGCTCCGAGTCCAGGGCCTGCTCGAAGGCTCGGTAGGCCAGGCGCGCGTTGGCGACGGCGGCCCGGCCGGTCAGCGCCTCGGCCTCGGGGGTGCCGATCGCGCGCAGCCGCGCGTCGACCTCCGTGTCCACACGGGAGACGAAGAAGGAGGCCACCGAGTGGAGGCGGCGGACGTCGTGCCCGTTCGCCCGGGCCTTCTCCAGGCCGGTGAGCCAGGCGTTGAGCACCCGGCGGTAGCGGGGCAGGGAGAAGATCAGGGTCACGTTCACGCTGATGCCCGCGCCGAGCACGTCCGCGATGGCGGACAGGCCCTCCACGGTCGCGGGGATCTTCACCATGAGGTTGGGACGGTCGACGGCCGCCGCCAGCTCGCGGGCCTGCGCCACGGTGCCGGCGGCGTCGCGGGCCAGGCGCGGATCGACCTCAAGGGAGACGAAGCCGTCCGCCCCGCCGGTGCGCTCGTGGACGGGCGCGAGCACGTCGGCGGCGCGGCGCACGTCCTCGGTCGTCAGGGCGACGACGGCCTCGTCCACCGAGGCGCCGGCCGCGGCGAGGTCGCGCAGCTGTCC
Organism: Micrococcus sp. KBS0714; assembly: GCF_002008305.4. Taxonomy (GTDB): domain Bacteria; phylum Actinomycetota; class Actinomycetes; order Actinomycetales; family Micrococcaceae; genus Micrococcus; species Micrococcus luteus. Next base: position 1,225,130 of record NZ_CP042169.1, read on the forward strand.
CTGGTAGGCGCCCGCGTCCGCGAGGGCGACCGCGAAGATGGACGGGTTCGTGGTGACGCCGGTGACCGAGCGGGTGGCGATCAGCTCTTCGAGCGTGCCCTCGTCCAGCCGCGTGCGGGAGAGGTCGTCGAGCCAGATCGACACACCGGCCTGGGCCAGCGCGGCGGTGTTCGGGTTCTGCGGGGTGCTCATGGTCTGCGGGTGCCTTCCCTTCGGGGTGGACGTGCTCGGGGCGCCGTGGGCGCCGGGCCTCAGAGGAGGCCGCGGGTCACCTCGGCGACGTGCTCGCCAGTGAATCCGTACTTCTCCATCAGGCGGGCGCCGTCGGCCGACTCGCCGTAGTGCTCGAGGCTCACGCGGGCGCCCGGGGAGGAGGCCGTCACCGTGTGCTCGAACCACGGCATCGCGATGCCGGCCTCGACGGAGACGCGGACCGGGGCGTCGGGGCCGTCGGGCAGGACCTCGGCCCGGTAGGCCTCGTCCTGCTCGGCGAACCACTCGAGGCAGGGGGCGGAGACGACGCGGGTCGGGACGCCGTCGGCCTGCAGCAGCGCGCGGGCCCGCACGGCCACGGAGACCTCGGAGCCGGTCGCGATCAGCAGCGCGCGGGCCGGCGTCGGCGCGCCGTCGGCATCCGTGGCGTCGATGAGGACGTAGGCGCCGCGGGCCACGCCCGAGGCGGGGGCGAAGCCGTCCGTGTCCCGGGGGAGCACGGGCAGGCTCTGCCGGGACAGGACGAGCCCGGCCGGGCGGTCCCGGTGCTCGAGCACCGTCCGCCACGCCCACGCGGTCTCGTTGGCGTCGGCCGGGCGGACGACGTCGAGCCCGGGGATGGCCCGCAGGGCGGCCAGGTGCTCCACCGGCTGGTGCGTGGGGCCGTCCTCGCCGAGGCCGATGGAGTCGTGCGTCCACACGTACGTGCTCGGGGTGCCCATGAGGGCGGCCAGGCGGACGGCGGGGCGCATGTAGTCGGAGAACGTCAGGAACGTGCCCACGTACGCGCGGGTCAGGCCGCCGATCGTGATGCCGTTGACGATCGCCCCGGCCGCGAACTCGCGGACGCCGAAGTGCAGGGTGCGGCCGTACTCGTGGCCCTGCCACGTGGCGGTGGAGCGGCGGGCCGGGATGAAGGAGGGCTCGCCCTTCATGGTGGTGTTGTTCGACCCGGCGAGGTCGGCCGAGCCGCCCCAGAGCTCGGGCATGACCGGCGCGAGGGCCGTGAGCACCTCTCCGGAGGCCGCGCGCGTGGCCAGGCCCTTCTCGTCCGCGTCCCAGGACGGGAACGCGTCCGCGAAGCCAGCGGGCAGCTCTCGTCCGGCCAGTCGGTCGTACAGCCGCGCGTTCTCCGGGTTCGCCTCGCGCCAGGCCTGGAACGCCACCTCCCAGCCGCGGCGGTACTCTGCCGAGCGCTCGGCGATGGACCGGGCGCGGGCCAGGAGCTCGGGGTCGACGTCGAAGGTCTTGGTCGGGTCCAGCCCGAGGCTCTCCTTGAGGCCGGCGACCTCGTCCGTGCCGAGCTTGGAGCCGTGGATGCCGCCGGTGTTCTGCTTCGTGGGGGAGGGCCAGCCGATCACGGTGCGCAGCTTGATCAGCGAGGGCCGGCCGGTCTCGGCCTTGGCCGCGACGAGGGCGTCGTACAGGGCCTCCACGTCCTCCGTGTACTCGGTCACGGCGTGGCCCTGGGCGCCGTTGGTCCAGTCGACCTCCTGCACGTGCCAGCCGTAGGCCTCGTAGCGGCGGACCACGTCCTCGGTGAACGCGATGTCCGTGTCGTCCTCGATCGAGATGCGGTTCGCGTCGTAGACGACGACCAGGTTCCCGAGCTCCTGGTGCCCGGCCAGCGAGGAGGCCTCGGCGGCGACGCCCTCCTGGATGTCCCCGTCGGAGGCGAGCACGAACACGTGGTGGTCGAACGGGGAGGTGCCGGGGGCGGCGTCGGGGTCCATCAGCCCGCGCACGCGGCGCTGCTCGTACGCGAAGCCGACGCCCATCGCCAGGCCCTGGCCCAGCGGACCCGTGGTCACCTCGACGCCGTGGGTGTGGCCGTACTCCGGGTGGCCCGGGGTCCTGGATCCCTCGGTGCGCAGCCCCTGGATGTCCTCGATCTCGAGCCCGGCGCCCGCGGCGAACAACTGCAGGTACTGGATGAGCGAGGCGTGGCCCGCGGAGAGGATGAAGCGATCCCGGCCCTCCCAGCGGTCGTCCGTGGGGTCCAGGTGCATGACGTTCTGGTACAGCTGCCACGCCACGGGGGCCAGCGAGATCGCGGTGCCGGGGTGGCCGTGCCCGGCCTTCTCCACGGCGTCCGCCGAGAGCGCCTTGAGCGTGTCCACCATCCGGCGGTCCTGCTCCGAGTAGACGAACCCGCGGGCCGGGGCCACCCGGTCCAGGGTCGGGGGGGTGGACGGCTGCGCGGCGTCGGTCACGGGTTCTCTCCTGGCGGATCGGGAGCGTCGGGGTGCGGCCCCGGCCGACGCCGGGGCGTCGCGGCGCGGGGCCGTCGTCCCAGCCTAGCCGCGCGACGGCGGGGCGGGCCCGACCGGGCGCCTCATGACATGCTTCGCCCCCGGGCGAACAGCCGTTGACACGAGTAGACTGGGTCAAGGCCTGACCGCAGGCGGACCGCCCGAGTGGCCGATCCGAACCCCGGGACGGGCACGCCCACCGTCCCCTCACCGTGAGAAGCAGATGTCATCCTCCCTGGAGTCGCCGTCCGCCGCCCGCGTCGCCGCCGCCGAGCCCGGCGTCGTCGACCGGTCCCCGCTGCCCCTGCGCCGCAAGGTCCGGGCGTACGTCGAGCTGACGAAGCCCCGGGTGATCGAGCTGCTGCTGGTGACCACGCTGCCGACCATGATCTTCGCGCAGCGCGGCTTCCCGGACGTGCTCACCATGATCGCCACGCTCGTCGGCGGTGCGCTCGCCGCCGGCGCCTCCGGCACCTTCAACTGCTACATCGACCGCGACATCGACCGGGTCATGAAGCGCACCGAGAACCGGCCGCTCGTCACCGGCGAGGTCACCCCCCGCGAGGCCCTCGTGTTCGCGTGGGTGCAGACGGTCGTGTCCATCCTGATCCTCGGGTTCGGCGCCAACTGGCTGGCGGCCGGCCTGGGTGTGGCCGCCATCTTCTTCTACGTGGTCGTGTACTCGCTCGTGCTCAAGCGCCGCACGGAGCAGAACATCGTGTGGGGCGGCATCGCCGGCTGCTTCCCCGTGCTGATCGGCTGGGCGGCCGTGCGCGGGACCGTCGAGTGGCCGGCCATCGTGCTGTTCCTCGTGGTCTTCCTGTGGACGCCCCCGCACTACTGGCCGCTGTCCATGAAGTACAAGCGCGACTACCAGCAGGCCGACGTGCCGATGCTCGGCGCCATCGCCTCCGCGCGCCACGTCTCCAACCAGGTCGTGCTCTACGCGTGGGCCACCGTGGCCTGCTCCCTCCTGCTCGTGCCGATGGGCTGGGCCGGCATCGTCTACACCGCGGTCGCGCTCGTCGTCGGCGGCTGGTTCATCTGGGAGTCCCACGTGCTGCAGGTGCAGGCCCAGCGCGAGGACTTCGAGGACCGCAAGGCCATGAAGGTCTTCCACCTCTCCATCACCTACCTGACGCTGCTGTTCATCGCCCTGGCCGTGGACCCGTTCGTGGGTGCGCCGCTGATGCACTTCGGCGCCTGAGCGCCGGTCCGCCCCCAGCGCTCCCCGGGACGCCGACGACGACGGCCCCGCACCAGCCGGTGCGGGGCCGTTCGCGTGCGCGGGGCGTCAGCCCGCGGCGACGGTGCGCGCGGGCGTGGCGGTCTCGACCGCGGCACCGGGTCCGGCCGTGACGTAGCGGGCGACCTGCCGGTCCCAGGCCTCCGTCGCCGACGCCACGAGCAGTGCCGAGCCGAGCATGTGCAGCAGGACCACACCGATCGGCAGGCCCGTGAAGTGCTGGGTGTAGCCCACGGCGGCCTGGAACACGAGGGCGAGCAGGAGCCGCAGCACGGCGGCGCGCTGCAGGCGGGAGGCGCCGGCCGCGCGGCGCACCGTGAAGAACAGGACCAGGGCGGCCGCCAGGAGCAGGTACACCGGGATCACGTGGATCCGGGTGACCAGCAGCGGGTCGAACTCGTGGCGCGGCGAGCCGGGGTCGCCGGAGTGCGGGCCCGTGCCGGTCACCACGGTGCCCAGGTACACGGCGGCCCACGTCAGCGCGAACGCCGCCCAGGCGGCGGCACGGGACCGGACGGTGGTGGCGCCGTCCACGAGGGGCACGCCCGCCCGGCCGGCGCGGCGCTCGGCGGCGATGCGCACCACGAGCAGGGTCGCCACGGCGACCATGATCGAGGACACGATGAAGTGACCGGCCACCCACCACGGGTTCAGATTCGTCAGGACCACGACGCCGCCCACGAGGGCCTGCGCGGGGATGCCGGCCAGCAGGCCCACGGAGAGCCAGAAGGGGCTCCGGTGGGTGCCGCGCAGGTTCCACAGGGACAGGAACATGGCGGCGGCGATGACCACCAGGACGAACGTCAGCGTCCGGTTGCCGAATTCGATGTAGCCGTGGATGCCCATCTCTGGGGTGTTGGTGAGGGACTCGGGTGAGCACTTGGGCCACGTGGGGCAGCCCAGGCCGGAGCCGGTGAGGCGCACGGCGCCGCCGGTGACGATGATGCCGATCTCGGACGCCAGGGACGCCACGGCGAGGGCCATGGTGGCCTTCGTGAGGCGCTGCGGCAGGCGGGCGGCGAGCCCGGCCGGGGCGGTCCCGGCCGCGGGGGTGGTGGTGGACACGGTGTCCTTCCGATCGTTCGATGCAGGGGGACGGGGAACGGCTCAGGGCCGCCAGCGGAACCAGCGGAGCGCGGCCGCGACGGCCACGGCGCCCCACAGGGTGAGCACGAGCAGGGGGACGGGCGACCAGGCCCCGTCCAGGAGGGCGGCCCGCAGGGCCGTGCCCAGCGCGCCGGAGGGGAGCAGGTCCACGCCGGGCACCCGCGCGGGGAACACCGTGCCGCCGACGGCGCCGAACAGCACCCACAGCAGGTTGGCGACGGCGAGGGTCGCCTCCGGCCGGGCCGTGCCGGCGAGCAGCAGCCCGAGGGCCGTGAAGGCGGCGGCCCCCAGCGCGAGGGCGACGAGGGCCGGCAGGATCCCCTCGGGGTCCGGACGCCAGCCGAGCGCCAGGCCGACGCCGCCGATCACGCTCACCTGCACCAGCAGGAGGGCCACCACCGCCAGGGCCTTGCCGGCGACGAGGCCGAGCGTGCCCAGCGGGGTGGTGGCCAGGGCGGCGAGCACGTCGTAGCGACGCTCGAAGCCCGTGGCGATCGCGGTGGCCGTGAACGCGGAGCTGATCACGGCCAGGGCGAGCACGCCGGGCACGGCCACGTCCAGGCCCGAGCGGCCGGGGGCGTCCAGCAGGCCGGTGACGTGCACGCCCACGAGCGCGAGCAGGGGCAGCACCACGGTGACGAGCAGCTGCTCGCCGTTGCGCAGCGCGGTGCCGGTCTCGTAGCCGGCCTGACGCAGGACGCGGGCGGCCAGCGGGGCGGCGCCGGCGTGGGCTCCGGTGCCGGCCGGGGCGCGGTGGTCGACGACGGGCGTGCTCATGCGGCGGTCTCCCGGAGGATCTGCTCGAGGCGCAGTCCGGCGCGCTCGAATCGGGTGGGCATCAGGGCGTGCTCCCGCCAGCTCGCGGCGAGGACGGCCAGGTCGTCCGGGCCGCGGACGCCGGCCACGCGCAGGCGGGCGGACTCGTCGAGGCCGGCCGCGCGCAGCGGCGCGGGCAGGGTGTCGGCCCAGGCGCGGACGGCGTCGGGGGAGGCGTCGCCGAAGTCCACGTCGACGACGTCGCCCTCGGCCACGCGCGTGAGCTCGGCCAGCGAGCCGGAGCGCACCACGCGGCCGGCGCGCAGGATGGCGACGTCGTCCGCGAGCCGCTCGGCGTCGTCGAGCAGGTGCGTGGTCAGCAGCACGGCGGCGCCGCGGTCGGTCTGTTCACGCACGACGTCGTGCACGACGGGCCGGGTCTCCGGGTCGAGGCCCGCGGTGGGCTCGTCGAGGAACAGCATGTCCGGCCGGCCGACGAGGGCGGCCGCGAGCGCGACGCGCTGGCGCTGGCCACCGGAGAGGCGGCGCAGGGGGCGGCCGGCGACCTCGGCGATCAGCAGGCGCTCCAGCAGCGGCTCGACGGGCAGCGGGTCGCGGTACAGGGACGCCACGTGGCCGACGAAGCGGCGGGCGGGGATCGCGGGCGGCAGGCCGCCCTCCTGCCACATCACGCCGATGCGGGCGCGCAGGTCGGCGGAGGCCCGCCACGGGTCTGCGCCGAAGACGCGCACGGTGCCGGCGTCGGGCCGGTCCATGCCGTGGCAGAGGCCGAGGGTGGTGGACTTGCCGGCCCCGTTGGGGCCGAGCAGCACCGTGACGGCGCCGGCACGGGCGGTGAGGTCGACGCCCCGCAGGACGGGGGTGCGGGACCGGCCGCGGCCGAGGCTCCGGTGGACGTCGCTCAGGCGCAGGACGGGCTCGTCGCGCGGCACGGGATCCGGGGTCAGGGGAGGTCGGGGCACTGTGCCAGTCTAGTCCTCGGGCCCTGCGACCCCGGCTCGTGGGGCCGGGGCGCCCGGTCTGACGCGGGTTCCGCCGCGGGCGTCATCAAGCCAGGCGAGCCTCACTTGAACCGTTCCAGATCAATAGGTCATGATGGCGTGGTGTATTCGGATCAGTCTGCGTCGCCCCCCGCTCCGGCCCCGGCCGAGGGCACGCGCGAGCGTGTGCTGCAGCTGGTCCTGACGCGTGGACCCGTGAGCGCGGCCGAGATCGGTCGGGAGCTGGAGCTGACCGCGGCCGCCGTGCGCCGCCATCTGGACGCGCTCGAGGAGGACTCGCTCGTCGAGGTCAAGCGGGTCACCGCGGCCCGCGGCGCGGGACGGCCCTCCCGCCGCTACGTGGTCACCTCGCACGCGCAGGAGCACCTGCCCAAGGACCACCTCGCCGTCGCCCTGGACACCCTGGCCCGCCTCGAGGAGCTCGGCGGGGAGGAGGAGGTGCGCCGCACCGCGCGCCACGCCTTCCGGGAGATCGAGGAGCGCTTCACGGCCGCCGTCGACGGCCGGGAGACCGCGCTGCAGGACCGCACCCGCATCCTCGCGCGGGTCCTCGACGAGGCCGGCTACGCCGGCACGCTGCGCCACTTCGGCGCGGGCCTGGCGCCCACCCTCCGCGCGGACCAGGTCTGCCAGGGGCACTGCCCGTTCCAGGGAATTCCCGCGCGCCATCCGGAGTTCTGTGAAGAGGAGACCGCGCTGTTCGCCCGCCTGCTCGAGGTGGACGTGCGCCGGCTCTCGACCCTCGCCGCCGGCGCCCACGTGTGCACCACACACGTGCCGCTGGGCCGCGACTGAGCCGCGCGGGCCACGCCCCGGCTCCCGCCGACCACCCGACCGACCCCGACCGCAGTGACTAGTGAGAGAGGCTGAGATGACCGACCAGATCGTCCAGCGGGACTCCACGGAGACCGCCGACCCCGGCGTGATCCAGGAGATCCTCGACAAGAACCCCGAGCTCAACGCCATCGGCGCCTACCAGTACGGCTGGGCCGACTCCGACGCGGCCGGCGAGAAGGCCGTCCGCGGTCTGAACGAGGACGTCGTGCGCGACATCTCCGGCAAGAAGGACGAGCCGGAGTGGATGCGCGACCTGCGCCTGAAGGCCCTCAAGTACTTCGAGCGCAAGCCGATGCCGGCGTGGGGCCCGGACCTGTCCGGCATCGACTTCGACAACATCAAGTACTTCGTGCGCTCCACCGAGGGCCAGGCCAAGACCTGGGAGGACCTGCCCGAGGACATCCGCAACACCTACGAGCGCCTGGGCATCCCGGAGGCCGAGCGCGAGCGTCTCGTGGCCGGCGTCGCCGCCCAGTACGAGTCCGAGGTCGTCTACCACCAGATCCGTGAGGACCTGGAGGAGCAGGGCGTCGTGTTCCTCGACACCGACACCGCGCTCAAGGAGCACCCGGAGATCTTCGAGGAGTACTTCGGCACCGTGATCCCGGTCGGCGACAACAAGTTCGCCTCCCTGAACACGGCCGTGTGGTCCGGCGGCTCCTTCGTGTACGTGCCCAAGGGCGTGCACGTGGAGATCCCGCTGCAGGCCTACTTCCGCATCAACACGGAGAACATGGGCCAGTTCGAGCGGACGCTGATCATCGCGGACGAGGACTCGTACGTGCACTACATCGAGGGCTGCACCGCCCCGATCTACCAGTCCGACTCGCTGCACTCGGCCGTCGTCGAGATCGTGGTGAAGAAGAACGCGCGCGTGCGCTACACCACCATCCAGAACTGGTCCACGAACGTGTACAACCTCGTGACCAAGCGCGCCGTGGTCGAGGCCGGCGGCACCATGGAGTGGATCGACGGCAACATCGGCTCCAAGGTGACCATGAAGTACCCGGCCGTGTACCTGACCGGCGAGCACGCCACCGGCGAGACCCTCTCCGTCGCGTTCGCGGGCAAGGACCAGCACCAGGACACCGGCTCCAAGATGGTGCACATGGCCCCGCACACGAACTCCTCGATCGTGTCCAAGTCCGTGGCCCGCAGCGGCGGCCGCGCCGCCTATCGCGGCCTGGTGCAGATCGCCGAGGGCGCGAACGGCTCCGCCAACTCGGTGGTGTGCGACGCCCTGCTCGTGGACACGGTCTCCCGCTCCGACACCTACCCGTACATCGACATCCGCGAGGACGACGTGACCCTCGGCCACGAGGCGACCGTCTCGAAGGTGTCCGAGGAGCAGCTCTTCTACCTCATGAGCCGCGGCATGTCCGAGGACGAGGCCATGGCCATGATCGTGCGCGGCTTCATCGAGCCGATCGCCCGCGAGCTGCCCATGGAGTACGCGCTCGAGCTCAACAAGCTGATCGAACTGCAGATGGAAGGATCGGTGGGCTGACATGACCGACACCGTTGAGAACACCCAGCGGACCATGATCCCGGGCATGGGCGAGGAGGGCGAGAAGCTCACCGCCGCGCAGAACCCGGCCGCCCGGGCCGGGGGCCGGGAGCGCAACGCCGCGGGCTCGCGCGCCGATCGCCTCAGCTCCTTCGAGCTGTCCGACTTCCCCGTGCTCACGGGGCGCGAGGAGGACTGGCGCTTCACCCCGCTCAAGCGCCTGGGCGGGCTGCACCTGCCCGAGGGCGACGACGCGCGCCTGACCGGTGCCGCCCCCGCCGTGACCGTGGCCGAGCAGGCCGGCGTCACGGTGGAGACCGTGGCCCGCGACGACGCCCGCGTCGGCTCCGTCCTGACCCCGGACGACCGCGTGTCCGCCGCGGCCTGGAACTCGGTCTCCGAGGCCACCGTCGTGACGATCTCCGGTGAGGTCGCCGAGCCGGTGCGCATCGACGTCGTCGGCTCCTCCGCCGACCCGGCCGCGATGCACCTGACCGTGCTCGTGGAGGAGAACGCGCAGGCCGACGTCGTGATCGCCCACCGCGGCACCGCCGTGCTGGCCCAGAACGTCGAGTTCGACGTGCGCCGCGACGCCCGCCTGAACGTGGTCGCACTGCAAGCCTGGGAGGGCGATGCCGTGCACGTCTCGGCCCAGCAGGCCTCGGTCGCCACGAACGCGCACTTCAAGCACGTGGCCGTGTCCTACGGCGGCGGCGTGGTGCGGCTGACCCCGACCGCGCGGTTCGCCGCGGAGCGCGGCGAGGCCGAGATGTACGGCCTGTACTTCGCCGACGCCGGTCAGCACCTCGAGAACCGCCTGTTCGTGGACCACAACCAGCCGGACTGCGTCTCGAACGTGCTCTACAAGGGCGCCCTGCAGGGCACGGACGCGCGCACCGTGTGGGTGGGCGACGTGCTGATCCGCAAGGAGGCCGAGGGCACGGACACGTACGAGAAGAACCAGAACCTGCTGCTCTCCGACGGGGCGCGCGCGGACTCGGTGCCGAACCTGGAGATCGAGACCGGCGTGATCGAGGGGGCGGGCCACGCGTCCGCGACCGGCCGCTTCGACGAGACCCAGCTGTTCTACCTGATGGCCCGCGGCATCTCCGAGACCGAGGCCCGCCGCCTGATCGTGCGCGGCTTCCTCAACGAGATCATCCAGAAGATCGGCATCGGCGACGTCGAGGACGAGCTGACCGCCGTCATGGAGGACGAGCTCCGCATCGCGCAGCTCTGACCGACGCCCCGCAGACCCCACCGCCTTCCACCCGAGGAGAACCACCATGGCAACCCTGCAGATCACCGACCTGCACGTGCAGATCGCGACCGAGAACGGCCCCAAGGAGATCCTGAAGGGCCTCTCCCTGACCATCGAGACGGGCGAGACCCACGCGATCATGGGCCCGAACGGCTCCGGCAAGTCCACCCTGGCCTCGACCATCGCCGGCCACCCGCGCTACGAGGTCACCTCCGGCTCCATCACCCTCGACGGCGAGGACGTGCTGGAGATGGGCGTCGACGAGCGCGCCCAGGCCGGCCTCTTCCTGGCCATGCAGTACCCCGTGGAGATCCCGGGCGTCACCATGACCAACTTCCTGCGCACCGCCAAGACCGCGCTTGACGGCGAGGCCCCCTCGCTGCGCACCTGGACCAAGGACGTCAAGGGCGCCTTCGAGGCCCTGCAGATCGACCCGGCGTTCATGAACCGCAACGTCAACGAGGGCTTCTCCGGCGGCGAGAAGAAGCGCGCCGAGATCCTCCAGCTCGAGCTGTTCAAGCCCAAGTTCGCGATCCTCGACGAGACCGACTCCGGCCTCGACGTCGACGCGCTGCGCATCGTCTCCGAGGGCGTCAACCGCGCCCAGGCGCAGAACGAGATGGGCACCCTGCTGATCACCCACTACACGCGGATCCTCAACTACATCAAGCCGGACCACGTGCACGTGCTGGTGGACGGCCGCGTCGCCGAGTCCGGCGGCCCGGAGCTCGCCGAGCAGCTCGAGGCCGAGGGCTACGCCCGCTTCGAGAAGGCCGCGGCGGGGGCCTGAGATGACGGAGACCGCGAACCAGGTGCCCACGGAGGACATCCGTGAGGCCCTCAAGGACGTGATCGACCCGGAGCTGGGCGTCAACGTCGTGGACCTGGGTCTGCTCTACGGGCTGCACTACGCCGACGACGGCGCGCTGCTCGTGGACATGACCCTGACCACCGCGGCCTGCCCGCTCACGGACGAGATCGAGGACCAGGTCTCCCGCGCGATCGGCACCATGGTGGACGAGTGGCGGCTGAACTGGGTCTGGATGCCCCCGTGGGGCCCCGAGCGGATCACCGAGGACGGGCGCGACCAGATGCGCGCCCTTGGCTTCAACATCTGATCCGGTCCGGACGACGACGGCGGCCCCTCACCTTCGCCCAGGAGGTGAGGGGCCGCCGTCGTCGTGGGGGAGTGCGGACGGACCCGCAGGCGCGGTGCTCTCGGCTCAGATGTCCAGGGAGGGGGCCCGGAACGTGTCGCACTGGCGGATGTCGGGCTCCTGCTGGGCGCTCTGGTAGCCGCGCATGAACCAGGCCATGCGCTGCTCGGAGGTGCCGTGCGTGAACGCCTCGGGGTCCACCCGCCCGGTGTGGGTGGACTGGATGCGGTCATCGCCCACGGCGGAGGCCGCGTCGATGGCCTGGCGCAGCTGGTCCTGCGAGATCGGCTTCAGGAACGGCTCACCGGACTCGGGGTCCACGGTGGAGGTGGCATGCCCGGCCCACATGCCGGCGAAGCAGTCGGCCTGCAGCTCTGCGCGCACGGCGCCGGAGGTGGGGCCGGTGGTCCCGTCCTTCGAGTGCTGCAGGTAGCCGGTCACCTGCTGAACGTGGTGGCCGTACTCGTGCGCCACGATGTACTCCTCCGCCAGCGGTCCGCCCTCGGCGCCGAAATCGGTCTGCAGCGTCTCGAAGAACGCGGTGTCGAAGTACATGGACTCGTCCGCCGGGCAGTAGAACGGGCCCGTGGCCGAGGAGGCGCTGCCGCAGCCGGTGCTCACGCCGCCCTGGAACAGGGTCAGCTGCGGCTGGCGCCACTGGATGTCCGAGAACTGGGCGAGGTACTCGCCCCAGAACTCGTCCGCGGCCTCGGTGGTCGCGACGACGCGGCAGTCCGTGTTCTGGTTGGCGTCCGCACCGCTGGCGCACTCCTCGTCCGAGAGGGGCTGGCTCTGGCCGCCCGAGCCCGTCTGCTGCTGGTACTGACTCTGGCCGACGGACCCGCCGCCCGTGTCGATCCCGAGCTGCTCGGCCAGCCCGGGGGCGAAGATCGCGAGCAGCAACGCGAGCAGGCCGCCGCCACCGCCGATGGCGATGCCCCGGCCCCCCAGCCCGCCGCCACCGCCCGATCGGGCCCGGCCGGCGTCGATCTGCACGTTCTCGTTGAAGCTCATGGGGCCAGAGTGTAGACGGACTAGACTGGCCCGGCACCGCGCTGGCCCCCGCCCGTCGAGATCGGCCGGACCCCGCCGGTGCACCCCTGTTCTTCCCTCGACCCCTGGAGTCTGACACCCCCATGCTGACCGTCACCGATGTCGAACTGCGCGTGGGCGCCCGTCTCCTCATGGACGAGGTGAACTTCCGCGTGGACAAGGGGGACAAGGTCGGCCTCGTGGGGCGCAACGGCGCCGGCAAGACGACGCTGACCAAGGTCCTGGCCGGCGGCGGGCAGCCCACGGCGGGCACCGTGACCCGGACCGGGCGCATCGGCTACCTGCCCCAGGACCCCAAGGTCGAGGACATGGACCAGTCCGGCCGCGACCGCATCCTCTCCGCCCGCGACCTGGACCAGACGATCCGCCGCATGCGGGAGGCCGAGGCCGGCATGGCCGCCGTCGACGACGCCGAGCGGGAGCGGGCGATGAACCGCTACTCCCGCCTGGAGGCGGAGTTCGAGGCCCGCGGCGGCTACGCGGCCGAGTCCGAGGCCGCCCGGATCACGTCCAACCTCGGCCTGCCGGACCGCGTCCTGGACCAGCCGCTGCACACCCTCTCCGGCGGCCAGCGCCGCCGCGTGGAGCTCGCCCGCATCCTCTTCTCCGACGCGGACATCCTGCTGCTGGACGAGCCCACCAACCACCTCGACCACGACTCGATCGTGTGGCTGCGCGACTACCTGAAGACCTACTCCGGCGGCCTCCTGATGATCTCGCACGACGTCGAGCTCATGGAGATGACCGTGAACAAGGTCCTCTACCTGGACGCGAACCGGCAGACCATGGACGTCTACAACATGACGTGGAAGAACTACCTCGCCCAGCGCCAGCAGGACGAGGCGCGCCGCCGGCGGGAGTTCGCCAACGCGGAGAAGAAGGCCTCGGCCCTCATGGCCCAGGCCGAGAAGATGCGTGCCAAGGCGACCAAGGCCACCGCCGCGCAGAACATGATCAAGCGCGCCGAGCGGCTCATGCGCGGCGTCGAGGGCGAGCGCGCGGTCGACCGCGTGGCCGCGATCCGCTTCCCCACCCCGCAGGCCTCCGGCAAGACGCCGCTGCGCGCCGAGAACCTCTCCAAGTCCTACGGCTCGCTCGGGATCTTCACGGGAGTGGACCTGGCGATCGACCGCGGCTCGCGCGTGGTGATCCTGGGCTACAACGGCGCCGGCAAGACGACGCTGCTGCGCATGCTCGCCGGGGAGGAGACCCCGGACACCGGGGAGGTGCAGGCGGGCCACGGGCTCAAGCTGGGTTACTTCGCCCAGGAGCACGACACCCTGGACCAGGACGCGTCGGTCCTGGACAACATGCGCCACGCCGCCCCGCAGCTCGGCGACACCCAGGCGCGCACGCTGCTCGGATCGTTCCTCTTCCAGGGCGACGACGTCGACAAGCCCGCCCGCGTCCTCTCCGGCGGCGAGAAGACCCGCCTGGCGCTGGCCACGCTCGTGGCCTCGAGTGCGAACGTGCTGCTGCTGGACGAGCCCACGAACAACCTCGACCCCGCCAGCCGTGAGGAGATCCTCCACGCACTGCGCCAGTACGAGGGCGCCGTGGTGCTCGTGACCCACGACGAGGGCGCCGTCGAGGCGCTCGACCCCGAGCGCGTGGTGCTGCTGCCGGACGGGGTCGAGGACCTCTGGAACGACGACTACAGGGACCTCATCACCCTCGCCTGAGTCCGCGGGCCGCCGAGGCGGAGGGCCGGCTCAGTCGAAGAGCGCATCCTCGGCCTCCTCGTCCGTGAGCCGCCCGTCGCGCCGCCGCCGGGCCGGCTTGGCGCGGGGGACCCGGTGCGCGGAGAGCAGCCCGTCGTCCGCGGCGTCGTCGAGGGCGTCGGCCCGGTCGTTGCGGGCGCGCATCCACGCGGAGTACCCCCACACCCCGAAGCCCATGGCCGCGAACAGGTACCACTGGATCGCGTAGGACAGGTGCGGGCCCTCGTCGAGGGTGGGCTCGACGAGCTTCTGCGGCATCGGCTCCACCGCCGGGTCCTCCGTGACCATGATCCCGTAGGCCGTCCCGGCCACGGGCCCGCCCACGGTGTCGGCGATCTCGGCGAGGTCGATCGAGGGCACCTGACCGTCCGGGGCGTCGCGGTCCAGGGCCGGCTCCCCGGGCTTGACCCGCACCACGACCTCGGCGTGGCCGGCGGGCGGGGCCGGCACGGCGTCCGGCTGACCCGGACTGTTGCCCACCGGGAGCCAGCCGCGGTCCACCACGACGACGGGGCCCTCGTCCGTCCGGAACGGCACGAGCACCTCGTAGCCGGGCTGGCCGGCCCGGGGGCGGTTGCGGACGATGAGCGTCTCGTCGACGAGGTACTCGCCGGTCAGTGTCACGGGCGTCCACTCGTCGTCGGTCTGGAACGCGGTGAACAGCCGGGAGGCCTCGGCGAACGGAACCGGGTCGTCGTCGTAGTTCTCCAGGACGCGGTTGACGCGGTGCTGGACCTCCACGCGGCGGTCCCACTGCCACTGCGCGAGCGCATGGCACAGGAACGCGAAGAGGACGCACACCACGAAGCCGAGGATCCACGGGCCGGTGGCGAGGAAGCCGAAGCGCAGGGCAGGAAGGCGTTCGGCGTCGCGGGCGGTCGGGTCCGTCATGGGGGCGGGGATGCTCATGGGCGCGGGGGCTCCTGCGGGGTCTCGGGCGTGTCGACCTCGGGCGCCTGCGTGGCGGCCGGATCGAGCGGGCGGGAGCGCCGCAGGAAGCCGCGGGCGCTCAGGAAGTCGTCCAGGAAGGGCCGATGGTCCGTGCAGGCCAGCCAGGTCTTCACGCGGTCCGGGGCGTGGACGCGCGGGTTGTTCCACTCCAGGGCCCAGGCGGCCTCCGCGGTGCAGCCACGACGCGAGCAGACCGGCCGCTCGGGCCCGTCCACGGCGGCGTGCGGGGATCGGGCAGTGGAGGCACCGGCGGCGGGGTCAAGGCGGCCGGACGCGAGGGCGCCCAGCAGGTCCATGCCCGGCTCACCCGGGACCGCGCCGATCACGCGCCGCCCCGTCCGGGCAGGCCGGGACTGCCGGCGGACGAGGACCCTCGGCCCAGCGCCCGGGGCGCACGGTCGCGCGGGTCGTCCACGAGGTCGCCGGTGAGCACGACCGGCTCGGGCGCCGCCGTGTCGTCGGGGCGGGGGGCCAGGGCCGGTCCCTGGGCGGGCACGGCGCGCAGGGTGCCGGCCTGCTGCGGGCCGGTGTTGTTCACGCGCACGACGGCGACGTAGGGCAGCACGACCGCGCCGAGGATGAACCCGAGCTGCCACCAGCCGTGGGTGAAGAGCGCGGCGACGAAGCAGGCGGTGCGGACCAGCATCTGGACCAGGTAGACCCTCATGCGCGCCTCCCGGTCCGCGCTGCGGCCGGCGGCGGCGGTGGTGACCCCCTGGACCTCCGGTGTCGTCCCGCGCCCGGCGCGGGCGGGACGGCCGGCTCGGGAGCCGGCGGCGGAGCTGGTCATGGCGCATCCTCCTGGCACGTCGCGCCCTGCGGAGGGCCCCCGCGCGGCCGCGGACGTAGAGTGGTGGTTCACATGCCGGCGCGCCCGCCCTCGGCGGCGTCCCGCAGGACGGCGTCGACGGCGCCGCGCCGGTGCTCCAGTCTAGTCCCGTCCCGTCCGGAAGGTGTTCCCATGGCCGATCAGACCACCACGCCCACAGCGGACGCGCAGGCCGCCGGCCGCAGCGTCCTCGTCACGGGGGGCAATCGCGGCATCGGCCTGGCCATCGCCCGGGCGTTCGCCGCGAACGGCGACCGCGTGGCCATCACCTCCCGCTCGGGGGAGGGGCCGGAGGGGGTCCTCGCGGTCCGGGCCGACGTGACGGACGCGGCCTCCGTGGACGCGGCCTTCCGCGAGGTCGAGGAGGTCCACGGCCCGGTCGAGGTGCTCGTGGCCAACGCCGGCATCACCCACGACCAGCTGCTGCTGCGCATGTCCGAGGATGACTTCACCTCGGTGATCGACACGAACCTCACCGGCGCCTTCCGCGTGGTGCAGCGCGCCACCAAGGGCATGATGCGCCTGAAGCGCGGACGCATCGTCCTGGTCTCCTCCGTGGTGGGCCTGCTCGGCTCGCCCGGCCAGGTCAACTACGCCGCCTCCAAGTCCGGCCTCGTCGGGATGGCCCGCTCGATCACGCGCGAGCTCGGCGCGCGCGGCGTGACCGCGAACGTCGTGGCCCCCGGCTACATCGACACCGAGATGACGCAGTCCCTCGACGACGAGCTCAAGGCCCAGTACAAGACGTCCATCCCGGCCGGCCGCTTCGCCGCCCCGGAGGAGGTGGCCGGCGTCGTGCGCTGGCTGGCCTCGGACGAGGCCGCGTACATCTCCGGGGCCGTGATCCCCGTGGACGGCGGCCTGGGCATGGGCCACTGACGACCACCGACCGCTGAGCAGACAGGAAGCACAGAACATGACCGAGCAGGACCTGGCCGGACGCGGCGTCGTCGTCACCGGCTCCTCCCGCGGCATCGGAGCCGCCACCGCCGAGCTGCTGGCCGCCCGCGGCGCGGGCGTCGTGGTGAACTACCGCCAGAAGGCGCCGCGCGCGAACAAGGTGGTGCAGAGGATCGAGGACGCCGGCGGCCGCGCCGTGGCCGTGGGCGGCGACGTGACCGTCGCCGAGGATCGGGCCGCGCTGCTGGACGCCGCCGTGGAGCACTTCGGCTCACTCGACGTGCTCGTGCTCAACGCCTCGGGCGGCATGGAGTCCCAGTTCGGCGAGGACTACGCCCTGAAGCTCAACCGTGACGCCCAGGCCGCGCTGGCCGACGCCGCGCTCGAGCGCATGGGTGCCGGCGGGCAGATCGTGTTCGTGACCTCCCACCAGGCGCACTTCATCGACGAGGTCGCCACGATGGACTCCTACGAGCCCGTGGCCCGCTCCAAGCGCGCCGGCGAGGACGCCCTGCGCGAGCGCATCCCCGCGTTCACCGAGAAGGGCGTGGGCTTCGTGGTGGTCTCCGGCGACATGATCGAGGGCACCATCACCGCCACCCTGCTCGACCGCGCCGAGCCCGGTGCCATCGAGGCCCGCCGCGAGGCCGCCGGCAAGCTCTACTCCGTGGAGGAGTTCGCCGCCGAGATCGCCTCCCTCGTGGGCCGCGAGGGCCTCGAGGTCGGCCACACCGAGCTCGTGGGCGGCGCCGAGGACTTCCTCGGGCAGGACTGAACCCCACCACACCCCAGACGACGAGGGCCGGATCCGTGGGATCCGGCCCTCGTGACCTCCGGGAGCGGACGGCTCAGAGACCGAGGAGCCACCGCAGGGGGGTGAAGGAGGGCACGTCGACGACGACGTCCGCGTGCTCCCGGAGGATCGGCTTCGCGCACAGCGCCACGCCGCAGCCGGCCGCCTCGAGCAGATCGATGTCGTTGGCGCCGTCG
This sequence comes from Micrococcus sp. KBS0714, assembly GCF_002008305.4. Classification (GTDB taxonomy): domain Bacteria; phylum Actinomycetota; class Actinomycetes; order Actinomycetales; family Micrococcaceae; genus Micrococcus; species Micrococcus luteus. The sequence goes on from NZ_CP042169.1 coordinate 1,242,932, forward strand.
CCCACGCCGACGGCCTGCTCGGGGGTGAGCCCCGCGTCCTCGGCCCAGGCGCGCAGCATGGCGGCCTTCGCCGCGCGGTCCACGACGTCGCCGAGCACCTTCCCCGTCAGGTGCCCGTCCTGCACCTCGAGCTCGTTGGCGCAGTAGGCGTGCACGCCCCACGCCTCGGCCAGCGGGGCGAGCACCTGGGTGAAGCCGCCGGAGACCGCGCACACCCGGCCGCCGGCCGCGGTGACGGCCTCGATCAGCGCGAGGGCTCCGTCGGTGGGCCGGATGGCCCGCACCACGTCCGCCACGACGCCCACGGGCAGCCCCGCGAGCGCCTCGACGCGCGCGTGCAGCGAGGCGGCGAAGTCGAGCTCACCGCGCATCGCCCGCTCCGTCACCTCGGCGACCTCGGCCTCGCGGCCGGCGTGGGCGGCGAGCAGCTCGATGACCTCCTGCCGGATCAGCGTGGAGTCCACGTCCGTCACCACGAGGGGCGCCGGCGCGGCGGCGACCGTCGCCGGCACCGTGAGCACGTCCCACCCGGAGCCCGGCTCCGGGGCCGCCGCCCACTCGTCCGCGGCGAAGCGCCAGCCCAGCAGGCCGTCGTCGGTGAGCCGCTCGGCGTCGTCGGGCACGCCGGCCGGGGGCGCGTCCGTGACGAGGAGGGCGGGGTCGGCGGTGACGACGAGGCGGCGCAGGGTGCTCATGCGCGGCATCCTAGGCGGGGGTGCGGGCGCGGCCGGGCGTGCGTCGCATCGGCGACGCGCCGGCCGGCCGGACTAGGCTGGCCCCCATGACCACCCCCGCGCCTCCCGACGACTGGTTCCTCCCGGATGAGGACGCCGTGCTGCAGATGCGCCGCGTGCGCGTGCGCCGCGGCACCACCGACATCCTCGGCCCCCTGGACTGGACGGTCCGCGCGGGGCAGCGGTGGATCGTGATGGGCCCGAACGGCGCCGGCAAGTCGACGCTGCTCCAGCTGGCCGCGGCCCGCCTGCACCCGACCGCCGGCGACGTCGGCGTGCTGGACGAGGTGCTCGGCGCCGTCGACGTGTTCGAGCTGCGCCCGCGCATCGGCCTGTCCTCCGCCCAGCTCGCCGCCCAGGTGCCCGCGAACGAGACCGTGCAGGACGCCGTCGTCACCGCCGCCTACGGGATCACCGGCACGTGGCGCGAGCGGTACGAGACGGAGGATCGCGCCCGCGCGCTCGGCCTCGTGGCGACCTGGGGGCTCTCCCGCCTCGCGCACCGCGCGTTCGGCACCCTCTCCGACGGTGAGCGCAAGCGCGTGCTCATCGCCCGTGCCCTGATGACCGATCCCGAGCTGCTCCTGCTGGACGAGCCCGCCGCGGGCCTGGACCTCGCCGGGCGGGAGGACCTCGTGCGCCAGCTGACGGCGCTCGCCACGGACGAGGACGCGCCCGCGCTGGTCCTCGTCACGCACCACCTCGAGGAGGTGCCCCCGGGTTTCACGCATGCCCTGCTGCTGCGGGACGGCGGCGTCGTGGCGGCCGGGCCCATCGAGTCGACGCTCACCGAGGAGCACCTCTCCGCGGCGTTCGGCACGGACCTGAAGGTGACGCGCACCGGCGGTCGGTACACCGCCGTGGCCCGGTGACGGGGCTGCTGACCGCGCAGCTGCTGGGCATGGACCTGTGGCAGGTCCTGCTCGTGCTGCTCGCGGGGTTCTGGGCCGGCACGATCAACTCGGTGATCGGCTCGGGCACGCTCGTCACCTTCCCGACGCTCGTGGCGGTCGGGTTCCCGCCCGTGACGGCCCAGGTCTCCAACGCGATGGGCCTGGTGGCCTCGGGCTTCTCCGGCACGTACGGGTACCGCCGCGAGCTGGCCCAGTCCCGGGCGCTCCTGCCGAAGCTGACCGTCGCGTCCCTGCTCGGCGGGGTCATCGGCGCCGCCCTGCTCACCACGCTGCCCCCGGCCGTGTTCGGCTACGTCGCGCCGGTGCTGCTCGTGGTGGCCCTGACGGTCGTCGTGCTGCAGCCGCGCATCCAGGGGTGGGTCCGGCGTCGGGCGGAGGACCAGGGACCGACCCCCGGCGCGGACTCTCCCGTGCCGGTGGGCCCCGTGACCCCGACGCTGTGGACGCTCGTGTTCCTGACCGGCATCTACGGCGGCTACTTCGTGGCCGCCCAGGGCGTCATGCTCATGGCGATCTTCGGCGTGCTGCTGGTGGGCGGCACCCTCGTGCACGCCAACGCGGTGAAGACGTGGCTGTCGCTGGTGGTCAACCTCACCGCCGCCGCGTTCTACCTGGTCTTCGCCTTCGACCGCATCGACTGGCGGGCCGTCCTGTTGATCGCGCTCTCCTCGCTCGTGGGCGGGCTCGTGGGCGCGCGGATCGGCCGGCGCATCTCGCCGACGGCGCTGCGCGTCACCATCGTGATCGTGGGCCTGGCCGGGCTGGTGGTCATGGTGATGCGGCAGGTCTCGGGTGGGTGAGGTCGGGACCCGCGAGGTGCGCCTGGAGCGGATCGAGGACCTCGCGGACCCCCGCCTGGCCCCCTACACGACCATGACGGACGCGGCGCTGCGCCGTCGCGTCGACGCCGAGCACGGCGTCTTCCTCGCCGAGTCCTCCCAGGTGGTCCGCCGCGCGCTGGACGCCGGACACACCCCGCGCTCCTTCCTGCTGGGGGACCGCTACCGCGGTTCCTTCGCGGACGTGCTCGCCGCCCATCCGGACGTCCCGGTCTTCACCGGACCCGACGATGTGCTCGAGGCCCTCACCGGGTTCCACCTGCACCGCGGCGCCCTGGCCGCGATGGACCGCCCCGCACCCCGGCCGCTCGCCGACGTCCTCGCGGGCGCCCGGCGCGTGCTCATCGCCGAGGACCTCGTGGACCACACGAACCTGGGCGCCGTGGTGCGCTCCGCCGTCGCCCTCGGCTGGGACGCCCTGCTGCTCACCCCGCAGGCCGCCGACCCGCTGTACCGGCGCGCCATCCGCGTCTCGATGGGCACGGTGTTCCGCCTGCCGTGGGCGCGCCTGCCCGGTCCGGTCGCCCAGTCGCTGCCCGCGCTGCGGGCGGCCGGGTTCGCGGTGGCCGCCCTCGAGGTGACGGAGCGCGCCGTGGGCCTGGACTCCGCCCGGATCGAGCCGCTGCGCACCGCCGAGCGCCTGGCCCTCGTCCTCGGCCAGGAGGGGCCGGGGGTCCGTCCCGAGACCCTCGCCCAGACCGACGCCGACGTCGTCATCCCCATGCCCGCCGGCGTCGACTCGCTGAACGTGGCGGCGGCCGCGGCGGTCGCGCTGTGGGAGCTGCGCGCGCGCTGACCGGCCCGGGTGCGGTAGAGTGGGCGGCTGGCCCGCCCTCCGGCGGACCCCCTGACCACACCTCTCGCGCCCCTGGTCCCAATCAGGCGGCTGACACGAAGGATGCACCATGAAGTCTGAGATCCACCCGGATTACCGCTACGTCATCTTCAACGACCTCGCCTCCGGTGAGAAGATCCTCACCCGCACCACCGCGAACTCCGACAAGACCGCGGAGTGGACCGATGGCAACACCTACCCGGTGATCGACGTCGAGATCTCGGCCGCCTCGCACCCGTTCTACACGGGCAAGCAGCGCATCATGGACACCGCCGGCCGCGTCGAGCGCTTCAACGCCCGCTTCAAGGGCTTCGGCGGCAAGAAGTGACCGCGGCGGCCTGAGCCGCACGCCCACCACGACGACGGGCCCCGCGCCCCCGGAACGATCCGGGCGGTGCGGGGCCCGTCGCGTCGCCCGTAGGCTGACGGGCATGACGACTCTCCACGGTGAATACAAGGTGATCGGCGGCAAGCTGGTCGCGGCGGACCTGAGCCTCGCGGACGGCCGGATCGCGACCGCGAGCATCAACGGCGACTTCTACCTCGAGCCGGATGAGGCGCTCGAGGACCTCAACGCGGCGGTGGCCGGGCTGTCCGCGGACGCTGAGCACCGCGTCATCCGGGAGGCCGTCGAGCGGGGTCTGCGACCCGAGGCCGAGCTGTTCGGCGTGGACGCCTTCGCGGTGGCCTCGGCCGTGCGTCGGGCCCTCGGCAAGGCGACCACGTGGGGGGACCACGAGTGGGAGGTCATCGGGCCGGAGCCGATGCCGATCGCGCTCACCGTGGCCCTGGACGAGGTGCTCACCCGGCAGGTGGCCGAGGGACGTCGCAAGCCGACCATGCGCCTGTGGCAGTGGAACGAGCCGGCCGTGGTGATCGGCGCCTTCCAGTCGCTCGCCAACGAGGTGGACCCCGAGGGGGCGCGGCGGCACGGCATCAACGTGGTGCGGCGGATCTCCGGCGGCGGCGCGATGTTCATGGAGGCGGACAACTGCGTCACGTACTCGATGCACGTCCCGTCGTCGCTGGTCGACGGGCTGGAGACGGCGGAGTCCTACCCGTTCCTGGACGAGTGGACCATGGACGCGCTCTCCCGACTCGGCGTGCACGCGTTCTACCAGCCGCTCAACGACATCGCCACGGACCAGGGGAAGATCGGCGGCGCCGCGCAGAAGCGGGTGGGCACGGCCGGGCTGCTGCACCACGTGACGATGAGCTACGACATCGACGCGGACAAGATGCTCGAGGTGCTGCGCATCGGCCGGGAGAAGCTGCGCGGCAAGGGCGTGACCTCGGCGAAGAAGCGCGTGGACCCGCTCCGGCGCCAGACCGGCGTCTCCCGCGCCGAGATCTGGGAGACCATGATGACCACCTTCGAGGAGCGCTACGGCGCCCGCCGCGTCGAGCTGGACGAGGCCACCCGTGAGGAGGCCGAGCAGCTGGCCCGCACCAAGTTCGCGACCCCGGAGTGGACCGCGCGGGTGCCCTGAGCCGCCTGACGGCGTCCCGGCACCGTCCGGCACGCTTCCGTCCGGGGGCGGTTTGCGGTGGTATTCGACGTGAATACCGCCCGAAACCGCCCCCGACGCGTCGAGGTGTGGCGGGGCGGCTCTGTCAGGATCGGACCATGACCCCCGACGACGACGCCCCCGTCCGCCTGATCGCCCGCTCCGACGCCCCGGGGCGCCCACGGTCGACCGTGGACGTCCACTGCGCCCTCGAGCTGGAGCTGGCCTCCGGCCGCCGCGTGCCTCTGCTCACGGACCGCGGCTGGACGAGCCGGGCGGCGGCCGCACGCCTGCCCAGGAGGAGACGCGACACTGGGACGCGCTGGCAGCGGTCGCGGCCGAGGCCGGGGTGCCGGTGGGTGCCGCAACGTTGCGCGAGCTGCCGCTGGTGGGGGAGACCTCGCCCGAGCTGGCCGCCCTCGTGGACCGGGCGCACCGCGAGGCCCGCGCCCTGAACCGGCTGCTCGGCGTCCACCCGCTGGCCCTCGGCACGGTCGCGCCGGCCGACGTGCTGGGCGCCGACGCGACCGCCGCGCTGCGGACCGGGCTGGCCGCGGGACTCGGCGTCGCGCCGACGGCGTGGGAGGACCCGGGCGTCGTGCTCGCGCCCGCCGCGGACGCCGACCCGGAGCTGCTGCACGTGGTCCTGCTCCACACGACCGCGGTGGTCGCCGGGCCACCCGCACTCGTGGCCCGCCTCGCGGACGCCGACGTCTCCGACCTGCTCGACGACGCCTCCCTCGGCGCGCACCTGCGCGGCCCGGTGGAGGACGTGTCGGCGGCCTGGCTCCACGCGGCCGACCGGCAGGCGCTGTCTCTCGACCCGGACGGCGGGGCCGCGCACGTGGCGCGCCACGCCGAACTGACGGCCGTGCTGGAGACGCGGCCCGTCGTCGTCGAGCGGGTGGGGATGCGCGACCGGGACGCCCAGCGCGCCGCCGACGCCGTGGGCCTGCGCCGGGTGGGCCGGGAACGCGTGCTCCGCGTTGCCGCGCCCTGAGCTGGAATGGTCACGACACACCGCCTCGCCCGAGGGGAGGCGGCGTGTCGTGACCACTCTGCGCGGGAGGGCTTACCGCTCAGCCCGCCGGCTGCACCGCCTGCACGCGCAGGGACCGCCGCAGGGCGTCCGTGTGCTCCACGACCAGGCGCCGCAGGGCCCCCGGGGCGTCGGGGTGCTCGTCCAGCCAGCGCTGGGCCGCGGCCAGCGTCGGGTGCGACTCCTGCGCGTCGGCGCCGCCGGCCACCGCGTCCTGGCGGCCCGGGAACAGCCCGCCGATCGCGCGCGAGGCCAGCCCGTTGGACCGCGAGGCCCACACCGAGGTCAGGCGCGGCCAGAAGCCGGACTCGTAGGGGGCGAGGAGCTCGACCCCGCCCGCGGCGAAGCCGGCCGCCGTGGCCGAGAGCAGGTCGTTGGACAGCTCCGTGCCGGTGGTCGTGCGGCCGGACATGACCGCCTCCCACGCGGCGGCCTTGACCTCGGCCTCGGGGCGGGCGGCTGCGGCGAGCCGGTGCCACGTGACGGTCTGCGCCGTGCGGCCGGCCTCGAGCTCCGCGTCCAGGCGGTCCTGGTCGGCCCGGCCGGTCGCGGCGAGGGCCTGGAGCACGAGCCAGCGCAGCTCCGCGTCGACCGCCAGGCCCGGCGCGAACGCCGCCGCGTCCTCGCCGAGCAGGGCGGCCTCGAGGGCCGCGGCCATCCCGACGTCGGCCCGCGCCAGCGTCGCCCACGTGCGGGCCGCGGTGCGCTGGCGGTCGGAGCCGGCCTCGAGCGTGCGGGTCTGCTCGGCCAGGACCTCGCCCAGCCGGGACCGCAGCGCGTCACGGTCCTCGGCGCGGGCGTACTGGCCCACGGCCGCGGCGGCCTGCGCCAGCACCTGCGCGTGCACGCCCACGGTCGCGATCCGCGCGGACAGCGTCGCCACCGCGTCCAGGAACCGGGCGACCGGCAGCTCGCCGTCGCGGGTCATCGACCACAGGGCGGCCCACACGGTGGCCTCCGCGAGCGGGTCCGCGATGGGGTGCGTCAGGGCCGCGCGCAGCGAGCCCGCGTCGAGCGCGACGGCGGCGTAGGTGAGGTCCTCGTCGTTGGGCAGCACGAGGCGGACGCCCCCGGGCACCTCGAGGTCCGGCAGGGGCACGGCCGCGCCCTCCGCCCCACCCGGCACATCGGCGGTGACCTGGGCGGTGCGGCGCAGGACGCCGTCCTGCCCGGGCGTGAAGACGCCGACCTTCAGCACGTGCGGGCGGAGGATCGGCCCGCCCGTGACCGGGTCCGCGCCCTCCTGGCGCAGCACCGGGGCGTCGCCGTCGACGTCGACCCGCAGCCGGGGCACGCCGGAGGTGTGCAGCCACGCGTCCGCCCACGCGCGCATGTCCCGCCCCGAGGCGGCCTCGAGGACCGCCATGAAGTCGGCGAGGGAGGCGTTGCCCCACGCGTGGGCGGCGAAGTAGCGATGTGCGGCGTCGAGGAACGCGTCACGGCCCACGTAGGCGGCCAGCTGCTTGAGCACGGAGGCGCCCTTGGCGTAGGTGATCCCGTCGAAGTTCTGACGGGCGGCCTCGAGGTCGACGATGTCCGCGACGATGGGGTGCGTCGTCGGCATCTGGTCCTGCACGTACGCCCAGGCCTTGCGGCGGGACGCGAAGGTCACCCACGCGGTCCGGAAGTCGGTGGCCTCGTCCACGCCGAGGGCGCCCATGTAGTCCGCGAACGACTCCTTGAGCCACAGGTCGTCCCACCAGTGCATCGTCACGAGGTCGCCGAACCACATGTGCGCCATCTCGTGCAGGATCACGTTGGCGCGGCCCTCGTACTGGACCGCGGTGGCCCGCGAGGTGAACACGAAGTCCTCGGTGAAGGTCACGAGGCCCGGGTTCTCCATGGCGCCGAGGTTGTACTCGGGCACGAACGCCTGGTCGTACTTGCCCCACGGGTACGCGACGCCGAAGAGGTCGTGGAAGAACGTCAGCCCCCGCTTCGTCACGTCGAACACGGCCTCGGGGTCGAACGCGTCGGCCATCGTGCGCCGGGTGAACAGCCGCAGCGGCACGGCCTGCGCACCGCTGGCCGGGTGACCGTCCCAGGCGTCCTCCCACTGCGCATAGGGGCCGGCGAGCAGCGTCGTGATGTAGGTGGACTGGGGGAGCGTCGGGGCGAACTCCACCCGGACGACACCGTCCCCGGTCGGCGTCCGGGAGACCTCCGGCCGGTTCGAGGCCAGCACCCAGTCCTCGGGTCCGGTGAGGGAGAAGGTGAAGGCGGCCTTGAGGTCCGGCTGCTCGAAGTCCGGGAACACGCGGCGCGCGTCGGCGGGCTCGTACTGGGTGTAGAGGTAGACCTCGCCGTCGGCGGGGTCCGTGAAGCGGTGCAGGCCCTCGCCCGACCGGGAGTACACGGACCGGCCGACCAGCTCGACCACGTTCTGCGCCGCCAGGTCGGGCAGCAGCACCCGGGCCTCGCCCACGACCTCGGCCACGTCCAGCGCCGTGCCGTTGAGGGCCACCGACTCCACGCCGCCGTGGATCCAGTCCAGGTGGGTCTGCGCGCCGGGCTCGGCGCACGCGAAGCGGATCACGGTGCGGACCGGATAGGTGTCGGCGGCGGCGTCCCGGGCGTCGGAGAGGTCCACGTCCACGACGTAGTCCTGCACCGTGAGCAGGCGGGAGCGGTCCGCGGCCTCCGCGCGGGTGACGTTGGTGGCGTCGAGGTCGGGGGTGGTGTCGGTCAAGGCGAGCCTCCGGTCGGGGATCCAGCGGGGACGGCGACGCGCGGACACACCGGGGCGTGCCCGCGCGTCGGCGGTGGTCCGGGACCGGCGGCCCGGGGCCGCGTCAGTGCGGCGTCGGGACGGGCTGGCCCTTGGAGAGCACCGTCAGCCCGGATTCTGTCACGGTGTAGCCGTTCGCCTCGTCCTCCGCCCGGTCGAAGCCGATGCGCGCGCCCGGGGGCACGACCACGTTCTTGTCCAGGATCGCGTTGCGCACGTGGGCCCCCTCGCCGATCACGACGGAGTCCAGCAGCACCGACTGCTCCACCCACGCCTCGTTGTGCACGCGCACGTCCGTGGAGAGCACGGACTGGGCCACGGTGCCGCCGGAGATGACCACGCCCTGGGAGAGGATCGAGTCGTTCGCCGAGCCGGGGCGGCGGGTGGATGAGCGCACGAGCTTGGCGGGCGGGGAGACGGACTGGCGGGTGTAGAGCGGCCACTCGCGGTTGTAGAGGTTGAACTCCGGCCACGGCTGCACCAGGTCCATGTGCGCGTCGTAGTAGGAGTCCAGGGTGCCGACGTCCCGCCAGTAGTGCTTGCCGGCCGTGCCCCCGGGCACCTCGTTGGCGGTGAAGTCGTACACCCCGGCCTCGCCACGCTCCACGAACAGCGGGATGATGTCCCCGCCCATGTCGTTGTTCGACTCGGGGTTCTCCTCGTCCTGGTTCAGCGCCGCCACGAGGGCGTCGGTGTCGAACACGTAGTTGCCCATCGAGGCCAGGAACTGCGTGGGGTCGTCCGGCAGGCCGGGGGTCGTCTCCGGCTTCTCCACGAACGCCGAGATCCGCGTCCTGTCCTGTGGGTCCGTCTCGATCACCCCGAACGAGGAGGCCAGCTCGAGCGGCTGGCGCACCGCGGCCACGGTCGCCTTGGCGCCCGAGGCGATGTGCTGGTCCACCATCTGCTGGAAGTCCATGTGGTAGACGTGGTCCGCGCCGATGACGACGACGATGTCCGGCCGTGCGTCGTGGATCAGGTTCATGGACTGATAGATGGCGTTCGCGCTGCCCGTGAACCAGTCCTTGCCCCGGCGCTGCTGTGCCGGCACGGAGGCCACGTAGTTGTTCAGCAGCGTGGACATCCGCCACGTCTCGGAGATGTGGCGGTCCAGCGAGTGCGACTTGTACTGCGTCAGCACGACGATCTCGCGGTACCGGCTGTTGACCAGGTTGGACAGCGCGAAGTCGATGAGGCGGTACGTGCCGCCGAACGGGACGGCCGGCTTGGCACGGTCGGCCGTCAGCGGCATCAGGCGCTTGCCCTCACCGCCCGCCAGCACGACCGAGAGGACCTTCTTCTGCACCATCTGCGTCACTCCTCGTGAGCCGGGTCGTCGCGACCCGCACGCGTGCTCGGGGCGTGCGGGGCATCCGTGCCGCCAGACTATCGACCCCCGCCGGGCTGAACTAGGTTGGGGGCGTGCGCATCGACATCGTGAGCAAAGAGTTCCCCCCGTCCATCTACGGCGGTGCCGGCGTCCACGTCGCCGAGCTGACCCGTGTCCTGGCCTCCCGCGCCGACGTCCGCGTGCACGCCTTCGGCGCGCCGCGCGACCCGGACTACCACGGGGCCCGCGTCCTGACGTACCCGAACCCGCCCGGGTTCGACGCCGCCAACGGGGCCGTGCAGACCCTGGCCACCGACCTCACGATCCTCGGCGACCTCGAGGGCGCCGACGTCATCCACTCCCACACCTGGTACGCCAACCTGGCCGGCCACCTCGGCAAGCTCCTGCACCAGACCCCCCACGTCCTCTCCGCGCACTCCCTCGAGCCGCTGCGCCCCTGGAAGGCGGAGCAGCTCGGCGGCGGCTACGCCCTGTCCAGCTGGGCCGAGCGCACGGCGTACCTCGGGGCGGACGCGGTCATCGCGGTCTCGGACGGCATGCGCCGGGACATCCTGGCCTGCTACCCGGACGTGGACCCGGCGAAGGTGCACACGGTCCACAACGGCATCGACACGCAGGTCTGGACCCCGCAGACCGGCACCGCCGCACTGGAGAAGTACGGAATCGACCCGGACAAGCCCTCCGTCGCGTTCGTCGGCCGCATCACGCGCCAGAAGGGCGTGCCCCACCTGCTCCGTGCGGCCCTGCGGCTGCCGGAGGACGTCCAGCTCGTGCTGTGCGTGGGCGCCCCGGACACCGCGGAGCTGGCGCACGAGGTGAACGAGTTGATCTCCGAGCTGCGGCGCACCCGCCAGGGCGTCGTCGTGATCGAGGGGATGATCCCGCGCCACGAGGTGATGGAGATCCTCACGGCCGCCACCGTGTTCGCCTGCCCCTCGGTCTACGAGCCGCTGGGCATCGTCAACCTCGAGGCGATGGCGTGCGGCACCGCCGTCGTCGCCTCCGCCGTGGGCGGCATCCCGGAGGTCGTGCAGGACGGCGAGACCGGCCTGCTCGTCCCCTTCGAGCAGGTCGACGACGGCACGGGGGCGCCCGTGGACGAGGAGAGGTTCGCCGCCGACTTCGCGGCCGCGCTCACCCGCGTCGTGGAGGACCCGGAGCGCGCCCGCGCGATGGGTGAGGCCGGCCGGGCCCGCGCGATCGAGCACTTCTCGTGGGAGACCATCGCGGAGCGCACGATCGAGGTCTACGAGGCCGTGCTGCGCTGAGCCCGCCCGACCACGCACACGGGCCCCCGCCACCGCGAGGTGACGGGGGCCCGTGTGCGTCCGGGGACGGCCACGGTCAGCCGCGGCGACCCCGCGCCGCCTTCTCGCGGGCGCGCACGGCCTTCTCATCCTCCGGCTCCTCGCCGGCGGCCCGGCGGGCCGTGAACCAGGCGTGGGCCTCCTCCTGGCGCTGGGTCTCGGCGTCCGTGGCCACCGCCATGCGCAGGTGCTCGGGCTCGAGGCCGAACGACTCGACGAGCTCGAGGGCGAAGGGGCGCAGCCGCTCGGCCAGCCGGTTGACGTAGCCGCGCAGGGCCCGGGCGCGCTGGCTCGAGACGCGGCCGTGGGCCACGAACCAGCCGAGGTCGTCCTCGATGAGGCGCAGCGCGAACAGGTCGCGCAGCCACGTCAGGACGGTCTTCGTGGTCTCATCCGTGATGCCCTCCAGGGCGCGGGTGAAGGCCTCCCACTGCAGCAGCTCGCCGTGGTTGCGGGCGGCCTCGATGAGCTCGTGCTGGCGCGTGTTGAACGCCTCCGCCTGCGCCGCCTGGCCCTTGCCCCGGGCCCCCGAGAGGGTGCCGGCGATGTCGGCGGTCTTGGCACGGACGCGCTCGGTGAGCAGCTCATGCTGGACGGCGGGGTCCTTGAACCAGTTCGCCGAGCGGCGCTCGGACCCGCCGTCGGCCACGGACTGGACGGCCTTGTGCAGGCCCGCACGGTGGAGGGCGTCCGAGGCCTGATGGACCACGTAGCGGGAGACGGCGCCCACATTGAGACGTCCGAACTCCTTCGAGTAGTCGGTCAGCAGACGCTTGCCCACGAACTGCAGGAGCACCGTGTTGTCGCCCTCGAACGTGACGTACACGTCCAGGTCGGCGCGCATCTGGGCCACCCGGTTCTCGGCGAGGAACCCGGCGCCGCCGCACGCCTCGCGGGCCTCCTGCAGGGTGTCCAGGGCGTGCCACGTGGTCAGCGGCTTCACGGCCGCGGCGAGCGTCTCGAGCTCCTGCCGGTCCACGTCCGTGTCGGAGCGGCCCGAGAAGACGTCGTCGAACTTCTCGACGAGCTCGTTGGAGGCGAAGGCGTCCGCGTAGGCGCGGGCCAGGCGGTCGATGAGGCGGCGCTGGTGGTTCTGGTAGTCCAGCAGCACCTCCTCCCGCTGCGGGTCGGAGGCCTTGAACTGGCGGCGCTGCTCCGCGTAGGCCAGCGCACCGTGCAGGCCGAGGAAGGAGGCCGTGGTGGCGGCGAGGGACAGGGAGACGCGGCCCTGGACGAGCGTGCCGAGCATCGTGAAGAAGCGACGCCCGGGGGAGGCGATGGGCGAGGAGTAGGTGCCGTCCTCGGCCACGTCGCCGTAGCGGTTGAGGAGGTTGGTGCGCGGGATGCGGACCTGAGTGAAGTGCAGACGGCCGTTGTCGATGCCGTTCAGTCCGCCCTTGAGGCCGTCGTCCTCGCCGCCCACGCCGGGCAGGAAGGCGCCCTCCTCGTCCCGGATGGGGACGTAGAAGCAGTGCACGCCGTGGTTGACGCCCCGGGTGATCAGCTGCGCGAAGACCGTGGCCGCCCTGCCGTGCAGCGCGGCGTTGCCGAGGTAGTCCTTCCAGGCGCCCTTGAACGGGGTGTGGATGACGAACTCCTGGGTCGCCTCGTCGTACGTGGCGGTCGTCGCGATCGAGGCGACGTCCGAGCCGTGCCCGATCTCGGTCATGGCGAAGGCGCCCGGGACGCTCAGGTCCATCGCGCCCGGCAGCCACCGGCGGTGGTGCTCCGCGGTGCCCAGGTGCAGGATCGCCGAGCTGAACAGGCCCCACTGCACACCGGCCTTGATCTGCAGGGAGGGGTCGGCGAGCACGAGGTCACCGAAGGCGGCGAGGTTGCCGCCGTGGTTGTCCTCGCCGCCGAACTCGCGCGGGAAGGCGCGGTGGACCGCGTTGCGCTCCACGAGGACGCCCAGCTGCCGCAGGACGCGGGCGCGGTGCTCGTCCATGCCGAGCAGCGGGTCGCGCCACAGGGCGGGATCCTTGACCAGTTCGCGGGATTCGCGGCGCTCCGCGGCCCAGCGGCCGAGGAGGGCCTCCTCGAGGGCCGCGGCGTCGAGGGAGCCGGGCGTCGGCCGCTCGGGCGCGATCTCGGCGACGTCGGAGGGAACCTCGGTGCTGGGCGTCGAGGACTGGGGGGCGAGCTTCTCGTGGACGGTCATGACGATGCTCCTGTTCGTGAGTGGGGGCGGGCGCGGACGGCGTCCGCCGCCGCGGGTTCGAGGGCGGCGCCGGGCGCGGCGCCGATGAGGCCGGTGAGCAGCCAGTCGGCGATGGCGCGGGCCATCGCCTCGACCGGGATGCGACCGGCGGCCGGGGTCCGCAGCCAGGTCTCGGCGGCGGCCCGGACGAGGCCGACGGCGGCGCGCGGCCACAGGGCGAGCGGGTCCGCCGGCGCCGGGGCGTGGCCCCGCGCGGCCATCCCGCGCGCCAGGCCCGACTCGAGCATGGCGTAGACGCGCTCGAGGAACGGGCCCAGCACAGGGGCCTCGGCCGCGGCGGGGGACGGGGCGACGGCGAACGCGTACACCTCGGGCGACGTCGCCGCGACCGTGAGGTACACCTCGACCATGCGACGCAGCGCCTCGGGTTCGGAGACCGGTTCGTCCGCGACCTCGAGCAGGCGGCGCTCCATGTGGGCGGTGACCCGCTCGGACACCGCCAGGCGCAGGCCCTCGCGGTCGCCGAAATAGCGGTAGTAGACGGTCTTGGAGGTGCCCGCGTGGGACGCGATCTCCTCCATCGAGGCGTGTGCGCCCAGGGCGTGCACGGCCGACCGGGCGGCCCGGACCAGTTCCAGACGGCGCTCGGCGCGGTGCCGGTCCCAGCGGACGCTGCGACCGTCCCGGGCGGTGGACGTGACGGGATTCACGAAACCGAGCGTATCAGGTACTGTGGATCACAGTCACCCACCCCGCCGACGTCCGTATCGTCCGTATCGTCCGGGGTGACAACGCCCCCGCCGCGTCGGCGGTGGGCCCGCCGTCGAGAGGACCGTCATGACCCACCACGAGACCCCCGCGTCCGAGACCGCCTCCCGCCCCGCCGTCGCCGGTGGAGCGCTGCGCCCCGCCGTCATCCTGGGCGGCAACCGCATCCCCTTCGCCCGTGCCAACACCGCCTATGCCGAGGTCGGGAACCAGGAGATGCTCACGGCCACGCTCGACGGCCTCGTCGCGCGGTTCGGGCTCCAGGGCGAGCGCCTCGGTCAGGTCACCGCCGGCGCCGTCCTCAAGCACCCGCGCAACTTCAACCTCACCCGCGAGGCCGTCCTGGGCTCCGCGCTCTCCGCCGCGACCCCGGCCGCCGACGTCCAGGTGGCCTGCGCCACCGGCATGGAGGCCCTGGGCACCCTGGCCAACAAGATCCGGCTCGGTCAGCTCGACTCCGCCATCGGCGGCGGCGTGGACTCGATCTCGGACGCACCCGTCTCGCTCTCCGACGGTGCGCGCCGCGTGCTGCTGCAGCTGAACACCGCCAAGACCATGAAGGACCGCCTGCGCGCCCTCGCCCAGCTGCGCCCCGGGCAGCTCGTGCCCGAGCCGGCCGGTGCGGGCGAGCCGCGCACCGGCATGTCCATGGGCGAGCACCAGGCCCTGACCACCCACAAGTGGGGCATCACCCGTCAGACCCAGGACGAGCTCGCCGCGGCCTCCCACCGGAACCTCGGCGCCGCGTACGCCGCCGGGTACATGGACGATCTGGTGACCCCGTTCCACGGCCTGGCCCGCGACAACAACCTCCGCCCCGACTCCACGCCGGAGAAGCTGGCCGGCCTGAAGCCCGCGTTCGGTCGCCAGCTGGGGGACGAGGCGACCATGACGGCCGCCAACTCCACCCCGCTCACCGACGGCGCCTCCGCGGTGCTGCTCTCCTCCGAGGAGTGGGCCGCCGAGCGCGGGCTTCCCGTGCTCGCCGAGTTCGTGGACATGGAGAACGCCGCCGTGGACTTCGTCGACGGGCACGAGGGCCTGCTCATGGCCCCGGCCTACGCCGTCCCGCGCCTGCTGGCCCGGCACGGGCTCACCCTCGACGACCTCGACTTCGTGGAGATCCACGAGGCGTTCGCCGGCACCGTCCTGTCCACCCTCGCCGCCTGGGAGGACGAGGAGTACTGCCGCGAGCGCCTCGGGCTGCCGGGTGCGCTGGGCTCGGTGGACCGCGCCCGGCTCAACGTGCACGGCTCCTCGTTGGCGGCGGGTCACCCCTTCGCCGCGACCGGCGGCCGCATCGTCGCCCTGCTGGCCAAGATGCTGCACGAGAAGGGGGAGGGCTCCCTCGGCCTCATCTCCGTCTGTGCCGCCGGCGGCCAGGGCATCGTCGCCCTGCTCCGCGGCCGCTGAGCCCCGACCGACCCGACCCGAGAGGACCGACCATGACCGACCGTTACGGCACCTTCGTCGCCTCGCCCCTGGGCCGCCGCCTCACCGGCGCCCTGGGCCTGCCTCAGCCCGTCGAGCTGCGCCGGCACACCCCCGGCGACCCCGTGCTGCCCGGCTCCGTTCTCGTCCTGGGCGCGACCCCCGCAGCCGCGGACGCCCGCACCCTCTTGGCCTCGTGGGGCCTCGAGGTCGCCGACGCCCCCCGGGAGGGCGCCCGCCACGCGGCGATCGTCGCGTGCTTCGACGGGGTCGCCACGCCCGCGGACCTCGGCGCGGTGGCGCTGGAGATCGGCGGCGCGCTGCGCTCGCTGGGCTCCTCCTCGCGCGTGGTGACCGTGTTCGAGGACCCCGAGGCCGCCACGGACCCGACCCTGCGCGCCGCCCGCCAGGGCGTGACGGGCCTGACCCGCTCCATCGCGCACGAGATGCGTCGCGGCGGCACGGCCAACGGCCTGGTCCTGGGCGAGGGTGTGCCGCTCACCGCCCCCGGTGCGGCCGGCGCGCTGGCGTTCCTGCTCTCCGGCCGTGCGGCGTACGTCTCCGGCCAGTTCGTGCCCGTCGCCACCGCCGACGGCGCGGTCCCCGCCGACGCGGCGCGCCCGCTGGCCGGCAAGGTGGCCGTGGTCACGGGTGCCGCCCGCGGCATCGGCGCCGCTATCGTTCGGACGCTCGCCCGCGACGGGGCCGTCGTCGTCGGTGTGGACGTCCCGGCGGCGGGCGAGGCGCTGGCCGAGGTTGTGAACGAGGTGGGCGGCACCGCGCTGGCCCTGGACATCACGGCGCCGGACGCCGGCGCGCGCATCCTCGAGCACTGCCGCACCCGGCACGGCCGGATGGACGCGGTGGTGCACAACGCCGGGATCACCCGGGACCGGATGCTGGCCAACATGGACGCCGCACGCTGGGACTCCGTCCTCGCCGTGAACACCACGGCCCAGCTGGCCATGAACGAGGCGTTCCTCGCCGAGGACGCCCGGGACGTGGCGGGTCAGGGGCTGCGCATCGTGGGCCTGGCCTCCATCTCCGGCATCGCGGGCAACCGCGGCCAGACGAACTACGCGGCCTCGAAGGCCGGGGTCATCGGCCTGACCGCGGCGTCCGCCCCGGTCCTCGCGGCCCGCGGGGGCACGATCAACGCGGTGGCCCCGGGCTTCATCGAGACCGAGATGACCGCGAAGATCCCGCTCGCCACGCGCGAGGTGGGCCGGCGGCTCAACGCGCTGCAGCAGGGCGGCCTGCCGCAGGACGTGGCCGAGACGGTGGCCTGGCTCGCCTCGGACGCCGCCGGCGGCACCAACGGGGCCACGCTGCGGGTCTGCGGCCAGTCGAAGCTGGGGGCGTGAGGATGCAGACCACGCAGCTGTCCGCCCCGCCCTCCCTCGGCCGGCTCTACGTCCGGGCCGCCGGGCGGGCCGCCACGGACGCCGTCGTCCGTCGGCGCCGTCCCCGCGAGCTCCCGGACCGTCAGGTGGTCGTGACCGGCCACCGCATCCCGGCCGAGGCCGTGACCGCGTGGCGCGGGGCCGTCGGGTCCGCCAATCCGGCGGACCTGCCCTCGGTCCTGGTGCACACCCAGGTGTTCGGCGCGGCCATGGAGCTGATGGCCGACCCCGAGTTCCCGCTGCCCCTGCCCGGGCTGGTGCACCTGAGCAACACCGTCCTGCACCACCGGCCCGTCGCGGCGGAGACCGCCCTGCGCGTCACCGCACGTGCGGTGGGTCTCGTCCCGCACCACGCGGGCACCGCCGTGGACGTCGTCGTGACCGTCGAGGGGCCCGGCGACGACGGCGAGGAGGCACTGCTGTGGGAGGGCGTCTCCCGGTACCTCGCCAAGGGCGTCCACCTCTCCGGCCTGCGTCCCGAGCGGCCCGCCCGCCCGGACTTCGTGCCCCCGACGCCGACCGCCCAGTGGCGCTTCGGGACGGGGGCCGGACGCCGGTACGCGGGCGTCTCCGGGGACTGGAACCCGATCCACCTGACGGGCGTCTCGGCTCGACTGTTCGGCATGAAGGGCGCGATCGCCCACGGGATGTTCCTGGCCGCCCGGATGCTCGAGGGCCGTGAGCCGGCCGGCGCCGGGTTCCGCTGGCACATCGACTTCGAGGCGCCCGTCGTGCTGCCGACCACCGTGGCCGTCCGCTACGAGCCCGGGCCCGACGGCGGCACGCGCGTGTGGGGCTGGGATGCGCGGCGCCGGCGCCCGCACTTCTCCGGGGAGATCACTCCGCTCGAGCCCTGACGGCCGGGCCGACGCGTCGGCCCGCCGGGACCACCCGTCCCGGCGGGCCGGTGAGCGCGGCGGCTCAGGCGTCCAGCCCGGGCGACCGCCGCGGCACGGCGGTGACGGCCTCGAGCAGCCCGTCCGCGTAGGCCTCCCACGAGTGACCGGCGGCGTGGCGCACGGCGCCGGTCCCCAGTGCCGCCCAGGCGTCACGATCCGCCAGGATCTCGGCCAGGGCATCGGCCCACGCCTCGGGGGTGCCCGCCGTCACGTGGCGGCCGGACACGCCGTCGAGGACCGCGTAGACCAGTCCGCCGACCCGGTGCGCCAGCACGGGCGTGCCGCAGGCCTGTGCCTCGAGGGCGACCAGGCCGTAGGTCTCGGACGCGCTCGGCATCGCCACGACGTCCGCCGCCCGGAACTGGGCGGCCAGGGCGGGCGCGGGCACCGGCCCGGAGAACGTCACCAGGTCGGCGACCCCCTCCCGCGCGGCCAGGCCCGCCAGGTCCAGCTCGTCGTCCCCCGAAGCGGCCCCGTTCACGTGCAGGCGCACCCCCGGGTCG